>NZ_JACJRT010000003.1 GCF_014697415.1 Cyanobium sp. FACHB-13342 | reverse complement strand
ACCCCCGTGGCTCTGACTGCCCCCGCCATCGGCTGATTGATCAGCTACGGCTGAACAAGCCAAACGGAATCCCCCAGGCCCCCTCGCAAGAGGGGGCTTTTTGTTGGCTGGGCCAACTCCACTGGCAAGCTCTCAAGGGCCACCGGTGCAAGCGAGCTCAATAGGGTGAAGGGGCAACCAGGGCGAGCGGCGGGCCATGTGTTTCTCCGCCACCGCCAGTTTTGCCAGCACGGGCCTGCTGCTCCCCCTGGGCCTTTCGGCGCTGTGGCGCGCTTGGCGGGATGGCCGGACAGACCTGGTGCCACTGGCGCTGATGCCGGTTGGATTTGGCCTGCAGCAGGCTTTGGAAGGGGCCCTGTGGCTCGGGCTCGGTCCGGGACCCCTGGCGCCAGGGGCCCACGGAGCGGCTCTGGCCTATCTGTTCTTTGCCCTGGCCTTCTGGCCGATCTGGATTCCCAGCGTGGGGCTGAGCCTGGCGTTGGCAGGCCCGCCCCGCTGGCGCGTTGGGCACCAGCGCCGACAGCTGCTGCGGGGGCTGCAGGCTTTAGGCGTCTTGCTCGGAGTCGGCCTCTGGCTACCGCTGCTGCTGCAACCCGGACGCATGGCTCCCTCGGTTGTGCAGGGATCAATCGACTACGGGCTGGAGCTGCTGTGGAGCGGGGAGCTGGCGGGGTCGGTTCGCTTTCTCTACGCGGCCGTGATCAGTGTTCCCCTGCTGCTGTTGCCGTCTTGGCGGCTGCGCGGGTTTGGCGTCGCGCTTCTGGCAAGCGGAATAATCGCCGATTGGGCCTACCGACACGTCTTTCTATCGGTGTGGTGCTACCTCAGTGCGCTGCTGTCGCTCCTGGTTGTGGCCCTGGTCTGGAACGAGCCATCGGACTGCCAACGCCCCAGTTCCTAATCTGACGCCAACCTCGGTTTCCCATGGGCAGCAGCTTCGGCCAGCTCTTTCGGATCAGCACCTTCGGCGAATCCCATGGCGGTGGCGTCGGCGTGATCGTCGACGGCTGTCCGCCCCGCCTCACCCTCGACCTTGAGGCAATTCAGCACGAGCTCGACCGGCGCAAACCAGGCCAGAGCAAGATCACCACACCCCGCAAGGAAGACGACCGGGTTGAGATCCTCAGCGGCCTGCTCGACGGCGAGACCCTGGGCACGCCGATCGCCATGTTGGTGCGCAACAAGGACCAGCGGCCTGGCGACTACCAGGAGATGCAGGTGGCCTTTCGGCCCTCCCATGCCGATGCCACCTATCAGGCGAAATACGGCATCCAGGCCCGCAGTGGCGGAGGCCGGGCTTCAGCCCGCGAAACGATTGGCCGGGTGGCCGCTGGAGCCATCGCCAAACAACTGCTCGCCAAAACCCATGGCACCGAGGTGATCGCCTGGGTGAAGCGCATTCACGACCTGGAGGCCACGATCGACCCGGCGCAGGTCACCCTGGAAGCGGTGGAATCCACCATCGTGCGTTGCCCCGATCCCGCCACCGCCAGCCGGATGGTCGAACGGATCGAAGCGATCGGCCGTGAGGGCGATTCCTGCGGCGGCGTGATCGAATGCGTGGTGCGTCGCCCGCCGGTGGGGCTGGGCATGCCGGTGTTCGACAAGCTGGAGGCCGACCTGGCCAAGGCCGTGATGTCGCTGCCCGCCACCAAGGGCTTTGAAATCGGCTCAGGCTTCGCCGGAACCCTGCTCAAGGGCAGCGAACACAACGATGCCTTCCTCCCCACCGCCGATGGCTCCCTGCACACGGCCACCAACAACTCCGGCGGGATCCAGGGCGGCATCAGCAACGGGGAGGCGATCGTGATCCGGGTGGCCTTCAAACCCACCGCCACGATCCGCAAGGCGCAGCAAACCATCGATGCCACTGGCGCCGCCACCACGCTGGAGGCCAAGGGGCGGCACGACCCGTGCGTGTTGCCCCGGGCGGTGCCGATGGTGGAAGCCATGGTGGCCCTGGTGTTGGCCGATCACCTGCTGCTCCAGCAAGGGCAGTGCAGCCTGTGGTGATCGGCCACGAGCCTCCTGGGGCCTAGGACACAGACGCCGTGGGCTGGAGGCCGTTGCTGCTGGCAAGGGAACCAGTGGCCGCAGCTGGAGCGCTGCCAAGCCGTCCCACAGCTTTAGCCATCCGTCGCGCCGCCGAGGATCCGGCCCGTTTGGTGGACACCGCCGTGGAGGCCGCGGTCTTGCGGGCTGGTTTCTTGGCAGCAGCAGGCTTAGCCGCTGGCTTCTTCGCCGCAGGGGGCTTGGCTGCAGCCTTCTTGGCAGCCGGTGCCTTCTTGGCCGGGCCTGACTTCTGAGCACTGACTGGCTTCTTCGCCACAGCCGCTTTCTTCACCGCTGGTTTCTTGGCTGCGGCCTTCCGCGGCGCGGAGGAGGCCTTGGGCGTCCTGCTGCGATGGCTGAGCACCATCGCCCATTCGGCGTCGCTGAGATTGGCGGGCTTGGCGCCATGGGCATCGGCCACCTTGGCCGCCTTTTCAATGTCCTGGATCAGGTTTTTCCAGGACGTGGCGAAACGCTTGTCGGACTGGGACTTGGCGCCACTTTCCACCAGGGTTTCGATCACCCCGGCCGCGGAGACCTTCTTGCGCCGGCGATTGAAAATTTCCTTCTGAAGCTGGGCAATCAGGGCATCGGCCCTTTCGCTGAGCTTGACGGTGAGCTGAGACATAAAAGGAGGCAACCTCTGTCTCAGCTGTAGCACTGCAGACTCGCAACGGCAACAATCTGGCGCTAACGGCTCTCGAGTCGCTCGACAAGCCGAGCCAACGCCTCCCAAGCCGCGGCATCGACGAGGGATCCACCCAGGGCCACCGCATCCACTCCGGCAGCCAGCCAGGCTTCGACGTCATCAGGACCCAAACCTCCCGCTGCGATGCAGTGGGGCAGGCCCTGCCCCCCCCCCAACGGGCCCGCCAGCCGCTGCCAATAGGAGCGACCCAAGGGAGCTGCGGGAAACAACTTCACGAGGGAGCATCCCCACAAACGGGCCTGATGCACCTCCGACGGCGACATCACCCCGGGCACAAACGCCAACTGGAGCTCACGGGCCCGCTCCACCAAGGCGTGCTCCAACACCGGGGACACCGCATAACCCAAACCTGCAGCAGCTGCCGCGTCCAGGCCGGAACAATCCACCACCGAAGCGGCCCCCAGGGCCAGGCCAGCACAGTGCTGGCGCAGCTGTTGCACGGAAGCCACCCAGTGGGGAGAAGGACTCCAGGCGATCTCGACGTGCTGGACCCCCAAGCCCTGGAGTCGCTCCAAAGCGGGCAAAAGCTCAAGGGGATCAAACGCACGAAGCACCACCAGCAAGGGCTGGCGGTGCAACGCCTCGATCAACCCAGCTTCCAGCTCAGACGTATTCGGCCACCTTCACGTCGCTGCGGACCAGCAGCTCCTGGAGGTCGTCGGCATCGACGGTTTCTTTTTCCACCAGCATGTCGGCCAACTCATCGAGGACCGAGCGGTTTTCGGTGAGAACGGAGGTGGCCCGCTTGTAGGCCTCAGCCACCAGTTGGCTCACTTCCTCGTCGATGGCAGCGGCCGTGTCCTCAGAAAAATCCCGTTCGGCGGCAATGTCGCGGCCGAGGAACATCCCGCCCTGGCTGCGACCAAGAGCCACGGGGCCGAGGCGATCGCTCATGCCGAAGCGGGTGACCATCTGGCGGGCCACCCGGGCCACCTGCTGGAGGTCGTTGGAGGCACCGGTGGTCACTTCGTCTTCGCCGTAGACAATCTCCTCAGCGACGCGACCGCCTAGGGCCACCGCCATCTGGTTCTGGAGATAGGAACGGGAGTAGAGACCCGATTCCATCCGCTCCTCACTGGGAGTGAAGAAGGTCAGGCCGCCGGCGTTGCCGCGGGGAATGATCGAGATCTTCTGAACCGGGTCGTAGTCGGGCATCAGGGCGCCCACCAAGGCATGGCCTGCCTCGTGATAGGCCACCAGCCGCTTGCGCTTCTCGCTCATGACCCGATCCTTCTTCTCAGGCCCCGCCATCACCCGCTCGATGGCGTCGTTCACTTCGTCCATGGCGACTTCGGTGAGCTGACGGCGGGCCGCCAGGATGGCCGCCTCGTTGAGCAGGTTGGCCAGGTCGGCTCCGGTGAAGCCGGGGGTGCGGCGCGCCACCTTGTCGAGGTCGACGTCCTTGGCGAGGGTCTTGCCGCGGGCGTGCACCTCGAGGATTTGGAGCCGGCCGTTGTAGTCGGGGCGGTCGACCACCACCTGGCGATCGAAGCGGCCGGGACGCATCAGGGCCGCATCCAGCACATCGGGCCTGTTGGTGGCCGCCACGATGATGATGCCGGTATTGCCTTCAAAGCCGTCCATCTCGGTGAGCAGCTGGTTGAGGGTCTGCTCCCGCTCGTCGTTGCCACCACCGAGGCCTGCGCCCCGTTGGCGACCCACGGCGTCGATCTCGTCGATGAAGACGATGCACGGGGCACTCTTCTTGGCCTGCTCAAACAGATCGCGCACGCGGCTGGCGCCCACACCCACGAACATCTCGACAAACTCCGAACCGGAGATCGAGAAGAACGGCACCCCGG
This sequence comes from Cyanobium sp. FACHB-13342, assembly GCF_014697415.1. GTDB lineage: Bacteria > Cyanobacteriota > Cyanobacteriia > PCC-6307 > Cyanobiaceae > Cyanobium_A. Next base: position 178,567 of record NZ_JACJRT010000003.1, on the reverse strand, counting down.
CTTCACCGGCCACGGCTTTGGCCAGCAGGGTCTTGCCGGTACCCGGAGGACCCACGAGCAGCACGCCCTTGGGGATCTTGGCGCCGACGGCCGTGAAGCGATCGGGATTTTTGAGGAAGTCGACGACTTCCGTGAGCTCGAGCTTGGCGCCTTCAATGCCGGCCACGTCGCCGAAGGTCACCTGGGTCTGGGGCTCCATCTGAACGCGAGCCTTGCTCTTGCCAAAGCTCATGGCGGGGTTGCCACCGCCGCCCTGGGCACGGCGCAACAGGAAGAACAAGCCGCCCAGCAGCAGCAGGGGGAAGATCAGGCTGCCAACCGCCTGCTGCCAGGCCGCGGGCTCCCGGCTGGGCTGCACGGCGATGTCGACGTTGTGGTCGGTGAGGAGCTTGAGCAGGTCCTTGTCGGGGGCCAGGTTGACCACGGCGCGGCGGCCATCGTTTTCCACCACCTGGGCCGTACCCCGGTCGGGGGAAATCAGCACCCGCGACACCTCGTTGCCCTGAACGGCCTCCACGAAATCGCTGTAGCGCAGCGTGCGCGGTGCATTGGCCGGATCGGGCCGATCCAGGAAGGCCGTGCCCACGGCGATCATCACGATCACCAGGAGGACATAGAGCCCCGCGTTGCGCCAGCGCTTTTTCAAGACCCGTGCCTCTGCTGAGAATCAAGTAAAGGAATGTTAACTGGCTCAGGCCGCGGCCCGGAGCACTTCCACCACACTACGGAAGGCGAACCATTCCGGGATCTCCTCGCCGCCGCGCAGCATCTGGCGGAACTGGGTGCCGCTGAGCTTGCGCACATGCAGGCCTCGCGCTTCGGCATGCTCGGCGGTGACATAGCCCTCCTCCTCCGTGTAGACGAGGTTGAGCGACGGCACGGTTTCCATGCCCAGCTCAGCGGCGTTATCCCGGGCGAAGTCCTGGGCCTGGTAGGGGCCGTAGAAGTCGTCGCCCGTCAGGGAGCTCTTGCAGCCGGCCATGTCGCGGCCAATGATGAAGTGGGTGCAGCCGTAGTTCTTGCGGATGATCATGTGCTGCAGCGCCTCCCTTGGACCGGCCATGTGCATGGAGTAGGGCAGGTAGGCCCAACGGATGCGCGGGTTGGCCACTTCGGCGGCCAGACGCTCGTAGGTCTGGAAGCGCACCTCGCCGGCGATGTCATCGTCCTGGGTGGGACCGCAGGTGGGGTGCACCAGCACCACGCCCTGGTCGCTCACATTGCTGGCATCCAGGGCCCTGGTGAACAGCTCGTAGTGGGCCCGGTGGATCGGGTTGCGGCACTGGAAGGCCACCACGCTCTGCCCCTCGGGCAGGGTGGCGCGCACGTCAGCGGGCGTTTTGCACGGAAACACCCGCCGGGGGAGCTCCAGCCCCTGAATGGCTCCTCCCAGATAGAAGCGACCGCGCTCGGTGGCGATCATCTTGACGGCGGGGTGCTCCAGCGAGGTGGTGCCGTAGCAGCCCAGGGCCTCGCGCGCCTTGTCGGGCTCCCAACGGCTCTCGACCGTGAGCACCGCCAACTCCTGACCGCGATAGGTGAGCAGCAGCTTCTCGCCGACGCTGATGCTGGCGTCATCGGTATCGAACACGATCGGCAGGCCGAACAGCAGGCCGCTGGTGGTGCGATGGCCGGCCACGACGGCGTCGTAGTCCTCCTGGTGCATGAAGCCCCGCAGGGGCGAAAAGCCACCCACCACCAGCAGCTCCACGTCGCAGGCATTGCGATCGCTGCACTCGATGCGGCGGCGGGCACCGGCCTTCACGGCCTCAGCGTCACCGCCCACCACCATCAGGTTCACCAGGGAGCCGCCGTGGGGGGCGATCAGGCCGGTGGCGGCGGAGTCGGCAACGGTCATGGCGGGGCGGCGCTCGGGACGACGGTGGATTCTCCCAGACCAGCGGCTCACCCCCTTGCGCTGAAGGTCGCCAACAGGTGCGGCCATCAAAAAGAGCCCCTTCCGGGGCTCTTGGCAACTGCTGTGAGCGAAACGCTCAGACCTGCTCGAGGCGGCCGTAGAGCTGGCCGACGATTTTGACGTCGACGACGGCCTTCGTGCCCATGTCCGAGTCGGAGGGCTGGATGGCCGTGAACACCCCAGCGAATTCACCCGTGCTGGGATCCACCTTGGTGATGGACAGATTCATGGTGCCGGAACCATCCACGTAGCGCTTCACGGTTTCACCGGTGAACTCATCACCGGCGGGCACCAGACCCACAGCGCTGCTGTAGCCGGTGGTGAGGCCCCGGCCCTTGGGGTCGAGGAAGTTGCTGGTGCGGTAGCTGGGAGCCCGGTAGGAGCCGTCGAAGTCGGTGCTGGTGGTTAGCGAAGCGCCGTCTGCGGTGGCCACCAGTTCCTTGCTGGAGAAGGTGAAGGGCACCTCCTCACCGCCGGGCAGCAGCACGGTGATCGGCTGGAAATCGATGCCACCGAGCTCCTTGAAGCTGAGACCGCTGCCGGTCACGACGAGGTCGCCGTAGACCTGATCGAGGCTGGAGGTGAAGCGGGTGAGGATCTTGCCGGCCACAAACTGGGCCTCCTGGCGCTTGTTGGCAGGTTCACCCTTCACATACACCTCGGCGGGGTGCATGCAGATCTCACGCAGCTGGTATTTGGCCGAGGGATCCAGGGCAATGGAGCCGCGAGCCGAATCGGGCAGGGTCGGGCAATCGTTCGCCAGGCCCGTGTTGTGGATGTCGTCGTAGGTGAGGTTGGCGCGATCCACGGCCTTGGCCCCACCGCTGCAGGCGGTCACCAGGGTCAGGCACAGCGCCAGCACGAGGGCCAGCAGAGGACGAAAACGCATGGGGAGAGGCCGCAGAGACGGTGGATGGGAACTGGGCTGGCGCGGATCCTACCGGTGCAAAACCCCCATTCCCCGTACGATGTCGCGGCTCTCAACAACCTGTATGCGAGAGCCCGTCGCGCGCGACGACAGAGATCCAGACATGAGCCTCAATCCCTCCCAGCAAGACCGCCTCTCCAGCGCTCTGCAGCAGATCGAGCACCTGGCCGGCGAGCTCGAGGGCCAGCCCGAGGCCCTGCTGGCGTTGTTGCGGCAACTGGAACATCTGCACCGTTCCATCCAGGACGGAGCCTTCCGCAGCAGCCTCCCCGCGGACCGCAGCCAACTCTTCAGCCTGTTGCAGAGCGTGGAGCGCAGCGGGGGCTGGCCCTACATCCCACGCCTGCAGCTGCGCACCTTCATGGACCTGTTGCAGCAGGAGAGCCCCGAAGACGGGGCTCCCGACGACGAACCCCTGGCCGCCTGAGCGCTAGCTCACGGCCCGCAGGGCCGTGAGCAGCTGCTGGGCAATGGCCAGCTTGGAGCCACGCTCCAGCCGTTGTTCACCGGCGGGGCCACCCAGCAGCCAGCCCTGGTTGGTGTCCCCACCAAAACCCGCACCGACCTGATCAATCGGATTGGCGAACAGCAGATCGCAGCCCTTGCGGACCCACTTGGCCCGGGCTGCAGGGAGCACGTCGCCGGACTGGGCCGCAAATCCCAGAATCCGCTGGCCCGCGGGCCGGCGGGCCACCAGCCCAGCCAGCAGATCGGGCACCGCTTGCCAGCCGCAGGCGAGTTCACGCTCCAACGCCTCTTTGCTGAGCTTCTGGGCCAAGGGCTCCTGCCTGCGGTGGTCGGCCACTGCCGCCGCCATGGCAATGGCATCGGCACCGGGCTGAAGCCGCACCAGGGCCTGCTCCATCTGAGCCGCGGTCTCGACGGGCTCGCAGCGCAACCCCTCGAGCAGCTGGGGGTCGACGGCCAGGGGGCCGTGCACCAGGGTGACCTCGGCGCCGCGCAGGCGGGCCGCCTGGGCCAGCACCACCCCCATCCGCCCGCTGCTCGGGTTAGTGAGACAACGGGCCGGATCGAGCGGCTCCCGGGTGGGGCCTGCGGTCACCAGCAGCCGCTGCCCCGCCCAGTCCTGGCGGCAGCCCCACAGCTGCAGACACTCCAGGGCCAGGAGCAGCAAGGGCGGCTCAGCCATGCGGCCATCGCCCCGTCGATCGCAGGCCAGGAGACCGGACGCGGGGCCCAGGGGCAGCACCCGCCCATCGGCCTGCAACAGCTCCCAGTTCCGTCGCACGGCTGGAGCAGCCCACATCGCCGTGTTCATCGCCGCGGCCGCCAGCACGGGAGCCTCCGTGGCCAACAGGGTGCTGGCCAAGAGGGTGTCGGCCAGCCCGTGCACCCAGCGGCCCAGGCTGGTGGCACTGAGGGGGGCCACCAACACCAGCTCCGCCCACTCCGCCAGCTCCACATGCAGCGGCCTGGACGCCCGATGGCTCCACTGGTCGGCATCCAGGCAACAGGACTGGCGACTCAGGGAGGCCAGGGCAACCGGACTGACCAGCTGGGCCGCCGAGGGCGTGAGCACGCAACGCACCTCGGCCCCGCGCTGGGCCAGGGCACTCACGACCAACGGCAGCTTGACCGCCGCGATGCTGCCGCTGATGCCAACCAGGATGCGGCGTCCCGCCAGGGGATCGGCCACCGAAGCAGACGGGTCGGCGGGCTCAGTCCTCATCAAAGGGTTCCTGATCCACCAGATGCACGTAGGGCCGGGCCAGCTCAGGGCGATGGATGGCCAGGGCGCGCATCACATGCCAGTCCTGGAGGCCTTCAAAGGGCGTGGGGTAGTCATCCTCATCGAGACGCCGGGCCAGTTCGGCAACCGACGCCTCATCAAAGGACGCGATCAGTTCGGCCGTGATCGCTCCAGCGGCCGGGGCGGGGAAATCGGTCAAGGCTGGGGCCAGCTCACAGACCTCCATTCTCAGCATCAGGGCAGCGCCCTGGGTGCAGGACTGATAATTTCTGGCTTGGGTCCACCCCGGACCTGGTCCCAGGGGAATTAGCTCAGCTGGTAGAGCGCTGCGATCGCACCGCAGAGGTCAGGGGTTCGAGTCCCCTATTCTCCATTTTCGATTCCCCTTCAAGAGCGGCAGGCAGGCCTGAACCTCCCGATGCAGTGGCACCCCGACGCCGAAGCCAAACTCAAGGAAGTGCCTTTCTTTGTGCGACCGGCGGTGCGTCGGAGGATTGAATCGATGGCCCAGGAGGCAGGCCGAAGTGAGATCGATGCCCCCTTTTATGAGCAAGCCAAGGCCCAATTTGGCCAGAAGTGAACCGGCGATGCGGTAAAAGGGGGGATTAGTACAGCCCTCCATCGATGTCGCAGTCGAAACGCGAACAGGTGGTTAGCCACCTGCGGTACATCCGCCAGGAGCTCCGCGAAATGCATCAGGGCGTCATGGACGATGGCCTGCTTCCCGAAGCCGGGGAAGTGCGGGGCGTGATGGCCCAGATGGAGGCCCTGCTCGAGCTGCTGGAGGGCAAGTCCTCCAGGAAGAAAGACAGCGACGGCTGAGACACAGGCCGCGCTGAGTCCTGGGAGCGTCAAGGGCCCGTGGGGACGCTCTGGCAAACGTCTCCTCCCCCTTGAACGGCAGCGATCCAGGCGCTTTGGTGGCTTCGTCCCCATCACCCAGCCCGGGCCTCGGCCCAGGGCTTTTTTATTGGAATCCCCTATCGGTAGCGGCAAAAGGCTGCGCAGACGCCAGAGATGGTGTAGACATGGGTCGGCAGGGCTCGGGCCGGGTGATGGGGATCACCGTAGCCAGCTTCCCTGCCCCCTCTTTTAAGGGTGGCTTACCGGCCGTGACGCTGCCAATCTCCGGGTCATGACCACGACCCCGCCAGAGCGGCGTTACCAGCAGACCCGCTTCCAAGAGCAGATCGCCCAAGCCCGAGTGGCCTTGGAGCGATGGGCTGCCAACCCCTGGCGGCGACTCTCCCTGCTGGTGATCGTGCTGTTGATCAGCTTCAGCATCGGCGGAGCCGTGGGGTCGATCACGGGCACCCTGGCCAAGCTGGATCCCGTGGGAGCCCTGATCTGCGTTGGCGCGATGGAAGTGGCCATTCGCATCAGGGGGGGGCTGCTGCGTCGCCGCGGCGACCCTCTGGCGCTGCAGCTGGTCGACATGGCCCGAATCGGCCTGCTCTACGGGCTCCTGCTGGACGGCTTCAAGCTGCTGTAGGCGATTCCGCCGCCGCCAGCAAGTACAGCAACGCCATCCGAATCGGAATGCCGTTGCGCACCTGCTCTTCCACCAGAGCCACGGTCGGATCGTCGAGCACCTCGCCGGCCAGCTCCACCCCCCGGTTCACCGGGCCCGGGTGCAGCACTGGCACAGGCTGGCCGCAAAGGGCTAGGCGAGCGCGGGTGATGCCGAACTGGCGGTGGTAGGCATCGAGACTGGTGAGCAGGTGCTGGTGCATGCGCTCCTTCTGGAGACGCAGGGTCATCACCGCATCAGCCCCGGGGAGGGCTTCCTCCAGGCTGCGCACCAGCCGCACCGGTCCGCGGCCCGGCACTGGATCGGCCTGCTGGCCTGGGGGAGGCGCCGCCACAAAATCGGCGAAGGCGTCGGGCAAGAGGGTGGGCGGACCGCAGAGCACCACCTCGGCGCCGCAGGCGGTGAGGGCCCAGAGGTTGGAGCGGGCCACCCGGGAGTGGAGCACATCCCCCACGATCACAATCCGCCTCCCCCGGAGGGCCTCGGGCGTGGGTGCCTCGGGAGCGAAGTGGCGCACCAGGGTGAAGAGATCCAGGAGCCCCTGGCTGGGATGGCTGTGCAAGCCATCGCCGGCGTTGAGCACCGCCACCCGTTCACCAGCCCGATCGAGATCGGCCGCCAGGCTCTGGGGCACGCCGGCACAGCGGTGCCGCACCACCAGAATGTTGGCTCCCATCGCCACATAGGTGCGGGCCGTATCCAGCAGGCTCTCGCCCTTGCTCAGGGAGCTGGAGGAGGGGGAGAAGCTCTGCACATCGGCCGAGAGCCGCTTGGCCGCCAACTCGAAGCTGCTGCGGGTGCGGGTGCTGGGCTCAAAGAACAGGCTGGTCATCAACCGCCCCTGCAGGGCGGGCAACTTGCGGGCTCCCGCCACCGGCAGGGCACGGAAGCGCTGGGCCAGCGTCAGCACGGTGGCGTAGTCGTCCAGCGAAAAGGCCGCCAGATCGAGCACATGGCGGTGACTCCAACCGCTCAAGGCATCCAAGGCGCAAACATCACCAAGCTAGGGCTGGCGGTCGCCTTTGGCCCGCCTGCTCACGCTGCGGCTGGCGCGCAGGTACCAGCGCCAAGGCAGGTCCTGTCCCTGGGAGATGCCGATGCGGCTGGTCTGGGTCAGGGTGAGATCAGCCGCGAGCGCAGGGGGGCGTGGGGCCAACCAGAGACCGGAATCCGGCTGCACGGGCAGCGCGTTGTGGCTTTTGGTGAGCCCAAAGCGCCGAGCCAGCAGCGCCGGACCTGCCGCCACCCGGTCGGGCTCGCCAGGCAGGGCCACGGCCCGCAGCAACACGCCGTTGGCCCAATCAGCGCGGCCGGTCACCACATTGACGCAGTGGTGCATGCCATAGCTCACATACACATACCAACGCCCAGGCTCCCCAAACAGGGTTTCATTGCTGGGGGAGCGGCGGCGATGCCCGTGGCAGGCGGGCTCCTCCTGGGAATAGGCCTCCGTTTCCACAAGTACGCCCCAGAGCAGCTCGCCATCGGCTTGGCGTTTCACCAGCAGGCAGCCGATGAGCTCGGGGGCGACGACCTCGGCGGGGCGGGCGAAGAAGGCCTTCGGCAACGGATTCCCCACACTGGCGCCGCCCGGCTCGCCCGCAGGGGCGTCAGCCAGCAGACTGAACTCCAATGCATCAGGCCCCTGGGCTGCCATGAACTCCTCCGGCTTCACCCTCGCCACCGTGCTGGTCTTCGGCAGCGGTCTGTTCGTACTGGCCACCCTGTTCTTCGGCACCAAGGGCGGCTACTACGACACTGACAACTACGACGGCAACGGCACCGCCCACTAGGGGTTGCTGAGCCGCTCCGCTTCTGGGCAGTCTTCGGAGGTGATCACGTCATCCGGGCTGCCGCTGCGGCACACATAGGCCAGGCGGGTGCTGACGGCTCCGATCGAATCGAGGCGCACGCTCTCCTCCCAGCTGTGGGTTTCGTCGTCGTCCTCGGCGTCGTAGCGCAAGGTGACCAGATCGCCCTCGATCTCCACCACCGTGGCCTCCTCAATCCAGCGCTGCTGATCGCGCAGGAACACCCACACCGGGCGCTGTTCGGCACAAAACTGGTAGAGCTTGCGGTGCAGCATGGGCCTTGGGCACTGCTGGCACTGAAATCCTAGGCAGCCCGCCCGGGCCCGTTGCTGTTCACGATGACCCAATCCGCCCCCCGGGCCGCCAGCCCCACCGAAGCCATCCGGCTGCAACTGCGCAGCTGGCCTGAAGTGGAGGCCTACCTGGAGCACTGCAAGGGCGTGATCGTGCCCCTGGGCTCAACCGAACAGCACGGCCCCACCGGCGCCATCGGCACCGATGCCCTCACCGCCGAAGCCGTGGCCCTGGAGGTGGGCCGGCGCACCGGCGTGCTGGTGACCCCCGCCCAGGCATTCGGCATGGCGGAGCACCACCTCGGCTTTGCCGGCACGGTGAGCCTGCAGCCCTCCACCCTGCTGGCGGTGCTGCACGACATCGTGCTCTCCCTGGCTCGCCACGGCTTTGAGCGGATCTACGTGATCAACGGCCATGGCGGCAACATCGCCACCAGCAAGGCGGCCTTTGCCCAGGCCTATGCCACCGCCGCCGACCGGGGGCTCGCCGTGGCCCCGCAGCTGCGCTGCAAGCTGGCCAACTGGTTCATGGCCGGGCCCGTACTGCAGGAGGCCCGCAGCCTCTACGGCGACGAGGAGGGCCACCACGCCACCCCCAGCGAAATCGCCCTCACCCTGCACCTGGAGCCCAGCCTGCAAACCAAACAGCGGCCCCTGCCCGAACCGGCCCCCGCCGGGCCGATCCATGGTCCGGAGGATTTCCGGAGCCGCCACCCCGATGGCCGCATGGGCTCCAACCCCTTCCTGGCCCAGGCCAGCCACGGTGAACGCTTCCTGGATCTGGCCGCCACCGCCCTGGCCGCCGACCTGGAGGCGTTCCTGGCCTGAGCGCTAGCGTCGTGCCCAGCCCGCAACCCCCGATGAGCAAGATCACCGCCGACGACGTGCGCAAAGTGGCCCAGCTGGCCCGCCTCGCCCTGCCGGAGGAAAAGATCGCCACCTACACCGGGCAGCTGGAGCGCATCCTCGACTACGTGGCACACCTTGAAACGGTGGACACCGAAGGGGTGCCTCCCACCACCCGCGCCGTGGAGGTGGTGAACGTGACCCGCGAGGACGTGGTGACCCCCACCAATGTGCGGGAAGAGCTGCTGGATGAAGCTCCCCAGCGGGAGGGAGATTTCATCCGGGTGCCCAAGATCTTGGCGGACTAGCGGACTGGCGACTCACGCACGGGCGAAACAGCCGTTTTGTGCAGCAGCTCCAACACCCGTCGGCGTGCATGGCGGGTGGGCATGAGGGCGGCAATGGGCCGCAGTTTGCTGCGCTTCTTGCGGTGGCTGCGCACCCCCAAAAAGATGTCGTAGAGAAAGTTCAATCCGTCACTTTTGCTTTCAAACAGACCGAGCCGTTGCGGTGATCCTTTGGCATCCAGAATCGGCTTGGTGGCGTGATAGGCAGGCCGATATTCAAACCAGGGAATCGATGGCCAGAGGTGGTGGATGAGGTGGTAGTTCTGCCCCATGATCAACCAGTTCATCAGCCGGCCTGGATAGACACGGGAATTGTGCCAGCGGTTGCGGGACTGGAAGGGGCGATGGGGCAGATAGTCGAAGAACAGACCCAGGGTGACCCCCACCATCAAGGCAGGAGCGAACCAGCAATTGAAGATAAATGTGAGAAACCCACCTTGCGCTGCAGCAATCACAATGGTGGCAAAAATTCCACGGGCAATTCCCCACTCGAGCAGCTCATAGCGGCGCCAAAGACGGCGACGAAAGAAGAACAGCTCGTGATAAAAGAAACGCGGTGCAATCAGCCACAGCGGCCCAAAGGTGCTGACGATGTGATCCGGATCGTTCTTGGGGTCGTTGACATGGGCGTGATGCTGCAGGTGCACCCGGGTGAACACGGGGAAGCTGAAGCCCAGCAGCAGGGCGGCGCCATGGCCCATCACCGCATTCCAGAAGCGGTGGGGATGGGCGGCGTTGTGGCAGGCGTCATGAATCACCGTGCCCTCCAGGTGGAGGGCCAGGAAGCCGGTGGCCAGCAGCACCGGCAGGGGCCAGCCGCCCACAAACCAGCCCCAGATGGTCAGGGCGGCCAGGCCATAACCCGCCAGAAACAGGCCCACCGTGGGATTCCAGGCAGCGGGCGGATCGAGAAACTCCCGCGGCACCAAGCGTGACGGGGACGGCATGTCAGCCGTGGGAGCGAACCCAGGGGGGGTGGCAGCCAGAAGCTCTGTCATCGCGGCTGAAGCACGCCCCAAAACGTTGTCTCCCGGCAACCTAAGAAAACGTTGATGCCCACCGGGGGACTTGAACCCCCACGACCAAGGCCACTGGTACCTAAAACCAGCGCGTCTACCAATTCCGCCAGGTGGGCGCCTCGCGACTGTAGGGACAGCTCCGCGAAGACGCCCACAATGGAGGCCTCCATTCCTCTTGGCCATGCTCGCCACCCTGGGCGGTCTCCTGGCGCTGCTGCTGGGCCTCACCATCCTGCTGCTGCCGCTGCTGGCCAGCGAACTCAGCCGGCCCCGGGATTCGGCGTGGGGTGCCGTGGTGCTGCTGCTGGGCCTGGTGCTCGTGACCAGCGCCGATCGGCTCACCGGAGCCCCGATGCTGGGCGTGCTCAGTGGCGGGCTCCTGATCGGCCGCCTGGCGGCGGAGGTGTCCCAAGGGCGCTGGCGGCAACTGAGCCCGGAGGAGCAGCAGCGGCTCTGGTCGAGGGAGCGTTGGCAGACGAGCCTGCAGCAGGCAGGAGCCACCCTGGCCCATCTGATCGCCGTGGTCACCACCGCCGGCAGTGGCCTGGGCGAGTGGCTGGCACAGCGCCGCCAGCCCAAATCCAGCGGCAAACGCTGGGTGCGCCCCGAAGCCCCCGAAAGCTCCGAGAGCTCCGAACCAGGCGAGTTCCCTTCCGAGCCAAGCGATCCAGTGGTGGTGAGCTCCTTTGCCGAGATCGACGCCCTGATCGACGCCGCGCCAGAACCCGCCACACCTGACCCAGAAGCCCCGACCCCCGAGCCCCAGGCCACCAGCGGCCAGGCGGGATAATCAGCCCTTGCTGCTCCCAGGCGACGTGACCGCCAGCCCTGCGCCCGAACCCACCGCTTCGGGGCAGACCTCCTACAAGGACACCCTCAACCTGCTGCAGACGCCCTTCGCCATGCGGGCCAACGCCAAGCAGCGGGAGCCCCAGATCCAGGCCTTCTGGGCTGAGCAGCGCCTCTACGAACGCCTCAGCCAACAGAACCCCGGGGAGACCTTCACCCTGCACGACGGCCCCCCCTATGCCAACGGGGCCCTACACGTGGGCCACGCCCTCAACAAGATCCTCAAGGACATCATCAACAAAACCGCCCTGCTCCAGGGCAAGAAGGCGCGGTTCATCCCCGGCTGGGACTGCCACGGCCTGCCGATTGAGCTGAAGGTGCTGCAGGGGCTGAGCAGCGGCGAGCGGGCCGAGCTCACCCCGGTGAGCCTGCGCCAGAAGGCCCATGCCTATGCCCTGGAGCAGGTGGAGGGCCAGAAAGCCGGCTTCCGGCGCTGGGGCATCTGGGCCGACTGGGAGACGCCCTACCTCACCCTGCAGAAGGACTACGAGGCCGCCCAGATCGGTGTGTTTGGCGCCATGGTGCTGGCGGGCCACATCTACCGGGGCCTCAAGCCGGTGCACTGGAGCCCCAGCTCCCGCACCGCCCTGGCGGAGGCCGAACTCGAATACCCCGACGGCCACACCTCCCCAAGCGTGTTCGTGGCCTTCCCGGCCGTGCAGCTGCCCGAGGGCCTAGCCGCCCAGCTGAGCGCCGCCGGCCTCAGCCCGGAAGCTGCCACCGCCGCCGGGGGCCTGGCGGTGGCGATCTGGACCACCACCCCCTGGACCCTGCCCGCCAACCTGGCGGTGTCGGTGAATGGGCGGCTCGACTACGCCATCTGCGCCGTGAGCCCCCGGGGCGAGAGCGCTGCGCCCGCTGCCACCCACCTGGTGGTCGCTGCTGAGCTGCGCGAAAGCCTTGAAGCCAGCCTAGGGCTGGCGCTGACGCCGCTGTTGGGCGTGAAAGGCGCTGATCTCGAAGGGATCGTCTATCGCCATCCGCTGCTGGAGCGCACCAGCCCGGTGGTGATCGGCGGCGACTACATCACCACCGAAGCTGGTACGGGCCTGGTGCACACCGCTCCCGGCCACGGCGTGGACGACTTCAACACCGGCAAGACATACGGTCTGCCGGTGCTCTGCCCGGTGGATGAGGCCGGCAACCTCACCGCCGAAGCCGGCCCCTTCGCCGGCACCAACGTGCTCAAGGACGCCAACCCCACCATCATCGAAGCCCTGGAGGGCACCGGCCTGCTGCTCAAGCAGGAGCGCTACGAGCACCGCTACCCCTACGACTGGCGCACCAAGAAACCCACCATCTTCCGCGCCACCGAACAGTGGTTTGCCTCGGTGGAGGGCTTCCGCGCCGCGGCCCTGGAGGCGATCGCGGCGGTGGAATGGCTGCCGGCCAGCGGGCGTAACCGCATCGAAGCGATGGTGAGCGAGCGGGGCGACTGGTGCATCAGCCGCCAGCGCACCTGGGGTGTGCCGATCCCGGTCTTCTACCACCGTGAAAGCGGTGAGGTGCTGCTGAATGACACCACCCTCGCCCACATCCAGGCCCTGATCGCCGAGCACGGCGCCGATGTGTGGTGGCAGCGCGACGAAGCCGGCCTGCTGCCGGAGCCCTATGCCGCAGACGCGGCCCAGTGGCGCAAGGGCACCGACACAATGGACGTGTGGTTCGACTCCGGATCATCGTGGGCCGGCGTCTTGGGCGGACTCGCGGGCAGCGCGAGCCGTGCCCCCGAACTCCACTACCCCGCCGATCTGTATCTGGAAGGCAGTGATCAGCACCGCGGCTGGTTCCAGAGCAGCCTGCTGACCTCCGTGGCCGTCAACGGCCACGCCCCCTACAAACGGGTGCTCACCCACGGCTTCACCCTCGATGAGAAGGGCCGCAAGATGAGTAAATCCCTGGGCAACGTCGTTGATCCGGCGGTGCTGGTGGAGGGCGGTAAGAACGAAAAGCAGGAGCCGCCCTACGGCGCCGATGTGCTGCGCCTATGGGTGAGCTCCGTCGACTACTCGGCCGACGTGCCCCTGGGCCCGGGGATCGTGAAGCAGCTGGCCGACGTGTACCGCAAGGTGCGCAACACCGCCCGCTACCTGCTGGGCAACCTGCACGACTTTGACCCGGCCCGCGACGCCGTCCCCTACGCGGCGTTGCCGCTGCTCGACCAGTGGATGCTGCAGCGCACTGCCGCGCTGATCGAGAGCGTGAGTGGCGACTTCGAGCGTTTCGAGTTCTACCGCTTCTTCCAGGCCCTCCAGAACTTCTGCGTGGTGGACCTCTCCAACGTCTACCTCGACATCGCCAAGGACCGCCTCTACGTGAGCGGTGCCCAGGAGTTCCGCCGGCGCAGCTGCCAAACGGTGCTGGCCCTGGTGGTGGAGCGTCTGGCGGGGCTGATCGCACCGGTGCTCTGCCACATGGCTGAAGACATCTGGCAGAACCTGCCCTACCCGGTGGCCGAAGCCTCGGTGTTTGAGCGCGGCTGGCCCAGCGCACCCGACGCCTGGCGCCGGCCCGAGCTGGAGGCGCCGATGGAGCGAATCCTGGAGCTGCGGGCCCTGGTGAACCGCCAGCTGGAGAGCTGCCGCGCCAGCGGAGCCCTGGGCGCCTCCCTCGAGGCCCAGGTGCACCTGGAGCTGGGCGAAGGCGCCGAGGCCGCCGCCGCCGCATTGCAGTGGCTGGCGAATTCAGCCCATCCCACGGTCGACAACCTGGCCGATTGGCTGCTGGTGTCATCCCTGCAGCAGGCAAGCCCGGCTCCCGCCGACGCCATCGCGGAGGCCAGTGAGGGCGGCATCACCGTGAGCATCACCAAAGCGGAGGGGGAGAAGTGCGAGCGCTGCTGGCACTACGAAACCGACATCGGCCTTCACAGCACCCATCCCAGCCTCTGCGGCCGCTGCGTGGCGGTGCTGGCGTGCTGAACCAGACCTCCCGGAGAGAGAGCCGCAGGCCCAGCACGCTCGAGGCAGCCGCGCTGGGGCCATGGGCCACGGGCCTCTGGCTGGCCTTGGTGTGCGGCCTGGCCTTCTTCCATGGCCTGTTCACACTGGCTCCACTCGATAAAACCGAGGCTCTCCAGATTGGCATCGCGGAAACGATGCTCCGTCACAAGGCATGGATCGTTCCTGCGTGGAACGGCCACCTCTATGCGGACAAACCGCCGCTTCCCTACTGGCTCGCCGAACTGGTGTGGAGCCGTTTTGGGCTGAATCCAGTCCTGGCCCGCATCCCGGCTGCCCTCGCCGCCACCGCGGGCGTCGCCAGCCTCACCTGGCTGACCCACCGGGGCTGCCGCCAAGACCTGCCGGCCCGGGAGACCTGGGCGCGAACGGCCCTGGCCGGCACCCTGCTGGCCTTCAGCCCCGGGTGGATCGCCTTCGGCCACACGGCCGTTCACGACATCTACCTGGCCCTCGCTGTCCTGCTGGCTCTGGGAGGTTATGCCCTTGGCTTTGGCGGGGCCAGCCAGCGCAATCGACCGCTGCTAGGAGCCCTGTGGATCGGGCTGTGCTGTGGTTTTGGATTCCTGGCCAAAGGGCTGCTCGGCATCGGCCTGCCCCTGCTCATCATCGCGGTGGATGCCGCCGTCCACCCCGCCAGCAGACGCCTGCTGCTGCGCCCAGGCTGCCTGGCCCTGTTCAGCGCCGCCCTGCTTGCAGTCGTGACCCCCTGGGCAGAGGCACTGATCAGCGGCCACCACTTGGCCTACATCCAGGGCTTCCTGGGATTCAGCCACCTGCAACGGGCAACCCGGGCCGTGGACGGTCACGCCCAACCCCTGCTGTTTTACCTCCCTGTACTCCTGGGCCTGATCTGGCCCTGGTGGCCCCTCCTGCTGTCAGCCCTGGGGCAACTCTGGCAACGTCGTCGCCACTGGCGGCAGGCAGAGGGAGGGATCGAGCGGCTGCAACAGCTGGCAGCGGTGTGGCTGCTTCTGGGCCTGGCCCTGTTCACCGCGATTCCAACCAAGCTGCCCGGCTACGTGCTGCCACTCCTGCCCGCAGCAGCATTGCTGATCGCAACCGCCCCCAGGCATCCAACCTGGTGCCTGCGCCTGGTGAGCCTGCAACTCGGGCTCGTGAGCGCCGCCCTGATGGTGGGGCTGATCAGCCTGCGGCTGGGCCAGCTGGGGAGTTATGGACAAGCGCTGCAGGCCGCTCCCGGGGGAACCATGCTCTGGCTTGCCGGAGGCGGCGGCCTGGCCCTGCTTGCTGCGCTGTATGGAGGCTGGAGCCATCGGGGCCCGCAAGCCCCGGGTCGGCGCTGGCTGGGTCTGCTGAGCAGCATGCTGCTGCTGGTGAGCTGCCTACCCGCCCTGGCCAGGCCCTACCGGCAACTGGAGCAGCAACCGGTTCTGGAGCTGGCCCGAGCAGCCCACCGCCGACACGGCAAGGCGGATGTGCTCTTCGTGCTCGGACGCCCGCGCTACAGCGTGGTGGCGGATGCCGAGCTGGATACGATCTTCGGCTCGCCCCTGAACGCGCCCTCGGCGAAGCCAATGTCCAGCCTTGCCAACTGGAAACGCCACGGCCACGATCAAGAGGCCCTGGTGCTGGGCAGCTGCCCCTCCGTCGAGGCCCTCGGGGAGAACCCTTCCCTGGGGATCACGCTGCTGGAGCAGCGCCGAAGCACCTGCCTGGCCCGCCTGCACCGGAAGTCCCCCAAGCCGTGAAGAATGGCTGCTGGCTGCGCAGCTGCTCCCCCCATTCACCGCCAACGCCCGGAATCCAGGAACACCTCTGGGGAGGTCGGCCCCGCGAGCACCTCCTCTCCAGCCGGCTTGAGCGGCGCCCGCAGCAATTCAGCCGCTGCGATCTGGGTGCCTTCGGGCAAGACCGGGCTGTCGGGATCAAACGCCGTGGGATGGGTGACGCTGCTGGAGAAGCCACGAAAAATCAGCAGCTCAAACGGCTCAGCCTGCTGGCTCTGCAGAGCTGGATCGGCAGGCAGGGTGCCGCGCAGCCGCAGCACGCGATCGGGATGGTGGCGGCTCAACGCCTCAAGACCGGCCAATAAAGCCATCACGGATTCACCCGGCTGGATCTGGGCATCGTGCGGATGCATGGCAGCTCCCCTCAGAACTCACCAGCGACCCGGCCCTGCTTGGGCAGGCGCACGAGCAGCCACTGCAGCAGACCCACGCCATAGGCCACCAGCCCCAAGTAGCCGATGAAGGCCGCAACCGAGGGGGTCCAGGAGCCGCCAAACACGAAGGCAAAGACGGCGGCCACATGCTGGTGCAGTCCGAGGGGAGGCTCGATCCAGACGGTGCAGCGGGCGCCAGCCAGGGCGGAACTGTTCAGACAGGCGAGGGCCGTGACACTGAAGGCAGCGCCGAGCAGGCCCCACACCGTCAGGCTCCAGCGCCAGATGCGCAGGGTGAGGGGCAGGGGTCTCCAGGGCGGCAAATCGTCCAGTTCCTCGTTGAGATCCACCCAAAACCAAACGCTCACCACCACCAGCACCTGGGCCAGCACCGCCACCAGGAAACCGAGGGGACGGCGATCGGTGAGCAGCAGGGTAGCCAGGAGCAGCAAGCTGGCCACCTTCCAATAAATGCCCAGCAAGCGCACCAAGGCACCTTCCCGACGCACGGCGGCCCAAACCAGCAAGACCAGGGGCACCCCGAGGCTGAACAACACGGCCACGCGGACGTCGAGCCACACCAGCGAGCGGTACAGCGGTTCTGGCAGGGCGGGGAGCACGCGAATGGTTCGGTAAGGCGCCATTATCCGTGGCCCCCGGCGGGCGATAGGGTCCGCTCCATGGCTGCTTTACCCCTGCCCCGCTGGCTCTCCAGGCCCTTCAGCGCCCGGCCTCGCCAGGCCTGGTGCCGCACCGCCCTCGCGACAGAGACCTCGCTCCAGGCTGCGGTGGACAGCATTGTCCAGCAGCTGAGGGGGGCGGGACCAGCCGATCTGGCCCTGGTTTTTGCCGCTGCAAGCTTCGCCAGTGACCTGCCCAGGCTGCTGCCCCTGCTGCGGCAGACCTTGCAAGCCCAACACTGGCTGGGCTGCCTGGGCGGAGGCGTGGTGGGCACTGATGGCGCTGGAGTGCCCCACGAGCTGGAGAACCAACCAGCCCTGAGCGTCACGCTGCTGCATCTGCCGGGAGCCGAGCTCCGCCCCTTCGCCATCGACACCAGCACCCTGCCCGACCTCGATGGACCGGCCGACCCGTGGCGGGCCCTGCTGGGGGCGCCCGAAGCCCCCAGCCCCTCGATGCTGCTGCTGGTGGATCCCAGCTGCCCCCGCATCAACGACCTGATCAGTGGCCTGGATTACGCCTGTCCCGAGGCGGTGAAACTCGGCGGCATCGCCGGCCAGCACAGCGCCCCCCACGGATCCCTGCTGTTCGGCGACCAGGTGATGCAAGGGGCTGTGGGCTGCCTGATCGGCGGCGCCTGGCAGCTCGACCCGCTCGTCGCCCAGGGCTGCCGGCCGATCGGTCCGGTGTTCGATGTGGAGCAGGTCCAGCGCAACGTGGTGCTGGAGGTGAGCCAGGGTCAGGCCCGGCGCAGCCCCGTGGCCGCTTTGCAGGCGATCCTCACCGAGCTCAGTCCCCAGGAACGGGAACTGGTCAAGCACTCGCTCTTTCTTGGGGTGGGCCGCAGCAACTTCAGCCTGGAGAGCGCGGACCCCGCCGAACCCGGTGCCTTCCTGGTGCGCAATCTGATCGGCGTGGATCCCCGCAACGGGGCTGTGGCCGTGGCCGAGCGGATGCGCGTGGGACAACAGATCCAGTTCCAGCTCCGCGACGGGGCCACCTCCCGCCAGGAGCTGCGCCAGCTGCTGAGTCGCCAGCGCACCCGCACAGCCGAGCCCCTCGCCACCCTGCTGTTTGCCTGCCTGGGCCGGGGGGAGGGGCTCTACGGCGAAGCCGATGGCGATGTGACGCTCTGCCGCGAAGCCTTCCCAGAGGTGCCGATCGCCGGGGTGTTCTGCAACGGCGAAATTGGCCCGGTGGCAGGCAGCACCCACCTGCATGGCTACACCGCCAGCCTGGCCTTTCTGGTGCCCAGCGAGGAGGGCTGATGGTGCGCCAGCACGTCAACCCCCTCAGCCGCTTTTTCCAGCAGCCCCGGCCCCTGCCGGCGCCGGCTGCCCTGTTCCGGGTGCCGGAGCAGCCTTTGCACCTCGACATCGGCTGCGCCCGGGGCCGCTGTCTACTGGAGTTGGCCCAGCGGCAACCCGAGCGCAACCACCTCGGCGTGGAGATCCGCCGGCCCCTGGTGGTTGCGGCCGAAGCCGACCGCCAGGCCCTCGGACTCGACAACCTGCACTACCTCTTCTGCAACGCCAACATCAGCCTGCAGGACTGGCTTGGGTCCCTGCCCGCCGGACTCCTGGAGCGGGTGTCGATCCAGTTCCCGGATCCGTGGTTCAAAAAGAAGCACCACAAGCGTCGGGTCCTGCAGCCCGCCCTACTGCTCGCCCTGGGTGAGGCCCTGGCCTGCGGCCGGGAGCTGTTCATCCAGAGCGATGTGCTGGCGGTGATCACCCCAATGGTGGAGCTGATCGAGGCCAGCGGAGGCTTTGATCGCCCGCCCCAAGACAGCCGTCCCTGGCGGGCTGACAACCCCTTGCCGGTGCCCACCGAGCGGGAAACCTACGTGCTGGCCCAGGGTCTGCCGGTGTACCGGGTGCTCTACCGGCGCAACAGCCAGAGCCTGCCGCCGCTGCAACAGCTGCTGCAGGAGCTGCCGCAAGGCCTGGAGGATCCCGACGCAGGGGTCGATAATCCGGCCTGACGCCAGCCTCCGCCCCTTGAGTGCTCCCCCCTCCCCCCTTCTGCTGCGCTGGCAGGGCTGTCTGCGGAGCGCCCCCAGCGGCGCCCTGGGGCGGCAGCTGACCCTGCTGTCGGGCCTGGTGCTCTGCGCCCTGATGGCGGGCCTGCCCCTGGTGACCCGCAGCGGCCTGAGCCTGCTGGTGCTGGCCAGCGGCCTGCTCTGGCTGCTGCTGGCTCTTCGCACCACGCCGGGACCCCTGGTCGAGATCGACCGCTGGATCCTGGGAATTCTGGCCCTGGCCCTGCTGGCCACGGGATTTTCCCCGGTTCCCCTGGCCGCCGCCAAGGGCCTGGTGAAGCTGGTGAGCTATCTGGGGGTGTACGCCCTAATGCGTCAGCTGCTGGTGGCCGCACCACTCTGGTGGGACCGCCTCGTGGCGGCCCTGCTGGCCGGGGAACTGATCACCAGCGTGATCGGCATCCGCCAGCTCTACGGCGACTCCACCGAGCTGGCCCGCTGGGCGGACCCCAATTCGGTGGCCGATGGCACCGTGCGGATCTACAGCACCCTGGAGAACCCCAACTTGCTGGCGGGCTACCTGCTGCCGGCCCTACCGCTGGCCCTGGTGGCCCTGCTGCGCTGGCAGGGCCTGGCCCGCAAGCTGTTTGCCCTGACGGCCCTGGTGCTGGGCGTTGCCGCCTTGGTGCTCACCTACAGCCGCGGTGCCTGGATGGGCCTGGTGGCCGAAGCCGGCGTGATCGTGCTGCTGCTGGCCGTTCGCGGCACCCGGGCCTGGCCACCCCTGTGGCGCAAGCTGTTCCCCGTACTGCTGCTGGTCGGTGGGGCAGCCCTGCTGGTGGTGGTGGTGACCCAGGTGGAACCCCTGCGGGTGCGGGTGATGAGCCTGGTGGCCGGCCGCCAGGACAGCTCCAACAACTTCCGCATCAATGTCTGGCTGGCGGCTTTGGACATGATCCAGGCCCGGCCGTGGCTGGGCATCGGCCCGGGCAACGACGCCTTCAATCAGATCTATCCCCTGTTTCAGCAACCGAAGTTCAACGCCCTCAGCGCCTACTCCATCCCCCTGGAACTGGCCGTGGAGGCTGGGATCCCAGGGCTGCTGGCAGGGATCGGCCTGCTGGTGGCCAACCTGCGCACGGCCACGGCCCTGTGGCGCGGCGATGGCTTCTTCAGCCTGCCGGCCTTGGCCGTGATCGCCGTGATCGCCGGCCTGGCCGTCCAGGGACTCACCGACACCATTTTTTTCCGCCCCGAGGTGCAACTGGTTGGTTGGTTCTGTGTGGCCACCCTGGCCGCTGGGGCCGCTCCAGCAGCCTCCCGGGACCGTGGCTGAACTGGCCCTGATTGCCGGCTTCGATGCCGGCCAAACCCACACCAGCTGCCGCCTGAGCGAAGTCAACAGCCCTGTGGTGCTGGCGGAAGGGGAGGGGCCGGGCGTGTGCCACCTGGCCGCCCCCGACGGCCCCAGCCGCTTCCGCCGGGCCCTGCAAGCCAGCCTCGACAACGCCTGCGGACAGCTGAAGGCCCAGGGGCAACTGCGGGCCGCCGCCATTGGGGCCAGTGGCGTCGAAGTGGGCAGCCCGGTGCAGAGCTCTGCCCAGGCGCTGGCAGCCGAAGCCCTCGGTCTTGCCCTGCCGCACGTGGTGGTGACTGGCGATGAACGCACCGCCCTGCGCGGCGCAATGGGCAACCACCGGGCCGGCATTGTCGTGATCAGTGGCACGGGCACCATTGCCGTGGGCCGCAATGCGGCCGGGGTGGAGCACCGCTGTGCCGGCTGGGGCTGGCTGCTCGATGGAGCGGGATCGGCGATGGACCTGGGCCGCGACGGCCTGGCCCTGAGCCTGGAGATGGCCGATGGCCGCCGACCGGAATCGCCCCTGCGCGCCCGGATCTGGGCCGGTTTGGGCCTGGCAGCCGACGACCCCGAAGCCGCCCAGGCGATCAAAGCCCTGGTCGTCACGCCTGAGTTCGGGCCCGCGGGTTTTGCCCGGCTGGCCCCCCTGGTGGTGGCCGCCGCCGCTGAGGACGATCCAACGGCATCTGCGGTGGTGGAGCGCTCAGCCCTGGCCCTGGCGCGCATGGTGGCCACCATCAGCCAACGGCTGGAACTGGTCGCCCCGCCGGTATGGCCCATGGGCGGCGCCCTCGAGCACCTGGAACTGCTGCGCAGCCAGCTAGCCGCCCACCTGGAGATCCTGTGTCCGGGAGCACGGCTCCTGCCCCCCGCGGGGGATGCCTGCAGCGGCGCCCTCAACCTGGCCCGCGACTGTCTCAACAACCCCTGATCTAGGCGGCGTTGAGGTGCTGCTCCGCCTCGGCGGCCAGCTGGGCGGCCCAGTGGTCCACCAGCTGCTGCTCTGCCGCTTCCACCATCACCCGCAGCAGGGGCTCGGTGCCACTGGCCCGCACCAGCACCCTGCCGCGACCCTCCATCGCCGTCTCGGCCGCGGCCACGGCCTGCCGCAGCGGTTCGCACTGCTGCCACTGCTGGCGCCGCTGACGATCAGGCACCGTCACGTTCACCAGGGTCTGGGGATAGGGCTGGAAGCTGCTGTCCATCCAGTCAGCCAGGCTCTGGCCGGAGCGGTGCAACAGGGTGGCCACCTGGAGGGCGGTGAGCAGTCCATCGCCGCTCATGCCGTGGCGCGCCGAGAGGATGTGGCCCGACTGCTCGCCGCCGAGCCCGGCCCCCATCTGCTCCATCGCCTGGTGCACGTACTGATCCCCCACGGCGGTGCGCTCCAGCACGCCGCCCTTGGCCTGCCAGGCCCGCTCGAAACCGAGGTTCGACATCACGGTGGCCACGATGCGGTTGGCCGGCAGCTGGCCATCGGCCAGCAGCGATGACCCCCAGAGATAGAGAATTTGGTCACCGTCCACCACCCGACCGCGGCCATCCACGGCCAGCATCCGATCGGCATCGCCATCAAAGGCGAAGCCCATGGTGGCCCCCTTCTCGAGCACGGCTTGCCGCAGGGGCTCCAGGTGGGTGCTGCCGCAGCCCACATTGATGCGCGCGCCATCGGGCTGGCCATGCAGCACCGTGAGCTCAGCACCTAGGGCGCGGAACACCGCTTCGCCGCAGGCTGTCGCCGAGCCCCAGCAGAGGTCGAGCACGATGCGGCAACCCTCAAGGCGCCGTCCCATCACGCTGGCCAGGAGGGCCTTTTGATAGTCGGCGATCAGGTCGTGGCGGTCGCAGACGACACCGGTGCCGCTGAAGCCGCCGGAAGCCCCCTGGGCCGGGGCACTCCCCACTCCCTGCAGACCCGCCTCGATCGCCTGCTGCTGGCCCCGACTCAACTTGGCGCCGGAGGCGCCGAACACCTTGATGCCGTTGTCGTGAGGGGGGTTGTGGCTGGCCGACACCATCAGCCCGCCGGCCGCCCCCAGGCGCCGGATCGCCCCCGGGATGGCCGGAGTCGGACAGAGGCCCAGGGTCCACACCTCCCGGCCCGCCGCGGTGAGCCCCGCAGTGAGCGCCGCCACCAGCATCGGGCCACTGCTGCGGGAATCCGTGCCGATCAGCACTGGCGCACCGGGCGGCAGCACCTGGCCGCACCAGAACCCCACCTGCATCGCCAGGGCCGGACTCACCTGGGTACCCACGCGGCCACGGATGCCATCGGTGCCGAAGCCGGCCACACCTCCCCGCAGGGGGTGACCGACGGGATGGGGAGCCAGCTCGGCCATGGGCAGATGCCACGAAGGAGCTCAGGCTACGTGGAGTGATCAGCTAGCTCCAGCGCCGGGGCCACCAGATCCAGCGCACCAGCTCCCACACGGCCCACAGCAACAGCAGGCCCACCACCCAACCGGGCAGCCAGATCAGCGGCCACCAGGGACGCAACAGCAACACCAGACCCGCTGCCGCCAGCACCCGCAGTGCCCGCAGACGCTGGGTGGCCCCAGGCAGGCTGGAGAGGTAGGGAGGCAGGGAAGGCAGGCGCACCAGCGGAGCCGTTTCACACGTCTCCAGAATGCCGAAGACCCGCCGCCCTCGCCCTTGGCACGCCTCCCCCTGCTGCTGGCGCTCACCTGCCTGGGCAGCGGCGCCGGGCTGGTGGCCGGCCGAGCCCTGCTGGCCTGGATTCCCGCCGCCGATCCCCAGACCTCCACCGCCAGCCTGCAGCGCCTGGCCTGGCTCTCGCCGGATCCGGAACGGCGGCGGGAGGCACGGCTGCTGCTGGTGCAGCGGCAGGGGGATGATCCCGTGCGTGAGCGCGTTCTGCTGCGCGGCCAGGGCTGGGGACCCGATTCCCTCGCCGCCCTGGTGCTCAAGCGGGATGCCCTGGCCGCCGAAGCCCTGGGGGATCCGGCCACCGCCCAACAACGCTGGCAGCGGCTGGTGCAGCGCTTCCCCCAGACCCCGGCCGCCGCCGATGGGCTCTATGCCCTGGGTCGCCAACGCCCCGCGCTGCGCCAGGAGCTGCTGCAGCGCTTTGCCGCCCATCCAGCGGCCCTGGCCGCAGCGCTGGAGACCGGTCCTGCACCCTCGGCCCGCCTCGCAGGGGCCCTCCACCTGGCCCGCCATGGCGTGCGCTGGCCGGGCGCCGAACCGCGGCTGCGCCAAGCCTGCCAAAGCAACACCGCCGCGCCCAGCCGCGCCCAGCGCGATCAACTCGCCGCAGGCCTGGCCCAGCTGGGCAACGGCGCCGCCGCCCTGGCCTGCCTGCAGGGCCATCAGCCGGGATTGGACACCCAGTTGGCCCTGGCCAAAGTCCTGCTGGCAGGAGGCGACGCCCAACAGAGCCAGGCCCGGGAGCGCTTGCTGCAGCTGGCCCGAGCCGCTCCCCGATCTCCCCAGGCGAGCGAAGCCGTCGCCCTGCTCAGCGACCAGCCCGGAGCCAGCACCCTGAAGGCCCTATCCAAGCTGCCACCCAGCCTGCAGGCCACGGCCCCTGTCCAGGCCCGGCGAGCTCTGGAAAGTCCGGGCACCGGGGCCGTGCTGGCGGTGCTGGAGCGCTGGCCCACCGATCCGGCCAGCTGGGAACTGCAATGGCAGCGCAGCCGCCAGGCCCTGCTGGCCGGCCAATGGGCCACGGCCCAGACCCTGCTCATGGCGCCGATCGGACAGGCGCTGCCCCCGGCCCTGGCAAGCCGCCAGCGGTTCTGGCTGGGGTTCAGCCAATGGCAGTTGGGGCAGCGCACGGCCGCCCGCGGCACCTGGAGCGCGCTGCTGCAGCACCAGCCCGAGGGCTTCTACGGCTGGCGCGCGGCCGTGCGGCTGGGCCGGGGGGATCTCAGCCTCGATCACGAGCGCCATTCCGCCCTGGCTGCCCCCAGCTGGCAGCCCCTGGAGAGCGGCAATGGGGAACTGGACCGGCTCTGGCGCCTCGACCAGCCCCTGGAGGCCTGGGAGCACTGGCGCACGGCACGCAGCCAGCCCCCCAGCGCACCGCAGGAACTCGTGCTGGAGGGCCGCCTGCGCCGGGGCGTGGGCGATCACTGGATGGGCCTGGGCCAACTCGAGCAGGCCAGCCTGCGCCTCACACCCCAGCGCTCCGGCCTGCCCCCCGGGCCGTACTGCAGCCTGAGCCGCCAACTGGCGCGCAGCCTGCAGACCCCCGCCTTCGTGGCGGAGCTCAACCAAGCCGCCGCCGCCACCGGGATTCCTGCCACCCTGCTGGCCGCTGTGGCCAAACAGGAATCCCGCTTCAGCCCCGGGGTGAGTTCCCCTGCCGGAGCGGTGGGGCTGTTGCAACTGATGCCCGCAACCGCGGCCGAGCTGGCCGACGGCCCGCTCCAGCCCGAAGCCCTCACCGATCCGAGCCGCAATGCCCAACTGGGAGCCCTCTACCTGGCGCAACTGCAACGCCAATGGCAAGGCAATCCCATCCTGATGGCCGCCAGCTACAACGCGGGCCCCGCTGCGGTGGCGGGCTGGGTGAGTCCCCAGCTGCAGCAGGATCCCGAACTCTGGATCGAAGCGATCCCGTATCCCGAAACCCGGCTCTACGTCAAAAAGGTGCTCGGCAACCTCTGGAACGTCCAACAGCAGCCGCTTCCAGCCTGTTAGAGGCTGCCGCCGCTGCTGGCCAACCAACGGCCGACCCCAGCACCAGCCAAGACGAGCACCCCGAGCACGGCCGCCATCAGCAGGGGAGGAGGCGCCACCCGAACCCGGGCCAAATCCAGGCGGGCCAGCAAGACGGTGGTGCCCAGAATCAGCACGTTGGTCAGCACCTTGAGGTGCAGCAGGTAAAGGCCACCCACCGTGACGATCAACAAACTGATCACCAGGCTCATCACCCGACTGGCGGCCATCAGGCTGGACACCCGCTGCAACAACAGGTCGGGCATGGTGCAGACCACCACCACCAGCAGGGCATGAAGGCAGTCCAGTGACCAGAACAGGCTGGACAGCTGGGCCATGCCCGAAGGCACGGCGCCCTGGAGGGGCTGGCTCCACTGCAGTCCTTCGTAGACGGCGATGGCCACCAGCACCAGCAGCATGGGCGCCCGCAGGGGCAGCAGCAGCAGACGGAACATCGCCTTCACGG
Organism: Cyanobium sp. FACHB-13342; assembly: GCF_014697415.1. Classification (GTDB taxonomy): domain Bacteria; phylum Cyanobacteriota; class Cyanobacteriia; order PCC-6307; family Cyanobiaceae; genus Cyanobium_A. The sequence goes on along the minus strand of NZ_JACJRT010000003.1, from coordinate 153,058 downwards.
GGGGGCCAGCACCAGGGCAATCGCATCCAGAGGACAACTCGGAATGCACTGCTCGCACACCAGACAGCGTTGCGCATCGAAGTGCAGCTGCCAAGCCGGCTGCCGCAGCGCCAGGGCACCACTGGGGCAAACGCTGGAACACAACCCGCAATCGACGCAGCGCCCACGGTCGATCGCGATCTGCCCCGGAGCCCGGTTGAGGCCGAGCCCCTGGCTCTCGAGCCAGGCCTCTGCCGCCGCGAGCTCGTCGATATCTCCCGAGAGCTCCACCACCATGGTGCCGCTCTGGTTGGGGGCGATCTGGGCCCGCAAAATCTTGGCGGCAATATCGAAATCCACCGCCAGCCGGTAGGTGATCGGCTGGTGCACCGCTTCCCGGGGAAAGTGCAGGGTGAGGCGCCGCTTCACGGAAAGGGCCCCAGTGCCGACTTCAAAACGCTAGCAAGCACTGGCAAAGTGCTGCCATGACCAACTCCTCCCCCAACCCTGGACTGGGTCAGAACGAACGGCTCCTGCTCGTGGTTCTGGCAGCCCTGCTGGCGGCCGGCCTGCTCTGGTTCCGCGGCGGCCTCCATCCCGAGGCTCCCTTGGAGCGGCTGGCCCGCCAGTCCCTGGATCTGCCGGTGGCCCTGGGCAACGGCAAACCGACGGTGGTGGAGTTCTACGCCGACTGGTGCGAGGCCTGCCGCAGCATGGCGCCGGCCATGGAGACGATCGAAGCCCAACACCGGGGCAGCCTCGATGTGGTCCTGCTCAACGTCGACAACCCGCGCTGGCAACCCGAATTGGAGCGCTATGACGTCAATGGCATTCCTCAATTGGAGCTGTTCAATGCCGCTGGCGAGGCCGTCGGCCGCTCCATCGGCGCACGCAGCCTGAGCGAACTGCAGGCCCTCACGGGCGCCCTCCTCACCGGCAGCCCGCTACCGGCCTTCGCCGGCGTCGGAGCGGTGAGCAGCCTGGATGCCGGCGACCGCACCACGGCCTCAGATGCTGCGACGATGGCGGGACCCCGCAGCCACGCCTAATTTCCCCCCCGCAATCCGCCATGGATCCCCGTTTCCGCGTCGCCCTGATCGCCGCCACCCCCAATCCCCAGCAATGCGTGTATGCCGGCATGCACCAGGACTACAGCGAGGGGTTCGTGGCCGCGGACGCCGCCAACTGGCCCGATGAAGCCAAGGCCGGCGAAATTTGCGTCAAGCGGTTGCTGGCCGGCGAGCGGGGGCACTACGGCCCCCTGGAGCATGCCCAGATCGTGCTGAACGTGGGCTGGTTTCCTCACTCCGTGATGCAGCAGGCCCGCACCCACCGGGTGGGGGTGAGCTTTGACGTGCAATCGATGCGCTACACCGGCGATCGCATCTGCAAAGCAGCCCAGGGCGACTTGGAGCTGGAAGAGGTGTTCTATCTCCGGCCCATTGGCAGCTACAGCGACCGGCAGGGCAAGAAATACACCTACTCCGCCGAGCAGCGGGCTGTGGATCTGGATCTCTGCCGGGCGGCGGCGGAGCGCTACCGCGACCTCCTAGCGGCAGGCTTTGCCGAGGAGCATGCCCGCGGCATCCTCCCCTTCGACTACCGCCAGCACTTTGTGGTGAGCTTCACCCTGCGGGCCTTCCTGCATTTCCTCGACCTGCGGGCCAAGCTCGACGCCCAACAGGAAATCCGTGAACTCTGCGACCTGATGTGGCCCCACCTCCAGGCCTGGACGCCCCAGTTCGCCGACTGGTACGAAAAAAGCCGGCTCCATAAAGCTCGGCTGGCTCCCTAAATCCGGGCGAGGGTGACGCGCTCAGGTTGGTGTTGGTACTTGCCGGCCCGATCCTGGTAGGTGGTTTCGCAGGGGTCGCCCTCGAAAAAGAGCAACTGACAGATGCCCTCATTGGCATAAATCCGGCAATCGGCGCCGGAAGAGTTGCTGAACTCGAGGGTGAGATGGCCCTCCCAGCTGGCTTCCGCCGGGGTGGTGTTCACAATGATGCCCAGCCGGGCGTAGGTGCTCTTGCCCAGGCAAATCACCGTGATGTTGGCGGGCACCTTCATCTTCTCCAGCGCCACCCCAAGGCCATAGGAGTGGGCCGGCAGGATGAAATAGGCCCCATCGTCGTCGTGATGCAGGGGCGCAGGCTCGAGATTGGCGGGATTGAACCGCTTGGGGTTCATCACCGTCCCGGGCACGTGCCGGAAGATCAGAAATTCCTTAGCCGAGAGGCGCAGGTCGTAGCCATAGGAGGAGCAGCCGTAGCTGAGCACCGGCGAGCTGGAATTCTCAGGATCGAGGTGGCGCACCAGGCTCGATTGAAAGGGCTGGAGCATTCCGGCAGCCGCCTGCTCATTGATCCAGCGGTCGTTCTTGAGCATCAGAGACCTCGACGCAGCTGGGTGACCTGGTCTGCCATGGCCATCAACTCCGTGGCCATCGCTGGTCCGGTCAGGATGACATCCAGATGGGCCGGTCGGCGCTCCAGGACAGCCAGCACCTCCGCCTTCTCGATGTAGCCCAGCTCCACGGCCAGGCCCAGCTCATCGAGCACCATCAAATCCACCGCGCCACTCAGCAATTGTTCGCGGCTGAAGGTCCACACCTGGCGCACCGCCTCCACCGCGTCTGGGTCCTGGTCGGCAGCCAGCTCGGAGAGGCAGGCAGGCACGCCGGGCCTGAGCCATTGGAGACGCCCGCACAACCAGAGACTGCTCTCGAGCCCCTGATCGACGCCACCCTTGAGGAACTGGCTGACCAACACCCGGCTGCCCAGCCCGGCGGTCCGCAGGGCCTGACTCAACACCGCGCCGAAGCTGCCCCGGAAAGGAGCGGTGTGGATCTGAAGCAGGCCCTCCTGCTGGGCCACCAGGCGCAGCAACGGAGCCGGCGAAGCCACGCCCAGGGGGCGATGGCCGGGACGCTGGGGATGGCGTTGAGCCCACAGGGCAGCGGCACCAGCTGGGCCCGCACCCGAGGAGCCAGCTCCGGATCCGGAGGTCAGACCTGGGACAGGCAAGCTGGCGGTCATTCACACCCTCCAAAAAACGTGCTGCAGGGAGACCCCTGGGAGCAAAGCCGCCGAACGACCTCGCAAAGCTGAATGTAGCGGGATCGGGCCGTTCCACAAGCCGATGACACCATCCATGGTGGAAACATCCGTACTGGTGGGACCGGGCCAACCAGGCCCCCGGGCAAAGCGTGTGCATTGCTACAGGGATGACCCCGGGTGATCCTTAAGGTCCCGCCACTTGCCCTGTCCCCATGGTTGGCGCCACCCACGGATTCAGCCGTATCGCCAACACCCCGTCCACGGGAGCTCCTGGCGTGGTGGCCGGGATGGGGAGTGCGGGCCAGGGCAACCCCACCCTGCTGGAGGTGATCCGCGGCCTGTCTGGCAGCAGCGTCGAAACCATCGAACGCGGCAAGACGATCTTTTTCCCGGGGGACCCGGCCGAACGGGTCTATCTGCTGCGCCGGGGCGCCGTGAGATTGTCCCGGGTCTACGAGTCAGGGGAGGAGATCACGGTGGCCCTGCTGCGGGAAAACAGCCTGTTTGGCGTGCTCTCCTTGCTGACCGGCCAGCGCTCCGATCGCTTCTATCACGCCATTGCTTTCACCCGGGTGGAGATGGTGACCGCACCGGCCACCTCCGTGCGCCGCGCCATTGAGCAGGACGCCAGCGTTGGGCTGCTGCTCCTGCAGGGCCTCTCCTCCCGCATCCTGCAGACCGAAACGATGATCGAAACCCTCACCCACCGCGACATGAGTTCGCGGCTGGTGAGTTTCCTGCTGGTGCTGTGCCGCGACTTTGGCGTACCCAGCAGTGAGGGGATCACCATTGACCTGCGCCTGTCCCATCAGGCCATCGCCGAAGCCATCGGCTCGACGCGGGTGACGATCACCCGGTTGCTCGGCGACCTCCGCAACGAGGGCCTCGTGCAGATCGACCGCAAGAAGATCACCGTCTTCGACCCGATCGCCCTGGCCAAGCGCTTCAGCTGAACGGCGCCAGACCAGGGATACTGGGGCCCGTTCGCAAACGCATGTGACGGGCTGGCTGCTGATCCTGGCGCTGCTCGCCTTGGGGGGAGCGCTCTCCACCCTCGGGGACCGGCTGGGCAGTCGCGTGGGCAAGGCACGGCTGAGCCTGTTCCGGATGCGGCCACGGCGCACGGCGGTGGTGATCACGGTGCTCACCGGCAGCCTGATCAGCGCCGTATCCCTCGGCCTGATGTTGCTGGTCAGCGAGCGCCTGCGTACGGGTCTGTTCGAGCTGGACCGGCTGGAGGCGCGCCTGGCCAACAGTCGCCGCCAACTGGCCAGCAGCCAGGCAGAGCTCAACCGGGCCGAACAGGGGAAACGGCAGGCCCAACAGCGTTTCGAGCAAGCCCAGGCCAGGGCCAGCCAACTGCGCCTGGAGCTGGCCCCCTTGCTGGCCCAGCGCAACCAGCTCGAAGCGGAACGCGGCCGCCTCAGCCGGGACGTGCAGGACCGGGACGCGGAAATCCGTCGCACCGAAACCGAACTGGCCCAGGTGCGCCGGCGCATTGCCGCCGGGGCCCAGGAACTGAAGGATCTGGAAACCAACCTGATTGCCCTGCGCCGCGGCGATGTGGTGATCACCAGCGGCCAGACCCTGGCCAGTGCCAAGGTGACCATGGACCGCCCTGAGCAGGCCAAGGGGGTGATCACGGCCCTGCTGCAACAGGCCAACCTCCAGGCCTTCCGGCGGGTGCTGCCTGGCCAGCCGGTGGACCGCCAGATCCTGCTGGTGCCCAAAAGTGACATCACCAAACTGGAGGCCCTGCTCGCCAAACCCGGCAGTTGGGTGGTGAGCATCCTGTCGGCCGCCAACGTGTTGCGGGGCGAACGGCAAGTGCTGGCCTTCCCCGACCTGCGCCCCAACCGCCCCGTCGTCAAGGCAGGCGACGTGCTGGCCAGCACCACCATCGAAGGCGACCTCACCGGCCTGGAGCCCATCAATCGCCGGCTCAACCTGCTGCTGGCCGCCGCCTACGCCCGGGCCCAGCGCCAGGGATCCCTGGTGGAAGGGCTTCAATTCAATGCGGCGGCTCTCACCCAACTGGGTCGTGAGCTGCGGGAGCGGCCCGAGGGTCAGGTGGCCCAATTGGAAGCCATCGCCCTCGCAGATGCCGACACCGCCGATCCGATTGGGGTTGAACTGCGCTGGGTGCGGGCGACGACGGCACCGATCAGCCCGCGACGGCCATGAACGGCAGCCCCATCGCCCCCCGGACACGGACGCTGATCGCCGGGCTCGATCCGGGCCACAGCAAATGTGGACTGGTGCTGGCCGATACCGAGCGGAACCTGGTGCTGGAAGCCGCCATCCTGCCTCCCCAGGACTGCGCCAACCTGCTCCAGGGCTGGCAGCTTCAGGGATTGGAGTCCGTCGTGGTGGGCAACGGCACCGGCAGCCGCCGCTGGCGAGAGCAGCTGGGCCAGCTGCACCTCCAACCAGAGCTGGTCAATGAGCACGGCAGCACCCTGGCGGCGCGCCAGCGCTACTGGGAACTCTGCCCGCCCAGCCCCTGGACGCGCCTGGTGCCAGCTGGTCTGCGGCTGCCCCCCCGGGACATCGACGATGTCGTGGCCCAGCTGCTGGTGGAACGCCATCGCGGCATCCAATTGCAACGCACCTCAGCGGCGGTGCAGCGAACGCTGACGGCCCCTAAAACTTGGCCCGCACGGTGAAGACGTAGTCGCCGCCGGCCTCAAGCTGGTAATCCACCTTGAGCAAATAGCGCAGCAGCGCATCTTGGATAAGGGCACGCCCCAGCGACGGCTCCACATGGAGTTCACCGCGGTCAAAAGCCCAGCGAAAACTCCACTGGTAGCCCCCAGCGCTCACCTCCCCCTCCAGCACCCGTTGGCTGAAGCTCTGATGGAGCACGCGCAGCTGGGCGGTGGTGGCGGGAAGGCGGGCCATCGACTCAGGCTGCCGCGCCTGCCGGCTGAAAACTGTTGAGACGGTTACCGGCCCGCTCTAGGCCAAGGCGCTGGATCAGGCCAATGCCGGCCTCCACCTCTGTGAGCACCGCTTCCAGCAGGGGCCGCTCGGCGGCACTGAAGCGTCCGAGCACGTGACCCACGGTGCGGGCCCTGCGTTCGGCGGGATCCTCGGCCGGGGCCCCGATGCCAATGCGCAACCGTGCGAAATCCTGGGTCCCCAGATGGCTGATGGTGCTGCGCAACCCGTTGTGGCCCCCGGCACTACCGGAGCCCCGCAGGCGCAACTTCCCGAGGGGGAGATCCATGTCGTCGACCACCACCAACAGCTGGGAGGGCGCCAGATCAAACCAGTCGAGGGCCGCCCGAATCGAGCGCCCGCTCTCGTTCATGAAGGTCTGGGGCATCAACAGGCGCAGGCGGTCACGGCCCTGACCCACCTCGGCCAACAGCCCCTGCAACTTGGCCTGCTGGCGAAACGTGGTGCCCGCGGCAGCGGCCAGGCGCTCGAGCACCATGAAGCCAACGTTGTGTCGGGTGTCGGCGTAATTGCCACCGGGGTTGCCCAGGCCGACCACCAGGTGCAGGTCGGAGGGCGACGCAGGGCTGACTGACGTCACCAAGGTTCAGGCGACAGGCCCGTCGACCGGCTGCTCGGTAGTTGGCTGATCTGCAGCCGGCGGCGACGTGGATTGACCCTCTTCCGTGGTGGAGGCGGGGACATCGAGGGTGGTGATCGCGGAGCGGAACTCCTTTTCAAACTCCGAGGAGGCCGACTGAAAACCCTTGAGCGTCTTGCCCAGGGTCTTCCCCAGCTCAGGCAGACGCTTGGGACCAAACACCAGCAGCCCAATGGCGGCAATCACCGCCAGTTCCGGGAGGCCAATGCCGAACACGTTCATGGGAAGGGGGTTGGGTCGGAACCGAGCTCAAGGGCTCAGCCGAGGCCGTTCCAGTTGACGGTGATGCCCTCGAGCAGGAGGGACTTGTTGTACAGCTGCAGGATCACCAGCAGGAACACCAGGAAGAGCACCATGAAAATGCCCATCACGGGCGTGGTGCCCCAACCGGGAACAACCTTTCCGTACTCAGAGTTGAGCGGGCGCAGGATGTCTCCGAGGCGGGTGCGTTGGGCCATGTCTGCTGGAGCCTCTCGGGCATGGATTCGCTCTCGTTACTGTAAGGGCCTTGCGGGCCGCGCCGCGGCGAGCCGTCGAGAGTTGTGACGCAACCCGTCACCTGCACCCCCTTTCCCCCTTCATGGATCCAACCGCCACCACCAGCTCCCCGGCCCTCTCCGTGGCCCTTGCCGTGCTGGCGGTGCTGCTGGCCCTCACCGGTTTCGGCGTGTATCAAGCCTTTGGCCCCCCGTCCAAGGGTCTCACCGATCCCTTCGACGATCACGACGACTGAGCCCTACGCGCCTGCCGAGCGCATCCGCCAGAAACCCAGGCTCCAGGGGGCCAGCAGCGAGGGATCTCCGCTTGGGATTTGGTCCGGCGCCAGCGGTTGGTCGAGGCCATCCAGGCGCTGCAGCCCCTGCCACGCCGAACCGAGTTCAAGCCTGCGGCGGCAGGGAGAACAGTTCTGCACGCTGATCACGACGGTGCCGTCGTCGCCTGAACGCCGGCAGCCCAGCAGCACCAGCCCTTCGCCCAGGGGGGGCAGGGCCTGACGCCGCCCAGGCCGGCCCTGGGCCACCGCCGGCCGCAGCCAGAGGGGCTCGCGAAACGCCACCGCCTGCTGGGGCACCTGGCCGCGGCACCAGCCCCCAGGGCAGGGCAGCAGGGCCAGTCGCAGGCGCTGGTGGCCGTTGTCGGCTCCCGGATCGGGCCAGGTGGGAGCCCGCAACAGCGACACCCCCAGCTGCTCCGGGCTGGCCGAAACACCCTGGGGACCATCGAGCAGCACCGCCAGGCCGGCACCGCCGGCAGCCACCGAGGCCAGCCAGCTGATCGCCGGCACCTCCCAGCGGGCCTGGTCCCGGGCCGTGACGGCCTCGGCCGGCCGCTCCAGCACCCCGCCGGAGGTATCGGCAGCCCAGCGCTGGGCCGGCTGGGCCAAGGGGATCTCGAGGCGCAGCAGCTCATGGCGCTGGCGCCAGTCCACATGGAGGATCAGCTCCAGCCAGGGGCTATTGGCCAGGAGTCGTCCCTCCAGCCGCACCGCACTGGCGCCGCAGCGGCCCCGCCAGAGAAAACTGGTGCACAGGGGGCCCTGCTCCAGCCAGCTGGGCTCGCCCTGCCACTCCCAGGCGAGCGGATGGTCCCGGTAGTCGGCGGCGATGTCCCAGGCATCCCAGAACTCGCCGCGATCGCCAAAGCGCCGCCAGGCCAGGGGGGCGGCCAACTGGGAGGCGCCCGTGTGGTCCCAGAGCTGCTCCAGACCCCTGGGGCCCAGTTCAAAACTCACCAGGCCATTGCCGCAGCGCCAGCCCTCCACCCACACGGGGGCCTCCACGGGCACGGGGGAGGCTCCGGCCGCCGGTGCGGGGTGCCGCTCCAGGGCTAGGGCCGCCACCCCCTCCAGCGGGGGGAGCTGGAGCCATTGGCCGCCAGCACGGGCCACCTGGGCCGGCAGGCCGACCCCGCCCTCGCTCCAGGCACCTAGGGGCACCCGCAGGGTGCGGGCCCGGGCGGCCAGGGGCTGCAACTGGGCAACCCACCAACCCGAACCACCCCCCAGCCAGGCATGCAGAGCGCGATCCCGCTGCCGGCAAGCGCTGCGGCGGGCCGCGCGCCACTGGGGCTCGGCCTGCTCGAACACCTCGGGAATCGAGGTGCCGGGAAGGATGTCATGGAACTGCTGAAACAACAGCGGACGCCAGTCGACGGGCTGCTCGGCATCAGGGCAGGCCGCGGAGCCCGCCAGCGCCTGAGCCAGATCCGCCTCCCGCAGCAAGCGCTCCAGGGTGCGGTTGTGGCGTTTTTGATCCGGCCGCGAGGTGGCGCAGCCGCGGTGCAGCTCCAGGTAGAGCTCATCGCGCCACACCGGCAACCCGGAGGCCAGGGGCTCCAGCTGGGCCAGGTAGGCGCGGAGGCTGCCGTGGCGCTGGGGCGCGGCCTGGGGCTGTTGCTGCCAGAGCCGCAGCTGCTCCAGCATTTCGGCGGTGGGGCCGCCGCCGTGGTCACCGACCCCCGGCAGCCAGAGGGCCTCATCCACTCCGGTGGCCCCACGCCAGGCCAACCGGTAGCGCTCCATGGCCAGCGGATCCCCATCGGTGCCGATCGGGGCGGTCATCAGGGCGAGCAGCTCGGCACCGCAGCGGCTGCGCCAGCGAAACAGCCGGTGGGGGAATGGATTGGTGGCGTTCCAAAAGAGCTTGTGGGTGCAGAACCAGCGCACACCGGTGCTGTGGGCCACGGCCGGCAGGCCGGCCGCAAACCCGAAGCTGTCTGGAAGCCAGGCCAGCGGGTGCTCCAACCCGGGAAAGGTGGCGGCGCTGAACTGCTGGCCCAACTGGAACTGGCGCAGCAGTGAGGCGCCGCTGATCAGCACGCAATCGCTCTCCACCCAGGGGCCGTTGATCGGCTCAAAGCGGCCGGCGGCAACGGCCTGCTGCAGGCGGGCAAACAGGGCAGGCCTGTTCTGGGCCAGCCAGGCATAGAGGGCCGGGGTGGAGTGGCCGAAGTGGAGCTCCTCAAAACGCTCGATCAAATCGAGGGCGGAGGCGAAGGTGCGCTCGGCGGCCTGCCAGGTATCAGCCACCGGCCAGAGCCAGGCCAGGTCCAAATGGGCATGGCCAAGCACGTGAAACCCTCCCGCCAGGGGCTGGCCAGCCCGCACCGCGGCCAACTCGCCCTTGGTCTCGGCCAGCAGATTCGCCGGATCGGCCGGGTCGAGGGGTTCGAGCTCGAGGCGGCTTTCAATCAGGGCCCCATCGTCGTGCAGGGGACTGCGCAGCCGCAGCTCCAGCCGCAGCTCCTCCCCCTGCCACCAGCGCTGCGGAACGACCCAGCGGCAGGCCGTGTCGAATAGATCGCCGGCATGCACGGCCTGACCGTTCACCCGCAGCTCCACCTGGTCGGCCCACCAGCGCAGCACCAGCCGCGCCTGGGCCACTGGTGCCGGGAGCTGCAACTGCCGCCAGGCCTCTGGGCAGACCAGATCCAGGGTCAGCCGCTGCCACTGCCCCCCCCGGGGCCAGATCACCAGCCCACGCGCCTGCCAGTCAGGACGATGCTGCGCCCCCCAGGGATCCTCCAGGGCTGGCCCCTGACCACCGTCGGTGCGCTCGCCGCGCCAGAGCGGCTGCAGATCCCAGCGCCCCCCCGAGGGACAGGAACGTGACTGAAACGTTTCAATCCGGGGGGCCTGCCCTGCTGCAGAGGCCTCAGGCATCGTTGGATGGCAAGCCAAGTCCCATAGGATGATCCCGCTGTCGCGGGGTCGGCCAGGCCCTTCCAAGCGCCTGTCACTCCCTGTCACCCGCTCGCCGTTCCCCAAGGCCGAACCATGCTCGCCCTCAAGATCTCGGTTTATTCGGTCGTCTTCTTCTTCATCGGGATCTTCGTCTTCGGTTTCCTGGCCAGCGATCCCAGCCGCACCCCGAGCCGCAAGGACCTCGAAGACTGAGGCCTAGGCGGCCCGTCACCCAGTCCGCTCAGGCAGCAGGGGGCGTTCACAGCCCAACTCTCCGGGCAGAGCTCGCGCTTCGCCGCACCCAGTCACCTCGTCGCGCCAGGCCACGGCACGACGTGACTGAGAACCACGCGCCTCAAAACCAACTGACCACTGCTCCGGAATCCATCCGAACCCCTGTGGGATGATCCGGCCGCAGGGCGACTGGTCGGCAATCCGTTGTGAAGGCCCTTGGCACCCCTGCTCCCCCAGTCTGGATCCGAGAAGAATCCAGGGGACGATGAGCGTGGGTTTTTTCCAGCTGCTCCAGGCCATTCCCTGGCCTGAACGCCCTGCCCGCAGCCTGAGGCGGGTGATGCTGCCCACCGCCATCCTGCCGGCAATCCTGTGGCCAGCAGGATTGGTTGCTGCGGCGCCAGCCCTGTCGCCAGTCCCAGCGGCGCCAGCAGCGGCGGCCCCGACTCCCCCTCCGTTGCCCGCTCCCACCTTTGTGGTGGTCCGCGCTGATCAACAGGGCTACGACCAGCAACTGGGCCGCTTCGTCGCCACGGGCAACGTGGAGGCTGAGTTCAACGGCTGGCGACTCCTGGCCGACCGGGTGGAGCTGGCGGAGCGCAGCCGCAGTGTGTTTGCCACCGGCCGGATTCGGCTGACCAAGGGCGATCAATATCTCCAGGCCAGTCGACTGCGCTACAGCGACTGGGAAGCCAGCGGCGAAATGGACGATGTCTATGGCGTCATCGACCAGGACACCCTGGCCCGGGATGCCCAGTCAGGAGCCACACCACCGGCTGCCGTGACACCCCGACCGGCCTTCGCCTGCCCCCAGCTCACGGCGGATCCCAGGGGACGCACCGTGGTGCGGGTGGTGCCCCCGGGGCGAATCAGCCTGCCCACCATGCCCGCCCCGGATGGCTGCCCAGGCCGTGAGCTCTCCAGGCCCGTTCTCCCCCTGGAGCAGATTTTGGAATCGGTGGCGTTCGGTCCCCCGCAGACGGGTGCCGTGTCCCCTCAACCCACCAGCCCATCCGCCGAGCTCAGTCCATTCTCCAAGAACGGTCCATCCTTCAAGAACAGCTCCTCCCCGGAGACCACGGACGCCGCCGCCATCTCGGTGGACCCACGGGTGCGCAACGTGGCCTTTCAGCAGAGCTGGAGCACCAGCTTCAGGCTGAATCTGGTCGCCGTGATCGACACCACGGATTCACTCAACAGCGCGGGCCAGAGCTATCGCCCCCCCACCAACAAGGCTGGAACCATCAGCCGACTGCGCTTTCAGGGATCCCAAATCCGGATCCGGGGCAACCGCTGGACGGCCGAACAGATGGCCTTCACCAACGATCCCTTCACCCCCGCCGCCTCCTGGAGCCTGGCCCGCAAGGTGGTAGCCGTGATGGATGCGAAGGGAGTCACACGGATCAAGAGCCGCAGCAGCCAAATCCTGCTGGACGGAAAGGTTTCCTTGCCGGCCATCACCAACACGACGGTGGGCGCAGAAGAGGCCCGATTTGCCTGGGATACCGACAAGGAGGATCGTGATGGCTTCTACATCGGCTACAACCTGGAGCCGATCAAACTGGGCCGCAGCGGCAGCCTCCAACTGCAACCCCAACTGATGGTGCAACGGGCCATCGAAGGCCGCACCAACAGCTACGTGCAGCCTGGGGAAAGCCTGGCCAGCCCTGACGTGGAGCAGACAGCCAAATTCGGGGACATGTTCGGCCTGCTCGCCGCCCTGAACCTGCCGATGGGCTGGGCCTCCCTGAATGCGGATGCGAGCCTGTCCACCCTCAATCCCGAGAATTTCCGCTCTGGCACCCGCAGCACCACTCGCCTAAGCGCCCCCCTGAGCCTGCCAGGCCACGACAGTGCCAGCGCGGCACTGTTTGGCTCATACCGCGAACGCATCTACAACGGCAGCCTGGGATTGCAGACCGTGGTGTACTCCTACGGAGCCAACCTGGCCGGCACAGCCGTCTTCAACCGACCTAAACAACAGGCTGACCCCACCAGCGCTGCAGCGGCACCACCCCGGCCGAAAGGCCCCTTTTTCGCCCCGGTGACCCTGAGCTGGGCAGCCCAATCTGGCAACTATCAGGCCACGCTGTTTGAAACCAACACCCTCGACACCCTCTGGCGCAGCTACGCCAATCTCGCGGTGAGCAGCACCCTGCAGCTGTGGCAGGGACGGGCCCTAGATGCCAGCGAAGATCCAGCCCGGGGACTTCGCTACTCTCCGACCCCGGTCATTCCTGGATTCGGCCTGAATGTCGGCGCCAGCGGCTTCGTGGCCAGTTACAGCGATGGTGCGAACCAGAACACTCTCACCCTCTGGGGAGGACCCAGCTTCACCATCGGCCAATTTGACAAACCTTTGTTCGATTACACCCGCTTCTCCGCCTCCGTTGCCGGCACATTCCTCGGGGGCGCCAGCCCCTTCGGCTTTGATCGGGCGGTAGACCTGCGCACCCTCAGCTTCCAAGCCGCCCAACAGATCTATGGGCCGCTGGTGCTGGAAGCGGGAGCCACTTTCAATATCGACAACAACTCAGAGTTTTACGGCGATGTGTCCTATTCCTATGTGGAACTGAAGCTCCAACGCCGCTCCTACGAAGTTGGGGTTTATTACAGCCCCTACGACGGCATCGGCGGCATTCGCGTGAAGCTCAACGACTTCAACTTCGCGGGCACTGGCACACCCTTCGTCCCCCGGCCTAGAAACCGTTGAGATAGGGCAGGGCTCGAGCGGTGCGCTCCAACTCAGCACCATGGGCCAACAGCTGGGAGGTCGCATCCCACTGCCCGGTCAGCAACATCTGGCGGGGGCCCGACTGGAGCTCCAGATCCCAGCGGCGCCCGTCGGACAACTCCACAGCGGCAGGATCCAGCGACACTTGGAGCTCCTGGGCTGGCGCAGCGGCCAGGGCCGACTGCAGGCTGAGCACGGTGTCATGGGAGGCCGTGAAACAGGGAATGCCCAGGGCCAGACAATTGCCGTAGAAAATCTCGGCGAAGCTCTCGCCCACCACCGCGCGGATTCCCCACCGCATCAGGGCCTGGGGAGCATGTTCACGACTCGAGCCGCAGCCGAAATTGCGGTTCACCACCAGCAACGATGCCCCCTGGACCTCAGGTCGATCCAAAGGGTGCTCCCCAGGGCGTTCAGCCCGATCGTCGGCGAACACCTGCTCACCAAGGCCATCGAAGGTGACGCACTTGAGGAAGCGGGCAGGAATGATCCGATCAGTGTCGATGTCATCTCCGGCAACAACCACGGCCCGGCCGCGGAGCTCGGTGATCGGACCCATGGGGAAGGAAGGGCTGGTCATCGCTGCTGGCACGACAGGGTTAAGAAGCGTGGGGAGGAAGGAAAGGGGCGTGAGCCCCACAAAGAGGCGACTCAGGTCGGCAACAGCTGACGCACGTCGCTCACCTGTCCGGCAATCGCCGCCGCCGCCACCATGGCCGGGCTCATCAGCAAGGTGCGACCGGTGGCGGAGCCCTGACGCCCCTTGAAGTTGCGATTGCTGGAGCTGGCGCTGATCTGACGCCCCTCGAGCCGGTCGGGATTCATCGCCAGACACATGGAGCAGCCTGGCTCGCGCCACTCGAAACCAGCGGCGGTGAAGACCTGGTCGAGGCCCTCCGCTTCGGCCGCAGCAGCCACCTGCTCACTGCCGGGCACCACGAACGCCTTGATGCCTGGCGCCACGTGCCGGCCCCGCGCCACCGCCGCCGCGGCCTGCAGGTCGGAGAGCCGGCCATTGGTGCAGCTGCCGATGAAGCACACATCTACGGGAGTGCCGGCAATGGGGGCGCCGGGCCGCAGGTCCATGTAGCGGTAGGCCTCCTCCGCCAAGGGGCGCTCATCGGGATCCACCTGTTCGAGGGTGGGCACGGTTTCGTCGACCCCGATGCCCTGACCGGGGGTGATGCCCCAGGTCACCGTGGGGGCGATCGAGGTGGCGTCGAAGCACACCTCGTCATCGAAAACGGCATCCGGGCCGCTGGCCAGGCTGGTCCACCAGGCCACGGCCCGCTCCCAGGCCTCGCCACTGGGCGCAAAAGGACGGCCCTGCAGATAGGCGAAGGTGACCGCGTCAGGATTGACGTAGCCGCAGCGGGCACCCCCCTCGATCGCCATGTTGCAGAGGGTCATGCGCTCCTCCATCGACAGGGCGTCGATGGCCGGACCGGCGAATTCATAGGCGTAGCCCACGCCGCCCTTCACCCCCAGGGTGCGGATCACATGCAGCACCAGATCCTTGGCATAGACGCCCGGCTGCAGCTGCCCCTCCACCCAGAGGCGCCGCACCTTGAGCTTGCCCATCGACAGGCTCTGGCTGGCCAGCACGTCGCGCACCTGGCTCGTGCCGATGCCAAAGGCAATGGCCCCGAAGGCGCCGTGGGTGGAGGTGTGGGAATCGCCGCAGGCCACGGTCATGCCGGGCTGGGTAAGGCCCAGCTCGGGGGCAATCACGTGCACGATGCCCTGGCGGCCGCTGCCGAGGCCGTGCAAGGTGATGCCATGGGCGGCGCAGTTGGCCTCCAGCGTGGCCAGCATCTCCTCGGCCAGCGGATCGGCAAAGGGCCGCGCCTGGGAGGTGGTGGGCACGATGTGATCCACCGTGGCCACGGTGCGCTCGGGATGGCGCACGGAGAGGCCCAGGTCCTTCAAGGCGGCAAAGGCCTGGGGGCTGGTCACCTCATGGATGAGGTGCAGGCCAATGAACAGCTGGGTGGAGCCCCCCGGAAGCTCGGCGACCCGATGCAGATCCCAGACCTTGTCGTAGAGGGTGCCGGCACTCACGGATGACCCGTTCGACTGAGCAAACCAGCCTAAAGCTGCACCATCAGGCGGGAGCGCAGGCGCTGGAGCGCTTCTCCGGCCGTGAGGGTCTGGATCCAAGTGCGACGGCGACTGGAGCCAAAGCGCACCGCCTCACTGCTACTGCCGTCGGGACCAGCCACGGCAATGTGCACCAACCCCACGGGCTTCTCCACCGTGCCGCCTCCCGGTCCGGCGATCCCGGTCACCGCGATCGCCCAGCTGGCGCCGGTGGCCCGGCGGGCACCCTCGGCCATGGCCAGCGCCACCGGATCGCTCACCGCGCCATGGCTGGCCAACAGCGCCGCGGGCACGCCCAGCAACTCCTGCTTGACGGCGTTGGCGTAGGCGATCACCCCGCCCCGAAACACATCTGACGCCCCCGGCACAGCCGCCAGGGCGGCCCCCAGTCCGCCGCCCGTACAGCTCTCGGCCACGGCCAGGGTCTCCCCCCGCTGGCGCAGCTGCTCCAACACCACCGAAGCCAGGGTGTCGTCATCGACCCCAAAGCAGGCCGTGCCAGTGCGGGAGCGGATCTCGGCCTCCAGCGGGGCCAGCAGGGCCTGGGCCTCCCGGTCGCTGCCGGCGCGGGCCGTGAGGCGCAGTTTCACCTCACCGGCTCCGGCATAGGGCGCCAGGGTGGGGTTCTCGTTCTCCAGCAGATCGGCCATCTGCTCGGCCAGGGCCGACTCCGAGACCCCCCAGAAGCGCAGCATGCGACTGGCAAACACCCCCTCGGCCAGACCGGCAGCACGGAGCCAGGGCGCGGCGGTGGCGCGCCACATCGCCTCCATCTCACTGGGCACCCCCGGGAAGGTGAGCACGGTGAACCCCGCTATGGGGGTCCAGATCATGCCTGGCGCCGTGCCGGTGGGATTGGGCAACACCTGGGCTCCAGCGGGAAGGAAGGCCTGCTGGCGATTGCTGGGGGAGCACACCCGGCCCCGGGCAAGGAGGCGGGCCTGGATCTCCGCCCAGATCTCGGGGTGCTCCACCAGGGGCGTGTCAAAGGCGGCCGCCAGGGCCTCGGTGGTGAGGTCGTCCGGGGTGGGCCCTAGCCCGCCGGTCGTGATCAGCACCCGACAGCGGCCAGCCGCCTCGCGCACCGCGGCCATCAGGCGCTCCCGGTTGTCGCCCAACACGGTCTGGCGGTGATGGGGGAGGCCAAGGGTGGCCAATTGCTCAGCCAGCCAGCGGGCATTGCCGTTGGTGATGTTGCCGAGCAGCAGCTCGGTACCAATGCAGAGGATCTCGGCGCTCACGGCCTCAGGGCTCCGGGCTGGAGGGAACCCGCTGCAGGGCACGGCGGGTGCTCACCAGCACCCAGATCAACACGGCGGTGGCGAGGGCGAGCCAGAGGAAGCGCATCTCGGCATTCACCAGCACCAACGCCAGCGAGCCCAGCCACTGGGTGAAGGCGTAGATCAGCAACACCGTGCGCCGGTGGCTCAGTCCACTGCGCAGCAGGCGATGGTGCAGGTGACGGCGATCGGGGTAGAAGGGGGAGTGGCCCTCGCTGAGGCGCCCCATGATCACCGCCGACATGTCGGCCAGCGGCAGGGACAGGATCAGCAGGGGCAGCAGCAGGCTGACGCTGGTGAGCCCCTTGGCCGGTCCGACGATGCTGATCGCCGCCAGGGCAAAGCCGAGGAAATAGGAGCCCCCGTCCCCCATGAAAATGCGGGCTGGATTGAAGTTGTGGCGCAAAAAGCCCAGGCAGCTGCCGGCGAGGGCGGCAGCCAGCAGGCCCGCCGCAGGCTGGTGCAGGCTGAAACTCACCGAAAGCAGGCCCACCGCAGCAATCCCACTCACCCCGGCTGCCAAGCCGTCGAGGCCATCGAGCCAGTTGATGGCGTTGGTGATCCCCACCAACCAGATCAAGGTGGCAACAAGGCTCAACCAATCGGGCAACTGCAGCATCAGATCAGCCCCCCCCAACCAGCCCATGGGCAGCTCGATGCTGCCGATGCGTACCCCCTCGTTCCACACCACCACAGAAATCGCCAGCTGGCCAGCGAGGCGGGGCAAGGGGGGTAAGGCAAACAGGTCGTCCGCCAGACCGATCAGGAAAAAGCAGAGCGCCCCCGCCAGGCTGGTCCAGATCAGCTGGTCCTTTTCGAGCGGAAGATTGGCAAACCCCCCGAGTGCCCAGGCCAGGCAGAGGGCCAAGCTGAAGGCGATGACAATGCCCACCCCGCCCAGGCGCACCATGGGGGTGGTGTGCTGTTTGCGGGAATCGGGTGGGTCCACCAACCCCCAGCGCAGTCCGAGGCGACGCACCAGCGGCACCACCAGGGCCGTCAACACGGCGGCCACGGCGAAGGTGAGCAGGGCGGCCGCGTTAGGGCTGTAGGCGAGGGTCACAGGACCAGACCGAAGGAAGCCGAAGGGCGGCCTTTGGGCCCCACCTTACGGACGTATGCCGGGATCAGGCGTGCTGCAGCTCACGCTCGGCCGCATAGAGGGGAAAGCGCCCACACAGGGCCGCCACCCGCTCACGGCAACGCTGTTCGATGCCGGCATCTTCGGGGTTGAGCAGGCGATCGGCGATCACATCGGCCACCTCGCGGAAGGCGGCCTCGTCGAAGCCGCGGGTGGTGCACGCAGCCGTGCCCAGGCGCAGGCCGCTGGTCACGAAGGGCGACTGGGGATCGAAGGGCACCGTGTTCTTGTTGGCGGTGATATGGACATCGCTCACCAGCAGGTCGGCCACCTTGCCGGTCATGCCGATGCTGCGCAGATCCAGCAACACCAGATGGTTGTCGGTGCCGCCGCTCACCACGGCAATGCCCCGCTCCTGGATGCGGGCGGCCAGGGCCTGGGCATTGGCCACCACCTGCTGGCTGTAGGCACGGAAGGAGGGCTGCAGGGCTTCGCCGAACGCCACAGCCTTCGCAGCAATCACATGCTCGAGCGGGCCGCCCTGGCTGCCGGGGAAGACGGCCTTGTCGAATTGCTTACCGAACTCGGCGTCGCGGCAGAGGATCAGGCCACCGCGGGGGCCGCGCAGGGTCTTGTGGGTGGTGGTGGTCACCACATCACACACGGGCACTGGATTGGGGTGCACACCGGCAGCCACCAGGCCCGCAATGTGGGCCATGTCGGCGAGCAAGTAGGCACCCACCTCATCGGCGATGGCGCGGAAGGCCTGGAAATCAATGGTGCGGGGGTAGGCGGAGTAGCCGCACACGATCAGCTTGGGCTTGTGCTCGAGGGCCAGCTGGCGGATCGCGTCGAAGTTGAGCTGCTGGCTGTCGGGGTCGACGCCGTAATGCACGGCCTTGAACCATTTGCCGCTCACATTCACCGGCGAGCCGTGGGTGAGGTGGCCGCCGTGGCTGAGGTCCATGCCCAGGATCGTGTCGCCGGGCTGCAGCAGGGCCAGGAACACGGCGAAGTTGGCCTGGGCGCCGCTGTGGGGCTGCACGTTGGCCCAGGCCGCACCGAAGAGCTGCTTGGCCCGCTCGATCGCCAGCTCCTCGATCGCATCCACGTGCTCGCAGCCGCCGTAGTAGCGCTTGGCGGGCAAACCCTCGGCGTACTTGTTGGTGAGCACCGAGCCCTGGGCCTCCATCACGGCGCGGGAGGCGAAGTTTTCCGAAGCGATCAGCTCCAGGTGGGTTTCCTGTCGGCGTGCCTCCTGATCGATCAGGCCAGCAATGGCAGGATCCCCGGCAGCAAGGGACTGGTTGAGGGCAACACCGCCGGAGTGGGCCATGGAGAATCAACGCTTCGTTGCCCGATCGTAAGGAAGGGCCACCGCAGCGGGGAGCTCGGTGGCGAACTGGCCACCGCTGGGACAGCGCACACAAAAAAACCGCCCGAAGGCGGTTTAAGAAGGAAGCGCGCCTGGAGAGATTCGAACTCCCGACCCTCTGATCCGTAGTCAGATGCTCTAATCCGCTGAGCTACAAGCGCATGGGTCCATTCTCACCGCACGGAGGGCCCATCCGTCAAATCCCTGCCCCTTCCCATGCCCATTCGCTGGTACGGCCCCGCCAACCCCGAAGACCCCACCTACAGGCACTTCGAGCGGATTGTGAACCTCACGCTCCATGCCGCCCTGTTCGCCGCCCTCAACAGCGGACTCTGGGTGGTTCAGGAGCTGCGCCACCCCTGGAGTCACCTCAACTGGCTCAGCCTGGGCTGGTTGCTGGTGCTGCTGGTCCACGCCGGGGTGGTGGTGGCCCTGCGTCCAGCCCCGGAACCCCACAGCACCCAGCCAACCAACCCTGAGCCATGACCCTCAACGCCGCCGATCTCAAGGACCTCGAACTGGCCCTCGCCGACCGGCTCTATCTGCAGGTGGCCAGCTGGCACCTCTACCTAGGCGATGCCGGCCTGGCCCAGACCCTGGCGATCGAGTGTTCCGCCCGAGTGGACCAGGGGGCCGGCGTGTGCGCCAGGCAGGCCCTGGAAGCCGTGCAGGTGCCGATCGGCGGTGGACCGACCCGACTGCCCCTGGCCCGGCTCGTGCCAGCCGGTCAGTTGCGCGATCTTGAAGAGGTGCTGGAACCGTTTTGCCGATAAGGTTGCGCCACCTGGCGACGGGCTGTGCTGGTCATTGAGGTCACCAACGCCCGCGACGTGGTGCGTCAACGCATGGGCCGGCTGGGAAGCCGCCTGATCGGCAAGGTCGTCGATGCCGATGCCCAGGTGGAGAAAGCGCTCATCCAGGAACTGGAAACCGCCTTCAAGGAGTTCGGCATCGAAGCTCGAATCTTTTCGGTGGATGGGCCCCGCATGCTGGGGCGTTCCCACCTGGAGATTCCGGTGCAGGTTCGGGCGGAACGGGATGTCCGTCTCGACAACTCGCGGCTCGACAGCTAGCGCCGCCCCAGACGGGGCAGGCGGCCCCGCAGCTGGGCCAGCAGATCCGTCACTTCCGGCACCCGGGCCAGGCTCGCCAGGACGCCGTACACCAGCACGCCGACGCCCCCGGCGAAGCCACACTCCAACAGGCGCCCCACCAACCCCGAAGGCCAGGCCACCCCGGCCGCCAGACCCCAGGCGGCCAAGCCGCCCAGCACCGCCGCGCCGAACAACAGCAGGGTGTCGCGCAACCAAACCCGCAGGGGCAACCCGCCCAGGCGGGCCTGGAGCGCCAGCAGCAGCCCCACGCATGTGATCAGGTTCACCGCCACGGTGGCCAGCACCAAACCGGCCGCACCGCAGTAGAGCCGGGGGAGCAGCAGGCCCTGAACCGGCACCGGTCCGCCGACGAAGGCCCAGCAGAAGACGGCGTTGAGGCCAATGCCCGCCATCGACCAGCGGAACGGGGTGACCCCGTCACCCAAGGCGTAAAAGACCCGCACCAGCACGTCGCGGGCCAGATAGGCAGGCATGCCGATGCCGTAGGCCATCAGCAGGGTGCCCACCAGCTCGGCCGCACCGGCATTGAAGGCCCCCCGCTCGTAAATCAGGGCCACGATCGGCACCGCCAGGCCCACCATCAGGGCGCCCAGCGGCAGCATGCTGGCGTTGGAGAGCATCAAACCCTGGCGGATGCGGCCGATCAGCTCCGGCCGGTCCTCCGGGGCCGTGAGCCGGGCGTACACGGGCAGGAGCGGCACCAACAGGGCATTGGAGAGCAGCCCCAGGGGGGTCTGCACCAGGAGATTGGCGTAACCGAGTCCCGCGGCCGCAGCCGGAATGCCGGAGGCGAAGAACAGCGACACGAACACATTGATCTGCAGCATCCCCGAGGAGAGGGTGGCGGGCCCCATCACCTGCAACACCTCACGCACCCCGGGATCCTTCCAGTCCCACACCAGCTGGAACCGGTGCAGCCCCTGGCGGGCCAGGGCGGGCAGCTGGATCAGCCACTGCAACACCGCCCCCAGGGTGGTGGAGCCGGCCAGCACGACCCCGCCGAGCACCGCCGTGGCGGGCAGGGTGATGGAGGCGCCGAGCTGCCACCAGAGCACGCCGATGCCGGCAATCACCGCCACGCTGGACAGCAGGGGGCTCACCGAGGGCAGCCAGAACTCATCGGCCGCATTGAGGGCGCCAAAGCCCAGCCCGATCAGCCCGGCGAACAGGGCCATGGGCGCCATCCAGCGCAACTGCAGGACAGCGATGTCGTGTCGGACGGCATCAAGGCCCGGACCCACCAGGGTGATCAGGGGGTCCGCAAACACGAGCAACAGGACGGTGACCCCGATCAGGCCAGTCCCCACCAGGGTGTTGATCGCCGCCAGCACATGGGCACCCTCCTGGCGGGGCCGACGCGCCAGCACGCTCACCATGGCGCTGTGGAAGGGGCCATTGATGCCGCCCAGCAGGATCAGCAGAAAGCCCGGCAGCACATAGGCGTAGTTGTAAGCGTCGTAGGCCGCACCCACGCCGAAGGCCGCAGCGATGGCCTGCTGCCGCACCAGGCCGGCCACCTTGCTGAGGGCCGTGGCAAGCGCCACGACCAGGGCAATGCGCCTGAGGGACTTCGCCATCCGGTGGGAACCTGGACCCTGGGAGTTGAGCGGCAGTATGGCTGGCACGCACCCAGCCGCCCTGCCATGGCCACCCCTGTGCTCAGCCTTGGTCCTCTGGTGGAAGGCACCCTGGTGAAGCGCTACAAGCGCTTTTTGGCCGATGTCGAACTGGAGAGCGGGGAGGTGGTCACAGCCCATTGCCCGAACACCGGTCCCATGACCGGCGTGCTCCATCCGGGCGGCCGGGTACGGCTGCGCCATGCCCCCTCGCCGAGCCGCAAGCTGGCCTGGACCTGGGAGCAGGCCGAGGTGATCGGCGCAGCCGGCACCCCGATC
Source organism: Cyanobium sp. FACHB-13342 (assembly GCF_014697415.1). Taxonomy (GTDB): domain Bacteria; phylum Cyanobacteriota; class Cyanobacteriia; order PCC-6307; family Cyanobiaceae; genus Cyanobium_A. The sequence continues at coordinate 130,926 of NZ_JACJRT010000003.1, read as the reverse complement.
TGGGTGGGCATCAACACGGCCCTGCCCAACCATCTGGTGCGGGCCACGATCGAGGCCGGGTGCCTGGAGCCCTGGCTCGGCCCCATCGCCGCCATCCGGGCGGAGGTGCCCTACGGCGAGGGGCGCCGCAGCCGCATCGATCTGCTGCTCACCCCAGCCGAGGGGGCCGCCGATCCCCGGCCCATCTATCTCGAAGTCAAAAACACCACCTGGACCGAGGGCGAGCTGGCCCTGTTCCCCGACACGGTGACCGAACGGGGGCAAAAGCACCTGGTGGAACTGATGGCACTGTTGCCGGACTCCCGGGCCGTGCTGGTGCCCTGCCTCAGCCGCGGCGACGTGAACCGTTTCGCCCCGGGAGATGCGGCCGACCCGCGCTACGGCGAGCTATTCCGCCAGGCGCTGGCGGCCGGCGTAGAGGTGCTGCCCTGCCGCTACAACTTCACGGCCGACACGGTGAGCTGGCAGGGGCTGGCCACCGTTGAGCAACGGGGTCCCTCCGAGGGCCCATAGAGTCGGGTCACCCAGCTCCAGATGTTGTGGATACCCGCGCCTTCAAACGCTCGCTGCACCACTCCGAGCGCTACAACCGCCGCGGTTTCGGCCTGGGCGAAGAGGTGGCCGGCAGCCTGGAGCAGGCCTACCAAAGCGATCTGATCGCCAAGCTGCGCGGCAACGGCTACGTGCTCGAGCGCGGCCGCCTGACCGTGCGACTGGCCGAGGCCTTCGGCTTCTGCTGGGGCGTGGAGCGGGCCGTGGCCATGGCCTACGAAACCCGGCGCCACTACCCCACCGAGCGGATCTGGATCACCAACGAGATCATTCACAACCCCTCGGTGAACGACCACCTGCGGGAGATGGACGTGCAGTTCATCCAGGTGGATGAGGGGGTGAAGGACTTCTCCGACGTGGCCAGCGGCGATGTGGTGATCCTGCCGGCCTTCGGCGCCACCGTGCAGGAGATGCAGTTGCTGAACGAGCGCGGCTGCCACATCGTCGACACCACCTGCCCCTGGGTGTCCAAGGTGTGGAACACCGTGGAGAAGCACAAGAAGCATGACTTCACCTCGATCATCCACGGCAAGGTGAAGCACGAGGAAACCCTCGCCACCAGCTCCTTCGCGGGCACTTACCTGGTGGTGCTGGATCTGGCCGAGGCCCAGCTGGTGTGCGACTACATCCTCGGCCGGGGCGACCGGGAAGCCTTCATGACGCGCTTCGCCAAGGCCTGCTCCCCGGGCTTCGACCCCGACCGGGACCTCGTGCGGGTGGGCGTGGCCAACCAGACCACCATGCTCAAGAGCGAAACCGAGGACATCGGCCGGCTGTTCGAGCGCACCATGCTGCAGCGCTTCGGCCCCGCCGAGCTCAATGAGCACTTCCTGGCCTTCAACACCATCTGTGACGCCACCCAGGAGCGTCAGGACGCCATGTTCTCCCTGGTGGATGAGCCCCTCGATCTGATGGTGGTGATCGGCGGCTACAACTCCTCGAACACCACCCACCTGCAGGAGATCGCCGTGAGCCGGGGCATCCGCTCCTTCCACATCGACACCCCCGAACGCATCGGTCCCGGCAACCGCATCGAGCACATGCCGCTGGGCGGTGCGCTGGAGACCGAACGGCCCTTTCTGCCCGAGGGGCCGATCCGGGTGGGCATCACCTCCGGAGCCTCCACTCCCGATCGGGTGGTGGAGGACGTGATCGAGCGCCTGATCGAACTCTGCGAGGCCTGATCCGCTCCCCACTGGACCCGCACGGTTGATGTCCGGGTGTCACAGCGGAGCCCGACGGGACGCCGCACTGCCTTTACATTGATTAAAGATTGAATCTGTCCGTCTCCGATCTGGCCGCCGCCAGGAGTTTCAGCCGTTGTCTCTGCTGTTGTCGACCGCACCGCTGGACCCAGGCCTCGCCCAGGGCGATCCCCAGGGCCTCCGCCACAGCGAGGACCAGCGCGTCCGGCGCTATGCGAGCGCCTTCGCCGACGTGATGGAAATGCGGGCAGCGTCGCCGGTGGTGTCCGACTACCTGGACCACCACGAGGGCTGGTTTCGGCGCTGTGCCGCTCCGATGAAAGTGGAGCCCATCGGCCACCGGGGCTACTCCCTGACCCTGGGCACCTTTGGCAACTTTGGCTTCGAGGTGGAACCCACCATCGGCCTGGAACTCCTGCCACAGGACCAGGGGCTCTACCGGATCCTCACCGTGCCCCAGCCCTGCAGCGACCCCAATCTCGATGGGCTCTATGACGTGGAATTCAACGCCTCGCTGCAACTCGATGAAACTAGCACCTTGACGCTGGTGCGCTGGCAACTGGATCTCAGTGTCTGGATCCGCCTTCCCGGGGTGATCACCCTGCTGCCCGAGGGCCTGGTGCAATCAAGCGGCGACCACCTGCTCAAGCAGATCGTGCGGCAGATCTCCCGAAAGCTCACCTGGAAGGTCCAGGAAGATTTCCATGCCAGCCACAACCTCGAGTGCCCGCCAAGACGGCGGGCCCAGTTCTGAGGAGCAGCCTGAACGGCTCAGGTGGGCCTCTTCTCCCAGATCTTGGCCAGGATCTGCAGACCGGTGAAGGCCTGCCACAGGAACAGGGTCATCATCGCCATGTTCAGGCCCACATGGGCCTTGCGGGCGATCAGATTTCCGTGCTGCATCAGGGGTGAGAGCGACACTGCCAGCGCAATCAGGCAGGTCATGGCAATGCCCACCAACAGGTGGGGGCCCACGAAGAGCTTGCCGTTGTTGAGGTAGGTCACGGCCATACCCCCGAAGGTGCCTAGCACCATCAGCACCAGGATCAGGCTGCCGATCTGGAAATGGCGGCGGGCGTACTGCCCCTTGATCAGGTCCTTGCGATCTTCAGCCGTAGCCGTGCGGGTTTTCTTGGCTTTGATGCCCAGGAACATCCCATAGCTGGAGAGGGCCAGCAGCCCCACCATCAGCAGGGGATGGAGAAAGTTCAGGTTGTAGGCAAGCGCTTCAGACATGGCGTCAAAGGGGACCAGAGGGGTGGCAGCGGGGAGCCGCAGAAGAACTGGGCTGATCGAGCGAAGCTACAACTCACGCCGACCGGCGTCGGGATCTAGTGGAGGAAATGGCGGCGACCGGTCACCACCATCGCCAGGCCCAGGGTGTTGCAGGCCGCGATGGAATCGGCATCGCGCACACTGCCGCCGGGCTGAATCACGGCCGTGATGCCGTAGCCCGCCGCCAGCCGCACGGTGTCATCGAAGGGGAAGAAGCCATCACTGGCCAACACAGCGCCTCGCGCTTTTTCGGCAGCAGCCTCCAGGGCCAGGCGGGCCGAGCCCACCCGGTTCATCTGACCCGCACCGATACCGAGGCTCTGACCGCCCCGGGCGACGGTGATGGCGTTGGAGCGCACGTGCCGCACCAGCTTCCAGGCAAAGCGCAGATCATCCAGCTCCTGGGCCGTGGGCTGGCGGTCACTGACCACCTGCCAGTCGGCCTCCGCCACCGGTTGGTCATCGAGCTCCTGCACCAACACCCCGCCCAGCAGGCTGCGCAGCTGGCGACGGGAGGCGCGGGTGATCGCTTCCGGGGCCAGCTCGAGCAGCCGCAGATTGGCTCTGGCAGCCAGTTGCTCCCGGGCCGCCGCGTCAAAGCCCGGCGCCACCACGCACTCCAGGAAGAGGCTGGAGAGCTGCTCCGCGGCCCCCAGCCCCACCGGGGTGTTGAGAGCGACGATGCCCCCGAAGGCCGAAAGGCGATCGGCATCCAGGGCCCGGGTCAGGGCATCGGCCCCATCCCGGCCCGTGGCCACACCGCAGGGATTGGTGTGCTTGACCACCACCGCGGCCGGTTCGGCTCCGGGTCCGTAGCCAAACTCCCGCACGGTGGCGAGGGCCGCATCGAGGTCGATCAGGTTGTTGTAGCTGAGCTCCTTGCCCTGGAGTTGCTGGGCCGCACCCCAGCCAGCCGCGGGCTCGCTGTGCCAGGTGGCCGGTTGGTGGGGGTTCTCGCCGTAGCGCAGGCTTTGGCGGGCCGGCAGGTCGAGACGCAGGGGTTCCGCCTCGGACGGGGCCGCCAGGCGGGCCTCCAGCCAGCTGCTGATCGCGGCGTCGTAGCTGGCGGTGTGCTGGAACGCCTCCAGCGCCAGTTGGCGCCGCAGGGCCGCAGTCAGCCCACCGGCACCCAGGGCGGCAAGGAAGGCCCCGTACTGGCTGGGGCTGGTCAACACCGCCACGTCAGCGTGGTTCTTGGCGGCGGCCCGCACCATGGCCGGCCCACCAATGTCGATGTTTTCGATGGCGGTGTCAAAGGCCACCGCCGGATCGGCCACCGTCTCGCGGAAGGGGTAGAGGTTCACCACCACCACATCGATGGCAGCGATGCCCTGGGCGGCCAGATCGGCCTGGTGGCTGGGCTCATCGCGACGGGCCAGGATGCCGCCGTGGATCCGCGGATGCAGGGTCTTGACCCGGCCCCCCAGGATCTCCGGAGCTCCGGTGTGCTCGGCCACCTTGGTGACGGGCAGTCCGGCAGCCTGAAGGGCCGCCGCCGTACCGCCGCTGGAGATCAGGGCATAGCCCGCCTGCAGCAGTCCCTGGGCCAGGGGCACCAACCCCTCCTTGTTGGACACACTGAGAAGGGCCGTGGGCGCCATGGCTGCCGAATTGCGGGTCTGGAGCCAACCTACGCAGCAGCAGCTCCCCCGCCGTGACCCATCCCAACCCGGAGCCCGGCCTGATCCGGCTGGGCCCCGACCGCAGCCCGCGACGGCTGGTGCTCCTGCACGGCTGGGGAGCCGACGCCGACGACCTGCTCGACCTGGCGGAGGTGCTGGTGGAGCCCACGGTGAGCGTGGTGGCCCTGCAGGCACCCTTGCCCCACCCGGGCGGCAGCGGTCGCCAGTGGTACGACTTGCAGGAGCCAAACTGGCCCCAGCTCCCGGCAGCCAGAGCGAATCTGGTCGCGCGGTTACGGACGCTGGCCTCAGAGGTTCCCCTGGAACAGACGGTGCTGCTCGGCTTCTCCCAGGGGGCCGCCATGGCCCTGGATGTGGCCACGGCCGGGGAAGGCCTGCCCCTGGCAGGCCTGATCAGCTGCAGCGGCTACCCCCATCCAGCCTGGGAGCCTGGCCTGCAATCGAACAAATCAATCCTGCTCACGCACGGCGAGCAGGATCCGGTGGTGCCCTACGGGGCCAGTGAAGTGCTCCAAAAGCAGTTGCGTCAAAGCGGGTTCGACGCGGACCTGATTGGCTTTGCCGGCGGACACACCATCGACAGCAGCCTGTTCCCCGCCCTACGCGAGTACCTGACAAGCCAATGGCCTGGCTGAGGGGCCAGCCAGGCTCACGGACGGGCCGTCAGTTTTCAGACAAAGGCGTACTCGTACTCCTCCATCTCCTCCCAGTCGTCGGCGGCAAGGGCCTCAATGCCTTCGAACAGGACCTCCTCTCCGATGCGATCGACGATCGAACGCAGGGACGGGAACAGGAAGTGGTTTTCCTCGGCGTACTGGGCGCTGAACAGACCCTTCTCGCCCCAGAAGAAGCGGTCGGTGGTGTGCTCGTTGCGGCGGACGTTGAGGATCGCCGGGGGCACCAGCAGCTCCTCGGCGATGTAGCGACGGGCGGCGGTGACCGGCTTATGGGAGCCGGTCTCCAGATTGAAGGTGGGGACATGCGCCAGCACCCGCTGGCCTGCGAGCCGGCGACGGCTGATCCGCTTGCGCTTCTTGGACATTGAGCTGCTCCCGCTGGGGGAGGATTGAGGGGACGAGAAGAAACCGGAGGGGGGAACGGACCTTGGGAGCGCAAGACATGCGCAGGGCCCGTGACTCAGCCCGCCCAGCCATCCGAAAGGCCGGACAGCACGGGCGACGCCCAAACGTTCTGTTGTCCGGAGGGGTCAGCAGGCCCAAAGGTCAGTGACGCCACAACCCGCCCATTCGGGTTGCGGAACAGCAGAGAGGAGGGATCGGCGAGAAGTCGGATCTGTCTCTGCTGTAGCCTCGAAAACCTCAAAGGGCAACCGAGGGTGAGGGTGTCACGACGATGAGCCGCTGCCCGCTTGCGGACCGCGTCGTATTGGTCGATACCAAGGATCTTAAGACTTTTTCCCGGTTTTCACACACCCGTTCGAAAATTTCTGCGGCAGGACGGCGGTTGAACGCCCCAGATGCAAGTCTCCACCCGCTTTTCAGCCCTGCTCCGCTTCCAGTTGGCCCAGTTCGCCGACCGGGCTGATCTGCGCTCCTTGGTGGTCTACGTGACCCAGCCAGGCAATGGCAGCGCCCCCAGCCTGGTGCCGATCGGCCAGTGGCCCAGCGATGGTCGGGCCCTCCCGCCCGTGGAGGCCAGCAGCCCCCTGCGGGTGCCATCCGAGGAACGGCGCTGGCTGCCGCTGCGGCACCAGAACGTGTTGCTGGGGGCGATTCAGGTGGAAACCTCGGTGGTGCCCTGGCCTGACACCCTCGGCCAGCGGTTGCAGGCCGTCGCCCTCTGCCTCACCGAGGCCCTCTGCCTGGATCTGGAACAACAGCGGCTGCAACGCACCCTGCAGGAGCAACACGCGGAACTGGACCTGCTGCTGCATCAGCTGCGCAACCCCCTGGCCGCCCTGCGCACCTTTGGCCAGTTGCTGTTGCGGCGCCTCGAGCAGGACAACCAGAATCGACCCCTGGTGGAGGGGCTCCTGGCGGAGCAACGCCAGCTCAACCGCTACGTCGATGCCCTCTCCCAGCTGGGCCAGCGCGACACTCCGGCGGTCACGGGCGACGCCAGCCAGCCCCTGCTGCTGCCCCCCGTGTTAATCGGACCCGAGGGAGAGCCCCTGCAGGACTGGCTCGAGCCCCTGCTGCAACGGGCTGCGGCCACGGCAGCCCTCCAGGGCCGCCCCTGGCACCCACCCGCCTGCATTCCGAGCTGGCGGGGCGACAGTGGCGCCGTAGCCGAGATCCTGGCCAACCTGCTGGAAAATGCGTTCCGTTACAGCCCCGCCGGCAGCGCCATCGGACTCCACTGCCAGGCCACCACGGCGGGCCCCTGGCAACTGACGGTCTGGGATGCCGGCGAGCCGATTGCCGCCGAAGAGCGTGGGGCGATCTTCGAGCGGGGCTTCCGGGGCCGCGCGGGCCAGGCCCGAACGGGCACCGGCCTGGGCCTGGCCCTGGCCAGGGACCTGGCCCGAAACCTCGGCGGCGACCTCACCCTGGTGCTCCCGCCAGCCGCCATCGCCCCGGAGCTGCCAGGGCACGGCAATGCGTTCTGCCTCAGCCTGCCAGCCGCAGCCCCAGGCCACTGAGCAGCAGAGCCAGGGTCTCCACCCACTCCACGCAAGCGCCGTAGCTGTCCCCGCTGTGGCCGCCCAGCCGGCGCCCGAACCACAGGGGCACCAGCAGCGCCGGCAGGATGCCGATCCCATCGGGCAGCGGCCAACCGGCCCAGGCCCAGGCCAGCACGGCCAGCAACAGGGCCAGCAGCGCCGGTACCAACTCCGGCAGCAAACCCCGCCAGTGCTGCCGGTGGAAGGCGGCACTGCCCTGGTCCCGCAGATAGGGAAACCACGCCATCGCCAGCAGGGGGGCCACCCGGCCCCAGAACGCAGCCCAGAGAAGGGCCAACGGAGCTGCCGTGGCCAGGCAGGCCAGCGCCGCCACCCGCAGCAACAACAACAGCGCCAGGGCCTGCACCCCGGAAGCCCCGACGCGGCTGTCCGCCATCGCCTCCAGGGCCCGGGAACCGGCACCGAGACCATCGGCCGTGTCCATCGCCCCATCTACATGCAGGCCGCCCGTGAGCACCAGGCCAAGGGCAAGCACCAGGGCCACCTGGGCACCGAGCGGCAGCCAGCTGGCCGTCAGCCACCAGAACAGGGCCTGAAGCCCCCCCAGCACCAGACCGATCAGGGGACCGAAGCGGGCGATCCGCTCAAAGCGCGGCGTCAGCCCAGGCCAGGCGGGCAAGACGGAATAGAACACCCAGGCCCCGGCCAGATCGGCAAGCCAGCCTGGGGTCAACGCGGGGAAAGGCTTCGACAAGCGACACCTAGCGTCAGAACAGCACCTCTTCGGCGCAATCAGCTTCCCACCCGCCTTCTCCTTCTCGATCACGGCCCAGTGCCCACGCACGCGGGCCCGCTGCGGCTGCTTCCACACCCCCCATGGCGTGGTCACCACCCCCCGCTTCATGCCGGTGGGCACCCTGGCCACGGTGAAGGGCATCACCACCAGCCAGCTGGGCGAAACAGGCGCCCAGATGGTGCTCTCCAACACGTACCACCTGCATCTGCAACCGGGCGAGCAGATCGTGGCCGACGCCGGTGGATTGCACCGCTTCATGGGCTGGAACGGCCCGATGCTGACCGATTCCGGTGGCTTCCAGGTGTTCAGCCTGGGCGACATCAACACGATCAACGACCACGGCGTGGTGTTCCGCTCACCCCGCGACGGAGCCCGGATCGAGCTCACGCCGGAGCGGGCCATGGAAATCCAAATGGCCCTGGGGGCCGATGTGGCCATGGCCTTCGACCAGTGCCCCCCCTATCCCGCCAGCGAGGCAGACGTGGCTGCCGCCTGCCGGCGCACCCACAGCTGGCTGGAGCGCTGCGTCAGCAGCCACACCAAGGCCGATCAGGCCCTGTTCGGCATCGTGCAGGGGGGCTGCTTTCCCCACCTGCGCCGGGACTCAGCCCAGGTGGTGGCCTCGATGGGCCTGCCGGGCATCGCCGTGGGGGGCGTGAGTGTGGGGGAACCCGCCGAGGAGATGCACCGGATCGTGCGCCAGGTGGGGGCGCTGCTGCCCGAGGCCGTGCCCCACTACCTGATGGGAGTGGGAACCCTGCGGGAAATGGCCATCGCCGTGGCCAATGGCTTCGACCTGTTCGACTGCGTGATCCCCACCCGCCTGGGCCGCCACGGCGCTGCCCTGGTGGGCGGCGAGCGCTGGAACCTCAAGAACGCCCGCTTCCGCCACGACCACACGCCGCTGGATGCCAGCTGCCCCTGCCTGGCCTGCCGGCAGCACAGCCGGGCCTACCTGCACCACCTGATCAAGAGCGAAGAACTGCTGGGCAAGATCCTGCTGAGCCTGCACAACATCACCCAGCTGGTGCGCTTCACCAGCGCCATGGGCCGGGCCATCGAGGACGGCTGTTTTGCAGAGGATTTCGCTCCCTGGGAACCCGAGTCTCCGGCCGCCCACACGTGGTAGCGTCCGCCTCACGCTCAGCGATTTTCGGGATGGCCGCCTACGCCCTGCAGACCCTGGCCCAGCTCCCCGAGGCCTACCAGGCCTTCGGCCCCCTGGTGGACATCCTGCCGATCATCCCCCTGTTCTTCCTGCTGCTGGCCTTTGTGTGGCAAGCCTCGGTGGGTTTCCGCTGAACCCTTGGGGCTCCCTGAAGCTGAGGAGTTTCCACGCGTTCAGATTCACCCCTCATCCCTGCCGGAGCACGGCCCAGGCGAAGGCGGGCAGGGAGAGCATTCGACGCCAGCGCGCCGGCTCCTGAAGCAGCCGATACAACCACTCAATCTGTAGGGCTCCCATCCAGGCGGGGGCCCTTTTTTTGACCCCAGCCCAGACGTCAAAGCTGCCACCCACGCCCATCCACAGGCCGACGCGCCGCCCCGGAAACTGCTGAATCCAGGTTTCCTGCCGCGGCACCCCGAGGGCCACCAGCACCAGGTCCGGCCGGGCAGCCAGGAGCTGCTGCTCGAGGCCTGGCCAGGCCTCCTGTGGCTGGTAGCCGTGGGCCGTGAGCACCAGCTGGAGCCCGGGGAGCTCCCGGCGCAGTCGCTGGGTGAGTTGCTCCATCACCGCGGGGGAAGCGCCCACAAGGGCCACCTTCCAACCCTGGGCAGCCGCATGGGTCAACAGATCCCGGGCGAGCTCGATCCCGGGGCTGCGCCGCACCCGGTAGCCCTGGCGCCCGAGGGCCCACACCACCCCGGCGCCATCGGGAATCACCAGGGACGCCGCAGCGATGGCCGCGCCCAGGGCAGGGTCCGCCTTGGCCGCCATGGTCATCTCCGCATTCAGGGTGACGATCTGGCCCCCGCCCTGCTGGTGCAGCGCCAGGGCAGCGTCGAACACGTCGGGGCACACGCTCACCGGGACCCCCAGGACGCTGGTGCGGAGAGGTTCGGTTGCCGTTGCTGCCATCAGGGGTGCGGTGCGGGTGGAGAATCTATGGCTGGCCTGTCACTGGCACTGGGACATCGATGGCGCAATCCCTGCCGATGAAGGGTTCCACCGACGGCACCGGTGCGACTGACGCGCCAAAACCGAACGTCGCCCATCCTGCCCAGGCCTGGGCGGTGCTGCAGGAGCTCGACGCCCAGATCGATCGGGTGGTGCTGGCCCGCCAGCATCCGATCACCGGCCTGCTGCCCGCCAGCACCGCCCACACCGTGCACGGCAACTACGGCGATGCCTGGGTGCGCGACTGCGTCTATTCGATCCAGTGCGTCTGGGGTCTGGCCCTGGCCCATCGGCGGCTGCGGGGAGCGAACCGGCGGGTGTACGAGCTGGAGGCCCGGGTGCTGCAGCTGATGCGCGGCCTGCTCAACGCCATGCTGCGCCAGGCGCCGAAGGTGGAGCGGTTCAAACACAGCCTGCACCGGCTGCATGCCATCCACGCCAAGTTCGACACGGCCACCGGGGCCCCGGTGGTGCCCGACGACGGCTGGGGCCATCTCCAGCTGGATGCCACCGCCCTGTTCCTGTTGCAGCTGGCCCAGCTGACCCGCTCTGGCCTGGTGGTGCTGCAGAGCAGCCACGAGTGCGACTTCGTGCAAAACCTCGTGTACTACGTGGCACGGGCCTACCGGGTGTCCGACTACGGCATCTGGGAACGGGGAGACAAGGGCAACCACGGCCAACCCGAGCGCAACGCCAGCTCGATCGGCCTGGTGAAGGCCGCCCTCGAATCCCTGGAGGGCCTGGACCTCTTCGGCCCCCATGGCGACGGCAGCTGCTGTCTGGTGATCCCCCACGACGCGATCGTGCGGCTGCGCCGCGCCCTGCGAAGCCTGCTGCCCAGGGAATCAGCCAGCAAGGAGGTCGACAGTGCCTGCCTCTCGGTGATTGGCTATCCAGCCTGGGCCGTGGAAGATCCCCAGCTGAGCCAGCGCACCCGGGCCAAGATCCGCACGGAACTGGGGGGCACCTACGGCTACAAGCGCTTTCGCCGCGACGGCCACCAGACCGTGGTCGAAGACCACACCCGCCTGCATTACGAGCGGGAGGAACTGGCCGAATTCGAGCACCTGGAGTGTGAGTGGCCCCTGTTCTGGGCCTACGAGCTGATCACGGCCTGTTGCGAGGAGCGCTGGGAGGAAGCGCGCCAGTGGCGCCAGCGTCTGGCGGCGGTGAGTCTGGAGCAGGAGGGGGGTGCGCTCCTGCCCGAGCTCTACCTTGTGCCCGAGGAGGCGATTGAGGCGGAACGGCGCCAGCCGGGCAGCCAGCGCCGGGTGGCCAATCCCAACGTTCCCCTGCTCTGGACCCAGAGCCTCACCTGGCTCTCCGACCTGCTCCTGCATGGACTGATCACCCCGGACGACCTGGATCCGATCGGACGCCGGCGACCCAGCCCCCTGGGCGCTGAGCAGGTGCTTGTGGCCCTGGTGCCCGGCACTCCCGCCATCACCACGGCCTTGCGGGCCGCGGGTCTCCCCGTTGCCCACGACAGCGCCCACCCCGGCAACGTGCAGATCGGCAGCTCCCGGGCCCTGGCCCAGCGGATGGCCCAAGTCGGGGCCAACCCCAAGCTGGGGCTCACGGGCCATCCCCGGGTGCGGATGGAAACCATGGCCACGGCGCGCCTCTACCGGCAGGGCGACAGCCAGCACGCCTTTCTGCCTGCCGTCCTCGAGGAGGACACCTTCTATCTCGCCGACGACCCCGAACAGCTGGTCGACACCGTCCGGGCAGAAGTGCGCCTGCTGCAACGTCACTGGCGGGGGAGCGGCGCACCGCTGCTGCTGGTGCCCGTGGCCCCAGGGGCCTTCCAGGCCAATCCAGAGGCCTTTCTGAGGCTGGGGCGCGAGCTGCAGGGGGGCCTGCTCGACGGCGTGCCGGTGCAGCTGGCCCCCCTGGCTGAGCTGGTGGATCAGGCCTGCTGGGTTTCCTTGCCCCCCCAGGCCATCCCGGGATCCAGCCCGGAGTCCCCGGCGCCGATCCCCCTGCGGGCCAGCACCAGCCAGGCCCCCCTGTCCGCCCGGGAGGAACAGGAGCTCGAGCGCGACGACATCAGCATCGGCGAACTGGCCGAGCGGCTCTGGCGCAGTTCGTCCCTGGAGGAGCAAGGCGAGGTGCTGGAGCAGCTGGTGCGGCGCCTGGGGCCGGATTCCCGCCTGCAGGGGCCCGCGGGAAGCCAGGCCGTGCGGCTGCGGGATCTGCTGGAGGAGGTCTACCGCCGCGCTTTGGCCGAAGCCGACTGGAACGTGGTGCGGCGGGTGGCAGGGTCCCTGGACCTGGTGCATCCCCAGCTGGAGGATGCCCTCACCGACCTGTTGGTGCGCCAGAAGCAGGTGGTGGTGGGACGGAACTACACCAGCGATTCCCGGATCAGGGAACCCCAGGGCAGCGCCAGCATCGCCGCCATGATCAAGCGCTTCAGCGGGGAAGATGGCCGGGAATGGATGCTGCAGCAGGAACTGCTGCTGGCCCTCGATGGCCTGGCCCGGCGCGAGCCTGACCTACTCAATGGCAGCCTCACCCTGCAATTGGGGCAGCTGCTGCTGTTGCTCACCGGTGAGCTGGCCACCGAAGCCGACCTCAGTCCAATCGACGCCTTTGAAGCCCTCTGCGACCAACCCCCCCACGCCATCCAACGGCGGTTGCGGGCCGTGCTCGCCGACCTGGAACACGCCAAGGCTGCCCTGCAGCGCAAGGAACAACTGCATGTGAGCGGGCGGGTGCGCTGGGACGTGCCCGATCCCCTCGAGGAGCTGCCCAGGGAGGGCTGCTGGCTGCAGCACCGCCTGCGCCTCGGCGCCCTGGGCCGGGTGCCCCGGGATTTCTATCCCGGCATCTGGGATCTGCTGCACCACTGCCGTGGCATCGTCATAGGCGACAAACTGGAGAAACGCAACCGGCTCGACAGCGCTCCGCTGCTGAGCGAGAAGACCCCGGGCGAACACAACTTCGCCGCCCTTGTGGATCACCTGCTGAGCAAGATTGAGGCCCCGGACTACCGCCAGCTCTGCACCGAAACCCTGATCACCCTGATCGCCTTCGTGGGGGCCAACCCCACGGTGGTCTTCGACGATGACCTCGTCCTCGACGTGGTGATCGGTCACGCCGTGCGGGTGGGCTGGCAAGAACGACATCCCACCATCCCCCCAGAGCAGTACGGCCAGCACAAGGCGGATGCCTGGGATGCGTTTTACCTCTCCTCACCGGCGGACTGCCGCCACTGGCAACTGGCAGCCCTGCGGCAGCTCACCGAGACCAGCAAGGCCTAGATCGGCTCGTCGAGGCTCATGCAGAGGTTGGGCTGCTCCACGCACTGTTCGATCAGATCGGCCAGCTGGAGGGCCCGGGAGGCTTGCAGGCCATCGACCGCAGGGGTGTCGAGGCCACGCACGCAGCGCAGGAAATGCTCCAGCTCGGCATACAGCGGTTCGATCGACGTGGTGCTCACCTCCTCAATGAAGCCGTCGTTGCGGTAGACCAGCTCACCGTGGTCGGCACTCACAGACTCATGGGCCCGGCGGTGGATGCGCAGGGTTCGGTTGAGGAAATCGGTCTCCATCAAGCTGCTGCGGCAGTGGCAATACAGCCTCCGGATCTTGCGGTGCGCCATTTTGCTGGCCGTGAGGCTGGCCACCACGCCATTGGCGAAGGCCAGGGTGGCATTCACGTAGTCGATCGGCCCCTCGCTGCTGCGCCCCCCCGCCGCGGCCAGGCGGACCACAGGGGAGGCCGCCAGCTCCAGCACCAAATCAATGTCGTGGATCATCAGATCGAGCACCACCGACACGTCATTGGCCCGGTCGGCGTTGGGGCTGTGGCGCCGCGCCTCCAGCACCACCACCTCCTCATGGGCCACCACCTTCACCAACTCGCGGAAGGCGGGGTTGAAGCGCTCGATATGGCCCACCTGCAACAGGCGCCCCGCCTGCTCCGCGGCCTGGATCAGTTCAGCGGCTTCCTCCTGGCTGGCAGCGATCGGCTTCTCGATCAACACGTGCACTCCGGCGCGGAGGCAGGCCAGTCCGACGCGGTGGTGCAACAGGGTGGGCACGGCGATGCAGACCGCATCCACCTCAGGGAGCATGGCCTCGTAACTGGGAAACCAGCGACAGCGGAACTGTTCGGTAGCGAGTTGTCCACGAACCGGATCCGGATCAGCCACCCCCACCAGCTGGGCGTCCTTAATCAGGCTCAACACCCGGGCGTGGTGCCAGCCCATGTTGCCAATGCCGATGACACCCACACGCACAGGGTTCAAGGCAAGGGCTCGCGGCTGGCGGCATTATCAGTGATCGGCTCGGCCTGCGGTCGATCGATCTGGACCCGTTCGATGCGGGGACCATCCATGGCCAGCACGAGAAACTGATGGCCCTTCCAGCGCAGGCCCTCCCCAGGCGAGGGGATGTGCTGGAGCCGCTCGAGCAGAAAGCCCGCCAGGGTGTGGTGTCCTTCCGCCTCCGGCAGCTGCAGGGCCAGCTGGCGGTTGAGCTCGAAGATCTCCAGATCCCCAGCCACCGACCAGGACCCCTCCCCCAGCTGCTGGAGGTCCTGGGCCGCCTCCAGGGAACCGTCCTCTTCACCGACGATCTCACTGGTGAGGTCGGCCACGGTGACGAGCCCTTCGGTGCCGCCGTGTTCATCAACGACCACCAGCAGGGGCTGACCACTGCGAATCAGGGGCAGCAGGTCGGCCAGCGGTGTGCTCTCCTGAACCCGCGTGACGGGGGTGATGTAGGGCGCCAGGGGCGTATCGGCACTGAGCAGGCCCCTGGCGATGGGATCCGCCAGCCGCCTGAGGTCGAGCAGGCCGCGCACATCGTCGAGGGAGCTGCCGATCACGGGAAAGCGGGCATGGGCCGTGTCATGCACCTCGCGCATCAATTCCGCAAAACTGACGTCGAGGGGAAGGGTCACCATGCCGGCGCGCGGCACCATCACCTCGCGCACAAGCGTGTCGCGCAATGAGAAGACCCCCTCCAGGATGTTGCGTTCGTCGGGCATCAGACCCGTGACGCTGCCCGTTTCAATCAGGGTCTCCAGCTCGCCGGCGGACAGGACGGGCACCAGCTCATCCCAGTTGCGCGGCAGTCCCAGCAAGCGCAACAGAACACCACTGAAGCGTTCAATCAGCGAGAGCAGCGGTGCCAGGCTCCGGCTGACGGAATCCAGCAGGGGGGCAAGCCGCAGGGCCGAGACCTCGGGGCGGTGCAACACCCAGGCCTTGGGCAGCAGCCCCCCCAGCACGGTGGCGAGCAGCACCAGCACGAGAAAGACGGCGGCATCGAGCCACCCCTGGGGCCAGGGGCCCAGGCCAGGCTGGCTGGCCAGCCAGGCTCCCAGACGCTCAGCCAGCCCCCGGCCAGCCCAACCCAAGGCCACCAGGGCCAGAACCGCCCCCAGTTGGGTGGCCACCAACACGCGCCGCAGCCGGTGCTGCAGCTTGGCCACGGCCTTGGCCCCAGGCTCACCAGCTTCCTCGAGCTGCCGCACCCTGCTGGGCCGCAGCCGGATCAGGGCGAATTCCCCAGCCGCAAAGAAGGCCAACATGGCCAGCAGAATGGCCAGCGCCAGGACTTGAATCACGGGGAGACCCCACCCGGGGAGCCATCACTGGCCCGAGGATAGGGGTGGCTGGAGTCCCCAGCCAGATGGGGGTCGCGAGGATCGAACTCGCCTAAGGCGAATTATGAGTTCGCTGCATTCACCAGATTGCTAGACCCCCGAGGGGCCAGGGCTACCAGAGGCCCCGAACCGGCGCCCCGTAGCTGACCCCGCCATCCTGCCAAGCGCTCTGCTGGGGCACCCCGGCCGAGCCGAGGCTGCCGGAGTAGCCATTGGTCACATCAGCCGTGCGCCAGGGCATGGGGTCGCTTTGCTGCTCCAGCAACACCTGGTAGGTGTTCTCCACGGCGGTGCCATCCCAGACGATCGTCTGATCGGGGAAGCCAAAGCCCATGACCTTGGTGCCATCGCCACCACCGGTGGCAATTCCAAAGATATCCCTGACCTGGTTGGTCAGGCTGACGCCCCGGGCAAAGGGGGCGGTGTAACTGAAGAAGCGCTTCTCCATCAGTTGGGGGGTCGTCTGGACGACACCACAACGGGTCACTTCCACCGGCCCGCTGGCCGCCGTCTGACCGGTGACCAGAGGGGCTTCCAACGTCGTGGTGCAGACCACGGGCCCTGCCGAGGCCGGAGCCACCAGCAGGCCGCCGAGCGCCGCCCAGGAAACACCGAGCGCCAAGCGGGGGCCAACGGCACTGGTCAAAACGGTGAGGGGGTTTGCAATCGCCATGGATCCAGTCAGCCCTACAGCTGGACATGTCACGTTGGACGCAAACTAGTCAACCAATCGCGATTGCACCAGATCTTGTCGACCGTTTCTCCAGCTGCCACCTCCCCCGCCGCCAGCACGGGCGAACAGAAGGAGGCCCTGCTGCCGCTGCTCGCCACCCGGGCCTACCGCCACGGCACGTTCACCCTGGCTTCCGGGCGCACCAGCCACCACTACGTGAACTGCAAGCCCGTCAGCCTCAGCGGCACGGGGCTGGCCCTGCTGGGGGCCTTGATGCTGGAGCAGGTGGAACCTGAAGCCGTCGCCGTCGCGGGCCTCACCCTCGGAGCCGACCCCCTGGTGAGCGCCGTGGCGATGCGGGCCGCCTTGGGCGGACGGGAACTCGACGCCCTGATCGTGCGCAAGGAGGCCAAGGGGCATGGCACCGGCGCCTGGCTGGAGGGTCCGCTGCCGGAACCGGGGAGCACCATCACCGTGCTGGAAGACGTGGTCACCACCGGTGGCTCCTCGCTGAAGGCCGTGCACCAGCTGCGGGAAGCGGGTTATCAGGTGCAGCGGGTGGTGACGATCGTGGATCGCCAGGAAGGGGGCCTGGAGGCCATGACGGAGGCGGGACTGGAGCTGCGCAGCCTGTTTCTGCTGGAGGAGGTGGCGGCCGCGGCCGCCCAGCTGGCCACCCCATGACGGCCACTCCTTGGGACTGGCAGCCAGGCGGGCCCCGCCGCCGTCAGCAAGACGCCAGCCTGATCCGGCTTGAGGGCCCTGACACCCGGCGGTTCCTGCACGGCCAAACCAGTGCGGCGATCGAAACCCAGCAGCCCGGCAGCTGGATTCCCACCTGCTGCATCACGGCCACAGGCCGCCTCCGGGCCCTTGCGGAGGTGCTGGTCGATGACAACGGCGCCTGGCTGCTGCTGACCAGTGGCGACGCAGAGAGCATCTGGCAGGCCCTCGATCGGGTGCTGTTCCCCGCCGATCAGGTACGGCTGGGCCCCGTGATGCCAGCCCAGCTCATGGCTCCCGTTGGAGACGCCACCGAAAACCTGCCCAGGAGCCCCGAGGGCCGCTGGCTGGCCCTGGAGGACGGCAGCGGCTGGCTGGTGGGATCGCGATTGGTGCTGCAGCCCGACGCGGCACTGCCGCTCTGGCTGGCCGATCGCCCTCCCCTCTCCCCCCAGGAACAGGAGCGTTGGCGGATCCAACAGGGCACGCCAACCGCCCCAGGCGAAATCAACGAGGACACCAACCCCTTTGAAGTGGGCCTGGCCGATCGGGTGAGCCTGAGCAAGGGGTGCTACGTGGGCCAGGAAACCCTGGCGAAACTGGCGACCTACGACGGGGTGAAACGCCAACTGCGGCGCTGGCACTGGCACTCACCGGCCAGCACCAGCCCTGCCAGTGCCCTGTTCAGCCCAGGCGAAGGGGAGGACAGCAGCCGACGGGCCGGGCAGATCACCTCAGCTCTGCACCTCGGCGATGGCCTCTGGATCGGCCTGGCCCTGGTGCGCCGCCAGGCCCTGGATCAACCTGAACTCTTGGCCGGTAACGGACCCCAGGCTCCCTACCTGCAGCTGTCGCGGCCACCAGGGTTCGTGGATCCGCCGGTGGGAGCCGGTCGTCAGCCCTGAGGCCTGAGGAGTCAGGGCTGGGCCAAGAGCCAGCGCACCACGGCCCAGGTGGCCAGGCTGTCGTCGCGGTTGTAGAGAAAGATGCGCTGCAGTTGGTGGCGGCTGGCACGCCCCCGCGCCCCACCGGCCCGATGCCACTGCCGCCACTGCCGCCACCAGAGCAGGCAACGGGCCCCATCCACCCCCTTCTGGCTCCAGGCAAAGCCCAGCCAGGCCGCCACTGCCTTGAGTCCGTAGCTGCTCACCGGCAAGCGCCAGTGGCGCCGTACCCGGGCGTGCACATCCAGCATGCGCCCGCGCAGCCGCTGCACCTCAGCCTCACTGGCACCCTGGCGTTGGGCCAGGCGCACCAGGCCAATCACCTCGGTTTCGCCGTAGTGCAGCACCGGCCAATCTGGATAGCGGTCCAGCAGGCGCTGCAAGCGCTGCCACAGACGTTGCTCACCGTGTTCCTGGAGGGCCAACAGCGGCTGATACCGCGCCAACTCAGGATTCCAGCCCCCCCCAGGCTCCCGCTCCAGCACCAGGAACCCGTGCAGAAAGTCGTCGCGGGCATCGGGATCGGATTCGATGTCGTACAGCAGCACTCCGGGCGCTGCCTCCAGCTCAGGCAGCACCGGCTCGTGACCCAGCCGCTCGGGGACGCCGCTGGCCTGGACGCGGGCCTGGGCCACGAGCTCTGCAGCCATCTCCCGATGCTGCTCGCCGTAGACGGCGAGCTCCTCAGCCAGCTGCTCGGGCTCCCGGGCCGCCAGGGCCGCCAGGCTGGTCACCCCCAGCTCCAGCAACATCTCCCGGCGCTTGCCACCGATGCCACTCACCTCACTGAGGTGCCCCACCCCCACCGCCTCCCGGTCGCAAAGGCCGCGCCAACTGCAGAGCGTGCATTTCTTGCGGTCACTCACCAGGGGCGGAGGGGTGGATTGGTCCAGATCGGCAGCCAGGCGCAGCAGACTGTCGTCAAGTTGGTGCTGAAGCCCGCCGCCGAGGGCGAGCCGTTCCCGCTGCAGGGCCCGGCCGTCACCCGCCAGCACCAGCCCATGGGGAACGGGAGCCTGCTGGTGGTCAGCCAGCAAACGCCCCCACAGTCCCAGCACCAAACGAGCCTCCCGCGTCAGCCGCCGCCCCTGCCTGGCCAGCACGGGCCGGTAGGCGAAATCGCCCCAACGGCTCTGCCCCGCAATGCGCTCCAACAGGGCGGGATGGGCTTCCAGGGGAACCCCCAGCGCCAGAGGGGCCGTCCCCTTCAGACGCACCCCCACCACCCCAGGCGCCCCAGCGGCGCAGGCGGCCTCGCCGTGGCCAGGCCTGTTGGGCAGCAGGGTCTGAAAACTGCGCAGCTGATCGTGGAGGGCCAGGGCGCGATGGGCATTCCACTGACGGTCCTCCGGCGCACCAAAGCGATCGAGCCAGGCACGGCGCCGGCAGCGCAGCCAGCTGCGCAGCAGCCGATCGGTCAAGGGCGCCGGCGTCTGGGACAGAGGCGTTAGGGGCAGTGGCGTCAAGGAGGGCATCCACCAGCGCAAACGCTAGGGCTGGAGCGCCGGCGGCACAGCAGAATCGACCCAGCTCGGCGTTCCCGCCCCCATGGCCTCAGCCCCCCTGCCCCTGGAGGCCAGTCCGATCGCCTTCGGCACCGATGGCTGGCGCGGCATTCTCGGCGTCGACATCACCATGGAACGCCTGCTGCCGGTGGCGGCGGCCGCCGCCCAGGAACTGGCCCACTCCGCCCCCGAGGGCCTGGCCAGCCAGGAGGTGGTGATCGGCTACGACCGCCGCTTCCTGGCCCCCGAACTGGCTGAAGCGATCTGCAGCGCCGTGCGGGGCTGTGGCCTCGCACCCCTGCTCTGCGACACCCCCACTCCCACGCCCGCCGCCAGCTGGGCGGTGGTGCAACGCCAGGCCCTTGGCGCCCTGGTCATCACCGCCAGCCACAACCCGCCGGAATGGCTGGGCCTGAAAATCAAGGGCCCCTTCGGCGGCTCGGTGGAAGGCGACTTCACCCGCCGCGTGGAGACGCGACTGGCCGCGGGCGGCATCAGCGTGCCCATTGGAGGGAAACCGCCCCGCCTGGCGGCCCTGGACGCGTACGTGAGCGGACTCCAGGCCAAGGTGAACACCGCCGCCCTGGCGGATGGACTCGAGCGCCTGGGGCTCACCGTGATCGTCGACCCGATGCATGGCTCGGCGGCCGGGGTGCTGCCGGCCCTGCTGGGCGAACGGGCCAGCGCCAGCGGCGCCATCCGCGAAATCCGGGCGAACCGCGATCCCTTGTTTGGGGGCAATCCCCCCGAACCCCTCGCCCCCTACCTGGTCGACCTGATCGCCGCGGTTCGGGCCAGCACGGCCGCTGGCCGACCGGCGGTGGGAATCGTGTTCGACGGCGACGGGGACCGCATCGCCGCGGTGGATGAACGCGGCCGCTTCTGCAGCACCCAGCTGCTGATGCCCCTGTTCATCGACCACCTGGCCCGGGCCCGCCAGCTGCCGGGCTGCGTGATCAAAACCGTCAGCGGCTCCGACCTGATGCAGTTGGTGGCGGAGGGCCTGGGGCGCACCGTGCTGGAAAAGCCGGTGGGTTTCAAATACATCGCCGCCGAAATGCTGCAGGGTGAGGTGCTGGTGGGCGGTGAGGAGTCGGGCGGGGTGGGATTCGGCATGCACCTGCCCGAGCGCGATGCGCCCTTCGCGGCCCTGCTGCTGATCGAGGCGCTGGTGGAGGGCGGCGTGCCCCTGGGCGAGCGGATCGATGCCCTGCAGCAGCGCTGCGGGGGGGCCGCCGCCTACGACCGGCTCGACCTGCGCCTGCCCGACATGGAATCCCGCCGGCGGCTGGAGGCGACATTGGCCGCCGCCCCACCGCGCGAGGTCGCCGGCAGCCCCGTGTTGGAGGTGATCACCACCGATGGGGTGAAGCTGCGTCTTGGCCCCAGCCACTGGTTGATGCTGCGCTTTTCCGGCACCGAACCCCTGCTACGGCTCTACTGCGAAGCCCCCAGTGAGGCCCGGGTGCACGAGGTGCTGGGCTGGGCGCGCGCGCTGGCGGAGGCGATCTGACCCCCGTCCCTGCAGACGCCATGCCCCCCTCTTCCCCCAGCAAACTGGTGATCGCCAGTGGTAACGCCGGCAAGGTGCGCGAATTCAGCGCCCTGCTGGCCGACCTCGGCCTGGAGATCCAGCCCCAGCCGGTGGGGCTGGAGGTGGAAGAAACAGGCGCCACCTTTGCCGAAAATGCCCGCCTCAAGGCCATCGCCGTTGCGCAAGCCACCGGCGAATGGGCCCTGGCCGACGATTCGGGCCTGAGCGTGGATGCCCTGGGGGGTGCGCCCGGCGTGCATTCAGCCCGCTACGCCGACAGCGACAAGGCCCGCATCGCCCGACTGCTTCAGGAGCTCGAACGGGCCCACGCCGGCATGGGCCAGTCCAACCGCCAGGCCCATTTCGCCGCCGCCCTGGCCCTGGCCGACCCCAGCGGCCGCATTCAGCTCGAGGTGGAGGGGCGCTGCCCCGGCGTGATCCTGGAGACGCCGAGGGGCACGGGAGGCTTTGGCTACGACCCGGTGTTCCTGGTGCCGGCAGTCGGTCTCACCTTCGCGGAAATGGACAGTGCCCTGAAGGGCCAGATCGGTCACCGGGGCAGGGCCTTCGCCCAGCTCGCACCGGCCCTGCTCAAGCTGCTCAAGCTCTGATCAGCGGGCTGGTGGGCAGGCCATCAGGCCTGGGCCCAGCTGCCGTGCAAGCCGTAGGGAATCGCCAGCGGGAGTTCCAGCACGGCCTGCTCGCCCAGATCATCAGCCTTGAGGATCACCAAATCGCTGGCGCGACGGGCCCCATTCCAGACCAGCACCAGCACCCAGCCGTCATCCTCAGCTTCGGCACCAGGCCGTGGCACCATCACCGGCTCAGTGACGAAACCCCGCGGTGCGGCACTCCAGACGCACCGTTCACCACTGTGCAGGTCGAGCTTCTTGATCGCCTGCAGGGGGTCATTCCCGGTTTCGCGCTCGGCCACCGCCATCCAGGCGTAGCGGGATGGCAGCCCTTCGCGTTCGGGGTTCACCATGGCGAATTCGCAACAGCGCTCGCTCAGCCGGGTTGTGCTGACCGTGCCGGCATCCAGATCAATGCGGCACTGCTCGAGCAAACCCTCGGGCAGCAGCTCGAAGTCGATGGCACGAAAATCCTGATCGGGGCCGATCGATGGGAAATCGCTGTAGTAGATGCTCTCCACCACCACCGCTCCCTGGTCTTCCCAGGCGTTGAGGTGGTGGAACACAAAGCCTTCAGGCGCATCGAGGATGCGGGGCGGCTGGCCAGCAAAGGCCCCGCTCTCGCGGGGGATCAACCAGAACTTGGCCTGACCGCCCGGCTTAGACTGCAGGCACTGGGCGGCGCCCTTCTGACCGGTCACGTAGGGCAGGGGATTGAACGCGATCGCGTTCTGTAAAAACAGTGCCCAGTTGGGGGTGATGGCGAAGTCGTGCAGGAAGGCGAAGCCGTTGAAGCTGTCGCGGCGCTCACTGAGCAACTGGCCAGCTTTGACCCCAGCTGCCGGGTCGTCCTCCACCGCGAACTCCATCAAGCGCACCGTGCTGCGCGGACCGGCCTTGACGCCAAAGGTGACCATCCGCGGTGCACCGTGGTGGCCGGGGTCAAAGCGGGGGTGGGCACTGAAGGCGTCGCCCTTGCGCAACACCCCGTCCAGCAGGGTGATGCCCCTGGTCTCCAGGGTTTCGGGATCGAGCGCATGGGGTTCAGCCGCTTCCCACAGGGCCAGCAGTTGATCGCCCAGCCGCACCACATGGGTGTTGGCGATGTTTTTGAGCCGCAGATCCAAGGCGTTGGCCAAGGGGCCGCCAGGCTTCTGGGTGCCAAAAACGCCGCGATACAGGAACTGGTCCGCCCGCTCCTCAGCCAACCAGCCCTCGGTGCGCACGAAACGGTTGCGCAGGGTGGCCTGGCCCCCTTCAAAGCGCAGGGCCGCGATCATGCCGTCGCCATCGAACGGGTGATGCACCCATTGGCCGCCGCGCTCCAGCCGACCGGGGCCGTTGCGATACAGGGTGCCCTTGAGCTGCTCGGGAATGGTGCCGCGCACCACCTGCAGCGGAGCGCCATCGAGCTCGAGCTCCACGTTGCCAAAGGCACTGGACCAGTCGTCGCGGTCAAAGGTGGGCTCGAGGCCTGGTTGCCCAGCGGCGGCGGTGATGGTCATCCAGGAGATCCCGCTTCAGCGCTGGCGAATTGTGTCGAAAATAGGTGGGAATAACGGCCACCGCGAGCGAGCAGCTCGGCGTGGGTGCCTGACTCGACCACCCGGCCACCAGCAATCACACAGATGCGATCCGCCTTCACCACCGTGGAGAGTCGGTGGGCCACCACCAGGGTGGTGCGGTTCGCCATCAGCCGATCGAGGGCCTCCTGCACCACCTGTTCGGATGCGGAATCCAGCGCCGAGGTCGCCTCATCGAGGAACAGCAGCGGGGCGTTCTTGATCAGGGCCCGGGCAATGGCAATTCTCTGGCGCTGACCACCGGAGAGCATGGTGCCGTTTTCGCCAATCACCGTGGCGTAACCGTCGGGCAACTGGCTAATGAAGTCGTGGGCATTGGCCGCCCGGGCCGCCTGCTCAATCTGCTCGGCGGTCGCGGTGGACAGCCCATAGGCAATGTTGCCGGACACGGTGTCGTTAAACAGAAACGTGTTCTGATCAACCACGGAGATCAGGGCGCGCAACGACCCTAAAGACACGTCCCGGAGATCGACCCCATCGATGGTGATGACCCCTGAGGTGGGGTCATAGAAGCGGCAAAACAGATCAATGATCGTGCTCTTACCCCCACCACTCGCCCCTACGAGGGCAACGGTGCAGCCCATGGGCAAGTCCAGATCTAGGTCGTCGATGACCCGCTCGTCCTCATAGGCGAAACAGACATGACTGGCCTTGATCCCTCGGGAGATCGAGGTGAGCTCAAGGGGCTGGGCGGGGTCGGGAGGATCGGACTGGGTATCAAGAATATCAAACAAATCCTGCGCAGCCGACACCCCCTGTTGCAGCGTTGAATTGGAGCGGGCAATCCCTTTGAACGGGGCGTAACACAGGTAGAGGGATGTCAGAAAGGCAAAGAAGTTGCCAGTCGTCCTCGTGCCAGCAATAACATTTTCACCGCCATACAACAACACCGCACTAAACCCTATTGCCCCCAGAACTTCCATCAAGGGCTGATTGGCCAGCTTGGCCCGAGTGGTCTTCAGAGCAGCCCGCAACACCGATTGGTTTTCCTCTTCAAAACGGGATAACTCATAGGACTGCATCCCAAAGATTTTGACCACCCGCAAACCGACCACCGACTCCTGCAGAAAGGAAGCCAACCGAGCCAAACTCAGCTGGCCCTTGCTGGAGTGACGACGCACCTTTTTGGAGGAATTTAGTACGGGATAAATCGCCAGAGGAAACAGAATGAAGGCAATGATGGAGAGCAGCCAATCTTGATAAAAGGCCACACCAACCAACACCACCAAAGTAAGACTGTCTTTAAAAACCGATGAAAAGCCATCAACGATCCCTGTTTTAACCAGGGTCACATCAGTGAGCACCCGAGACACCAAAACCGTGGAAGGATTGCGATCCACGTAGGACTGGGGCAGATCCAGGATTCGCTCAGCCAGATCGTGACGAAGATCAGCGGTGATCGACTGGCCCACGGACTCCGTGAGATAGGCACCGAGATACTGGGAAACAGCTCGCAGAAGAATGACCGCTAAAATAACAATCGGGGCCAGATAAAGCCTACTTCGATCACTCGAAGGCAAAATATCATCAAACAAATAGCGAATGACTAGGGGAACAAACCCAGTGGAGGCCCCATACAAGAAATTAAAGAAAAGGGCGAAAGAAAATGCAGGCCAAAGATGGCGGCGACCATATCGAGCCAATCGGCGGTAAATCGTGGACTTCATCGAATCAGCTCCACCAACTCCTGTGCAGCTCGCTGGGAAGCCCCTGGGGGACCCATGGTGGCCTGCAACTCTGTTACCGCCTGATCAAAGACCCCGCGATCAGCAACAATCCGCCGCACGGACTTCACAATGTTGGCAGCGGTGACGTCCCGCTGAATCAACTCAGGGAATAACGGCCTGCCAAGAATCACATTGGGAAGGCCAATGATGCGCCGACCGATCACCAGCTTGGCGATCAGGTAGGTGAGCAGGGAAAAGCGATAGAGAATCACATGGGGACAGCCCAGCAGGGCCGCCTCCAGGGTGGCCGTGCCGGAGGCGATCACGCCGGCATCAGCGGCATGCAGCAGGTTGTAGGCATCGCCGTCAATCAGACCAACCGGCAGCGGCCGCCCCCCCATCACCTCCTCCAGATAGGAGCGATCAATGGTGGGGGCCTTGAGCAACACCACCTGCCAGCCATCGCTCTTGAGCTGCTGGGCCGCCTGCAGCATCGCAGGCAACAGCAGCCGCACCTCGGAGCGGCGGCTGCCGGGCATCAACACCAGCAGAGACTGGTCGAGGGACAGGCCGTGCCGTTCCCGAATCTGCTCCCGGGTGCCGCTGACATGCAGCTCATCGACTAAGGGGTGGCCCACATAGCGGGCGAAGGTCCTGCCATGGGCGTTGAAGATCGCCTCCTCAAAGGGAAAAATGACCGCCAGCCTCTCGATCAGCCGCTCCATCTTTTTGGCGCGGCCCTTGCCCCAGGCCCAGACCTGGGGGGCGATGTAGAAAAACACCGGGATCCCCCGCTTCTTGGCTTCCTTGGCCACAAACAGGTTGAAACCCGGGTAGTCAACCAGCACCACCACGTCGGGACGCTGCTGGTCCATCTGCTGCTTGAGCAGCTCCATCACCCGGTGGTGACGGCGCAGGCTGCTGACGATCTCCACCAACCCCGCCGCCGAGAGCAGACGCACATCAGCCAGGATGTCGATGCCGCAGGCCCGCAGGTGGTCGCCGCCCACGGCGGCAACAGCAACCCCAGGCAACTGACGCTGGAGCTCTTGCACGAGAAACCCACCGTGGAGGTCACCGGAAGCCTCGCCGGCAACAAGCAAAACCCGACGCCGACCCCTGTCAACCATGGGGATGGGGGGCGACAAGGGCCGACAGGCGTCGATCCACCAGCTCCAGCAGGGGCTGCAGGCTGGTGGGCTCAACCCGCAGGGGTACCAGCGTCACGGCCTCACGAAAAGCGGGGGGCAAGCGCTGGCCATCCTTGACCGTGGTGACCAGATGGGCGCTGTTGGCGTGGGCCAAATCCAACAGGCGATTCAGGTCGGCGTCAGCATAGACGTGGTGATCCGGGAAGGATTCCGTCGCCATCAGCTGAAGGCCACAGGCCCGCAGCGCCGCAAAGAATTTCTGCGGCAGGCCGATGCCACAGAACGCCAACAAGGGTTCGCCGTGCAGTTCAGGCGGGGGCTCCAGACGAAAGCGCACCGCAAACCAGGGCTTGTCCAGGGGCCACTCCGCCGGACACCACTCGCCGGTTTCGGCCGGAACCGGGGCCGCGGGTCCAGAACCGGTGAGCACCAGCACGTCTGCCCGGGCCAGCTGCTCAATGGGCTCCCGCAGGGGCCCCGCCGGGAACACCTGCCGGTTGCCGAGGCCATGGCGGCCATCCAGCACCGACACGTCCAGGTCCCGGGCGAGGGGCCAGTGCTGCAGGCCATCGTCCAGGAGGATCAGATCCGCACCGGCCGCGATCGCCCGCTCAGCGCTGTGGCAGCGGTTGGACCCCACCCACACCGCCACAGGCCAGGGGCCGAGACCAGCTCCCAGACCGCGGCCATATTCCAGGGCCTCATCGCCCACATCCTCGAAGCGACTGGCCGGGGTGAGCTGGCGTGACTCCCGCCGCCGGGCGCCATAGCCCCGCAGCAACACGGCCACCCGCCACCCCCGCTGGGCCAGTCCCTGGGCAAGGGCGATACCCAAGGGGGTCTTGCCCGTTCCCCCCAGGGTGAGGTTGCCGATCGAGAGCACGGGCACGTCGCAACGCCAGGGGCGCGTGCGGTGCCGATGCAAGCCCACGGCCTTGCCATAGAGCCAGCCCAAAGGCCCCAGCAGCCAGGTCTGCCAGCTGCGATGGCGTGCGTACCAGAAGCGGGGCGTGGTGAGGGGCATGGCGTCACAGATGTGGCATCAGCGGCAGCGAGCCCACACCAGCTCGGCCACCAGCGTCGAGGGGCCCTGCCAGCGCAGGCGTGCCGATGGCGCCTGGAGAGCCCGGGCCGCCAACGGGGCCGCCGCGGCCTGTTCCAGCAGAGGCAGGGCCGCGGCCAGGGCGCCATCCACATCGGCGCATTGCTGCAGACAGCCTGCCGCCACCAACGGATCGATCAGGTCGGAAAAGTTGGCCATATCGGGGCCGCAGACCACGGGACGCCCCAAGGCGGCGGGCTCCAGGGGATTCTGACCTCCATGGGGCTGCCCCAATGGGTAAAAACTACCGCCCATCACGACCACCGTCGCCGCGGCGATCCAGGTGCCCATCTCACCAATCACATCCGCCACCAGCACGTCGGCTGGCGACGCCGTGGGAACCGATGCCCCAGCCCCAGAGGCCCATTCACTCCAGAGGGTGGCCACCAGCCCACAAGAGCGCACCAGGTCAGCCACCTCCCCAGCCCGTTGGGGATGGCGGGGAACCAACAACAGACCGAAACCGCGGCCCGCCAAATTGCCGCCGCACCACGCCCGCAGCCACTGCTGCTCCTCGCCGGGATGGCTGCTGGCTAGCACCAGCACCGGCCGGCCGGCAAACAGCTGCTGCAGCCGTTGCAGATGGCCGGCATCAACGGGCGGCGGAGCCGCATCGAGCTTGGTGGACCCGACGGCACGCACGTCGCGAGCGCCCAGCCTGCCGAACCGCACGGCATCGGCCTGCGATTGGGCCAAGCAGACCTCAACCCTGGAGAGCAACCAGCCCGCATACCAGGGGAAACGCTGATGGCGCCGAAAGGAGCGCTCGCTCATGCGGGCGTTGATGAGCTGCAGATGGGGCATCGCCTCCACGAGCTCTGGCCAGAGCTCGGCTTCGGACAACAGACCCAGCCGGGGCCGCCAGTGCCAGCGAAAGGGAAGAAACGCCAGCCAGTGGTCGATCGGCACAAATTGATGGATCACCCCAGCGGGCAAGACGCGCGCCGCCAGGGTTGCGGATGTGCGTGTCACCGTGGTGATCAGCACGCCAGGAGCACCAGCGCGGCCTCGCAGCTCGCGGAGCACCGGCAGCAGGCTGTTGAGTTCCCCGACGCTGGCCGCGTGAAACCACACCAACGGACCTGGGGGCCGGCGGCAGGTGGGCCAGCCCAACCGCTCCATGACGCGCCGGGGGTCTTCCTTGCCCTGGACCACTCGCACCAGCAACACAGCCAACCACAGGGGCGTCAGCACCAGGGCGAGCAGCCGATAGAGGCCCAGCAGAAACAGGCGGAAGACCCTCACGGCAATGGCTCGCCCGCCAGAGCGGCCACCTGGCGAAGACCCGCGGCCAGCCGTTCCTGTCCCTCTTCGAGTGGCCCCTCCGAACGCAGGGGCTCCCCGAGGGCGATCACCACACGGGAAAAGGGCAGGGGCAGCACCGATCGATCCCAGGAACGCAGACGGTGCACGCGGGAACAGGAGACCGCCACCGGAACGATCGCGCAACCGGAGAGCTGGGCCAGATGAATCACCCCAGCCTTGACCTGCTCGGCCGGTCCCTTCGGCCCATCCGGCGTGATGCAGACCGACTGGCGCTGGTCCAGAACCCTACGAAGATGCAAATAGGCCTTCAGCCCGCCGCGGGTCGAGGAGCCAGCCACGACCTTCAGGCCCCGGAGCCGCACCGCCACCGCCACGATCTGGGCATCCCTATGGGCGCTAAGCAGCACGGTGATGGGCTGGCGCCGGAAGCCCCTCAACAGCGGCACGAAAAAGGCATGCCGGTGCCAGAGGGCGAAGATCACCGCAGCGCCCTGCTCCCTCACCAAGTGCTCCACCCCGGGGTGGGCCTGAAAGCGGATCCGGGAGGTCCGGCGAAACAACTCGCCATAGGCATTGAGAAGCAGCCCGGCCAAGGTGGCCAGGAGGCGGTTGTTGAACAGTGTTCGTTTCTTCGCCAAACCAAGTCACCTGCTTCGGCAAGCCCCGTCGTCCAGCTTGCTCGCCCATGGATCGGCGAAGGCCCGATGGGACCGCCTGATCACGAAAAACCCCCGGCAGATCGCCCGAAGACGACCCTGCAGGGGGTTTTCAGAGAGGCATCCCTGGGGAGCGTCAGGCGGAACCCACACCCACGTAGGAGCCGTAGAAGAACAGGCCGACCACGAAAATGACGGCCATGCCACCGGCGGTAGCAACCAGCCAAAGGGGAAGTACCCCTTCGGTCCAGCGGGAACGCCAGGCGACGGCCGGGCGACCATCGGGCAGACGATCCGGGATCCGGCCGTCAGGCAGGTTGGATTTCTTGCCGCTCATCGGGGCTCTCCGGGTGACGTGACGAAGGCTTAGTTGAAGAAGTAGCTCGAGAAGAGGATGCCGATCGTGAACACGAACAGCAAGCCGAGATAAAGGCTGGTGCGGTTGAGCTCAACCGGCAGATTGTTGGGGTTGGGGGAGCGTTGCATGGCTGGTGGTGAGAAACCGGCTCAACGGCGAACGAATTGCATGGCGGCCAGGGCCCCCAGAAAAAACACCGTCGGAATGCCAAGGGCATGCACCGACAACCAGCGAACCGTGAAGATCGGATAGTTGCGGGGCGTGGTCGAAACGGGAGACTGGGTCATGGCTTATTGCAGGCGCAGGTCAAGCTGGCTCTTGCCCTCGTAGCGCTGGCTCACGACAGGAGCCTTGCTTTCCTGAGCCTGGAAATAGGCATCAGGACGGGGCGTGCCAAAGGCGTCGTAGGCCAGGCCCGTGGACACGAACAGGAAGCCAGCCAGGAAGATGGCAGGCAGGGTCACCGCATGGATGACCCAGTAACGAATGCTCGTGATGATTTCGAAGAACGGGCGTTCTCCAGTTGAGCCGGCAGCCATAGCGACAAGCGTTCAGCTCGAAGATCCTAGGGGTGCGCCGCCGGCGGATGGGAGTGCAACGGCGCCTTGGTTACAGAAGTTGGCGGCCAGGGCCCACCTGCTCAACCCACCCAGCGCAGGAGGGAGCCCCGTTCCCCCAGCACGAAGCCCTTGCCATCGGCGCTGAAGCTGATGCGGGTGAAGTTGGAGGGCTGGGCTGCCCCCACCGGATCCTTCTGCCAGCTCTTGCCACCATCGTTGGACACCAGCAGGGTGCCACTGCCACCTCCGGTCCAGATCGAGCCATCGGGGGCCCAGGCCATATCCAGATAGCCATAGCCATTGGTGATCGGCACCACGGCTTTGCCCCACTCCTCCACGTTCGCGGCATCGGGGTTGAAGCGGATCTGGGCGCCGCGGGCAAGCATCCACAGCGTTCCATCGGGCTGGAAGCCCATCGACTGCAGCCGCTGGCTGCTCATGCGCTGGTGGGGCTGCCAGGTGCCCTCACCCGGGTTCCAGGTGGAAAAGAAGTTGCCCAGGCTGCTGACGCTCACATAGCGGCCATCAGCGAACCGGCGCAGCTCCCGCACTGCGCCAGCGGCGTCCTCCACCTCGGCCTGCCAATTGGTGCCCCCGTCACGGGTGTTGTAGATGGCACCCACGTTGGTGGCCAACTCGGCCTGGTTGGGACCCAGAGCCGTGATCAGGTACGGCTCCCCGGGCAGCTTGGTATCCAGGAACAGGCGGCTCCAGTTTTGGCCGGCGTCGGTCGTGTGCAACAACAGGCCGGGCTGGCCGGCGATCCAGCCCTCATCCCCACGGAAATCGATGCTGATCAGACGGAAGTTTTCCTCCTCCGGCAGGTCGAGGGCCCGCTCGGACCAACTGGCCCCTCCGTCCTCGGTTTCCAGAATCAGCCGGTTGCTGCCCACCAAAAAGCCGTGCCGGTCATTGGTGAAGGCCACATCGAGGGGATTGGCCTTGGTGGTCAGGGCTACGGGCTGCCAGGGACTGGTGGCGGCCGCTGGCAAGCCCGTGGTGACACAGCCGGAGAGCCCGAAGCCCAGTCCGATCACCAGAAGCAGGCTGATCAGGGGACGCAGCAAAGGCTGAAAGGGACGGGACAGGGAAGGACCAGTCATCAGCGCAGGGAATAGAGGGAGAGGAAGAAGGCAAAGGCCAGGGCGAAGCCCCCGAAGATCAACACGTTCTTTTGGCCGGGGGTGAGGCGGTTGACTCCGAGGCCGAAATTGAGATTCTCCTCGAAGCCACTGGGCTTGTTGCGGGGGCCGATGTCCTTGAAGGCGCCCACCCGGCTGCGGCAGACCGGGCAGCGGAAGCCGATGGGATCCAGCTCCACGAAGGGCGTGCCGGGCTCAATGGCCAACTTGCGAACCCCCTCGGCGGGGTCATAGACGAAACCACAGCTGCGGCACTCAAAGCGATGGGTGGCCGGATCCACCGCGGGCTCGGCCACTGGGGCGGGCGCAAGGGCCGGATTGGGCTCAGGGGCCGAGATGGCCTCAGGAAGGGGCTCGGGCGTTTCGGTAGAGCTCATCCCAGGGCCTGAGGTGGTGGGCCCACTGTATCGACGGGCCCCAGGCCCCGGGCGCGGATGCCAGACTGCCTGCCAAGTTTGGCTGGCCCGAATGTTCGTGCTCTCCGGCTACGACGCCTTTCTGGGCTTCCTGCTGATCTCGGCGGCCGTGCCCGTGCTCGCGTTGGTGGCCAACAAACTGCTCTCGCCGAAGAGCCGGGTTGGTGAACGGGAGCTCACCTACGAATCGGGCATGGAGCCCATTGGTGGTGCCTGGATTCAGTTCAATATTCGCTACTACATGTTTGCGCTGGTCTTCGTCATCTTTGACGTGGAAACCGTGTTCCTCTATCCGTGGGCCGTGGCGTTCCACCGCCTGGGCTTGCTGGCCTTCATTGAAGCCCTGATCTTCATTGCCATCCTCGTGGTGGCCCTGGCCTACGCCTGGCGCAAGGGCGCCCTCGAGTGGAGCTGACCCATGACCAACACGATCCCCTCCGAAAGCCTCTCCATCAACGCCCTCAAGGATGTGCGGGCGGCCAGCTGCAATCCAGTCGGAGCGCCGACGGTGACCTCGGATCTGTCCGAGAACGTGATCCTCACCACGCTGGATGACATCCACAACTGGGCCCGACTCAGCAGCCTGTGGCCGCTGCTCTACGGCACCGCCTGCTGCTTCATCGAATTCGCGGCCCTGATCGGTTCGCGCTTTGACTTCGACCGCTTCGGGCTTGTGCCCCGCTCCAGCCCCCGCCAGGCCGACCTGCTGATCGTGGCCGGCACCGTCACCATGAAGATGGCCCCGGCTCTGGTGCGGCTCTATGAGCAAATGCCGGAACCCAAATATGTGATCGCCATGGGGGCCTGCACGATCACCGGCGGCATGTTCTCCGCCGACTCCACCACCGCGGTGCGGGGCGTGGACAAACTCATCCCTGTGGATCTCTACCTACCCGGCTGCCCGCCCCGGCCGGAGGCGATCTTCGATGCGGTGATCAAGCTGCGCAAGAAGGTGGGCAACGAGGCCCTGGCCGAGCGAGGCAACCTCCAGCAGACCCACCGCTACTGCACGGTGTCCCACCAGATGAAAGCGGTGGAACCCATCGTGAACGGCCAATACCTCGCCGCCGAAACCCAAAAGCAGGCCCTGGCTGCGGCCAGCGCCCTGCCGATGCCCGCTCCGGCGGCCGCCATCCCAGCCAAAGCCAACGCCTGAGCGCCACCTGCCATGCCCGAAGAGACTCCCATCCCCTCGCCTGAGCCATCGCCCGAGGCAGCCCCTGCAGCGACTCCAGAGGATGGGGCGCTGGACAGTTCTGCTGCTCCCGCTGCTGGGGCCGTGGGCGCCTGGCTAACCAGCCAAGGCTTCGACCAGGTTGCCCTGGGCACCGACCACCTCGGTGTCGAAATGATCGGCGTCGAACCGGTGTTCCTGCCCGTGATCGCAACCGCCCTGAAAACCCAGGGCTTCGACTACCTGCAATGCCAGGGCGGCTACGACGAAGGCCCCGGGGGCCGGCTGGTGAGCTTTTACCACCTGGTGAAACTGGCGGCCCTGGCCGATCGCAGCAACCACGGGGTCGTCTCCGCCGATCAGGCCCCCGAGGAGGTGCGCCTGAAGGTGTTCCTCGCCCGCGATGGGGACCTCACCATCCCCACCCTCTATGGCCTGTTCCGGGGAGCGGACTGGCAGGAGCGGGAAACCTTCGACATGTACGGCATCCGTTTTGAAGGCCACCCCCACCCCAAACGGCTGCTGATGCCAGAGGACTGGAAGGGCTATCCGCTGCGCAAGGACTACGTGCAGC
This sequence comes from Cyanobium sp. FACHB-13342, assembly GCF_014697415.1. Lineage (GTDB taxonomy): Bacteria > Cyanobacteriota > Cyanobacteriia > PCC-6307 > Cyanobiaceae > Cyanobium_A. Next base: position 97,473 of record NZ_JACJRT010000003.1, on the reverse strand, counting down.
CGGACTTCTACGAAATGCAGGACGCCTACTGAGCGCCCCGCTGGTGCTTGCGGAAATAGCGCATCACAGCTAAAGCAACGCTGCGTGGATCGTGACGAAGGGTGGCCGTAGGGCGGGCGCCCTGGAGGGGTGCCAGGGTCACGTCATAGCCCTGGCGACGCAACTGGCGCACATCACAGACCACCGGTTCGGCTCCCTGATGGCGGTAATGGTCCACCAGAAGGGAGTCGCCCAGATCCTCCTGGGCCAACACGGCTGTGAACAGACGCTCCTCCACCCCCAGGCTGGCCAGCTGGGCCTCAATGGCCCGCAGGTGGCCTTCCACATCGAGCCCATCGGTTTCCCCGGGCTGGGTCATCAGGTTGCAGATGTACAGACGGGGGGCCTTGCTGCGGCGGATGGCCTCCACCAACTCGGGCACCAGCAAGTTGGGCAACAGCGAGGTGTAGAGACTGCCCGGCCCCAGCACGATCAGGTCGGCATGGGCAATGGCCTCCAGGGCCCTCGGCAGGGCCGGCGGTCGCTCCGGCGTGCAGCCCAGCCGCACGATCGGGCTGGCCGCATGGCCGATCTTCGATTCCCCCTCAATCCGATCCCCGTTCTCCAGCTCCGCCCACAGCCGCACATCGGCGTTGGTAGCTGGCACCACCTGCCCCTGCACGGCCAGCACCCGGCTGCTGGCGGTGATGGCCGATTCGAGGTTGCCGGTGATGGCTGTGAGGGCCGAGAGAAACAGGTTGCCGAAACTGTGACCCTCCAACCCGCTGCCCGCCTTGAAGCGGTACTGGAACAGGCGGGTGAGCAGGGGTTCCTCCCGGGCCAAGGCCGCCAGGCAATTGCGAATGTCCCCCGGTGGCTGCACCCCGAGTTCCCGGCGCAGCACGCCACTGCTCCCACCGTCGTCAGCGACCGTGACAATGGCGGTGAGATTGCTGCTGTAGCGCTTCAGGCCACTGAGCAAGGTGGAGAGCCCAGTTCCACCCCCGATCGCCACGATGCTTGGCCCCCGATTCAGGCGGCGCTGGGCAAGCAGGGCGTCCACCAGCAAGGTGTCCTTTTCCGGAGCCAGGGCCTGCTGGATGGAGCCAAAACTGCGGCTTTGGCCCAGCCAGATCAACACCGCACCAACCAGCAGCACCAGGGGCCCGGTGATTTTGCGGGGCAACACCCCGGTGACCTGGGCCAGCAGCCACTGAATGCTGGAGAGCATCCAGTAGATCGGCTGCAGATCGGCCCACACCGCCGCACCGAGCAGGGCCACGAGCAAGCCGAGGCCTGAGGTGAGCACCCAGCGCTTCACCACCAGCCCGGGTTGCAGCCAGCGGGCCGCCCGGCGGGAGCGGCTCATCAGATCCTTCTGGCGCAGATCGCCGCGGCCCAGCCAGCCCGGTTTCGGCAGCGGTCGGCGGGATCGCCGCAATCGGGAGGCCGGAACGGGGGGGCGCAAAGGGCGGGGGAGGACGCTGCCGCAAGTGGCTGAACTTTACGGAGACCCATCCCGGGCGCAAAGGGCCAGAGTGGGAACGGTCCGCAACGCCCCGTTCTGGCCACCCCTGCACCAGCCCAACCCACGCCCCTGGCGGAGATGGCCAACCTCAGCGTGCGCTGGGGCAGCCGGCGCGTGCTGGACAGCGTCAACCTGCGCATTGCTCCGGGGGAGCGGCTGGTGGTGGTCGGACCGTCCGGAGCCGGCAAGTCGACCATCCTGCGTCTGCTGGCCGGGCTGCAGTTGCCCAGCTCCGGATCCCTGAGCCTCTACGGGCTCCCCCAGACCTATCTGCGGCTCGATCAACGCACCCCGCCCGATGTGCGCCTGGTGTTTCAGAACCCAGCTCTGCTGGGCTCGCTCACCGTGCGCGAAAACGTCGGTTTCCTCCTCTACCGCTACGGCCGCCTCAGCGAGCGGGAGATTCGCAACCGGGTGGGCGCCGCCCTCAACGCCGTAGGTCTGCAGGGCATCGAAGAGCAGCTCCCCGGCGAACTCAGCGGCGGCATGCAGAAACGGGTCAGCTTTGCCCGGGCCCTGATCGACGATCCCGGCAAATCCTCAGACCAGATGCCCCTGTTGCTGTTTGACGAGCCGACCGCCGGACTCGACCCGGTGGCCTGCACCCGCATCGAAGACCTGATCGTGCGCACCACCGATGTGGCGGGAGCAACCTCCGTGGTGGTGAGCCACGTGCACAGCACCATCGAACGCGCAGCACAGCGGGTGGTGCTGCTCTACGACGGCCAGTTCCGCTGGAGCGGCACGGTTGACGACTACCGCACCTGCAGCGATCCCTACGTGGTGCAGTTCAGGAGCGGTAGTCTGCGCGGACCGATGCAGCCGGCGGAGCTCTGAGTCGATGCGCCGCAGTATTCGTGAAGCGATCGTCGGCTTCTCCCTACTGGCAGCCATCGCCAGCGCGGTGGGGCTGTCCTTCTGGCTGCGCGGCATCTCCCTGAGCCGCCAGTACTGGACGGTGAACGCCAGCTTCGAGGAAGCGGAGGGACTGGCCGAGCGCTCTCCAGTCGTGTATCGGGGGGTGCTGGTGGGCAGCGTCCGGCGGGTACGGGTCACTCCGGAAGCGGTGATTGCTGAGCTGGAAATCACCCATCCCGACCTCAATCTGGCCCGGCCCGCCATGGCCGAGATCGGCGAAGCCTCCCTGTTGGGCGGCGAAGCCGAAGTGGCCCTGATCAGCACGGGCAACGCCCTGCCGGCGGGGTCACCGAATCCCCGCTCCAAAGCCTGCAATCCCTCTCTGGCCCTCTGCCATGGGGCCACCATCGCAGGGATTCAGGGCCCAAGCCTCAGCAGCGTGACGACGCTGATGCACAAGATGCTGGTGGAAACGGACCAGATGAAGCTGCTGAGCAAGGTGTCCACGGCCGCCAGCAGCTTTGATCGCACGGCCAAGGACACCTCCGCCTTCATGAAGGATGGCCAGGCGCTGGCCAAGGAATTGGAAACCACGGTGAAGTCGGCCCAGCCCACGATCACCAACCTCAACAGCAGCAGCGCCCACCTGCGGCGGGTGCTGGCCGCCTTGGACAACCCCAAAACGCTTCAAGAGCTGCAGACCACCGTGAGCAACGCGGAACAGCTCACGGCCAAATGGAACGCGGTAGGCGGCGATGTGACCAAGCTCACCGACGACCCCCGCTTCATGGATGGAATCCGCAGCGTGGCGGTGGGCCTGGGCAAATTCTTCGACGAGCTCTACCCCGCCCAGACCGCAGTGGAACGGGACAAAGCGGCCCGGGCAGCAGACGGCCCTAAACCCCGCTGATCGCCTCCATGGCAATGGCCGCAATGGCCTGATCACTCGCCTTGGGCAGCTGCACATATTTGCCGCCAGCGGCCTCGGCGAGATCCTTGCCCATGCCACTGCCGATGAACTTGCGCTCGGTGTCGATCACCAGCAGCTTGAGGCCCAGGGCCCGGTATCTGCTGGCCACCTGCTTCACCTCCTCCTTGAGGTCCACCGGCTCCTCGCCCTCCAGCTGGGGCTGGCCGAGGGAGCGGCTGAGGGGCACGTTGCCACGGCCATCGGTGATGGCCACCACCACCACCTGGCCCAGGTCGCCGGTGGCCAGGGCGTTGGCCCCCACCCGGGCCGCCTGGGAGAGGCCATGGGCCAGGGGTGAACCGCCGCCGCAGGGCATCGACTCGAGCCGACGGCGCGCGGCGGTGATCGAGCGGGTGGGGGGGAGCAGCACCTCGGCCTGCTCGCCGCGGAAGGGGATCAGGGCCACCTCGTCGCGGTTTTCGTAGGCCTCGGTGAGCAGCCGGATCACGGCCCCCTTAGCGCTCTGCATGCGGTTGAGGGCCATGGAGCCACTGGCATCCACCAGGAAGATCACCAGGGCGCCGGCCTTGCGCTGCAGTTGCTTAGCCCGCAGGTCGCCGTCTTCGACGATCACGGTGCGGTGAGGTTCGCGCTCGCGGCGGGATTTCTGGTAGGGCGCTGCCGCCCGCAGGGTGGCATCCACGGCGATGCGCTTGACGGGGCCTCGGGGCAGCATCGGCTTCACGTAGCGGCCGCGGGAATCGCTGAACACCACGGCCCGGCTGCCACTGCCGCCACTCTTGGCCTTGCCGGCATTGAACAGCAACAGATCGGGGTCGATGGCGATGGCCTCCGGATCGAGCAGGAACTCCTCAGGCACCTGGGGCGGCGCCTGATCCTCGGAGGTGTCCTCCTCCTGGTCGTCGTTGTCGTCGTCGTTCTCGTCCTCGGGCTCCTGCTCGTTGTCGGGGGGCTCCGGCTGCTCGGGCTCCTGCTCCCCCTGGGGCGGCGGGGGTGGCGGCGGCGGTTCCAGGGGCTGATCGGGATCCGGCGGTGGCAGCTGCAGCGCCCTTGGGGCGATCACCAAGCGCACGGCCACCTGCAGGTCATCGGCTTCCACCCGATCCCGGCCGCTGAGGGCGGCATGGGCGCGGGCGACCCGCACGGCATAGAGCTCGCTGCGGTGACCCTCCACGCCGCCGCGCAGGGCCTCGGCCACCAGATAGGTGATCTGCTCGCGGGAGATCTGTACATCCGGCAGCCACTGGCGCGCCAGCAGCAGCTGGGTGGCCAGGGCATCGGTGTCCTCTTGCCAGGTCTGGCGGAACTGCTCGCTTGATTCGGCGTGGCCGATGGCGCTGCGGGTGATCTCCACCCGCTGATCCAGCTCCAGCACCTGGTTGGCACTCAGGCAGATGGCGAAACGATCCAGCAGGTGATCCCGCACAGCCCCCTCCTCGGGGTTGTAGGTGGCGATCAGCAGGCAGCGGCAGGGATGGCTGAGGCTGAGGCCCTCGCGCTCGATCCGGTTTTCACCGCTGCCCACCGCCGCGAGCAGCAGGTTGGTGATGTTGTCGTCGAGCAGGTTGAGCTCATCGACGTAGAGCACGCCTCGGTGGGCTTCCGCCAAGAGGCCCGGCTGGAACACCGCCTGGCCGCTGGCCAGGGAGGCCGTGACATCCACGGAGCCCACCAGCCGGTCTTCGGTGATGCCGAGGGGCACCTGCACGAAGGGAGCCGGAATCACCCGGGTGGGCAGCAGGGCGTGGGCATCGACGCCCGTGGGATCGGCGCCCAGCTCGGTGAGCCGGGCGCAGGTGGCGGCGTCCCAGTCGTCGGGGCGCTGGGGATCACTGTTGAGCGCCGCGGGGGCGGGCTGGCCCGGAGCGGAGGTGCCCAGATCGAGCACATCGATCGGGGGCAACAGGGCATGGAGACCTCGCGCCAGCACGGATTTGCCGGTGCCACGGCCACCGGCAATCACCACACCCCCCAGCCCCGGATCCACCGCCGCCAACAGCAGGGCCAGCTTGAGGGTGCCGTGGCCGGTGATGGCGGCCAGGGGAAAGGCTCTCGAGGCGATATCGCTGCTGGTGGCGGTGGCGCCGGGCGTCGATCCGCTTGCAACCATGGGGAGGCCCGGGTCCGATTCACGTGCGCGCCAGTCTCGCTGATCAGACCGGCCCAGGCGCCTCCCCCACCCTGGCCATTGCCCTGGGAGCCAACCTGCCAGGCCCCAGTGGCAGCCCGCTCGCCACCCTGATCGCCGTGCGCCCCCTGCTCGAGGCCGGGGTGCAGGGGTGGAACCAGGGCCTGCCGCCGCCTGGGCAGCCAGCAACCTTTCGCTGGTCTCCCCTGTTTGAAACCCAACCCGTGGGCGGCCCCCCTGGCCAAGCCAACTACCTCAATGCCGTGGTGCTGGTGGATGGCCCCAGCCCCCCCCACACCACAGCAGCGGAGGCACTGCTGGAGCGGTTGCAAAGGCTCGAGCAGCACTTTGGCCGGGAGCGCCACGAACGCTGGGCCCCCCGCAGCCTCGACCTCGACCTGCTGTGGTGGGGGGATCTGCGCTGCCAAACTCCCCAGCTCCAACTGCCCCATCCCCTCTGGCACGAGCGGGACTTCGTCCTGGCCCCGCTGGCTGCCCTGGGCGAGGGTCCAGGAGCAAAAACCCTGGCACCAAGCTGCACGGCGATGGTCCTCCCCGGTCGAGCCGGCTGGCCAGAGCACCTGGAGGGAAACCGTGGTGGGTGAACAGCGGCCATCCCTGCGCGATGCTGACGGCACCGCTGCACTCACCGCTCGCCCATGGCGCCCCTCCCCGCTCCTGAGCCCGCGCGCCACCTGGAAACCACCGCGGCGCTCGAGGCCCGCAAGATCCGCTTTGAGGTGAACCGGGTCGAACTGCCGATGGGTGTGGTGGGCAGCTTCGGCCTGATCCGCCACCCCGGCGCCTCCCTCGCCGTACCCGTACTCGACGACGGCCGGGTGGTTGTGCTGCGCCAGTACCGCTTCGCGGTGGCCACCCGGTTACTGGAATTCCCCGCCGGCACCCTCGATGACGGTGAAGATCCCCTCAGCACCATGCGGCGGGAGCTCCAGGAGGAGGCCGGCTACAGCGCCAGCCGCTGGGATGCCCTGGGGGCAATGTTGCCCTGTCCGGGCTACTCCGATGAGGTGATCCACCTGTTCCTGGCCCGCGAGCTCAGCCCCCTGGCCGAGCCCCCCGCCGGCGACGACGACGAAGACCTGGAGGTGCTGTTGATGGAACCGGCCGAACTCGATGCGGCCTTGGCCAGCGGCAATGAATACCTCGATGGCAAGAGCGTGACCGCCTGGCTGCGGGCCAAGCAACTGCTTGGCCTCTGATGACTCCACCCCGCTGGCTGTTCTGGCACCGCCGCGACCTGCGCCTGGCGGACAACCGGGGCCTGGCTGCTGCGGCCGCCACCACCCCGGCGGTCACCGGGGTGTTTGTGCTGGATCCGGCCATCCTGTCGGAGCCCACCATGGCGCCGGCACGGCTGTGGTTTCTGTCTGAGAGCCTGAAGGAGCTGGAGCAGAGCTGGCAGCAGGCCGGCAGCAGGCTGGTGGTGCTCCGCGGAGATCCAGCCGAACTCCTGCCGCGCCTGGCCTGCGCCCTTGGCGCCGACGTGGTGGCGTGGAACCGGGACGTGGAGCCGTTCGGGCGCGAGCGCGACCGGCGGGTGGCGCGGGCCCTGCAGGCGGAGGGGCGCAAGGTGCTGGCCGATTGGGACCAGCTGCTGATCCCCCCGGAAGCCCTCAAAACCGGCAACGGCGACCCCTATCGGGTCTATGGACCCTTCTGGCGCAGCTGGCGCCGCAAGGTGGAGGAAGCCAGCGCTGCCGGCACAGCAGCCTCCGGTGGCTTGGATCCCCTGCCGCCGCCAAATGCCCTGATCGATCTTGATCCCGCCCAGCTCGCCGGAGCCCTAGCAGATCTGCCGATCGCGAGCCCGGACTTGGAGCATGGCTTTAGCGGCGCCGCGCAGTGCCCCTGCCACCCCGGCGAACGGGCGTCCCAGGAACAGCTGCAAACCTTCTGCAATGGCGATGGCCGCTCCATCCCCCTGCTGGGCTACGAACCGGGCCGCAACATCCCGGGCGAAGCGGGCACGTCGAGCCTGAGCGCCGCCCTCAAGTTCGGCACACTCAGCCCCCGCCAGGCCTGGGCCGCCGCCCAACAGGCCCGTCCGCTGGCCCGCAGCCAGGAGGAGGAGCACTCCATCCAGGTGTGGGAGCAGGAACTGGCCTGGCGCGAGTTCTACCAACAGGCCCTGTTCCATTTCCCGGAGCTGGCGGACGGGCCCTACCGGCCCCAGTGGCGCGCCTTCCCCTGGGACAACGACCGCGGCTGGTTTGAGGCCTGGAGCGAGGGGCTCACGGGCATGCCGATCATCGATGCGGCCATGCGCCAGCTCAACGCCAGCGGCTGGATGCACAACCGCTGCCGCATGATCGTGGCGTCCTTCCTGGTGAAGGACCTGATCTGCGACTGGCGCTGGGGTGAAGCCGCCTTCATGGCGCGGCTGGTGGATGGTGATCTGGCCGCCAACAACGGCGGCTGGCAATGGAGTGCCAGCAGCGGCATGGACCCCAAGCCCCTGCGCATCTTCAATCCGGCCACCCAGGCCAGCAAGTTCGATCCCGAGGGCACCTACATCCGCACCTGGCTGCCAGAGCTCAGCCATGTGAGCACCCGCGACCTGATCAGTGGCGAGATCGCGCCCCTGGAGCGCCGGGGCTACCCGGCACCCTTGGTGAACCACAAAAGCCAACAGGCCCGTTTCAAGGACCTCTACGCCACGATCAAGGCTTGAGTCAGGCGGGGCTCAAACAGCGACGGGTTGGCCCACCACGCTGTGGAGCACCTCGATCACCCGCTGCTGCTGCACGTCGCTGAGCTCGGGGAAAATCGGCAGGCTGAGCACCTCACTGCAGAGACGCTCGGTGATCGGCAGCGATCCCGGGCCGTAGCCCAGCGCGTCGTAGGCCGGCTGGCGGTGGATGGGGATGGGGTAATAGATGATCGTGCTGACGCCAGCCTCCTGCAGCTGCTGCTTGAGCCAGTCGCGGCAGCAGGCCTCGGGAAGGGAGAACGTGGCGCTGTCGGACGAGGGCACACAGGCCCCCGGGGCCGCCTCGCAGGCCCGGGCACCCGGGCACTGGGGCACCCGCAGCACGAATTGGTTCCAGCTGTGCCCAGCGGGACCGGCTTCCGGTAAGGCCACGGCGCCCAGGGCGGCCAGCTGCTCGCGGTAATGGCGGGCGATGGCGCCGCGGCGCTCCACCCAGCGGGGCAGATGGGGCAGCTTGACGTTGAGAACGGCCGCCTGGATGGCGTCGAGGCGGCTGTTGTAACCCAGGGCCGTGTGGAGGTAGCGGCGGGGCATGCCGTGCACCGCCAGCTCGCGGATGGCCTGGGCCAGCTCGGTATCCCGGCAGGTGATCGCGCCCCCATCCCCGCCGCCACCGAGATTCTTGGTGGGGAAGAAACTGAAACAGCCCGCATCCCCCCAGCTGCCCACGGGTCGGCCGGCCCAGCTGGCTCCCGTGGCCTGGGCACAGTCTTCGATCACCTTGAGGCCATGACGGGCCGCGATCGCGCACACCCGCTCCATGTCCACGGGGCGGCCGAACAGATGGACCGGGAGCAGGGCCCTGGTGGCGGGGGTGATGGCCGCTTCCAGCTGGTCGAGATCGATCAGATAGCTGCTCTCTTCCACATCCACAAACACCGGCGTGGCGCCCACGGCGCTGATCGCTTCAGCGGTGGCGAAAAAGCTGAAGGAGGCCGTGATCACCTCATCGCCTGGGCCGATGCCCAGGGCCCGCAGGGCCAGGATCAGGGCATCGGTGCCGCTGTTGCAGCCGATGGCGTGGGGGACGCCACAGGCCGTGGCGAAGTCGGCTTCAAAGCGGGCAATCGTGGCGCCGCCGATGTATTGACCACTGCGCAACACCTCCAGCACGGCCTGATCGAGAGCTGCACCCAGCTCCTGGATCTGCTCGCTGAGGCTGAAGGGGGGCACTTGCATGGGGAGCAACTTAAGTCGCCCACCACTCCGGCTCGCGGCCGGGATGCCACTTGATGTTGCAGCCGATCGACGGGCGCTGCTCCCCGTTCACCGGATCTCCCGCGAGGACGGCAGCGATGGCGGCCCGCAGATCCCGACCGTCGCAGGGCTCGCCCTGACCGGGACGGGTGCCATCCAACTGGCCGCGATACGCCAGCCGATGGTCAGGCCCAAACAGGAACGGGTCGGGCGTACAGGCCGCCTGAAACGCCCGGGCCAGGGCCTGGTCGGCATCAAAGAGGTAGGGGAAGGTCCAGTGACAGGCAGCGGCCTGGGCCCGCAGACCCTCCGGGCCGTCCTGGGGATGGCTGAGGGTGCTGTTACTGGAGATGCCGATCAGCTGCAGCCCATCGGGGCCCGTGCCTCCCGCGTGATCGCCCGCTAGCCGGGTGATCTCGGGCTCGATGTGCTTCACAAACGGACAGTGGGCGCAGAGAAACAGCACCAGCACCGGGCGCCCCGCCAGTGCCGCCAGATCGAGAGGAGCGCCGCTCACCTGGCGGGTGCTGCCGGCGTCCAGCTCGTCGGCGATCCTCTCCAGGGGCAACGGTGTGCCCAGCGGCAGCATCGTGGAGGGGGTGAGGGCCATGATTCCCATCGCTCCGCAATGCGACCCAATTGTGACCCCATTCCGGAGACTCCCCAGCCTGAGCCGTGCCCTGGCCACGGTCCTCGCCACCGGCCTGGGAGCCAGCCTTCTCAGTGCTTGCGTGCCGGCCCACCGCCATGCCACCTGGGCGATCTACCCCCTGCAGCGCCGGCTGCCCCACGACGGCCTCGCCGTGGTGAGCCAGCCCGATGGCTACGGCCTGCACATCTGGATCGACACCGACACCCGCCAGAGCGGACGCTGCCAGCCCCGCTGGAGCGCCGATGCGGCCCGCCTGTTCAACGGCAATGGCACGGCCCCCTTCAGCTCGGGCCTGGCCCCGCGCCAGGAATTCTTCCAGGCCGTCGCCCGGGCGGACGTGCGCCGGGCCCTGCGCGAGCAGAGCGAGGCCCTGTGCCGCGGGCGGGCACCACGCAGCAGCTTCAGCTGGGTGGAGCCGCCCCGCACGGCCCAAGAGATCAAACCCGTGCCCTACCCCCTGCTGGAGGAAGCCGACCTGCTCAGCGATCCCAACGCCGTGCTGGAACAGGAGGAGCGGCTGCTCCAGCCCGCGCCCACAGCGCCGGCTCAGCCCGGCGCCAGTAGCGACTGAAACGGCCCAGATCCAGCGGCTCCGGCAGCTCTACGAAGGGCTCGGGCTCGAGCACCTGCACCGGCAGCTGGGCAGCGATCCGTTCCCGCAAAGCCTCGAAGCGGGGATCCACCGCCGCGCTGGTCACCACCCCATCGGCCCCATGGCGACGGGCAAAGGTCAGCACCTCCTCGGCCCCATCGCCGTGGCGCAGGGTCACCGGCAGCTCCAGCAGGCACTCGTAAAGAAAGCCCAGGCGCTTGAGGCTCAGGTCCGCCTGCACGATCAAGTCCCGATCAAACACGAACACCGCCGGGGCCCCCGGGTGGGCCACCAGGGCGGGGTTGGCCGGCCCGAGGGCCTCGCCGTGAATCCAGAGCACGGGCCTCAGCATGACGGCGCCCCCAGCAACGCGGCCTGAAGCTGCTCGTAGCTGGCGTCAAACGGGCAGGTGCCATCGGTGGCGGCCCTGCAGACGCGGCAGTAGCGCCCGGAGCTGAAGCGCTCCAGGTTGTCGCGGTTGAACAGGTAGGGCTTGCTGCTGAAGCTGCTGGCCACCCACTGCCAGCTGAGGTTGTTGCTGGCGGGATCCCCGTCGAGCAGGTGCTGCAGAAACCAACGGGCGCCGGCCTGCCAACGCACCCGGCGCCAGTGCACCACGTAGCTGGCCAACCACATCCGGGCATGGTTATGCAGCCAGCCGGTGGTGTGCAGCTCCTGCACAAAGCCATCCATGCAGGCCAGACCGGTGCGGGCCTCGAGCAGATCCGCCGGCAGCGCGTTGGCGTAGTGCTCGGGGGCATGGCCCGTCTTGAGCGGTTCGCGATCGCGCCAGATGCCATCGCCGAGCTGGCGCCAGAGCCGCTGCCAGTAGTCGCGCCAGCCCAGTTCATTGATCAACTTGGCGGCGGCCTGGGGAGGCTGGCCGCTGCGCTCCAGCCAGGCGAACACCTCCTCACGCACCTCCACCAGGCTGAGCACGCCATGGCGGATCCAGGGCGACAGGCGGGTCACCGCCCCATCGAGGTGATTGCGGCTGCGGCCATAGGCGCCTGGATCGATGGCCGCCAGGGCAGCAGCAGCGGCTTGGCGTCCCCCCCGGATCGGGCTCAGGTCGCCGGCAGCCTCGGGAAACAGCTGCCGCAGGGTGGCCTGCAGCTCCGTTCGGCTGGCGAACTGGCGGGGCAGATCCCCGGGTGGGAGAGAATCCCCCGATCGCATCGTTCCGGCTCCCGGCTCCTGCTCCCATGCTCCTTGATTTGCGCGGCAAGACAGCCCTGGTGACGGGCATCGCCAACAACAAGTCGATCGCCTGGGGGATCGCCCAGCAGCTGCACGCCGCCGGTGCTGAGCTCGGCGTCACCTACTTGCCCGATGACAAGGGCCGCTTCGAGGGCAAGGTGCGCGAGCTCACCGCCCCCCTGGCCCCCACCCTGTTCGAACCCCTCAACGTGCAGGACCCGGCCCAGATCGAAGCCGTGTTCGCCCGGGTGAAGGAGCAGTGGGGTTCCATCGACGTGTTGGTGCACTGCCTGGCCTTCGCCGGCAAGGACGAACTGATCGGCGACTACTCCGCCATCAGCCCCGAGGGCTTCGCCCGGGCCCTGGAGGTGAGCGCCTACTCCCTGGCACCCCTCTGCCGCTACGCCAAGCCCCTGTTCAACCCGGGCGGCAGCGTGATCACCCTGAGCTATCTGGGGGCCGAGCGGGCCATCCCCAACTACAACGTGATGGGCGTGGCCAAGGCGGCCCTGGAGGCTTCGGTGCGCTACCTGGCCGCCGAGCTGGGCCCCGAGAAGCAGGTGCGGGTGAATGCCATCAGCGCCGGCCCGATCCGCACCCTGGCCAGCAGCGCCATCGGCGGCATCCTCGACATGATCCACAACGTGGAGGCCAAGGCCCCCCTGCAGCGCACCGTGACCCAGGAGGAGGTGGGCAGCACCGCCGCCTTCCTGGCCAGCCCCCTGAGCTCCGGCATCACCGGTCAGGTGATCTACGTGGACGCCGGCTACTGCATCACCGGGATGTGAGCGGCACCGCTGAGGGAGCACCCAGCCGCCGCCTACCAGCGGAGTGGGAACCGGTGGGCGCGGTGCTGCTGGCCTGGCCCCGCGCCGGAGGGGACTGGCAGCCCTATCTGGAGGAGGTGCGGGCCTGCTACCGGCAACTCCTGACGGTGCTCACGGAGCTCGTGCCCGTGCTGCTGCTGGTGGAAGACCGTGAGCGAGCCCTGGCCGAGCTAGGCCCTGCCCTGGCCTGCCTGGCTGCAGGCCCCAAGCCGCGGCTCCAGGTGCTGGCCAGCCCCGCCCGCGACACCTGGACGCGCGACTACGGCCCGATCACCGTGCTGGAGAGGCCCACCACACCCCAGGGCAGCGCACGGGAGGTCCCCCTGCTGCTGGATTTCCGCTTCAACGGCTGGGGCGGCAAGTACGACAGCACGGGAGATGACGCCGCCACCGGTGCCCTGCACGCCGCCGGAGCCCTGGGCCCCACCCCCCTGCAGCGGCTGCCGCTGGTGCTCGAGGGCGGCAGCATCGACAGTGACGGGCAAGGCACGCTGCTGACCACCAGCAACTGTCTGCTGGCGTCCAGCCGCAACCCGGACCTGGACCGCTCGGCGTTGGAGGGGGAGCTGCGCCAGCAGCTCGGGGCAGACCGGGTGCTGTGGCTGGAACAGGAGGCCCTGGCCGGGGATGACACCGACGCCCACATCGACACCCTGGTGCGCTTCTGCCCCCAGGACACCCTGGTGCACGTGGCCGACGCGGCACTCCAGCGCCAACTGCAGACGTTGCGCACAGCCACCGGCGCCCCCTACCGGCTGGTCCCCCTGCCGGCAGGGCCGACACGGCGCGCCCCCGATGACGACAGACCACTTCCAGCCACCTACGCCAATGCCCTCTTCCTGAACGGCACCCTGCTGCTCCCGACCTACGGGGACCCCGCACGGGATGGGGCGGCCGCAGCGGCCTGGAGCCAGGCCTGCCCGGGCTGGAGGATCCTCCCCCTCGACTGCACGGCGCTGCTGCTGCAGCACGGCTCCCTGCACTGCGCGACGATGCAGATCCCGGCGGAGGTGTTCCGTTGACCGTGAGGATGCAGGACCCATCGGGCCGGACCCTGCGGGTGGGGTTGCTGCAACAACGCTGGCGCGGCGAGGCGGAAGCGATGCGCCAGGCCACCGAAGCGGCGGTGCGCCGGGTGGCCAGCGCCGGTGCCCAGTTGGTGATCTTCCAGGAACTCCAGGCCGGTCCCTATTTCTGCCAGCGCGAGGACGTGGCCCTGCATGATCTGGCGGAGCCGATTCCCGGCCCCTCGACGCGGGTGTACGGCGAACTGGCCCGGGAGCTGGGGGTGGTGCTGGTGATCAGCCTGTTTGAGCGGCGGGCGCCAGGCTTGAGCCACAACACCGCAGTGGTGCTGGAGCGGGACGGCACCATCGCCGGCACCTACCGCAAGATGCACATCCCGGACGATCCAGGCTTCCACGAGAAGTTCTATTTCGCCCCTGGAGATCTGGGCTTTGAACCGATCACCACCAGCGTCGGCCGGCTGGGGGTACTGATCTGCTGGGATCAGTGGTATCCGGAGGCGGCGCGGCTGATGGCCCTGGCCGGAGCTGAGCTGCTGGTCTACCCAACGGCGATTGGCTGGGATCCCGACGAGGAGGCGGACGAACGCCAGCGCCAGCGTCAGGCCTGGATCACGGTGCAGCGGGGCCATGCCATCGCCAATGGACTGCCCGTCCTGGCCGTGAACCGCTGTGGACTGGAGCGGGACCCAAAGGCCTCGGGATCAGGGCTCGAGTTCTGGGGCAGCAGCTTCGCCTGCGGACCCCAGGGAGAGCTGCTCGCCGAGGCGCCCGTCGACGGGGAGTCCGCGTTAACCGTGGACCTGGACCTGGGCCGCAGCGAAACGGTGCGGCGCTGGTGGCCCTTTCTGCGGGATCGGCGCGTGGACGCCTACGGCGACCTGCTGCAGCGCTGGCGGGATTCTGCTGTCAGCATGGGGAATCCAGAGCGCGTGCAGTGAAGGCATGACAGCCGTCGTAGGGCAGAACGGTCTCAACCGACGGGGCACCGTGCATCGCACCACCGGCGAGACCGATGTGCGCGTGACGCTGGGACTGGATGGCAGCGGCCGCTGCACGGTGAACACCGGCGTGCCGTTTCTCGACCACATGCTCCACCAGCTGGCCAGCCATGGACTGATCGACCTGGAGATCAGCGCCAAGGGCGACACCCACATCGACGACCACCACACCAACGAGGACGTGGGCATCGCCGTGGGCCAGGCCCTGGCCCAGGCCCTGGGCGACCGTCGCGGCATCCACCGCTTCGGCCACTTCGTGGCCCCTCTGGATGAGGCCCTGGTGCAAGTGGCCCTCGACTGCTCCGGCCGGCCCCACCTCAGCTACGGCCTGAAGATTCCGGCCCAGAAGATCGGCAGCTACGACACGGAGCTGGTGAAGGAGTTCTTCGTGGCCGTGGCCAACAACAGTGGCCTCACCCTGCACATCCGCCAGCTGGATGGGGTGAACTCCCACCACATCGTGGAAGCTTGCTTCAAAGCGTTTGCGCGGGCCCTACGGCTGGCGGTGGAACTGGATCCCCGCCGGGCCGGCGCCGTACCCAGCAGCAAAGGGGTGCTGGAGCAGGCGGGAGGATGAATCGAATCGAGCCCGAACCGGGTCACGGTTCAGTCCACATTCGGCTCCCGCGACCACAAAAACAGCCCTAGGCGCTCGGCGTCAGCCATGGTTTGCTCGGCATCGAGCAACAGGGCGCTGCGGGCCTCCCAGGCGATGCCAGCCAAGCCCGCCGCTGCGGCCTTGGCCACGGTGGTGGGCCCAATGCCGGGAAGATCCATGCGCCGGTCCTGGTTGAGCTTGGGGGCCTTGTACAGCACCCCGGAGCGGCCCGACTCCGGCCGATCGGTGCGGGTGGAAGCCACCCACTCGAGCATGGCGTCCGTGCCAGGCAGGGCTTCGGTGGCGAGGCACAGGCCCTTGGCCACTACCGCACCCTGGCCCACATCCACCTGGGAGATGGCCTCGACGATGTAAGCCGCCCGCTCCACGTCGGCCCGATCCAGATCGCTGGGCACGGTGCTGGCGTAGAGGCCGGGCTCCGGCAGCAGATTCGGGGCCACGTCCTCGATGCCCACCACCTTCAGGCCGTGCTCCTCGATGATCTGGGCTAGGGCCCGCAGGGAGGCGTCATCGCCATTGCGCAGCGACGCCAGGATGCGGGGGGCGGCCATCAAGGTGGACCCCTCAAAGCGCAGCAAGTTGAGCGACCGCGGCCGCACAAACTTGCCCACCATCACGATCTGGTCGATGCCCCGCTGCTGCAACGACTTGATGAAGGCAATCGAACGCTCGAAGAAAAATTCCTCCGCCGCCGGCACCTCCACCTCCAGTCCATGGGGGTAACAGGCAATGTGGGCGCGGCCCGCGCGGGTGAGAGCCTCCGAGAGCATCCTCGGCAATGCGCCCTCACCGGCAATGATCGCGAGGGTCGGATCACCCATCAGGGCCGCAGCTGCTCCGCTCTCAGTGGTGTAGGCAGTCAAAGGCCCAGCACCCGGGAGTGGCCTGCTCCGGTGGACAGGTCCTACGGCGTCATGATCTCGGCAGGGACGCTGCGAGGGCCTCAAGCAGGGCTTCGGGGCTGAGC
This sequence comes from Cyanobium sp. FACHB-13342, assembly GCF_014697415.1. Lineage (GTDB taxonomy): Bacteria > Cyanobacteriota > Cyanobacteriia > PCC-6307 > Cyanobiaceae > Cyanobium_A. Next base: position 81,238 of record NZ_JACJRT010000003.1, on the reverse strand, counting down.
CGCCGATCGGCTTGCTGATCACTGCCGGAGCGCAGATCCTTGAGGCCCACCACGCCATCGATGGCCTCCTGGTCGCCAATCACGGCCGCCCAGCGCGCTCCGGAGCGATCGGCCCGCTTGAACTGCTTACCAAAGGCGGCTCCACTGGCATCGCGCTCCACTGCCAACCCGGCCTGGCGGCAGCGGCGCGCCAGGGCCAGGGCCTGGGTAGCCGCCGCCTCACCGCGGCTCACCACATAGAGATCCAACGCCGGAATGGTCGCCATCGGCTGCTCCAGCTGGCTGAGCAGCAACACCAAGCGCTCCATCCCCAGGGCCCAGCCGATCGCCGGCGTCGCCGGCCCGCCCAGTTGCTGCACCAGCCCGTCGTAGCGGCCGCCACCGCACACCGTGGCCTGGGCGCCCAGCTGGCTGCTGGTGATCTCAAAGGCCGTGTGGCTGTAATAGTCCAGGCCCCGCACCAGCCGGGGGTTGAGCACATAGGGGATGCCCAGGGTCGTAAGGGCCTGCTGCACGGCCACAAACCGGGCCTGGCTCTCCTCACTGAGGGCCGAGGCCAGGCTGGGGGCCTCCGCGAGCAGGGCCTGGGTATCCGGGTTCTTGCTGTCGAGCACCCGCAGGGGATTGGTGTGGATGCGGTCCTGGGAATCGGCATCGAGCCGCTCGCGCCGCTGCTCCAGCCAGGCCACCAGCTGCTCGCGATAGCGGGCCCGGTCCTCGGCGCTGCCCAGGGAATTGAGTTCCAGAGCCAGGCCACCCACGCCCAGTTCGGCCAGCAGATCCCAGGCCACCGCAATGGCCTCCACATCGCTGCAGGCATCGGCAAAGCCCAAGAGCTCCACCCCGATCTGGTGGAACTGGCGCTGACGACCCGCCTGGGGGCGTTCATAGCGGAACATCGGCCCGCCATACCAAAGCCGCTGGGGCCCCTGGCTCAGCAGACCGTGCTGGATCGCCGCCCGCACCACCGATGCGGTGCCTTCCGGTCGCAGGGTGCAGCTGCGCTCGCCGCGATCGAGAAAGGTGTACATCTCCTTGCCCACCACATCGGTGGCCTCGCCGATGCCGCGGGCGAACAGCTCGGTGACCTCCAGCAGGGGCGTGCGGATCTCGGCGATACCGGCACGGCGGAACTGGTCCCGGGCCGTGGCCTCCACGTGCTGCCACAACGCGATCTGCTCCGGCAACAGATCGACCATGCCACGCAGGCTCTGCAGCGACGCCAAGGCGAAAGGAGCGGGTGGGGTGAGTCTGCCTGCCGGCGCTCAGGCGGAACTGGCGGCGTAGGTGGCGCGGTACCAGCGGGCGAAGCGCTCCACCCCCACCTCGATCGACGTCGCGGGCCGAAAGCCCACCCAGGCCTCCAGCAGGGCCGTGTCAGCGGCGGTGGCCTCCACATCACCGGGCTGCATCGGTTGCAGATCCCGGATCGCCCGCCGGCCCAGGGCCTGCTCCAGCACGTCGATGAAGTGCAGCAGCTCCACCGGCTCGCTGTTGCCGATGTTGAACACCCGGTGCGGGGCCCAGCTGGTGGCTGGATCGGGCACCGAGGCATCGAAGGCGGGATTGGGGGTGGCGGGCCGGTCGGCGCAGGCGATCACCCCGGAGACGATGTCATCGATGTAGGTGAAATCCCGGCGCATGCGGCCCTGGTTGAACACCCGGATCGGCTCGCCGGCCAGGATCGCTTTGGCGAACAGCATCGGCGCCATGTCGGGCCGGCCCCAGGGGCCGTACACCGTGAAGAAGCGCAGGCCGGTGGCCGGTAGCCCGTAGAGGTGGCTGTAGGTGTGGGCCATCAGTTCGTTGGCCTTTTTGGTGGCCGCATACAGGCTCACCGGGTGGTTCACCGGCTGGTGCTCCGTGAACGGCAGGTTGGTATTGCCGCCGTACACCGAGCTACTGGAGGCGTACACCAGATGCTCCACATCGTGGTGGCGGCAGCCCTCAAGGATGTGGCCAAACCCCACCAGATTGCTCTGGATGTAGGCCGCCGGATTCTCCAGCGAATAGCGCACCCCCGCCTGGGCGGCCAGGTGGATCACCCTGGTGGGCTTGTGCTGGGCGAAGACGGCCTCCACCGCCGCCCGATCCTCCAGATCGGCCTCAATCAGCGTCCAGGAAGCACCGCCGGTGCGGGACTGCGTTGGCTGCAGCTGGGCGATCCGCGCCCGCTTCAACACAGGGTCGTAGTAGGGATTGAAGTTGTCCAACCCCACCACCCGCTCGCCGCGGGCCAACAGGCGCTCGCACACGGCCGCACCGATGAAGCCCGCGGCACCCGTGACGAAAATGGTCATGGGCAGCGGGCGGGGGGAGCGGCTTGATCACTCCACAGGAGCCTGGGCTGAGTTCTGGTCAAGCTGTACGGAATCAGGGAGGGCAGCTGGGGGGAGGGGTCCTTCGGCATTCAGCTGAGCGCCTCGCGGAAGAAGGCGATGGTGGGCTCCAGCCCCTGCTCCAGCGGCACCGTGGGCTGCCAGCCCAGCTCCTGCTGCGCCAGCGCGATCACCGGTTGGCGTTGCAGCGGATCATCCGCCGGCAGGGGTTGTTCGATCAGCGGCAGCTCGGGGTTGATCCGCTCGCGCACCAGCTCCGCCAGCTGGCGGATGGTGAATTCGCCCGGGTTGCCAATGTTGATCGGGCCGGTGTGGGCCCCATTCATCAGCCGGATCAGACCCTCCACCAGATCGTCCACGTAGCAAAACGAGCGGGTTTGACTGCCGGTGCCATAGAGGGTGAGCGGTTCACCGCGCAACGCCTGAACAATGAAGTTGCTCACCACCCGGCCGTCGTCGGGCAGCATCCGCGGCCCGTAGGTGTTGAAGATCCGCGCCACCCGGATCTCGGTGCCGTGCATGCGCCGGTAGTCGAAGCACAGCGTCTCGGCGATGCGCTTGCCCTCGTCATAGCAGCTGCGCAATCCAATGGTGTTGACGCAACCCCGGTAGCTCTCGGGCTGGGGATGCACCTCCGGATCGCCATACACCTCACTGGTGCTGGCCAGCAGCAACCGCGCCCCCACCCGCCGGGCCAGGCCGAGCATGTTGTAGGTGCCCAGGAAGCTGGTTTTGGCGGTCTTGATCGGGTTGTGCTGGTAGTGCACCGGTGAGGCCGGGCAGGCGAGGTGCCAGATCCGATCCACCTCGAGCTTGATCGGCTCGGTGACATCGTGGCGGATCAGCTCAAAGCGCGGATGGCCGATCCACTGCTCCACGTTGGCCTTGCGGCCGGTGAAGTAGTTGTCGAGGCAGAGCACCTCCTCGCCGGCCGCCATCAGCCGGTCCACCAGGTGCGACCCCACGAAGCCGGCGCCGCCGGTGACCAGGTTGCGGGGGAGAGAAACGGGCATGACTCAGCCCTCCCCCACGGTCCACACCTGCAGACCCGCGGCGCGGGCAGCGCCGGCGTCCGCCCTGGCCCGGGCATCAAACAGCCAGGCCGGCTGGCGCATCAGCGCCGCCACTGCCGGCCAATCGATCGCGGCAAACTGTTGCCACTCCGTGAGCAGCAGCAGGGCATCGGCACCGCTGGCCGCCTGCTGCACATCGCTCACAGCGTGCCAGCTCCCCTCGGCTGCGTGTTCGCCACTGGCCGCACCTGCCGGCTGGCCCAGGTCGCGAGCCATCTGCCCCTCGCTCACCTTGGGATCCACGATCGCCAACACCGCCCCCTCCTCCAGCAGATCCCGGCAGATGCGGATCGCCGGCGATTCACGGGTGTCGTTGGTATCGGCCTTGAAGGCAAAGCCAAGGATCCCGATCCGCTTACCGCTCACCGTGCCGAACAGCTTGTTCACCACCAACTTGGCAATGCGGTGCTGCTGCCAGGTGTTGAGCGTCACCACCTGCTCCCAGTAGGCCGCCACCTCCTCCAGGCCGTAGTGGCGGCACAGGTACACCAGATTCAGGATGTCCTTCTGGAAGCAACTGCCCCCAAACCCCGGCCCCGCCTGCAGAAACTTCGGCCCGATGCGGCTGTCGGCCCCGATCGCCCGGGCCACCTCCCGCACATCCGCCCCCGTGGCCTCGCAGAAGGCGGCAATGCTGTTGATCGAGCTGATCCGCTGGGCCAGAAAGGCATTGGCCGTGAGCTTGGAGAGCTCACTGCTCCAGAGATTAGTGCGCAGGATTTTCTGGGGCTCCACCCACTGGCCGTAGATGCCCGCCAGGGCCGCGATCGCCTCGGGGTCCTCCCCGCCGATCAGCACCCGATCAGGAGCCTCCAGATCCGCAATCGCCGTACCCTCCGCCAGGAATTCGGGGTTGGAGAGCACCGCGAAACTCTTGCCCGCCGGCCCCGCATCCAGAATCGCCTTCACCGCCGCAGCCGTGCGCACCGGCAGGGTGCTCTTCTCCACCACGATCGTGTGGCCCTGGGCCGCCTGGGCCACGGTGCGGGCACTGGCTTCCACCCACTTGAGATCGCTGGCCTGGCCGGCCCCCAGGCCCTTGGTTTTGGTGGGGGTGTTCACCGACAGGAACACCATGTCGGCCGCCGCGATCGCCTCCTCCACCGCCGTGGAAAAGTGCAGATTGCGGCCCCGGCAGCGGCCCACCACCGCATCGAGTCCCGGCTCGTAGACGGGCAGCTGGCTGAGGTCGGGATCGTTCCAGGCGGCGATCCGCTCGGCATTCAGATCAACCACCGTCACCTGGAGCTCAGGGCAGCGGTCGGCAATCACCGCCATCGTCGGCCCACCCACGTAGCCCGCGCCGATGCAGCAAATGCTGCGGATGGTTGGTGACGCCATGGAACGGGGCAAGCCCAGAGGGAGAGACTATTCCGGAAGCATGGATGACCCGCTTGGCCCAACTGCTGATTACGGGAGGCGCCGGCTTCATCGGCAGCCACACCGCCCTGGTGTTGCTGGAGGCCGGCCACAACCTGGTGGTGCTCGACAATTTCTCCAACAGCGCCCCGGAAGCCCTGCGGCGGGTGCAGGAGCTGGCCGGCCCTGAAGCCGCCCAGCGGTTGACGGTTGTGGAGGGCGACATCCGCTCGGCAGCCGATCTGGATCGCACCTTCGCCGCGGCCCCCGGCGACCAGCCCGTGGCGGCGGTGATCCACTTCGCCGGGCTCAAGGCGGTGGGGGAATCGGTGCGCGAGCCGCTGCGCTACTGGGATGTGAACCTGGCGGGCTCACGCCAGCTGCTGGCAGCCATGCAGGCCCACGGCTGCCGCACCCTGGTGTTCAGCAGCAGCGCCACCCTTTACGGCTACCCCGAAGTGGTGCCGATCCCCGAGACGGCCCCGATCCAGCCAATCAACCCCTACGGCCACAGCAAGGCCGCCGTGGAGCAGCTGCTGGACGATCTGGCCGCCAGTGAGCCCGGTTGGCGCATCGCCCGACTGCGCTACTTCAACCCCGTGGGGGCCCACCCCAGTGGGCGCATCGGCGAAGACCCCAGCGGCGTCCCCAACAACCTGTTCCCCTTCGTGAGCCAGGTGGCGGTGGGGCGGCGGGCGGAGCTGCAGGTGTTCGGTGGCGACTGGCCTACCCCCGATGGCAGCGGCATCCGCGACTACATCCACGTGATGGATCTGGCCGAGGGGCACCGGGCCGCCCTCGATGTGCTGCTCGCGGAGCCGCCCCAGCTGCTCACCCTCAACCTGGGCAGCGGCGAGGGCCACTCCGTACTCGATGTGGTGCGGGCGTTTGAAGCCGCCAGTGGTCGCCCGGTGCCCTTCCAGATCGTCGCCCGGCGCGACGGCGATGCCGCCAGCACGGTGGCCGATCCGCGCCTGGCCGCCGAACGGCTGGGCTGGCGCACCCGCCGCGGGCTGGCCGACATGTGTCGCGACGGCTGGTGCTGGCAACAGGCCAATCCCCACGGCTATGGCCACTGAAGGCAGGCTGGTGCTGGCCGGTGGCGGCCACAGCCATGCCCTCGTGCTGCGAATGTGGGCGATGGCACGGGGTGGGCCCGGTCGACGCCCACCGGCCCGAATCACCCTGGTGAGTCGCCACAGCACGGCCCTTTATTCGGGCATGGTGCCGGGGCTGGTGGCCGGTCTGTACGACATCCGGGCCTGCAGCATCGACCTGCGCCGCCTCTGCCGGCTGGCCGGGGTGACCTTCGTGCAGGCGGAGATCACGGGCCTCGATCCCCAGGCCCGGGAGCTGCAGCTGAAAGGACGGCCCAGGCTGGGCTGGGACTGGCTCAGCCTCGATGTGGGGGCCGAAACCATCGACATCGAGGAAGGGGCGATGGCCATCAAGCCCCTGGAGCCGTTCCTGCAGTGGTGCGGACAGCAGCACCAGGGCGGAATCCGAATCCGGGGCGGTGGCGCGGCGGCCGTGGAGGTGGCCCTGGCCCTGCGGGCCCGGGGGCTGCAACCGGAGCTGCGATTGCGGGGCAGCGCGCTCCATCTGGGCTCGGCAGCGGCCAACCGGCTGGGCGAACGGTTGCTCCAGGCCGCCGGCATCACGCTCCAGACACACAGCCCCGAAGGTGCGGGGGCCGACCTGGCCTGCACCGGCAGCCGTGCCCCCCGTTGGCTTGCCGCCAGCGGACTGCCCAGCGATGCCCGGGGGCGGCTGCTCACAGGGGCCAGCCTGGAAGTGCTGAACCATCCAGGACTGTTCGCCAGCGGCGACTGCGGCGTCCTCGCCGACCAGCCCCGCCCCCCCTCGGGCGTGTGGGCCGTGCGCTGCGCCCCGACCCTGGCCCACAACCTGAGCGCCGCCGTGATGGGCCGCCCGCTGCGGTCCTGGCGGGCCCAACGCTGGGCCCTGCAGCTGCTGGGCGATGGCGGAAGCCTGCGGCAGAAGCCCCAGGCGGTCGCCTTCTGGGGGCCCTGGGCCTTCGGGCCCAGCCGGCTGCTCTGGCGCTGGAAGCACCACCTCGATCAACGCTTCATGGACCGCTTCAGCGGCCTCCAGGCGATGGAACGAGGCAAAGTCACCCCCATGGCCTGCCGCGGCTGCGCCGCCAAGCTGGCCGCCAGCCCCCTCCAGGACGCCCTGGCGCGCAACGGTCTGGGCGGGAGCACCCCGGGGAGCGCTGAGGACGCCGCCGTGATCGGCCACACCCTGGAAGGCAGGCACCTGCTGCAGAGCGTGGATGGCTTCCCCGCGCTGGTGGATGACGCCTGGCTGAATGCGCGGCTCACCACCCTGCACGCCTGCAGCGACCTCTGGGCCTGCGGCGCCCGGGTGACAACCGTGCAAGCCGTGGTCACCCTGCCCGAGCTGGGGGAGCGGATCCAGGCCGACCTGCTCAGCGACACCCTGGCCGGAATCCAATCGGTGCTGGAACCCCTGGGTGCGCGGCTCATCGGCGGCCACACCTTGGAGGCCCGTGACAGCCACGGCCCTTCGGGGCTTCCGGGTGGCCTGAGCCTGGTGTTGAACGTGAATGGCTGCACGGCCGCCGGGGTGCCCTGGGCCAAGGGGCCGTTGCGGCCGGGCGATGGCCTGCTGCTGAGCCGGCCGATCGGCAGCGGCGTGCTGTTTGCCGCCGCCATGGCGGGCAGCGCCGAGCCCGCCTGGATCGACGCTGCCCTGCTTGAGATGCAACGAAGCCAGGCGGCCCTGGTGGAGCTCCTGGCCCGCCATGGCTGCCGGGCCTGCACCGATGTGACCGGCTTCGGGTTACTCGGCCACCTGGGCGAGATGCTGGCCGCCAGCCCCGCCCCCCGGCGCGTCACGTTGAAAGCCGCCGCAATCCCGGCCCTCGCCGGGGCCCTGCCCCTGCTGGAGCAGGGCTGGGCCAGCAGCCTGGCCCCCTCCAACGCCAGCGCCCTCGCCCTGCTGGGGAAGCGGATCGAGCTCGATGGCCCGGCCGACGCCGCCCGCCGGGGCCTGCTGATCGACCCCCAGACCTGCGGCCCCCTGCTGGCGGCCATTCCCGCCGATCAATGCGACGCCGCCCTCGCCGACCTGCAACAGGCCGGATTCTCCAAAGCGACCCTGATCGGCCAAGTGCACACCTAAATCTCGCTGCAGCGAACCGGCAGGGAGAATGGCTCCACTGCTGATCCCGGCGTCTTGTCTGCCCTCACCCGCTGCCTGGAGGAAGAGGCTGCTGCCATCGCCGCCGCCGCCCAGCGCCTCAGCAGCACCCAGGTGGAGGCGGCCCTGGACCTGCTCGAAGGCTGCCGGCAACGACGCGCCAAATTGGTACTGACCGGCGTGGGCAAGAGCGGCATCGTCGCCCGCAAGATCGCCGCCACCTTCTCTTCAATCGGCCTGACGGCCGTGTTTCTCAACCCCGTCGACGCCCTGCACGGCGACCTGGGCATCGTGGCGGCCGACGACGTGGCCCTGCTGCTCTCGAACAGCGGCGAAACCGAGGAGCTCCTCGCCATCCTTCCCCACCTGCGCCGCCGCGGCACCGCCCGCATCGCCCTGGTGGGACGCCTGGTCTCCAGCCTGGCGCAAGGCTGCGACGTGGTGCTGGATGGGGCGGTGGATCGGGAGGTCTGCCCGCTCAACCTGGCCCCCACCGCCAGCACGGCGGTGGCGATGGCGATCGGCGATGCCCTGGCGGCGGTGTGGATGGAGCGGGCCGGCATCTCACCGGAGGACTTCGCCATCAACCACCCGGCCGGATCCCTGGGCCGCCAGCTCACCCTCACCGTGGCCGATTTGATGGTGCCGGCCAGCGATCTGGAGGGTCTGTCCCCCGAGGCGCCCCTAGCTGAGGTGATCGGTCGTCTCACCGAGGGCAGCAACGGCAAGGGCAGCCTTGGGGCCGCCTGGGTGCAGGCCGCCGACAACCCCGCCGAGCTGGCCGGGCTGATCACTGACGGGGACCTGCGCCGAACCCTGCAACGCCATCCCCCCGACAGCTGGGCCGCCCTGCGCGCCGGCGCCATGGCCACCGCCAACCCGATCACCGTGGCGCCCGACACCCTGGCCGTCGCGGCCTTGGAACTGATGGAACGCAATCCCCGCCAGGCGATTTCGGTGCTACCGGTGGTGGATCCGACCCAGCCCCGCCAACTGATGGGCCTGCTTCGGCTGCACGATCTGGTGCAGGCTGGGTTCACCACCAGCCCCGCCGCTGAGCGCCCATGACGGCCATTCCCTTCACCCTGATCGCCGGGCCCTGCGTGATCGAAAACCGCGATCTGGTGCTGCAGGTTGCCGAGCAGGTGAGCACGCTCTGCCAGAAGCTGGGCATCCGCTACGTGTTCAAGGCCAGCTTCGACAAGGCCAACCGCAGCTCGGGCCAATCCTTTCGCGGTCCAGGCCCCGAGGAGGGGCTGGCGATCCTGCAGGAGGTAGGCCAGAGCTTCGGGGTGCCGGTGCTCACCGACATCCACGAAAGCCATCAGGCCGCCGCCGCCGCCCAGGCCGTGGACGTGCTGCAGATTCCCGCTTTCCTCTGCCGCCAGACCGACCTGCTGGAGGCCGCCGCCCAGGCCGTGGCCGGCACCACCAAGGTGGTGAACGTCAAGAAGGGGCAATTTCTGGCGCCCTGGGACATGGCCCAGGTGGTGAACAAAATGACGGAATTCGGCCTGGATCCGGCCAGCGGCCGCCTCTGGCTCACCGAACGGGGCTCCAGCTTTGGCTACAACACGCTCGTAGTGGACTACCGCGGCATCCCCCAGATGCAGGCCCTGGGCTGCCCGGTGATCTTCGATGCCACCCACGCCGTGCAGCAGCCGGGAGGGCGCGGCACCAGCACCGGTGGCCAGCGGGAGTTTGTGGCACCGCTCGCCAGGGCCGCGGTGGCCGTGGGCGTGGATGGCCTGTTCATGGAAACCCATCCCGATCCCGACAACGCCCTCAGCGACGGGCCGAACATGGTGCCCTTGCACCGGCTCGAAGCCCTGCTCCGCCAGCTGCTGGCCCTGCGCCAGGGGCTAGAGGGCGGCCTGGCGGCGAGCAGCCTGTGAGCCGGTTGCATCTGCGCTCGCGGCTGCAACGGCGCCTGCTCAGGCCACGCCTGCGCCAGATCCGCCTGCTGGTGTGCGATGTGGATGGGGTGCTCACCGATGGGGGGCTGCACTACGACGAACAGGGCCGGGTGGTGAAGCGCTTCGACGTGCGGGACGGGCTGGCGATCCGAATGCTGCAACGGGCCGGCATCGAGGTGGCCTTTCTGAGTGGTGGGCGCAGCGGCGCCATCGAGCAACGGGCCCGCCACCTGCAGGTGGGCCACTGCCTGGTGGGGGTGGGCGACAAGCTCGCGGCCCTGGAGCAACTCCAGGGCACGCTGAAGCTGGCTCGGGAGCACACCGCCTTCATCGGCGATGACCTCAACGACCTCACGGTGCGCCCCGCCACGGGGCTGCTGATCAGCCCTGCCGATGGAGCTGCGGGCCTGCGCCGCCAAGCCGACTGGGTGCTGCGGCGCCGGGGCGGCGACGGCGCCGTGCGGGAATTGGCGGAGTCCCTACTGCACCAGCGGGGGCTGTGGCGTCAGCTCAACCGACAGGGCTGGCGCGAGGGCAACGCCTAAGGCTGGGCCAGGGCCCGGGCCTGCTCCAGCTGCTCCGGGGTGTCCACCGAGAGGCAGTCCTGATCCACCACGAAGGTGAGCAGGGGAATGCCCGCGTCGATCAGGCGCAACTGCTCCAACTTCTCGAGATCCTCGAGGGGAGACACGGGCAGGGCCATCCAACCGGCCAGCACATCGGCCCGGTAGCCGTAGAGGCCCACGTGGCCCCAGTAGGTGGTGTGGTCGGCCCACTGCTCCGGCGGCACCCCGCGCAGGTGGGGCAGGGCACTGCGGGAGAAGGTGATGGCCCGCCCGTCGCCGGCCCGCAACACCTTCACCACGTTGGGATCGTGCAGCTTGTCGGCCGCCAGCGGATAGACGGGGGTCAGCACCGGCGGCCGCTCCAGGGCCACGAACTGGTGAACCATCGCCTCGATGATTCCCGGATCCAGCAGCGGCTGGTCCCCCTGGACGTTGATCACCAGGGTGTCTGCAGACAGGCCCCCCGCCATGGCCACCAGCTGCTCCACCACGCTGGCTAGACGCTCACTGCCGGAGCGGCAGCTGGGGGAGGTCATCAGCACCGGAAAGCCCCAGGCAGCGGCACCCGCACGCACCTGATCGCTGTCGGTGCACACCACCACGGCCGCCACGCCCCTGGCCTGACGGCAGCGCTCGAGAACATGCTGGAGCATGGGCTTACCGGCGATGTCGGCGAGCAACTTGCCAGGCAGCCGAGCCGATTCCAGCCGGGCCGGCACGGCCACCACGACGCAGGGATCAGGCACCGAATCGGTCATGGGCTGACGCTAAAGCCGCTCCCGCCGCAGCCGCTCAGCCCGCAGGTCCCGCAGCCGCTGGCCCAGCTCCGGCCCCTGGCCCATCCCACTGGCCAGCAGGTCGGCCGCAGCCTGCTCACTCTTGAGGTGGCGCCAGCGCAGCCACCAGCGCAGCAGGGGCCGCCGCGGCCCGGTGTCGCAGGCCAGGGCCAGGGCCACGGCCTCGACGCCGCAGCCCGGGGCCTCCAACAGGGCACACCACTGCTCCACCGTCAGGTTGCAGACCTGGGGCTGCTCCCCGATCCGGCGGCGTAGCTCCAACCAGTGCACCAAAAGCCGATGCTGGCGATGGGGCAGCTGCAGCCGCTCCGCCAAGGCCAGCGGATCCCTGGCCCCGGCCACCAGCGCCACCAACAGGGGCAGCCCCAGCCGCTGGGCCCAGCGCAGGCGCCGCGGCCAGGCCCCATCGGCCTGCAGGACCGGATCCAGCAGGGCCAGGGCACCCCAGCCCTGCAACACCGTGAGCGCCGCCAGCCAGGGCTCCCGCTCCAACAGCAGCTCCAGCTCCATGCGCAGGCGGGTGCCCAGGGCCGCCGGTGCCTGCCCCGGCGGATCCCCCGGCCGCCAGCCCCAGGGCCAGACCGCCAGGGCGGAGCGGGCCTGGTCGACGCTGCCGGGCTCCAGCTCCAGCCCGAGCCGGGCGGCATAGCGGGCACCGCGCACCAAGCGGGTGGGATCGTCGCGAACGCTGCCGTCATGGAGAAAACGCAGCTGCCGCTGCTCCAGATCCCGCTGCCCTCCGTGGGGATCGAGCAGGTGGCCACTGGCCAACTCCAGGGCCATGGCATTGATGCTGAAGTCGCGGCGGGCCAGGTCGTCGGCCAGGCCGCCAAAGCTCACCTGGGGGTTTTCAGCCGGCACCGGATAGGTCTCTCGCCGGGCCCTGGCCACATCGAGCAACACCAGCTCGCCGGCCAGGTTGAGTTCCAACTCCACCGTGCCGTAGGCCCCGTGCTCCTGGCAGCGCTGCACCACCTCCGGCCCCAGCTGCGCCACCAGCGCCTCCACCAGAGCGGAGGCCGGACCCTCCGCCACCAGATCCAGATCGGGCACCCCGAGCCAGGGGTCGTTGTGCACCCGATGCAACAGCAGATCGCGCACGGCGCCGCCCACCAGGGCGACCCGGCCCGTCCGGACCGCGCCCAGGGCCGTCAACACGGGGGCGGGGATGCCGGGAATCTCCACCTAGGCCTCTGCGGCGAAGGGCATCACACAGGTTCGATCGGGGCCAGACGGGGGTCGAGGATCTTGGGCCCCATCCCCTGGAATTTCACCGCAATCGACACCTTCTCACCACTGCCGAACAGGTGGGTCACCTGACCCTCCCCGAAACTGCTGTGCCGCAGGCGATCCCCCACCGCCCAGGCCCGGCTCGCCGCCCGCCGTCGCACCGCATTGGCGGGAGCACCGGCCGCACCGCCACCAGCTACCTGGCGTGAATCCTCGCGATCCACCCGGGTGAGGCGATCCAGGCGCTGCTCCCGGCGGATGGCCGCACCGCCGCTATGGGGAATGTCCCCCTGAACCAGCTCGCTCGGGAGTTCGGAGAGAAACACCGACGGCACCGCCGGTTCCCGCATGCCACCCCAGAGCCGCCGCTCACTGGCATGGGAGAGGAACAGGCGCTCCTTGGCCCGGGTGAGGCCCACATAACAAAGGCGGCGCTCCTCCTCCAGGGCGGAGGGGTCTTCCAGGGAGCGGTAGCTGGGGAAGAGGCCCTGCTCCATCCCCACCAGATAGACCACCGGAAATTCGAGGCCCTTGCTGGCGTGCAGGGTCATCAGGGTGACCCGGTCCTGCTCGGTGTCCTTGCTGTCGGCGTCGCTGGCCAGGGCCGCCGAAGCGAGGAAATCCTCCAGGGAGCCCTCCTCGTTCTCCTCCTGGTACTGGAGCGCAGCATTCACCAGTTCGTTGAGGTTCCGGCGGCGGTCTTCCGCTTCATCGGTGCCGTCGGCGATCAGCTCGGCCACGTAGCCGCTCTGCTCCATCACCCGCTGCACCAGCTCGGACGGGGCGATGTCCTGGGCGCAGGCCTGCAGGCCATTGATCAGCTCGCAGAACTGCAACAGCCCCTTCGCCGACCGCCCCCCCAGGGAGCGCACCGCCTCCGCATCACTCACCACGTCCCAGAGGGGAATGCCGAGCTGGTTGGAGGCGTCGGTGAGCCGCTCGATGGTGGTTTTGCCGATGCCGCGCTTGGGGGTGTTCAGCACCCGCAGCAGGCTGACGGTATCGGCGGGATTCACCAGCAACTTCAGGTACGCGAGCACATCCTTGATCTCGCGGCGGTCGTAGAAGCGCAGCCCTCCCACCACGATGTAGGGGATGCCCCAGCGCACCAGCGACTCCTCCATCGCCCGACTCTGGGCATTGGTGCGATAGAGCACCGCCATGTCGCCCCAGCTGAGATCGGGGTGGGCGGCTTCGAGCATGCGCATGCGGTGCACCACCGCCTCGGCTTCGGCGATCTCGTCGTCGCAGCGGGTGAGGGAGATCAGCTCCCCCTCGCCGCGGGTGGGCCGCAGCACCTTGTCGATCCGCTCGCTGTTGTGGGCAATCAGGGCGTTGGCCGCCTCCAGGATCGTGGCGGTGGAGCGGTAGTTCTCCTCCAGCTTCACCATCGTGTTGGTGACATCGCCGGGGGCACCGTCGCCGAAATCGTCCTGAAAGCCCATCAAGATCGTGAAGTCGGCGGCGCGGAAGCTGTAGATGCTCTGGTCGGCATCGCCCACCACGAACACCGAACGGCCATTCCAGTCGTCGTAGGCGGCCGGATCGCGACCATTGGTGACCAGCAGCTTGATCAGGTCGTACTGGGTGCGGTTGGTGTCCTGGTATTCATCCACCAGCACGTGGCGGAAACGCCGGTGCCAGTAATCGCGGATCTGCTCGTTCTGGCGCAGCAGCTGCACCGGCAACAACAGCAGGTCGTCGAAATCGAGGGCGTTGTTGGCAGCCAGGGCGCGCCGATAGCGCCGGTACGTCTCCGCCATCAACCGACCCCGCTGGCCTCCGGCATCGGCTTCCAGCTGCTCGGGCATCCAGCCCTGGTTCTTGGCGTTGCTGATGGCCCAGCGCACCTTCTTGGGCTCAAAGCGTTTGGGATCGAGCTGCAGCTCCTGGGTCACGATCTCCTTGATCAGGCTCTGTACGTCGTTCTCGTCGTAGATCGAGAACTGGCGCGTCCAGCTGAGCCCTTCGGGATCCTTGAACTTGTCGATATCGAAGCGCAGCAGCCGGGCGAACAGGGCGTGGAAGGTGCCGATCCACAGCTCCTTGATCACCTCGCGATAGATGCGGCTGCGCAGCTGGCGCTGCTCCACCGCCGGCAGGGTGCTCCAGGGCTGGCCGAACTGGCTCTGGGCCAGCTTCTGGGCCAGCAGCAGCTCCAGCCGCTCCTTCATCTCGCGGGCCGCCTTGTTGGTGAATGTGACGGCGAGCAGATGGGCCGGATCGGCGCCGTGGTGGCCGATCAGGTGGGCGATGCGGTGGGTGAGAGCTCGCGTTTTACCGCTGCCCGCACCGGCCACCACCAGCAGCGGGCCGGTGTGGTGGTCCACCGCCTTGCGCTGGGCGTCGTTCAGGCCGGCGAGGAAAGCACTCATGGGGCCGACCCTAGGCAAGCCGGCGGGCCAGTCCAGCGGGAAGCCGCTTGCCCAACCGCTGCCGCCAGCGCTCCAGCCGCAACCGGGCCAGGGAAGGAGCTCGCAGCGGCACGTCACCCCCCTGGAGCCGATCCAAGTGGGCGTTGATGGCCACCAGGGCCTGGCGCCAGCGCTCCCGCAACCGGGGCTCGCTCAGCTCTTCGAGCAGCTCCTCCAGCTGGCGCGGCGGCGGCAGCCAGGTAGACGGATCGGCCACCGCCGCCGTGATCCGTTCCACATCGGCCGCCAGGGTGCCCGCCCCGATCTGATGGGCCAGACCGCCGGGATCGAGGGTGTCGGCCAGGGCATGGTTGAAGCTGCTGAACAGCACGCAGCCACAGGCCAGGGCCTCCACCGGCGGCAGGCCAAACCCCTCACTCACGCCGCTGCAGCGCCAGTGGTCGGCCGAGTCGTAGAGCACCACCGTGGCGCTGTTGAACAGGCCCACCAGATCGTCCACCCAGCCGTCCTGCACCTCCACCCGCAGCCCCCGGGCCCGCAGGGCCGGCACCAACTGCTCCAGCACGTAGGCGCTGCACTTGCGCCGTTGCACCAGCACATCGATCGAGCGGCCGCCAGGCTCTGGCGGGGCGCCCAGATTGGCGGGGCGAGCTCCCCGGGCGATCCAACTGGCCCCGAGGGCATTGGGCACCAGAAACAGGGGATTGCGGCTGGCCCACTGGCCCCAGTAGCCCAGGGTGTTGCGGCTCACCGCCAGCACCGGCACCCCGGGGGGCAGCCGAAAGCCATAGCCGCTGCTGTGGGCGTGATAGGCCGCCGGCCTGCCCCGCAACGCCCGCAACTGACGGGGCACATCGAAACCCCAGCTCACGATCCAAAGGGCCTGATCAGCAGCGGCGGCACCCAGGGGCTCCGCCCGCAACAGGTCGGCCAGATAGGGCACGTCCGCTTCCCGCTGCCGGTAGGTGACCAACTGGGTGGGCACCAGGTCAGCCAACAGGCGGGCGGTCTGCTGCTCCACCAACAGTCCACCGCAGCGAAACCTGCCGGTGGTGCCGGGAACCAGAAAGCGAAGGGGCCTCAAGGGCTGGGGGGGCGAAGTCAGGCGGCGACGGCCTCGGTGCTGCCGGCCCGCTGGCGGCGGGTGAGGAAGCCGAACAGCACCTTGCCGATGGCGGCGATCAGGTTGCCCTCGAGCTCCTGGAACATGACCATGTTGAGGTGGAAGGCCTGATTGGCCTCCTCCACGATGCGATCGGCCATGGCCTGATCGATCGGCAGGCTGTCGAGCACGGCGCGGTAGTTGGCCTTGAAGCCCTTCTCGTCGGGAATGGCGTCGAATTCGTAGAAGCGCAGGCCGTCGTGTTCACCCAGATTCATCGCCTTCTGGGCGATGTTCTTGAGGATCTGACCGCCGGAGAGGTCGCCGATATAGCGGGTGTAGTGGTGGCCCACCAGCAGCTCGGGGCACTCCCGAGCCACCTGGTGCAGGCGGTCGACGTACTGCTGGGCGCCAGGGGTGGGCTGGACGGCACTGCGCCAGTCGCTGCCGAAATAGAAGGCGAGGTCCTGCTCCAGGCTGTCGCGGCGGTTGAGCTCCGGGAAGCCGACCGGCCCCACCACCGGGTGGTCCCTGAGCTTGCCGAACTCCTCCTCCATGGCCGAATAGACGAAGTAGAGGTCGGCCACCAGGGTGCGGTAACTGGCCTTATCGACCACCCCCTTGAGGAAGCAGCTCACGAAGCCGGTGTTCTCCGCCATCGTGTGGGCTTTCTTGGTGCCTTCACGCAGTTGGGAAGCAAGGGCGACAGCCATCAGACGGGGGCGCTGCACGGGCGAAGGGCCAAATTAGGCGCGGCCTTTGCCGGGCCGGGCGCCAAGGTTGCGAAGGGTTACGCCGCCAGCGGCTGGTCGCCGTGCTCGGCGCCGCCGAAGAGATCGAACAGCTCCCGGCAGAACTGCTGCAGCTTCTGCGCCACCTCCGCCTGGGGCAGATGGCTCCCCGACGGCTGCCAGTCGCCCATGGTGGCCAACCGCCAGCGCTCACTCTCGTAGGTGAGCCCGCGGATCACCACCCCAAGCAGCCGGGGCCGCGCATCGGCCGCTGGACCCGGGGCCCCATCCAGCTGCAACTGCACGAAAAACGAGCGGCACTGGCTGCGGGGGCTCCAACCCGGCAGGTGGAAGGAGAGATCAACGCTTTCCTGCTCGGCGAAGGCGCGGGTGAGGGGGTCATCCCGCCAGGGCGTGAGGTTGGCGCGGGCGTCAGGGAAGTGACCGCGAAACAGGACCGCCACCGAGGCGATCGCCTGGGCCAGCGCCAGAGATCGGGCCTGCTCGGCGGCATTCATGGAGCCATCCTGACGGCAGCTGGCTCCCGGTGCAGCGTTCCATCGGCAGGTGCCGACAGGAGGCCAGGCGGTGCGCCTCAGCACAACGACCGTTCCGGCAGGGATCACACCAAACTTTTCTGCAGTCAGCCCAGGCATAGGCTCGCCCCAGTGATATCGCCGTGATGGCCACCAGCCCCACCGCCAGCTTCGAGAAGCTCACCGCCCCAGCCACGGGCACGGCCATCCGCTTTGAGAACGGCCAACCGGTCGTTCCCAACGACCCGATCATCCCCTTCATCCGGGGCGATGGCACCGGCGTGGACATCTGGCCCGCCACCCAGATGGTGCTCGATGCGGCCGTGGCCCAGGCCTACGGCGGGGAGCGACGGATCGAGTGGTTCAAGGTGTACGCCGGCGACGAGGCTTGCGACCTCTACGGCACCTACCAGTACCTGCCGGAGGACACCCTCGAGGCGATCCGCACCTACGGGGTGGCGATCAAGGGCCCCCTCACCACGCCGATCGGCGGCGGCATTCGCTCCCTGAACGTGGCCCTGCGCCAGATCTTCGATCTGTACTGCTGCGTGCGCCCCTGCCGCTACTACGCGGGCACCCCCAGCCCCCACAAACGCCCCCAGGACCTCGACGTGATCGTGTACCGCGAGAACACCGAGGACATCTACATGGGGATCGAATGGGAAGCGGGCGACCCGGTGTGCCTCGAGCTGATCCAGCATCTCAATACGGTGGTGATCCCGGCCAACGGCAAGCTCGGCAAGCGCCAGATCCCGGTGGGCTCCGGCATCGGCATCAAGCCGGTGAGCAAGCACGGCAGCCAGCGCCACATCCGCAAGGCGATCCAGCACGCCCTGCGTCTCGAGGGCGACAAGCGCCACGTGACCCTGGTGCACAAGGGCAACATCATGAAGTTCACCGAAGGTGCCTTCCGCGACTGGGGCTACGAGCTGGCCACCACCGAGTTCCGCGACGTCTGCGTCACCGAGCGCGAAAGCTGGATCCTCGACAACGCCGATCGCAACCCCGGGCTCAGCATCGAAGCCAACGCCAAGATGGTGGATCCCGGCTACGACGCCCTCACTCCTGAGAAGAAAGAGGCGGTCTGCGCTGAAGTGAAGGGCGTGCTCGAGGCCATCGGCGCTTCCCACGGCAACGGCCAGTGGAAGGCGATGGTGATGGTCGACGACCGCATCGCCGACAGCATCTTCCAGCAGATCCAGACCCGCCCGGCCGACTACTCCGTGCTGGCCACCCTCAACCTCAACGGCGACTACATCTCCGATGCGGCCGCCGCCGTGGTGGGCGGTCTGGGCATGGCCCCCGGCGCCAACATCGGCGACAACGCCGCCATCTTCGAGGCCACCCACGGCACCGCACCCAAGCATGCCGGCCTGGATCGCATCAACCCCGGCTCGGTGATCCTCAGCGGCGTGATGATGCTCGAGTTCATGGGCTGGCAGGAAGCGGCCGACCTGATCACGGCAGGCCTGAGCGCTGCGATCGCCAACAGGGAAGTCACCTACGACCTGGCCCGCCTGATGGAGCCCCCGGTCGAACCCGTGAGCTGCTCCGGCTTCGCGGCAGCCGTGGTGAAGCACTTCGGCGGATGAGCCTGCCGGGCCTACCTGCTGGGGCCACCGACCCCTGCGTGCACTGCGGCTTCTGCCTGCCCACCTGTGCCAGCTATCGGGTGCTGGGCACGGAGATGGACTCTCCCCGGGGCCGCATTCACGCCCTCAAGGCGATTGAGGCCGGCGAGCTGGAACTGGACGCCACCGTGGCCTCCCATTTCGACAGCTGCCTGGGCTGCTTCGCCTGCGTCACGGCCTGCCCATCTGGCGTGCGCTACGACCAGCTGATCGAGGCCACCCGCCCCCAACTCAACGCGCCGGAGCTGCGTACGCCTGCCCAGCGGACCTTCCGCAAACTGCTGTTCAGCCTGCTCCCCTACCCCAAGCGACTGCGGGCCGCCCTGGCGCCCCTGCGGGCCTACACCGGCACGCCCCTACAGGCCCTGGCCCGGCGCCGCGGGCTCACCCGGCTGCTGGGGCCCCAGCTGGAGGCCATGGAGCAGCTACTGCCGCCCCTGAGCCCGGAGGCCTTCCGCGATGCCTTCCCGGCAGTCGTGCCGGCCCAGGGGGAGCGGCGGGCCCGGGTGGGCCTGGTGCTGGGCTGCGTGCAACGGCTGTTTGACCCGGCGGTGAACGCCGCGGCCATTCGGGTGCTTACCGCCAATGGCATCGAGGTGGTGATCCCACCGGCCCAGGGCTGCTGCGGTGCCGTGACCCACCACCAGGGGGAACGGGACCAGACCCGGCAGCTGGCCCAGGCCCTGATGGCCAGCTTTGAGGCCGTGGTGGGTCCCGGCAAAGCAGCCGGCGCCGAACCGCTCGATGCGGTGCTGGTGGCCGCCTCTGGTTGTGGCCACACGATGAAGGCCTATAGCCAGCTGGCCGGCAGCAGCTTTGCCGCACCCGTGGCGGACATCCAAGAATTCCTACACAACCTGGGCCTGAGCGAGCCCTTCAAGAGGGGGCTGCAGCCTCTCCACCATGCCGATGGCAGCCCGGCAAGTGCCGAACGGCCGCTCCAACTGGCCTACCACGATGCCTGCCACATGCTCCATGGCCAGGGCATCGGCCAGGAGCCACGCGCCCTGCTGCGGTCCATTCCCTACGTCGAACTGCGGGAGGCCAGCGAAGCCGGGGTGTGCTGCGGCAGCGCCGGCATCTACAACCTGGTGCAGCCCGAGGAGGCCGCCGCCCTGGGGCGGATCAAGGCCGACGACCTGTCCGGCACCGGCGCTGATCTGGCCGTGAGCGCCAACATTGGCTGCAGCCTCCAGATCCGCCGCCACATGCAGGAGGCGGCGCGGCCCATCCCCGTGGCCCATCCCATGCAGCTGCTCGACCAGAGCTACGGCAACGGCCAGGGCCGGCCGGGTTGAGCGGCTCTGGCCGGTTGCTGAATATTTTGGGGCTGGGCTTCGGCCTGGCCGGTGCCGTGGGCGGCACGATCGGCGCCGGCATCCTGCGCACCCCTGGCCTGGTGGCCGCCCAACTCCCCTCGGCCCCACTGGTGCTGGCGGCCTGGCTGGTGGGCGGCCTCTATGCCCTGCTGGGGGCGGTGTGCATCGCCGAACTGGCCGCAAGCCTGCCCCAGGCTGGTGGCTGGTATGTGTACGCGGAGCGGGCCTTCGGGCGACGGGCGGGATTCCTGGTGGGCTGGACCGACTGGGTGGCCCACTGCATTGGCCTGGCCTGGGTGGCCACCACGGTGGGGGAGTACGGCCAGGCCCTGCTGCCGTGGCCGTTCCGGGAGGGCGCTGTCGGGGCCCAGGCCCTGGCCCTGCTGGCCATCGGGCTGTTCACCCTGATCCAGCTGCGGGGCCTACGGGCGGGCAGCACCAGCCAGGAGTTGCTCAGCCTGGCCAAAGCGGTGGCCTTCCTCGGCCTGGTGGCGGCCTGCTTCCTGCTGCCCGTCGCCGCAAACCCCCCAGGGACGGGCCTGGCCGCGAGCCTGGAGACGGTCACAGCAGGGGGCTGGCGGAGTGGGGTGGTGGCGATGGTGCTGGCCCTGCAAGCCGTGATCACCACCTACGACGGCTGGGCCAGCCCGGTGTATTTCGCGGAGGAGTTCAGCGCGCCCGAGCGGGATCTGCCCCGTTCCCTGATCGGCGGAGTGCTGGCGGTGATGGTGCTCTATATGCTGATCAACCTGGCCCTGCTGCATGTGCTGCCGATGGCCCAGCTGGCCAGCTCAAGCCTGCCCGCCGCCGCCGCCGGGCGAGCCCTGGCCGGCCCCCTGGGAGGGCACCTGATCACGGCCGTGGCCCTGGTGTCCCTGCTGGGGCTGATCAACACCGTGGTGATGGCGGCGCCTCGGATCCTCTATGGCCTGGGCCGCGATGGGCTGGTGCCGGGCTGGGTCACGGGGGTGAACGAAGGCGGCACACCCACCGTCGCCCTGCTGATCACCAGCACAACCGCCGCAGCCCTGGTGCTGGCGGGCTCCTTCGAGCGGCTGCTGGCGATGGGGGCCGTGCTCTACGTGAGCCTGCCGCTGGCGGGCATCGCCGCGCTGCTGGCCCTGCGCTGGCGGGAACCGGAACTGCCGCGGCCCTTCCGCACCTGGGGCTACCCCCTCACCCCCCTTCTGGTGGCGGCGGTATCCCTCGCCTTTTTGGTCGGCACCGTGCTGGGCGATCGGGCCGACAGCCTGGCCGCCCTGGCCCTGGTGGCCCTCGGCTACGGCGGCTCGCTGCTGGCGGAACGCCTGGCACCCGCTGACGGGTCGGGCTGACTCCCCCCATCCGGCTCCGCCTGCGGGTCCAGCCCCTCCATGCAACGCCAGGCCCGCCGCAGGGTGGCCCCATCGCCCAGATTGCCCGGGAAGGTGAGCACCGGCAGCTGGGGCACGACCGCCTCAGCTGGCGTCAGCACGAGCGACAGACCGGGCAGCAGCTGACCCTGCAGCTCCACCGCCGCCAGGCCCAGGCCATCGGCCAACAGGGTGTGGGTGGTGATGCCGCCCTTGCTGATCAGGTAGCCCAGCTGGGGGGCCAGGGCCGCCGCCAGCCGGGCCATCAAGGCCGCCAGGCCATCCCCGAGCCGGCGGCGCTCCGCCGCCGAGCCGCAGCGGAGCTCACCCCGACTGGTGAACAGCACCGGCGTGCGCCCCTGGGCCAGCAGGGCCTGCAGCTGGAGCTGCCACTCCTGCTCCAGGGAGGCCAGCAGGGGTTCGGGCAAGGGCCCCTCCAGCACCCGCGCCAGCCGGGCCACGGGCAGCTCCAGCCCGGCGCACCCGGGCTCCCGCAGCAACTGCTCCAACTGGGCATCGGCCAGGGGCACATGGGAGCCCACCAGCACCAGCCCCGGCAGGGGCTCCCCGCCAAGCCCCCGACGACGCCACTGGGCCAGGCCAGCCGCATCCCGGGGCTGGGGCGGCAGCGCGGCCAGGGCCTGGATCCAGCTGGCCGCCGACTGGGCCAGCACGGGCCGAGATGAGGCGCGCACCACGGCCGCCAGGGTCGCCAGCTGCTGGGGCCGCTGGGCATCCACCGCCACCACGGGCTGGTTCTGCCAAGCCGCCAGACGGGCCGCCAAAGCCCGGCCTCCGTCGGTGGCAGCGCGATCGAGCTCGGCAACATCCAGGTGTTGCACCTGCTGGGCGGGGAGGCGGCCGCCGCTCTTCTCCTCCACCCAGGCGGGCAGATGGCTCGTGCCGTAGCCGAACAGGCCATCGCGGCCAAAGGGGGTCTCATGCACGGGCTGGCCGTGCAGAAGGTGCACCCCACCCACGGTGGTGCGCCCACCCTCCAGAAAGGCGGGGATCAGCAGGGTGGCGGCAAACGGACCCAGCTCCGCGCTGATCACGTCCACCTCCAGGGGGAAATGGCCGCGCAGGGTGGAGTCGCCGCGACTCACCACCCACCAGCGGGCGATGCCAGCAGCCGGCAGGGCCACCGCCAGGGCCCGGCAGATCTGGCGCACCCGCTCGGCGGCAACCTGGGGCGCCAGGGCCCGGGTGTTGGCGAGCAGAAACAGCAGGGGCGAAGGGTGCTCCAGCCCCGCCGCCAGGGTGGCCGGATCCCAGCGCAGCAGCAGGGGGCAGCTGTGCACCGTCTGGGAGCCGGTGGGGTCATCGTCAATGACCAGGATCTTGAAGGGGGCGGCCATGGCACCATCGTGCCGTGATCACACCCGAGCCCCGTGAGCTGCAGGAGCTGGTGCGCGAGCTGCACCGGCAGGCCACGCCGTGGCAACCCGCCGGCCTGGGCAGCCGCCTGAGCTGGGGTCCGCCGGTGGCGCCCGGCAGCAGCACCGTGAGCTGCCGCCAGCTGAGCGGCATCGTCGAGCACAACCCCGGGGATTTCACCGTCACCGTTCAGGCCGGCACACCACTGGTGGAGCTGCAGGCGGAGCTGGCCCACCACCGGCAGTGGTTGGCCCTCGACTGGCCCTGGGGCAGCGGCCCCAAGGGCGAGGCCAGCGGCAGCCTGGGCGGCCTGGTGGCCCGGGGCCTGGCCGGCGGCCTGCGCCAACGCTATCTGGGCGTGCGGGACCAGCTGATCGGCATCGAGCTGATCCGGGCCGACGGCGTGCGCGCCCGGGCCGGCGGCAAGGTGGTGAAAAATGTGGCCGGCTACGACCTGATGCGGCTGTTCACGGGCAGCTGGGGCTCCCTGGGCCTGATTACCAGCGTCACCCTGCGCACCCTGCCGGTGCCCCCCCAACGGCGGGGCCTCTGGCTGAGCGGGTCGCTGGAGAGCCTGGGCCAGCTGGCCAGCTGGCTGTTGGGTTCAAGCCTCAGTCCGGAGCGGGTCGACTGGTGGCACGGCGGCGACGACCCCAGCACCGGCCTGCTGATCAGCCTGGCCAGCATCAACGCCCGCACCCTCGACGAGCAGATCGCCTGCATCGCCGCCAAAGCCACCCCCTTCGGCATCACGGCCCAGCCCCTGGAGCCGGCCGAGCTCGACGCCCGGGTGACCCGCGGCCGCGGCCCCGGCCCGGAGGCAAGCGACTGGCTGCTGCGCCTGGCGGTGCGCCCCCACCAGGCCTCCGCCCTGCTGGCCGAACCGGCCCTGGCCGACCTGCCGGTGTGCCTGGGCGCCGGCAGCGGGCTGGGCACCACCTGGGCCTCCACAGCCGAGCTGCCCCCGTACCGGGTGGAGGCCTTACGGCGCAGCTGCCAGCAGTGGGGCGGCTATCTCACCGTGCTGCGCCAACCGCCTGGCAGCCAGCTGCCCGCCTGGCTGGATGCCCCGTCAAGACCCATGATCGAGGCCATCAAGCGGCAGTTCGATCCGGCCCAGCAGCTGGCACGAGGTCGGCTGCCGGGCGTGCAGCCGCTGCCGCACTGAGCCCATCCATCCACTCGAGCAGGGCCGCGTTCACCTGGTCGGGCACCTCATCGTGGGGGCAGTGGCCCGCCTCCAGCACCACCTCGGTGGTGGCGGCAGGGGCGTGGCGCTGGAAGGCGGCCCGCCGACCAGCGGCATTGATCCAGGGATCGCGGATGCCCCAGAGCAGCAACAGGGGGCAAGCCAACTGGGCGAACAGCTCATCGAGGGGCTGGCCGCGCGGAATGTCAAAGACGGTGCGGAACACGCCAAAGGCCCCTGGATCCCGTGACGGCCGCAGGATCGCCTCCACCAGGGCATCGTCAACGTTGGTCTTGTCGATGTACACCTGATGGAGGGTGCGGCGGATCGTGGCCGGCCGGCGCAGGTTTTCAAACAGCAACCGCTGCAGCACCGGACTCTTCAGCAGGGCGCCACCAATCGTCTGACGGGTGATCGCCCCCCAGCCCTTGGGGGGGGCCTGCTCGTCGCTGAACGGGCCTGCCGCATTCAGCAGCACCACCCCCGCCGCCAGGTCGCCCAGGGCCACCCCGGCCGCCAGGGCCGAAAAGCCGCCCAGGGAATTGCCCGCCAGCACCGTGGGGCGGCCGATCCGCTCGCTCACGTAGGCGGCCAGCTGGTCGCGCCAGAGGGCGCCGCCGTAGGCCAGCTCGGCCGGCTTGGCACTGCGGCCAAAGCCCAGCAGATCGATGGCGTGCACCTCATGGCGCTGGGCCAGCACGGGAATGTTGTGGCGCCAGTGGTCGGTGGAGGCGCCGAAGCCATGCACCAGCAGGATGGCTGGGCCCACCGGATTGTCCGGACTGGCGGTCACGGCATGGACGGCATGACCGGCGTAGCTCCAGGGCTGGGGATCAGACAGGGAAGCCACCACACAGGTCACCGGGGTGGTTGATGCTAGGGACATCTGCGGCCTGCCATTGCCCCTCACCAGCCCCGACTGGAGCCCCTTCCTGCCGGGGGTCGCCCTGTGGGCCCTGGCCCTTTACCTCCCCCTGAGCGGCCCCCTCGGGCGATTGGAGGAGGCCCTCGCGACGGGACCCCTGCCAGCAGCGGCCCAGCAACTGGTGCTGGTGCTGAGCAGCCTGCTGCTGGCCCTGGCCATCGGCGTGCTGGCGGACCTGATTCTGAGCTGGGCCCTTGGCCCCGACTGGGCCAGCAGCCTCGGCCTGATCGCCGCCGGCTGGGGCCTGTTCACAGCGCTTGCCAGTCGAGCCAGGGAAGACGGGGAATGATCGCCGGCGTCCGCAGGCGGTAGGCGGCGTAGTCCGGGTGCAGGGCCTCCAGGGCGCGCTCCTCGCGGCGTGCCTTGCCGCCCAGCACCCCGCAGAGCCCCAGCAACAGGGCCAGATGCAGCAGGCTGCCCAGGGCCAGGGTCACCCCCAGGGAACACAGCAGCACGGCCTGATAGAGGGGGTGGCGACAGCGGCCATAGGCGCCGCTGACCACCAGCGGGGCGCCCGGGATGGGATCGGGCAGGGGGGTGAGGCTGGAGCCCAGCCGCCAAAACGCCTGGGCCGCCAATCCCAGCCCCACCAGAAACAGCACGGCACCTCCGAAGGCCAGCGGCAGGGGCCAGGCGTAGCCCCAGGCTCCCGGGGCCGGCCAGGGGGGCAGCAGGTGCGCGGCAATCAGGGCCAACTGGGCCAGCAGCCACCACTCCCCATGGCGGTTGTCGAACCAGCCGCCCCAGCTCAGCCCCCAGCGGCTGGGGATGTTGGCCAAGGCCGGAAGGGGAAACTCAGGTTGGGATTTCGGCGAGCGGGTCAAGGTCGGGGCCTCCAGAACTGCCACCCAGCACCAGTCTGAGCAGGATCGGAGCCAGGAAGGTGGTGCCGATCACCATCAGCAAGATGGCAGCCTCCAGGGGTTTGGTGAGCAGGCCGGCCTGGGTGCCCAGCCCCAGGAAGATCAGGCCCACTTCGCCGCGGGGCATCATCCCCAGACCCACCACCAGGCGGTTGGTCTTCTCCTTGCTGACATAGCTCCAACCAGCAGCCACCTTGCCGGCAATGGCCACGGTGAGCAGGAACGCGGCCACGATCAGTCCTTCGCGGTTCTCCGGGTTGAAGGGATTGAGCACCGAAAGGTCCATGCCGGTGCCGATCAACACGAAGAAAATCGTGGCAAACAGGGCCACCAGGGGCTTGACCGTGTCCTGGATGGCGTGGGTGTGCCTGGAGGCACTGAGGATCAGACCCGCCGCGAAGGCCCCCAGGGCCGCCTCCAGGCCGATGGCCTGGGCCACGAAGCAGCACAACGAGAGCACCACGAAGGCGGCCACCACCACCTCACCAGGGGCCTTGAGCTGATCGAGCACCCAGTCGAAGGCGGGCGCGGCCGTGCGGCTGAGAAACAGGGCCGCTGCCACGAACACCCCGGCAGCCGCCACCAGCTTGAGAATCGGCCCGGCACTGAAGCCCTCCCCGCCGGCCAGGCTCACCACCACGGCCAGGATCACAATGCCCAGGATGTCGTCGAGCACGGCGGCGCCAATCACCGTCTGGCCTTCGCGGGTGCGCAGAAACTTCAGCTCGCCGAACACGCTGGCCGTGATGCCAATGCTGGTGGCTGTCATGGCGGCTCCAGCGAAGATCGCCGGAATCAGCGGCACATGGAAGAGGTAGTACAGCCCGGCGGTACCCAGGGCAAAGGGAAGCACCACCCCGGTGACGGCGACGGTTGTGGCCTGGGCACCCACCGCCACCAGCTCATCGAGCTCGCTTTCGAGGCCGGTTAGAAACAACAGGGCAAACAGACCGATCTGGGACACGGCCTGCAGATTCGGAAAGGTTTCGGCGTAGATCTCCTGCACGGCCTGCGGGGAGAGGTCGGCCAGGGAACTGAGCAGGCCCAAGCCCCAGCCACTGATCTCGGCCTGGGTTTCAGGCGGCACGATCAGGTGCAGGCCCGACACGCCGATCAGCACGCCAGCCACCAACTCCCCCAGGATGGTGGGCAACTGGACCCGGACCATCAGCTCAGCCAGCAGCCGGGCGGCCACAAAGATCACCAGGAATTCCCCCACCGAGATGAGGGTTTCGGCGACCTCAGCCTGATGGCTGCCGATTTCAAGCAGGAGTGCTGGCAGAACCATGGGCGGCAGGGGGCGCAGCAGGGCAGTCGGGGGCTGACCCTAAAGGGGCGCCCGCGGCGTGTTCGGATCCTGATCTCTATGCGGGCGGCAGGGTTGGGTGTGGCAGCCGTCGCTACGGTCTGAATCTTGGATTCATGGCAAGGGATGGCGGCAGGGCTGGAGCAGCTGGACGCCTGGTGGCGGGCCGCCAACTACCTCGCCGTGGGGATGATCTATCTGCAGGACAACCCCCTGCTGGCGGAACCGCTGCAGCCGGAGCACATCAAGAACCGACTGCTGGGCCACTGGGGCTCCAGCCCGGGCCAGGCCTTCATCTGGGCCCATGCCAACCGGGTGATCCGGGCCCATGACCTGAACATGATCTACCTGTCGGGGCCGGGGCACGGCGCCCCGGGAGTGCTGGCCCCCACCTACCTGGACGGCTCCTACAGCGAGGTGTATCCCGACAAATCCCAGGATGCCGCCGGCATGGGGCGCTTCCTGAGGCAGTTTTCCTTTCCCGGGCACATCGGCAGCCACTGCACCCCCGAAACCCCCGGCTCGATCCACGAAGGCGGTGAACTGGGCTACGTGCTGTCCCACGCCTGCGGGACGGTGTTCGACAACCCGTCCCTGATTGCCCTGGCCTGCGTCGGTGACGGCGAGGCCGAAACCGGTCCGTTGGCCACCAGCTGGCACATCAACAAATTCCTCAACCCGATCGGCGACGGGGCGGTGCTGCCGGTGCTGCACCTGAACGGCTACAAGATCGCCAATCCCACCCTGCTGGCCCGCATCCCCAAGGCGGAGCTGACCAGCCTGTTGCACGGCTATGGCTGGGAACCGCTGTTCGTGGAGGGCAGCGAGCCGATGGCGATGCATGCCGCCATGGCCGACGCCATGGACCGGGCCATCAGTCGCATTCAGGCCATCCAGACGGAAGCACGCCGCAGTGCCGACCCCACCAGCGTGGCCCGTCCCGCCTGGCCCATGGTCGTGCTGCGCTCTCCAAAGGGCTGGACCGGACCCACCGCGCTGAACGGCAGAAAACTCGAGGGCTTCTGGCGCAGCCACCAGGTGCCCCTGCCCGATCCCCGCCATGACCCCGCCCAACGGCAACAGCTGGAGGCCTGGCTGAAGAGCTACCGGCCGTGGGAGCTGTTCGACGCCAACGGCACCCTGGTGCCCGAACTGCAGGCCCTCTCCCCCCAGGGCCCGCGGCGAATGGGCTCCAACCCCCACGCCAACGGCGGCCTGCTGCGGCGCAAGCTGCATCTGCCCCCCTGCAACGCCTATGCCGTGCCGGTGCCGTCCCCAGGGCAGGTGGAGTTCGAGAACACGGCAGCCCTCGGAGAGCTGCTGCGCGATGCGATCGCGCACAACCCCGATTCGGTGCGCGTGTTCGGCCCGGATGAAACCGCCTCCAACCGGTTGCAGGCCATCTATGCCAGCAGCAAGAAGGTGTGGATGGAGGAATTCCTGCCCGAAGACCAGGACGGCGGCGAACTGGCCCGCCAGGGCCGGGTGGTGGAAATGCTCAGCGAACACACCCTGGTGGGAATGATGGAGGGCTACCTGCTCACCGGCCGCCACGGCTTCTTCCACACCTACGAGGCCTTTGCCCATGTGATCGCCTCGATGTTCAACCAGCACGCCAAGTGGCTGGAGAGCTGCATCCATCACGCCCCCTGGCGCGCCCCCATCTCCCCATGGACCTGCCTGATCAGCTCCACCGTGTGGCGGCAGGACCACAACGGCTTCACCCACCAGGACCCCGGCTTCATCGACCTGGCCGGCAACAAGAGCGGCGAGGTGGTGCGGGTGTACCTGCCCGCCGATGCCAACTGCCTGCTGGCGGTGGCCGAACAGGCCCTGATCGAGCCGAACGTCTGCAACATCATCGTCAGTGACAAGCAGAAACACCTCCAGTACCTGACGCTGGAGGAGGCCCGCGCCCATGTGGCCAAGGGCATCGGCCTGTGGAGCTGGGCGTCCAACGACCACAGCGGTGCCAAACCCGACGAACCGGACGTGGTGATGGCCTGCGCCGGCGACATCCCCACAAAGGAGGTGCTGGCGGCCGTTGAGATCCTGCGCCGCGAGATCCCCAAGCTCAAGATCCGGGTGCTGAATGTGGTGAAGCTGTTCGCCCTCACCCAGCCCAGCGAGCACCCCCACGGCATGAGCGACCGCGACTTCGATTCCCTGTTCACCTCCGACCGGCCAGTGATCTTCAACTTCCACGGTTACCCGTGGCTGATCCACCGCCTCACCTACCGCCGCACCAACCACGCCAATTTCCATGTGCGCGGCTACAAGGAGAAAGGGAACATCAACACGCCGCTGGAGCTGGCGATGAACAACCAGATCGACCGCTTCAACCTGGTGATCGATGTGATCGACCGGGTTCCGGGATTGGGATCCCGGGCGGCCCATATCAAGGAGCGCATGAAGGAAGCGATCCTCACCAACCGCGCCCATGCCCATGAACACGGCATGGATGCCCCCGATGTGACCAACTGGCGCTGGACTCAGGGCCGGCGCGAGGCCGATGACCGAGGATTGGCAGCATGAGCGACCCGCAACCCAGCAACCTGCGCCTGCCCACCCCGGGCTGCTACGCGGACCCGGACCGCAGTGGACTGACCGCCGACGACGTGTTCGACGGCATGACCGAGCACCTCTTCTACACGCTCGGCAAGCTCGCCCCCACGGCCAGCCGCCATGACCTCTACATGGCCCTCAGCTACGCCGTGCGTGACCGGCTGATGACCCGCTACCTGGCCGGCATCGAAGCCCTGCGGGCCACCCCCACCCGGGCGGTGGCCTACCTATCGGCGGAATTCCTGATCGGCCCCCAGCTGGGCAACAACCTGCTGATGCTGGGCATCCAGCAGGAGGCCGCTGAGGCCCTGCAGCGCTTCGGCATCAACGACATCAACGAAATCCTCGACGTTGAAGAGGAGCCCGGCCTGGGCAACGGCGGCCTGGGGCGGCTGGCCGCCTGTTTCCTCGAATCCCTGGCCTCTCTGGAAATCCCCGCCACCGGCTATGGCATCCGCTACGAGTTCGGGATCTTCGACCAGCTGATCCGCGACGGCTGGCAGGTGGAAATCACCGACAAGTGGCTCAAGAGCGGTTGGCCGTGGGAGCTGCCCCACCCGGACCAGGCCTGCTTCGTGGGCTTCGGGGGCCGCACCGAGAGCTACCGCGACGAGCACGGCACCTACCGGGTGCGCTGGATCCCCGCAGAACACGCCATCGGCATCCCCCACGACGTGCCGGTGCTGGGCTATCGGGTGAACACCTGTGACCGGCTCCGCCTGTGGCGAGCCGACGCCACGGAGTCTTTCGACTTCTACGCCTTCAACATCGGCGACTACTACGGGGCCGTCGAGGAGAAGGTGGGCAGCGAGACCCTCTCCAAGGTGCTGTACCCCAACGACGGCACGGACGAGGGCCGACGCCTGCGCCTCAAGCAGCAGCACTTCTTCGTGAGCTGCTCCCTGCAGGACATGATCCGCAACCTCGATGCGCGCGGCATCCCGATCACCGAATTCCCCGATCACTGGGCCGTCCAGCTCAACGACACCCACCCGGCCATCGCCGTCGCCGAGCTGATGCGCCTGCTGCTCGATGACAAACACCTCGAGTGGGACGCCGCCTGGAGCATCACCAGCCGGTCCGTGGCCTACACCAACCACACCCTGCTGCCGGAGGCCCTGGAGAAGTGGGGCTTGGGGCTGTTCGGCTCCCTCCTCCCCCGCCATCTGGAGCTGATTTACGAGATCAACCGCCGATTCCTGCAGCAGGTTCGCCTCAAGTACCCAGGCAACGAGCAGATCCTGCGCAAGGTGTCGATCATCGACGAGGACGGCGGCAAGGCGGTGCGCATGGCCAACCTCGCCACCGTGGCGTCCCACCACGTCAATGGCGTGGCCGCCCTGCACAGCGAACTGGTCAAAACCGAGCTGTTCCCGGAATTCGCAGCCCTATGGCCCGAGAAGTTCACCAACGTCACCAACGGCGTCACCCCCCGGCGCTGGGTCGGCTTGGCCAATCCCAAGCTGTCCGCGCTGCTGAATGAATCAATCGGGGAGGGTTGGATCAACCAGCTCGATGAGCTGCGCAAACTCGAGCAGTTTGTGGACGACAGCAGCTTCCTGGAGCGCTGGCAGGCCACAAAACTGACGGTGAAAGGGCAACTGAGCCATTACATCCACCGCCACACCGGCGTCCTGGTGGATCCGGCCTCCCTGTTCGACGTGCAGGTGAAGCGGATCCACGAATACAAGCGCCAGCATCTCAATGCCCTGCAGGTGGTGGCCCAGTACCTGCGCATCAAGAACGGCCAGGCAGACGGCATGGCTCCCCGCACGGTGATCTTCGGCGGCAAGGCAGCGCCTGGCTACTACATGGCCAAACTGATCATCCGCTTCATCAACGGCATCGCCGAAACCATCAACGCCGACCCCGATATGGACGGGCGGCTGCGGGTGATCTTCCTGGCCGATTACAACGTGAAGCTGGGTGAGCGGGTCTATCCCGCCTCCGACCTCTCCGAGCAGATCTCCACTGCCGGCAAGGAGGCCTCCGGCACCGGCAACATGAAATTCGCCATGAACGGGGCCCTCACCATCGGCACCCTGGATGGCGCCAATGTGGAGATCCGCGAGCAGGTGGGCGCCGAGAATTTCTTCCTGTTCGGCAAGACCGCTGAAGAAATCTCCAGCCTGCACAACGCCGGCTATCGCCCCTGGGAGCTGATCAGCTCAATGCCCGAACTCGCCGAAATCCTGCGGCTGGTGGAGCAAGGCCATTTCAGCAACGGCGATGGCGACCTGTTCCGGCCCCTGCTGCAGAACCTCACGGGCCGCGACCCCTTCTTCGTGCTGGCCGATTTCAACGACTATCTGCGGGCCCAGGCCGAGGTGGACCGCACCTGGGCCGACCGGGGCCGCTGGAACCGGATGTCCCTGCTCAATTCAGCCCGCAGCGGCTTCTTCTCCTCCGATCGCTCCATCCGGGAATACGCCGAACGCATCTGGAAGGCCGAGAGCTTCCCGGTGACCATCACCTGCGAAATGGACTGAGGAGGGAAAGCGTCTAACCGGGCAGGTCCGGGGTCTGGTGGAGCAGCCGGTTGAGTCGCAGGCGATCGGCATTGAGGGGATCGGGGGCCAGTTCACCGGCCACCTCACGGAACTTCTGCTCCACCTCTTCCGGCACCCGCACATCGAAGATGCGCTCCATCAGCGCCTCGATCGAGAACAGATGGGCGTTGATGTTTTCCAAATCGGCCATGGCCTGCTGCACGGCATCGGGCTCAGCAGCCTGATCTGAGGCCTGATCAGTCCCACCCCCGGCACCAGGAACGGCCGGAGCCGACTGGGGGGAATTGGCCGCCGACTCAGCCGCCTCCTGTTGCTTCTGGAGCTCTTCCATCACCCTGCCCGCCAGGGTCCGGAAGGATTGCAGCGCAGCCCAATTGAGCTCCTGCTGCTGGCGCAGGGTGGGATTTTCGCGGATCAGCCGGTCGTGTTCCCGATAGAACCGCTGGCAATCAGGGCATTGGCAGGGCTCTTCGGGCACCGCATTCCCTTGGGTTGTCAAATCCCATCATGGCACTCACGCCGCCAGGGGGCCCTGGTCCCGCTGGTCTTCGCTGAAATCGTCGGCGTCGCCACTGGCGGCAGGGAGCGGAATCTCGATCGACGTGACCACGTTGATCACATCACGCAGCCGCATCGAATCGGCAAACCAGCCCATGGCCTGTTCCGTATCCCCCCGGCGCTCCGCATCGGTGGCCTGCTCCTCATGGGCCTCGGCCAGCAAGGCCAACCAGCAGAGGCAGCGGGCCTGCACCACCGAGAGGTCCAGCTCATCGGGTTGGCTGTCGGCGATGCGCTCGCTCTCCTGCTGCACCAGCAGACGCAGACGCAGATCGTGAAGCTGGGTCATCGCGGTCAGACGACTGGCACCACGCTAGCCCCGGTGGGCCGAATGGGAAGACCACCACCGGTAGCGCTCGCTACGCCCTCGGCACCTGGCGCCGCCCGACACCACCATGGGGAAGAACGGGGCTGGCGGGACTCGAACCCACGACCTACGGTTTAGGAAACCGTCGCTCTATCCGGCTGAGCTACAGCCCCCTGGCGGTTCATTATGGAACCCGAAAGCAGGCGAGGTGATCGCGATCAGGGTCGAGGTCCATCTGGGTGTCGCTCTTCGGAACGATGGTCCAGACCAGCTTCGGCGCCTGGTTGAGGAAAGTCCGGGCTCCCCAATGGCCAGGCCTGCTGGGTAACGCCCAGTGCGGGCGACCGTGAGGACAGTGCCACAGAAACACACCGCCGATGGCAGGGGGCTTGCCCCCTGATCAGGTAAGGGTGCAAGGGTGCGGTAAGAGCGCACCAGCAGCATCGAGAGGTGCTGGCTCGGTAAACCCCGGCTGGGAGCAAGGCCCAGGGACAACGGTTGGCCATGACACCCGTCCCGCTTCAAGTGCGCCGCTCGAGGCCGCCGGCAACGACGGTCCCAGACAGATGATCACCCCCCGCCAGCTCGCTGGTGGGAGAACAGAACCCGGCTTACGTCCTGCTTTCACCCTTTTCTCCCGCCCGCCATGCGGCCCGAACGCCACCAGCAGTTGGTTGCCTTCCTGCGGTCCCTGGACCTGGAGCCCGGCAACCGTGATCTGGCCCCGATCGAGGAGGCCCTCACCCACACCTCGGCAGGCCGGACCATCAACCACGAGCGGCTGGAGTTTCTGGGCGATGCCGTGCTGCGCCTGGCGGCGGCCGAATTCCTGCAGCGGCACCACCCCGACCTCAGCGTGGGGCGCTGCTCGGCCCTGCGGGCCCAGCTGGTGAGCGACCGCTGGTTGGCGGAGCTGGGCGAGCGCTGCGGCATCGAAGCCCTGCTGCACTTGGGCCCGATGGCCAGCGGCGACCGCGCCGGCCGGGCCACCGTGCGGGCCGAATGCTGTGAGGCCCTGCTGGGCGGTCTCTATGAGGCCTGGGGCGCCGGCGAGGGAGGCCTGGCGCCGGTGCACCGCTGGCTCACCCCCCACTGGCAGCGCAGCAGCGCCGAGCTACTGGCCGATCCCGACCGCCACAACTGGAAGTCGGCCCTGCAGGAATGGAGCCAGGGTGAGGGCCTAGGGCTGCCCAGCTACCGCTGCCAGGAGTGCAGCCGGGTCCATGCCGACCCGCGCCGCTTCCGCTGCACGGTGGAGATCAGCGGCCACGCCAGCCACAGCGGCTGGGGCCCCTCCCGGCGCCTGGCGGAACAGGAGGCAGCCAGGGCTGCCCTGGCCTCCGTCAAACCTGCTCCAGGGTCCTGAGCGGCATGGTCACCAACTTGTCCCAGTTGCCGCCTTCGAACAACACCGCAGCCTGCTGGCCGCTGATCCGCTGCACGAAGCCGCGGTAGCCGTTGTAGATGGAGCGGCCGTCTCGCACCACCACGGTGGAGCCCGGCAGGATCGGCAAGTCGGCCATGGTTGTGGCGAGGCGTGGCGCCATTATCGGGGTGCGCAGGAGTGAGCCGGCCATGGCTGATCCAACACCCACCGATGGGCCACCGGATGACCTGCTGGTGGTGGGCAAGGTGGTGTCCGCCCAGGGCCTGAAGGGAGAACTGCGAATCCTGCCGATGAGCGATTTCCCCGAACGCTTCACCCGGGCTGGGCAGCGCTGGCTGCAGCGGCGCGACGAGGCGCCCCGGGTGGTGGAGCTGCGCGGTGGCCGGCAGCTGCCCGGCAAGGAGCTGTTTGTGGTGCGGTTGGCCGCCGTCGACAGCCGCGAGGCGGCCGAAGCCCTGGTGGGCGAGCAACTGCTGGTGCGCGCCAGCGACCGCCCCAAGCTCGCCCGGGGGGAATTTCACCTGCTGGATCTGGTGGGGACGGAAGTGCGGCTGCTGGAGACCCAGGAGCCGATCGGGCGGGTCTGCGATCTGGTGCATGCCGGCAACGACCTGCTGGAGGTGGAGCAGGACACCCCGAACGGGCCGCGCCGGATCCTGATCCCCTTCGTGAACGCCATCGTGCCGGAGGTGCACCTGGCCGAAGGCTGGATCGGCATCACGCCTCCGCCCGGACTGCTGGAACTGGCGATGGCCCAGGACAAAAGCCGAGCGGAGCCAACCTGAACGTCTCCCGACGAACGATTCCAGACCGAGCTGGCCTGATGAACGGGTAACGGGCCTGAACAAACTGGCCTGAACAAACCCCGCCGGTGAAACGCTTTTGAATTCCGTACAGGTTGTACAAAATTCAAGAGTGTTGCCTCGTCGCCTCAGCCACCAGCGTTGGGTCCAAACCAAGCAGCAGCCTGTGCGCAGGCAAATCGGGCACCCAACTGCTGGAATGGCGTGAGGCCTCACTTTCACCCCGCGCGATGACAAGTCTTGTACCGGTGATCCTGTGCGGCGGCACCGGCACCCGGCTGTGGCCCCTCTCGCGCGCCAGTTACCCCAAGCAGTATTGGGCCCTGGCCGGGACCGGAGAGGACACCCTGCTGCAACAGACCCAGCAGCGCCTGGAGGGCTTACCGGGCCTGGCCCCACCCCTGCTGATCTGCAACGAGGACCACCGCTTCATCGTGGCCGAGCAGATGCGCCAGATCGGCGTCGAGCCGGCCGCCATCCTGCTGGAGCCGATCGGACGCAACACCGCGCCAGCGGTGGCAGTGGCGGCCCTGCAGGCCACGGCCCAGGGCGACGATCCGCTGCTGCTGGTGCTGGCGGCCGACCACGTCATCCGGGATGCGGCGGCCTTCCGCGCCACCGTTAGCGCTGGATCAGCGGCGGCCGAGGCGGGCCAGCTGGTGACCTTCGGGATCGTGCCGACCGCTCCGGAGACGGGCTACGGCTACATCGAGGCCGCCCAATCGTTGGCAGCCGCCAGCGCGCCGGTGCCGATCGCCCGCTTTGTGGAAAAGCCCGATCGGGCCACCGCCGAGGCCTTCCTGGCCACCGGCCGCTTCACCTGGAACAGCGGCATGTTCCTGTTCAAGGCCAGCGCCATCCTGGCCGAGCTGGAGCGGCTGGCCCCGGAGGTGGTGAGCGCCTGCCGCGCTGCCCTGGAGCAGGACAGCGCCGATCTGGATTTCCTGCGGCTGGAGCGGGAAGCCTTTGCCGGCTGCCCCAACGTGGCCCTCGACGTGGCGGTGATGGAGAAAACGGATCGGGGGGCGGTGCTGGCCCTGGAGGCTGGCTGGAGCGATGTGGGCAGCTGGAGCGCCCTGTGGGAAACGGCCGATCAGGACCCCCAGGGGAACGTGCTGCGGGGCCGGGTGATCCATGAGGACGCCCGCAACTGCTATCTGCGCAGCGAACACCGCCTGGTGGTGGGCCTGGGCGTGGAGGATCTGGTGGTGGTGGAAACGGACGACGTGGTGCTGGTGGCCCACCGCGACCGGGCCCAGGACGTGAAGCGCATCGTCGGGCTGCTCGAACAGGAGGGCGCGCCCGAGAGCAAGGCCCACCGCAAGATCTACCGCCCCTGGGGCTCCTACGACGGCGTCACCGAGGGGGAGCGCTGGCAGGTGAAGCGGATTGTGGTCAACCCCGGCGCCAGCCTGTCGCTGCAGATGCACCACCACCGGGCCGAGCACTGGATCGTGGTGCAGGGCACGGCGGTGGTGGACAAGGACGGGCGGCAAGAACTTGTGGGTGAAAACCAGAGCACCTACATCCCCCTGGGCTGCCGCCACCGCCTCTCCAACCCCGGCAAGATCCCGGTGGAACTGATCGAGGTGCAGAGCGGCCCCTACCTGGGCGAGGACGACATCGTGCGGTTCGAAGACCGCTATGGCCGCAGCGACAGCGTCGCCCCTACTCGACCGTGACGCTCTTGGCCAGGTTGCGCGGTTGATCCACATCCAGGCCCCGGTGGGCAGCGATGTGATAGCTCAGCAGCTGCATCGGGATCACCGTCAGCAGCGGGCTGAGGAGCTCGTCCACCACCGGCACGGGAAGGAGCGTGTCAAACAGCTCGGCATCCGGGCAGTCGGGGGCCACCCCGATCAACTGGGCATCGCGGGCCTTGGCCTCCTGGGCGTTGCTGAGCACCTTGTCGAACACGGTGCCAGGCACGGCGATCGACACCACCGGCACCTTGGCGTCGAGCAGGGCGATCGGGCCGTGCTTCATCTCGCCGGCGGGGTAGCCCTCGGCGTGGATGTAGCTGATCTCCTTGAGCTTGAGGGCCCCCTCTAAGGCAATGGGGAAGTTGATGCCTCGCCCCAGGAAGATCACGTCCTGGGTGCCCTCAAAGTGGTGGGCCAGGGCGGCACAGCGCTGGTCGTGGTCGGCCACCAGGGCTTCGAGCTGCTGGGGCAGCAGGCGCAGCTGGGCCACCAGGGCCTTGAGCTCCTCACGGCTCCGGCCCGAGCTGCCGCCCCCCTGACGCTGGCCCACCCGCCGCTCGGCAAAGGCCAGGGCCAGGGCATAGAAAGCCAGCAGCTGGCCCAGGAACGTCTTGGTGGCCGCCACACCCACCTCGATGCCAGCACCGATGTCGAGGATGTGATCCACCATCCGCGCCAGGGAGCTCTCCGGGCGGTTGGTGATCCCGAGCAGCCGCGGCGCATAGGCCGGATCGGCCACCAGCCGGCGCCGCTCCTGCTCCATCGCCAGGGCCGCCAGGGTGTCGGCGGTTTCCCCCGACTGGGTCACCCCGATCGTGAGGGTGTGGGGGGACAGGGGCGGCGGGGCATAGCGGAACTCACTGGCATAGAAGACGCCCGTGGAGATGCCCGCCAGCTGCTCCAGCAGATAGGCCCCCACCTGGGCGGCGTGGCGGCTGGTGCCGCAGGCCAGGATCTGGATCCGCTCCACCCCCTCAAACACCTCCGCCGCCAGGGGCAGGGCCACCAGGGGGCTGGCCTGGCCGGCCACGGCTTCGGGCAGGTGGCGGGCCACCCAAAGGGCCGCCGTCTCGGGCTGCTCGTGGATCTCCTTGAGCATGAAGTGGCGGAAGCTGCGCTTGTCCGCCACGTGCTCGGTGCCGCTCAGCAGGCTGGGGCTGCGCTGCACCCGTTCACCGGTGGCGTCATAGAGCTCGATGCCCAGGGGCGTGAGCAGGGCCACTTCGCCGTCTTCCATCGGCAGGATCGTGCGAGTAAACCCCGCCAGGGCCGGGGTGTCACTGGCACACAGAAACTCCCCCTCGCCCAAGCCGATCAGCAAGGGCGCTGCCTTGCGGGCCACCACCAGCGCCCCCGGCACCTCGGCCCACACCACCGCCAGGGCATAGGCCCCCTGGAGCAGGGGCAACACCTGTTGCACCGCCTGCAACAACAGGGCGCCGCTGGGCCTGCGACCCTCCCCCCTGAACCGCGCCAGCTGGCGCGCCAGCAGATGGGGGATCACCTCCGTGTCCGTCTCGGAGCGGAACACCACGCCTTCGGCCTGCAGCTCCTCCCGCAGGGTGCGGAAGTTCTCGATGATGCCGTTCTGCACCACCGCCACCTGGCCGCTCCCGTCGAGGTGGGGGTGGGCGTTGCGCTCCTCCGGCTTGCCGTGGGTGGCCCAGCGGGTGTGGCCGATACCGCAGTGGCCCGGGGCACCCTGGGCCTCAAACCGCGCCGTGAGGTTCACCAGCTTGCCCTCGGCCTTGAGGCAGTGGAGCTGGCCGGGTCCCTGGCCGGTCTCGGCATCGACAGTGGCAATCCCGGCCGAGTCGTAGCCCCGATATTCGAGCTGGCGCAGGCCCTCCAGCAGCTGGGGAGCCGCCTCCCGCGATCCAATCAGGGCAACAATGCCGCACATAGGCCAGGGCCAGCGAGGGGCGCAAAAAAAGCCCGGCGAGGGGCCGGGCTTGAGCTTATTGGCAGTGAGGCCGAGAAGCAGGACTCAGTAGGAGAGACCCATGGAGCGGCTGGTCTCGTCGCCCAGGTACACCCGGATGCTGAGGAAGTCGGTGGGGCAAGCCGTTTCACAGCGCTTGCAGCCGACGCAGTCTTCCGTGCGGGGCGACGAGGCGATCTGACCGGCCTTGCAACCGTCCCAGGGCACCATCTCGAGAACATCGAGAGGGCAGGCACGCACGCACTGGGTGCAACCAATGCAGGTGTCGTAGATCTTGACGGCGTGGGACATGGTCCAGTGACGGACGGCGTGGAGCCCAACGTACCCAAAGCCCTCCGGCCCGAAGTGGGCGTCCCCGCAGCCCGTCACCCTTGTTCATACGCCGGGGGGGGTCCTGCGGGGTGACCCGTAGAGTGCGTCGACTCTCACAGCGGCCATGTCCCAGGAAGCGATCTTCGAGAAAGTGCGCTCGATCGTTGCCGAGCAGCTCAGCGTTGATGCCGGGGAAGTCAAGCCCGAATCCAACTTCCAGAATGATCTGGGCGCCGACTCCCTCGACACCGTCGAACTCGTGATGGCCTTGGAAGAGGCCTTCGACATCGAAATTCCCGACGAAGCCGCTGAAGGCATCACCACCGTCGGTGATGCCGTCAAGTTCATCCAGGACAAGCAGGCCTGAGCCACCCCATGGTGCAGGGTCTCCAGCGCGTCGTCGTCACCGGCCTAGGCGCGGTCACACCGATCGGCAATGACGTTTCCAGCTATTGGGAAGGTCTGAGTACGGCACGCAATGGCGTGGCGGGGATCACCCTGTTTGATGCCAGCCGCCACGCCTGTCACTTTGCCGCCGAGGTCAAGGATTTCGATCCCTCCGGTTGGCTGGAGCCCAAGGAATCCAAGCGCTGGGACCGGTTCTGCCAGTTCGGGGTGGTGGCAGCCAAACAGGCCGTTGCCCATGCGGGCCTCACCATCGACGAAACCAACCAACATCGGGTCGGCACCGCCATCGGCTCCGGCGTAGGTGGCTTGTTGATGATGGAAAGCCAGGCCCACGTGTTGAAGGATCGCGGCCCCGATCGGGTCAGCCCGTTCTGCGTGCCGATGATGATCCCCAACATGGCCACCGGCCTGGCGGCGATTGCCCTCGGTGCCAAGGGCCCCAGCAGCGCGGTGGCCACGGCCTGCGCCGCCGGCTCCAATGCCATCGGCGATGCCTTCCGACTGATCCAGCTGGGCCTGGCCGATGTGATGGTGGCCGGAGGGGCCGAGTCGGCGATCACCCCCCTAGGGGTCGCCGGATTTGCCAGTGCCAAGGCCCTGTCCTTCCGCAACGATGATCCCGCCACCGCCAGCCGTCCCTTCGACGCGGAGCGCAACGGCTTCGTGATCGGTGAGGGCGCCGGCGTGCTGGTGCTGGAAAGCCTGGACCATGCCAAGGCCCGGGGGGCCCAGATCCTGGCCGAGGTCGTGGGCTATGGCATGACCTGCGACGCCCACCACATCACCTCCCCCTCCCCGGGGGGGATCGGTGGTGCCGAAGCCATGCGCCTCGCCCTGCGGGATGCCCAGCTCGAGCCCGAGGCCGTTGATTACGTCAACGCCCACGGCACCAGCACCCAGGCCAACGACAGCAACGAGACCTCCGCCATCAAGAGCGCCCTCGGTGAGCGGGCCTACCGGATTCCGGTGAGCTCCACCAAGTCGATGACCGGCCACCTCCTCGGTGGCAGCGGCGGCATTGAGGCCGTTGCTGCGGTGCTGGCGATGGAACACAACCTCGTTCCGCCTACCATCAATTACCAAAATCCGGATCCTGCCTGTGATCTGGATGTGGTTCCCAACCAGGCCAGGGAACACACCCTCAACGTGGTGCTCTCCAACTCCTTCGGGTTTGGCGGTCACAACGTCTGCCTGGCGTTCCGCCGTATGGCGTGACCCTTCCCCTCCCTAACCCGTACCTGCCTTAGCCATGGTCGTCGCTCCCTCCGCATCCGTCGAATCGCTCTGCATTAACAGCATTCGCTTCCTGGCCATCGACGCGGTCAACAAGTCGAACTCGGGCCACCCGGGGCTGCCGATGGGCTGCGCGCCGATGGCATTCGCGCTGTGGGACAAGGTGCTCAAGCACAACCCCAAGAACCCCAAGTGGTTCAACCGGGACCGCTTCGTGCTCTCGGCCGGCCATGGCTGCATGCTGCTGTACGCCCTGCTCCACCTCACGGGCTACGACTCGGTGACCCTGGACGACATCAAGGAATTCCGCCAGTGGGGCAGCCGCACTCCCGGACATCCGGAAACCTTCGAGACGCCCGGGGTTGAAGTCACCACCGGCCCCCTGGGCCAGGGCATCTCCAACGCCGTGGGCCTGGCCATCGCCGAAGCCCACCTGGCCGCCAAGTTCAACAAGCCTGGCTGTGAACTCGTCGATCACTACACCTACGTGATCATGGGCGACGGCTGCAACCAGGAGGGCGTGAGCGGTGAGGCCGCCTCCCTGGCCGGTCACCTGGGCCTGGGCAAGCTGATCGCCCTCTACGACGACAACCACATCACCATCGACGGCAACACCGCCGTGTCCTTCACCGAGGACGTGATGAAGCGCTACGAGGCCTACGGCTGGCATGTCCAGCACGTGCCCGATGGCAACACCGATGTGGCGGGCATCGCCCGGGCCATTGAGGCGGCCAAGGCCGTCACCGACAAGCCCAGCCTGATCAAGGTGACCACCACCATCGGCTACGGCTCCCCCAATAAGGCCAACACGGCCGGCGTCCACGGAGCGGCCCTCGGCGCCGATGAAGCCGAACTCACCCGCAAGGCCCTCGATTGGAGCTATGGCCTGTTCGAGGTGCCCCAGGACGCCTACGACCACTGGCGCCAGGCGATCAGCCGTGGCGAAGCTCTGGAATCGGCCTGGAACGCCACCCTGGCCACCTACCGCAGCCAGTACCCCGCCGAAGCTGCCGAATTCGAGCGCCAGCTGCGCGGTGAACTCCCCCAGGGCTGGGATGCCTCCCTGCCCAGCTTCAGCCCCGAAGACAAGGGCCTGGCGACGCGCCAGCACTCCTACAACGCCCTGAATGCCTTTGGCCCCAACCTGCCCGAACTGATCGGCGGCTCGGCCGACCTCACCCACTCCAACCTCACCGACATCAAGGGCGAAGCCAGCTTCCAGAAAGGCGGTGAAGCCAACCGCTACCTGCACTTCGGGGTGCGCGAGCACGCCATGGCCGCGATCATGAACGGCATCGCGTACCACGGCAGCGGCCTGATCCCCTATGGCGGCACCTTCCTGGTGTTCGCGGGCTACATGATCGGTGCCATGCGCCTGTCGGCCCTGAGCGAGCTGGGCTGCATCTACGTGCTCACCCACGACTCGATCGGCCTGGGCGAAGACGGCCCCACCCACCAGCCGGTGGAAACCCTCGCCAACCTGCGCGCCATCCCCAACCTGCTGGTGATCCGCCCCGGTGACGGCAACGAAACCATGGGCGCCTACCAGGTGGCCGTCACCAACCGCAAGCGCCCCACGGTGCTCGCCCTCAGCCGCCAGGCCATGGCGAACCAGGCCGGTTCGGCCGCAGCCCATGTGGCCAAGGGCGGCTACATCCTGGAAGACAGCAACGGCAGTCCCGATCTGATCCTGATCGGCTCTGGCACCGAGCTTGAGCTCTGCACCAAGGCCGCAGCCCAGCTGCGCGCCGAAGGCAAGAACGTCCGCGTGGTGTCCATGCCCTGTGTGGAACTGTTCGAGGAACAGGACGCCGCCTACCGTGAGAGCGTGCTGCCCGCCGCCTGCCGCAAGCGCCTGGTGGTGGAAGCCTCCAGCAGCTTCGGCTGGCACAAGTACACCGGCTTCGACGGCGACACCGTCTCGATCGACCGCTTCGGCGCCTCGGCCCCCGGCCCCGTCTGCCTCGAGAAGTTCGGCTTCACCGTCGACAACGTGGTGGCCAAGGCCAAAGCCCTGGGCTGAATCGCTTAGCTGGCCTGCCGATT
This sequence comes from Cyanobium sp. FACHB-13342, assembly GCF_014697415.1. Lineage (GTDB taxonomy): Bacteria > Cyanobacteriota > Cyanobacteriia > PCC-6307 > Cyanobiaceae > Cyanobium_A. Next base: position 38,292 of record NZ_JACJRT010000003.1, on the reverse strand, counting down.
GGCAGACCACTCCCTCCTCGCCCCGCCAAATTGGCGGGGCTTTTTGTTGGCGGCAATCGGGATGCAAAAGCACAAAAAAGCCCGGGACTAACCCGGGCTTGGCTTGAACGGAACGACCGCGAACGCGACGCGCTCAGACCGCCGCGGCCTCACCAGCTTTCTGCTCCGCCAGCACCTGCTCCAGACCGGCCAGATCCTCATCGGTGATCTTGGTTTGCATCGGGCAGTGCTTGGGGCCGCACATGGAACAGAACTCGGCCTGCTTGTAGATGTCGGCGGGCAGGGTTTCGTCGTGATATTCGCGGGCCCGCTCGGGATCCAGCGAGAGGTCGAACTGCTTGTTCCAGTCGAAGGCGTAACGGGCGCGGCTCAGTTCATCGTCGCGGTCGCGGGCACCGGGCCGGTGGCGGGCGATGTCGGCGGCGTGGGCGGCGATCTTGTAGGCGATCAGGCCTTCACGCACATCTTCGGCGTTAGGCAGGCCCAAGTGCTCCTTGGGGGTCACGTAGCAGAGCATGGCCGTGCCATACCAACCGGCCATCGCTGCCCCAATGGCGCTGGTGATGTGGTCATAGCCGGGAGCGATGTCGGTGACTAACGGCCCGAGCACATAGAAGGGGGCCTCGCTGCACTCCTCCATCTGCTTTTTGACGTTGAACTCGATCTGATCCATCGGCACATGGCCCGGACCCTCCACCATCACCTGGATGTCGTGCTCCCAGGCGCGGCGGGTGAGCTGGCCCAGGGTTTTCAGTTCGGCCAGCTGGGCCGCATCGGAGGCGTCGTGCTGGCAACCCGGCCGCAGCGAATCGCCCAGGGAGAAGGTGCAGTCGTAGCGCTTGAAGATTTCGATGATGTCATCGAAATGGGTGAACAGGGGATTCTGTTTGTGGTGATAAAGCATCCACTGGGCCAGGATCCCGCCACCCCGGCTCACGATGCCGGTGATGCGACCCTTCACCAGCGGCAGGTGCTCAATCAACAGGCCGGCGTGGATCGTCTGGTAATCGACCCCCTGCTGGCAGTGCTTCTCAATGATGTGCAGGAAGTCGTCAGCGTCGAGCTTCTCGATGGAGCCATGCACGCTCTCGAGCGCCTGATACACGGGCACCGTGCCGATCGGCACCGGCGACGCGTTGATGATCGCCGTGCGCACCTCATCGAGGTTGACGCCCCCGGTGGAGAGATCCATCACCGTGTCGGCGCCGTATTTCACCGCCAGGCGCAGTTTGGCCACCTCCTCATCGAGATCGGACGCATTGGGGGAGGCGCCGATGTTGGCGTTCACCTTGCAGCGGCTGGCGATGCCGATGGCCATCGGCTCCAGGTTGGGGTGGTTGATGTTGGCCGGGATGATCATGCGGCCCCGCGCCACCTCCTCCATCACCAGCGATTCGGGCAAGTTTTCCCGCTGGGCCACATAGGCCATCTCTTCGGTCACCACGCCCTGGCGGGCGTAATGCATCTGGGAATAATTCGCGGTGCCGCGACGCTTCTCGATCCAGGCGCTGCGCATGACGGGCTGTGGCGAAGAACAGATTCCGCCCGTGGGCGGAGGGGGTCCAGAGCCGAGCCGAGTTCGTTTCCACTTCCCTGCGCCGGCATGACCCGGATCAGGTTCGGAGGGTGTGATCTCAGCCCGAGGCCGCACGGCGGATTGGGCCGGCAGCGGGGCACCCCTAGTGACAAACGAAACCTAGCAAGGCCGTAACCGGCTGGGGCTCAGCCCTGCAACCCGTTCAGCGCCGCGGCCACCACCCGGTGATCAGCATCAGCCTGGAGCTGCTGCAGCAGGGTGCGAGCTTCGGCATCGTCGCGGTCGCGCACCAGCCGGCCGAGGATCTCGGCCCCACCCACCCGCACGGTGCCGTCGGCGTCGGTGATGGCCATCGCCGCCAGGTCCAGCAGCCAGGCGGGGTTAATGGCGGGCTGCTCGGCCAGGGCCGAGAGGATGCTGCAGCGCACCAGCCACTGCTGGTCGGCCGCAAACACCTCCCGCAGCAGGGGCCAGGCCCGCTCCAAGGAGTGACTCACCAGGGAGTTGGCGGCCTCCGCCCGCACGTTGGCATCCTCGTCGTGCTGCACGGCGTTCACCAGGGCCTGCCAGCCCTCCTCGCTCTGCTTCACCCCCAGACCGGCACAGCTGAGCGAGCGCACCATGAAGATCCCCTGCTCCAGCCCCAACAACAACAGGGGCACGGCCTGGTCCACCGGCACCTCCCGCAGGCCCACCAGGGCAGGCATGGCCCGGCTGGGATCGCCGGAGGCAATGGCGTCCCGCAGGGCGGACAGATCGGGGGAGGGGTTGGTCATACCCCTCCATCGTGACGCAGGGCCGCCAGCAACTCCCGCCGCCGCCGCCGCCGGCCCAGGGCACTGGTGACCAGCAGGCCCGTGCCAATCAGCAGCGCTGGCAGGGCCGGCAGGCGGTCGACACCGCGGCGCTGCAGCAACACCAGCAGGGCCAGCAGGATCAGCAGGGGCGAAGCCAGCGCCAGCCATCCCCGCAGCCAGGGCCGCTGCCTCACGGGCGCCGCTCCATCCAACGCAGCAGACTCCAGGTGAGCACCTGGATGCCCACCGGCAGGGCCGCCTCATCGGGGGCAAAGGTGTTGCTGTGCAGCGGGGTGCAGCCCTGGGGCCCGGCCACGCCGAGCCGAAACATCGTGCCGCGGGTGTCTTCGAGCAGCTCGGCGAAATCCTCAGCGCCAAGCGACGGCTGCTCCAGCCAATGCACCTGGGAGCGGCCCAACCGCTCCACCGCGGCATCGGCCACCAGTTCGGTGAGGGCCGGATCGTTGTGCACCGGCGGCGAAATCACCCGGTAGCGCACCCGGGCCTCACCGCCATGGCCCCGGCAGAGGGCCTGCACCGTGTCTTCAATCCAGCCGGGCAGCTGGGCGTGCACGTCGGTGTCGAGGCAACGCACCGTGCCGAGCAGACGCACGTGGTCGGCGATCACGTTGAAGGCCTTGCCGCCCTCGATCCGCCCGAAGCTCACCACCACCGGGTGCAGGGCATCGAGGCGGCGGCTGATCGCCTCCTGCAGGCCACTCACCACCCGGGCCGCGATCCAGATGGCATCGGTGCTCTGGTGGGGCCGGGCCCCGTGGCCACCCTCGCCCAGCACCTCCACCTCCAGCTCCCCCGCCGCCGCGGTGAGGCTGCCGCTGCGCACGCCGATCGTGCCCGCCGGCAGGCTGGGGAACACATGCACGCCAAACAGCGCCTCCACCCCCTCCATGGCGCCATCGGCCTTCATCCAGGCCGCCCCCTGGGCCGTTTCCTCCGCCGGCTGGAACAGCAGCCGCACCCGGGCCGTGAGCCGTTCGGGTGCTCGCTCGGCCACCCCGGCGAGCAACCGCGCCACCCCCAGCCCCACGGCGGTGTGGAGGTCGTGGCCGCAGGCATGCATCAGGCCCTGCTGGGTGGAGGCGTAGTCGAGGCCGGTGCGCTCCTCCACCGGCAGGGCGTCCATGTCCACCCGCAAGGCCACCAGGGGCGAGGGGCGGCCATCGGCGCCCCGCTGCGGCCCCAGTTCAGCCACCACTCCAGTGCGGCCGACCCCCTCGCGCACCTGCCAGCCCCAGCGGCGCAGCTCCCCGGCCACCAGGGCAGCCGTCTGCTGTTCGTGGCCGCTGAGCTCGGGGTGGCGGTGAATGTGGCGCCGCAGCTGGATCAGCTCCGGCAACACCGCGGCCAGGGTGTCGTCGAGCCCCAGCTCATGCCAATTCAGGGTGCAGGGTGTGGCCGTCATGCAGGTCGCCGGATTCAGGAGGCCCTGTTCAGGAAGACAAGGCCAGGAATTGCGCCAGAGCTTCCACCGGCTCAGGGGGCCAGCGCCGCGTCGATCGCAACCATTCTTGCTGGCGGTAGCGCGGATCGAGGCCGGAGGCTGCGGCCCAGTTGCTCTCCGCCTCACCGCTGGCCCCCTTCTGCCACAGCAGGGCCGTGAGCGCAGCACGGGCATCGGCAAACAGGGGGTAGCGGCGAATCAGGTTGCGCAGCTCCCGCTCGGCTGCCACCCGATCGCCGAGCTGAAAGGCGGCCAGGGCAGCACTGGAGCGGGCCATGGCAAAGCCGGGCCGGGCCAGGGATGCAGCCTCAAAGCTGCTGCGGGCAGCGGCCCAGTCGCCCAGGGAGCCCTGAACATTGCCGAGGTTGTACAGGGCCGAAGCCCGCGGTTCGCCCGCGTCCTGCGGGGCCCGCTCCAGGATCCAGCGGTAGTCGGCCTCGGCGGCAGCCCACTCGCCCAGGGCCTCCTCGGCGGTGCCGCGGTTGAGGTGGGGATCGGGACTCTCGCCATCGAGGGCCATGGACCGGGTCTGGTCGGCGATGGCGGCCCGGGGATCGCCCAGGGCCAGCTGCACGTTGCCGCGGTTGCTCCAGGCCGCCGCATCCCCCGGGGCCACCTCCAGCACCTGGTTCCAGAGGGGCAGGGCCTCGGCGAAGCGCCCTTCCCGGCTGGCGCTGAGGGCCTGATCAAACAGCTGGGGCAGGGGAACGGCGGCCAGCGCCGGAGTAACCAGCACCTGCCAACCCAGCAGCAGGGCGATCAGGGTGGCCATCACGACCGAAGCCCGCTCATGCCGCCGCCCCGGTGGGCCAGCCCAGGTGACTGCGACCCGCCGGGGTGACCACCCGGCCACGGGGCGTGCGCTGCAGGAAGCCGAGCTGCAGCAGGTAGGGCTCCACCACTGCTTCCAGGGTGGCGGAATCCTCGCCCAGGCCCGCCGCCAAGGTGTCGAGGCCCACGGGGCCGCCGCCATAGCCCTCCAGCATCAAGGTGAGCAGGCGCCGGTCACTGGCATCGAGGCCGCGGTCGTCGACACGGTGCAGGCTGAGGGCCTCGGCCACCAGGGCCGCACCGATCCGGCCATGACCCCGCACCGAGGCCACATCACGCACCCGGCGCAGCAGGCGGTTGGCGATGCGGGGGGTGCCACGGCAACGACGCGCCACCTCCAGGGCCGCATCGGGCTCCAAGCTGATCTGCAGCAGGCCCGCGGCCCGCTCCACGATCGCCTGGAGATCATCAAGACCGTAAAACTCCAGCCGCTGGATCAGGCCAAAGCGATCCCGCAGCGGCGAGCTCAGGGAGCCAGCCCGGGTGGTGGCGCCCACCAAGGTGAAGGGAGGCAAATCCAAACTGCGGGTGCGGGCCGTGGTGCCTTTGCCCACGGTGAGGTCGAGGCGGAAGTCCTCCATGGCCGGATAGAGGATCTCCTCGGCCACCCGGTTGAGCCGGTGAATCTCGTCGATGAACAGCAGCTCATGGGGCTGGAGGTTCACCAGCAGGCCCACGATGTCGCGCGGGCGCTCCAGGGCCGGCGCACTGGTGATGCGGCAGCGCACCCCCAGCTCCTCGGCCAGCACGAGGGCCATGGTGGTTTTGCCCAGGCCGGGAGGGCCGTAGAGCAGCACGTGATCGAGCGCCTCCTGACGGGCCCGGGTGGCCTCCACGGCGATGGCCAGCACCTGCTTGAGCTCGCTCTGGCCGATGTAGTCGGCCAGGCGCCGGGGCCGCAGACCGTCTTCCCGCGAGGACCCCACCCCATCGCTCTCCCTCGCCGCCCCAGCCTCCTCCGGCCCAGGGGCAGGGTCCACCAGGCGCGGCGCCGGCGGCACGTCCGCAGGGCTGGCCGCCCGGCTGGAGCGGCCGCGGGGCGCCGGGGATCCCGAGGAAACGATGGCCATGCAGCGAGGGTACCGGGGGCTCCCTAGGGTCGGGAGATCCAGGGGACGGTTGCGGAGCAGCGATGGCCAAGGGCGGGGGCAAGAAGGGCGCCAAGGCCCAGCGCGATGCCGCCAACAAGCTGCTGGCCGACAACCGCTTCGCCCGCCACCAGTACGAGATTCTCGAAACCCTCGAATGCGGCCTGGAGCTGGTGGGCACCGAGGTGAAATCGATCCGGGCCGGCCAGTGCAACCTGCGCGACGGCTTCTGCCTGATCCGCAAAGGGGAGCTGCAGCTGCACAACGTGCACATCTCGCCCCACAGCCATGCCGGGGCCTACTTCAACCACGAGCCCCTGCGGGTGCGCAAACTGCTGGCCCACCGCCGCGAGATCGAGAAATTGCGGGTGGCCCTCGAGCAGAAAGGGCTCACCCTGATCCCGCTCAACCTGCACCTCAAAGGCTCCTGGATCAAGCTCACGATCGGGCTGGCCAAGGGCCGCAAGCTGCACGACAAGCGCCATGAGGAACGGCGCAAGCAGGACATCAAGGACGCCAAGGCCGCCATCGCCCGGCTCTAGTCCCAGAACCTGTGCAGCCTGTACACAATTCTGGAGGGCCCAACCCAGCAACCACCCCGGCTGGAGTCAGTTCAGTGCGGAGTCAGTTCTCTGGCGATGGCACCGGCGGCGGCGGGGCGGACGGACTGGTGGGTGCCGACGGGGCCGCAGGCGCTTGAACGGCAGGAGCCTGGGGCGTCTCCGGCTGTGCTGGTGGCGCCTGCGGTGAGGGCTCCGGAGTGGCCTGGGCCGGCGGATCCGCCCGCAGGGACAGGGTGATCAAGGCCGGGGCAACACCCTCGTTGGTGACCAGCACTTGCACCGGCGAGCGCTTCTGCGCCCCCAGGCTCACCACCCGCAGGGGCCCCTTGGCCTCCAGCAAGTCGCCGTCGGGACCGAACACGCTCATCTGCATCAAGGGCGAGCCGTTCACCCCCAGCACCAGGCGGTAGCCCGGTGGCAGGCGCACGGGGAACAACCGGGCGCCGCCGGCCTCCACCTGGGCCGAGAGCACCCGGGTTTCCTGGGGCTGGGCCTCAATCGCCTCGATCTGCACATTGGCCAGGCCCTGCTCGGCCGCAGCAAACCAGAGCTGGCGGAAGGGTTCGGGGGGAATGTCGGCGCCGGGTCGACCCGGCAACAGGCTCTGGGCGCTGCCCGAGACCAGTTGGCGCAACACCGCCGAGCTCAGCCCCTGGCTCACCAGGGACTGCTGGCGCCGCTCCCAGTCACCGTTGGTGTAGCTGCCCAGGCGGCGCCGGATGTCGAGGGGGAGTTGCTCCACCCGGGCCAGCCACTCCTCGGAGAGCTCATTCCACACCTTGCGCAGGGGAGCATCCTCCAGGGAATCACTGGGCAGGCGACCGCCCCGCTCCGGGAACTGGGCCAGCAGGCTGGCGTCCACCAGCTTCAAGAACCAGCCCCGATCCACCTGCATGGCCCGCAGCCGGTTGAGCAGCTGCTGGCGCTGGTCCACCTCGGCGGGGGGCAGGCTGTTGGGCAGCTGCAGGGCGGCATCCGGCGTGGGCAGGGCCAGGCGGCCGCGGCTCAGCCACCACCAGCCCAGGGCCGTGCCCACCACGGCCGAGAGCACCAGGGCAATCACCACGGGCCAGATCCCACCCTCGGCGGCCTCCTCCCGTTCCTCCAGACGGCTGCGTTGGGCCGCCGCGGCCGGGGGGGGCGGCGCCACCCGGGGCAACACCGGCTTGGGCGCGCTCACCTGGGGCTCGAGCGGGGGCTCCGGCGCGGGGGCCGGAGGAGCGGGGGGCGGCACCAGGGCCACCGTGCGGTCGGCTCGGGGCACCGGGCCCGTGCTCTCCGGCATGGGCAGGGCCTGAAACGCCACCAGGGCCTGGGAGGCTGAGGCAAAGCGCTCACCGGGCTCCCGGCCCAGCAGGCGACGGATCTGGGCCTGGAGCTCGGGCTCGGCAGAGAAGGCAGCGGGCCAGCGCCAGGCCAGGGTCACCGGATCGAGCAGCCGGGCGGGGTCCTCCCCACTGAGCAACACCAGGGCCACCACCCCCAGGGCATGGAGGTCCATCCAGGGCTCGGGCTCCGCCGCCCGGGCGCGCTCGGGCGGTGCATAACCCGGCGTGACCGCCGGGGTGCCAGCCACCAGGCCGAAGTCGAGCAGCACGGGCAGACCGTCGCTGTCGCGGCGCAGCAGGTTGGCGGGGCTGAGATCGCCATGCACCAGCTCCTGGCTGTGGAGCACCGCCAGCACCGGCAGCAGCTGACGCAGCAGCAGCAGCACCTCACCGGCCCCAAACACCAGCTGGCGCTCGGCGCGGGCCTCCAGCAGCTGGCGGTAGGTACGGCCGGCCTGCCATTCCCGCACCAGCCAGAGCCCCTCCGCGGAGGGGATCGCCGCCCCCAACCGGGGCACCTGGGGATGGAGCACCCCCTGGAGCCGCCCCCAGAGCTGGCGGGCCCGGGCCCCATCGAGCTCGGGACCGAGCAGCCGCAGGGCCATCGGGGCCTCAGCCGCCAGCTGGTCGCTGGCCCGCCAGAGATCGCCCTGGGGGCCCTGACCCAACAGCTGTTCGAGCCGGTAACGCTCGCCGATCACCTGCCCCTGCTGTGCCGCCATCAGCCCACTCCCGCCAGGGCGCGGTCGGGCTGGTGCAGGCCCTTACCGGCGAGCCAGTCGGCGTCATAAAGCCGGGAGCGGTAGCGATCGCCGCTGTCGCACAGCACGGTCACGATGGTGTGGCCAGGCCCCATCCGCCGGGCCGTCTCGACCGCAGCGGCCACGTTGATGCCCACCGAGCCGCCGAGGAACAGGCCCTCCTGCCACAACAGCTGGTAGATCGTCTCGAGGGCGGTCTGGTCGTCGATGCGCACGGCGTCATCAATGGGAGCGCCCTCCAGGTTGGCGGTGACACGGCTGTTGCCAATCCCCTCCGTGATCGAACTGCCCTCACTGCTGAGCTCCCCGCGGGTGGCCCAGGCGTGCAGGGCGCTGCCGTGGGGATCGGCCAGCACACAGCGCATCCGGGGGTTCTGCTCCTTGAGATAGAGGGCCACCCCGGCGTAGGTGCCGCCGGTGCCGGTGGCCGCCACCCAGGCATCCACCTGGCCGTCGGTCTGCTGCCAGATCTCCGGACCGGTGCTGTTGAAGTGGGCGCGGCGGTTGGCCAGGTTGTCGAACTGGTTGGCCCAGACGGCCCCGGGGGTCTCGGCCGCGATCCGACCCGAAAGCTTCACGTAGTTGTTGGGGTCGCGATACGGCACCGCCGGCACCGTGCGCACCTCCGCACCCAAACTGCGCAACAGGCCGATCTTCTCGGCCGACTGGGTGTCGGGAATGACGATCAGGGCCTTGTAGCCCCGGGCATTGCAGAGGTGGGTGAGGCCGATGCCGGTGTTGCCGGCCGTGCCCTCAACCACCGTGCCGCCAGGCTGCAGCAGGCCCTGCTCCTCCGCCTCCAGCAGGATCCCCAGGGCCGCGCGGTCCTTGACCGAGCCGCCGGGATTCATGAACTCGGCCTTGCCGAGGATGGTGCAGCCCGTGAGGGTGCTCAGGGCCTCGAGCCGGATCAGGGGCGTGTTGCCGACGGCGCCCACGAACCCTGCAGTGATTCCGGCCATGCCCACGTGCTGTGCGTGGCGGGATCGTAGGCAAGGTCCCTATGGTCAGTCCTGATTTCAGGCCAAATGGCCAGCGGCGGGATGGGGGAAGAGCTGCGGGCGCGCTACACGCAGGTGCGCCAGCACAGCCTTGCCCTGGTGGCACCGCTCCAACCCGAAGACGTCTGTCTGCAGGGCATGGCCGATGCCAGCCCGCCCAAGTGGCACCTCGGCCACACCACCTGGTTCTTCGAGCAGTTTCTGCTGCGGCCCCAGCTGGAAAAGGGGCTGGACCTGGCCTACGACCCCGCTCCGGCCACCTGGAGCTTTCTGTTCAACAGCTACTACGACGCCGTCGGCGCCCGCCACCCCCGGCCCAAGCGCGGCCTGCTCAGCCGCCCATCCCTCGAGGAGGTGCTGAGTTGGCGGCAGCGGCTGGATGGAGCGGTGCAGACCCTGCTGGAGCAGCTCGAGCCGGGCGATCCCCAGCTGGAGCTGGTGGAGTTGGGCCTGCAGCACGAGCAACAGCACCAGGAACTGCTGTTGATGGACCTGCTGGATGGCTTCAGCCGCAATCCCCTCGAGCCGGCCTATGGCCCCGAGCCTGAAGCCTGCTATCGGGCCAGAGCCGCCGACGAACAGGCCCATTCCGGCGACCCCTGGTTGGAGCACGAAGGAGGTCTGGTGGAAATCGGCCACCCGGGTGGCGCCTTCCATTTCGACAACGAAGCGCCCCGTCATCGCCAGTGGCTGGATCCCTTTGCGATCAGCCCCCAGCTGGTCAGCAACGGTGACTTTGCGGCCTTCATCGCCGATGGCGGATACCGGCGGCCCGAACTCTGGATGAGCGAAGGCTGGGCGATCCAGCAGGCGCGGGGCTGGCAGGCGCCGCGCTACTGGCGCGACGACGGGGAATTCACCCTGGCGGGGCGCCAGCCCCGGCTGGCGGAGCTGCCGGTACGCCACCTCAGCTGGTTTGAAGCCGATGCCTACGCCCGCTGGGCCGGCGTGCGGCTGCCCAGCGAAGCCGAATGGGAGCTGGTCGGGCCCCAGCTGCCCCAGGCCTTTGGCCTGCTGTGGCAGTGGACCGCCAGCCCCTACCGGCCCTATCCGGGCTTTGCGCCCGCCGCCGGGGCGGTGGGGGAATACAACGGCAAATTCATGAGCTCCCAGATGGTGCTGCGCGGCAGCAGCGTGCTCACCCCGGCCGGCCACGAACGGCACACCTACCGGAACTTCTTCCCACCCGCCAGCCGCTGGATGGCCGCGGGGGTGCGCCTGGCCCGCGATGCCGCCTGAGCTGGAGCGCCTGCCATGGATCTGATCGACCTCCACCCCGAACCGGCCGACATCCACCAACTGGTGCTGGAGGGCATGGCCCGCCAGCCCCGCCAGCTGCCGGCCTGGTTGCTGTACGACGCCGAGGGCTCCCGGCTGTTTGAGGCCATCTGCGAACAGCCGGAATATGGCCTCACCCGCACCGAAACGGCCCTGCTGCAGAGCACAGCCCCAGCGCTGGCGACGGCCCTGGGAGCGGGAGTGCTGGTGGAGTTCGGCGCCGGCAACGCCCGCAAGGTGGGACCCCTGCTGGAGGCGCTGCGGCCGCCGGCCTACGTCGCCCTCGACATCAGCGCCGACCACCTGGGCCCCGCTTGCAGGGAGCTGCAGACCCGCCACCCGGCGGTGCCCGTCCTGGGCATCTGCTGCGACTACACCCAGCTCCACCAGCTGCCGGACCACCCCCTGCTCGCAGAGCAGCGGCGGCTGGGCTTCTACCCCGGCAGCTCCCTGGGCAACTTCAGCCCCCCAGAAGCCCAGGAGCTGCTGCGCCAGTTCAGCCAGCTGCTGGGTCCAGGGGCGCGGCTGCTGATCGGCATCGACCAGCCCAAGGCCGTGGCGCGGCTGGAGGCCGCCTACAACGATGCGGCCGGCGTGTCCGCCGCCTTCGCCCGCAACCTGCTGGTGCGGCTCAACCGGGACCTGGCGGGGACCTTCGACCCCGAAGCCTTCGCCTACACGGCCCAATGGCAGCCTGAGCACAGCCGGATCGCCATGGCCCTGGTGAGCAGGCAGCCCCAGACCGTGCAGCTGGCGGGGCGGGCCTGGAGCTTCGCCGCCGGCGAGCCCCTGATCACCGAGTACAGCGTCAAGTACGCCCCGGAGGCCTTCCTCAGCCTGGCCGCGGGCGCCGGCTGGCGGGGCGCCGGCCGCTGGAGCGATCCGGCCGGCGACCTGTCGCTGCACCTGCTGGTGACGGCAGACTCCTGAACAGAGGCAGGAGACCGATGGGTCGGGAAGAACAACGGGCCGCCATGCGCCAGATGCGGGAGGGCCTGATCGCCGAGCTCGAGGAGCTGTATCGCAACGCCTTTGACCGGATCGGCGACCAGGATTTGGGCGAAGGGGCGGTCGCCCGGCTCACCCAACTGCTGCTGCGCTCCCGCGAAGCGGCAATCACACCACTGGAGCAGGAGATTGAGGCGCCGTTGATCACCAGCCCCGCCGGGCAGCCCACCCCGTGAGTTGGCTCGACGAACTGGAGGCGCGGCTGGACCAGCAACTGGCCGCCTTCCTGGCCGCCAACCCCAGCCAGGAGGCCTTGCTGGAGGAGCAGGGGGCACGCGATCGCCAGGCCCGGCTGGTGGGGCAGCGTCGCCAGTTGCAACTGCAGGCCGAACAGGAACGCCAAGCCCTGCTGCACCTGGCCGACGAGATTCGGCGCTGGCAGGAGCGGGTGGGCAAGGCCCGGGCCGCCGGAGCTGGCGCCCTGGCGGAGCGCGCCGAAACCCACCAACAGGGCCTGATGGACCAGGGCCGCCAGCGCTGGCAACACCTGAGCGAACTGGGGGTGCGCTTCGCCGCAGTCGAGCAGGAGCTGCGCGAGCTGGAGAACCGACCTCGCCCACCCCGGGCCTCGAGCCTCGAGCAGGACTGGGCCGCCTTCGAAGCCGAGCAGGCCCTGGAACAGCTGCGGCGGCAGCAGCGCTGACGACGGGCCGACGTTTGGGGTCTCAGCCATTCCGTACAGGTTGTACAGAATCTGAGAGGCCCCACAATCACCGCAGCTGATACGAGCGGCCTGCGTGGGTTTTCTGCTCTCCAAACTGCTGCCGCTGCTGCTCTACCCACTGGGACTGGGCCTGCTGCTGCAACTGCTCGGCCTCGCCGCGGCACCGAAGGGCACGAGCCGGCGCCATCAGGCCAGCCTCTGGCTCGGTGGCGTAGGGGTGGGGCTGATCTGGGTGAGTGCCATGCCCCTCACCAGCCGCCAGCTGATCTGGGGCCTGGAGGAGCGCAGCGCCGCCCTGACACCGGCGGTGCTGCCCCGCGCGGATGCGGTGGTGGTCCTGGGCGGCGGCTTGCGGCCCGCCCTGCCACCGCGCCAGGGTGTGGAGGTAGCGGAAGGCGGCGACCGCCTGCTGCGCGGCCTGCAGCTGGTGCGCCAGGGCCTGGCCCCCCTGTTGGTGACCAGTGGCGGCCGGGTGAGCTTCACCGGCAACGATCCCGCCCCACCAGAAGCCTTTTGGGCCCGGGATCTGGCCCAGCAGCTGGGGCTGCCCGCGGAGCGGATCCTGATCAATCCAGGCTCGCGCACCACGGCCGAAGAGGCACGTGACATCGGCCAATTGGGCCGGCAGCGCGGCTGGCAGCGGGTGCTGCTGGTGACCAGCGCCTTCCACATGCCCCGTTCCCTGGCCACCTTCCGCCAGCGCAGCGGACTGACCGTGGTGCCGGTGGCCTGCGATTACCAGCTGCCGGATCGGGCCCACTACGGCCAACCCACCTTGGGCAACACCCTCAAGAGCTTGTTACCGGAAGCCGAGGCGCTCTACCTGAGCAGCCTTGCGCTCAAGGAGCACCTGGGCCTGGCGATCTACCGGCTGCGGGGCTGGAGCTGACGTGTCTTCAAGCTGGTCTGGTTCAGGCCTTGGGCGCCGGGGGCACGAGGCTGACCCCTTCGGGCGGCGGCGTGGGGTCCGGATCCGCGATCAGCATGTGCTGCAGCACGATTTCGGGGCGCTCGCTGTCACGCCAGCGGATCCGGTAGGCGGGCATTTTGGTGCCGCGGCTGGTGGTCTGCTCCACCGGCTCCATCACCCAACCGCGACGCGAACGACCCTGCGGGTTGCGCTTCACCACAGCATCCGCGTGTTTGAAGCGAAAACCGACGCGCTCGCCACTCATGGAATCGCTGGCCCCGGGAGGGGGAGATTGCCTACTGGCCTGATTATCCCATTGCGCTTGGCCGGCCCTCAGGACGCACCTCGGGACGCAGCAGCGGAAAGGCAATCACATCGCGGATCGAGGGGCTATCGGTGAGCAACATCACCAGGCGGTCGATGCCGATGCCGAGGCCGCCGGTGGGGGGCATGCCCACCTCCAGGGCCTGGAGGAAGTCCTCATCCACCTGCTGGGCCTCGTCGTCCCCGGCGGCCTTGCGGGCCTGCTGGGCCTCTAGGCGCTGGCGCTGGTCCACCGGATCGATCAGTTCGCTGAAGGCATTGGCGGTTTCGCGGCCCACGATGAACAGCTCAAAGCGCTCCACCATCCCCGGCTTGCTGCGGTGGGCCCGGGCCAGGGGCGAATTCTCCACGGGGTAGTCGAGCACGAAGGTGGGCTGGATCAACTCCGCCTCCACCCGCTGCTCAAAGGCCTCCACCAGCAGCCGGCCCACGGAATCGGCCAGAGCCGGCACCTCCAATCCCTGGGCCCCCATCGCGTCGGCCGCCTGGTCGCGACTGCCAAAGCTGGTGAAATCGAGGCCGGTGGCCTCCTGCACTAGCTCGTGCATCGTCACCCGGCGCCAGGGGGGCGTGAGATCGATGTCGGTGCCCTGGTAACTGATCTGGGTGGTGCCGCACACCTGCTGGCACACGTGGGCAATCAGCTGCTCCGTGAGATCCATCATGTCGGTGTAGTCGGCATAGGCCTGGTACACCTCGATCGAGGTGAACTCCGGGTTGTGCCGGGTGCTGATGCCCTCGTTGCGGAAGATCCGGCCCAGCTCGTACACCCGCTCAAAGCCCCCCACCACCAGCCGCTTGAGGTGCAACTCGGTGGCGATCCGCAGGGTGAGGGGCAGGTCGAGGGCGTTGTGGTGGGTTTCAAAGGGCCGGGCATCGGCACCGCCCGGCACGCTCTGCAGCACGGGCGTTTCAATCTCCAGAAACTCCCGCTCATCCAGCCAACGGCGCATGGCACTCACCGCCACGGCCCGGCGCCGGAAGGTTTCACGGGTGTGGGGCGACACGATCAGATCGAGGTAGCGCTGGCGGTAGCGCTTCTCCACATCCGCCAGGCCATGCCATTTGTCGGGCAGGGGCTGGAGCGATTTGGTGAGCATGGTCCAGCCCTTCACCTTCACCGACAGCTCGCCGCGGTCGGTGCGGCGCAGGGTGCCCTGCACGCCGATCAGGTCGCCGGCGTCCACCAAGGAGGTGATGTGGGCAAAGGCCTCCGGATCCTCCGGGAGGGAGGCCTCGAGGGTGGCCTTCTCGATGAAGAGCTGGATTGGACCGGTCTCATCGGCCAGCGTGAAAAAGGCGAGCTTGCCCATCACCCGGCGGGTCATCACCCGGCCAGCCACGGCCACAGCCACGTCGCGCTCTTCGCCGTTGGCCAGATCGGCGTGGGCCTGCTGCAGCGCAGCGGTGCGGTGCGTGGGGTCAAAGCGCAGGGCATAGGGCCCCTGGCCCAAGGCCGCCAGGGCTGCGGCTTTCTCCAGACGGGTCTCGCGCAGCTCCGACAAGGCAGACAGGGGGCTCAACCGGCCCATCCTGCAGGACCGTCAGCCGGGCGGTTGTGCCTCAGGCATTCGCCACCAGGCCAGGGTCGGCCATCCGCTGGGAGGCATAGCCGGTGCCCCGCACCGTGAGAATCAGCTCCGGATTGCGGGGATCGGGCTCAAGTTTGCCGCGCAGGCGGGCGACGTACACATCCACCACCCGCAGGTCGGCGGCGCGGCGGGGCGGATAGCCCCAGAGCTGCTCGAGGATCTCGGCCCGGGGCACCACCCGACCGGGTTCCCGGAACAGCAGCTCCAGCAGGCTGAACTCGGTGTAGGTGAGGCCGATGCGCTCACCATCGCGGGTGACCTGGCGGCGATTGGTGTCCACCACCAGATCCCCCACCCGCAGCACGCCACTGCCGCTCTGCACCTCCCGGGGCTCGGCGGAGGCCGAACCGCGGCCCACCCGGCGCAGGATGGTGGCGATGCGGGCTTCCAGCTCCTTGGGGCTAAAGGGCTTGGGCAGGTAGTCGTCCGCACCCAGATCCAGCCCCGACACCCGCTCAGCAATGGCGTCGAGGGCCGACAGGAAGATGATCGGCACGCAGGATTCGGCCCGCAGGCGACGGCAGACGGCGAAGCCGTCGAGCTTGGGCAGCATCACGTCGAGGACGACGAGATCGGGCTGCTCCTGGTGGAACAGGCTGAGGGCCTCCTCCCCGTCCTCCGCGCAGATCACCCGGTAGCCAGCGAGCTGCAGGCGCATCACCAGCACCCGGCGTACGGCGGCCTCGTCGTCCACCACCATCACGGTGGCCTTCGGATCAGCCGGCGGAGACCCCAGGGACTCGGGAGAGGCGTCCATCAACGGCTCTGATGCTGCCGGATGGAACCCCCGATCCCCCGAACTGGGCCTGTCCTCCGAGGGCATGGGCGGGACGCCGGGATGAAGAATCGCAACCATACCCCTGCACCCGTCCCGCAGTCAGCCCCCAAATCGCCGCCGCCGGAGCCCATCTGGGTCTTTTTAAGGATTTCTGCAGAAACAGACAGAAAGTGGCCCTGCTGATATCAGCCCCACCGGGCCCGGGCGTAGCGGTTCCACTCGTCGGCCGCCGCCGCCAGGGCCACATCGCTGTCCACCTGGCCGAGCATGGCGCGCTGCAGCTGGGTGTAGACGATCGCCTGCAGTCGCTTCACCCCCGGGCTGGCCGGCACCAGCACCCTGGCCCGGCGCAGGGTCTGGGCGGAGAGCAGCCGGGCCCGCTGCACCAGCTGCTCCTGCGGCGTTCCCGCACCGCTGGCCGCCCCCAGGGAAGCCTCCAGCTGCTGCAGGGCCTGGCGGTTGGAGGGCAGCACCCGCGCCTGCTCGGCAAAGGCCAGCTGATTGGGGCCATTGGTGAGATGGAGCGCAAAGCGGGCCGCCTCGGCCGCCAGGGCGCTCTGCTGGGGCACCACCAGATTCATCACGGCCACGTTGGCCTCACCGCCAGCCCCGGTAAGCGGCGCAAAGGGAGCGGTCACCGCCGCAATCCCGGGGGCATTGGTCTGCAGGTTGCGCAGGAAATCCGGGCCGGTGGCCACCTGGGCCAGGTCGCCTGACTGGTACAGCTCGATCGCCCGCCGGTAGCCCTGGCTCACCACCTCCCGCGGCAGCAGACCGCGCCGGTAGAGGTCGCTCCAGAAGGCAAAGGCGCGCCGGCCCGCCTCACTGTTGAACGCGGCCCGATGGTCGTCGCCGAGCAACTGCACCCCCATCTGCACCAGGGTTTCCAGCAGCTCGGCCGAGTCGTCGGGTACGACGGTCACAAACAGGGCGTAGCGGCCCGTGCGGCGGCGCACCGCTTCGGCATAGGCGGGCACCTCGTGCCAGTGGCGCGGCGGCGCCTCGAAACCGGCCCGCTCCAGCAGGCGGCGATTGGCCATGGTGATCCGGGCCGTCAGATACCAGGGAATGGCGAACTGCTGCCCTGCCCCTTGCCCGCCGACGGGTTCGCGACCCGCCTCCCAGATCGCCGGCAGGTAGGCCTCGGCGGCCCCGGCGGGCAGCACGGTGCTGAGATCGCGCAGCCCCCCCTTGCTGGCCAGGTTGGCGGCAAAGGGCGGATTGAGGTTGACCAGGTCGGGCGCGGTGCGGGCAAACACGGCCGCCAGCAACTTGCGCTCCACCGAGCTCCAGGGCACATCGGTCCAGCGCACCCGGAGGCCCGGGTTCTGGTGCTCCCAGGCGGCAATCAAACCCTGGAGATAGCCGTTGAATTTGGGAGCCAGGTCCAGGGTCCAGAAGTTCAGCACCCGTTCGCCGGAGTCGCCACCGGATCGGCCGCAGCTGCCCAGACCCGCCGCCAGCAGGGCGGCGGCAGAACTCCCGCCCAGAAGTTGGAGAAAGCGTCGCCGACCCGGGTCGCGTGCCATCGACTCAGCCTCGCCCGCCGGAGGTTTGCTGGCGCCAGAGCAGCAGCTGCAGGGAGCACAGCAGCGGTGCCAGCAGGCCCGTGAGCAGGGTCTGAGCCAGCCAGGTGTGCAGGGCGGGCGCGGTCTGCCACGCCCCCAGCAGCAGGGCCTGCAGGATCAAGCTGGCGCCGAGCAGGGCCGTGCCCAGCAGGGCCAGCAGGCCCAGGTTGAAACTGCGCTCAATGGGGGGCCCCTTGCGCCCCAACCGGCCCCACCACCACCCCAACAGGGCGAGGGCGGGGATCTCGGTGATCGGGCCGAGATGGAGCCCGTCGAGCAGCAGGCCGAGACCCACGCCGGCCAGGGCCCCGGAGAGCGGGCCATCCACCAGGGCCCAGGGCAGCAGCCACAGCACCGGCCAGGCCGGGGGAACCCCCGCCAGCTTCAACGGCCCCGGCGAAGCCAGCACCAGCCAGGGCACCACCAGGGCCGTGGCCAGACACCAGCCATGGCGGGCCAAACGATTCACGGCAGCCGCACCTGCACCCAGTCGACCGCTTCCACCGGGGCGCTGAGCTGCACCACGGCCTCGGTGGCCGGCACGGCCCGGTCATCAACCGACTGGATCACACCGACGGTGAGGTTGGGCGGCACCAGGGTGCTGGCTGGTGACGTCACCACCACATCGCCGGGGCGCACGCCCGGATCCTTCTCCAGAAAGCGCAGCACGGGCCGGCTGGTGCCGACCCCCGTGAGCAGGCCATGGCGCTGGGTACGGCCCACCCAGACGCCCACACGGCTGCCGGGATCGGTGAGCAGGGCCACGGTGGCCGTGGTCGGCGTCACGCTGGCCACCCGACCCAGCAGCCCGCCGGGCGCCAGCACCGGCAAGCCCGGTCGGATGCCCTGGAGCTCGCCACCGCCGATCACCAGCTGCTGCCACCACCCCCCGGCCTGGCGCGAGATGACGGGCGCGGCCACCTGCTGGCCGCCACGCCCCTGCAGCTCCAGCAAACCCCGCAGCCGGCGGTTGTCGACCTCGAGCTGACGCAGCCGGCTCTGGTCATCGAGACCCTGGGCACTGCGAATCCACTCAGCCTGGGCACTGCCGGGCCAAAAGGGGCGGCTGACCAGGGCGTAGGCATCACTGAAACCCGCCCCCTTGCTGAGCCGCACCCCCACCAGGGCCAGCAGGAGCAGGCCCCAGGGCCAGGCCTGAAGAACCACCCGCAGGGCGGGGAGGCGGAGCCTGCGGCCGGCCGGCATCGGGTTCAGGCGGTCTGACGCACGAAATCAGGGGTGTCGAGCACGCGCTGCAGCCGCTTGTAGTCCTCGAGCACCATGCCGCAACCGTTGACCACGCACAGCAGGGGATCCTCGGCCACGTGGGTGAGGATGCCGGTTTCGTGGCTGATCAGGTCGGTGATGCCGCGCACCTGGGCGCCGCCGCCGGCCAGCATGATGCCGCGATCGACGATGTCAGCCGCCAGCTCGGGCGGCGTGCGCTCCAGGGTGCGCTTGACCGCCTCCACGATCACGTTGAGGGGCTCGGCCATGGCCTCGCGGATGTCACCGGCCCGCACGTTGATGGTGCGCGGCAGGCCGGAGAGCAGGTGCAGACCCCGCACGTCCATAGACGTGTTGTCGTGGGCGTCGTCGGGGAAGGCGGAGCCGATGCGGATCTTGATGTCTTCGGCGGTGCGTTCGCCCACCACCAGGTTGTGCACCTTTTTGAGGTAAACGCCGATCGCATCGCTGAGTTCGTCGCCGGCCACCCGCACCGACTCACTCAGCACCGTGCCGCCCAGGCTCAGCACCGCCACTTCGGTGGTGCCGCCACCGATGTCGACGATCATCGTGCCCACCGCCTCAGTGACGGGCAAGCCAGCGCCGATTGCGGCGGCCACGGGCTCATCAATCAAATGCACCTCGCGGGCACCGGCCAGACCCGCCTCCCGCACCGCCCGGCGCTCGACGCCGGTGACGCCGCTCGGGATGCCGATCACCAGCCGGGGAGCCACGATGCCCCGTCCTTCGTTGGCCTTCTGAATGAAGGTCTTGATCATCTGCTCCGCCGCGTCGAAGTCGGCGATCACGCCATCGCGCAGGGGCCTGACGGCTCGAATGTTGCCGGGGGTGCGGCCGAGCATCATTTTGGCCTCATCGCCCACGGCCAGGGGCACGCCCCTCTCGAGATCGAGGGCCACCACGGAAGGCTCCTGCAGCACGATGCCCTTGCCGGACACGAAAATCAGGGTGTTCGCGGTGCCCAGATCGATCCCGATATCGCGCGAAAACTGAAAACGACGGAAAAACACGGACGCCCGGCCTGCAAGGGTCGAATCATAGGAGGGTGTTACGGACGGCCCGAACGGTGGAACTGATGGGAGGTGGCAACCCAACCGGGTGCCGCATCATTGATCCATCAGCACAGGAGACATCGCCATGGGCGTGAATTCCATCACCCTCGTCGGCCGGGCCGGCCGCGACCCGGAAGTTCGCTATTTCGAATCGGGGAGCGTGGTCGCCAACCTCACCCTCGCCGTCAACCGCCGCAGCTCCGGCGACGAACCCGACTGGTTCAACCTGGAGATCTGGGGCAAACAGGCCCAGGTGGCGGCTGATTACGTCCGCAAGGGAGCCCTGGTGGGCATCATCGGCAGCTTCAAGCTCGACCGCTGGACCGACCGGGCCAGCGGCGAAGAGCGCACCAAACCCGTGATCCGGGTCGACCGGCTGGAACTGCTCGGCTCCAAGCGGGACGCCGAAGCTGGCGGTGGCATGGGCAGCGGCGGCTTTGGTGGCGGAGCCCCCAGCGAGGAGGAAGTGCCCTTCTGAGGCCAGGGCCTCGCTCAGTGGGAGCTGTTGCGCTTGTTCCAGGTGCGCAGCCCCAGCCACACCAGGCCAGCGGCCACGGCCAACACCAGCAGCACTTTGACCCCCTTGGCCACCGGCTCGATCCAGAGCTCCACGTTGGTGTAGCCCTCCCCGAGGGCCAGACCCGCGCAGGTGAGCAGCAGGGTCCAGATCAGGCTGCCGGCGGTGGTCCAGAGCAGAAACGGAACCAGCGGCATCATCTCGATCCCCGCTGGCACGGAGATCAGGGTGCGGATGCCAGGCACCAACCGGCCCCAGAACACCAGGGCCGTGCCGTGACGGGCAAACCAAACCCGACTGCGGTGCAACTCCTGGGGACTGATGCCGATCCAGCGGCCATGGCGCTCGAGCCACTGCTCAAGGCGCTGTTCATTGATCAGCCGGCCAATGCCGTACCAGGGCAGGGCCCCCAGCACGGTGCCCAGCAACCCGGCCAACACCACCGGCAGCAGGGCCAGTTGGCCCTGCTGCACGTAGAAGCCCCCCAGGGGCATGATCAGTTCCGAGGGGATCGGCGGGAACAGGTTCTCGAGGAACATGGCCGCGAAGATGGCGCCGTAGCCCAACCAGGGGTTGGACTCCACCGCCGCACCGATCAGCTGCGGCAGCTGCTGCACCAGATCGCTGATCCCCATCGGGCCGGACCTCAGTAGCGGTAGTGCTCGAGCTTGTAGGGCCCGTTCACCGGCACGTTGATGTAGGCAGCCTGTTCGGCAGACAGCTCGGTGAGCTTGGCGCCGATCTTGTCGAGATGGAGGCGGGCCACCATCTCATCGAGGTGCTTGGGCAGCACATACACCTGCTTCTCGTACTGCTCACCCTTGGTGAACAGCTCGATCTGGGCCAGCACCTGGTTGGTGAAGGAGTTGCTCATCACGAAGCTGGGGTGGCCGGTGGCGCAGCCCAGGTTCACCAGCCGGCCCTCGGCCAGCAGGATGATCTTGTTGCCACTGGGCAGCAGGATGTGGTCCACCTGGGGCTTGATGTTGTCCCAGGGGTACTGCTTCAACGACGCCACATCGATCTCGTTGTCGAAGTGGCCGATGTTGCACACGATTGCCTGATCCTTCATCTGGATCAGGTGCTCGTGGCGGATCACCTTGAAATTGCCGGTGGCGGTCACGAAGATGTCCACATCGCCCACCACGTCGTCGAGACGCACCACGCGGTAGCCCTCCATGGCCGCCTGCAGGGCGCAGATCGGATCGATCTCAGCGATCATCACCGTGGCGCCGAGGCCCCGCAGGGACTGGGCCGAACCCTTGCCCACGTCGCCGTAGCCCAGCACCAGGGCCACCTTGCCGGCCACCATCACGTCGGTGGCGCGCTTGATGCTGTCCACCAGCGATTCGCGGCAGCCGTAGAGGTTGTCGAACTTGCTCTTGGTGACCGAGTCGTTGACGTTGATCGCCGGGAAGGGCAGCTCGCCGCTCTTCTGCATCTGGTAGAGGCGGGCCACACCCGTGGTGGTCTCCTCGGTGACGCCCTGGATGGCGGCGTAGATGCGGGAATAGAAGCCAGGCTGGGCCGCCAGTTTCTGGCGGATGCTGTTGAAGAGGGCCGTTTCCTCCTCGTTGGAAGGGTTGTCGAGAACGGAGAGATCCTGCTCCGCCTTGGTACCCAGCACCACCAGGCCGGTGGCGTCGCCGCCGTCGTCGAGGATCATGTTGGGCGTGCCGCCATCGCCCCACTCGAGGATGCGGTGGGTGAAGGCCCAGTACTCATCCAGGGTTTCGCCCTTGTAGGCAAACACGGGCACGCCGGCGGCCGCGATGGCAGCGGCGGCGTGGTCCTGGGTGGAGAAGATGTTGCAGCTGGCCCAGCGCACCTCGGCGCCGAGGGCCACCAGGGTTTCGATCAGAACGGCGGTCTGAATCGTCATGTGCAGGGATCCCGCGATGCGGGCGCCCTTGAGGGGCTGCTCAGCGCCGAACTTTTGACGCAGGGCCATCAGGCCGGGCATCTCGGTTTCGGCGATGGCGATCTCCTTGCGGCCGAAGTCGGCCAGGCCGAGATCGGCAATCACGTAGGTGCTGGTGCTCTGCAGCGCAGGAGCAGTGGGGGTGGCCACCATTGGGTTGTCTCGCTGGGGGTACGGCTCGCTCCCGGCTGGGAGGGCGTGGTTGGGGAATATCTGCGGAGACGCCGAGGCTTCGGGCTCGCTGAAGGGGCAATCTACAGGCAGGTCCTGAGCCCGCGTGAGCTGCCCCCCTTGACCCTCCATCTCGCCGATGCGGCCGCCACCCACGCCTTCGGACGGCAGCTGGCCCAGCGCCTGCCCCCCGGCAGCACCCTGCTGCTGCAGGGCGATCTGGGGGCCGGCAAAACCTGCCTGGTGCAGGGCCTGGCCGCGGGCCTGGGCATCACCGAACCCATCACCAGCCCCACCTTCGCCCTGGCCCAGCACTACCCCCTGCCGGGCGCCGGCGGGCTGGTGCACCTCGACCTCTACCGGCTCGAGCACCCCGCCGCGGCCGATGAGCTGTTCGCCCAGGAAGAGGAAGAAGCCCAGGCCCTGGGCGCCCTGCTGGCGGTGGAATGGCCCGAGCGGCTCAGCGTCCTGCCGGCCGGCTGCTGGCAGATCCAGCTGGAGCTGGCCGACCCCAGGGATCCCGGCGCCGGCCGCCGGCTGGCCCTGCTCGAGCCCCGCTGATCAGGCCGGAGGGCAGGTCGCCAGAAAGGCCCGCACCTGGGCGACGTTGGGTTGGGGATCGATGGCGCCGGCCCCCTGGCACACCAGGGCCCCGCAGGCACTGGCAAAACGCATCAGTGCCGTGAGGGGCTGGGGCGGTCCGACCAGCCCATGCAACAGGCCAGCGGTGAAGGCATCGCCGGCCCCGGTGGTGTCGACGACCGGCAACGCAAAGGCGGGCAGCTCGCCCGGCTCGCCGTGCAGCCACCAGCGCAGCGGCGCACCGCCATCGCTCACCACCACCCCGGGGTGCTGGGGCAGGGAGGCGCTCACCACCGCCGGGTCGCTGCTGCCGAACAGCCACTCCGCCTCCTCCCGGGCGCACTTGATCAAGGCGGCCTGGTGCAGCAGGGGCTCCATGGCGGCAACCTGGACCGCCGTGGGACCGCTGCGGGGATCGGCCGCCGGATCCCAGAAGGTGGGACGCCAATTGATGTCGAGGGCCAAGGGCACGCCGGCCGCCGCGGCCTGACGGCAGGCGAGCTGCAGGGCTGACGCCGCGGCGGGCGACGCGAGGGGAATGGTGCCCACCAGCAACCAGCGGGCCGCCGCCAGCAGGGGCCCGAGTGCGGCAGTCAGCTCGGTGGCATCAAGCGCCTGATCCGCAAACCCCTCGCCCCGATCCCCCGCGAAGCCCCCGAACTGGCGATCGCCGGCGGCATCGCGGCGCACCAGCACGATGCGGCTGGGACGGACCCCGTCCCACTGGAGGGCCGTGGTGTCGACCCCCCGCTCGGCAAACAGCTGGCCAAACGCCTGGCCGATGCCATCGCGACCCAGACGGCCCACAAAGGCCACCGGCGTGCCCAGCCGGGCCAAAGCGCAGGCCCCATTGGCGGGAGCTCCGCCGAGGCAGTCATCGCGCTGCTCCGGCGGAGCGGTGGCTGGATCGCCGCCGAGGGGGCCGAGGCGATCCACCAGGGCCTCCCCCAGACACAGCACCTGGGGCAGCGGAGGGGCAGGGGACACGGGCCAGGGCGTTCAGTCCATCCCAGGGTGGAGCCGCTCCAGCAGGGCAGCAATGATCCGCGCGTTTGCGGCGGGAAAGGGAAACTCCCCCAGCTGTTCCGGCCGCACCCAGCGCACCTGCTGGGAGGCCAGCGGCTGGGGCTCACCCGCCAGCCAGGTGCACAGGTGCACCACAAAACGCAGCTTCTTGTGGCTGTAGGCGTGGTCCACCACGATCAGCTCCTCGCCCACCTCCGCCTCGATCGCCAGCTCCTCGCGCAGCTCACGGGCGATGGTGGCTTCGATCGGCTCCCCCGGCTCCTGCTTGCCGCCGGGGAATTCCCAGAGGCCACCCAGCAGGCCCTCGTTGAGGCGCTGGTCGATCAACACCTCGCCGGCGGCGTTGCGCACCACCCCCACGCCGATCACCTGGAACGGCAGATCGCGGGGGGCGTCCTTCACGGGGAAGCGGGCGGGATCGCCGGCAGCGTAGGCAGCGCAGTGCCCCTGCCAGGGGCAGGCGCCGCAGCGGGGAGAGCGGGGCGTACAGACGGTGGCGCCCAGGTCCATCAGAGCCTGGTTGAAGGCTCGGGGCCGCTGCGGATCGAGCAGTGTCTCGCTCAGCTGCCACAGCCCGGCGAGCTCCCGCGCCGGCGGCCGGGGGCTCGCGATCAGCCGCGCCAGCACCCGCTTGACGTTGCCATCGAGGATCGGATAGGGCCGATCAAACGCCGAGGAGAGGATGCTGCCGGCGGTGCTGCGGCCGATGCCGGACAGGGCGAGCCAGCCCTCGAGGGTGCGGGGCCAGGGATCTGCGGCGGCAGCACCGGCAGCGTCCAGCAACAACCGGGCGCCCTGCTGGAGCCTCCTCGCCCGCGCGTAGTAGCCCAGGCCCTGCCAGAGCAGCAGCACGTCGTGCTCCTCGGCCGCCGCCAGGGCCTCCAGGCAAGGGAAACGCCCCATCCAGCGCTGCCAGTAGGGCAGCACCACCTGCAGCTGGGTTTGCTGCAGCATCACCTCAGCGCACCAGATCGCGTAGGGATCGAGCTCCTCGCCATCAGCCGGCGGGCTGCCATCGGGATGGAGCTTCCAGGGGATGGTGTGGCGGCCGTGCTCCTGCCACCAGCTCAGCAGCTGCTGGCGCAGCTCCGGCGCCAGCTCAGCTGGCCACGTAGGCCTCGACGGCATCGCTGATGCGGCGCAGGCCAGCCAGACCATCGCGCTCCAGGTTGCGCACCCGGTCGCGGCTGATGCCCAGGATGCGGCCGATGCCGGTGAGGCTCATGGGCTCGCCCCCTTCCGGGTTGTCGGAGCAGGGGATGCCGTAGCGCATCTTCAGCACCCGACCCTGCAGCTCCGGCAGCTGCTCCAGCAGTGCCCGCAGATCGCCCTTCAGGCACTCCCCATCCACCCGCTCCTCCGGCAGTTCTCCATCACCCGCCAGCAGGTCCAGCAGTTCGGTGTCATCCCCATCGCCCACCTTCGTTTCCAGGCTCACCGGCTGGCGCGCCCGGCACAGCAGGTCCTTCACCTCCTCCTCGGGGAGCTCCACCGCTTCCGCCAGTTCCGTCACCGTGGGCGTGCGGCCCAGCAGTTGGCTCAGTTCCCGCTGACCCTTCTTGAGCTTGTTCAGCGTTTCGGTGATGTGGATCGGCAGCCGGATCGTGCGGCTCTTCTCCGCAATCGCCCGCGTGATCCCCTGCCGGATCCACCAATACGCATAGGTACTGAACTTGTAGCCCCGGGTCGGGTCGAACTTCTCCACACCCCGCACCAACCCGATCGTGCCCTCCTGGATCAGATCCAAGAGCTCCATGTTCCGCCGCGTGTACTTCTTGGCCACGCTCACCACCAGCCGCAGGTTCGCCGCCACCATCCGCTCCTTCGCCCGCCGGCCCGCCTGCAGCCGCTTTTTCAGCAAGGGCGCGCTCAATCCAGCCGCCTGGGCCAGTTCCGCCTGGCTCGGCTTGCTCCCGATCCGGCTCTCCAGCTCTCCCTCGAGCTCTTCCAGCGCCACCAGCTCCTGCACCTGACGCCCCAGCGTGATCTCCTGCTCGTGGGTCAGCAGCGGCACCCGGCCGATGTCCCGCAGGTAACTGCGCACCAGGTCGCCATCGACCTGGGGCATGGACCGGGCCGGCTTCTCAGCGGAGGACTCGGAGGCCACGGAAGGGGCGAGGGCGACGACCACGGCGTGGGGCTTTGAAGATGTGTAAAGCCTAACCTGAAGAAGTGTGAACTCCTCTCAGAAACCCCAAAATCTCAGGCTGGACCCACCCGCTGGAGCAGCCAGGCGGCGGTCTGCAGGTAGATGAACACCCCCGCCACGTCGGTGGCGGTGGCGATGAACGGAGCCGACATCAGGGCCGGATCCAGACCAAGGCGGTCGAAAAGCAGGGGCAGGGCCGCCCCGGCGGTGGCGGCCAGGGTGGTGATGGCCACCAGGCTGAAACCGGCGGCTGCCGCCACCAGCCAGTTGCCCCCGGACACATAGGCCGCCCAGGGGATCACCACCAGCATCATCAGCAGCCCCAGCAGGGCGCCGGCCACGGCTTCACGCCAGATCGCCCGTCCCGTTCCCAGGGCCTGAATCCGCTGGGTGCTGAGGCCGCGGATCACCACGGTGGAACTCTGAGCACCCACGTTGCCGCCGGTGCCGATCAGCAGCGGAATGAAGGCGGCCAGCACCACCACCTGCTTGAGCACCCCATCCATGGAGGCGATCACGGCCGCGGTGCCGCTGTTGGCCAGCAGCAGCACCAGCAGCCACACCACCCGACGGCGGGCCACGGTGAACAAGTTGCTCTGGAAGTAATCGTCTTCATCGCCGGCCTGCACGGCGCCGGCGGCGTAGAGGTCACGGGTGGCCTCCTGCTCGATCACGTCGATGACGTCGTCCACGGTGACGATCCCCACCAACCGCTGCTCCCGATCCACCACCGGCACGGCCAGGAAGTCGTAGCGCTGGATGGCCCGGGCCACCTCCTCCTGGTCGGTGTCGGTGCCCACGCTCACCACATCCCGGGTCATCACATCGCCAACCCGGTCGTCCGGATCGGCCACCACCAGATCCCGCAACGACAGGATGCCAGTGAGATGGCGGGAGCCGTCGGTGACGTAGAGGGAATAGATGGTTTCGGTGTCGCGGGCGCGGCGGCGCACGATTGTGAGGGCCTGGGCGGCGCTGTGGAACTCCTTGAGATCCACGAATTCGGTGGTCATCAGGCGGCCGGCCGTCTCGCTCTCATAGCCAAGAAGTTGGGCCGTCACCCGCCGCTCCGCCGGGCTGAGTTCGGCCAGCAGCCGCCGCACCACCTTGGCCGGCAACTCATCAAACAGCCGCACCCGGTCGTCCGGGGACATCTCCTCCACCAGCTCGAGCACCTCGCCGGACCGGAGCCGCTCCAGCAGGGTCTGCTGGACCGCCGGCTCGAGGTATTCGTAGACCTCAATGGCCTCATCCTTGGGCAGCAGCCGGAAGGCCAGGGCCTGCAGGGTGCGGGGCAGCCGGCCGATCGCTTCGGCGGAATCCACCTCCTGCACCGGACCGAGCAGCAACTTGGCGCCGTCGTAGTTGCCGGCCTCCAACAGGGATTCCAGCTGCTGGGCCACCACCTCGGCCACCTGGATTCCGTTGGCCTCGCTCATGGCCCCCGCGACGCCGCAGTGCCGAGTTTATGGGCCCCCCTTGCCGCCAGCTCGCTAAGGTCCGGCCACCAGCAAATTCCAAGCCGATGGCGATCAACGTGAGCAGCGTGACCGTGCGCGACGCCCAGGGGGGCGCCCGCAGCCTCGGCGACTGGGCCGGCCAGGTGCTGCTGATCGTGAATGTGGCCAGCCGCTGCGGCTTCACCCGTCAGTACGCCGGGCTGCAGGCCCTGCAGGAGACCTACGGGCCCCAGGGCCTGGCGGTGCTGGGCTTCCCCTGCAACGACTTCGGCGCCCAGGAGCCCGGCAGCCTGCCCGAGATCCAGCAGTTCTGCTCCACCACCTACGGCGCCACTTTCACCTTGCTGGACAAGGTGGCCATGGCGGAGGAGCCTTACAGCACCCTGACCCAGGCCGAACCTGCCGGCCCCGTGGCCTGGAACTTCGAGAAGTTCCTGATCGGCAAGGACGGCACCGTGCTGGGCCGTTTCAAGAGCAACGTGGAGCCCGACTCCGCCGAGCTGAAGGCTGCGATCGAAGCCGCCCTGGCCGCCTGAGCTAACTCGCCGCCAGCCAACCGCGACGATCGGTCGCTTGCACCTGCAGCCAGCGCTGACCGGAGCGGGCCCGCCAGCTGCGCACCACCCGCAGGGGCTCGCCAGCATCCAGCTGCTGCAGGGCCGGCGCCCGTTGCTCAGGGGCCACCCGCAGGG
The DNA here is from genome assembly GCF_014697415.1 of Cyanobium sp. FACHB-13342. Lineage (GTDB taxonomy): Bacteria > Cyanobacteriota > Cyanobacteriia > PCC-6307 > Cyanobiaceae > Cyanobium_A. Next base: position 9,984 of record NZ_JACJRT010000003.1, on the reverse strand, counting down.
CCACCGTGCGGGTGGAGAGCAAGGGGTCACCGGCGGTGCGACGCCGCAACTCCGGAGCGCGCCGATCGCCTCCCCCAGCGGGCAGGGCCACCGGCGTGATCAGCGCAAAACCGAGCAACGCCGCCCAGCGCCAAGCTGCGGAAGGCTGCACCGTGCGGAGAGCCGGCATCAAATGTCGAGCTGGGCGAGGTCGAGGGTGGCGCTGTGGGTTTCGATGAATTCCCGGCGCGGGGCCACCTTGTCGCCCATGAGGATGGTGAAGATGCGATCGGCCTCGAGGGCATCCTCAATTTCGACCCGTTTCATCGTGCGGGTGGAGGGATCCATCGTGGTTTCCCACAGCTGCTGGGGCATCATTTCGCCGAGACCCTTGAAGCGCTGGATCGTGTAATTGGCCTTGTCGCCAAAGGATTCGATCGTCTTCTTGAGGTCGTTTTCGTTGTAGCAATAGGTGTGGTTCTTGCCCCGCTCCACCTTATAGAGCGGCGGGCAGGCGATGTAGATGTAGCCGCCTTCCACCAGCGCCTTCTGGTAGCGGAAGAAGAAGGTGAGGATCAGGGTGCGGATGTGGGCGCCGTCCACATCGGCGTCAGTCATGATCACGATCCGGTGATAGCGAAGGTTCTTTTCGTCAAAGTCTTCGCCCTTAATGCCCAGACCTAGGGCCGTGATCAGGGCCTGAATCTCGGTATTTTTGTAGATCTTGGCGTCGTCTGTTTTCTCGATGTTGAGAATCTTGCCCCGCAGCGGCAGGATCGCCTGAAAACGGCGATCCCGGCCCTGCTTGGCGGAGCCACCGGCGGAATCGCCCTCCACGATGTAGATCTCCGACTCGGAGGGGTCGCGGGAGCTGCAGTCGGCCAGCTTGCCCGGCAGGGTGGAGCTCTCCAGCACGCTCTTGCGGCGCACCAGCTCCCGGGCCCGGCGGGCGGCTTCGGCGGCGTTGAAGGCCTGGATCGCCTTCTCGAGGATCAGGTCGATCACCGAGGGGTTGAATTCCAGGTATTCACTCAGGGCTTCACCCACCAGGGTGTCGACGATGCCACGCACCTCGGTGTTGCCCAGCTTGGTTTTGGTCTGACCCTCGAATTCCGGATCGGGCACCTTCACCGACAGCACGGCGGTGAGCCCCTCGCGGATGTTTTCCCCGGCCAGATTGGCATCAGCGTCTTTGCGCTTGCCGCGCTTCTTGGCGAAGGTGTTGAGGGTGCGGGTGAGCACCGTTTTCAGACCCTCGATGTGGGTGCCGCCATCCACGGTGCGGATGTTGTTGGCAAAGCCCAGGATGCTGTCGGAATAGGCATCCACGCACCACTGCAGCGCGGCCTCTACCTGGACGCCTTCCTTCTCGGAATTCACATAGATGATTTCCGGATGGAGCGGATCCTTCTCCGCGTTCATGTAGGCGACGTATTCCTTGATGCCGCCCTCGTAGAAGTAGATCTCTTCATGGGCTTCGCCGGCGGCGTTGCGAGCGCTGGCGCGGTCGTCGCGGAAGACAATCCGCACGCCGCCATTGAGGTAGGCCAGCTCGCGCAGGCGCGACGAGAGGGTCTGGTAATCGAACTCGATGCCGGTGGAGAAGATCTCGATATCCGGCTTGAAGCACACCGCCGTACCGGTACGGCCCTTTTCGCCGGCCGCCGATTTCAGAATGCCGATCGGCGCACCGCGCTCAAAGCGCTGGGTGTGCACCTGGTCTTGGCGGTAGACGGTGACCTCCACCCACTCGGAGAGGGCATTCACCACCGACACGCCCACACCGTGCAGGCCGCCGGACACCTTGTAGCCGCCGGAGCCGAACTTGCCGCCGGCGTGCAGCACGGTGAGCACGGTCTCGAGGGCGCTCTTGCCGGTGCGGGGATGGATGTCGGTGGGGATGCCGCGGCCGTTGTCGGTGACGGCGCAGGAGCCGTCGTCGTTAAGCACCACCAGGATCTGGTCGCAGTGGCCGGCCAGGGCCTCATCCACCGCGTTGTCGACCACCTCGTACACCAGGTGGTGCAGGCCCCTCGGACCGGTGGAGCCGATGTACATGCCCGGGCGCTTGCGCACCGGCTCCAGGCCTTCCAGAACCTGGATCTGCTCGGCGCCATAGGCGGCCTGAACTTTTGTGGAGCCTTGGCTTTCAGCGCTCATGCAGGAAGGTCTCCCCAGGGATTCGGCACAGGACGGCGACATCCCGGGGCAAAAAGGCGTGAAACAGGCCCAAAAGCCCTTCACGCAAAGCAATTTACCACCGGCAACCCGGCGAGACACCCCCTGGCAAGGTGGACCCATGAGCCCCGTTGTGCCACCCATCCCGCCTGCTGATCAGCCGCTGGTGCTGGTGTTGCTGGGCCCCACCGCCAGCGGCAAGACCGACCTGGCGATCGCCCTGGCCCGCGCCCTCGACCTGGCAGTGCTGAACGTGGATTCGCGACAGCTCTACCGCCAGATGGACGTGGGCACCGCCAAGCCCACCGCCGCCCAGCGGGCCCAGGCCCGCCATGAGCTCCTGGATCTGCGCGATCCCGACCAGCCGATCAACCTGCAGGAATTCCGCGCCCTGGCCGAAGCCCAGCTCAGCGCGGAGCTGGCCCGCAAGCCCGTGGCACTCCTGGCCGGCGGCAGTGGCCTCTACCTGCAGGCCATCACCCAGGGCATGGAGCCACCGGCGGTGCCGCCCCAGCCCCAGCTGCGGGCCCAGCTCACGGCTCTCGGCCAGCCCCTGTGCCACCAGCTCCTGCGCCAGGGCGACCCGGTGGCCGCCGGCCGCATCGCCGCGGCTGATGCCGTGCGCACCCAGCGGGCCCTGGAGGTGCTCTATGCCACCGGCCGCCCCCTGTCGAGCCAGCAGGGGGCCACCCCGCCGCCCTGGCGGGTGCTGGAGCTGGGCCTCCAGCCCACCGACCTGAAAAGCCGCATCGCCAGTCGCACCCGAGCCCTCTACGACCAGGGGCTGGTGGCCGAAACCGAAGCGCTGATGCAGCGCTATGGGGCGGAGCTGCCCCTGTTGGGCACGATCGGCTACGCCGAGGCGCGGCAACGGCTGGCGGGTGAGCTCAGCGAAGCCGAGGCGATCGCCCTCACCGAGCAACGCACCCGCCAGTTCGCCAAGCGCCAGCGCACCTGGTTCCGGCGCCGCCACCAGCCCACCTGGCTGCCGGGGCGCACCACCGCCGACCAGCTGGCCCAGGCCTTGCAGGAGGTCGAGCGCGTTCTAGGGTGAAGCGTTAGCGATTTCGCGATCCTTCACACCCCTGAATGCCTCCACGTCCCCGTTTTGACCGCCGTGCTCCCGTGCGGGAGCTGCCCAACATCAACGACCGCATCAGCTACCCCAACCTGCGGGTGGTGGATGCCGACGGCAGTCAACTGGGGGTGATCACCCGCGAAGAGGCCCTGGAAGTGGCCAAGGACCGGGAACTCGATCTGGTGCTGGTGAGCGAGAAGGCCGATCCACCGGTGTGCCGGATCATGGACTACGGCAAATACAAGTTTGAACAGGAAAAGAAGGCCAAGGAAGCCAAGAAAAAGTCGCACCAGACGGAAGTTAAAGAAGTGAAGATGCGCTACAAGATCGATTCGCACGACTATCAGGTGCGGATCGGCCAGGCGCAGCGCTTCCTCAAGGACGGCGACAAGGTGAAGTGCACCGTGATCTTCCGCGGCCGGGAAATCCAGCACACCGCCCTGGCCGAGGTGCTGCTGATGCGCATGGCCAAAGACCTGGAGGAGAACGCCGAGATCCAGCAGCCCCCCAAGCGGGAGGGCCGCAACATGATCATGTTCCTCAGCCCCCGCAAGGCCGCCGCCGCCAAGGGCAGTGCCAAACCGGCCGTGAGCGCCGCCGCCGAACCGGCGGGCTGAAGCGGCGCGAACTACAGCGTTTCGGCGAACAGGGCCAACATCTGACTCCAGCCCGTGGCGGCCCCTGCAGGCTGAAAGTCGGCGCGGGCTTCGCACATGAAACCGTGACCGGCCCCTGGAGCCACAACCAGCGGTGGCTGGCCGGCCTTCGCCAGGGCCTCACGGATCGCCGCCAGCTCCTCGGCTGGCATCAGCGGATCCTGGTCGCCGCAGAAGCAGAGCAGGCGGCCGCCGATCTGGGGCAGCACCTCCAGGGTGGGCGGCCCGCCGCCGGGGCGATCGGTGGACACCCGGGCGCCATAGAAATCGCAGGTGGCCGCCACCGGGGGCAGGGTGGCCGCCAGCAGGGCCAGGTGGCCGCCGAAGCAGAAGCCCACGCAGCCGATGGGCCGCTGCTCCAGACCCGGCTGGGCCTGGATCCAGGCGATGGCCGTGCGGGCATCGGCCAGAAACTGATCCGCCGTGAGCTGGTCACGGTGGCGCCGGCCCTCCGCCAGGCCGGCGGCGGCGTAGCCGACATCCAGGTCGGGGGCGGTGCGGGAAAAGATCGGCATCGCCAGGGCGGCATAGCCCTCGCCCGCCAGCCGCTCGGCCACGCTGCGCACCCAGCCATTCACCCCGAACACCTCCGGCAGCACCAGCACCGCCGCCCGGGGCGCCCGATCGGCGGGAACGGCCCACCAGGCCCGCAGGGGCGACGCGGACGGGCTGGGGAGCTGGTGCCAACCGGCTTGAACGGGAACGGGGGACTGGGTCATGGGGGCGACGGCGGGCCAGCGGGGGCTGTCGAAGCGGTGTGGTGGGTTTTGTACAGGCTGTACAGAATTCAGGAGGGACGCGATCGCCCACCAAGCCATTCACACCCAACCGGCACAGGGTCGTATGCCAACGGGGGGATTGTCCCCTGGGCCGATGCTCCTTAAGGTGGCCACCAGCCCAATTGGCCCAACCCCGGCGTGCGATTCCACATCCAACAGGAAAGCGACATTCCGGCCTCCACGCAGCTCTACAACCAGATCTGCTTCGCCATTGCGGCCCGCCACTACCCGCCGGGGCACCGATTACCGAGCACCCGGCAGCTGGCGATGCAGACCGGCCTGCACCGCAACACGATCAGCAAGGTGTACCGGCAGCTGGAAACCGACGGCGTCGTGGAGGCGATGGCGGGCTCGGGCATCTACGTGCGCGACCAACAGAAACCGCGCGAAATCAAGCCCCCACCGGGCCCCCGCGGCCGGCCCCTGCCCGACATCGACCGCCAGGTGCGCCAAAGCGTCGATGGGCTGCTAAATGCGGGCTGCACCCTGCAGCAGAGCCGCGACCTGCTCACCCGCGAGATCGACTGGCGCCTGCGCTGCGGTGCCCGGGTGCTGGTCAGCACGCCCCGGGAAGACATCGGCGCCTCGATGCTGATCGCCGAGGAGCTCAGCCCCAACCTGCAGGTGCCGGTGGAGGTGGTGCCGATGGAGGAGCTGGCGGCGGTGCTCACCGAATCCAACAACGGCACGGTGGTGACCAGTCGCTACTTCCTGCAGCCGGTGGAGGAGATCGCCAAGCTCCACGGGGTGCGCGCCGTGGCGGTGGACCTCAACGATTTCCGCCACGAGCTTGACCTGCTCAAGGAGCTGCGCCAGGGCAGCTGCGTGGGCCTGGTGAGCATCAGCCCTGGGATCCTGCGGGCCGCCGAGGTGATCCTGCACAGCATGCGCGGCAACGAGCTGCTGGTGATGACCGCAAACCCAGACACCGGCAGCCGCCTGCTGGCCCTGCTGCGGGCCGCCAGCCACGTGCTCTGCGACCGTCCCAGCCTGCCGCTGGTGGAGCAGAGCCTGCGCCAGAACCGCGCCCAGTTGATGCGGATGCCAGTGGTGCACTGCGCCCAGAGCTACCTGGGCGGCGCCACGATCGATGCCCTGCGCAAGGAGATCGGGCTGCTGGCTGCCTGATGGCGCGTCTGACGCCCTGCTCAGGCGTTAATCAAGCGGATGAAGAGATTCGAACTCTCGACCCTCTCCTTGGCAAGGAGATGCTCTACCACTGAGCTACATCCGCGGGTGTCGACCACGTCGACCTGAGGATCATGCATGACGGGGGGCCCCTCGGTCAAACCTCACAGGCTCCGGCAGGATGGCTCCATGCTCAAGGCATTTCGGGCCGACCTGGCGATCATCAAGCAGAGGGATCCGGCGGCCCGCGGCACGCTGGAGATCCTGCTTTGCTACCCGGGCCTGCACGCCCTGATGCTGCACCGGTTCAGCCATTGGCTGTGGTGCGGGGGCCTGCCCCTGCTGCCACTCACGGCACGGCTGCTGAGCCAGCTGGGCCGACTGCTCACGGGCATCGAGATCCACCCGGGGGCACGCATCGGCCACGGCGTGTTCATCGACCACGGCATGGGCGTGGTGATCGGTGAAACGGCCGTAATCGGCAACCGCTGCCTGCTGTATCAAGGCGTCACCCTGGGGGGCACCGGCAAGGCCCACGGCAAACGGCACCCCAGCCTCGAGGAAAACGTGGTGGTGGGCGCCGGCGCCAAGGTGCTGGGGGCGATCACCGTGGGCGCCAACACCCGCATTGGTGCGGGCTCGGTGCTGCTGCGCGATGTGGCGGCCGACAGCACGGTGGTGGGCATCCCGGGCCGGGTGATCCACCAATCGGGGGTGCGCATCGACCCCCTGGCCCACTCCGCCCTGCCGGACGCCGAGGCCGGCGTGATCCGCAACCTGATGGAGCGCATCGACACCCTGGAAACGGAACTGGCCCGCACCCAGGGCTGCCTGCGCGAACTCGCCGCCGGCCGCCCCCTGCTCGAACCCTGCGCCGGCGCCGCCCAGAACCTCAAGGACCGCGAGATCCTGGAGTTCCTGGGGGACAACCCCGGGAGCACGCGCTGAGGGGCCTGGGCTGCCCTCAGGCCGTCGCGCCCTGGGGAGCGGGGGCCGGCTGGAACATGAACATCGAGTAGATCACATTCCGGCGCATCTGGGTCATCATCTCGAGGAACATGTCGTAGCCCTCGTTCTTGTATTCGATCAGCGGATCCTTCTGGCCGTAGCCGCGCAGGCCCACCGATTCGCGCAAGGCATCCATGGCCTGCAGGTGCTCACGCCAGAGGGTGTCGATCTGCTGGAGGATGAAGTAGCGCTCGGCTTCGCGCATCAGCCCGGGGCGCTGCTGCTCGATCTGACCCTCCTTGATGTCGTAAGCGTTGCGCAGCTGCTCCTGCAGGAAGGCCTTGAGCTCCTCCACGCCCAGGCCCTGGAGCTGATCGGGGGTGAGATCTTCGAGCAAATAAATGAACTCTTTAGTCTTGTCCACCAGGCGGGTGAGGTCCCACTCCTCGGGCGGAAGCTCGGGATTCACATAGGCCTCCACGATGTCTTCCACCGTGCGCTCCCCATAGCCAATCACCTGGGCTTTGAGTTCCCGACCCTCCAGCACCCGCCGCCGCTCGGCATACACGGCCTTGCGCTGGTTGTTCATCACCTCGTCGTACTCGAACACCTGCTTGCGAATGTCGTAGTAGTAGGTTTCCACCTTCTTCTGGGCCCCTTCGAGCGAGCGGGTGAGCATGCCGGATTCGATCGGCATGTCTTCCTCGACGCGGAAGGCATTCATCAGGCCGGCCACCCGATCGCCACCGAAGATGCGTAGCAGGTTGTCTTCCAGCGACAGGAAGAAGCGGGTGGAGCCGGGGTCGCCCTGGCGGCCGGCGCGACCGCGCAGCTGGTTGTCGACCCGACGGGATTCGTGGCGCTCGGTGCCGATCACGTGCAGGCCCCCGGCCTCACGCACCTGCTGCTCGTTTTGCTTCACCACGGCGTCGTATTCCCCCTTCACTTGGGCGATGCAGTCGCGCAGCGCCTGCACCTGGGGATCGTCGGTGGGGGCTTTTTCGGCCGCCTGGGCGATGCGGTCATCGAGCTCCAGCAGGGTGAGGCTGCGATCGCCCCAGGCTGCAACGAGCTCCTTGCTCAGCCGAACCAAAGCCTGCTCCGTCTCCTCGGTGAGGGTGCAGGGGTAGAGGCTGCCGAGGGCACGGGCGTCTCGGCTGGCCTTCGCTGAGGGAATCGGGCGGTGCTCGTTTTCCGGGCGCACCAGCTTGGGCAGCAGGATCTCCCGAAGCTTGAGGCGAGCCATGTAGTCGCTGTTGCCGCCGAGGATGATGTCAGTGCCGCGGCCGGCCATGTTGGTGGCGATGGTCACGGCGCCCGCCCGACCCGCCTGGGCCACGATCTCAGCCTCCCGCTCCACGTTTTCCGGCTTGGCGTTGAGCAGGTTGTGGGGGATTTCCTGCTCGACCAGCAAGGCGCTCAGCAGCTCGGATTTCTCCACGCTGGTGGTGCCCACCAACACCGGCCGGCCGCTCTGGTGCACCTCGGCGGTTTCCAGGGCCACGGCCCGCCACTTGGCCGTTTCGGTTTTGTACACCTGGTCGGTCCAGTCGGCCCGGGAGCGCACCCGGTTGGTGGGCACGATCGTGACCTCGAGTTTGTAGGTTTTCTCAAACTCCACTTCTTCGGTTTTGGCGGTGCCGGTCATGCCGGCCAGGCGCGGATAGAGCAGGAAGAAGTTCTGGTAAGTGATCGAGGCCAGCGTTTGGGTTTCCGGCTGGATCTCCAGCTGTTCCTTAGCCTCGATCGCCTGGTGCAGGCCATCGCTCCAGCGGCGCCCCGGCATCACCCGGCCGGTGAACTCATCGACGATCACCGCATCGCCGCCCCGCACGATGTAGTTCACATCCTTGGTGAACAGCTCCTTGGCCTTGAGGGCGTTGGTGATGAAGTGGGCCCAGGGGTCTTCCGGGTTGAACAGGTCGCTCACCCCCACCATCGCCTCGGCCTTGGCGTAGCCCTCATCGGTGAGGGTCACGTTGCGTTGCTTCTCGTCGACTTCGTAGTCGCCCTCGGGGTCGATGCCGTCCTTGCCCATCTCAGCCGATCGCTCCAGCTGCTCCGCCACCTCGGCGGCGCGGCGGTATTTCTCCTGGGGGCGCTCGATCTGGCCGGAAATGATCAGGGGTGTGCGGGCCTCATCGATCAGGATCGAGTCGACCTCGTCGATCACGCAGTAGTTGGGCGCCCGCTGCACCACCTCGGCGATGTCGTTCGCCATGTTGTCGCGCAGGTAGTCGAAGCCCAGCTCGCTGTTGGTGGCGTAGGTGATGTCACAGGCGTAGTTGGCGCGGCGGGTGGCCGGATCCATCTCCTGCTGGATCAGGCCCACCGAGAGCCCCAAGAAGCGGTGCACCTGGCCCATCCACTCGGCGTCGCGGCGGGCCAGATAGTCGTTCACCGTCACCACGTGCACGCCCCGGCCCGTGAGGGCGTTGAGGTAGGCGGGCAGGGTGGCCACGAGGGTTTTGCCCTCGCCGGTTTTCATCTCGGCGATCTGGCCGTCGTGCAGCACCATGCCGCCGATCAGCTGCACATCGAAGTGGCGCATGCCCAGCACCCGCTTGCCGGCCTCGCGCACCACGGCGAAGGCCTGGGGCAGCAGCTCATCAAGCAGGGCCCTCTCCTTGGCGGCGTTGCCGGCCACCTGCTCCAGCTTCTGGCGGAACTCGCCGGTGAGGCCGCGCAGCTCGTCGTCGGAGAGGGGGGCAATCTCCTCCTCAAGCAGGTTGATGTCGGACACGATCGGCTGGTAGCGCTTCAGCTTGCGGGCATTGGGATCACCCAGCAGCAGCTTGAGCATGGAGAAGGCCGATCAGCACTGATTCCAGCTTACTGAGGCCGGCCGAAGGCCCAAGACGCACCAACAGCCTCGAGCCATGCAAGGCTGAGGGGGCTGACGTGAGGCCGTTGAGCAGCCCGCTCCAGCCCCATCAGCTCTCTCACACCCTTGGTGTGTCCAAGCTCAGCCCTTGCCCCATCCCGTGCCGCCGTTGCCCAGCAAAGTTGCTCTGATCACCGGCATCACTGGCCAAGACGGCTCTTACTTAGCCGAACTGCTGCTGGAGAAGGGCTACGCGGTGCACGGCATCAAGCGCCGGGCCAGCAGCTTCAACACCAGCCGGATCGATCACCTCTACCAGGATCCCCACGAGAGCGACCCGCGCCTCCTGCTGCACTACGGCGACCTGACGGACAGCACCAACCTGATTCGGATCATCCAGCAGGTGCAGCCCGA
>NZ_JACJRT010000002.1 GCF_014697415.1 Cyanobium sp. FACHB-13342 | reverse complement strand
GCGCACGTCGGAGAACTGGTTGACGCTGGTCACCTGGTTTTTCGATCGCCAGGCCTTGAGCTCGTCGATCTCCTGCTGCTCCATGTAGTCGTTGATGGCTGCTGCTCCATCGAGGCCCTCGCCCCCTTTGGCCAGCACCGCGCATGGGGAGATCAGGCTGACGGTTGCTGACGCCAGCAGGATCTGGGCAAGACGGGACATCGGGTCCTCACGGGAAACCGCGGCACCCTATCGGGCCTCCATCGCCGAGCCGCAACCCAGGCAGGCAGCCTGGAAGGTGACCTCAGCGATCGCGGCCCATGAAAAAGGGGGCTCGATGAGCCCCCTGTACCCCCTTGATTGAGGCTTTATCGGGCCAAGCCCCGCATTCGCTCAGCTACCAATCCGGGCCACGGCCTTCTTCGAGGCCGCAAGGATGCTGCCCCTGAGGGGCACGTAACCCAGGTTGTCGGCTTGGCTCTGGGCAGGACCGAGCAGATACATCATGGCCTTACGAATCTCACCGGCTTTGAGGCCGTTGCCTTTTTCGTAGGCCAAGATCCAGGTGAGGGTGGAGATGGGGTAGCTCGCCGCTCCAGCCGGATTGGGATCTTCGCCGGCCAGATTGGCGTCGAGCTTGATGTTGTTCAACGCGGCGGCCCCACCGGCCAAGGTGGGCATCACATACTTGCCCGACTTGTTCTGCAGAGCCGCAGCCTTGATCTTTCCCTTCACATAGGCCTGGTTGAGGTAACCGATCGCGCCGGGGGTGTTGCCGATCACGCCAGCCACGCCCTCGTTGCCCTTGCCACCTACACCCACGGGCCACTTGACGCTCTTGCCTTCACCTACCTTGCTCTTCCACTCGGGCGAGAAGGCCGAGAGAGAATTGGTGAAGGCAAAGGTGGTACCGCTGCCATCGGAACGATGGGCCACGGTGATCTTGCCCTTGCCGCACTTCAGGTCTTCGAAGGTTTTGATCTTGCCGAGGAAGATATCCACGGCCTGCTTCTGGGTGAGCTTGAGGTTGGAGCAGCTGGGGTTGTTGTAAGCGATGGCGATCGTGCCGCCCACTGAGGGAAACTGCACCACGCCCCGCTTTACCTTGACCGCTTCAGAACTCTTGATCGGCTCGTCGGTTGCACCGAAGTCGACAGTACCAGCCACGTACTGACGCACACCAGAACCGGAACCCACCGATTGATAATTCACCCGGATGCCCTTTGCAGCACCATCAGCGAAGGCACGCTGGTAGAAAGGAGCGGGGAACGTAGCACCCGCGCCATTGATGGCGCTCTGGGCCGAAGCGGCGGCACCCGCTGCAATTGCAGCTGTGGTGCCAACAATCAGGGCCTTCTTGGCGAAGGTCATGGATAAGACTTTTGGGGTCAAACCTTAGATAGCAAGGCGTCGATCCAGCCGTCGTTATCCCTTGGTTAAGGGGCGGTCAAGATTGGCGGCCCGCCGAGCATTGGCCGAGGCCGAACACCCTCTCCATCCACGCGATCAAACACAGCCAATAAAAAGACCCCCCATTACTGGGGGGCTGAAGGTGTGCGAGTAACTGTTGTGGACTGCGTGAAGAGCGATTGAGATCAGGTGATCAGAAGCGGAACGTGGTCTGGATCACCCCACCCCAGGTGCTATCTCCATCATTGTCATCATTATAGTTTTTATTAACCCAGAAAATAGAAGGAGTAACAGAAATATTATCAGAAACACGATAGCGATAAAAGACCTCATACATTACGCCCATCTCGCCATCGATATAAAGCGGGCTGCCGATGGCAAAGCCGGCTGAATTGCCCTTCATGAAAACGTCACTCCACTGCAGACCAGCCATCCAGGACCAGACGTCCTCCTCGCCAGGATCGGCCTCAGAGACGTTGGTGTAGCTGAATCCAGCCGAAATGGAGGGCACCCAGCCGGAGTCCATGGGCTGCCAGAAACCAGCAACCGAAACACTGTTGCTGTCCTGACCAGCGTCAAGGGTCCGAGGGGCACTATTGGGGTCTCGAAGACGAGCATTCTCAGAACCATAGCGATAGGCCACGGCGGCACCCCAGTTCTGACCCTTCACGCCCAGCTGAGCCAGGATGTTCTGGGCACTGGCGCTGTTGAAGGCACCAATCTGGGAGCTCGCAAAGCCTGGTCCTTCGCCACCATCCTGCGAAACCCAGTTCACGTCAAAGGACACGAAAGGATCACCCTTGTTGACCTTCTGCTTCCAAGAGAAGCCGGCACCCGCACCGGTGGCCTTGTTGTAAGTTCCCGTGGCACCTGCCAGATTGAAGAAGTCGAGGATATCCGACTTAAAAGCAGTAGGCAGGAAGGTGAGCATCTCGGTGTTGCGAATCAGCGCACCAACCGACAACTTCACCTCATCGCCAACAGGGAACATGTAATAGAGCCGGTCAATGCTAACGCACTGGCCATTACCATCACCGCACTCGTTTTCCTCGGCCTTATCCAGCTTGAAGATGTTGCCACTGCTCCCAAATGGATCAGACGAGAAATTGCCGCTACGCAGCCGGGTTTTTAGCAAGTCTTTACCTGTAAAGCTGGTATCAAAGTTTAAGCGAACGTCATAATTAAATGCCGTCTTGTTAAAATTATCATCGCCTTTAATCCAATCATCCACACCGCCAATGATCATGCTCACTTCACCACGCAGCTTGGTGGTGGTGGAGAACTGCTGGGCCTCCAGTTTGCCCACCTTCTTCTCGAGGCCATCCACACGGCCCTTGAGCACGGCGAGCTCTTGCTTGAACTCATCCATCAGGCGCTGCAGCTCGTCGGTCACTTCGGTGACGCGGTCGAGGCAGGCGTTCAGCAGGGCAGCCGCTTCGTAGCGGGTCATGGCGTTGCCACCCTTGTAGGTGCCATTGGGATAGCCGGCCACGCAGCCGTACTTCTCCACCAGGTTGCTCAGGGCCTGGTAGGCCCAGTCGGTGGGCTGCACATCGGAAAACTGGGTAACGCTGGTCACCTGGTTTTTCGATTCCCAGGCCCGGAAACGATCAACGTCCTGCTGTTGCATGTACTCATTGATGGCAGCGGTGCCACTCAACGAGGCCAGATCTTGGGCGGAAGCGGCCAGGGGGGCCGTCATGCTGGCGCCGGCCAGGGCCAGCAGCAGCTTTTTGGAAAGGGTCATCGGGTCCTCACACCGATAGGGGTGACTTCACAAAAGAAGTCAGCGGCAACCTATCGAGGGAGGATGCGTACAACGAGCAAGCGCACTACATAGGCGCGGTGTTCCAGAACACATGGATTGTGGCCAATCCAATGCATCAGTATCTGATCTAAAAGAACAGTCGGCCGAAGGACCTCTCGGGGGAGTCGGACGGCTGCTCCAGGGTGATGGCCTCGGCCTCGCCAGCCAGTTCAGCCAGCTGTTGATGCAACCAGTGCCTGAACACCAGCAGGGCACCCAGGTCGGCCAGGCGCTCCTCGCCCATCATCCAAAAACAGTTGGGGCTCAGCATGGACGCAGTTCACCAACGACACCTGTCTAACCTCTAGCCGAAGCGGGCCGTCGCGCGCCTTAACCCGCCCTTCACCCAAGCCCAGGGCCGAGCCAGCCACGGCTTGGGCAGCAGGGCCCGCCAGAGACGCTGCCGCTGCCGGGACGGCAGCAGATCGCCGGCCAGCTCGCGCCACTGCTCCCAGCAGTGGCGTTGATGCTGCACCAACAGCCACTCCAGCTGGGGCAGCACCTCCTCCAACGGGCCGGGCACCTGATCGCTGATGGCGCGCTGCAGCACCTGCAAATCGTTGAATTCCCCGAGCAGCTCCTGCGCCTGCTTGAAGCGCCCGATCCAACCGGCCGTGTGGGCGCCCTCGAGGGCCGACAGGTTCTCAAGGCGATAGCGGGCCTGCTTGATCTGGCGGCGCAGCTCGTGCAGCACCTCCACCTCGCCCTCCGCAGTGCTCACCTGCCAGCCCGGATGGAGAAACAGGCTGGCCAGGCAGGGCCCCTGCCATTCGAGCAGCCACTCCCGGATCGGCTGCTCCCCCAACCGGGTGAATTCGGGCTGCTTCAACCAGCGCTGCAACTGGGCCAAGCCCTCCAAATAGGAGCGGCTCTGCAGCACCTCCACCACATGGCCGTAGGCCAGCTGCCGCTCCCGGCGCAGTTGCTTGAGCACGGGCCGCAGGGCCCTCGCCTCGGCTTCGGGCAGCTGGGGGAAAAAGCCATCCTCGAGGCGCTCGCGCAGCACATCGAGATCCCGCGCCATCCCGAGTCGCCGCACCCATTTGGCCAGGCGCTGGTCGTTGATCGCTGGCGGCAGCTGCAGGGCCGGTTCGAATTGCACCACCGTGGTGCGCAGCCGGCGCATGGTGACCCGCATCTGATGGAGGGGCTCGGTTCCCTTGCCCTCGGAAACCGGTGTCTGCAGCTGCACCAACTTGGCCAGCTGCCGCTGCACCAAATCGCGGGCAAAGCAGCCATTGCTCAGGGGCGGAGAGCCTGTCTGGAACACCATGCCGAGTTCAGCGGAAGGCGGGTTTCTTGATGCTGTCGAGACTGCGCTGCAACGCCTGGCCAGTGGTGAGGCCCACGGGCAGATCCCCACCGAAGGCCGTGCCGCACACGTGCCGATACAACTTAGTTTCCACCAGCATGTAGGTGCTGGAAGGCATGGGGATATAGCCAGCTTGCCTCACCAGATTGAGGCCATTTTTAATCGTGTACGTCACAAACTTCTGCAGCTCCGGTCGCTGCCGCAGAGCCCTGTCGTTGACGTAGACAAACAGGGGCCTGGAGAGGGGCACATAGAGCTCTTTCTGAACCGATGCCACAGAGGGCAGGGCCGCACCCCTCTTGCCCACAATGCTGAGGGGCTTGAGGCGCTTGGCGTTGGCCTGGTAGTAGGCAAACCCAAAATAGCCAAGAGCGTCGGGATTCTTGGCGACGCAGGTCACCAAGTCGTTGTCATTTTCACTGGCAAAGTAATCCGCTCTTGAATTATCTTCATCTCCATTAATGGCCTTATTGAAGTAATTGTAGGTGCCCGAATCCTTGCCAGGGCCGCAGAGCCGAATCGGCCGGTTGGGCCAATCGAGATTGACCTGGCTCCAGCTTTTCACCGATCCGGCCGCCCCCTGAGTCCAGAGACGGGCCAGCTCCCGGGTGGTGATGCTCGAGGCCCAGCTGTTGCGCGGATTCACCACCACCGTGATCGCATCAAAACCAATGGGCAGCTCCAGGAAAGTCACCCCCTTGGCCGCACAGGCCTTGAGCTCCTTGGCGTTGATCGGACGCGAGGCATTGGCCAGGGGCAACTGACCGCTGCAGAACTGGCGAAAGCCCGCCGAGGTGCCGGTTTCCTTGAGCTCAAAGCGCACCTGGCGATGGGCGCCGCCCTTCTGATAGGCCGCGATGGCCGCCTGCATCACCGGGAACACCGTGCTCGAGCCGCCGATGCGGATCGGCTCGGGTGCTGCCAGGGCAGCGGCTTGCGGAACGCACACCGGCATCACGACCAGGATCGGAGCAAGCCAGGCAAGGCGCAGAACAGGGCCCATGACGGTTACAACGACCACAGAACTCTGGGCGATGTCAGGCGTCTGGGCGGTTAAGGCCAGGTTGTGCTTCAGCGGGGCGCCGTCCAATCCTGGAACCAGCCGCGCCGCCACAGCCAGTAGGACTGAATCAGGGCCACGATCGCCATCAGCAGCAGGGCGTAGAGGTAGCCATAGCGCCAACTGAGCTCGGGCATGCTGGCGAAGTTCATGCCGTAGATGCCGCCAATGAAGGTGAGCGGCGCAAAAATACTGGTGAGGATTGTGAGCGTTTTCATCACCTGGTTCATGCGGTTACCCACGCTGGCCGCATAGGCCTGGGTGATCGCATCACACTGATGGCGCAGCAGCTCGCAGTTTTCAAACAACAGCTCCACCAGATCGGCCATCTCCTGAAAGCCCACCAGGGCCTCCGCCCCGAGCAACTGTTGGCGCTGGCGCAGCAACACCCGGATCTGGTGACGCAAGGGCCACACCTGGTTGCGGATGGTGCGCAGATTGCTGCGGTGCACAAACGCCCGTGCCAACAGTTTGGGCTTGGGGTCGCGCAGGGCCGCCTCCTCCAGATCATCGAGGCGGTTGGCGATCTGCTCCAGCATCGGGAACAGGGCATCGAGCAGTTCATCCACCAGGAAGTGGAGGATGTCGTCGAGGTCGCGATGTTCCACCGCCCCCACCCGCGACTCCAGCCACCCGGTGAGCTCGGGGAACGACTCCCCCGCCGCCGCTTCCTCAAAGGTGACCAACAGGTTGGGCAGCAGCAGCAACCCCACCTGGGCGCTGAGCAGATGCAGGGGATCGCGGGCGAAGCTCAGCCGGTGCAGCACCACGATCAGGGCCTCGCCGAGGCCGTCCACCCGCGAGCGCTGCGGCACCTCGAGCAAGGGGGGCAGCAGCATTGAGGGCACCTGCAGCACGGCGAGCATGGCTTCCACCCGCTGCCGATCGCCCAGACCCATCACCCGCAGCCAAAGGGGGTAGCCGAGCCGATGCAACCGCTGCAGCTCAGCCGGAGAGTCAAGCGGCAGCAGCCGGGGACCCTCCGGCTCAAACAGCACGGCACTGAAACAGGTTTGCTGCCGCCCTCCCGACACAAAGAGATGGGCCGGCAAATCGGCGGGGCGCTCCTCCAGGAGGCGGGAGTTCAGAGCACCAGGGGTGGGGCGCAGCACGGCGAGAGGGGGGCTGGGGCCAGCCAGCGGCTCAGCACCTCGCCGCCGCCCACGATGCTGGCCTGAATCAGCAGGCATAGCACCACCTGGGTCCAGCGGCTCGACAGGGAGTGCTCCATGCCAGACCTCCAACGGTTCCTGGGCATGGTGCGGCCCGTGCCATCGAGCCGCCTGTGCCGCAAGCCACACGCCAGCTGCCCTTCACCACTCCTTAAACAGCAGGCCCTAATTTTTGAGGCCTTGGGTCTAACTCTTGTGACCACAGCGGGGTCGCGTCCCACGCCACCGGAAGCTCAACCCGACGACGAGGGCGTGCGGGCCCCGATGGAGCCCCACTCCGCCTACAGGGGTCCGGACTGGACGCCCCAGCGGCTGATGTTTCACCAGAACCTCGAGTCCTTTGCCGAGCGGGTGGGGCTGGTGGTGGGCCTGCAAAGCAATGGCAAGGTGAGCCAGGAACAGGCCTACGCCGAGATCCGGCGCATCTGGAAAGAGCTCAAAGACAGCAAGGACCTCCTGTTGAAGTCGCGGAAAGAGGATTCATGACAACAAGCGTTCTGGAGTAGGCATTAAGGCCGTCTCCAGCTAGTAGCCACCATGGCGATGCCTTTTTAGAGTCGCCCCAAAGCTTGAGGAGTGGCTTGAACCCCGTCGCCCACTTGCCCCTGGTCTTCCACGACCAACAGGCGGTCGTCGACCGGGATCCCCAGGCCTTGGCGCACAAACTCAACCAGCACTTCCCGGTGCGGGAGTTTGCCCCCCGCTTGTCCGAGTCCCAGCCCTTCCTGCACCGGGCCAGCACCGCCAGCGCTGGCGCGCTCACCCTCACCTGCGGGTACACCTGTCCGATCGTTGGCACGATCGGCGACAACCCTGGCGTCGGCGCGATCAACATCTGCTACTCCGGGGCTGCGTCCTATGCGGTGGACGGCCACAGCTTCGCCATCCATTCCGAATCCCCCCTGTACTTCAATCCCGGTCTGGAATACCGCTACGCCACCGATCACTACAACGGATTGGTGCTGCATGTGGATCTGCAGCGGCTCCAGGACACCGCCGCTGCCATCGGCGGCGTGGGCCTCTCCGGCCGCCGTTTCGCCCCGGATTTGCAGCGTCCCCAGGTACTCACCATGGCCCAGGGGCGGCAGGCCGAGCTGCTCCAGAGCCTGCGGCGGGCTTTTGCCCTGGTGGACGCCCCCGAACTCGAAGCCGCCGGGGAGCTCACGGCGCTCCAACTTGACGACCTCATCTACCGCATCCTGGCCCTCGCCCTTTGCCCCCAGCTGGAGCGCCAAACCGGGCGCAGCCAGCAACGCAGCGAGGGACTCTCGCGGGAACTGATTTTTGAAGAGTTGCTGGAGTGGATCCAGGCCAACCTGCACGCGCCCATCAACCTCACCCAGCTCGAGCAGCGCAGCGGTTACTCCCGGCGCAACCTGCAACTGGCCTTCAGCCAGCGGTTCGGCTGCGGGCCGATTCAGTGGATCCGCCGGCAGCGGCTGGATCTGGCCCGACACCATCTGCTCAATCCCTCCGCCAGCGACAGCGTGGCCGCCATTTCCGCCCGGCTCGGCTTCCGCAACATCTCGGCCTTCAGCCGTGACTTCCACAGCGTCTACGGCATCCGCCCCTCGGACGTGCTGCGCGAAGGACGGCGCCTGCATGGCTGAGGGTTGGCCAGCCCCCACCCCGGGGGTGGTGCTGGCCATCAATGCCGGCAGCTCCAGCCTCAAGCTGACCGTGCTGGACCGGCAGCAGCAGCGCCTCTGGCAAGAGCAGCACAGCTGGACTGGGGGGATTGGTGCCCCCGGCAGCCCGATGCCGCCGCCCATCGACGCCTGGCTGCGGCTCCAGCTGGAACCCTGGAGGCCTCAGATCGAACGGGTGGTGCATCGCCTGGTGCATGGGGGCGTGGCCTACCGCGGGGCCACCCGTCTGAGCCCCGCGGTGGTGGCCGATCTGACCCGCCTGATTCCCCTCGCGCCGCTGCACAACGGAGCGGCCCTGCAGCTGATCGCCTGGATGCAGGCCTGGCTCGATGGGGCCCCAGCCCGACCGCCCCAGTGGGCCTGCTTCGACACGGCCTTTCACCACACCCTGCCGGCGGAGGCGCGCACCTACGCCATCCCCCTGGCCTGGCGCGAGGCGGGCCTGCAGCGCTTCGGCTTCCACGGCCTCAACCACCAGCACGTGGCCGCCACGGTGCCCGTGGCGCGGCTGATCAGCTGCCACCTGGGTGCGGGCTGCTCCCTCTGCGCCATTCGCGACGGCCGCAGCATCGCCACCACCATGGGCTTCACCCCCCTGGAGGGCCTGGTGATGGCCACCCGCAGTGGCTCCCTCGACCCCGGGCTGCTCCTGCACCAGTTGCGGGCCGGCCTCACCACCGACCAGCTCGACCAGGCCCTCAACCACCTGAGCGGCCTGCTGGGCCTCTCCGGCCTCAGCGGCGACATGCGCGAGTTGCGGGCGGCGGCGGCGGCGGACGGCCACCCGGGCGCGGAGCTGGCGATTGCCGTGTTCCGCCACCAGCTGCTGCAGGGCATCGGCGCCATGGCCGCCAGCCTGGGGGGGGTGGATGCCATCGCCCTCAGCGGCGGCATCGGCGAACACGACGGGGCCCTGCTGGAGGAGCTGCGTCAGGCGTTGGCCTGGCTGCCCCCGTTCGAGCTGGTGCAGGTGGCCGCCGACGAGGAGGGCCAGATGGCCCGGGAGTGTCTGGCGGCCGAACCCGGCCGTTAGGCCTTCACCCCAGGCCCCTTCACCCCGGGGATGAAACGCCGTTCGTGCTGGGCGCCGGTGAGCATGCGGTTCCAGTAGAGGGACGGGAGCAGCTTGCGCTTGATCCACCACATGCTCCAGCGCTCCTTGGTGGGGTCGAGCGGGAAGGAGGGAACGGGCTCAGCCTTGTAGTTGAACTCGGCCATGATCGCCTTGCCGTAGCCGGTGATCAGCGGGCAGCAGCTGTAGCCGTCGTAGGCCGCTGCCCCAACCTGGCCATCGAGATGGGCTAGCAGGTTGGTCACAAGCACGGGGGCCTGACCCCGCACGGCGGCGGCGGTTTTGGAATTGGGCATGCCGCTCACATCCCCCAGGGAGAACACGTTCGGGTAGCGCACGTGCTGGAGCGAAAACTGATCCACCTCCACAAATCCCGCCCCATTGGCCAGCGGGCTGGTGGCCACCGCATCCGGAGCCGCCATCGGCGGCGTCACGTGCAGAAGGTCGTAGGGGATCACCTCCTTGCGGCTGGTCTCCCCTTCGGTTACCTGGAACACCGCTTCTTTTTGGGCGGCCCGCACGGCGGTGAGCACGTGGTTGTAGCGGGCATCAATGCCCCTGCGTTGCACCACCTCCCGCAGGGGCGCCGCATAGGTGGGGATGCCAAAGATGCCGGGCGTGGCGGTGGCATAGATCACCTTGGCGTTCAAGCGCTTCTGCTTGAACACGTCGTCGGCCAGATAGGCGATCTTCTGGGGTGCTCCGGGGCACTTGATCGGCATCGGCGCGCAGGTGAACACCGCATTCCCACCCTTAAAGGCCTGAATCGCCTCCCAGGTGTAGGGGGCGAAATCCTTGCTGTAGTTGCTGCACACGCCCCCTTGGCCCAGGGCCTCCGTCAGACCGTCGATGCGGTCCCAGCAGAGCTTCAGGCCGGTGGCCACGATCAGCACGTCGTAGCTGAAGGACTGGCCGCTGGCGGTGGTGACGGAGTTGTGCTCCGGATCAAAGCCCGCCACCGCCTCCCGGATCCAGGTGACACCCGAGGGAATCAGATCGCCTTCCGCGCGCCGGGTGTCCTCGAGGCTGAACACGCCACCACCCACCAGGGTCCACCCCGGTTGGTAGTAGTGCTCCCCAGAGGGCTCGAGAATCGCCACCTCCAGGGAGGGACGGGCCCGCTTCAGCTGGGCGGCAACAGTGATGCCGGCGGCCCCGCCGCCGGCGATCAGGATCTGGTGATGGGCCATGAAAAAGGCCGCCGATCAGGCAGCGGCTGGATGCCTTCTCACCGATCTAGCCACGCCAGAGGCGCCAGGCCAGCGGTTTGCAGGGAAACTTCCACCCCAGGGGCTCAGGCCGCCTGGGCCGCTTCCCGCTTGAGCAGGGCGTAGAGATAGTCGGGAGCTTTGTACCGGGTGGGCAGGCACTTGTGGAGCAGGGTCAGGCGCTCCCAGGCCACCGTGCGCTGAATCGCCTCAATGGTTCGGCCCTCCCGGATCAGCAGACGCAGCGCCTTGCAGCAACCGGAATAGCCAGCTTCCAGTTCGCCGATCGTGGGCTTGGGGGCAACGGGCATGGGGGGAAATCGAGGGAGGCCGCTGGGAACAGCTGCTAGGCGACGCTAAAGAAGGGTCACTGTGCCCGCGGCGACACAGCCATCTCGACACGAATCCTTACCCGTTCGCCCTCCCAGCAGCCCCCATGCCAATCCAGCAGCTCACCCTGCGCCAGCCCGACGACTGGCATGTGCACCTGCGCGATGGGGCCATGCTGCAGGCCGTGGCGGGGGCAACGGCGCGGCAATTCGCCCGGGCGATCGTGATGCCCAACCTCAGCCCGCCGATCACCACGGTGGAGGCGGCCCTGCAATACCGCCAGCGCATCCGGGAGGCGCTGGCGGATGGCAGCCGCTTCGAGCCCCTGCTCACGGCCTATCTCACCGACGCTATCGACCCCGCTGAGATCGAACGGGGCTTCCGCCAGGGCGCCTGGGTGGCCTGCAAGCTCTACCCCGCCAACGCCACCACCAACTCCGCCGCCGGAGTCACGTCCATTGAGGCGATCACCCCCGTGATCGCCACCCTGGAGCGGATCGGCATGCCGCTGCTGATCCACGGGGAGGTCACCAGCAGCGACATCGACATCTTTGATCGCGAGGCAGTGTTCATCGAGCGGCACCTGGCCCCCCTGCTGGCGCGCCACCCCGGGCTCAAGGTGGTGCTCGAGCACATCACCACCAGTGATGCGGTCGATTTCGTGCGCAGCGGCCCGGCCAACCTGGCCGCCACGATCACGCCCCACCACCTGCACATCAACCGCAACGCCCTATTTGCCGGCGGCCTCCGGCCCGACTTTTACTGCCTGCCGGTGGCCAAACGGGAACTGCACCGCATCGCCCTGCGGGCCGCCGCCACCTCCGGCAACCCGAAATTCTTCCTGGGCACCGATTCGGCCCCCCACGCCCGCAGCGCCAAGGAGGCGGCCTGCGGCTGCGCCGGCATCTTCAATGCCCCCTTTGCCATCGAGAGCTACGCGGCGGTGTTTGACCGGGAGAACGCCCTCGACAAGCTGGAAGCCTTCGCCTCGGAATTCGGCCCCCGCTTCTACGGCCTGCCGCGCAACGCAGCCACCATCACCCTGGAGCGGCAGCCGCTGGAGGTGCCCAACCGGCTGCACCTCAACGATGCGGCCGGCACCGCGGTGGAGCTGGTGCCCTTCCACGCCGGTGAAACCCTGCCCTGGCAGCTGGCCTGATTACAACGAGGTGTGTCGCCAGCTCGCCCCAGGGGCGACGGCTGGCCTAGCAACAGGCCCAGACAGCCTGTGGGCGATGGGCTTCTTCGTTCAACTCACCGACGCCATTGCCGACCGGCAGTCGCTGCTGGTGACCGGGCTCGATCCCAACCCGGAGATGCTGCAGAACTGGGCGGCCCGCCGCGGCCTGGCCGGGCGCTCCTTTCTCAGCCAGGCCCGCCACTGGATCAAGGCGGTGATCGAGGCCACGGCCCCCCACGTCTGCGCCTACAAGCCCAGCCTGGGTTTTTACCAGGCCCTGGGCCCGGTGGGCCTGGAGCTGCTGCTGGAGGTGCGCGACCTGGTGCCGCCCGACCTGCCCCTGATCGTCGACGCCAAGCACGGCGACCTCAACTCCTCCTCGGCCCTGGCCCACTACCTGTTCAAGGAGCTGGGGGCCGATGCGGTAACCCTCTCGCCCCTGGCGGGCCAGGACATTGCCGCCCCCTTCCTGCTTTACCCGGGCAAGGCGGTGGTGATGACCTGCCACAGCTCCAACCAGGCGGCCCGGGTGATCCAGCACCACCCGGATGAAGGCGACCCGCTCTACGTGCGGATCGTGCGCGAAACCCAGCTGTGGGCCACACCGGACCAACTGTTGCTGGAGGTGGGCACCAGCGATCCGGAGGTGCTGGCCCGGGTGCGGGCGGAGGCGCCGGAGCGCTTCCTGATCCTGCGCAGCCTCTGGGGGGAAGAGGAGAAGCTGGAGGCGATGCTGCAGGCGGGCCTGAGTGCGGCCGCCGACGGGCTGTTGCTGCCCCTGCCCCAGAACCTGTTGGTGGAAGACGACATGGCCTCCCGGGCCGAGGCCCTCAAGCACGCGATCACCCACAGGCGGGAGCAGTGGCTGGCCAAGGTTGAGCAGCGCGATGCCAACGCCTGTGTGCTGTGGTTGCCGGGCAGCGAACGGACCGCCGATCCCCTGGAAAGCCTGATCGTCGACCTGTTCGACATCGGCTGCCTGCTGTTCGGCGAGTACGTGCAGGCCTCGGGAGCCGTCTTCAACTACTACGTCGACCTGCGCCAGATCATCTCCGACCCCAACCTGTTTCACCGGGTGCTGCACGCCTATGCCGACCAGCTGGAGGGGCTCGACTTCGACCGCATCGCGGGCATCCCCTACGGCTCCCTGCCCACGGCCACAGGTCTCTCGCTGCAACTGCACAAGCCGCTGATCTACCCGCGCAAGGAGGTGAAGGCCCACGGGGCCCGGCGCCTGATCGAGGGGGATTTCGACGAGGGCGACCGGGTGGTGGTGGTGGACGACATCCTGATCACCGGCGGCAGCGTGCTCGAGGGCATTGCCAAGCTCGAGAGCTCGGGTCTGGTGGTGCAGGACGTGGTGGTGTTCATCGACCACGGCGGCGACCACGACCGCCGGGCCCGGGAGCGCCTGGCCGCAGCCGGCTATCGCTGCCATGCGGTGCTCGACATCGCCCGGATCACCCGGGTGCTCCACGGCGCGGGCCGGCTGAGCGACGCCCAGGCCGCCACCCTGGTCGCCGTTGGCGGTCCGGACCCAGCGTGATGGTCCCCGCCCTCCTGGCCCAGGCCCCCCAGGGCGTCGCCATTGACACCATTCCGGTGGAAGGCCAGGTGCTGTTCATCGGGCTGCTGTTTTTGGGCACCCTGGCGATCAGCCGTTTCTCGATCCAGGTGGGGGTGCCGGCGATCCTCGGGGTGCTGCTGCTGGGGCTGGCGATCAACATCAACTACCTCGACATCACCCACCAGCAGGCGGAAAACCTGCATGTCTTCGCCCTGGCCCTGCTGCTCTTCTATGCGGGCCTGAAAACAGACATCCAGGCCATTCGGGGCTTTCTCCCCTACGGCCTGGCCCTGGCCGTGGGGGGCGTGGCGCTGGCCACCCTGCTGCTCGGCGGTCTGATCTGGCTGCTGTCCTCGGCAGGGGGGGATGCGATCTCCCCAGGGACCCTAGATGCGATGCCCCTGGGAGCGGCCCTGCTGATCGCGGCCTGCCTGGGTTCCACCGATGCGGGAGCCACGATCAGCGTGCTGGCCTCCGTGCGGCAACTCGTGCCGGAACGGCTGCAGCACCTGCTGGAATTTGAGTCCTCCGTCAACGATCCCACCGCCCTGCTGCTGTTCGGCCTGGTGGCGGGCCTGTTCACCACGGGCCAGGCCGATGGGGCGCCCATAGGGGCGGCCGGCGTGCTCGTGGAGGCGCTCCGCAGTTTCGTGCAGCAGGTGGCCAGTGGGCTGGTTATCGGTGCCCTGTTCGGCTACGTGGCCCGGTTCGTGATCGATCAACTGGCCCAGGACCGATCCCAGCTGTTGATCATGGCCATGTCGATTGCCTTTATCGACTACGGCAGCTGCCAGCTGCTGGGCGGTGCCGGGCTGATCGCCGTGTACACCACGGGCCTGCTGATGACGAACATGCGCTACCGGCAGGCGGAGTTCAACCACGAATCGATCCAGGAAGCCCTGCTCCCCTTCAACACCATGGCCGAGATCTGTCTGTTCCTGATCTTTGGTCTGCTGGTCACCCCCGCCAGCCTGGTGCCCGCCCTGCCGGTGGGACTCGCCTCGGCCGCGGTGCTGATGCTGGTGGTGCGGCCCTTCAGCGTGCTGGCCTTTCAATCGCTCTCGCCGTTCAACCGCAAGGAGAGCCTGTTTGTGTCGTGGTGCGGGCTGCGGGGGGCGGTGCCCCTGGCTCTCTCGTACAACGCCGTCAACCAGATCGGCCATTTGCGCGGCGTCTCCCCTGCCGCGGTGGGGGCCCTGGCCCAGAACGCCCAGAGCATCGTGTTCATCGTGGTGCTGGTGAACCTGCTGGCGCAGGGCCTCACCCTGCCCCGGCTCTGCGTGCGGCTTGGACTCGTGGCCCCGGCAGGGAACTGAACACCGCGCCGTATGGTTGAACAGCGTCTTCGCTACTCCTGGACGCCACCCGCGCGATGAGCAGCAGCCAGGGACTCACCATCGGGGAACTCGAAGCCAACTATTCGCTGTACTGCAAGGCGCTGCGGCTTCTGCTCAAGGAAGGTAAAACCGTGGCGGCCATTCAGCGCACCGTGTGCTGGAGCCGGCTGGAGCAGCTGCACATCTGCCTGCCCAGTCGCTACAAAGCCCCCGATTACCTCTGCGTGGTGCTGAAGCGGGACCTGGCCTGACGCCTCCCATCCCGCCGAAGCGCAACTGAGCGGCGCTGATGAAATCGATCTCTGATCCCTTTCTGCGCCGGCCCGTGCTCACCCTGGTGGTGAGCCTGCTGGTGTTGCTGGCCGGGCTGGTGAGTCTGCCGGTGCTGCAGGTGGAGAATCTGCCGCCGATCGCGCCGGGACGGGTGACGGTGCGGGCGACCTACCCGGGCGCCGGGCCCGAGGTGGTGGAACAGGGGGTCACCGCCCTGCTCGAGCAGCAGTTCAACGGCCTCGAACGGCTCGACAGCATCCGCTCCACCAGCTCGGCCAACGGCAGCGCGATCACCCTGGGCTTTGAGGGCGGCGACCCGGAACTCAACCAGATCAACACCCAGAACGAGGCAGCGGTGGTGACCCGGCAACTGCCGGCCCCGGTGGCGCGCTTTGGGGTGCAGGTGCGGCGCAGCTCCGACGACCTGCTGATGGTGCTGAGCTTCAATGCCGACCCCAGCCTCTACAGCGACACCTTCCTGAGCGGCTGGCTCGATCAGGTGGTGAAGGAGCGCCTGCAGCGGGTGCCTGGGGTGGGCAACGTCACCCTCTCCGGGGGCAGCAGCCTGGCCTTCCGCCTCTGGCTTGATCAGGCGCGACTGGAGGAGCGGGGCCTCACGATCAGCGACGTGCGCACGGCCCTGCAACAGCAAAACGTGCTGGCGGCCCTGGGCCAGGCCGGAGAGGCCCCCAGCCCCGCCGGCCAGGTGATCACCCTGCCCCTGCGGATGGAAGGGCGCCTGCGCACGCCGGCGGAATTCGAGCAGCTGGTGGTGGCCCGCAGCGCCAATGGCGGCGTCACCCTGCTGCGGGATGTGGGCCGGGTGGCCCTGGGCAGCGAGACCTACGACACCATCGCCACCAACCTCCAGGGCAGGCCCGCGGTAGCCGTGGTGATCTACCAGCGCGACGGCAGCAATGCCATTGCCGTGAGCGAAGCGGTGAACGGGGCCCTGGCGGAACTCGCCCCCCAGTTCCCCCCCGGCATCGAGCAACAGCTGATCGTGGATGAGGCCGACTTCGTGCGCGGCAGCATCCAGGGCACCCTCGACAGCCTGCGGGATGCGGTGCTGCTGGTGTTCGTGGTGCTGCTGCTGGGCCTGGGCAACAGCCGGCTGGCCCTGATCACCGCCGCCGCCGTGCCCGTGGCCCTGATCGGCTCGCTGAGCGTGCTGAAACTGGCGGGCCAATCACTCAACACCCTCACCCTCTTCGGCCTGGTTCTGGCCAGCGGCCTGGTGGTGGACGACGCGATCGTGGTGAGCGAGGACATCGGCCGCCGGTTGGAGGCCGGCAAGCCGCCCCTGCAGGCGGCCCGGGAGGCCATGGCCGAACTGGGCGGAGCCGTGGTGGCCACCTCCCTGGCCCTGGTGGTGGTGTTCGTCCCGGTGCTCGGCCTGGGCGGCAGCCTGGGCCGCCTCTATGCCCCGATCGCCATCACGATCAGCGGCGCCATCGCCTTCTCCACCCTCAACGCCCTGAGCTTCACCCCGGTGGCCGGCAGCCGGCTGCTGGGTCCCCAACAGCGCGAACCGGCCTGGCTGCTGCGCTGGATCGACCCGCCGCGGCGCTGGCTGGAAGCTCTGGACACCCCCTACGGCCGCTGGCTGGACTGGGCCATGGCGCGGCGGCGCCTGGTGGTGGCTCTGCTGCTGGCCGGGCTGCTGCTCACCGGCGGTGCCCTGCGGACCCTGCCCAAGTCCTTCATCCCGCAGGAAGACAACGGCCAGCTGCGGGGGGTGGTGATCCTGGCCGACGGGCTGGGGCTGCAGCAGACCCAAGGGGTGCTCGAGCAGGTGCGGCAGGTGGTGGCCGCCGAACCCCTGATCGCCCGGGCCAACTTCTACGCCGGGCGCTCCTTCGGCGACAGCAGTCCCAACAAGGGCATCTTCTACCTGCGCCTCACCCCGATCGAGCAGCGCCAGGGCGCCGAGGCCTCCACGCGCGCCGTGGCCCAGCGCCTGGACGCCCAGCTGCGACGGCGCATCACCGGTGCCGTGGTGCAACTCAGCGAGGCCCCCTCCGTGCGGGGCTTCAGCGCCGAGGGGGGGCTCGAGCTCGAACTGCTCGACAGCAGCAACGGCCAACTCAGCCTGTCCGACTTCGAGCAGCAGGCCCAGGCCTTCATCCGCGCCGCCCGGGCCACCGACCGCTTCGAGCGGGTGTCCACCCGCTTCAGCGCCGGAGCCCCCCTGGTGCAACTGGTGCCCGATCGCCTGCAGATGGCCTCCCTGGGCGTGGATCTCAGCACCGTGGTGGACACCCTCGGCGCCAGCTTCGGCAGCGACTACGTGAACGACAGCTTCGAGAGCGACCAGGTGCGCAGGGTGATCGTGCAGC
This sequence comes from Cyanobium sp. FACHB-13342, assembly GCF_014697415.1. Taxonomy (GTDB): domain Bacteria; phylum Cyanobacteriota; class Cyanobacteriia; order PCC-6307; family Cyanobiaceae; genus Cyanobium_A. Next base: position 69,128 of record NZ_JACJRT010000002.1, on the reverse strand, counting down.
TCGATGGAGCCGGACGGCGCAACGCCGATGACGTACTGGCCCTGCAGGTCAAAACCCGTGAGGGCCAGCTGATCCCCCTGGCCCAGGTGGTGCGGGTCGACCAGGGCAGCGGCCCCACCTCGATCAACCACACCCGCCTGGTGCGCTCGATCAGCATTCGGGCGATTCCCCGGGCCGAGGTGAGCAGCGGCCAGGCCATGGCCACCCTGGAGCAGGTGCAACGGCAGCTCGGTGGCAGTACCGACCTCGAATGGGCCGGACTGGCCCGGGAGGAGGCCAGGGCCGGAGGGAACAATCTGCGCGTGTTCGCCCTCGCCATCCTGGTGATGGTGCTGGTGCTGGCGGCCCTCTACGGCAACTTCGCCGACCCCTTCATCATTCTGGTCACCGTGCCCCTGGCCATGCTGGGAGCCATCGGCGGGCTGATGCTGCGCGGTTTGCCCCTGGACGTCTACGGCCAGATGGGCCTTCTGGTGCTGGTGAGCCTGGCGGCCAAGAACGGCATCCTGATTGTGGAATTCGCCAACCAACGCATGGCCGAGGGTCTCGCGCTGGACACGGCGATCCGGGGTGCCGCCATCGCCCGTCTGCGGCCGATCCTGCTCACGGCCATCTCCTCCCTGGCGGGCTTCCTGCCCCTGCTGCTGGCCCGGGGCTTCGGCGCCGGCAGCCGGGTGAGCATCGGCACGGTGGTGTTCTCCGGCCTGCTGGTGGCCACGGTGCTGAGCCTGTTCGTGGTGCCGGTGATCTACCGGTTGGTGAAGGGCTGGGAAGGGCGACGGCCTAGGGCTGCTGGGCTTCCTGAACCGTGAGACGGCTGATCAACACGCCCATCACCGCAGCCACGTAGAAGGTGCCCGCGGTGGCGATTGCCACGCTCACCATCTGGGCCTGGGGGGTCTGGGGGGTGACATCGCCATAGCCCATGGTGGTGAGACTGACAAAGGCGAAGTAGTTGAGGCGTACGAAATTGAGGCCCCACACCGGGCTGCTCTGGCCCAGATCCTGCGCCGACAGGTTCACGTTGCTGAAGCTGTTCGGATCGATCGTCTCCAGTGCACAACAGAGCAAACCGGCGGCCAAGCCGAGCATTAAGTAGCCCGCTAAGGCGCCCCGCAGCACCGCATCCGACACCCGCCGCTCCTGGGCCAAGCTGCGGATCAGGCGAATGGCGCTCCAACCACTGAACAGGGCCCAGAGGGCAATCACGGGGATACCGGTGCTGCGCAGATCCAGCGGGGTGAGGTACCAGAGCACCCCCACCGCGATGGCCGCCACCCCCAGCCCCTTGAACAGCCGGCGGGGCACCGTGCCGAACTGCAAGCTGCTGGTGGGATTGCCCAGACCCCGGACCATCACCAGGGCCATCAGCAGATAGCCCAGCGAGGATAGACGATTCCAGGGTTGGGGCAGGGTGAAGCTGACCAGCAAGAGCAGGCAGACACCCAGCAGCTGGGCATAGCTGTTTGGCATCGCCACCTCCGTGGTCGGTCAGTCGAAGCCCAGCAGGTCGAAGATTTCGCGATCCTTCAGGGATTCGGCCTCCAGGGGTTCCACGTCGTCGAGCATCCGCTGGGCCAGGTTGAGATACTCCTGCTGCACGGCCAGCACTTCGGGAGTGGGCTCCATCTCGAAGATGGTGCACTTCTTTAGACGGGATTTGCGAATCGCATCCACGGTCTTGAAATGGGCCATGGTGCGTAGGCCGGTGCGGGCATTGAATTTGTCGATTTCGTCGGTCTCCTCCGAGCGGTTGGCGATCACACCGCCAAGGCGCACCTTGTAGTTCTTGGCCTTGGCATTGATGGCCTGCATGATCCGATTCATCGCGAAGATGGAGTCGAAATCGTTGGCCGTCACGATCAGGCAGTAGTGGGCGTGCTGAAGCGGAGCGGCAAAACCGCCACACACCACATCGCCCAACACATCAAAGATCACCACGTCGGTGTCTTCGAGTAGGTGGTGCTCCTTGAGCAGTTTCACGGTCTGGCCCGTGACATAACCACCACAGCCAGTGCCCGCCGGCGGGCCGCCAGACTCCACACACATCACCCCGTTGTAGCCCTCAAACACAAAATCTTCGGGCCGCAGTTCTTCGGTATGGAAATCGACAGTTTCGAGGATGTCGATCACGGTGGGCACCATCTTCTTCGTGAGCGTGAAGGTGCTGTCGTGCTTGGGATCGCAGCCGATCTGCAGCACCCGCTTGCCCAGTTTCGAGAAGGCCGCTGAAAGGTTGGACGACGTGGTGGATTTGCCGATGCCTCCCTTGCCATACACGGCCAAGACCAGGGCTCCCTCTTCAATCGCCATCGTGGCGTCTTGATGCACCTGCACACTGCCCTCACCATCGGGGCGCGAGAGCTGGGGAGGCGTCAGTGTGGTCGTCATGCTGGAGGGAAGCGCCAGGTCAACCCCAACGCAAGGAACAGGCTTCAGCCATCCAAACGCTGTCGGGATGCCCAATGAGGGCCAGGCGCGCAAAGCGAAACATCCCCACCACATTCATGCGGATCCACACACAGATGCATGAGTGAAAGTACCTAAAACAAGCTCGCCCCAGCCGTCCCCCGGCAGAGCTCCCGGCTGAGATTGGGGCGATTCGAAATGATTTAAGAGCTGAAGTGGGCCTTCGCCTCATACAGGGCTTCGCTGTCGATCAGGGCCAGCCCCCGCTCCCGGGCATAGGCCTCGGTGTTCTTGCGCACCTTGCCCCGCACGAAGAAGGGAATCTTGGCCAGTTCGGCCTCCCCATCCGGGCTCCACACCAGGGTGCCGTTGCCGGGAAGCGCAGTGGCCAGCGGGGCCGCCGCCGCTTGGCCATCGGTTGGGTCGGCCTCCGCGGGCTTGGTGGGGGCACTGGCCCCCTCCAAGTGGCTGAGGTGCCCGTCTACGAATTCGAAATCGTGGCGGAACATGCCAATCAGGTGTTCCTCCAGCCCCATCATCAAGGGGTGCACCCAGGTGTCGAAGATCACGTTGGCGCCCTCCCAGCCCATCTGGGGCGAGGTGCGGGCCGGCACATCCTGCACGTGCAGGGGGGTGCTGATGACGGCACAGGGAATGCCCAGCCGTTTGGCGCTGTGGCGCTCCATCTGGGTGCCGAGCACCAGCTCCGGGGCCGCCTCCGCCATGGCCGCCTCGACGGCGAGGTAGTCGTCGCTGATCAGGGCTTCCAGGCCCAGCTCCTGGGCCACGGCCCGCACCTCCCGGGCCAGCTCGCGGCTGTAGGTGCCCAGGCCCACCACCTTGAACCCCAGCTCCTGGCTGGCGATCCGGGCCGCGGCGATGGCGTGGGTGGCATCGCCAAAGATGAACACCCGCTTGCCGGTGAGGTAGGTGGAGTCCACCGAGCGGGAATACCAGGGCAGGCGCGAGCGCCGGTCCGCCTCGCCGGCGGCCGGGGGCTCCAGGCCCAGCAGGCCGCAGATCTCCTCCAGGAAGGCGGTGGTGGCACCGATGCCGATCGGCACCGTGCGCACGGTGGCCATGCCGAAGCTGCGCTCCAGCCAGCTGCACAGCGACCCTGCCACCTCCGGATAGAGGCAGACGTTGGCATCCGCGCTGGGAATGCGCATCAGGTCGGCCGGCCTGGCCCCCAGGGGCGCCACCACGGCCACGTCGATGCCGTGCCCATCCAGCAGACGGGTGATCTCGCGCACATCGTCGCGGCAGCGGAAGCCCAGCAAACTGGGGCCCAGCAGATTCACCCGGGGCCGCCGGCCCTCCTGCTGCCAGCGCCTGGGGGAAGGCTTCTCGAAACCGGGCGCGGGCAGTTGGGCCTTCAGCAGGCCCCGCACCAGTTGGTAGAGGGTTTCGGCGGCGCCCCAGTTTTCCTTCTTGGAGTAGGCCGGCAACTCCAGGCTCACCACCGGAATGCCCCCCAGATCCATGCCCCCCGCCAGGGAACCCGGCTGGTCCTGGATCAATTCGGCGGTGCAGCTCTCGCCCACCAGCAGGGCCTCCGGCTGGAAGCGGGCCACCGCTTCGCTGATCGAACGCTTCACCAACTCGGCGGTGTCGCCGCCCAGGTCGCGGGCCTGGAAGGTGGTGTAGGTGACGGGCGGACGGCGGTCACGCCGCTCGATCATCGTGAACAGCAGATCGGCGTAGGTGTCGCCTTGGGGGGCATGCAGCACGTAGTGCACCCCCTCCATCGACGTGGCGATGCGCATGGCGCCCACGTGGGGTGGGCCTTCGTAGGTCCAGAGGGTGAGTTCCATCGGGAGAGAGCCAGCGGGGGATCAGGAGAGGAGCGAAGCGCTCAGGCAAACGAGAGGGCGGCGCGGCGGCGCAGGGAGCGGGCAAACAGCTCGGCCAGGTCGCCCGCCTGGTCGCAGCCATGGATCGGGCTGAACACCAGCTCGATCGACCACTTGGTGGCGATGCCCTCGGCCTCGAGCGGATTGGCCAGGCCAAGGCCGCACACCACCAGGTCGGGCCGGGCGGCACGCACCCGCTCCAGCTGGCGCTCCACATCCTGACCCTCACTGATCCGGGTGCCCTCCGGCAGCAGGGCCAGCTCCGGATCCAGCAGTTGGCGATCCAGGTAGGGGGTACCCACCTCCACCAGCTCCATGCCGCACTCGCGCTGGAGGAACCGCGCCAAGGACAGCTCCAGCTGGGAATCGGGCAGCAGGAAGAGGCGTTTGCCCGCCAACAGCTCCCGGTGGGGAGCAATGGCGCGCCGGCCGCGCTCCACCAGGGGATCGAGCAGCTCGGCCACTTGGGCCGGCGCCACGCCGAAGGCCTCAGCCCCCGCCGCCATCCAGGCCCGGCTGCCCTCCACCCCGAAGGGATAGGGGGCCGAGATCAAACGGCCTCCCCGACTCACCAAGGCCCGGGCCGTGGCCGAGAGGAACGGCTGGGCCAGCAGCACCCGGGTGCCGGGTCCAATCGGCGGGAGCTCGGTGGAGCGCCGCGGCGGCAGGCTGGTGACCAGCGGAATCCCCAGGCGGCCGAATAGCTGCACGAGGCGATCCTCCACCGCATCGGCCAGGGTGCCGACGATCAGCAGCTGGTCGACGTCGCTGGCGGGCATCAGGGGCACCATGGCCAGCAGGGCCTGGTCTTCGCCCTGGGTGAAGGTGGTTTCGATGCCGCTGCCGCTGTAATTGAGCACCATCACCCGGCCCCGCAGCTGGCTGTTGAGCCGATCGGCGGCCTTGGCCAGGTCCAGCTTGATCACCTCGCTCGGGCAGGAGCCCACCAGAAATAGGGTGCGGATCTCGGGGCGCCGCTCCAGCAGATCCTTCACCAGCCGGTCGAGCTCCTCATTGGCATCGGCCAGGCCGGCCAGATCCCGCTCCCCCAGGATCGCGGTGCCGAAGCGGGGCTCGGCAAAGATCATCACGCCGGCGGCGCTCTGAATCAGGTGGGCGCAGGTGCGGGAGCCCACCACCAGAAAAAAGGCATCGGGCATGCGGCGATGCAGCCACACGATCGAGGTGAGCCCGCAGAACACCTCCCGCTGGCCACTCTCCTTCAGCAGCTCGGGATGCCGACCATCTAGCCGACCATCTACAACCGAAGTCGCGCCCATCGAGGCGACCCTGCGGAAACAACCTTCAAGAGTTAACGGAATCCCTCTCCGTTCGGCTGACAACGCCCACAAATGTTCGGGATCAGCCAAACGGCAACCCCCCACAGCCCGTAATCTGACCGCAGTGATCTGGAGCACCGGATCCAGATCTCATGGCCAAGCGTTTCTGGGGCTTCAGGCCCCGACGACCCCCCTCCACGCGCAACCGCAAGCCCTGGAGGGCGCCCCTGGCCCTCGCCCTGCTGGTCAATGCCGGCGCCTTCGGCTACCGGCTCAGCGAAGGCTGGGACTGGGGCGACTGCTACTGGATGGTGCTGATCACCCTCAGCACCCTGGGGTTCAGCGATGGCCACACCCAGATCCTCAGCGCCGGGGGGCGGCTGGTCACCACCCTGCTGATCCTGGGCGGCCTGGTGGTGGTGCAGATCAGCATCCAGGGGGTGCTGGGCCTCTCTGAATCCGGATACTTCCGGCGCCTGCGCGAGCGGCGCTTCCGCCGCTGGCTCTTCACCATGCACAACCACGTGATTCTGTGCGGCTACGGCCGCATCGGCCGCGAAATCGCCGAACAACTCACCCGAGAAAACGTTCCCTTGCTGGTGGTGGAGATGGATGGGGAGCGGCGGGAAGCTGCCGAGGAGCGGGGACTTGCCGTGCTGATGGCGGATGCCACCCTCGATGAGACCCTGGTGGAAGCGGGCATCCATCGCTGCCGGGCGCTGGTGGCCGCCCTGCCCAACAACGCCTCCAACCTCTACGTGGTGCTCAGCGCCCGGGGCATGGCCCCCAACTGCCGCCTGATCGCCCGCTCCGACAGCGAGGAAGCCGAGCGCAAGCTCCGTCTCGCGGGGGCCGATCAGGTGGTGAGCCCCTATGTGAGTGGGGGCCGGGCCATGGCCGCCACGGCCCTACGCCCGTTGGCCGTGACCTTCATGGATCTGTTGGTGGGCTCGGACTGCGAGGTCGAGGAGTTTCTGCTCAGCAGCAATCCCGCCGACCTGGGCTCCCTCAATGGGGCTTCCCTGGCCGAACTCCAACTCGGCGCCCGCTCAGGAGCCCTGGTGCTGGCGATCGTTCCGCCCAAGTCCAAGGATGGTCTGGAGCCGCGTCTATATCGCGGCACCCGCTCCAACAGCGAAGGCCCCTCACTGATCGCCAACCCTGGGGGCGACACCCGACTGGCACCGGGCCAAATGCTGGTGGTGATGGGAAGCCAAAAGCAACTGGATGCATTCACCCAACTTCTGGGTCCCGCCATCAAAAGCGTGGATGTCATGGCGAATTGAGGCCACCCCCGTCTACCCCCGAATGGGGACAATTGATCTCAATCAGTCGTCATAGACGAGGCAATTGACGTCGGAGGGATTGAGGTCGCAGAACACCTCAAAGGGTGTGGGGGCCTCGGTTTCTTCGGGGTGCCGAACCTGGAATTCCTCCAGATCCTTGATCTGCTGCTCGATCTTCCGGGCCACGGCCTGGTCGCCCCGTGCCGTGGCTTCCGCCAAGGCCGAGCGGTAGGTCTCCAACTGGGCAGCGATACTGGACATGACAGGGGAACTCCCGAACGGAGTCGCTCGCGAACAACGGCGAACTTAGCTCCCAAATCCCGAATCTTGGGGGCTTACAAGCCAAGTCACGCTCAAAAAAGATAAGCAGCCGTCATGAATCCCGACACTGCAATCGTTCCGTGTCAATTTCCACACCGGAGATGCACCTTTCGCCAAGGTGTGGCGGTTCGCCGAGGTTTCAATGGCTGATGCTCCCTATCTGGTGGCCCTGGCGCTGGTTGAGCTGAACGGCAAGCGGCTGCTGCCCCTCAATGGCAAGTCCCGCAAGCCCCTCGAAACCACCGAGGCCGACGCAGCCACGGATCCGGGCGAAGAGGGGCGGGCCCTGGCCTTGGAGCTGCTGCTGCGGCTGTGGCAACGCAGCGACGAGGGGCCCATCCAGCGGGCCGCCGGCGAGGACAGCCTCCTGCTGCTGGAGATTCCCCTCGAGCTGATCAGCGAACGGCTGCCGCTGCTCAAGGCCAACTGGATCGGCGGGGCGGACACGGCCAGCCTGCAGGCCGAACTGCGACAGCTGGCCCTGCGGGGTTGGCGGGTCAGCATTGCCAAATACGAGCCGGTGACCTTCAGCGCCTGGAGCTGATCAGGCCTCAGGCCCGTTGCGAACGGCTCCAGGACGCTGGCGAGAAGACATGGCCCTGTTCCAGGGCAATCGCCACGATGGCATCCACGCTGGCTGCCGCATCCACCCGGGCCTTGAGGGCGGCATCGCCATCCACTTTGACCATGAAGGCGTTGAGCTGGGATTTCGACATGGCACGGCGGAGCGTGGAACCCCCTATCCCTAGCCAGAGTTTGCCGATCAGGCCGCGCCATCCAACCTGTAGGGTGATGGGTGATTCAAAGATTTCTCTCTAGCGAGCTGACCACTTTCTCTTGGGCCGTCGAAGGATCGATTCATAGTTTCTGAGTTCATGACCATTTACGTCGGCAATCTTTCCTTCGATGCAGAAGCGGAAGATGTCCAGCACCTGTTCAGCCAATACGGGCAGGTGAGCAAGTGCAGCCTTCCCCTTGATCGCGACACCGGCCGCAAGCGCGGTTTCGCCTTTGTTGAGATGGCCAGCGAGGCCGAGGAATCCAAAGCCATCGAAGATCTTCAGGATGTTGAGTGGATGGGTCGCGCCATCCGCGTCAACAAAGCTGAGCCCCGCGGCAGCGGTGGTGGTGGTGGCGGCGGCCGTCGCGATTTCGGCGGTGGCGGCGGTGGCTACGGCGGTGGCGGTGGTGGCGGCGGTTACGGCGGTGGCGGCAGCCGCTACTGAAGCTCCCCAGGCCCTTGGCCAATTCCAACCGCCCCCACGGGGGCGGTTTTTTAATGGGCACCGCTGGGCTACCTAGCCTGGAGCCATGGCAAGCCCTCCCCCTCTGGTGCTGGTGCACGGGCTGTGGGACACCCCGCGCCTGTTTCGTCGCCTCCAGCAGATGTTGGCTGAGCGCCGCGGGCCCCTGTTGATCCCCCACCTCCCCCATGGCCTGGGCACCACCCCCATCAGGGCTCTGGCCGACCAGCTCGGCCAGGAGATTGGGGCAGCCTTCGGCCCCGACACCCCGATCGACCTGCTCGGCTTCTCGATGGGGGGACTGGTCGGGCGCACCTGGATCCAACTGGCGGGGGGCCATCGCCGCACCCGCCGGTTCATCAGCGTGGGCAGCCCCCAGCAGGGCACCCTTACCGCCCAACCCTGGCCCCGGTGGCTGTTGGCCGGCATCGCCGACATGAAACTGGGCAGCCCCCTGCTGCGCCAGCTCAATGAAAACGTTGACGCCCTGCGGGATGTGGACTGTTCCAGTTTCTTCTGCACCCCCGACCTGATGGTGTGGCCCGGCTGGCGCGCCGTGCTGCCCGTGGGGCCACGCCAGGCGTTGCCCGTGCTCACCCACCAGCAACTGATGCGCCATCCGGCCGCCCTCGAGGCCCTCGTGAGCGAGCTGCTGCGCCCATGAGCCAGCCAGCCTGAGCCCCATGCCCCCCCCCGATCTCCTGGCCGTTTCCCTGCTGGTGCGCTGGCTGCTGGGCTGGTTACTGTGCCTGCGCATGCCGGCCCTGCCCGAACTCACGCCCCAGGGGCAACCGCGGGTGTCGGTGCTCATTCCCGCCCGCAATGAGGCCCTCACCCTGCCCCAGCTGTTGGAGGCCCTGGCCCGCCAGAGCCTCCAACCCCTGGAGGTGATCGTGATCGACGACCACTCCAGCGATGCCACCGCCAGCCTGGCCCAGGCCGCCGGGGTCACCGTGCTGCCCGCAGCACCGCTGCCGGTGGGCTGGTGTGGCAAAACCTGGGCCCTGCAGCAGGGGGCCGACCACAGCCAGGGCGACCTGCTGGTTTTTCTCGATGCCGACACGGAACCCGGGCCGACGTTCCTGGCCCAGCTGGTGGCCAACCAGCAGCGGCAGGGCGGCCTCGTGTCGGTGCAACCCTTCCACCGCACCGAGCAGCCCTACGAACAGCTCTCGGTGCTGTTCAACCTGGTGGGACTGATGGCGGTGCCCCTGGGGGCAGGGGTGGGGGTGGCCTTCGGTCCGGCGATGGCCACCAGCCGCAGCGATTACGAGCGGATTGGCGGCCACGCCTCCGTGGCTGACAAGGTGGTGGAGGACTGGTTTCTGGCCCACCGCTACGAGGCCGCCGGCCTGCCGGTGAGCGCCTTCATCGGCCACGGCAGCCTGGCCTACCGGATGTACCCAGGGGGCCTGGGCGACATGGTGGTGGGGTTCGACAAGAACTTCGCCACCGCCGCCGGCGAGGTGCGCTGGCCCCGGATGCTGGCGGTGTTGCTGTGGCTGTCGGGCCTGTTCTGGGCGGCCTGGTGCCTGCCTGCGGCGCTGCTGCACTGGCCCATGGTGGGCAGCCCTGCCCTGATGCCCAACCTGGTGCTCTATGGGGGCTATGCCCTGCAACTGCTGGTGATCACGCGCCGAGTGGGCAGCTTTGGCTGGATCAATCTGATCTTTCCGGTGCCGGTGCTGTTTTTCCTGGGGGTGTTTGTGCTGGCCATCCTCAACCTGGAGCGGGGGGCCATCACCTGGAAGGGCCGGCAGGTTCCGACCCGCTGAAGTGCCCCCTCCAACAAATTCTCTGAAACCCTGAAGGGCGGCGCGATTCCCAGAAATTGGCTGCAGAATTCAGCCATGGCTGATCCCTCTGGTCGTTATCGGGTCCGCGCTGCCGTCGAACGGGAGCAAAGCGTGCCCTTGCAGGTGCAATCCGCGCGGTTCAGCACCCGGGACGACGCCGAAACGTTTGCGCATCTGGTGGCGCACGACCGGCTCCAGACCGTGGTTGTGGAGAAACTGGCGCCAGGCGGATGCTGGCTGCAGCTCAGCCTGGTGGCTGGAGCGATCTAGCCCGCAACCCAGCCTGCGGCTGCTGGCCAGCGGCGCTCAATCGGCGGCCCGGGCCAACAGGGCACGATCGCTCGGAACCCGCAAATCCCAGGCCCAGCCACAGCGTTCGAGCAGTCGGATGAAGCGGTAGGTGGGATCCACCAGCAGCCGTGGGCGTCCAGCCTCCAGGGTGATGCCCTGGCGCACGGAGGCCTGGAAGGCGTGGTGGAGGTTGTGCCAGCCCTCGCCCAGGGTGATCAGCGCCACAAACAGGTTGTTGCGGCTGGCGTCTCCGGTGGCAAAGGGCTGATCCCCCAGCAAGTGGGCCAGGGAATTGACGCTGGCCACGCCGTGGAACAACAGGGTGGTGCTCAAGCAAAAGGCCGCTAGCCAGGGCCAACCGCCCAGTTGCCACGACAGGCCCGCCAGAAGCAACACCGGAACGAAGTGCAGCCGGTCGATCAGGCGCAGCACCGGATCGGCCTCCACATCGGCGGGCAGAGTGGCCGGAAAGAAGCTGGAACTGAGCAACCAGCCCGCCTGGGAACGCCACAGCCCTCGCCAGCCGGCGGAAGGAGCCAGGGGGGTGTGGGGATCGGCGGCGGTGTCCACATGGCGGTGGTGGGCCAGGTGGTGGGCCTTCCACCAGCTGGGGCCCATCTGGCCCGCCGAGGCCGCCACGGCGGCCCCAATCCAGGCCACGGGGCGGGGCGCCCGATAGCTGGTGTGGGTGATCAGCCGGTGATAGATGGCCGTGGTGGCCAGCATCCGCAGCAGGTAGAGGGCCAGGGCCCAGAGGGCGGCCCCAATCCCCAGCCCGGTCCAGAACAGCAGCAGGCAGCCCAGGTGACTGGCAACGATCAGAACGGGCCCGCAGGAGTACAGGACGCGACGCAAACGGGGAACCAAGCCCACTCCCGGGTGATCGCCAACCCTAGGAGGGGGGCTCCCCTGGATCGCGCCGCAGGGCCACGATCTCCGGCACGAAGACAAAGGTGAGCGGATCGAGGCACTCCGCCTGACCGTCGATGGCGCTGACACCGCCGGCCACGAAATCGATCAGGCGCTGGGCCTCCCTGGGCTCCATCGCGCCGGCATGCACCACCACCGTCTTGCGCTCGCGCACGTGGTGCACGATCCACTCGGCCTCCTCAAAGCGGGTGGGATGGAACACCACCACCTCGGGCAACCAATCGCCGAATGGGCTCTGCATCCCTGGGGCAACCCCGCTGGCGTGGTGCCCTCAACGTATGGCGCTAGCCCGGGCTCTGCAAGGAGCGCCCCCGCCAGGTCCAGCCGCGGCCACTGAGGGTCTTCCACACCGACACCGGAGCGATCGCGCCGATCACCAGCCCCCCGACCCCGGCCAGCCACCACCAGTCGAGCGGGGTTCCGAACCGCCGGCGACTCCAGAAGCGAATGGCCAGCTGCAGGCCGATGGCCAGCAGCGCCACCAGCAGCGGCAGGAACGCCAGGGGAGCGGAACCCAGCACACCCAGCACCAGGGCGGGCGGGAGCAGCAGCCAGGGCACGGCGTAGACCTGCACCACCACCGCACCGGCCCCCAGCGCCTTGAACACGTCGCGGTCGAGGCCCAACAGCCAGTTTTTGGTCCAGCCCTCCCAGAGGCCGGCGAAATCCCGGTACATCCGCAGGGTGAGCCAGTCGAGGCCCAGCAGGTAGCGCAGCCGCAACCCCTGACCCTTGATCGCCCGCGCCAGGGCGAGGTCTTCCACCACCTCGCCAGCCACGGCGGCATGGCCGCCGATGGCCCGGTAGGCCTGGCTGCGGAACAACAAAAACGGGCCCGCCGCAAAGGCCAGGGGGTCGGCCGGGTCGTTGGCCCGCTGGATCGGGAACCCCAGGCCCAGCAGGCTGGCAATGATCGGCTGCACCAACCACTCCGCCAGGCAGCCACAGCGCAGCCGGGGCGCCAGGGTGAGCAGATCGGCGCCGCTGGCAATCCCATCGGCCAAGGCGGCCCGCAGGGCCCCGGGCTCCACCCGCACATCGGCATCAATGAAGGCCACCCAGTCGCTGTTGAGCCCCTGGGTGGCCCGGTGACAGGCCCAGTTCTTGCCCACCCAGCGCTCCCCGGGCGGACGGGGACCGGCAGCGAGCAGAACAAAACGGGACTCGCCCTCCGCCGCGGCCCGGGCCAGTTCGGCGGTGGCATCGCTGGAGTCGTCATCGACCACCACCAGCGTCCAGCGCTGGCAAGGCGGCTCACTGGCGAGCAGGGCCCGCACGCAGTCGGCAATGTTGGCGGCTTCGTTGTAGGCCGGCACCACCACGGTGCAGGAGGTGTCCTCCTGGTCGGCATCCGATGGGGCGGCCTGCAGGGAGGGGGCCACCGCGAAGGTGCGCTCCAACAGGACCAGCATCACGGCCAGACCCACGCAGGAGATCACCCCCAGGCCACTGGCCAGGGTGATCAGCCCGGGGACGGGAAGGGCCAGGGATCAGCGCCGGTGACGGTGCAGCTGGCGATCGGCCGCCGCCTGACGGCAAACCCGGCGGAAGGGAGCCAGTCCGATGCCGAACAGCTCTTCAAAGAGGCGGTTGGCCGCCATCACCGAGGCCAGGCCGCAGCGGTGCACCTGCTGTTGCAGGGTGGTCTGGGGTTGCTCGGCAATGCCCTCGAACAGACGGCTGAGGCGAAAGTGCTGCAGGGCCTGAAAGGGCGTCTTGCCGCGGCAGTGGTCGAAACAGAGGTCGAGCCACTCCGCACTCACCCCAATCGAGGTGGCCAGCACCTCGAGTTGGATGTCCTCGGCGAAGTGGTGGGCGAAGTAGTGGCCGGCCCGGTTCACCACCTCCAGCTGCTGGGTGGGCGCCACCGGGAGGAAGGGGCGGGCCACCTCCATCCGGCGGCGCCGCCGGGGCGGGCCATGCCGATCACCCGGACCGTTGATGGACGCCGCTTCTAGGGGTGGGGGAACCAGTGGTGGGGGAACAAGACGCATCGCACTCCCAGACAGGCGGGACGGCGGACGCGAGGAACGCCTTCTCACCCCAGAGATAACCCTGCGGGCGGGGCGATGCAATCGCATTGGCTACCGACCGGGCGATCTGTTGCAACGCTGCATCAAACGCAACGATCCGCCGCGGCACGGAGCTCGATCGCCAGCTGTTCGCCGCTGCGCAGGGCCCCTTCAATGCGGCCAAAGCCCACCCCGGCAATGAAGTCGCCGCAGAAGCCCACCCGACTGCGGGGACAGAACATCAGCTCGGAAGGCAAGCCGGGGGCCAGGGGAAAGGCGGCCCCCCAGCGCATCAGCTGACGCTGGGCAGGGCCGAGATCCAGCCCCGGTAACCACGGGGCCATCACCTGTTCGAGGGCCGTGGTGAGGGCCGCGATCACCGTGTCCTCCCGCCCCTCATCTGGGGGCAGCTGGAGCATGCGGGCCACGGCGGAGTGGGTGCCGTAAACGTCGAGGTGGTCGGCGGCGAAGGCCTTGGTGGAGTGGGCCACCACGGCACAGCGGCCGTCCTGCTGGGGCTGGATCGTGATTCGCTGCAGCCCCCAGCGCTGCTGGGCTGCCGCATCGAAATGGAGCAGGCTGAAGGGCAGGTCCCGCCAGGGCCCGGCGGCCTTGGGATCCAGCACCACCAACAGATTGCTGCGGGCCTCGCTGCGGATGCCGGCGATCACGGTGAGGGCGTGCTCGAGCTGGAGGTCCCCCAGGGGGGCTGCGGCCACCTGCAGGGGCACGTCCTCCCAGCCGAAGATCATCCGGCTGCGGGGATGGGCCAGCAGGGTGCTGCTCAGCACCAGCCAGTCGGCCTGCCCCAGCAGCTCCCGGTGGCGCCCCAGCAAATGCCAGAGGCCATCCTCCCAGTGCAGGTGGCGCACCAGGGTGCCGTAATGGGCGTCGCAGCCATCGCCGGCCAGGCTCAACAGACCCCGGCAGAGATGATCCATCCCCCCCAGACCCCGGTACAGATGGCCCAGCCCCAGGGCATCCGCCTTGCCGGGCCGCAGGGTTGACTCCCCCTGCAGCTGGGCAATGGCCCCCTGCCAGGGCTCGATCCAGCCCCCCTCCAGCAGCGGCTGGAGCAGCAGCGGCGCCGTTTCACCGGTGATGTTGAGCAGGGGGGCACCGTGGTCGATGCGCAGCTCTGCATCGTGGCGGGAGCGGCGGGTGCTGGCCCGTCCCCCCGGGCCCCGGCCCGTTTCCCAGAGGCTGATCGAGCCCTCAAAGCCGAGGCGCCGCAGCTGGGCCACCAAGGCACAACCCGAGACCCCGGCACCGATGACGGCAATGGATCCAGGGCCCGACAGGGGCATCGACAACAACGAAGGCGGTGATGCCATCAGGATGACAGCGATCTACGCGGTTGCAGCCCATGGTTGGGCGACCGGCATCTGAGGCACCGGTGCTGGTGTTTGACGGCGGCTGCCCCTTCTGCCGGCACTTCGCCGAGCTGGCGGAACTGCGCAGCGGCATTCCCGGCCTGACCATCCGCGATGGCCGCAGCGACCACGATCTACGGCGGCAGTTGCGCGCCCAGGGTTGGGACCTGAGCGAGGGGGCGGTGGTGCTGGCAGAGGGGCAGGTGCTGCATGGGGCCGAGGCGATCCAGTGGATGTGTAGCCGCATGAACCCCAGTGCCCCCCTGCTCCAGCTGCTGGGGCCCCTGCTGGCCACGCGAGAACGGGCACGGCGCACCTATCCCCTGCTGCTGCTGGCACGGCGCCTGGCCCTGGGCCTGCGGGGGCTGCCCGTGGATCCCGACCAGCCAGGGGACCCAGTCCGCAGCAGGTAGCGTTGGCGACAAAGGACGTAACCATGGCCCGTTTTCTGGTGGTGCTCAAACCCAGCGGGGCCATGGAGGCGGCGGCCATGCTCGAGGCCCTTCAGCCCGTGTTGCAGGGCCTGAACGCCGAAATCGAACACCGCACTCCGGCCCACCTCAGCGCCATGATTCGCGGCGGCGGCGAAAGCCAGCGGATGCAGCTGTTTGCCGATGTGCAGTCGAAGGCCAACGGCAGGGTGTTGGAGCTGGTGGTGCTCAGCCGGGAGGCGATGGGATCCACCGCACCCCACACCCGCCAGACCTTTGAGCGACTGCTGGATCTGATCGAAACGCACGTGCAGACCATGGTTCTGAGCTTCCGCTCCGACCGGGATGGCCCCCTGCCAGCGGCCACGAGCTGAACCAACCTCGCCACAACCGAGCCAAACAGCTTTAGAAAGGCTTAAGATTGTGAGATCTGGTCCAGAGGGTTGCCTTGAACGAGAACCATCCCGTGCTGCTGTCCCTTGATGCGGAGCTGAGCAGCCTGCGCAGCGCCTACTCCCAACAGCCCAACGAGCAGACCCGCTACCAGCTGGTGCGCCTCGAGCAGCTAATCAACCAGTGGGTTCCCGCCCGCAGCAGCCAGAACTGACCTCCCCCCAGCCTCAGGGGTTGCACCACGGGCAGTGCTGTGGATCGGCAACCTCCATGCCGTCCCGGCGCGCCCGCGGCACCTGAAGATCGCAACGGGCACAGCCCCACACCTCCACCGCCAGGAGCTCGGTTGGGGTTCCGCAGCAACGGCAGGGGAGCCCCGGCTGCCGGTCGATCACCCCCCAGCCCGGGGCCCCGCAGCCGGGACAAGCTGACCCCAGACGCCGAACGAGGGTCACACCCAGGCGGCGAATCGAGCGCATCCGGGTGGGATTGCGGTGGGCTCGCATGTCGGTTTCCAGCCAGACCTCTCCGCGGGAATCAAGACTGCGGCAAGCATCCAGGGCCTCCTGAAGGGCCCCCGGACTGATCAGATCTTTGAAATAAGGCCCTTCGGGCTGATGCAACGGACGGACGATCACCCCATGGGAAGGGAAACCCACCTGCGTCAGCCAGGCCGAGGGGTCTTGCTCCGGGCCGAGGCGCGTCTGGGAGTAGTTGGTGCGCCAATCGAGCCGTTGCTCCACCAGGGTGAGCTCGCGATCGAGATCGACAAACACCAGCAGTTCTTGCCCCACGGCCAGCAGCGGCACCGCGGGATGGGGGCCAAAGCTCGCCTCGCTGGCCAACCCGAGCCTCAGGCCGCTGTGCTCAAGGCCCATCCGTGCCTTGCGTTGGCAGGTGCTGAGGGCATCGTCGAGCCGCTGCACCTCCCCACTGAAGGTGCCCAGGCTGTCGGTGTCGCAGTCGCACACCTCGAGCGTGGCTCCCAGGCCCAAGGCAAAGGGGAGGGCCAGGGCCCGCTGCTTGCCGTGGTGGGTGGCAAGGCAGAGGCGCTGGCCCCCATAGGGCGAAGCCAACGGCACGGAGTTAAGCAGGCTGCTCAGCGGCCACCGTTGGGCCCTCGCCGGGTTCGCGGGGAATCACCAGCCGCAGCAGGATCGGGGCCAGGAAGGTGGTGCCAATCACCATCAGCAGGATGGCGGCCTCCAGGGCGGGCGTGAGGATGCCGGCCTGGCTGCCGAGGCCCAGGAAGATCAAGCCCACCTCGCCGCGGGGCATCATGCCCAGCCCCACCACCAGGCGGTTGGTGGGTTCCTTGCTGAGGTAACTCCAGCCGGCGGCCACCTTGCCGGCGATCGCCACCGCCAGCAGAAACGCGGCCACCACCAATCCCTCCCGGTTGGCCGGATCGAGGGGGTTGAGCACGGAGAGATCCAGGCCCGTGCCGATCAACACGAAAAACACGGTGGCAAACAGGGCCACCAGGGGCTTCACAGCCGCATCGATGTCGTGAGTGTGCTTCGAGGCACTGAGGATCAGCCCCGCGGCGAAGGCACCCAGGGCCGCCTCCAGGCCGATGGCCTGGGCGGCAAAACAGCACACGGTGAGCACCAGAAAACTGGCCACGGCCACATCGCCAGGGGCCTTGAGCCGGTCCACCACCCAGTCGAAGGCAGGGGCGGCCGTGCGGCTCAGCACCAGGGCCACGGCCACGAAGGCCACCGCCGCCAAACACAGCTTCAGCACGGGGCCGAGGCTGAAGGCACCGCCACCCACGATGGCCACCACCACGGCCAGGATCACGATGCCGATGATGTCGTCGAGCACGGCGGCACCGATCACGATCTGGCCCTCCTTGCGCTTGAGCCACTTGAGCTCGCCAAACACGCTGGCGGTGATGCCGATCGACGTGGCCGTCATCGCCGCACCGGCAAACACGGCTGGAATCAGCGGCACATGAAAGAGGAAATAGAGGCCGGCGGTGCCCAATGCAAAGGGCAGCATCACACCAGCCACCGCCACGGTGCTCGCCTGCACCCCCACGGCCACCAGCTCATCGAGTTCGCTCTCCAGACCGGTGAGAAACAGCAGGGCAAACAGGCCGAGCTGGGATACGGCCTGCAGGCTGGGGAAGGTCTCGTTGTAGACCTCCTGCACCGCGTCCGGGCTGATCTGGGCCAGGGAACCCACCAGCCCTGTCACCCCGGCGCTGAGCTGGGCCTGCACGGCGGGAGGCACGATCAGGTGCAGGCCTGAAACACCAATCAGCACCCCGGCCACCAGCTCTCCCAGGATCGTGGGCAGCTGCAGACGCACCATCACTTCAGCGATGGCCCGGGCGGCAAAGAAGATCACCACAAAACGGCCCACCTGAATCAGGGTTTCGGCCACTTCGAGCTGGTGGGAACTGAACTCCAGCAGAAGAGGAGGTATGGGAAGCATCGTGAACCGACGGGAAGGCGGGTTTATAGGGGCAGTGACACAGCGATTGGGGCCTTCAAAGCGAGAAGGCCGCTGATCGGATTAACGATGCGGGGAGACATCGATCAGGCCGCGATCCCTGAGTTCCTGCTGAAAGGCCCTCCCCAGCTGGGCCTCTCTGCTATGGCGTGACACCTGAGTGAGCAACAACACCGTGCGCAGGCTTAACCAGCCAACGCCGACGAGCAGGAGCAGGGTCATGGGGGAGCTGCCAGGGAGCGCAGCGATCATGGGCAGAACGGACTGCAACTGGGTTGGGCTAGGGCAACCCAGCTTTTGGGAACGCTGCCTATGGTTCGGCGCCTGAGGCTCGGCAGTCGATCCAGTCAGACGACTTTCGCTGACGACTCCCGCTGGGAAACGATCCCCAATTTCTCAGCAGGGCGCCTAACTTCACACCGCTGAAAGCCCAATGCGTAACCAACACACTCTGGAGGAATCAACTTGACAGACTTTCTGCCTCTCTTTATTGAGCAACTTCAATCGCCGACGCTGGGCTTTCTAATCGGCGGCATTGTTGTGGCATCTCTTGGCAGCCAGCTGGCCATTCCCGATTCGATCTACAAGTTCATCAGCTTCTTCCTACTGATGAAGATCGGCTTGACTGGAGGCATTGCCATCCGCAATTCGAATTTCTCCGAAATCATCCTCCCAGCTCTTGGCGCTGTGGGGATTGGTATCGTGATTGTGCTGATCAGCCGATACACCCTCGGCAAACTGCCTGGCATCAAGGTGCCTGACGCCGTGGCCACGGGGGGGCTCTTTGGAGCGGTGAGTGGCTCCACCCTGGCGGCAGTCCTGCCGCAGCTGGATACGGCCAAGGTCCCCTATGAGGCCTGGACCGCCGCCCTCTACCCGTTCATGGACATCCCGGCCCTGGTGGCCGCGATCGTGATGGCCAGTCTCTACATCGGCAAGAAAACCGGCAACACTGCAGAGAAAGTAGAGATCTGGCCCATCATCAAAGAAAGTCTGCAGAGCTCAGCTGTGACGGCCATGCTCCTTGGCGTGGCACTGGGCATTCTCACCAAGCCAGAACCTGTCTACGAAAGCTTCTTCAACCCCCTGTTCCGCGGCTTCCTCGCCGTTCTGATGATCATCATGGGAATGGAGGCTGCCCAGCGCATGAATGAGCTGCGCAAAGTCGCCCAGTGGTTTGCCATATATGCCTTCATTGCTCCGATCGTGCATGGCTTCCTGGGCTTCGGCGTAGGCCTGATCCTGCACAAGCTGACCGGCTTCAGCATTGGTGGCTCTGTCGTGCTAGCGGTGATTGCGGCCTCGAGCTCTGACATCTCTGGCCCTCCCACCCTTCGGGCTGGCATTCCCTCGGCAAACCCTTCGGCCTACATCGGGGCCTCGACAGCCATCGGCACCCCAGTGGCAATCGCCATCTGCATTCCGCTCTTCATCGGAATTGCCGAAATGATGCTCGGCCGCTAGGCGTCTCATCAAAACAACCACTCCGAGATCAAATCCATGAGCCAACAAGTCTGGAAACTCGTTATTGTTGCGGAAGAAATCC
Organism: Cyanobium sp. FACHB-13342; assembly: GCF_014697415.1. Classification (GTDB taxonomy): domain Bacteria; phylum Cyanobacteriota; class Cyanobacteriia; order PCC-6307; family Cyanobiaceae; genus Cyanobium_A. The sequence goes on along the minus strand of NZ_JACJRT010000002.1, from coordinate 49,503 downwards.
TTTCCAAAAAACTGACCAAGCTGATCAAGGAAGCCGGCGCCACCGGTTACACCGTGAATGCAGCCGGCGGGGAAGGCAGCCGCAACGTGCGCTCCACCGGAGAACCAAGCGTGTCCCACACCCTCTCCAATGTCAAAATCGAAGTGCTAACCGGCACCCGCGAGCTGGCAGACAAAATCACTCGCGAGATTGAAGCGAAGTATTACGCCGATTTCTCCATCATCACCTACATCTATCCTGTGGAAGCTCTCCGCGACCACAAGTTCTGAAGCGGTAGCGGGCGAGCACCCATCACTCGCCTTTTCGACGCCCGCCTTTGCACCTTCGCATGGGCGGGCTTTTTTGTGCTCCAACCTTGGTATTTGCGATCCAGAACATGAAGCTTCTCAGCGATGATCGATTCCTTCGAGGAATTCACAGCTATGAGCGCCAACTCGCAAAGCTGCTAGCCCTTTTACTGGCCATCGTCATCGGCTTCGCCGTCTTCGAATTGGTCGTGGAGTCTGGCATCAAAATTGCGCAATTTCAGCCTGATTGGTTTGATGGAGGACTGATCAAACTGCTCGACCGGTTGCTGCTGATTTTCATCGCCTTGGAAGTGCTCCAAAACGTGACCGCCTATCTGCGCGACCAGGTGGTGCAGATCGAGTTGGTGCTGCTCACGGCCATGACTGCCGTGGCCAGGAAAGTGATTGTGCTTCCACCAGGCACCGAAAGCAAACCCCAACTCATGGCCGGTTTTGGCGTGATTGTGGTAGGCCTTGCCGCGGCCTATTGGCTGGTCAAACGGGCCAGGCACGATCAGCATTCAGCCTGATTCCTCCCCAATAGCAACCAAGCCTTGGCGCCAAAATTAAGGTATTGATCAGCTTTTCTGATCGCAGGGATTACAGGTCCTGGTTGATAAGCAAGGCCAAAAAAACCCAGCCTTAAAAAACAGCCAGTAACGTTTCCCGACCCCACTGCAGACGACAGTCCGATGCCTGCGCCACAGAAACGCCCCAAGGGCGGCTGCGACGCACTCAGCCAGCACATGCGCGCCATCGGCCGCATTGCGTTGCTGAGCCCAGAGGAAGAAATCAGCCTGGCCAGGCTGGTGCAAAGCGGCTGCCGAGCCACCGACATCGCCCAGGAGATGACTTTGCGAGCCGGCGGTGTGGCCCCCAGCCTGACGGCTTGGGCCCAAGAAGCCGGCATGGAGGTTCGCGAGCTGCAGCGCTGCCTGCGGAAAGCCAACCAGGCCCGCAGTCGCATGGTGCTCGCCAACATCCGTCTGGTGGTGAGCATGGCCCGCCGCTACCAGCACACCCCCGGCGAGCTGGAGGACCTGATCCAGGAGGGCACCATCGGCCTGATCCGGGCCGTGGAACGGTTTGACCCCAGCCGCGGCTACCGGTTTTCCACCTACGCCACCTGGTGGATCCGTGACGGGATCACCAGTGCCCTGGTGGCCAAGGGCCGCACCATCCGCTTGCCCGCCTCGATGGTGGATCAGTTGTATCGGCTGCGCCAGACCCAGCAATCCCTAAGCCAGCAGCTGGGACGCGACCCCAACCTGGAGGAGTTGGCCGCTGCCACGGGCCTGAAGCCCCTGGACATTCGCGAGGTGCTGTTCCGGGCCCAGGAACCCCTGAGCCTGGATGGGCACCAGGCCTCCCAGTCCGAGTTGAGCCTGCTCGACAGCCTGGCCTGCGAGGTCAGCAAGCCCCAGGAGCAAGTGGATGCCACCCTGATGCAGGAAGACATCCATCAGCTGCTCGATGAACTCCCCGAACAGGAAGCCGAGCTGCTGCGCCTGCGCTACGGCATCGCCGCGGGGGAACCCTTGAGCCTGAGCGCCACGGCCCGGCAGATGGGCATCACCCGGGACACGGCCCGGGGCCTGGAACGGCGGGCCAATGCTTCGATTCGGCGACTGTCGACGCGTTACCTGGACCATCTCGAAGCCTGAGCCGATGCCCTGGCACCCCCACCTCTGGCACCCCACCACCCAGGTGGCCTCCAGCCCCGAGCCGCTGCAGGTGCGTTCGGCCCGCGGCTGCGAGCTGGAGCTCAGCGATGGCCGGCGCCTGATCGATGCGATCAGCAGCTGGTGGGTCACCCTGCACGGCCACGCTGAGCCCGCCATCGGGGCGGCGATCGCCCGCCAGGCCCAGCAGCTGGAGCAGGTGATCTTCGCCAACTTCAGCCACGAACCCGCCGAGCAGCTCGCCACCCGCCTCAGCCCGCTCACGGGCCTCGAGCGGCTGTTCTTCTCGGACAACGGCTCCACCGCCGTGGAAGTGGCCCTGAAGATCGCCTGGCAGTGGTGGCGCAACCAGGGCAGCGAACGCCACCAGGTGATTGCGTTTGAGGGGGCCTACCACGGCGACACCTTCGGGGCGATGGCCCTGGGGGAGCGCTCCCTGTTCACCGACCCCTACGAGCCCTTGCTGTTTGGGGTGGCCCGGGTGGCCTGGCCCCACAGCCACTGGGGCGACGCGGCGGTGGAGGAGCGGGAGGCAGCGGCCCTGCGCCAGCTCGACCAGGCCCTGGAGACCCCCACCGCGGCCGTGATCCTCGAACCCCTGATCCAGGGGGCTAGCGGCATGCGGGTGGTGCGGCCGGGCTTCCTGCGGGCCGTGGCCGAGCGGGTGCGGGCCGCAGGCGCCCTGTTGATCGCCGATGAGGTGTTCACGGGCTTTGGCCGCACGGGCGATCTGTTCGCCTGCCGCCGGGCCGGCATCCAGCCCGACCTGATGGCCCTCTCCAAAGGGCTCACCGGCGGCTTCCTGCCGATGGGGGTGACAATGGCCAGCGAACGCCTCTACCAGGGGTTCATCAGCGAGCGGCCCGAGGCCACCTTCTTCCACGGCCACAGCTTCACCGCCAATCCCCTGGGCTGTGCCGCCGCCCTGGCCAGCCTCGATCTGCTCCAGGCCAACCCCGAGCGCTTCCAGCAGTTTGAGGGACGCCACACGCCCCTGCTGAAGGAGCTGGCCGCCCACCCACTCGTGCGGCGCCCCCGCTGTGTTGGCACCATGGCGGCCTTTGAGGTGGAGGCTGGCGAAGCCAGCTACCTCAACCCCGTGGGCAAACAGATCCAGCGCCACTGCCTGGAGCAGGGCGTGTATCTCCGGCCCCTGGGCCACGTGGTGTATCTCCTGCCCCCCCTGGGCATCCGCGACGACCAGCTGCAGCGCTGCTACGCGGCGGTGAGGCAGGCCCTGGACGCGCTGCTGCCGGGCTGAAACCTTGCACTAGCCGTTCTGGACAGTCGCCAACCGCTGGCCCAGCAACCGCCGACCCAGCAACAGCAGGCCCAGCACCGTGGTGCCACTCACCATCAGCACCAGGGCCGAGAACTGGGCGGCGGTGATCACCCCACTGGCCAGGGCCGTGGAGGCAAACACCAGCCCCGGCAGGCCCCGGGGGATCAGGCCAAACACCACCACCCAGCGATCCACGCCGGCCTGCTGATCCCGGGCGCTGATCCCCAGCCCGCAGATCAACTTGCAGCCGATCGCCAGCAGCAACAGCACCAGGGCCAGCCACCAGGCCGACGGCTGCACCAGGGTGGCCGCCTCGATGCGCATCCCCACCCCAAGGAAATAGAGGGGCAAAAACACCTCCGACAGCAGGGCCAGATGGCCCCGCAACTCCCGGGCTTCGCTACTGCCTTCCCCCATGGGCGCCAGGCGATTGAACAGCACCCCACCCCAGAGCGCCCCCAGCAGGCTGGTCACCCCGGTGACCTCGCCGATCCAGCTGCAGCCGATCAACAGCAGCAACACCCCCAGGGGCCCCGGCTGCCAGGGCCCCTGGCGTTGCAGCCACCAGCGCGACAGCGGCACGCTCAGCAGGGCCAGGGCCGGGCCGAGCAGCACCAGCCACCCCGACCCGGCCGACGCCGCAGCCCCGCCGAGGCGGGTGCCCGCCAACAGCAGGGAGCCGGTGAGCAGGGCGATGGCGGGTAGATCGTCGAGCACCGACACCCCCACCAGCAGCCGGCCGGAGGGGGTGTTCAAGGCGCCGAGCTGGCCGAGGGCCCGCAGGGTCACCCCGGTGCCGGTGGCGCTGAGAACGGCCACACACAACAGGGTGGTGGCCATGGAAAGGCCAAAGCCCTGCTGCAACGGCCACCAGGCCAGCAGCGGCGTCAGCGCCGACAGCAACACCGTGCGCAGCACGGCCGCCGGCCTAGACCCCAACAGTCCCCCGCGCACCTCCAGACCCACCTGGAAAAACAGGGTGAGCACCCCCAGCTCCAGCAGACCGGACAGGGGGCGGATCTGCTCGAAGGGCAGCACGGTGTTGCCCAGGACAAAGCCCACCCCCAGCTCCAGCACGATGGCCGGCACCGCCCAGCGGGCCAGCCGGGTGGCCGTCAACCGGGCCAGCAGCGCCCCCACCAACAACAGCAGCAGGGTGGTGAGCAGGGAGGAACCCAAGCGGGTGGGGGCGAAGGTGGATCAGCCCGGCAGGATCACGCGATCAATCACGTGCACCATGCCGTTGTCGCAGGCGATGTCTGCGGTCACCACTGTGGCGTTTTTCACCTCGAACGGCTCGCTGCGACGAATCGGGATCGGCGCCCCCTCCAGGCTCGGCCACTCCGGCTGACCCACCAGGGCGCTGCGGCCGTGGGCGCCAGCCAGCACGTGGTACTTGAGGATCCGCGCCAGCTGGGGCGGGTTGTCCACCAGGGTCTGCACCGTGCCGGGGGGCAGGGCGGCAAAGGCGTCATCCACCGGCGCAAACACGGTGAAGGGACCGGGGCCCTCCAGGGCTCCGCGCAGGCCTGCGGCATCCACAGCGGCCAGCAGGGTGGTGAAGCAGCCGGCGCTGGCTGCGGTGTCAAGGATGGTGGCCATGGGAGTGCGAGGGATCAGCGGTAGTCCTGGCTCTGGATGTCGCTCAGGCGGGCCTCAGGCCGCAGGAAGCGATCCATCTGGGCCTCGAAGAACTGACGATTGGCCGCCAGATGCTCCGGATCGGTGTCATCCAGCGGATAGAGCAGGGCGCAGCGCAGGGCCTGGATCACGGCCGAGGTGACGTTGTACATCGAGCGCTGGAAGGTGATGCCCAGCTGGATGAGCTGGTCTTCCTCACCGCGCTTATGGGTCTTGTACATCTCCTGCAGATAGGGGGGCAGGAAATGGAGCATGTCCTGCATCAGCAGGGTGGGCGGAATGCCCGCCGAACCCACCGGAAACACATCGGCGTAGAGGATGCCGTAGTGGAAATCCGCCTGGTTGGCCGGCACCTGGCCCGCCTGGGCGTTGTAGCTCTTGGTGCCGCGGAAGGGGGAGGTGCGGTAGAACACCGCCTCCACGTAGGGGAGGGCCGCCTCGTAGAGCCAGGTGAATCCCTCGCTCTTGGGGATGATCTCGAAGCATTCACCGCGGATGAACACGTGGTGGTAGATCGGCCGGCCCGCCACGGCGAAAATGCCGTTCACCAGGAAGTCCATTGCCTGGGGCACTGAGGTGAGCTTGCCCTCGTCGTAGAGGTCGCTCATCTCGAAGAACACCGGCGCCATCACCTCCCAGAACAGGCCCAGGTTGGCGGTGTAGCTCAGCTGCTTCACCTGCTCCAGGACCATGTCCGGGAACAACTTGTACAGCCCCAGCATCAGCGGATTGCCGCGGAAGTAGGCCTTGATGGCGCGGTCGGCGTTGGCCCTGTAGGCGTCGCTCTCCAAATAGTCGTTGAAGCGACCACCCATGCCCTGGTGCCAGAGCATGGCCTGCATGCAGGCCTCGGCGAACTCCATGTTCACCCGGTCATGCCAGAGGTGATGCAGGAGTTTGGGCATTCTGCGGGTTTCGCCCCGTTCCATAAACTCCAGCAGCTCCGGGTGGGCCTTCTCCGTGCCGCGCCAGATGCGCAGCTGGGATTGGTCGCCGGCGTAGCTGTTGGGCCGGTCTAAATACTCCTGGGAAATGAAGTACTTGAACGCCGGCAGCGGATTGAGGAACACCTGCTCGGCGATGTAGAGCAGGTCGCGCCAATAGAAGTCCATCGGCACGGCGTAGGCCTTGTAGATGCCGATGATCTGCTGGAGGTTCTCCGGCGTATCGGGCAGCATCGATCCACCGGCTTCAAGCCGGTGGATCACCTCGGCGTAACGGTGGGTGGAAGGCGGAATCAGGGGCGTCTTGGTGCCCGCAGCAGCAGTGGAGGTGGTCATGCGGGCAGGGTCGACGAGGGAGAGGGGGGGGCCAGGGCCAGGGTTTGTACCACCGGATCGCTGTGGCGCAGGGCTATGGCGGCCGTGCTGGCCTCGCTCCAGGCGGTGAGCCCCACAGGCCAGATGCCGGCGAGCACCACCAGCGTGGTGAGCACCGCGGCCGGCAGCCGTTCAGACAATCGGGTGCTTTGCCAGTCGGCGCGGCTGTTGTCGAGCCGGCCGAAGCCCACCCGGTTGAACAGCCGCACCGCGTAGACGGCGGTGAAGCCCGAGGCCACCAGGCAGATCAGGGTTGCCCGGGGGAACACGGTCCAGCTGCCCTCGAACACCAGGAGTTCGGCCGGGAAGCCCGCCAGGCCGGGGATGCCGGCGGCGGCCATCAGGGCGAGCAGCATCAGGGCCATGGTGAAGGGCAGACCCCGGATCGGGTTCATCAGGCCGGAAAGCTCGGCGATCAGCGTGGTGCCGGTCCTGCGCTGGATCAGTCCCACACAGTCGAACAGCAGGGCCACGATCAGGCCATGGGCGAGCACCTGGGCCATGGCTCCCTGCAGGCTCATCGGCGTGGCGGCCGCCAGGGCCAGCACCAACAGGCCCATGTGGCCCAGGGAGCTGTAGGCCATCAGGCGACGGATGTCGGTGGCAGCCACGGCATTGAGGGCGCCATACACCGCGCTCACGGCACCGGCGGCGGCGATCCAGGGCGAAAAGGCAGTCCAGGCGTCGGGCAGCAGGCCCACACCGAAGCGCAGCAAGCCGTAGGCCCCCAGCTTCGAAACCACCCCCCCCAGCAGCATCACCACCGGCGGCGGGGCTTCGGCGTAGCTGATCGGCTGCCAGCCATGCAGGGGCACCACCGGCAGCTTGATGCCGAAACCAAGCACCAGCAGGGCCAGCACCCAGCGCTGGGCCGAGGCCGGCAGGGGCGTGGCCGCCAGGGCCTCGAAGCTGAAGCTCACGGCGGTGTCGGCGCCGGCGGCGCCCTGGCCGAACCAGCCGAAGGCCAACACACCACCCAGCAGGCTCAGGCCCGACACCGCCCCATAGAGCAGAAAGCGCACGGCGGCCCCGGCCCGGCGTTCGCCGCCCCAGATGGCCACCAGCAGGGTGGTGGGGATCAGCACCAGCTCAAAGGCGAGCACGAACAGCAGGGCATTGCGGGCCAGGAATGCCCCCACCACCCCCAGGTTGGTGGCCAGCATCAGGGCGAAATAGAGACGGGGGCGACCCTGGTCTGCGGGGGAGGCCAGCACCGCCATGGCGGTGATCAGGCCGGTGAGCAGCACCAGTGGCAGCGACAGCCCATCGAGGCCCAGATCCAGGCCCAGCCCCAGCCGGGGCAGCCATTCGAGGCTGAGGGGAGCGGGCGGCTGGCGCCAGGCCAACAGGCCCACCACCAGCTGGGCCAGGGCGGCACCGGCGGCCAGCCAGCGCACCAGTCCGGGGCGGCCTGGCGGCAGCAGGGGCAGCAGCAAGCCCACCAGCAGGGGAAGCAGGAGCAACAGCAGCAGGGTCATGGCGGCGGCCTCAGGGCAGAGCGGTGGACACGGGCGACAGATCAACGGCGATCAGCCAGGCCGCCATCAGCAACACCCCGAGCACCAGGGTGAGGGCGTAGGCCTGGGAGCGACCGGAGGTCGTGAGGCTGAGGCGCCGGGCCCCCTCCAGGGCCACGGCACCGGTGCCGCCGCTGAAGCCATCCACCAGGCGACTGTCACTCCAGGCCCCGAAGCGGGCCAGGGCCAGCACCAGGGCCACCACGGTGCGGTGATAGAAGCGCTCGGTCTGCATGTCGTGGGCCAGCCAGTCCTGCAGGCCTCCGAGGAAGGTGGGCAGCTGGGCCAGGCCGTGGGGGCGCAGGTAGAAGGCGGCCGAGAGGCCACCGCCCACCAACGTGGAGACGATCAGAGGCCAGGCCAGGGGCCCCCAACCGGCGAGGGGGGTGAGGGAATACACCCCATTGGCCACCAGGAGCATGGGGAGATGGAGCACCATGCCCACCAGCACCATGGTGGGCAGCACCATCAACCAGAGCACCTCCGGAGAACGGGTGGTGAACGGAGTGGGGCGACCGCCCCAGATCTGGCCGAACACCCGGATCAGGCCCGCACTGATCAGGGCATTGGTGACCAGCACCACGCCCCCCAACAGCACGGCATGGGCACTGGCCGCCGTGAGGGCGAGCAGTTCCCGCAGGGCCGCAAAACTGGCGAACGGCGGCAGACCCATCAGGCCGGCCGCACCGGCGAGGAAGGCGATGCCGATCAAAGGCCGCTTGCTCCAGAGCCCCCCCAGCTGGGTGAGGTCCTGGGTCACGTTGCTGATCACGATCGTGCCGATCGCCATCAGCAGCAGGGCCATCGGCAGGGGATAAACCAGGAGCAGGTGGTCGGCCACGGCGGTGCCGCCCAGGCCCACCGCCACGAACAGCAGCCCCAGCCAGCTGCTCACCAGAAAGGAGAGGGCCCGCTTCACATCCACCTGGGCCAGGGCGATCAGCGAAGCCACCACGGCGGTGGAGCCACCCACCACCACCAACACGGCCTGCACAAAGGGGCTGAGCTCCAGCAGGGGCTCCAACCGCAGCAGCACCCAGGCGCCGCCCACCACCACCACCGAATTGCGCAGCACGGTGGACGGCAGGGGGCTCTCCATCGCCTCATCGAGCCAGAGGTGCAGGGGAATCTGGGCGCACTTGCCCATCGGCCCGGCAATCAGGGCCAGCAGGATCAGCTGGAAGCCCATGGGCAAGGGCGTGCCGTTGTTGGTGAGATCGGCGGCCCACCCCTGCAGACCGTGGAAGTTCCAGGTGCCGGTCATCGGCAGCAGGGCAATCACCCCGGCCAGGAGAATGAGGTCGCCAATCCGCTTGGTGAGAAAGGCGTCCCGGGCCCCCTTCACCACCAGGGGCTGGTTGTACCAGGTGCCCACGATCAGGTAGGTGCCCAGGGTGAGCAGCTCGAGGATCACGTAGCTGAAGAACACCGAATCGGTGAGCACCAGGGCGCACAGCCCTGCCTCGAAGAAGCTGAGGGAGCCGAAGAAGCGGGGCCAGCCCCAGTCCATTTCCAGGTAGCCGATCGCATAGATCTGCACCAGCAGGTGGAGACCCGTGATCACCGCCATGGCGATCAGGGCCGGTTCGGTCACCAGCCCGTCAAATCCCACCCGCAGGCCACCGGAGTTGAGCCAGGTCCAGCCGAAGCTGATCGGCCGGTAGAGGGCCTCGGCTCCGGCGCGGGCGTTGGTGTGCAGGGCGGTGAGCGCCACCAGGCTGTGGCCGAAGGCCACCGCCACCATCAACAGATTGAGGTAGCCGCAGGGCCGGGGGCCGGTGCGGGAGATCAACCCCGGCGACCAGGCCAGCGAGGCCAACGCCGCCAGCAGCGGATAGGCGGGAATCAGCCAGGCTGCCTGGAGAAGAAAGACGGTCATCGTGTCAACCAATCACGGGAGATCACAACAAAAGTTCAATGGAAACCGGCCCAATCGAATGAATTGGAGCGAACCCTAGGGCCCTTGAAACGGGGTTGGGGCTTCCATCAGAACGGCATGGACTATCGGCCTGAACAGCAGCCTTAATCCATCCCGCCAGCGCTCGAGCCCAGCACTGATCCGGCCATAATTCGCCCTTAACTGATGCCCCCAGATGGCCTGCCCCAAGTGCGGGTGCCGCCTGCTCACCAAGGTGGGGCGCTCCAGAACGCTGCTGATCTGCGCCGACTGCGGCCATCCACAGGACCCTTGCCTGGAGGGAGGTGGATTTCAGTGGAGTCAGCTCAGCAGCGTGGCCCTGCTGCTGGCGATTGCCGGGGTGGCCACGGCGCTCTCCTTCCTCTCCGATGCGGTCACCCGTGACCGCTCCCCCCTCAGCGAACCGGCCGGCTTGGAGCGCCGCGAGTAGCCGTCAATCGGCCTGGCGGCTCTGCCCAAGCAGCCGGGCCGCCCAAATCAGCAGCCCAGCCACCAAAGCCAGGCCCAGCCCCCGTTCGATCCCCTGGGCCCAGGGGGAAAGCCAGCCCTGCACCCGTTCATAGCCCTGGCCCAGGGCCTTCCCAGCGAGGGTGAGCAGCAGGGTCCACACCAAACTGCCCGCGGTAGTCCAGACCAGAAAAGGCCCCTGGGGCATCCGCTCGATCCCAGCCGGCACGGACACCAGGGTGCGCACCCCGGGCACCAGCCGACCCCAGAACACCAGGGCCGATCCGTGGCGCTGGAACCAGTCGCGGCTCCTGGCCAGCTGCTCGGCCCGGATCCCCAGCCAGCGGCCCTGCCCCTCCACCCACTGGGCCAGCCTGGGCTCGGGAATCAAGCGGCCGATCCCGTACCAGAACCACGCCCCCAGCACGGTGCCCAGCAACCCGGCCAGCACGGTGGGCACCAGGTCGAGACGGCCCTGGCCCACCAGATAGCCGGCGAAGGGCATCACCACTTCGGAGGGAATCGGGGGGATCAGGTTTTCCAGCAGCATCACCAGGCCCACCGCCAGATAGCCCATCGCTGGGCTGGCCTCCACCGCCTGGCCCATCAGCTGGGGCAGGCCCTCCATCCAGTCCTGGGTCAACACGGCTGGATCAACACAGCGGGCCCCAAGGTGCGCCTCCAGGGGAATCCCGGAGGAAGAGGGTGCTTAGGCTAGAGGCGATCAGGTTTCTCCACCCACCCGCCGCCAGCCGATCCGCGTGCTTCCCGGTCTCAACCGCACCCCCTGGAGCAGCCTCCAGAAGTGGCGCCAGCAGCTCACCGTGCCGCAGTTCACCGTGGTCACCGGTGCCCTGGTGATCGCCGTTGGCACGGTGGTGCTGGCCAGTCCGCTCTGCTCCACCGACGACGTGGGCCTGTGGGAGGCCCTGTTCACGGTGACCTCAGCGATCACCGTGACCGGCCTCTCGATCATCGACATCAGCCGCGATCTCACCGGCTTTGGCCAGGTGACCCTGGCGGGGCTGATCATCACCGGCGGGCTGGGGCTGATGGCGATCACCACCTTTCTGCAGGGGTTCGTGCAGGGCCGCTCCGGCCTGCGCCACCGGCTCGACAAGGGCCGGGCCCTCGATGAGTTCGGGGTGGGCGGCATCGGCCCCACCTTCAACAGCATCCTGATCACGGGCTTCTGCGTGATGGGGCTGGGCACGGTGGTGCTCTACGCCTTCGGCTTCACCGACATCGGCAATCCCCTCGAGCGCCTCTGGGCCTCCCTGTTTCACTGCATCAGCGCCTACAACAACGCCGGCTTCGGCCTCTGGAGCGACAACCTGGTGCGCTACCGCGACAACCCGGTGGTGAACGGGGTGATCGCCTCGATGATCGTGGTGGGCGGCATCGGCTGGCGGGTGATCAACGACCTCTGGAGCAACCGCAAGCGCCTGCAACAGCTGCGCCGGCTCAGCCTGCACACCCGCCTGGTGGTGCGCAGCACCGCCCTGCTGATCGTCTTCGGGGCCCTGGGACTGCTGTTCACCGAGCACTTCGCCGCCGGCGGCGTGATGGAGAACCTGGCCTGGTGGCAACGGATTCAGGTGACCCTGTTCCAATCGATCACGGCCCGCACCGCCGGCTTCAACACCGTGCCCCTCTCGATTCAGACCTTCTCCGATGCGGGGCTGCTGCTGCTGATCGTGTTGATGTTCATCGGCGCCAGCCCGGGCGGCACCGGCGGCGGCATCAAAACCACCACCTTCGCCACCCTGATGGGAGCCACCCGCTCCACCCTGCAGGGGCGCGAAGAGGTGGTGATCCACCGGCGTCAGATCCCCGACACCGTGGTGCTGCGGGCCGTGGGGGTCACCCTGGCCTCGGCGCTGTTTGTGATCCTGATGGCTCTGCTGCTGGGCATCGGCCCCACCACCGCAGGGGAACCCACCCGCACCAGTTTCAGCTTCCTCGAGAAGCTGTTCACCTGCATGTCCGCCTTCGGCACCGTGGGGCTCGACCTGGGCGTGACCGCCCAGCTCAACCGCTGGGGCCAGCTGGTTCTGATGGTGGGCATGTTCGTGGGCAGACTGGGGATCCTGCTGCTGCTCTCAGCCATCTACGGCAACCGGCCCCAACCCCGGGTGGGCTACCCCCGCGAAGAGCTCTACATCTGAGATCCAACCCATGACCAACTGGTGGCACTGGAATGCTTCGGAGGGCGCCGTCAAGGGCGGCTTCGCCGTGATCGGGGTGGGGCGCTTCGGCTCCTCCGTGTGCAGCGAACTGATCAAGGCCGGGGCTGAAGTGCTGGCAATCGATGCCAGCCAGCGGGCGATCGACGAGCTGCGCCAGATCGATCCCGCCATCGAAGCGCGGGTGGTGGATTGCACCGACGAAGAGGCCCTGCGGGCCGCCGGCGTGCTCGACATGACCACGGTGGTGGTGGCCATGAGCGAGCCGATCGAGGCCAGCGTGACCGCCACCCTGATCGTCAAGGACAGCCCCGGCAGCCAGGTGAAGCAGGTGATCGCCCGCGCCACCAGCGATCTGCACATGAAGATGCTGCAGCGGGTTGGGGCCGATCGGGTGGTGTTCCCCTCGAAGATGCAGGGTCACCGGCTGGGCATGGAGCTGGTGCGCCCCAACCTGCTGGAGCGGCTGCGCCTCGACGACCGCAACAGCATCGAGGAGATCCGGGTGCCGGCGGCCTTCATCGGCCAGTCACTGCGCGACATCAACCTGCGCAAGAACTACAACGTGAGCGTGCTGGCCGCCGGTCCCGACAACCAGCTCACCGTCAACCCCCCCGCCTCCCACGTGCTCGAAGCTGGCGAGTTGCTGGTGGTGATGGGGGCCAGCGAAGCCCTGGCCCAACTGCCCGGCAGCTGAAGGGCTCCACGGCGGGGCTGGATCTCTGACAGCCTGCTCTCGATCGCGGCGGTCCATGCTTCCCTTCCATTGGCTTACCCAGACGATTGCCCTGGGTCTGGGGATTTCCTTCAGTCCGATCAACATCGCACTGGTGGCCCTGCTGCTGCTGGGCACCCAGCCCCTGCGCCGCTGTTGCACCTTCCTCGCCGGCTGGATGCTCGCCAACGGTGGGGCCCTGGGTCTGGTGGTGGCGGTGGGGGGTCGCCTGAGCTGGGCCATGCACCTGGGCAGCCGCGGCCAGATCCTGATGGATCTGATCGGGGCCGGGGCGCTGGTGGGGTTGGGGCTGTTCCAGCTCACCCCAGCGGTGACCATCGGCGAAGAAAACTGGGCCATGCAGCTGATGGCCAAGCTGCCTGAGCTGGGGGCGGGGCCACTGCTGGCCCTGGGGGCGGGCTGTGCCCTGGTGAGCCCGGAAAACCTGGTGTTTTACGTGAAGGAGGGCGGCATGCTGCTCACGAACCACACCAGCCTGCGCGGCGATCTGGAGGTGGGCGGGGTGTTTGTCGCCATCACCACCTCCCTGCTGCTGCTGCCGCCCCTGCTGTGGCTGCTGGGAGGCGAACAGCGACTGCGGGCCCCGCTCACGACCCTCAACGATTGGCTCGTGCACCGGGCCGAATGGCTGGTGGGGGTGTTCGCCCTGGTGTTGGGGGTCTACCTGGGCTGGCAGGGCCTCGAAGGCCTGCACCAGTTGACACTGTGAGCGCCCGAGCAGCCCGCACCATCAATTAACTACGAATCCCCGACCATGAAACCGTACAATCTTGCTCCAACCCGTTCCGTGCTGCTGTGAACGTGCTGCTGCAGGCCTCCCTCCAGCCCGGTGCCCTGATCACCCTGGCGGTGCTGGTGCTCTCGGTTGTGCTGTTCGTGTGGGGCGTGATCGCCCCGGAGGTCACCGGCCTGCTGGCGGTGGGCCTGCTGATGGCCACCGGGGTGCTGAAGCCCGGCGAAGCGCTGGCGGGATTCGGCAGCCCAGCCCTGCTCACGGTGATGGCCCTGTTTGCCCTCTCGGCAGGCCTGTTCCGTTCCGGAGCCCTGGATCGGCTGCGGGGGCTGATCGGCTCGGATGCGGTGCGCTCCCCCAAGCGCATGATCGTGCTGTTGTCCGCCGTGGTGGGACCGGTCTCGGCCTTTGTGCCCAACACACCGATCGTGGCGTCCCTCCTGCCGGTGGTGGAGGGCTGGTGCCAACGGCGCCGCATCTCCCCCTCCAAGGTGCTGCTGCCCCTGTCGTTTGCCACCGTGCTGGGGGGCACCATGACCCTGCTGGGCAGTTCGGTGAACCTGCTGGCCAGCGAAGTGAGCGAAAAACTGGGCTACGGCGCCTTCGGGCTGTTCAGCTTCACCGGCATCGGCATCGGCGTGTGGCTGGTGGGCAGCCTGGTGATGGCCCTGCTCTCCGATCGCTTCCTGCCCGACCGCGGCAGCAATGACGACGACCTGGTGTCCAACCTCGCCGCCAGTGGCTACCTCACCGAGGTGATGATCCCCGCCGGATCGGAGCTGGTGGGCCAGTCGCTGCACAACAGCCGCCTGCAGCGCCGCTTTGACGTTGACGTGCTGGAGCTGCACCGGGGCCCGGAACGCTTCACCCCGCCGCTGGCCGACCGGCCCCTGCGGGAAGGTGACCGCCTGTTGCTGCGTTGCACCCGAGCCGATCTGCTGCGGCTGCAGCAGGAACACACGATCGTGCTAGCCCCCACGCCGGAAGGCCCCAACGAGAACGCCGACACGGTGGCGGGCAGCCAGCGGATGGTGGAGGTGCTGCTGCCCTCGGGCTCCAGCCTGGCCGGGGGGTGCCTGCGCGACCTGCGCTTCCGCCAGCGCTACAACGCCACCGTGCTGGCCCTGCGCCGCGGCAACGCCGTGCTGCGGGAGCGCCTGGGCAAGGCCATGCTGCGAGAAGGGGATGTGCTGCTGATCCAGGGGCCCAAGGACGCGATCCGGGGCCTGCAGGCCAACAACGACCTGGTGGTGCTGGAACAGCTGGAAGATGACCTGCCCACGGTGAGTCGCAAGCGGCTGGCCCTGGCGATCGCCGTGCTGGCGATCCTGTTGCCCGGGTTCGGGCTGTTGCCGCTGGTGGCCTCGGTGTTGCTCGCCACCGTGGCCATGGTGGCCACCGGCTGCCTGCGCAGCGGCGAACTGCAGCGCTCGATCCGGCTCGATGTGATCCTGCTGCTGGGCTCCCTGGGCAGTTTCAGCGTGGCGCTGGAGAAAACGGGCCTGGCCGAAGCCATGGCCAAGGGCCTGTTGGGGGGGCTGCACGGTTGGCCGATCTACTGGGCCCTGGCGGCGGTGTTTCTGTTCACCACCCTGCTCACCGAGGTGATGAGCAATGCCGCCACCGTGGCCATGGTGATTCCGATCGTGGGCAAGCTCGCCATCGGGCTGGGCGTGGCTCCGATGGCGATGATCTTCACCGTGCTGTTCGGTGCCAGCCAGAGCTTTCTCAGCCCGGTCGGCTACCAGACCAACCTGATGGTGTTCGGACCAGGCCGCTACCGCTTCCTCGATGTGGCCCGCTACGGCCTGCCCCTCACCGTGGTGATGACACTGCTGGTGCCCCTGCTGGTGTGCCGGCAATTCGGGCTCTAATCAGTCAGAGCCCGCCTCAACCCGTGGTGGCATTGGACGTGCGATGACGCCACCACAGGCGCAACAGCTTTTCGGCCTCCAGATAGACGAAGAAGATCAGGCTGACGCCCACACACACGCCGAGATCCGACGCCGACAGGGGCACGGTTCCAAAGAATTTGGCCAGCCAGGGCACGTAGAGCAGCAGCAATTGCAGACCGCTGGTGAGGATCACGGCCCAGAGCAGGGCAGGATTGCTGAAGGGGTTCACCTGGAACAGGGGCCGGTCGCTGCGGGCGGAGAGGGCGTGGCCCATCTGGGCGAGACAGAGGGTGGTGAAGACCACGGTCTTCCACGGTCCGGTGGGGCCCGCGGTGCGGTAACTCCAGAGCATCACGGCAATCACGATCAGGGCGAACACCACGCCCACCCGCAGGATGTAGCGGCCAATGCCCCGGGCAAAGATCGATTCCCCCGGGCGGGCGGGCTCCCGCTGCATCAAGCCGTCTTCTGCGGGCTCCAGGGCCAGGGCCAGGGCCGGCACCCCGTCGGTCACCAGATTCATCCAGAGAATCTGCAACGGGGTCATGGGCACCCCTAAGACCCCCAACAGGGGAGCAGACGCAATCGTGATCAATTCCCCCACATTGCTGCCGAGGATGTATTTGACGAAGCGGCGGATGTTGGCGTACACCAGCCGGCCTTCCTCCACCGCACTGACGATCGTGGCGAAATTGTCGTCAAGCAGCACCATGTCGGAGGCTTCCTTGCTCACCTCCGTGCCGGTGATCCCCATGGCCACGCCGATGTGGGCCTGCTTCAGGGCGGGGGCGTCGTTGACGCCATCACCGGTCATGGCCACCACCTGGCCGTTGGCCTGCAGGGCCTTGACGATGCGCAGTTTCTGCTCGGGGGCCACCCGGGCATAGACGCTGCAGCGGGCCACCACGGCGCGCAGCTCCTCCGCGCTGCAGGCCTCCAGCTCCTTGCCCAGCACCACCTCCGCGTCGGCGGTGGTGAGGCCAATGCTGGCCCCGATGGCCCGGGCCGTGAGCGGGTGATCCCCAGTGATCATCACGGGCCGGATGCCGGCGGTGCGGCAGGTGGCCACCGCCACGGCCACCTCCGGCCGCGCCGGATCCAACTGGGCCATCAGACCCAGCAGCACCTGACCGCCGAGGTCCTGCTCCGGGCTGGGGTGGTTGGGAGCACAGGCGAAGGCCAGCACCCGCAGGCCAGAGGCCGCCAGACCCTGGGCCTGATCGAGCCACCACTGACGTTGGTCGCCGCTGAGGGACACCACACCGGAGCCGTCCACCCAACGGCTGCAGTTGGCGATGATCACCTCCGGTGCCCCCTTGCTGATCAGCAGCTGGTGGGAGCCCTGGGCCAGGGAGCCCAGGGGCGCCTGCAGGCTGCCGTCCCGGTCTTCCACCCACACCGCCATCAGCTGGCGCTCGGAGCTGAAGGGGATCTCGGCCTGGCGCGGATAGCGCTGCCGCACCTCGAAGTCGTCGTAGTTGGCCTTGCCCGCCACCACGGCCAAGGCCCCTTCGGTGGGATCGCCGAGCACCTCCCAGCGGCCCTCC
Organism: Cyanobium sp. FACHB-13342; assembly: GCF_014697415.1. Taxonomy (GTDB): domain Bacteria; phylum Cyanobacteriota; class Cyanobacteriia; order PCC-6307; family Cyanobiaceae; genus Cyanobium_A. Next base: position 32,313 of record NZ_JACJRT010000002.1, on the reverse strand, counting down.
CCGTCCTGGCGCAGTTCGGCGTCGCTGCAGAGCACGGCAGCCTGCACCAGCAGGTCCTGAAGGCCCGCCGGAGTACCGGCAACCGCTCCGGCCGGGGCCGCCAGGGCCGTGGCCGTGAACGCCCCGGTGGGCTCATAGCCCAGGCCACTGACGGCCACCGCCGCCGTGCCGAGCCGCAGCTCCTGCACCACCTGGCGGTTCTGGGTGAGGGTGCCGGTCTTGTCGGAACAGATCACGGTGACCGAACCCAGGGCCTCCACGGCGGGCAAGCGCCGGATCAGGGCGGCCCGCCGCACCATCCGCTGGGTGCCGATGGCCAAGGTCACGGTGATCACGGCGGGCAGACCCTCCGGCACGATCGCCACGGCCATCGACAGCGACACCTCGAGGAGGTTGAGCGGGTCCTGGCCCAGCAGCAACCCCAGGCCCACCACCACCGCCACCAGGGCCAGGGAGCTGCCCACCAGCACCTTGGCCAGGCCGTCCAGACGCTCCTGCAACGGGGTGCTCTCGCCACCGGCGGTGTTGATCAAGGTGGCGATCTGGCCGAGCTCGGTGGCCATGCCCGTGGCGGTGACCACGGCCACCCCCCGCCCCCGCACCACCTCGGTGCCCTGGAACAGGCAATTGAGACGCTCCAACACCGGCGTGGAGGCTTCCAGCAGCAGCTCGGCCCGCTTGAACACCGCATCCGATTCGCCGGTGAGAGCGGCCTCCCGCACCCCCAGGTCGGCGGTTTCCAGCAGCCGGGCATCGGCGGGCACCCGATCGCCCGCCTCGAGCCGGATCAGGTCTCCCGGCACCAGCTCATCGCTGGAGAGCCGTTGCCACTGGCCATCACGGCGCACCTGCACCAGGGGCTGGGCCAACTCCCGCAGCGCCAGCAGGGCCTGCTGGGCCCGGCTTTCCTGCAGGTACCCCAACAGGCCGTTGAGGCCCACGATCAGCACGATGGCGATCGCATCCTTGGGGAACTTCTGCTCCACATAGGCCACCCCAGCGGAGACGGCCGCCACCGCCAGCAACATGATCAGCATCACGTTGCTGAACTGGTCCCAGAGGATCTGCCAGTTGCTGCGGCCCGCCGCCAGCTCCAACCGGTTCGGCCCCACCTCCTCCCGGCGACGGGTCACCTCCGGGGTGTCCAATCCACCCGCAGGGCTCTGGAGCTGCTCCAGGCAGGCCTCCCCAGGGAGTGCATGCCAGGCCGGTGTGGAAGGGGAGTGCAAGGAACCTCGGCCCGCAGGGGAATGGGCTGAGGTTAGGCAACTCCCCGAGCGCTGACCAAGCAGGTCTGGACCGCGGATCGCGCTCAGCTGATCTGGCTGAGGAACTGCCGGCTGCGCTCGTGCTGGGGGTTGGCAAAGAACTGCTCGGGCGGCGCGCTCTCCACCACCACGCCGGCATCCATCAGCACCACCCGGTGGGCCACCTGGCGGGCAAAGCGCACCTCGTGGGTCACCACCACCATGGTCATGCCATCGCGGGCCAGACCCTGCATCACCTCCAGCACCTCCTGCACCATCTCCGGATCGAGGGCACTGGTGGGTTCATCGAACAGGAGGATGCGGGGCTCCATGCAAAGGGAGCGGGCAATGGCCACCCGCTGTTGCTGGCCACCGGAGAGCTGGCCGGGGTACTTGTGGGCCTGCTCGGCGATCCCCACCCGCTCCAAGAGGTCCAGGGCCCGGCGTTGCACCTCCGCCTTGGGCAGCTTGCGCACCAGCACTGGCGCCAGGGTGAGGTTCTCCAGCACGGTGAGGTGCGGGAAGAGGTTGAACTGTTGAAACACCATGCCCACCTCGCGGCGGATGGCGTCGATGTGGCGCAGATCGTCGCTGAGGGTGATGCCGTCAACGGTGATCGCCCCCTTCTGAAAATCCTCGAGGGCATTGAAGGTGCGCAGGAAGGTGCTCTTGCCCGAGCCCGAGGGCCCCATGATCACCACCACCTCCCCCTGCTCCACGGTGAGATCCACCCCCCGCAGGGCGTGGAAGCCATTGGGGTACCACTTCTCGACCCCACGGGCCTCGATCATCGTTGCGGTGCTCATGCCTTGGCGGTGGAGTGGGTGTTGAGGCGGGTTTCCAGGGCGCGGCTGCCCAGGCCCAGGGCGGCGCAGCAGCCCCAGAACAGCACGGCCAGAACGAGGTAGACCTCGGCGTTTTTACCCAGGAAGGCGGGATTGGCCATCACCGTACGGGCTGTGCCCAGCAGATCGAGCAGGCCGATCAGCGAGAGCAGGGTGGTGTCCTGCAGCAGGGTGATGAATTGCCCCACCGTGGCCGGCAACGCCACCCGCAGGGCCTGGGGAAGCACCACGTGGATCAGGGCCTGGGGCATGGCCAGCCCGAGCGAGCGGGCGGCTTCCAGCTGGCCGAGCGGCACGGCCGCCAAGCCCGAGCGCACCGCCTCGGCCACATAGGCCGCGGCGAAGAAGGTGAGCACCCAGGCCGCCCGCCACACCCGCTCCGGCGCCAGCCCGCCCGGCAGCAGGAAACCGAGGATGTTCTGCCCGAGGAAGAGCAGGGTGATCAGCGGGGCCCCGCGGATGAACTCGATGTAGAGCACCGCGCCCCAGCGCAGTAGCGGCAGCGCACTGCGGCGTCCGAGGGCAAGCAACACCCCCAGGGGGAAGCAGAGCAGGATCGCGAAGCTGGCCTCCAGCAGGGTCAGTAGCAGTCCGCCCCACTCGGAGGGCGACACGTTCACCAGACCCAGCCCGCCGCTGATCAGCACCATGCCCAGCAGGTAGAGCAGGGGCCAGATCAGGGGAATCCAGCGCCGCACCGGATCGGGGATGCGGCGACCCCATCGTCCGGCGGCCCAGCGGGCCAGCAGCAACAGGGCCGTGATCACCCACCAGCGCAGTTGGATCGCCGTGCCCAGCCGCAGCAGCAGCGGCAGCCCCAGGGCCAGGCCCGCCAGCAGAACCGCCGCCAGGCGGTCGTTGAACGGCCAGAGGCGGGCGGGGCGATCGGGACGGGGCAGGGCCCGCAGCAGGCCCCAGCTCAGACCCGTGGCCGCCGCCAGCAAGATGGTGAGCAGCCAGAGGCGCCACTGCTGATCGAGCGGATAGCGCCCCACGGCAAACAGGGTGCTGTTGGCCTGGATCACCGCCCATTGGGCCTGCACCAGTGCCCAGTGCAGCAGGCCAGCGGCGGAAGCGGCGAGGGCCACGACCAACACGATCGAGATCAGGCCGTCGAGCGGGGTGGCAAACAGGTCGCGCCGCAGGCGCCGCAGAAGCGGGGAGTCCATCAGCGCTCCTTGAGTTGCACCAGCTGGTTGAGGCCGTTCATCAGGGCGGAGATCGTCAGGTCGATCACCAGGTAGGAGCCCAGCAGGATCAGCACCACCTCCACCGCCCGCCCGGTCTGGTTGAGGGTGGTTTCAGCCACGGAATAGAGATCGGTGTAACCGCAGGCCACGGCCAGCGAGGAGTTCTTGGCAAGGGAAATGTATTGGCTGTTGAGGCCGGGCACGATCGCGCGCAGGGCCTGGGGCAGCACGATGCTGCGCAGGGTTTGCAGTGGCGAGAATCCCAGCGAACGGGCGGCCTCCCACTGGCCGGCGGGCACCGCCGCCACCCCGCCGCGCACCACCTCGGCGATGAAGGCGCCGGTGTACACCACCAGGCCGGTGAGCAGGGCGCCGAATTCCACGCTCACCCGCATGGACGCCTGCCAGACGCCATTCACGAGCTCGGGCTGGCCCAGATAGAGGCCGGATTTGGCCAGCACCAGCCCGGGGATCTGGATCGCGGCGCTGCCGTTGGGTAGCTGCAGAAACACCACGAAATACCAAAACACCAGCTGCAGCAGCAGCGGCACATTGCGGATCACTTCCACATACACCCGGGCCAGGCTGCGCAGCAGGGCGTTGCCGCTGAAGGAGGCGGTGCCCGCCAGGGTGCCCAGCAGGGTGGAGCCCACCAGGCCGAGCACCACCACCCGAAGCGTGTTCACCAGCCCGGCCAGCAGGCCGCGCCAATAGGGCAGGCCGGCGTCGAAGGGCAGCCAAGTTTCGGCGATGTCGAAGCCTGCAGGGTTATCCAGCCAGCTCCAGCTGAGCAGCAGGCCCGCGGCGGTGAGGTTGCGCACCAGGTTGGTCACCAGGAAAGCCACCAGCACCAGCACGGCCAGGCCCACGCCGGCCTGCACCAGCCAGGGGATCAGGCGCCGGTTGCGCCACCAGGGCAGGCCTGCCGTTGCCATCAGCGGAAGGGCGGCGAGTAGATCAGGCCGCCCTGCTTCCACTGGCGGTTGAGGCCGCGCTCGATCTTGAGGGGCGAGCCGGTGCCCACGTTGCGCTCAAAGATCTCGCCGTAATTGCCCACCGCCTTCACCACCTGCACCACGAAGTTGGCCGGCAGGCCTAGCTGCTGGCCGAAATCACCCTCCACGCCAAGGAAACGGCGCAGGTCGGCCAGGTTGGTACTGGCCTTGGCCTCGGCCACCTTGGCGTCCACATTGGCCTGGGTGATGCCGATCTCCTCGGCCTGCATCAGGGCATACACGGTCCATCGCACCGCATCGGCCCAGGCCGGATCGGCATTCACGGTGGCGGGGGAGAGCGGCTCCTTGCTCAGCACATCCGGCAGCACGGTGTGAGCGGCCGGGTCGGGGAAGCTGGTGCGCTTGGCAGCCAGCTGGGAGCGGTCACTGGTGACCGCCACGCAGCGCCCCTGCAGGTAGGCGGCGTAGGTCTGGTCGCCGGTCTGGAACTTGAGAGGGGTGTAGGCGGTGTTGAGCTCGCGCATGCGATCGGCGAGGTTGAGCTCGGTGGTGGTGCCGGTCTCCACGCAGATGGGCTTGCCGGCGAGGTCTTTGAGGGTCTTGATGCCGCTGGCGTTGGGCACCATTACCCCCTGACCGTCATAGAAGACGGTGGGCGCGAAGCTCAGGCCGTTGCCGCCCGCCGCATCGCGGCTGAGGGTGTAGGTGGTGTTGCGCGACAACAGATCCACCTCTCCGCTGGCCAGCGCCGCGAAGCGCTCGCTGGAGTTGAGGTCGCGGAAGTCCACCTTGGTGGGATCGCCAAACAGGGCGGCGGCCACCGCCTTGCAGACATCCACATCCAGGCCGCTGTAGCTGCCATCGGGGCCCACGAAGCTGAATCCCGGCGACTTGCCGTCCACCCCGCAGATCAGGCTGCCGCGGGCCTTGATGGCGGAGAGTTTCTGGCTCTGAATCGTGCCGTCATCGGAAGCACAGCCCACCAAGGCCAAGGAGGCGAGCAGGGGAAGGGCGGCAGCCAGGCGGCGCAGCAGGGCCATGGAGACTTCGGCAATCGGCGCAGTTTGGCAGCAAAGCTGGGCCCCTGCTCGCACCCGCCGCGGACAGTCAGGATTTCCGCCCCCAGGTTCAGAACTCACCTTGGGCAGAGCGATGTCGGCCAGGCAGCACAGACTGGAGCGCTGGTTTGAGCGGTGGTTGTGGCGCTTCCGGCTGATCGCGATTGTGCCGGTTCGGCATCGCCCTGCTGATCTTTGGCTACGGCGTGTACGAGCTGCTGATCTCCAACATCGAAGCGGCGCATCAAGACGGCAAAGGCGACGGCAGCGGCCTGCTCGACATTCGCAGCCTTGATGATCTCAAGGAAAAGCTGGTCAAGGTGATCGTGGTGGCCTTGATCGTGGCCGCCTTCAAGGCCATGTTGATCTTCCCCATCACCGGCACCACCAACCTGCTGGTCTTCAGCGGCAGCGTATTTCTGTTGGCCCTGAGCGCCTGGCTGGTGGCTGGCGGCAAAAGACCCACCACCCTTAGGTCAGGGCCGTGGGCCGCGGCCCTGCAACGCCCACCACGCCGGCAGGGCAAACAGGGTGCAATAGAGGGCCGGCCCCCACTGCCAGCCCTGCTCCTCCAGCAGCCAGCTGCACACCACCGGAGCGGTGCCCGCGAACAGGGCCATCGCCAGGCTGTAGGCGATCGAAAACACCGTGCAGCGCTGCCGCACCGGCACCCACTCCACCGCCAAGACCCCCTGGGCCCCCATGGACAGCATCACGGGCAACACCCCGAGCAGCTGACCCATGGCCAGGCCGCCGGGGCCAGCCAGCTGCACCACCGGTAAGGCGATCGGTGCCAGCAGGGCCAGCAGCAGCGTGCCAAACCGGTTCACCGGCAGCTTGCCCCAGCGATCCGCCAGCACCCCGCCCAACACCACCAGGGGCAGCCCCAGGGTCTGGATCACGGTGGAGGTGGCATTGGCCTGGGCCAGGCTGGAGCCGGCCTGGTGGCCGCTGTAGTCCACCAGGTAGACAAACAGCACGTAAAACACCACGTTGGCGAAGGACACCAACGCCACGATCCGCAGCACCAGCGGCCCCTGCTGACGCACCTCAGCCAACCGGCCCCCCATGGCCCGCAGCAACCCAACCGCACCCACGGGCTGGGGATCGCGGTGGTGGGGCTCCAGGGTTTCCGGCATGCGCCGCCGCATCCACAGACCCAGGAGAGCCACGCCCCCACCCAGGGCGAAGGGGAGCCGCCAGCCCCAGGCGTCCATGGCCGCGTCACCCAGGGCCCGGGCCAACAGGGCCACGGTGAGGGAGCCCAGGCTGAACCCCACCAGGCCACCGGCGGTGGCCAAGCTGGCCAACATCCCCTGCTGACCGGGGCGGGCCGCCTCGGTGGCGTAGGTCATCGAACCGGTGAATTCACCGCCCACCGAAAACCCCTGCACCATGCGCAGGCCCAGCAGGGCCAGTCCAGCCCCCGCCCCCCATTGGGCATGGGTGGGCAACAGGGCGATCAACAGGCTGGCGGCGCCCATCAGAACGATGCTGAGGCTGAGCATGTTGCGGCGCCCGAGCAGGTCGCCGATGGGGCCGAGCACCAGGCTGCCCACGGGCCGCATCAGATAGCCCACCGCAAACACACCGAAGGCGGCTACGGCCTGCAGGCCCGGATCCTCGGCCGGGAAAAAGGCCTGGCCCAGGGGGGTGGCCACATAGCCGTAAACGGCAAAGTCAAACCACTCGAGGGCATTGCCCAGCAGGGCAGCCAGGGTGGCGGCGCGCCGCTGCTGGGGGGTGAGGTCCATCCCTAGGGACCATCCCCGGAATCGAGTTGGCGGCGCTCCCACCAGGAGAGCAGCCTGGGCAGCAGCAGCACCAGTGAAACCAACAGCAGGGCGCCGAGACCAAACTCGAACACCCCTTCGAGCATCCGATCCAGGGGCACCCAGCGCCCACCGAGCCAGGCCAGGCTCACCATCGTGGTGGCCCAGAGCACCGCGCCGGCACAGTTGCAAACCAGAAAGCGCCGGTAGGGCATGCCCACCGCACCGGCCATGGGGCCAGCCACCACCCGCAGCACCGCCACGAAACGGCCCAGAAACACCGACTTGCCGGCGTGGCGCAGGAACCCCGAGCGGTAGCCCTCCAGCTGCTCCGGCGATTGGCGCAGCAAGGCCCCAAGCCGCAGCAGCAAGGGCCAGCCCGCCCGGCGCCCGATCCAGTAGCCCAGGCTGTCGCCAATGATCGCTCCACTGGCGGCGGCGGCGATCACCCCCAGCACCTGCAGCTGCCCACTACCGGCCGCATAGCCGCCCACGAGAGTGATGGTTTCTCCCGGAAGCGGCAGGCCCGCGCTTTCCAGCAGCATGGCCAGAAAAATAATCCCGTAGCCCCAGATCTGGAGCAGCTCCTGCAGGCCGGTGGTGCTCAGGGGTGGAACAACACTGCTGGCCAGAAGGCTCATGCGTGCCGTTCCTGACGCCAACGCAGGGTTTGCCACACCAGGAAGACCAGCACCAACGGCACCACCACCACCAGCGCCACCAGCCGGAATTCATCCACCGCTGAGGTCACCGTGTTGGTGAGCACCTGTTCCACCAGGTAAAGGCCATAGAGACCCACCAGGATTCCTCCCTCCAGCCGGGTGATCACCCCATTGGTCCAGAAGATGGGCAGGCAGGCCAGGGTCGTGAGCACCATGATCGGGAAATCGCGGTTCACCATCACCGGATCCACCGTGAGCCCGGCACCTCCTGAGGCAACACCGCAGAGCCCCAGGATCACCAGCTGGTTGAGCAGGTTGCTGCCCACCACGTTGCCGATGGCCAGGTCGGCCTTGCCGCGATAGGCCGCCACCAGGGAGGTCACCAGTTCGGGCATGGAGGTGCCGGCCGCCACGATGGTGAGGCCGATCACGGTCTGGCTCACCCCCAGGGCAATCGCCGCGGTGGTCGCCCCTTTCACCAGCACCTGGGATCCCACCACCAGCAGTACCAGCCCCCCCGCCAATTTGGCGGCCGCCACCGGTGGGGTGGCGCGGTCGTTGTCGTCGATATCCCCGGCTTCATCGGGGTTCTCCCCAGCTGTGCGCATCTCCCACACGAGGTTGATCACGGTGCCCACCAGCAAGGCAACACCGGCCTGCCAGGTAAGGCGGCCGCCAGACGCCATGCCCCACACCGCCATCGACACCCCCAGCAACAGGGGCACATCGCGGCGCACCAGCCGGCTCTTCACCCGCAGGGGCACCACCAGGGCGCTGAGGCCCAGCACCACCAGCACATTGAAGATGTTGCTGCCCACGATGTTGCTCACGGCGATGTCGTCGCCGCCCTGAATCGTGGAGATCAGGCTCACGAACAACTCCGGCGCGCTGGTGCCCAGCGACACCACCGTGAGACCGATCACGATCTGGGGAATCCCCAGCAGCAGGGCCAGGGCGGTGGAGCCGCCCACAAACAATTCGCCACCGCCGAAGAGCAGCAGGATGCCCACGATGATCTCGATGGCACTGGGCAAAAGGGTCATCGCGTCAGGACACGGGTCGGCTAGGTGTGGCGATTCTGAACGGTCACCCACCCCGGGGTGGTCGCCGAGCCGAACCCGCCTAGCTTTGGCTCTCCTTTCAGCGCCGCGCGAGGCACCCCTGATGGACCTGGACGCCAACCCGAGCGCCGAACCCGGCAGCAAGGCCAGTGAGTTGGAGGCCCTGTTCCGTTTTCTGGGCCGGATTCAGCAGGATCAGGGCCTGCGCGACCAGCTCAACGAGGTGATCACAGCTCCGGATGTGGTGGCCATCGGGGCCGCTCACGGTTTCCAGTTCCAGGCCGCCACCCTGCTGGGGCTGTTCGAGCGCTGCAATGAAGCCCCCCTGGCCCGCCAGGGGCTGATGGATGAAAAATTGATCCGGGTCTATCTGCAGCGGGAGCGCCTGCAGGCGCCCTAGCCCATCTCCCCAGCCCCCTCTTCAACAGCCGATGACCGTGTCGCCATCCTCGTCGCCATCCACGAGTGAACAGCTTGGAGCGTGCCTGGAGGCCTGGCGTCAACAGGTTTTGGACTGGGCCGCCGATGGCAGCCTGGTGAGCGCCTCCGTGCACGCCCTGGGGCTGGGCGAGCCCCCGGCGGCCCTGGTGAGCCTGGCCGAGGCGCTGGCCCAGGGAGACTTCCGCGGCCTACCGGCCGTGGAGCTGGTGACCGACGACGACTTGCCCGGTGCCAAGAGCCATTTCTCGGACAGCCGCCAGACGGTTTACCTCAATGTCAGCTGGCTGGGGGAATGTCCCCAGGAACTGGTTCTGGAAGAACTGACGGTGCGCCTGGGCGAGCATCTGGACGTGCTGTTCAACACGTCGGACACTCCGGGAGATGAGGGCCGGCACTTTCAAGCGCTGCTCAGCGCTGGCCGAGCAACTCCTCCCACGTGAGCGGCTGGGATGCCGGGCGCCCTTGGGGGCGTTGATGCAAAGGGCAGCTGGGGCCACTGGAGCGGCCGGAAAGGGGAGACGACAAGGTCGGGGTCGCTGAGAAGGATGTCGGGGACACAACAGGAGACATGGACGGTTCAACAGATATGGGTCTCGCACCGGAGGACTGCCATTCCTCCCAAGGGGGGAATCACACAAGACAGTCCGGCTGGACAGTCAATGGGACATCGATCGGTCTGGAAACCTGGCTCGATCGTCTGACTTGAGAGGCCTTCCCCAGGAAGCGAAGGGGATGCAAGGTGCTGGGACCGGCGTGCGCGGGCTCGAAGCCCGCCGGCTTCTGCCGGTTGCACACATCTTAGACCGAATCTCGAACCCAGTCCGTGTTTGCGTCGCGAACCTCGGGCCAAGGCCGACAGAACGCCAGTGGGGGCAGGGGGACTTGAACCCCCACAACGTTGCCGTCTGCGGATTTTAAGTCCGCTGCGTCTACCAATTCCGCCATGCCCCCAGCCGGACCATCCTAAATTCACCACATCACCACCCACCGCAGGCCTGCCGTGCCGCTGCCCGGATTCCTCCAATCCATTCCGCAGGACACCCTGCTCGTGCTTGCCGGCTATGCGGTACTCGGCGGCACTTACCTCGTTGTGGTGCCCCTGCTCCTCTACGCCTGGATGATCAAGCGCTGGACGCTGATGGGCAAACTGGAGCGCTTCGGGGTCTACGGCCTGGTGTTCCTGTTTTTTCCTGGCCTGATCCTGTTTTCCCCCTTCATCAATCTGCGCATGGCCGGCCAGGGTGACCTGCAGCCATGACCAACGGAAAGGCCCTGGTGCTCGCCCTGGGCGTCTTTGGCCTGGGAGCCGCTGGCTATGGACTGTTCCAGCTGGGGGGCTTTGAGGGGTTCTCCGCCGGCATTGCCGCTTCGGCCCTGCTGATGGTTCTGGTGCTGGCCTGGACGGGCAGCTACCTGTTCCGGGTGGTCACCGGCCAGATGACCTTCATCCAGCAGCGCCGCGAGTACCGGGAGGCCTACGACGCCTTCACCACGGAAGCCCTGCAGCGCAAGTTCGACGCCCTCAGCCCTGAAGAACAGGAGCGCCTGCTGCGGGAGACAGGACAGCTGCAAGACGCGCCCCCGGGCGAGGCATAGGCTCACTGGCCAAAGCCGTGCCCGCTGCTGTGTCTGCCACTGCTGCTGTGTCTTCTGCCCCCACCCCGATCCAGCAGCGATTCAGCGCCCTGCGCCAACAGGGTCGCTGCGCCCTGATGCCCTTTCTGATGGCGGGCGACCCAGATCTGGCCCACACCCGCTCCTGCCTGCTGGCCCTGGAAGCCAACGGTGCCGACCTGGTGGAGCTGGGCATCCCCTACAGCGACCCTTTGGCCGATGGCCCGGTGATCCAGGCCGCCGCTAGCCGGGCCCTCGGCGCCGGCACCACGCCGGCCCGGGTGCTGGAGATGCTCAGCTCCCTCAAGGGCGAGCTCACAATCCCGGTGGTGTTGTTCACCTACAGCAACCCCCTGCTCAACCGGGGCATGGAGGCCTTCTGCGCCGCCGCCGCCGCCGCTGGAGCCGCGGGCCTGGTGGTGCCCGACCTCCCCCTGGAGGAAGCCGAAAAACTCTCGGCCATTGCCGCCGCCGCTGGCCTCGATCTGGTGTTGTTGGTGGCTCCCACCACCCCGGCCGAGCGCATGGGCCGGATCCACCACGCCAGCCGCGGTTTCACCTATCTGGTGAGTGTCACCGGCGTGACCGGAGTGCGCACCAGCCTGGAATCCCGGGTGGGCCCCCTGGTGGGCCAGCTCAAGGGCCAGGGCGACACCCCCGTGGCGGTGGGTTTCGGCATTTCCGGCCCCGAGCAGGCCCGTCAGGTGCGCGACTGGGGTGCCGACGGGGCGATCGTGGGCAGCGCCCTGGTGAAGGTGATGGCGGAAGCCCACGGCCAGCAGGGCGACGTGTCCGCGGCGGCGGGTCGCTTCTGCGCCGAGCTGCGGGCTGCCCTGGACAGCTGATCCCTGGCGGCTCAAGCCAGCAGAAGCCCCAGGCCCCGGAAGAGCCGGTCGAGGGCTTCGGCCAAGTCGGCGGCGCCGAGCATGCCGTAGCTGAGCCGCAGCACCGGCCCGCCGCGGCCAGCAGCGAGCCCAAAGCTCTCGCCACTGAGGGCCGCCACCCGGTGCTCCCGCACCAGACGGCGCATCACGGTGTCGCCACTGAGGCGGCCAGCGGCAGCACCATCGAGCTGCAACAGGGCATAAAAGGCCCCATCCGGCTCGGCCAGCACGCGCACCGGCAACCCCTGGTCCCGCTGGCTGGCCACCGCATCCAGCAGCTGCTGACGCCGGCCAGCCAGGGCGGCAATCCGCGGCGCGCACCAGGCCGACCCCGCGGCCAAGGCGGCTCGAGCCGCGTGCTGGGTGAGCCGCGGCGGACAGATCAGCACCGTGTCCTGCACCTTGTGCAACGCCGGCAGCAGGGCGGCGGGCACCGCCATGTAGCCCAGCCGCCAGCCGGCCATGCCGTAGGCCTTGGAGAGGGAGTGCAGCGACACGGTGTGGGCCGCACTGCCGGGCAGGGAGCCCGCACTCCAATGGGGTTCAGGGCCGTGCACAAACAACTCGTAGGCCTCATCGCTGATGTGAAACAGGCCGTGCAAGGCGCAGAGCCGGTTGATCGCGGCCAACACCGGCGCCGGAATCACCACCCCGCTGGGGTTGTTCGGCGACACCGTGACGATGGCTCGGGTGCGCGGCGTGATCGCCGCCGCCAGACGCTCGGGATCGGGAATGGCACCCCCCTCCACCAGCACCGGCACGGCACCGGCGAGCTGCACCGCCATCACGTGGTTGAAGTAGTAGGGGAGGGGCAGAATCACCTCGCTGGGCTCCCCAGGCGGCCCCTCGGCGATCGCCTGGGCCACGGCATGGAAGGCCATGTTGCTGCCGGCGGTCACCACCAGCGCCGAGCCCTCAAGCTCCAGCCGGTTGTGGGCCGTCAACTTGGCGGCAATGGCCTCCAGAAGCTGGGGGTCGCCCTGCAGGGCGCCATAGCGATGCAAGTCGGGGCCGCCGGCGGCCAGGGCCGCCGCCACGGCGGCGGCAACGGTCTCGGGGGGATCCCAGGCCACCATGCCCTGGGCCAGCGACAGGGTGCCCGGGGTGTCGCGCACCAGGGCCGCCAGCTCGGGGATCACCGGACTGAGCACGGCCTGCAGCCGCCGCGCCGGCCCCGGGGTGTGCGCGGCGATGGGCTGGCTCACGGCTGGGGAAAGGTTGGGGGCGCCCCTAACGGGACGCCCGATGCCGCCGGTTTGGAACAGTGCGGGAGCTGGTGGCCGCTTCCCGACCTCGGCAACACTTCACCCCTAGCTACGGGCTCCACCGTTGGCAAGTGGCTTAGGGGTTGTATTTGGCCGTGGTCTGCTTGACACAGATGGTCTTGGCCTGATCGAGGCTCTGGCGTTTCTTGAGCATGCCGTCGGCGATGCAGCCACAGGTGTCATCCACCATGCCGGCCGGCGGAGTTTTCCCGGCCTTCTTGAAGTCGTCCTGCATGGCCTGGGAACACTTGCCCACGATGATCTGTTGAACCATGTTGGCGTGGGCGGGAGCCGCAATCAGGACCGCACAGGCGAGCAGGAGGGTGGGGCGAAGCATCGGAGCGGAAACCATGAACGGGGCCGGCAACGAGCACCGGTCAACTTCTGAATAGTCCTACCACCAACCGCCAAGCCCCTACCCTCAGAAGCCATCCACCTCCTGACAACAGCATGCGCTTTGTGCTTTGGGGCACCTACTGCGACAACGCGCTGGAAAAGCGCACCCCCTACCGGGACGAACATCTGGCCGGACTGCAGCAGCTCAAGGACGCCGGCACACTGATCACCCTGGGCCCCACCGAGGGCAGCACCCACGTGTTTGGGATTTATGAGGCCGAAAGTCTGGAGCAGGTGGAGACCCTGGTGAAGGGCGATGTGTACTGGCGCCACGGCATCTGGACGGCCGTGCAGGTCTATCCCTGGATCCAGGCATTCTGAGCGGGGAGGCGTTGACCCGGGCCAATGTTGTTGGCCGAGGTTCCAGAGGGCTCAGCCCTTGGGCCAATCCAGCTGGGCCTGTTGCCACACATAGGCCGCCACAGCCTGCGGGCCCCCCTCGCCGAGCACAGCTCCGTAGGCCGACATCTGGCCCTGACCGCCTGCAGCGATGGCCGCAATCTGCTCCGGCCCGTTGATGCCGTTGCGCTCCAACGCGGCCATTCGCAGGGTTTTGCCGCGGCGAATGATGTTGCCGCCATTGACATGGCAGCCCACGCAGTGCTGCTCAAACAAGCCAGCTCCGGCGGACTGTTCGGGAGCCAACGCGGCCAGCGCCGGAGCGGGAGCCTGCAACAGGCCGAATCCCATGACCGCAAGAGCTGCCGTCAAGAGCATCGCCAGGACGCTGGCGGTATGGCGACGCATCAGCTGAAGCATTCCGACCATCCGTTCAGGGCGACTATCAGTCTGGGGCTCGGCGGTCACAAAAAACCCCCGGTCCAGCCGGGGGTTGCATTGAGACGGATGGGGTCCGGTGACAAAGCCTCAGAGGCCGTCACGGGAGCGATCACTCTTCGTCTTCGTCGGTGGCACCGGCGGGGATCAGGCGAATTTGCTTACGGCCGAGCTTGATTTCGAATTCATCGCCGGGCTTGAGGTCGAGCAGGGCGGTGTAGGCCTTGCCAATCAACAGGTTGCCATTGCCTTGCACGGTGGCGACATAGCTGAGCTTGCGGCCGCCCTTGCCGACCTTGCCGGAGCCACCGAGCTCCACCCCTTTGGCCTCCAGCAGGGCTTCGTAGAAGGCCGTGAAGTTGAGCCGATCGCCACCGTCTTTCTTGCTGGACACATACCCGCAAGCCCGGACGATCTCCGACTTACCCACATCGCCAAGTTCTTTGACCTTGGCCAGCAGTTCCGATCCGGTGAGCATTGATTTAGGGGATTGGTGGGATGGTTGGGGATTCACCCCAGGGATTACATCCAGAATGTACACCATTAACTGCTGCTGCCAAGCTTTGCCGATCAAATCAATCCAGGAAGATTCAGACCTTTAGCCAGCCCGCGCGTAACAGTGATAGAAAGCAAGCTGATCCCATGACATGGATGGCGAGCCTGCGCAAGCTGCATCCGGACGATCTGGATCAAGTGGCAGCGGTGTATCGCGATGCGGTGATCAGCCAGGCCGAAGGTCTCTACAGCCCCGCCCAGATTGCAGCCTGGTCGAACCACGCCCACACCAGCAACGCTGTGCGGGACGCCCTCAGCCGGGGCTATGGCCTGGCCAGCTGCGCTGAAAACGATCCAACCCAGATTGAGGCCTTTGGCTTGCTGGATCCGATCCAGAGGCTTTCCCTGCTCTATTGCCGTGGACGCTCCTGCCGGCAGGGACGCAGCAGCACCATCCTGCGGGCCCTTGAACACCATGCCTGGCATCAGGGTTGCAGGCAGTGGCATACCGAGGCCAGCCAGTTGTCCAAACCCCTGCTGTTACGGCTCGGCTGGCGGATCGACGCCGAAGAAACGGTGATGTTTGCCGGGGAGGCCTTCCTGCGATGGCGGATGATCAAGCCCCTGATCCAACCCCATGGGGGATTGGACAACCAACAGGCGGAGACCATCGGTGGCTGAAGCCCAGCTGCAGCAATTTCTGGAGAAGGTGCGCCAACTGAATGCGTTCGTGGCCCGCAGCGAAACCGACCCGGTTCTGCGCCAGGCTCTGCGCGATTGCAGTGACCACCATGGCGTGGTGGCCCTGGCCCGCAGCCAGGGTTTTGAGATCGGCAGGCGCTGGGGGGAAACAGACCCTCCGCTGGCAGGTCACGACAACCTGTTGATGCCCCCCTGTCCAGCACCGGGCCAAGAGGTCACCAGCGTGTTGCTGGAGCAAGCCGACTGGCGACTCGAGCGGATCCATTCCTGCCAGGCCTCAAGTCCACCGGACTTCTGGTACGACCAGAACGACCATGAATGGGTGCTGCTGCTGCAGGGGAGCGCCCAAATTGCCTTTGAAGATGAAGCTCAGGTGCGGCAACTGTGCCGGGGCGACAGCCTGCTGATTCCGGCCCACCGCCGGCACCGGCTGGTGTCTACCGATCCGGCTCCGGGTTCCGTATGGCTGGCCCTGTTCTGGCGGGAGGCTTGCGGATGTTGAGACTGCGCACCAACCAAAAGGCGGCCGCCAAGGCGAGTACCGCAACGCCGAGCCCACCCAACAATTCGGGCTTGTTTTCAGCGCCAGGCGGCAGCACGATCACCTTCCGCGCCACCGCGGTCATGGCCGTGAGCAGCACCAATTCGATCTGCACCACGTGGTGGCGCAGATAGGAGGTGATGTTCTGGAGAACCTCCAGGGCAATCAGCAGGGTTAGCAGATCACCGAGCACGGTGTTGAGGGTTGTGGAGAGCCAAGGGGTGCCCGGTTGCACCACGGCCAACCCCACCACACCGATCAGCTGAACCGTGGCCGCCACCATGACCACCAGCAGCACCAGGCCCAACACCTTGGTGAGCACCTGCTCACTGCGGTCGATCAGCCTGAGATAGCTGCTGTCCTGCAAGATCTGTCTGAAGCGCGTCATGCCGGGGCCTTCAGTTCTTGAACTGCTCGAAGACCGGACGTGCCTGGGTGTCGCTGGGCGAGTTTTCCAGCTGGGTGTCACAGGTGATCGATCCATCCGAGCCGGTGACGCAGTTCTTGGGCTTCACCCTGGTGGCAGGGCCGACGGAACTTCCAGGGCCCACCAAAAAGCTCTCGGACTGGGCCAGGGCAGGGGCTCCGCCGAGCACAGAACCCAGACCGATCGATGCGGCGGCCAGAACACTCTGCATTCTGTGCATTGTCTGCATTCAAGGAAGAAGCGGCATCGCCCCACTCTGGACAGAAAACCTCAGGGCTGCTGCTCCTGACGAATTTCCTGCAACAGCAGATCCAGCTGGCCCAAGGAGGCATCCAGGCCGGGCAAGGAGGCATTTCCCCCCTCGGCGGCGCCGTCTTCCCGATGCCAGAGCTCTTCAACACCACAGAGCTGTTCGGCCAGCCCGGGCAGCCCCTGGCGGGTGTAAGTGCGCTGCAGCACCTCCAGCAGCACCGGCATCCGAATCGAGGCGGCGTGGAGGGCCCGGCGCAGATCCGCCTGGGTGCGGCCGGTGTGCCGCAACCAGTCTTTGAGGAAGGCCTGCAGGTCTTCGAGCTGGTCGCTGGTGAGGATCGACATCGACTTCAGCGATCCACAGGGAACCAACGGTCCAGGCGACGCTGGGCCCGCATCCGCACCGCCGGGGTGCGATGGCGGGTGCAGAGCCCGAGCAGGGCGGTCACCGCCACCAGATCATCGCTGAAGCCGGCGGCAGGGATGAAATCCGGAATCAGATCGAGCGGCACCAACAGATAGGTGAGGGCAGCCAGCACGGTGAGCTTGGCCGAAGCCGGGGTGTGGGGATCGAGCAGCAACTCCAGGCACTCGAGGGCCGGACGGGCCAGGGTGCGTCCGGCACGCCGCAGCAACTTGAGCAGCACCGCCTCATCCACCACGGTGCTCTCAAGCACCTGGGCATCCACGGGGGCGGAATGCACGGAATCCGTCACGGGCAGATCGGCAACCAACCCTCCCATTCAAGAACCAGGCGCCAGCTACTCGACCTCCACCAACCCACTCTCGATGCCGGTTTTCCGCAACTTGCGCAGGGCCCGTTGCACCACCTGGCGGCAATACTCCCGGCTGCATTCGAGCTGACGAGCCACCTCCGCCAGAGTGCGCCATTCGTGGCTGCCATCCAGGCCAAAGCGCAGCATCACCACGGTGCGCTCCTTGGGGGTGAGGTTGGCCCGATCCAGCAGGGTCCACACCGTGGCGGTGCGCTCAGCGAGCTCGGCCCGCTCCATCGGCGGCAGCTCCGGACTGGGCAACACATCCACCAGCTCGGAGGGATCCGACTTCGACTTCACCACCCCCTGGAGACTGACCGTGATGCTGCGCAACTCACAGCCCAGCAGATCTTCCACCTCATCGAGGGGAAGGCTCAACATCCGGGCCAAGTGGGCCGGCGCGGGGGCGGTGCCATTGGCCTGCAGATAGCGCGCCTTGGCCGCGCGCAATTTGGTGAGTTTTTCATTCACATTCACCGGAATGCGAATGGTGCGGCTCTGGGTGGACAGGGCACGATTGAGGCCCTGACGAATCCACCAGTAGGCATAGGTGCTGAAGCGATGGCCGCGGGTGGGGTCATATTTCTCCACGGCCCGGGTGAGGCCCAAGGTGCCCTCCTGAATCAGATCCAACAGGTCAAGACCTTTGTTCTGGTAACGCTTGGCCAGGTTGACCACCAAGCGCAGGTTGGCCGTGATCATCTGGTTCTTGGCCCGCTCGCCCGTTTTCAGGGTGCGGCGTTCCAAGTCGTTGTAGTCACAGGCGGGGCCGGCCCCGCCGGCTTCGCGACAGCGCTCTTGCAGCTCGGCCATGGCCTGCACCTTGCGGCCCAGGGTGAGCTCCTGCTCCGGGGTCAACAACTGATGGCGACCAATCTCACCCAAAAAGGCGCTCAAGGAGCTCGCCATGGTTCACCCGTGCAATGAATTGAACCTAAGGGCAATCAGCAAGCAAAAAGGAACCAACGGAAAAGCTTCCAACTTTCAACCTTCCTTCCCAATTTCACACCAGCTGCGGTTTTCACAATGGCTGCTGATTTGCAGGGTGTTCGAGATGCGGCAGCAGGGGGGCAGACCCGGCGGTTACCGTTGCGAGCCACTGCCTTCTGTCGATGCCAGGTCTTGCCGCCATTCCCCCCGAGGTGCTCTCCCGGGCTGGCGTGGCCTATGTGCACTACGTGAGCTTCATGCTCTGCTTCGGCGCCCTAGTGCTGGAGCGGCGGCTGATCAGGCCCAATCCCAGCAAGGCCGATGCCACCTTGATGGTGATCACGGATGTGGTGTACGGCCTCGCGGCCCTGGCCCTGCTGGGCAGCGGCATCCTGCGGGTGCTGTACTTCGGCCAGGGCAGCGCCTTCTATACGGAAAACCCCCTGTTTTGGTGGAAGGTGGGCCTCTACCTGGGTGTGGGCGGCCTGTCGCTGTACCCCACCATCACCTACATCCTCTGGGCGATCCCCCTGCGCAAGGGCGAGCTGCCCCAGGTGAGCGAAGCCCTCGCCAAACGGCTGGGCTGGATCCTCAACATCGAGCTCGTCGGTTTTGCCCTGGTGCCCCTGCTCGCCACCTTGATGGCCCGGGGCGTCGGCCTGCCCGCCTGATGGGTCGGGTCCAGGCGCCACTGCTGGCGAGCCTGGCCGGCCTGATGGCCCTGGCCCGACCCGCCCTCGCTGGCCCGGCGGCCGCCGATCCCTGTCCACCATTGCAGGACCAGCGGCCAATCCCCGCTGCCAGGGCCGCCACCCCAGCGCCCGCCGCCCCTAGCCCCAGCCCCACCAACGCCGACTACCGCCACCAGCTGCGACCCACCCCCTTGGGCTGGGCGCGCCGCCCCCACTGGTGCCTCTGGATCGAGCCCGGGGCCAACACGGGGCCAGCGGCCCTGTGGGATGGGCGCTGGCGCCAGGCCGTGGAGGGAGCCCTGGCCAGTTGGCAGCGGGATCTGCCGATCACGGTGGTGGACGATCCGGAGCGGGCCCAGGTGCGGCTGCTGAGGCGCCGGCCCCCCGTGCAGAACGGGCGCGCCAGCCATGGCCGCGCCACCTTGATGCTGGTGGAGGTGCGGCGGGGTGAGCCCGGGCAACCGGCCAGCCCCTGGCGGATCGAACCCCAGGTGACCGTGCAGCTCAGTCCGGGCCAGGGGGTGCCGGCCATGGAGGCCACCGCCCTGCACGAGCTCGGCCACGCCTTCGGGCTCTGGGGCCACAGCGATCAGCCGGGCGATGCCCTCAGCGCCGTTCCGGGCAGCCGACCGGTGCTGCAGCTGAGCCCCCGCGACCGGGCCACCCTGCGCTGGCTCCAGGCCCAACCCGGACTGGCCGATCCAGCACCGGTCAATCCCGCCGGGGCGCCCCCCGCCGCTGGGCCAGCACCGCTTGCACCTGGCGCCAACTGACGCCGTGGTGGGCCAGGGCCACCTGGAGGTGGAACACGATGTCAGCGGCTTCGCCGGCAATCTCGGCGGCGTTGGCGTCCTTGCAGGCCATCACAAATTCAGCGCTCTCCTCACCGATCTTCTTGAGGATGCGGTTGTCGCCGCCCTCCAACAGCTTGTTGGTGTAGCTGCCGGGCTCGGGCCGGTCGCGCCGGCCCTCGATCACCCGCATCAGCTCGGTGCAGACATCCGCCGGGGGTTGCGGGGCGGACGCCCCACCGCTCGAAGGCACGGGGCCATCGTCGTAGAAGCAGCTGCGGGCGCCGGTGTGGCAGGCCCCATCGCCGCGCTGCTCCACCGTGAGCAGCAGCACATCGGCGTCGCAGTCGTAGCGCAGGCCCTTCAGGGTTTGGATGGCGCCGCTGGTGGCCCCCTTGTGCCACAGCTCCTGCCGCGAGCGGCTCCAGTAATGCACTTCACCGCTGGCCAGGGTGCGCTCGATGGATTCGCGATTCATCCAGGCCACCATCAGCACGGCCCCATCGAGCCAGTCCTGGGCCACCGCAGGAATCAACCCGGCCTCGTTGAAACGAAGGGTGGCCTGAAGCGACGCGGTGTAGGCCGGATCTGGGGCCTTAAATGAAGCCTGCACGGGCTGCCGATCGATCTGCCCCGATCCTCCCGCAAGATCCACCTCCCGCCCCGCTCCCCGAGGGAATGACCGCCGCCTTCACCTGCTCGAAGACCTTCAGCGGCTACCCCTGCTGCCATCGCCAGTGGCGCCACCCCGGCCACTGCCGCTTCGTGCACGGCTACAGCCGCAGCTTCACCTGCTGGTTCGGGGCCGCCAGCCTCGATGCCAACGGCTTTGTGGTGGATTTCTCCAGCCTGGGCAGCCTGGAGAGCCAGCTGGCGACCCAGTTTGACCACACCTTTCTGGTGAATGCCGACGACCCGCTGCTGGAGCAGTGGCAGGCCCTGCATGAGCAAGGGGCCCTCGACCTGCGGGTGATGGACAACGTGGGCATGGAGGCCAGCGCCCAGCTGGTGTGGGAGTGGGCCAACGCCCTGCTGCAGGGGCGCGACGGCGGCCGCACCTGCTGCTGGAAGGTGGAGGCCCGGGAAAACGAAAAGAACGCCGCCTGCTACGAAGCCATCCCCGGCTGGTTTGGGGGCCCGAGGGCTCCGGAACCAGGCTGAAGCAGGCACCTGCGCCCGGGCTTTTGTGCCATGGTCGGCTGGCCGTGATCGATTGAGCCTTGGAGCGCCTGGCCACCGCCTGGGCCATTTTTCAGGGGCTGCTGCTGGAAGCCCTCCCCTTCCTGCTGATCGGGGTGGCCATCGCCAGCCTGGCCCGCTGGCTTGCCCCCGGGGGCGGCTGGCTGCGCAAGCTGCCCCGCCATGCCCTGCTCGGCCCCCTCACCGGCGCCGCCCTGGGCTTTGCCCTGCCGGCCTGTGAATGCGGCAACGTGCCGGTGGCCCGGCGCCTGCTGGCGGGGGGGGCCCCCCTGGGCACGGCCCTCGGCTTCCTGTTCGCCGCTCCGGTGCTGAACCCGATCGTGCTGGCCAGCACCTGGGCCGCCTTCCCCAACCAGCCCTGGTTGCTGGCGGCCCGTCCCGGGGGAGCCCTGCTGCTCAGCCTGCTGCTGGCCAGCGTGCTGCGGTTGCTGCCGGAGGCCCACCTGCTGGCGCCCGCCCTCCTGGAGGAACGGCGGCTCAGTCAACCTCTGGCGGAGGTGGGACTGCTGGAGAGACGCTCGGGCCTGGTGGGAACCGTGAGCCCCCCGCCGCTGCCGGTTCAGCCGTCCCGTCCCCCCCTGCAGGAGGTGCTGGAGCACGGCAGCCGGGAATTTCTCGATCTGGCCGCCCTGCTGGTGCTGGGCTGCGCCATCGCCGCCACCGTGCAAACCCTCCTGCCCCGGAGCTGGCTGCTGGCCGTGGGGGGAGCCCCCACCCTGTCGGTGCTCAGCCTGATGCTGCTGGCGGTGGTGGTGTCGGTGTGCTCCAGCGTGGATGCCTTTCTGGCCCTGGGCTTTGCCGCCCAGATCACCCCGGGGGCGCTGTTGGCCTTTCTGGTGCTGGGCCCCGTGGTGGATCTGAAGCTGCTGGGCCTGTTTCGGGTGTTGTTTCAGCCCCGGGCCATTGCCCTGACGGCCGCCGCCGCGGGAGTGGCGGTGCTGGTGCTGGGCCAATGGGTCAACCTGCTGTTGCTGTGATGCGGTCCCTCGCCCTCGCCCTCTGGGGACTCGTGCTGCTGGTGAGCAGCCTCAGTGGCCGGCTCGACCTGTTGCTGCGGGGGATCTTCCATCCCCTGGTGGGCCTCAGCGGCGTTGTGCTGCTGGTGCTAGCAGCCCTGCAACTGCCAGCGGAGCTGGGGCCAGGCCGTCGGCCACCCAGCCCAAGAACCTGGTGGTGGAGCGGTGCCGTGGCCCTGCTGGTGCTGGTGCTTCCCCCGAACCCCTCCTTCAGCGACCTGGCCGCCAACCGCCCCGCCGAACTGGGTGAGGAGGCCGAGCTGAGCTTCCTGCTGCCGCCGGCCCAGCGCAGCCTCACCGACTGGGTGCGCCTGCTGCGCAGCCAGCCCGACCCCAGCCTCTACGCCGGTGACCCGGTGCGCATCAGCGGCTTTGTGTGGCCCCAGCCGGGGGAGTCTCCCCAGTTGGCCAGGCTGCTGGTGCGCTGCTGTCTCGCCGATGCCACGCCGGTGGGCCTGCCGGTGCGCTGGCCGCCGGGCGAGGTGCCCCGGGCCGATCAGTGGCTGGCGGTGCAGGGCACCATGGCGGTGGAGGAGCACCACGGCCAGAGCCGCAGCGTGGTGGTGGCCCAGCGGATCACGCCCATCGCCCGGCCCAGCCGGCCGCTCGAGCCATGAGGCGGGTGCTGCTGGTGTTGGGGGGCGGAGTAGCGCTCGCAGCCCTGCAGCAACAGCTGCTGCTGCGGCGCCCACCCCGGCTGGTGGAGATCAGCTCCACCACGGCCAGCTCGGGCCCCGCCGCCCTGGATCTGCGCTTCAGCCGGCCGATGCAGCGCTCCAGCCTGGAGCGCTCCAGTGCCCTGGAACCGGGGCTGGCCAGGCGCTGGCTGGGGGAGGGCAATCCCCTGCGCCTGCTGCTGCTGCCCCAGCAGACCCTCACGGGCCCCCTGCAGCTGTTGTTGGCGGGGACCGACCGCCGCGGCCTCTCGCTCCAACCCCAGCGCTGGCGCTGGGACCCCCGGCCCCGGCTGCTGGCGGTGGTGCCGGTGGCGGGGGGAGAGCAGCTGCAACTGCAGCGCCGCGATGGCAGCTGGCTGCCGCTGACGCGGGTGTGGCCCCAGCTAGCCCAGGTGATGCCCCTGGGCGACGGCTCCGGCGTGGCCCTGCTCAGCGGCGATGGCCAGGGCTCCCATCGGCTCTGGCGCCTGCCCCTGCACCAGCGCAATCTGGTGCGCGAGCCCGGCGGCCTGGGTGAACCCAAGCCTGGCCAGCTGGCGCCCCTCAGTGGGGAGCCCCTGCTGTTTGCCCACCTCAGCAGCAACCGCCGCGGCGACCTGCTGGTGCAGGCCTCAACCACCGCCCTGGAGCCGGGGACCACCGTGCTCCACACCCGCCGGGGCGAACGCCAGCCCCTGGTTCAGAAGGCCTCCGGACCGATGCAGCTGCTGCCGGAGGGCGGCGGAGTGGTGGTGCCGGAACTGGAAGGCCTGACCCTCCATTCCCTGCCCGGACAACCCAGCCGGCGCCAGCTGCTGCCCGGCAGCCGGGAGCTCAGCAGCTTCTGTCCGGTGAGTGGCCGGGCCCTGCTGGTGCGCCACTGGCCCGACTACCGCCGCTCCCTCGAGCTGGTGGAACCGGGCCAGCCCCCGCGCCAACTCTGGATCGGCACTGAAGCCGTGCTGGCCAGCGCCTGCGACCGGGGTGGCGAGCGCGTCTGGCTGGTGATCAGCGATTGGAAGAAGGGGGCCCAGCCCCAGCTGCTGGCCCTGAATCGCCGCGGCCAGCTGGTCCAGCAACGGACCCTGACGGGCTGGGAGTTGGAGCCCGGCAGCGCCATGGCCTTCGATCCCACCCGCCAGCAGCTGCTGCTCACCCTGCGGCCCCGGGCCCGCGCCACGGCGGGGGCACTGGCCGTGCTGGTGGATGGCCAAACCCTGCAACTCCAGCCGGTCAACAAGCCGGTGCGGTGGGCCCTGTGGCTACCGGCGGGCTAACAGACGCCGTTCCCGCAGCCCCGCCAGGGGCAGCAGTCCCAGGCAGAGCACGCCGATCAGGGGGCCAGGGGGGAGGTTCACCAGCGGCTGGATCGCCAGCAGGAAGCCCGCCCCACTGATGGCCATGCCCACCAGGGCCGAGCGCCAGAGGGCCTGGCGCAGGCTGGCGGCACCGGCCAGGGCCACCAGGGCCGGTGCACCCATCAGGGCGATCACCAACACCACGCCCACGGCGGTCATGGCACTCACCACCGTGAAGGCGGTCACGAACGTGAGCAGCAGCCGCAGCCGCTGCACGGGCAGGCCCGCCCCGGCGGCGCCCAGGGGATCCACGCCCAGATACACGTAGTGGCGGTAGCGCAAGGCCAACAGCAGCAGCACGGCCGCCAGGGCCAGCAGGCTGCGCAGCAGGTCGGCCGGCGCGGCGGCCAGCAGGTCGCCGAACAGCACCGCCTCTAGGTCGACGCGGATCTGCAGCAGGGGAATTAACAGCACCCCCAGCCCCAGAAAACCCGCCAGCACGGTGTTGAGCACGGCCTCATCGCCCCCTTCCCCGGGACGATCAGCGCGGCTGAGCCGCTCCGCCAGCAGGGCGCCGGCCAGGCCACTGATCACGCCGCCCAGGCCCGGATCCAGGCGCAACGCCACCGCTAGGGCCAGCCCCGGCAACACGGCGTGGGACACCAGGTTGGCCAAAAACAGCCGTCGCTGCACCAGCAGCAGGGTGCCCGCCAGGGGACACAGCCCACCGATCACCAGGGCCAGCAACAGCGGCAGCAGCCACCAGAGACTCTCCATAGGATCAGCGCACTCCGCCGTCACCGGCCCGGCCATGTCCACCCAGGTTGCCGCCCCGAGCGATCGCCAGCAGCTGCTGCTGGCCGCCCTGCGCCGGGCCGACCGGGAACTCTCCGGCCAAGACCTCCACGCCCTGCTGCGCCAGGGCCCCCAGCCCATGGGGCTGGCCACGGTGTACCGCCACCTGCGTCAGCTGCAGCAACGGGGCCTGATTCGCTGCCGTCACCTGCCCAGTGGCGAGGGCCTGTTCGCCCCCACCGACCGTGACGAGCACCACCTCACCTGCGTCGACTGCGGCTGCACCGCCGTGCTCGAACACTGCCCCATGCACGATGTGCACTTGCATGACGTGCAGACCTCCGGCTTCCGGCTGCTGTTCCACACCCTGGAGTTCTTCGGTCTGTGCCCCAGCTGCCAGCAGCGCCAGGCCGGTGCAACCCAGCCGGCATCTGCGCGGGCCAGCTAACCGCAGCAGTGGTTGCCCACGCGCAGGTCGCCGAGGGCATGGCGCACCTGCTGGGGACTGCCGTCGGCCAGCAGGCAGCGATCGAGCACCAGCACCCGGTCGTAGGCATCGAGGTCACGCCCCCAGTCGTGGCTGCTCACCAGCAGGGTGAGGCCGGCATCGCGCAGCTGGCCCATCACCTTGAGCAGCTCCGTACGCGAGGGGGGGTCGATGGCGGCGCAGGGCTCATCGAGCAGCAACACCCGGGCCGGCTGCACCAGGGTGCGCGCCAGCAGGGCCCGCTGCTGCTGCCCCCCCGACAACTGATCCAGGCGACGCCCCGCCAACCCGGCCAAGCCCACCCGCTGCAGGGCGGCCTCCACATCGCAGCACCCCGGGCGCTGGGCGGCCATCCGCCCGAGGGCCACAAGCTCCCGCACGCTGATGGGGAAGTGCCAGGCGATCTCCCCCCGCTGGGGCATCAGGGCCAGCTGCTGCCGCACCAGGGCCGGGGTGAGGGGCAGCCCATCGAGACGGATGGCGCCACTCTCCAGCGGCAATTGCCCCTCGATGGCCTGCAGCAGGGTGCTCTTGCCGGCTCCGTTGGGGCCCACCAGGGCGGTGAGGGTGCCGGGCTCGAGCGCGAAGCTCACGCCCTCCAGGGCCAGCTGGTCGCCGCGGCGAACTCGCAGCTGACTCACCTCAAGCGACACGCAACGCCTTCAGGCCTGGCCCAAAGCTAACGAGGGTCGCGCCAAGACGACCACGACCCCAACCAGCTCGAAAAGATGAGAACCATTATCATTCGCCCAATTCCGGGGATGGCCAGCCTGTGCCTGTGACGCTCCGATCGCCAACGTCGCCCCCTGCCGGCCTGGCCCTGGCGCTCGCCCTGGCAGGCCTTGTGGCCCTGGCCGGCTGCAGGACGTCCCGCCCCCCAGAGGTGGTCGCCGCCGATGGGGTGCTGTGTGACCTCAGCCAGCGCCTTGCCGCAGCCGACCTCGAGGTGCGTTGCCTGCTCCGTCCCGGAGACGACCCCCACCAGTTCAGGCTGACACCCCAGCAGAGCCGCGAGCTCCGCCAGGCCCCGCTGGTGCTGATCAACGGCTACAGCCTCACCCCTGCCCTGGGCGACCTAACCAGGGCCGTGGCGGTGGCTGAGCTGGCCGTCCCAGGCAGCCCCGTGGTGGGTCATGACCCGCATCACGACGCCGGCCACGATCACGGCGACCGGGATCCCCACGTGTGGCACGACCCCGTCCAAGCCAGCGCCATGGTGCGGCTGGTGGCCCAGAGACTGGAAGCCCGCAACCCCGAGGCCCGCAGCCGCATTGCCGCGCGGGCCCTGGAGATGACCACCGTGCTCGGCGAGCTCGACCGCTGGAACCGCCAGCAGCTGGCCACCATTCCCGCCAGCAGCCCCCTCGCCACCGGGCACCGGGCCTTCCCCAGCCTGGCGCGGGCCTACAAGCTCAAGGAGCTGCCGCTGGTGGATGCCAGCAGCAGCAGTGACACCCTGCGGCCCCAGGCCTTTCAGGCCGTGGTGGCCCAACTGAAGCGGGAGCAGGTGCCCATGCTGTTCCCGGAACAGCTGCCGGCCAGCAAGGCCCTGCAACGCATCAGCGCCCTGAGCGGGGTGCCCCTGGCCCCAGCCCCCCTGGTGGCGGATGGCCTGGCCCCCGCCAGCCGTGGATTCGCCACCCTGGTGGCCACCCTCACGGACAACACCTGTCTGATCGTCACCGGGCTCAAGGGCCGGTGCGACCGGGCCAGTCAGCAGGCCCTGGTGCAGCGGTGGCAGGCGATCGGCCGCTAACGCTCCCAGCGGCGCAACAGGTTGGTGTAGCTGCGGCTGATCAGATCGAACACCTCATCTTTGCCGCTGCGCTCAAACAGGGTCCGGCGCGCCGTATCCAGTTCGAACAGCAACTCCCGCTGGTCCCCATGGCGGATGCGGCTCTCGATCCAGCCCACCGCCACCAGCCGCTCGCCGGCGGTCACCGGCTCCACCCGGTGCAGCAGGGTGCTGGGGTACACCAGGGCATGGCCGGCCGGCAGGCGAAAGGCATCCTCCCCACTCGGCGATTCGAGCACCAGGGCTCCCCCCTGGTAGCCATCGGGATCGCTCAAGGCGATGGTGAACGAAAGATCGCTGCGGCCTCCCGCCATCCAGGCATTGTCGACATGGCGCCCATAGCCCTCCCCCACGCCACTGCGACTGAATAGGAGGCCATGGATCTGGCGCGGAAACGCCGCCGCCTGGATCAAGGGATGGCGCCGCAACTGGTCCAGCAGCTCCGCAGCCAGGGTCTGATGCAGCGCACATTGGCGATCGAGCTGGTGGTTGGCCTTCACCTCCCGGGCGTGCCAGCCGGCCGTGTCCGTGCCGGGCCGCCAGGCCTCACCCGCCCGCTGCAGCTGCTCGACCCAGGAGCGGCATTGCGCTGCAGGCACCAGCGGCTCAATCAGAAAACGCATGGGACGTGACGATTGCGACGGCGAGCTGTGATCAGATTGCAGAACCCATGCGCAGGGGCCGCAATCCGTTCAGGATCGAAGCAGGCTCTGATCCCATCCAGCCCGATGAATCGCTCCAGCATCGCCCTCTTTCTGAGCACCCTGGCCCTGGCCGGCGGCACCGTGGCCTGCGGCCAAGCCCCCGAGGCCGGCGAGGAGGGGGGCTCCGACAACCAGGAACTGCGCAGCCCCAACCCGCCCGACAATCGGGATGCGGGCGAGGGGGGTGAGGGGGGAGAAGGGGGCGAAAGCTGAGGAGAAAGGGCGTGCAGCCAATCCCCAACACCCTCCATCGCCGTCAGCTGCTCCGGGCCGGGGGATGGCTCATGGCCGGTGCCGGCCTGCTGGGAGCAGGCCTGGGAGCCCGGAGTCGGGCCATGGAGACGCCGATGGCATCGCCCGCGAAATCAGCGCCCTTGCCCTTCGATCCCCAGGAGTGCCTGCGCAGCTTTGAGCAGGGCCGCCTGATTGCGGAGAACGGCCAACGGATCCGGGTCTTCGAGGTGGAAGCCCGCAGCATCACCCTTCCCCTGGGCGGAGAGGTGCTGTTCAAGGCCTGGACCCTCAATGGCCGCGTGCCCGGGCCGACGCTGCGTGCCCAGGAGGGAGAACGCATCCGCGTGCTCTTCCACAACGGCGACAGCACCTCCCACAGCCTGCATTTTCATGGCACTCACCCTGCCGCCATGGATGGCGTGGAGCCGGTGCTCAAGGGACGGACTGCCGTGTATGAGTTCGATCTGCCGCGGGCCGGCCTTTACCCCTATCACTGCCATGTGGCGCCGGTGGCGCGGCATGTGGGCAAGGGCCTGTTCGGGCTGCTGGTGGTGGATCCGATCACGCCCCGCCCCCCCGCCGATGAACTGGTGCTGGTGATGGGTGGCTACGACCTCAACAATGACGGGCGCAACGAGCTGTATGCCTTCAACGGCATCCCTGATGCCTACATGCACCAGCCGATCCGCATCCGGCAGCACCAGCTGGTGCGGCTCTACCTGCTGAACATGACGGAACTGGAGGCACCACTCACCTTCCATCTCCATGCCAACGAATTCCGGGTGATCCATCCGAGTTGGAGCGACACCACGGACGTGGTGACTCTCGGGATGGCCGAACGGCAGATCCTGGAGTGGTCCTTCCCCTTTACCGGCCGCTACATGGTTCACCCCCACCAGGACCCAATCGCCGAACGGGGCTGCATGGGGTTGTTTGAGGTGGTGCCGGCCTGAGGCACCCGTCGCGGTGCCTTTGATCACCTCCCCCGATAGCAAAAGAACGGCATAAGGGCGGGGCGTGCAGGATCCTGGCTGTACTGAAGACCTGTCCCATGCCACGCCCCCGCAAAGCCCTGGAGATCTTCCTGAGCGTGGGCGTGAGCACAGGGGTGCTCGGCATCACACTCCAGCCGTGCCAGGCCCTGGCCCAGCACAGCCAGCACGGGCCAGCGTCGTCGAGCCCGAGCCAGGCCACCCTCGCCGAGGGTGGGGAAGGGGGAGAAGGCGGGGAAGGGGGAGAGGGTGGTCGGGCGGCCAGCGCCCAAACCGACCTCGATCTACTGGTGGTGCTGGCCCAGATGCAGGGCCACCTGCTGGTGGCCCAGGAGCTGTTGAACCAACGGCTCTACAGCGCAGCCGAGCCCCACGTGGGCCATCCGATCGATGAGCTCTACGGCGCCGTGGAGCCGGCCCTGCAACGTCGCCGGATCGCCCCGTTCCTGGCCACCCTGGAAGACCTGCGCCAGCAGGTGCGGCTCAATCCCCAGGCCCCTGCCACGGCCCAGAAACTGGCCAGGGCCCAGCAGGCCATCGCCGCCGCAGCCCAAGCCCTGTCTGGAGGTGGGGCCGCAGACACCCAAATGGTGACGGCCGTGGTGCGGCAGCTGGCGGAGACGGCCCTGGACGAATACGGAGCCGCAGTGACGGGGAACCAGGTTGTGGAAGCGATCGAATACCAGGACGCACGGGGCTTCCTGCTGGAGGCCCAACGGCTGCTCGGCCAAGCCGCGGCCAGCCAACCGGCTGCCGCGGTCCAACTCAGCGACAAGCAGCGCGCCATTGCCACCATGTTGCAGGCCTTCCCAACGGTGATCCCCCCGCGCACAACCGTGATGGGCACAGCCCAGCTGCAAAAGCTGCAACAGCAGCTGTAAGGCGCGAGGAGCCAGGCCCGGATCCGGAATCCACCATCACGCCCTTCCTAAGGTCAACGTCATACGGCAATCCCCTGCATCGATGACCGCCAGCGCCACCCCCAGCGAATCCACCGTGATGGCAGCGGCTCCCACGGGCCTGCCGGTGACGATCCTCACCGGCTTTCTGGGGGCGGGGAAAACCACTTTGCTCAACCACATCCTCAACAACCAGCAGGGCCTGAAAACGGCGGTGCTGGTGAATGAATTCGGCGAAATCGGCATCGACAACGACCTGATCGTGGCCACCGGCGAAGACATGGTGGAGCTGAGCAACGGCTGCATTTGCTGCTCGATCAACGGCGAGCTGCTCGAAGCGGTGTATCGGATCCTCGATCGCCCCGAGCCGGTCGACTACCTGGTGGTGGAGACCACCGGCCTGGCCGACCCGCTGCCGGTGGCCATGACCTTCCTGGGCAGCGACCTGCGCGACGCCACCCGCCTCGACTCGATCATCACCCTGGTGGATGCGGAGAACTTCAGCGATGAGCTGCTGGAGGGGGAGGTGGCCCGGGCCCAGATCGTGTACAGCGACATGCTCCTGCTCAACAAGTGCGACCTGGTGGCCGAAGAGCGGCTCAACGCCCTGGAAGCGCAACTGCGCCAGATCAAAACGGACGCGCGCATCCTGCGGTCGGTGAAGGGTGAGGTGCCCCTGCCGCTGCTGCTGAGCGTGGGCCTGTTTGAGAGCGACAAGATCGTGGCGCAGCAGGACCACAGCGATTGCGACCATGCCCATGGCCACTGCGAACACGACCACGACCACCATCACGCGCCCAGTCGTCAGACGCACAGCCATCACGAGGAGCATCACCACGACCATCACCACGGCGATCACCACGACCACGCCGCCCATCCCGACCACGCCGCCATCGAGGGCTTTACGTCGCTGTCGTTTGCGGCCGAGGGCCCCTTTGCCCTGCGCAAATTCCAGAACTTCCTCGACAACCAGTTGCCCGCGGAGGTGTTCCGGGCCAAGGGCATCCTGTGGTTCAACGAGAGCGAACGGCGCCATGTGTTTCATCTGGCCGGCAAGCGTTTCTCGATCGACGACTCCGACTGGCCCGACGCCACCCGCAAGAACCAGGTGGTGTTGATCGGCAAGAACCTCAACCACGACCAACTGCGGCGCCAGCTCCAGGCGTGCGTGGCCAAGGATTCCGGCAAGGGCTTCGCCTGAGCGGGATACTGATTGGAAGGCCCCACGTTCGCCATGACTCCCCAAGCCACCCGTCAACTGGCCCTCGCCGCCGCAGCCGGACTGGGACTCAGCCTGCTGTCAGCCCTGCCGGCCGGTGCCCATGGGGTGGCCACGGGGGGGCTGGTGGCCGGTGCCAGCCACCCCCTACTGGGCCTCGACCATCTGCTCCTGCTGGTTGGCGTGGGCGGGGCCGCAGCCCTGGCGGGCCCCGCCGTGCTGCTGGTGGCTCTCGGTGGCGCTACAGGGGGAAGCCTGTTTGGAGCCTTCGGCGGCAGCCTTCCTGCCGCGGAGGTGCTGGCGGCGCTGGCGGTTTCAGCCCTGGGCGTCACCCTGCTCGTGCGGCGGCGCCAAAGCCCCCTGCTGGCCGTGGTCCTGGCGGCAGGGGTGGCGATCCACGCCATGCTCCACGGCCAGGAAGCCACGGGCACGGCCGCCAGCCTGCTGGGCTGGTGGTGTGGTGCCGCACTGGCCTCCACTGCTGTGGTGACGGCCAGTTTCCTGACCCTGCGTCACCTGGGCCCCAGCTGGACGCTGCGGCTGGCTGCCGTCCTCGGCCTGGCCGGTGGGCTGCTCGCCCTCGCCACCCTGGTGTAAGAACCGCCCCAAAACGGCCGTTTTCGCTACACCACGCCTGGCCAAGCTGGCTACCGTGTGGCGAGCCAATAAGAACGCCATGGCCGAACTGATTCTTTTCTCCGGCGTTCTCGC
Source organism: Cyanobium sp. FACHB-13342 (assembly GCF_014697415.1). Lineage (GTDB taxonomy): Bacteria > Cyanobacteriota > Cyanobacteriia > PCC-6307 > Cyanobiaceae > Cyanobium_A. Next base: position 533 of record NZ_JACJRT010000002.1, on the reverse strand, counting down.
CCTCTTCGGCTTGGCCTTCTGGCTCACCACCGACTCCGATGACGACAACGGCGGCGGAGGCCTGATGCAACCGGTACTGGTGCCCGTTCGGGTACGGCGACACTCCTGAATTCAAAGCCAGAACTGTCCCTTCCAGGGAACGCTGGGCTCGACGTCAAGACATCGCAAGCGCGGATCGGCACGGCCACCCCAAGGTGTCATGTTTGATACCCAAGAATGAATCGAAGTCGCCCAATCGGGCGACCTTCATCCAATAGACGTGGGCGCAGGTCATTCCCGAGAAACGGGAATCCTTCCACTTCTGTTGTGAGGAGTTCATGAACGCTTTCCAGCGCATCCTGCTGGCCCCCGCCACCCTTGGCCTGGTGCTGCCCACTGCGATCGGCCCGACAACCGCCGCCGCGGGTGAGCTGGCGTCGCTGAATAGTCGTGAGGCCATTAACGACTACATGGAGCAGCAGGAGATCGACGAGCTCAAGGCCTGGCGATCGAAAAATCAGGTGACCAGCGTCAACCAGTTCTCCGACGTGCGT
>NZ_JACJRT010000018.1 GCF_014697415.1 Cyanobium sp. FACHB-13342 | reverse complement strand
GGGGGCACTGAGGTGTTATGTTTTTGGACTGCGCGCGGAAGGGAGACCTGAGCGAGCAGGCTTACGACAGAAGGAGGCGCGAGCCGACGGTGTTGTAAGTTTTCTGAGTCGCCGAGAGGCGGCGTTTCGCCGAGAGCCTCCGAGAGGGGGAGGGAAGCGGAAGCACCTGGACAACCGAAAAGTTTAGGAACTGACGCTTTCACTGCGTCACACCGAAGCTGGGAGCCTGCACCGCCTGAGAGGGAGGGTGTTGGAGCTGGCGGGGAAGCTGAGGAATCGGTGTGTGACGAACAGAGCAGTGAAGGTGTGAGGTCCCGTCAAAAGAAACAAAGCGTGACGCGCCTGTTGGTTGGCTTGTGTTTCCTTCTCACGAGGGAACAGGAGCTGGTGTGCCGATAGGAGAGGCGAGCGCGACCGGATCTGAGATTCGGGAAAGTCAAGAGGAAAGAAATTTCTGAATGCACTCTTTGCAACCTTCTGTCAGAGGAAGGGGCTCCAACTGCAAGGCCTGCGCCAGTGGGTGCTTGGAGGTGGTTAGCAATTCGAACTGAGGCGAGCCTGAGAAGGAGCGCCAAGAGGGTTTGAACTACAACGGAGAGTTTGATCCTGGCTCAGGATGAACGCTGGCGGCGTGCTTAACACATGCAAGTCGAACGAACCTTCGGGTTAGTGGCGGACGGGTGAGTAACGCGTGAGAATCTGCCCTCAGGAGGGGGATAACGGCTGGAAACGGCCGCTAATACCCCATATGCCGAGAGGTGAAATGAATTTCGCCTGAGGATGAGCTCGCGTCTGATTAGCTAGTTGGTAGGGTAAAGGCCTACCAAGGCTTCGATCAGTAGCTGGTCTGAGAGGATGATCAGCCACACTGGGACTGAGACACGGCCCAGACTCCTACGGGAGGCAGCAGTGGGGAATTTTCCGCAATGGGCGAAAGCCTGACGGAGCAACGCCGCGTGAGGGATGAAGGCCTCTGGGCTGTAAACCTCTTTTATCAAGGAAGAAGATCTGACGGTACTTGATGAATAAGCCACGGCTAATTCCGTGCCAGCAGCCGCGGTAATACGGGAGTGGCAAGCGTTATCCGGAATTATTGGGCGTAAAGCGTCCGCAGGCGGTCTTACAAGTCTGTCGTTAAAGCGTGGAGCTTAACTCCATTTCAGCGATGGAAACTGTAAGACTAGAGTGTGGTAGGGGCAGAGGGAATTCCCGGTGTAGCGGTGAAATGCGTAGATATCGGGAAGAACACCAGTGGCGAAGGCGCTCTGCTGGGCCATAACTGACGCTCATGGACGAAAGCCAGGGGAGCGAAAGGGATTAGATACCCCTGTAGTCCTGGCCGTAAACGATGAACACTAGGTGTCGGGGGAATCGACCCCCTCGGTGTCGTAGCCAACGCGTTAAGTGTTCCGCCTGGGGAGTACGCACGCAAGTGTGAAACTCAAAGGAATTGACGGGGGCCCGCACAAGCGGTGGAGTATGTGGTTTAATTCGATGCAACGCGAAGAACCTTACCAGGGTTTGACATCCTGCGAATCCCTTGGAAACGAGGGAGTGCCTTCGGGAACGCAGTGACAGGTGGTGCATGGCTGTCGTCAGCTCGTGTCGTGAGATGTTGGGTTAAGTCCCGCAACGAGCGCAACCCACGTCTTTAGTTGCCAGCATTTAGTTGGGCACTCTAGAGAGACTGCCGGTGATAAACCGGAGGAAGGTGTGGATGACGTCAAGTCATCATGCCCCTTACATCCTGGGCTACACACGTACTACAATGCTACGGACAAAGGGCAGCAAACTCGCGAGAGCTAGCAAATCCCATAAACCGTGGCTCAGTTCAGATCGTAGGCTGCAACTCGCCTACGTGAAGGAGGAATCGCTAGTAATCGCAGGTCAGCATACTGCGGTGAATACGTTCCCGGGCCTTGTACACACCGCCCGTCACACCATGGAAGTTGGCCACGCCCGAAGTCGTTACTCCAACCCTTGTGGAGGAGGATGCCGAAGGTGGGGCTGATGACTGGGGTGAAGTCGTAACAAGGTAGCCGTACCGGAAGGTGCGGCTGGATCACCTCCTAACAGGGAGACAATACCTGATCGTGATGTCTGAGTACTTTATTCTCAGGCCATGATCCTGTCATCTCGAAGGTCGATCGGTACCTCAACTTGAGGGTAAGAGAAGAGCTGAGAAATCAGTTTAGAGACTTAACCATCAATTTCAGTTCCTAAACTTTGTCTAGGTCACCCCACAGAGGGTAAAGCCGAGAGCATGAGCAGAAATGCGAATGCAAAACTGGCAAGCCGAAAGGCGAGCTGGATGCGGCAACAACTCCTGGGCCATTAGCTCAGGTGGTTAGAGCGCACCCCTGATAAGGGTGAGGTCCCTGGTTCAAGTCCAGGATGGCCCATTCGTGTTTGGGGGTTTAGCTCAGTTGGTAGAGCGCCTGCTTTGCAAGCAGGATGTCAGCGGTTCGAGTCCGCTAACCTCCATCCAATGATGTGTGCCCCAAGCAGCGAATGAAAAGGAGTTGCTGGTGAGGTGATTTAGATGGTTGACGCTGAGTCAGATTGACTCCAGCCTCGTGTCATTCTTGATGAAGAATCAAGTTGTCACGATGCTGGACTCAATGCGTTCTGGAGACAGGAAGCATTGCAGGATCAGCAGAACCTTGACAACTGCATAGGTGAGTCTGGAAATAAAGCATCTCATGGATGCTTGATTTTAGGCCAAGTGATGTCCAGCAATGGAGAGAGCTTGGATTGAAATCAAGAAAATTCTATTGAGTTTTTAGAGCCGAGAGCTTCCAGTTTTCTTCTGAGCCCGCCGAGGGTTTAGGAGTTTGATCCTGGCATTCAAACCGTAGCGAGCGACTTGAGAAATCAGGTTTTAGTTGCAGGTGAATCCAGAGAGAATAGGCCTCAACAGCCTGAAGGACTGGGAGTTTAATTTGGTCAAGCTACAAAGGGCTCACGGTGGATACCTTGGCACACAGAGGCGATGAAGGACGTGGTTACCTGCGATAAGTCTCGGGGAGCTGGAAACACGCTTTGATCCGGGAATTTCCGAATGGGGCAACCCCTAGAACGGCCGCCTGAATCCATAGGGCGGAACGAGCCAACCCAGCGAACTGAAACATCTTAGTAGCTGGAGGAAAGGAAAGTAAAAACGACTCCCTGAGTAGCGGCGAGCGAACGGGGAAGAGCCTAAACCGATGGTTTCGACCATCGGGGTTGTGGGACAGCAACGTGGACCAACGGAGTTAGAAGAAGCGTTTGAATGGCGCGCCACAGAGGGTGAAAGCCCCGTATTCGAAAACAAAGTTGGCCTAGCTGTATCCCGAGTAGCACGGAGCACGTGAAATTCCGTGTGAATCTGCGAGGACCACCTCGTAAGGCTAAGTACTCCTGTGTGACCGATAGCGCAACAGTACCGCGAGGGAAAGGTGAAAAGAACCCCGGGAGGGGAGTGAAATAGAACATGAAACCGTGAGCTTACAAGCAATGGGAGCCCGACTGATCGGGTGACCGTGTGCCTGTTGAAGAATGAGCCGGCGACTTATAGGCACTGGCAGGTTAAACCGGGAATGGTGGAGCCATAGCGAAAGCGAGTCTGAATAGGGCGATCGTCAGTGTTTATAGACCCGAACCCGGGTGATCTAACCATGGCCAGGATGAAGCTTGGGTGATACCAAGTGGAGGTCCGAACCGACTGATGTTGAAAAATCAGCGGATGAGCTGTGGTTAGGGGTGAAATGCCAATCGAACCCGGAGCTAGCTGGTTCTCCCCGAAATACGTTGAGGCGTAGCGTCTAGTGCTCCAGCAGGGGGGTAAAGCCACCGTTTCGGTGCGGGCTGCGAGAGCGGTACCAAATCGAGACGAACTCTGAATACCCTGTGTGTAACTAGGCAGTCAGACTGTGGGGGATAAGCTCCATGGTCGAAAGGGAAACAGCCCAGACCGCCAGCTAAGGTCCCCAAATCAATGCTGAGTGATAAAGGAGGTGGGATTGCCCAGACAACCAGGAGGTTTGCCTAGAAGCAGCCATCCTCAAAGGAGTGCGTAATAGCTCACTGGTCGAGCGATCCTGCGCCGAAAATGAACGGGGCTAAGCATTGTACCGAAGCTGCGGATTTAACTTGTTAAATGGTAGGGGAGCGTTCCATGTGGGGTGAAGCGTTAGCGTAAGCGGGCGTGGACTGCATGGAAGTGAGAATGTCGGCTTGAGTAGCGAAAACATGGGTGAGAATCCCATGCCCCGAAACCCTAAGGGTTCCTCCGGCAGGCTCGTCCGCGGAGGGTTAGTCAGGACCTAAGGCGAGGCCGAAAGGCGTAGTCGATGGACAACAGGTCAACATTCCTGTACCTGTGATGTTTTGGGAAGGGGGACGGAGAAGGCTAGCCAAGCCAGATGTTGGTTACTGGTCCAAGCGTTCGAGGCGTTGAGAACCGGCGAAAACGGTTTGAGCTGAGGCGTGAGTGCGAGCTGCTACGGCAGCGAAGTTGGTGACGTCAAGCTTCCAAGAAAAGCCCTATACCCGTTAAGGCATCATGGCCTGTACCCGAAACCGACACAGGTGGGGTGGTAGAGAATACCGAGGGGCGCGAGGTAACTCTCTCTAAGGAACTCGGCAAAATGGCCCCGTAACTTCGGGAGAAGGGGTGCCACCGCAAGGTGGTCGCAGTGAAGAGGCCCAGGCGACTGTTTACCAAAAACACAGGTCTCCGCTAAGTCGCAAGACGATGTATGGGGGCTGACGCCTGCCCAGTGCCGGAAGGTTAAGGAAGCTGGTCAGCGCAAGCGAAGCTGGCGACTGAAGCCCCGGTGAACGGCGGCCGTAACTATAACGGTCCTAAGGTAGCGAAATTCCTTGTCGGGTAAGTTCCGACCCGCACGAAAGGCGTAACGATCTGGGCGCTGTCTCGGAGAGAGGCTCGGCGAAATAGAATTGTCTGTGAAGATGCGGACTACGTGCACCCGGACAGAAAGACCCTATGAAGCTTTACTGTAGCTTGGTATTGTGCCCGGGCTCTGAATGCGCAGGATAGGTGGGAGGCTTTGATCATCGGCTTGCGGGTCGATGTGAGCCAACGGTGAGATACCACTCTTTCAGAGCTAGGGTTCTAACAGTCACCCGTTATCCGGGGACTGGACAGTATCAGGTGGGCAGTTTGACTGGGGCGGTCGCCTCCTAAAAGGTAACGGAGGCGCGCAAAGGTCTGCTCAGGCTGGTTGGAAATCAGCCGACGAGTGTAAAAGCAGAAGCAGGCTTGACTGTGAGACCTACAAGTCGAACAGGGAGGAAACTCGGCTTTAGTGATCCGACGGTTCTGCGTGGAAGGGCCGTCGCTCAACGGATAAAAGTTACTCTAGGGATAACAGGCTGATCTCCCCCAAGAGTTCACATCGACGGGGAGGTTTGGCACCTCGATGTCGGCTCATCGCAACCTGGGGCTGAAGTCGGTCCCAAGGGTTGGGCTGTTCGCCCATTAAAGCGGTACGCGAGCTGGGTTCAGAACGTCGTGAGACAGTTCGGTCCATATCCGGTGCATGCGCAGGAATATTGAGAGGAGTTCTCCCTAGTACGAGAGGACCGGGAGGAACGCACCTCTGGTGTACCAGTTATCGTGCCAACGGTAAACGCTGGGTAGCCATGTGCGGAGAGGATAACCGCTGAAAGCATCTAAGTGGGAAGCCCACCTCAAGATGAGTATTCCCATGGCGTTAGCCAGTAAGGTCACGGGAAGAACACCCGTTGATAGGCTCTATGTGGAAGCGCAGTAATGTGTGAAGCAGAGGAGTACTAATAGACCGAGGGCTTGACCACAACTCGAGCTCTAAACAAAAGCTTATTTCCAGAAGTTCAACGCAAGCCTGAAAGGGTTTGTGGGGTTCTAATCTATGCAGTTCTCAGGGTTCAGCCTGGGAATGAACTATCCTGGTGTCCATGGCGCAGTGGAACCACTCCGATCCATCTCGAACTCGGTTGTGAAACGCTGCAGCGGCGACGATATTTGGGGGGTAGCCCCCTGAGAAAATAGCTCGATGCCAGGTAAAACATTCATTCCAAGCAAGTCAGAT
>NZ_JACJRT010000017.1 GCF_014697415.1 Cyanobium sp. FACHB-13342 | reverse complement strand
GGCGACTCAGAAAACTTACAACACCGTCGGCTCGCGCCTCCTTCTGTCGTAAGCCTGCTCGCTCAGGTCTCCCTTCCGCGCGCAGTCCAAAAACATAACACCTCAGTGCCCCCCGCTGCAAGCAACGGTGTCGATGGCGACAGCAGATCGCTGCAAAACCCTTGCGGCACAGGGCGGCTGTCCAAATCCAACAGCGCTTCTATGGTGCGGCCATGGCAAGGCATTTCAGCCAGGAACAGCTGCGGGTGCGCCCCAGCTCCAAGGAAGAAGCGGTGGTCGCCAGCGCGCGCGAGCACTTCGAACGCACCCTGGTGCGGGTGCGCGGAGAGCTCGTGGGGTCGGTGGCCGCCCTGGAGCACCCCAACAAGAGCGATGCCGCCAACTACGGCGAGGTGTTCTTGCGCGACAACGTGCCGGTGATGCTCTACCTGCTCGTGCAGGGGCGTTTCGAGATCGTGCGCAACTTCCTGACGGTCTGCCTCGACCTCCAGAGCAGCACCTACCAAACCCGGGGCGTCTTCCCCACCAGCTTCGTGGAGCAGGACGGCGAACTGATCGCCGACTACGGCCAGCGCTCCATCGGCCGGATCAGTTCGGTGGACGCCAGCCTGTGGTGGCCGGTGCTGTGCTGGCTTTACGTCCAGCACAGCCGCGATGTGGAGTTTGGCACCAGTCAGAAGGTGCAACGGGGCGTGCAGCTGCTGCTGGATCTCGTGCTCCATCCCAGCTTCGAGGGCACTCCGGTGCTGTTTGTGCCCGACTGCGCCTTCATGATCGACCGTCCCATGGATGTGTGGGGGGCGCCGCTCGAGGTGGAGGTGCTGCTCTTCGGCTGCCTGCGCAGCTGCTGCCAGCTGATGGAACTGGCCCAGAAGAATTCCATGAGCCGGCTGCTCGACCAACGGCTTGGGCTCACCCGCCAGTGGTTGCATGATCTGCGCTCCTTTCTGCTGAAGCACTACTGGGTCACCAGCAAAACCATGCAGGTGCTCCGGCGCAGACCCACCGAGCAGTACGGCGATCAGCAGCACGAAAACGAATTCAACGTGCAGCCCCAGGTGGTGCCCCCTTGGTTACAGGACTGGCTCGAAAACCGCGGCGGCTATCTGATCGGCAACATGCGCACCGGCCGACCGGACTTCCGCTTCTACAGCCTCGGTAATTCCCTCGGCTGCCTGTTCGGCCTGCTGTCAGCCCCCCAGCAGCGGGCCCTGTTCCGCCTGGTGCTGCACAACCGCAAGCACCTGATGGCCCAGATGCCGATGCGCATCTGCCATCCCCCCATGGAGGTGGAGGAATGGGCGGAGAAAACGGGCTCGGATCCCAAAAACTGGCCCTGGAGCTACCACAACGGCGGCCACTGGCCCAGCCTGCTCTGGTACCTCGGTGGGGCCATCCTGCTGCACGAGCAGAGGCATCCCGCCGCCGATGTGCTGCTGATGGGTCAGATGAAGGCCATGCTCGAGGAGTGCTACTGGAGCCAGCTCAACCAGCTGCCGCGCCAGCAATGGGCGGAATACTTCGACGGCCCCACCGGCACCTGGGTGGGCCAGCAGGCCCGCACCTATCAGACCTGGACGATCGTGGGATTTCTGTTGTTGCATCACATCCTGCGGGTCAACCCCGAGGATGTGGCCTTGCTCGATCTCCATGGGAACGGGGCCCTTGGCTGAACAGGCGACCCCGCGCACAAAAAAGCCGCGACCGAAGCCGCGGCGAGAGAGGAGCATTGGTCTGATCAGGGATCAATCGGAGATGACCGATCGGGACGTCCGGCTCAGAACAGGCCGAGGGTGAGCGACTTGTCGATGGGCAGGGCCGCGCCAATGCCGAGATAGATGGCGAACACGGTGCCAAACAGGAACACGCCCATGGCCACCGGACGGCGGAAGGGGTTCTGGAACTTGTTGAAGCTCTCGATGAAGGGCACCAACATCAATCCCAGGGGGATCATGGTCTGCAGGGCAATACCCAGCAATTTGTTGGGGACCACCCGCAGGATCTGGAACACCGGGTAGAGGTACCACTCGGGGAGAATCTCCAAGGGGGTGGCGAAGGGGTCAGCCTTGTCGCCCAGCATCGCCGGGTCGAGCACGGCCAGGCCGACCATGCAGCCGATGGTCCCGAGGATCACCACCGGGAACATGTAGAGCAGGTCGTTGGGCCAGGCGGGCTCGCCGTAATAGTTGTGGCCCATGCCCTTGGCCAGCTTGGCGCGCAGGTTGGGATCGGTGAGGTCGGGCTTCTTGAGGATGTGCATGGCCGGGTGCCGGGAGCAGGGATCTCAGGGGACGGTGGATGGAGCCTAGAGGGAATGGAGCGGCAGAGGGGACCGCCGCATCAATGGGTCACAAGGGACCGGAAATGCCCTGCTTCCGAATCATCAGGAAGTGCATGAGCATGAACACCGCCAGCAGCCAGGGCATCACAAAGGTGTGCAGGCTGTAGAAGCGGGTGAGGGTGGACTGGCCCACGCTTTCCCCGCCGCGCAGCAGTTCGACCATGAAGTCGCCGACCACGGGGACGGCGGCGGGCACACCCGAAACGATCTTGACGGCCCAGTAGCCCAGCTGGTCCCAGGGGAGGGAGTAACCGGTGACGCCGAAGGAGACGGTGATCACAGCCATGGTGACGCCGGTGACCCAGGTGAGCTCCCGGGGGCGCTTGAAGCCACCGGTGAGGTAAACCCGGAACACGTGCAGGATCAGCATCAGCACCATCATCGAGGCACTCCAGCGGTGCACCGAGCGGATCAGCCAGCCAAAGCTGACGTCGGTCATCAGGTACTGCACCGAGGCGTAGGCCTCAGCCACCGTGGGCTTGTAGTAGAAGGTCATCGCAAACCCAGTGGCGAACTGGATTAGGAAGCAGACCAGGGTGATGCCGCCCAGGCAATAAAAAATGTTGACGTGGGGCGGCACGTACTTGGCGGAGATGTCGTCGGCAATCGACTGGATCTCAAGGCGCTCTTCGAACCAGTTGTAAACCGGGTTCGAAGCCTGTCCGGAGTTTCCAGCAGGAGTGTTCGCCATGCAGCTGGGTGGTTTGGTTGCGAGAGTCTACCGATGAACCCGAGCCGCTCGTGAGTGCTCCGCGCCCCAGGACCAGGCCATCTCAACCCTTTGCAACAGCGCGGAAACCCCTGTTGAAACGCCGGGCTCGCCCCCTGCTCCCCCACCTCATGGCCCAGGGCCTGGGGCTGGTCCTGGCCCTGGCCTTGCTGGCCGGCCCCGCCGTGGGGGGGCTGGCCCTCAGCGACACCCAGCAGCTGGTGGTGGACGCCTGGCGGCTGGTGAACCAGAGCTATGTGGATCCGGACCGCTTCGACCAGGTGCACTGGAAACGTCTGCGCCAGAAGGCCCTCGAGCAACCCATCACCAGCTCCGCCGCGGCCTACGACGCCATCGAGGCCCTGCTCACGCCCCTGGGTGACCCCTACACGCGCCTGCTGCGGCCCGATGACTACGCCACCCTGCGCTCCAACACCCAGGGCACCGTGACCGGGGTGGGCCTGCAACTCGGCCTGCGCCGCAGCGACCAGGCCATCGTGGTGATCGCCCCCCTCGATGGCTCGCCTGCCGCCGAGGCCCAGATTCCGAGCGGGGCTGAAGTGGTGCGGGTGGATGGCCAGACCGCTGCCGGGCTCGGACTGGAGCGCTCCGCCGCCGCCCTGCGGGGGCCTGCCGGCAGCAAGGTTCTGGTGCAACTTGACGTGCAGGGAACCCCCCGGGAGGTGGAGCTGGAACGCCGTCAGGTGGACCTGCGACCCGTGCGCAGCAAGCGAATTCGGGTGGGAGACCACACCCTGGGCTATCTGCGGATCACCCAGTTCTCCGAACCGGTGCCCCAGGACGTCCAGGACGCCCTCGATGCCCTGAGCGCCAAGGACATTGAGGGGCTGATCCTGGATCTGCGCAACAACTCCGGCGGCCTGGTGAGTGCGGGCCTGGCGGTGGCCAACGACCTCCTCGATGGCGCTCCCATCGTGGAAACCCAGGACCGCGACGGACTCCGCTCCCCCGCCCAGGCAGGCCCGGGCCAGCTCTACGGCGGACCGATCCTCACCCTGGTGAATGGCGGCACAGCCAGCGCCAGCGAAATCCTGGCGGGCGCCCTGCAGGACAACGGCCGCAGCGCGCTGGTGGGCAGCCGCACCTTTGGCAAGGGTCTGATCCAGACCCTGATTCCCCTGGGCGACACCAGTGGCCTGGCGGTGACCGTGGCCCGCTACCTCACCCCCAGTGGTCGGGACATCCAGAACCAGGGCATCGAGCCGGATGTGGTGCTGGCCGAGCCCGAACCCCTGGATCCCGGAGGCGACGGGGACACCTGGCTGGAGCAGGCGGGCCGCTTGCTGGTGAGCCGCCTGGACGCGACCCTCTGAGCATGGGGGAACGCACCTACCACGACCCACTGCACGGCGCCATCCGACTTGATCGCTCGGATCCAGCCGAGGCCCTGGCCATCGACCTGATCGACACGGCCCCCTTCCAGCGCCTGCGCCGGGTGCGCCAGCTGGGGCCGGCTTTCCTCACCTTCCATGGGGCCGAATCGAGCCGCTTCACCCACTCGCTGGGGGTGCTGCACCTGGCCCGCCTGGCGCTGCGGCAGCTGGAACGCCACCATCCCGAGCTGGCGGAGCACCGGGCCGTGCTCTACGCCGCCGCCCTGCTGCACGACGTGGGCCATGGCCCCCTGAGCCACTCGGGCGAAGAGATGTACGGACTGCATCACGAAGCCTGGTCAGGCCGGCTGATCCGGGAGCATCCGGCCCTGCGGGACTGCCTGGAGGCCCAGGCCCCGGGCAGCGCCACCGCCGTGGCCGACCTGCTCGAACACGGCCACCATCCCAGCCGCGCCATCAAGGCCCTGGTGAGCAGCCAGCTTGATTGCGACCGGCTCGACTACCTGCTGCGGGACAGCTACAGCACCGGCACGACCTATGGCCGCCTGGATCTGGAGCGGATCTTGGCGGCCCTCACCCTGGCCCCCGACGGCCAGTTGGCCATCACCCCCAAGGGGCTGATGGCGGTGGAGCACTACCTGGTGGTGCGCAACCTGATGTACCGGAGCGTCTACAACCACCGGCTCAACGTGGTGTGCAACTGGCTGCTGAACCAGGCCATTGCGACCGCCCGCCGGCTGGGGCCGGAGCAGGTGTGGGCCGACCCGGTGATGGAGCGCTGGCTGTGGCATGGCCCGGAGCTCGATCTGGAGACCTTCCTGGCCAACGACGACATCCGCACCGGTTACCACCTGATGCGCTGGATGGAGGAGGGGCCGGCTGAGCTGCAGGACCCCTGCCGCCGGCTGCTGGAGCGCCGTCTGCTCAAGGCCACCGATGTGAGCCACGAGGAGCCGGGCCGTCGTCTGGAGCTGCTGGCGGCGGCCAGGCAACTGAGCCAAGCCGAGGGCCTGAATGCCGAAACCAGCTGTGGCCTGCAGCAACGCCAGAGCCGCGGCTACCACCCCTACAAGGGGGGATTGCGACTCTGGGACGGCGAGCACCTGCAGGCCCTGGAGCACCGCTCGACCCTGGTGCAGAGCCTCACCGTGCCGGTCGAACTGGCTTGGCTGATCCATCCGGCAGAGGTGGCACCTAAGTTGCGCCAGTTGCTGAACCGTTGAGCCGGTTGGCTGATGGGAGAGAGCCAGCGATGCAAGCCGTATTGATTTCAGACTCCTCGGGACTGGGAGTCCATGTCCTGCGGCTGCCGGAGCCCCAGGAGGCAGGGGCGGACGACGTGGCCGCACTGGTGCAGGGGGCCCTCACCAGTGCGGCCCTGCTGGGCAGCAGCCCGTTGCGGGGTGCCGTGCGGTTGGAGGCCGGCGCCAGACGCCTCAGCCTCACCCCCCTGCGGGAGCTACGGGAGGGATTGGCGAACCAGCAGTTGGAACTGGTGCAACTCACCAGCAGCCATCCCCACACCCACGTGGCCGCCGCGGCCCTGGGCATCGACAGCCGCTGGCCCCACGCCGATGATCCGAACGGGGGCCACGGGGGCGATGGCGATCCAGCCGTGGAGCTGGTGGTGCACCAGGGCACGCTGCGCTCCGGCGACCATTTGCAAGTGGCTGGAACGGTGCTGCTGCTCGGGGACGTGAACCCCGGGGCGCGGATCTCCGCCGGCGGCCACGTGCTGGTGTGGGGTCGCCTGCGGGGCATCGCCCATGCGGGCTGCCACGGCGACAGCACGGCCCGCATCGTGGCGCTCCAACTCCGGCCCCTGCAGTTGCGCATCGCCACAGCCGTGGCGCGGGGGCCTGAGGGGGTACCACCGCAGGGGTTGGCGGAGGAGGCCCGGATTGTGAATGGGGCCATTCAGATCGACCCCGCCCAACCGAGCTGGCCCCTCAGCGGTTGATCACCCCTAGGCCACCCAGCACCCCGGCCACCGCCATGAACCAAAGCGGTGAAATGCGGGTGCGCAGCATCAGCCCACACACCACCAGCGACACCAAGACGCCAGGAGTATTGGTATCGGCCGTGCGCAGGATCTTCAGCCCCACGGCAAACAGGATGCCCAGGGTGATCGGCCCCAGCCCCCGCTCAAAGGCCACCCGCCATGGGGAGTGCTCCAGACGCTTCCAGCTCAGGCAGGCCACCACCATCACCAGGGTGGACGGCACCAAAATGGCGGCCTCGGCGCCATAGGCGGTGATCAGGGCCCAGAACGGTCCTTCCCGCCAACTGGCGCCCAGACCCAACAACCCCACCAGCATGGAGCTGGGACCCGGCGCCGCTTCGGCCAGGGCATAGAGATCGGCGAACTGGGCATTGCTGAGCCAGCAGAACTGACTCACGGCCAGATGGTGGTACTCCGCCAGCAGGGTGTTGCCGCCGCCGAGGGAAAAGAGCGACAGGGACAAAAATTCCCCGAGCACCTGCAGCAGGGTGCCCAGGTCGGAGAGGCGGGCGGGCTCACAAGCGGCCGCAGACGCGAGCAGCCCAGTCATGGCGGGGCCGACCGATGGGGCCAATACCAAGCCATGGCCAACGGAGCGGCCACGAGCACGGCCGGGATCAGGCGCACATGCCACCAGGTGAGGGCAACAAACACCGCGGCCGCGAGCAGCAGGGCCACCCGATCGTTCCAGTATTGATCGAGGATCTTGAAGCCCATGGACAGGGCCATGCCGGCCGCCGCGGCCACCACCCCCGCCAACACCCGATCCACCACCGGAATGGTGTGGAACTGGAAATAGGCCAGGCCCAGGGCCATCAAGAGCGTGAAGGGCAACAGCAACATCCCGGCCAGGGCCACCAGGGCCCCGGCCAGGCCGTGGAAGTCGGCGCCGATGTAAACAGCCATGTTGATCTGGTTCGGCCCCGGGAAGAGCCGGGCCACGGTGAGCCCCGTGAGGAACTGCTCGTTGGTCATCCAGCGTCGCTGCTCCACCACGATCCGCTGACTCCAGGCCGAGAGGCCGCCGCCAAAGGAGGAGAGCGCCACCTGCAACATGCCCCAGAAGAGCTCGGGGAGGCTGGGGCGGGGGGCCAAGGCGGGCTCAGTCATGGACGAAATGGGGATCCGGCGGCAATTCGCCGGCCTCATGGAGGCTGGGATCAAGGGGATCGGGAGCGTGGTACTTCTTCGCCGCCGCCCAGTCCGCCTCAAAGGTGCTGCGCAGGCGGGCCACCACCTCGGGAGCATCGGACTCAATGCCGAGCTCCCGGCGCAGGTCAAAGGCACTGCGGTCGATGTTCATCGAGCCGGTCTGGGCGAAGGCCCCATCCACGAGCAGCAGCTTGGCGTGCAGCTTCAGGTGTTTCTGGCGCCGCACCTTGACGCCGAAGCGCTCCATCACCCGTAGCGACGAAAAGGTGTCATAGATGTCCCAGTCGGAGATGCCGTGCTTGCCGCCGCAGAGCAGGCGCACCTTCACCCCCCGCTCCCGGGCCGAAATGATCCGCTCCAGGATCACCGCATCGACAAACTTGGGGTGCTGGATCCACAGCGTTTGGCTGGCCATGTCGATGATCCGGGCCATCTGACCGCGGCTGTGCACGCTGCTCCACACCAAGCCCACACCGAGATCGGGATGGAAAAAGCTGCGGTTCCAGTCGGCCTCAAAGCCGGCGATCACCTGCTCCACCACCGCCGGGGCATGGCTGACGATCCCGTAATCCCGGGTTTGGGTGAAGTATTTGTCGCTGAGGTTGAAGGTGGAGATCAGGGCGCAGGAGCGGTCCACCACCAACGACTTCTCATGGGTGACCGGAAAGGCTTCGCTGGTCCAAGCCACCTGGATGCCCCACTCCTGCAGCTGGGCATAGGCCTCGTCGTTCCAACGATCGCCCCCGGAGGTGTGGGGATTGAGCATCACCCGCACCTCCACCCCGCGCTGGTGGGCCCGCCGCAGGGCCTGCTCGATGGTGGGCGATTGCAGCTTGAACTGCTTGAGCCGCAGGGTTTCGGCGGCGCCATCGATCAGGGCCACCACCGCCTCCGCTCCGTCATCGGGCATCACCAGCAGCTGCTGGTGGGATGGCCGCTCACCCGGAGCTGGCGGCATCGCCGCAAATTCCATCGACAGAGTCATCCCTGCAGGGCCACCGGATGGTCCCGTTGTAGACCCTGGGCCAGGGGCGGCAATGCCAGCCAGAACACCTGCAAGACGAGATTTTGGCCTTAACCTGCCGGCACTCCAGCCTTTGCCGTGGCCGCCGCCTCAACCCGCTACATCCTGATCTGCTCCGGCAAGGGAGGCGTGGGCAAAACCACCCTCACCGCCAACCTGGGCATCGCACTGGCCAAGCAGGGGGCCCGCACCGCCGTCCTCGATGCCGACTTCGGGCTGCGCAACCTCGACCTGCTGCTGGGGCTGGAAAATCGCATCGTCTACACCGCCCAGGAGGTGCTTTCCGAGAGCTGCCGACTGGAGCAGGCCCTGGTGAAACACAAGCAGGAACCGAACCTGGCCCTGCTGCCCGCGGGCAACCCGCGCATGCTCGAGTGGCTCCAGCCCGAGGACATGCAGAAAATCGCGGCCATGCTCGGCGAGCACTTCGACTACGTGCTCATCGATGCCCCCGCCGGCATCGAGGGGGGGTTCAAGAACGCCATGGCGGCCGCCCGTGAAGCGATTGTGGTCACCACCCCGGAGGTGTCGGCCGTCCGCGATGCCGACCGGGTGATCGGGCTGCTCAACAGCGAAGGGGTGAAGCCCATCCAGTTGGTGCTCAACCGGGTGCGCCCCAAGATGATGGCGAACCAGGAAATGCTGGCGGTGAGTGATGTCACCGACATCCTGGCCCTGCCCCTGTTGGGCCTGGTGCTGGAAGACGAACAGGTGATCGTGAGCACCAACCGGGGTGAGCCCCTCACCCTCAACGGCAACGGCTCTCCGGCGGCCCGCGCCTACACCAATGTGGCCCGCCGCCTCCAGGGCGAAGACGTTCCCCTGATTGACCCCAGCAAGGAGCGTCAAGGAATCCGCGCCACCATCGGCCGCCTGATGCAAACCAAGCTCTTCTGAAGCCGATGACCCTGCGCGATGTGATCAACAAACTGCTGGGCCGCCAACCCGCCAGCGCCAACACCGCCAAGGAGCGGCTGCAGCTGGTGCTGGCCCACGACCGCAGCGATCTCAATCCCGAACTCCTCCAGCAGATGCGGCGCGAGATTCTGGAGGTGGTGAGCCGTTACGTCGAGATCGACCTGGAGGAGGGAGATGTGACGTTGGAAACGGAAGACCGGGTCACGGCGCTGGTGGCCAACCTGCCGATCCGGCGGGCCAAACTTCCACCTCCTCCAGCCGAAGCGGCACCGGCCCTCGAGGCCAATGCCAATTCTTGAGCCTGTCCACGCCGTGGGAACCCTGAAGCCCCACGCTTCAGCACCATGGCTCTTCCCCTTCAGGGCTGCGGACTTGACATCACCCCGGCAGAACAGCGGGTGCTCCAGGAACTGGAGCATGGACTCAGCAACAAGGCCATCGCCGCGGCGCTGATCGTGAGTCCTCGCACCGTGGAGAGCCACCTCTCGAGCCTGCTGGCCAAGACCGGCTGCCAGAACCGCACCCAACTGGTGCTCTGGGCCTTGGCCGAGCGATAAAGTTACGGAGGGTTTTGGGCCCAGGCCGGCTTAGCTCAGTGGTAGAGCAGCGCTTTTGTAAAGCGAAGGCCATCGGTTCAAATCCGTTAGCCGGCTTCCCGCAACTCCAAGCCCCAGACGCCAAGCTCCTTCGGAATCCAGGCTTGAAGACGTCATCCCCCAGTCCCAACACGGAGCCCAGTCCTGATCTGGGCTTCGAAAGCCGACGGGACGAGCTCCTCGAGCAGATCCTCACCCTGATTCCCCCCAGCGATTCGTCTGTTGCGCCTGAGTTGCGTGAGCGAATCGGCGACTGCATCGACGGATTCCTCCAACGTCAGTCGAAAGCCCAAACCCGTGAGGTATCGGTACTGCTCGCGGATATCAGGGGCTTCACCGCACTGGCAGAAACACGCAGCGCAGAAGATGTTGTCAAAATCCTGAACATCTTCTTCCGGCGGATGAATTCAATCATCCAAAAGCATGGTGGACTGATTGACAAATACATGGGGGACGCCATTCTGGCCGTCTTTGGGGTTGGTGACCAGCCCGAAGAGCATGCGCTCCGGGCCGTGACCTGTGCCATCGAGATGCAGATCGAGATGGAAGCGGTCAATGCTGAAAACAGCAGCCATGGCTATCCCGAACTCTTCATCGGCATCGGCGTCAATTCCGACATCGTCTCGGCAGGCTTGCTGGGATCAGAACTGCACTCCGAATACACCGTGATTGGCAATGGAGTCAACCTGGCGTCCCGCATTGAGTGCCACTGCCTGAGGGGTCAGGTGCTGATCAGTGCCCAGACCCTGGAGCATACCCACTCCGCATTGATTGTCGAAGCCGTCAATCGTGTCCGCGTGAAAGGCAAGGCGGAGCCGGTCGATCTCTTTGATGTCATCGGACTCGCCAAGGACCGCAGCATGACAGTGCCAAGACGGGAAATCCGCAAAAATCTGCGGGTTGAACTCTCTGCTGACCTCTCGTTTCAAGTTCTTCAGGACAAACGGGTTCTGCCAGAAATCCATCGCGCCAAGATCAGAGATCTCAGCAGCAATGGCATGTTTGCAACCAGCTTGATCGAACTCGAACGCCTCACCAACATCCGGCTGGTGATGTCACTTTCGATTCTCAGCGACATCACCTCCGAAATCTACGCCAAAATCACCAGTGTTCGTCCATTGGAAGAGGGCTTTGGCTATGGCATTGAGTTCACATCCATCGACGAAGACAGCCAGCAGTTGATCAATGATCTGGTCAACCGACTGATTTCAGGCCCCTGACACCCCGGCTCTTTGCTTGCTCCCTACCCATGACCCTGAAGCCCGACCTCCATCGTCCTGAGCGTCTTCCTCGCCACCAGCAACGCCTGCTCGGAAGCCTGCTGGGGCTGGCGGCCTTCGCTCTGCCAGTGGGGCCCATCGGAGCCTCCCTGGCCCAGGTCGTCACTCCCTCCAGCGCGGCCCCGGCGGGAACCTCATCCGCGACAACGTCATCCCCGACCCAGACCAGTTCCAAAGAGCAGGTTCTGCTCGACAAAATCCGCCAGCTCAAGGCGCCCCGCTGGAAAAGCTTCGGCAATTGTCGCTACGACTGGAGCGCCTGGCGCATCGCCGAGGGAGGCGTGCGCACCACAACCACCATCTGCGGATCCCCGGAGGTGACCAGCAAGGTGGCGGTGCACTGCGACACCCTGCGGGTGAGCCAACAATCCAGCCAGGGAACCTGGGGAGAGTGGCGCCTGCCCCTGTCCCAGGACGAATCCAAAAGCGAGGGCGGCGAAGATCTGATGGTGGCCCATCTCTGCGCCAACGCCAAGCCGATTCCCGCACCGGCCACGCCACCAGCGGCCACCCCGGCTGGAACACCCAAGCCCAGCAAACCGAAACCGGCTGCCGCGCGCCCCTAACGGTCGGCTGGCCGACCGGCCAGCAACCAGAGCCCCAGGCCCAACAGCGCCCAGGGCAGGGCCTTCAGCTCCATCAGAACAGGCAGCACATTGAGGAGCGACTCCATCAACCAATGGAAGGCCGCCGCCGCCAGAAGCACCACCAGGGCAAGGGCCGCCATGCGATTGCTCTAGATCCCTGGTGGCAGTAGAGCACCCGCCCGGAGCACCTGCCAGCCCCCTGATTCCCGCCAGGCAACCACGGTGCTGGCCTGGCCGCCGGCCACTGGCCAGGGCAGCGGAGCCAACAAGGGCACCCCCGGGAACTGCAGGGTGGCTTGCTCGGCGGTGGTGGCGGCTGGCCTCCCGGACAGGTTGGCGCTGGTGGTCGCCAGGGGACCACTGAGCCGCAACAAGGACTGGGCTTCAGCGCAGGCCGGAAGACGCAGACCCAGGCTGTCCCCACCGGGATTGAGGGCAGAAGCCACCGGTCCGCTGGCCGGCAACACCAGGGTGACGGGCCCGGGCCAGGCCCAGGCCGCCATGGCCAGCCATTCGGGTCGGGGCGGCATCCCGGTGGCCTCCAGCAACGCCTCAGCCGTGGCCGCCATCAAGATGAGGGGCTTATCCGCCGGCCGTTGCTTCAAGGACCAGAGCAGGGATGCCTGGCCAGGCGAAGCCGCCAGGGCGGGCAGGGTGTCGGTGGGAAATAGGCCCGGCGCCCCCGCCTGCAGTCGGGCGGCGAGCTCCGGAGCCGGGAGCGCGTTGGGAGAGGCAGGGGTCATCGGCTTGGCCTCAGGGTGCAGACCGGTGCAGGGGCTGGATTGGCCGCCGCCGGGCCGAGGCAAAGCGCCGCTTGCCTTCCAGATCGGCGCGACGTTGCACCTGCTCCAGCCCAGCCATCGCCAGCAGATCCAGCACGGCATCACTCTGATCGTGGTGGTGTTCCAGGACCAGCACCCCCCCCGGGGCCAGGGCGGTGGCGGCACCCTCAGCCAACAGGCGCAGGGCGTCGAGTCCGTCGCTGCCGCCATCGAGGGCGAGGGCCGGTTCATGCTCCCGAACGACCGGATCGAGATTGGCCCACACAGCGGTGGGGATGTAGGGGGGATTGCTCACCACCAGCTCCAGCTGGCCCCACCAGGCCCGCAGCGGCTCCCACCAACTGCCCGCCAACAGCTGCACCTGAGCGCCGCCGCCACCCGCCTGCTCGAGATTGAAGGCGGCCTGCCGCAGGGCCTCAGCGCTGAGGTCCACAGCCCAGCCCCGACTGCCCGGCCAGGCCCGGGCCAGCGCCAGGGCCACACAGCCCGAACCCGTGCCGAGATCAGCCCAGAGAGCCGGCCTGGGGGATGCCAGTTCCAGCGCCCACTCCACCAGGAGTTCGGTTTCCTGACGCGGAATCAACACGCCGGGGCCTACGGCGAGCTCCAAGTCGCGCCAGGGGCAGCGCCCCACCAGATACTGCAGGGGCTCATGGGTCTGGAGATGGCGTTGCCAGAGCGTCTCAATCCCTGGCAGGTCGCAGGTGAGGACCACCGGTTGATCGGGATGGAGCCGTAGCTGCTGCTGCTGCTGCCAGGACAGGCCCCCAGCCAGGTCGACCAGCCAGTCGAAATCGGTGGAGCTGCCGCCCCGGGCCAGTTGCTGCCGCCGCCAGGCCAACCACTGCTCCCCGTTCAGCCGCCTTTGCCCCATTGGACGAGGCTATAGGGGGCGCCAGCAGAGCCCAGGCTCCGCCCGCACCACCCCATTGAGCTCCAGGGCCAGCAGGCGGGGGGCCAAGGCGGAAGCGGACTGCTCCAGGGCAAGGCAGAGCTGCTCGAGCGAAGCACCATGGCCCAAGGCTGACAACAGGGCTGCATCGGAGGCCAGCGGAGCTCCAACGCCCGAGGAGGCGGGAGGATCGGCAGGAGCCAGAGGGCCTGGACCCAGCTGGCGAATCAGGTCAGCCGGGTCCAGCAGGACCGTGGCGTCCTGGGCGAGCAGGCGGTTGCTGCCAGCGGCCGAGGCCTTCCCCGCATCGGCCGGCACCACCCACAGTGGCAGCTCCTGTTGCATGGCGAGGGCCGCCGAATGGAGCGCACCGCTGCGCAGGGGGCACTCCACCACCACCACGGCCTGGGCCAGGCTCACCTGAAGGCGATTGCGGGCGGCGAAATGGCCCGGCTGCACCGACGTGCCCGGGGACAACTCACTGACCAGGAGCCCCTGGGCGGCCACCTCGGCCTGGAGCTCCCGGTGATGGCGGGGATAGACCCGCTCCAGGGGAGTACCCAACACCGCCACAGGCCGCCCGCCCCGGGCCAGACAGCCCTGATGCACAGCCCCATCAATCCCTTCGGCCAGACCACTCACCACCGGCCAGCCGGCCTGGGCCAGGGCCGCCCCGATCGCCTCCGCCATGGCGATCCCATGCCGCGAGGGGCGGCGGGTGCCCACCACCGCAATGGCCTGACGGCGGCGCAACAAGGGCCAGAGCCCCCCTCGCCCCTGCCAGTGCAAGCGCAGGGGCGGCCGCTCCAGGGCGAGCAACGCCGGGGGGAAGGCCGGATCGGCAGGCAACAGCACCCGCCGCCCACCAGCGATCTCCCGCGCCAGACGGGGCAGGGGATCGGGCCCCCAGTGGGCGCGGTAGCGCTCCAGGTGGCGGCAGGCCGCCGGACCCAGCCCCGCCAGGGCCGCAAAGGGCTCGGGGGGCGACGCCCAAGCCACGGCCAGGCTGCAGAAGCTGTCGCGGATGGCCACCAGCCGGCGGGGACCCAACCCAGGACACCCCGACCAGAGCAACCACCAGAGGCGCTGCTCCCGATCCCAGCCGCCCCCATCGGCGGCCCGCAGCAACGACCAGGGAGCAGGAGCCGATTGGGCCCCGCCACCTCGCCTCCCCCCCGACCCAGCACACACCGCCACGTGAGATTCAGTACAGATGTACTGATCCTAATCCGGGCCGCGCACCAGGGTCGCCACGGCGGCCTCCAGGTCGGCCGGCAGGCGGCGCAGCAGGCGGCGCTGGCCTGGCCCGCCGGACCCATCCACCAGCACCAGCTCCACCCGTGCCTCGGCGGCCACGCCCCCATCAGAGGCCAGGAAGCGGCTCCGCCAAGGCAACTTCACGCCTTGACGGGGCAGCACCTCACTGCAGAGCCGCACGGCCTCCCCGTGGAACAGGGCCCGCCGGTAGTCGATCACCAAACTCACCACCGGCAGCTCCAGGCCCCGGGCGGAGAGATCGCTGTAGGCCAGGCCCACCGCCGCCAGGGCCTCCACCCGCGCCTCCTCGAGCCAGGCTACGTAGGCGCCGTGCCACATCACCCCGGCATGGTCGGTGTGCTGGGGCAGCACCCGGCGCTCCAGCAGCCACCCGCCTGGATGGCTCGGCATGATCACGGTCTGCATGGCGGATGGATGAGGGCCACGGATCAGCCATAGGCTGCCCGAGAGCCTGCTTCATCCAGTCGTTCCTGTGTTTCGCAACGTTTTGATCGCCGATTCCGGCAAGGGCCATGTGGAAGAGATGGTGCGCATGCTGCGCGACATCCCCGCCGTGCGCCAGGCCCGCATCAACCTGCTGCACGTGGTGCCGGAGCAGGCCGGCGAAAGCTTCACCGAGCACTCCCAGAGAGCAGCGGCGATCGCGGCAGAAGCCGTGCAGCGCCTGGGTCTGAACCCCAGCGAGGTGAACACGATCATTCGCCAGGGTGACGCCAAGCAAACGGTGCTGAAGGTGGCCGACGAGCTCAACAGCGACCTGATCGTGATGGGCTCCCGTGGCATGAGCCGGCTGCAGGCCATCCTCAGCAACAGCGCCAGCCAGTACGTCTTCCAGCTGTCAACCCGGCCGATGCTGCTGGTGCGCGACGACCTCTACATCCGCCACATCAATCGGGTGATGGTGACCCTTGACGGCACCGGCGTCGGCGATGACGCCCTCAAGCTGGCCTGCGAACTGGTGCGCGAGATCCCCGGGGGCAGCCTGACCGGGGTGCATGTCAGCCGACAGGACATCACCCCCTCCCGCGGGGGCAAATCCCCCGCCGATGAGGTGCTGGAGAAGGCCACCCAACGGGCCCGGGGCTACGGCGTGGAGCTGAAAGCGCTCCATCGCAGCGGTGACGTGGGCCGCACCGTGTGTGCTGCCGCCGACGAACTCAAGGCCGACCTGCTGGTGATCGCCTCCCAGGACCGACGCCCCGTTGTGGCCCGGGGTCTGGTGGACATTGACCGCTTGCTGGGCAGCTCGGTGAGTGACTACATCCGGGTCCATGCCCCGGCACCGGTGCTGCTGGTGCGCGAACCCGAGGGGCGCCGCTAGGCCCCCCGGCCTTCGGGGCTCAGCCCCCCTGACGGCTGTTGGTCTGGATGTACAGGATGATCAGAAAGACCGCGGGAACCAGAACGAACAGCAGGCTGGCGACAAAGCCGAGATCGTTGGTTTCCATGGCCGTTGGGGAAGTGCTGGGAGGGTATCACCGCCAAATGGGCGGATTTCAGGGGGCTTCATCGCTCGTTGCGGTTGGCTCCTCAAGGGAACCCTCCCCGTCTTCCCCGTCATCACCCTCCTCCTCCGGAGGGGCCGGCCAGGCGGTGGGCCCCGGGGGCAAGGGTTGGGCCTGGGCAGCCGTCACCAAGGCCTCCTGATCAGCCATGCCCACCTGGGGGCGGGTCAACACCAGCAGCGACTCCTGCACCATGGCCTGACAGGCCAGGCGCCAGTTTTGGGGCCTGCGGCGCAACTTCTGGTCCTCCACCCCGGTGCGGCCGCTCAACGCCTGGCTGCCACTGCCTTCAGGAATGGCCACGAAACAGGTGATGCACTGACCGCAGCCGCCGCAGTTGCCCAGGGTTCCCTTGAGTCCGTAGAGCTGAATGCCCTCCCGCAGGGCCACCTCGCGCAGGTTCTCGCCGGGGTAACACTCCACGTCCCGTCCCTCGCGCACAAACCGGATCACGGGCATGGAGGCCTCCCTCATGAGACCCCCATTGTGAGCCAGGCCGTTGCGGTCCGTTACCTGGACCGCACGGCGGCCGGAGCGCCCCTTACGATCGCCCAACCCACCCAGAACTACCCCCCATGGGATTGCCCTGGTATCGGGTGCACACGGTCGTCATCAACGACCCGGGCCGACTGCTCGCCGTGCACCTCATGCACACCGCTCTGGTTGCCGGCTGGGCCGGCTCCATGGCGCTTTATGAGCTCGCCATCTTTGATCCGTCCGACCCGGTGCTCAACCCGATGTGGCGCCAGGGCATGTTTGTCATGCCCTTCATGGCACGCCTTGGGGTGACCGGCAGCTGGGGCGGCTGGAGCATCACCGGAGAGACCGGGGTGGATCCCGGCTTCTGGAGCTTTGAAGGTGTGGCTGCCGCCCACATCATTTTCAGTGGCCTGCTCTTCCTAGCCGCCATTTGGCACTGGACCTACTGGGATCTGGAGATCTGGCAGGACCCCCGCACCGGTGAACCGGCGCTCGACCTGCCCAAGATCTTCGGCATTCACCTGCTGCTCGCTGGCCTCGGCTGCTTCGGTTTCGGAGCCTTTCACCTCACAGGCGTCTTCGGACCTGGCATGTGGGTCAGCGATCCCTACGGCATTACTGGGCACCTAGAGCCTGTTCAACCCTCCTGGGGGCCTGAAGGCTTCAACCCCTTTAACCCCGGCGGCATCGTGGCCCACCACATTGCTGCCGGCATCGTCGGCATCATTGCCGGCATTTTCCACATCACCACCCGCCCGCCCGAGCGCCTCTACAAGGCCCTCCGCATGGGCAACATCGAAACGGTGCTGGCCTCGGCCATCGCGGCCGTGTTCTTTGCGGCCTTCATCGTGGCCGGCACCATGTGGTACGGCGCCGCCGCCACCCCCGTGGAATTGTTTGGCCCCACCCGCTATCAGTGGGACCAGGGCTACTTCAAAGCCGAAATCAATCGCCGCGTGCAGACGGCCCTCGACAACGGTGCCACCAAGGAACAGGCCTACGCCTCCATTCCTGAAAAGCTGGCCTTCTACGACTACGTGGGCAACAGCCCGGCCAAGGGTGGTCTGTTCCGCGTCGGTCCGATGGTGAATGGCGATGGCCTGCCCACGGGCTGGCTCGGCCACATCAGCTTCACGGACAAGGACGGTCGCGATCTGGAAGTGCGCCGCCTGCCCAACTTCTTCGAGAACTTCCCTGTGGTTCTCCAGGACCAAGAGGGCATTGTTCGGGCCGACATCCCCTTCCGCCGGGCTGAAGCCAAGTACTCCTTCGAACAGACCGGTGTGACCGCCACCGTCTATGGCGGCGCCCTCAACGGCCAGACGTTCACCGACCCGGCCGACGTCAAGCGGCTTGCCCGCAAGGCCCAGCTGGGCGAAGCGTTCGAATTCGACCGGGAGACGTATCACTCCGACGGCACCTTCCGCAGCTCACCCCGCGGCTGGTTCACCTTCGGTCACGCCACCTTCGCCCTGCTCTTCTTCTTTGGCCACATCTGGCACGGTGCCCGCACCCTCTACCGCGATGTGTTCGCCGGCATCGACCCCGACCTGGGCGAGCAGGTGGAGTTCGGCCTCTTCCAGAAGCTGGGCGACAAGTCGACCCGCCGCCTGCCCGAGGGCTATGTGCCCCCGGCTGGCGCCCCCCTCAGCTGACCGCCAGACCCTTCGAGGACATCCATGGAAAGCTTCGCTTACATCCTGATCCTGGCTCTGGCCATTTCCACGCTGTTTTTCGCCATCGCCTTCCGCGATCCCCCGAAAATCGGCAAATAACCAGACCCCTGTACAGCCCCTGCTTCGGCAGGGGCTTTTTTGTTGGTTTAGTGGCTCGAGAGGACAACCATGGCAGCCCTTTCCAAACGAAAAAGTGCTGTCTACACTTGAGAACACCCACCCGGACGTTCGGGGATGCAATGCCCCTCCTGCCAACACACCGATAGTCGGGTGCTCGAGTCGCGGGCGGCCGACAGCGGTCGCAGCGTGCGCAGACGGCGTGAGTGCCTCAACTGCGAATTCCGGTTCACCACCTACGAGCGGGTGGAAACGGTGCCGATCACGGTGGTGAAGCGCAACTCCACCCGGGAAACCTTCAACCGCGCCAAGTTGCTGCACGGCGTCCTGCGAGCCTGCGAAAAGACAGGCCTGGAGCCCTCCAGGCTGGAGGCGGTGGTGGATGAAATCGAGCTGCAGCTGCAGCAACGCAGCGGCCGCGAAGTGACCAGCGGCGAAATCGGTGAGCTGGTGCTGCAGCAACTGAGCGAGATGAGTGAAGTGGCCTACGTGCGCTTCGCTTCGGTGTACCGCCAGTTCCAGGGCGTGAGTGACTTCGTCGCCACCCTCGAGGGCCTGCACAAGCGAGGCGGCGGTCGCCTGCGGGAGAAGCCCAGCCTCGCGGCCATCGGCTGAAGGCCACCCCAGCGCTGAGAGTCACCAGCCAGTCACGTTGGTACAGTGATCGACTGCGCTCGGTCTGCTGGCGGGCAGACCGTTCCTTCCTTCGCACTGCCACCGGCAGGCCGCCATCTCTCCATGACCGTGACCCCTTCCGAGACCACCGCTGAGGTGCTCAGCAGCCCTGACGCCCTCGGTGCAGCCACCGATCTCGATCTTGCCGCTGACGCCGGCGACGATCTGGACCTGGCCATTCCGGAAGAGGTTCCCACCGCCGACGACCCCAGCAGCCGCGCCACGACCCGCAGCGACGTCGACGGCGTCGGATTCACGCTCGATGAGTTCGCGTCACTGCTGAGCAAGTACGACTACAACTTCAAGCCCGGTGACGTGGTCAACGGCACCGTGTTTGCCCTCGAGTCGAAGGGCGCCATGATTGACATCGGCGCCAAAACCGCCGCCTTCATGCCCCTCCAGGAGGTGTCGATCAACCGGGTCGAGGGCCTGAGCGACGTGCTCCAGCCCGGCGAAATCCGGGAGTTCTTCATCATGAGTGAGGAGAACGAGGACGGCCAGCTCTCGCTCTCCATCCGCCGCATCGAATACCAGCGAGCCTGGGAGCGGGTGCGCCAGCTGCAGAAGGAAGACGCCACCATCTACAGCGAAGTGTTTGCCACCAACCGCGGTGGTGCCCTGGTGCGGGTGGAAGGTCTGCGCGGCTTCATCCCCGGCAGCCACATCAGCACCCGCAAGGCCAAGGAAGAGCTGGTAGCCGATTTCCTGCCGCTCAAGTTCCTGGAGGTGGACGAAGAGCGCAACCGCCTGGTGCTCAGCCATCGCCGCGCCCTGGTGGAGCGCAAGATGAACCGGCTCGAGGTGGGCGAAGTGGTGCTCGGCACCGTGCGGGGCATCAAGCCCTATGGCGCCTTCATCGACATCGGTGGGGTCAGCGGCCTGCTGCACATCTCCGAAATCAGCCATGAGCACATCGAGACGCCCCACACGGTGCTCAATGTGAACGATCAGATGAAGGTGATGATCATCGATCTCGACGCCGAGCGGGGCCGGATCTCCCTGTCCACCAAAGCCCTCGAGCCCGAGCCCGGCGACATGCTCACCGATCCCCAGAAGGTGTTCGAGAAGGCCGAAGAGATGGCTGCCCGCTACAAGCAGATGCTGCTGGAGCAGGCCGAGGACAACGAGCCGATGGGTGTCACCCTCGACTGAGGGCCCTGCCTCCCGGATGCACCGATGGCACACCTGCTGCTGCGGGGCCAAATCCTGGCCGATGCCAACGGCCATCCCCACCGGATCGACGCGGTGCTGTTCGACAAGGACGGCACCCTCTCGATCAGTGAGCCCATGCTCCACGCCCTGGCCTCGGCCAGGGTTTTTCATGCCCGCACCTTGCTGCAGCAGCGGCACCCGGAGCTGCCGGCCGGCAGGGGCGACGAGCTGGCCGACCTGCTGCAGCGGGCCTATGGCCTGACGCCACAGGCCATCCATCCGGCCGGCGCCACGGCTGTGGGCTCCCGAACCCACAACCTGATCTCCACCGCCACGGCCCTAGCCCAGGTGGGATTGGGCTGGCCAGAGGCGCTCGACCTGAGCGAAGCCACCTTTGCCGCCACCGATGGCCTGCATGGGCAAGGCAGCCAGCGGCGTCCCATGGCCACCGAGGGGTTGCACGATCTGGTGGAGGCCCTCGACGCCGCCGCCGTGGCCTGCGCCGTGATCAGCAACGATGACCGGGCCGGCATCGCGGCCTTTCTGGCCAGCCAGGACCTCAGCGGCCGTTTCCAGGCCTGCTGGAGTGCCGACCACAGCCCCCGCAAACCGGACCCGGCCGCGGTGCATGCCCTCTGCAGCGCCCTTGGGGTGGCCGTGCAGCGATGCGCCCTGATCGGAGATGCCAACAGCGACCTGCGCATGGCCCAGCAAGCCGGGGTGCCCGTGGTGCTCGGCTATGGGGCGGGCTGGAGCACCCCCCCTCCCCTCGATCCCTGCTTCCCCTGCCTCAGCCACTGGCGTGAGCTGGAGGTGCGCACCGCCGCCGCATAGGCTGTCCTCACGCTGCATTGGGCTGGATGAGCCGCTACGTCTTCACCTCGGAGTCGGTGACCGAAGGGCACCCCGACAAGATCTGTGACCAGGTGAGCGATGCGGTGCTGGATGCCCTGCTGGCCCAGGACCCCGCCTCGCGGGTGGCCTGCGAAACCGTGGTGAACACGGGCCTGTGCCTGATCACCGGTGAGGTCACCACCACCGCCCGGGTGGACTTCAACACCCTGGTGCGGGGCGTGATCAACCAGATCGGCTACTCCGGCGCCCGCGCTGGCGGATTCGACGCCAACAGCTGCGCCGTGCTGGTGGCCCTCGATCAGCAGTCGCCCGACATTGCCCAGGGGGTGAACGAAGCCGACGACCACGACGGCGACCCCCTGGATCTGGTGGGGGCCGGCGACCAGGGGATCATGTTCGGCTACGCCTGCAACGAAACCCCCGAGCTGATGCCATTGCCCATCAGCCTGGCCCACCGGCTGGCCCGGCGCCTGGCGGAAGTGCGCCACAACGGCAGCCTCGGCTATCTGCTGCCCGACGGCAAGACCCAGGTGAGTGTGGTCTATGAGAACGACGTGCCGGTGGCGATCGACACGATCCTGATTTCCACCCAGCACACCGCTGACATTGACGGCATCTCCGAAGAGAAGGCCCTGCGTGAACGCATCGCCGCCGACCTCTGGAGCCACGTGGTGGAACCCGCCACCGCCGATCTGGATCTCAAGCCCTCCAAGGAGCACACGCGATTCCTGGTGAACCCCACCGGCAAGTTCGTGGTGGGTGGCCCCCAGGGGGATGCCGGCCTCACCGGCCGCAAGATCATCGTGGACACCTACGGCGGCTACGCCCGCCACGGCGGCGGCGCCTTCTCCGGCAAGGATCCCACCAAGGTGGATCGCTCCGCCGCCTACGCCGCCCGCTACGTGGCCAAGGCCCTGGTGGCCGCCGGCCTGGCCCGGAAGGTGGAAGTGCAGCTGAGCTACGCCATCGGTGTGGCCAAGCCCGTGAGCATTCTGGTGGAGAGCTTCGGCACCGGCGCCATCAGCAACGCCGACCTCACCGCCTTGGTGCAGGAGCATTTCGACCTGCGCCCCGGCGCCATCATCGAGATCTTCGGACTGCGCAACCTGCCCCAGCAGCGGGGCGGCCGCTTCTACCAGGACGTGGCGGCCTACGGCCACTTCGGCCGCAGCGACCTCAACCTGCCCTGGGAAGACGTAGACGCCGTCGCCAAGACGCTCCAACAAGCCACGGCCGCACGCGTGGCCGTCTGACCCCACCGATCGGGCTACCGGTGGGTGGACTGGGACTGGGAATCGATCTCGGCAGCAGCGGTCTGCGCATCGCCCTAGTGGCGCCGGGTGGGCCACGCCTGGTTGAAGAGGCCAGTCCCTACCCCTGCAGCCTGGACCACCCCTGGGGCTGGGTGAGCGGGGTGGAGGCCCTCTGCACTCGGCTGCCAGAGGAGCTGCGCTGCCGGGTGGGCGCCATCGCCATCGACGGGACCTCCGGCACCCTGCTGCTCTGCCGCCCCAACGGCGAACCCGGCCCAGGCCGCCTCGGCCAAGCCCTTCCCTATCACCAAGCCTGCAGGGAGCAGGCCGCCGCTGCAGCGGCCCTGGCAGGGCGCGGCCCCGCCTGCAGCGCCAGCGGCAGCCTGGCCCGGGCCCTGCACCTGCTGGCGGCGGCATCCCAGGCCAAGGAGAGCGGGCCCTGGCTGCTGCGCCACCAGGCCGACTGGCTGATGGGCTGGCTGCTGGGCGACTGGCGCTGGGGGGAGGAGGGCAACAACCTGCGCCTGGGCTGGGACCTGCAACGCCAGGCCTGGGCTGGGACCATCGGCCAACAGGCCTGGGCGAGGGCCCTGCCGGAGGTGTGCGCCAGCGGCACCGTGCTGGGCACCCTGACGGTTGAGGTGGCAGCACGCTTGGGGCTCCCCAGGCACGCCCAGGTGGTGGCTGGCAGCACCGACGCCAATGCCGGCGTGCTGGCCGCAGAGCCCCGGGACGGTGATGGCATCACCGTGCTGGGCACCACCCTGGTGCTGAAACAGTTCAGTCCCGTGCCGATCGAAGGGGCAGGAATCAGCTGCCACCGGGTGAACGGACGCTGGCTGGTGGGGGGCGCCTCCAATGCCGGGGCCGGGATCCTGCGACGGTTCTTCCGTGACGACCAGATCGCCGCCCTGAGCCGCCAGATGGACCCCAACCAGGCCAGCGGCCTGACGCTGCGCCCCCTGCCAGCGCGCGGGGAACGCTTTCCCGTGGACGATCCAGAGCTGGAACCGGTTCTGGAGCCAAGGCCCATCAGTGATGCGCGCTATTTGCAGGCCCTGCTGGAGGGGCTCACACAAATCGAGCGGGAAGGCTGGCGGCGGCTGAAGCAGGCCGGCACGCCGCCCCTGCGCCGGGTGATCACCCTGGGGGGCGGGGCCCGCAATCCCCAATGGCGGCGGCTCCGGCAGCAGGTTCTGGGTGTTCCGGTGCTGAATCGTCCAGGCCTTTCCGCCGCCCTCGGCATGGCCAGACTGGCGGCTTCCACCCTCCTCCAACCATGAATGAACGCCTGCGCTCCGTCATCGCCATGGGGCTCTTCGTGGTGCTGGCCGGCTATGTGGGCTTCAGTGCGATCCGTCTCGGCCTGCTGCTCTGGCAGCGCTTCGGAGCCGGCTGACGCCAGAATCCGCCCAGTCCCACCGCTGTCCTGTGCCATGGCTGCCGACCCCCTCACCCCCGCCGTGAGTGATCGGATCTGCAAACACATGAACGACGACCACGCCGCAGCGGTGCTGGCCTACGCGCGCCACTACGGCGGCATCGAAGCGGCCATCGCGGCACGCATGGTGGCAGTGACCGCAGAGGCCATGGAGCTTGAGGTGGATGGCCAGCCCGTTGCCGTCGCCTTCGACCATCCCCTCCGCGACAGTGAGGATGCCCACCGCACCCTGGTGGCGATGCTGCGCAGCCTGCCCGCGTAGGGGCGTGGGACGCGGTGGGAACCCTGGAGGCAGGGCCTTCTCCCCTGCGCCATGGCGACCTCCAGCACCAGCACAACGGTCCTGATCCAGGACCTGCTGCGGTGGATGCCCCTGCATTGGCTGGCCGCACCGCCACGGCTGTCTGCCGATCTGCAGGCGGAATTGGCCCCGGGAGGGATCCACGGGCAGGGTCCGGTTCCCTGGTGGGCCGCGGGCCTCTACCAACATCGGCTCCGGCGCCAGCTGCTGCAGCTGCGCCAATGCCCCCGAGGGCCACTGATCGGAGCCATGGTTCAAAACCTGGCCGCGGGCCTGCGGGCCGAACCATGGACCCCACCACCGCTGCTGGTGCCCATCCCCAGCTGGAAAAAGCGGGCCAATCCCCTGCCAGGCCTGCTGGTGCGCTCCCTGGCCTGGCAGCTTGGCTGGCGACCGGCCCACCTGCTGAAACGCAGTCGGCCCGTGCTGGGCCAGCACCACCTGGGCCGCGACCTGCGCTGGGCCAACCAGGCCGGCGCTTTCCACGCTGTGCCGTTCCTGGAGCGGCGGGGGAACGCGCGGACCCCGGTGCTGCTGATCGACGACATCCTCACCACAGGGGCCACCGCCTGGGCTGCCGCCACGGCCCTGACGGAGCAGGGCTGGCTGGTGGTGGGGATGGCCTGCCTGGGTCGCACCCCGCCGCAGGGCCGTGATCTAAGATCGCCGGGTCGTTGATGCGACGGGCCGGGATAGCTCAGTTGGTAGAGCAGGCGATTGAAAATCGCCGTGTCCCCAGTTCAAATCTGGGTCCTGGCATGCTTGCTTCTGGTGGCGTTGACACCAGACATCCAGTCTTTACAGGCTGCAAACTCCACCCGATCGCTGCCCTGCTCCCGCTGGTGGGCGACCCTATGGTGAACCCAAGTCCACCGGAATACGCTGTGCCGCCTGGCGCGCCCAAAAGCGAGGCAGCTCTCCCGCCTGAAAAAAGGAGCCAGATCCAGGCCTTTTTCCAGGGCGACACCATTCGCCAACTGCTCGAATGCGACCAGGCCTTCATCGAGCATTGCAACCGCCTCAGCTACAAGGCTGAACCGAGCAGCGATCCCGAACTGGTGAGTCCCACCATGGGCAGGGCCCTGCTGGAGCTCGCTCTCGGCTTCTGCGAACTGGCCCATGACGGCAGCAGCGACAAAGGCCTGTACGACGCCGCCTGCACCATCAATGCGGTGGTCTGCGATCACGACGGTGATGGGCTGGGGGCCACAGACACCAAATCCCTGGCTCTTAAACGACTCTTGGGCAGTCGGGGAGGGATGACCGTGGCCCAGACCATCACCCGCGTGTTGGTCAAAGTGGACCAGCTCGACCCATGGGGCGAGAGCCATCTCAGCGACATCTGGCGGTCGCTCATCCACCAGTACTGCCGGATCCTCGGGAACGAAAGCAGCCTGCCGATCCCTGCGGAGAACCAGCCGGCCCTGATCGAACGCTTGCTGCAGAACCTATTCGGCTCCTGATCGGCTCCGGCACGGATCTGCCCCAGTGCTAGGACTCGCCCATCCCGGTCGATCCTTGGGGTCCCGGGCGCGACCCCGAATCGATGCGCGAGCTACCCGAAGCCTCCAACCGGCTGTTCAACAACGCCGACAGCTTTGCCCAGGCCTTTGATGACGCCTGGAAACAGCACGAAGAGCGCGACCCGCACCATGGCCTCGACCCCGGGGCCAAAGTCGACCTGATGCTGGAGCGTCTCGCCGACCATCCCTTCCTCCAAAACGAGCCGGATCTGGCCCGGCAAGTGGCCGGATTCCGACTCAGGCTGCTGGGGCTGGCAGGCCCGAGCCGGTAACGTCAGGCGCGCAGGTGACGTCTGGCGCGATGGTGAGCTCCCTGGAGCGGTTGGTGCGGATGCTGAGCGGGGGCTTCAGCAACCAGGAGCAGGCCTTTGAAAACCCACCGCTCTACGCCCACATCCTGGTGAAATTCCGCCCCCTGCCGCAGCTGGCAGCCGGCTCCCTGCTGCTGGAGCAGAGCTATGCCATCAATCCCGCAGCGCCCTATCGGATCCGGGTGCTGCGGGCCGAACGTCAGGGCGACCAACTGATCATTCACAACCAGGCCCTGGTGAATGACCAGCGCTTCTGGGGCGCCGTGGACGATGCCCAACTGCGCAACCAGATCCAGCCAGACGATCTGCGCCCTCTGGAGGGTTGCGCCTATGTGGTGAAAGAAGAGGGCGACGGTTTTGTGGGCGAAGTCGAGCCCGGCTGCCGCTGCCTGGTGGAGCGCAAAGGGGCCACGTCGTACCTCGTGAGCCGGCTGGAGCTCAACCGCGATGGCATGAAAACCATCGACCGGGGCCATGACCCGGTGACCCACGAGCATCTCTGGGGATCGCTGCCCGGGCCATTTGAATTTGCCCGCACCGACGACTACAGCAACGAGATCCCCGAGAGCTGGGCAGAGCTGCTCAGCCGCTGAGGCTCAGGCGCTCAGCTCATCCAGGAACGGCTGATCCTCAGGGAAGAGCTGCTCCTCCTCCTCGAGGAACGCCTCCTCCGTCAGGGTGTCGTGGAGGAAGGTGTCTTGGTGGGCATGGGGATCGGGGGTTGCCGCCGGGCTGACCACGGGGTGGAGGTGGCGGGCCGCGCTGGGGCTCTCCAGCCCGCTGAGCAGACCCTCCAAGCGAGCGAGCCGGTCTTCCGTATCTCCCAGCCGCAGCTCGGTGTCCTCCGCCATGTCGCCCAAGGCTCCGCCCTGGGCCTCCAGCAGCGACTGGACCTTCAGCTCCTGGGCCGCGAGGCGCTCCTCCAGCTCCAGCAGGCGAAAGGTGAGGGTTTCAGCCACCTCGGAAAGGGTCTGCAGCTGGTCAGCCAGCCGCTGGGTGCAGTCTGCGACCTTCAGCTCAACAGCCATGGCCTATGCCGGCGGATTGGGCGGATGGTATCGGCGCTGCAGCGAGGCGCCAGCGCCAGGTTTGTAACGATTGTGAAAGCCTTGTGTTCCAGTCAAAACAGACCCATAGGATCCCGGTTGCAGCGTTTGGTTGAGTTTTCTCCCTTGCTGCCACAGCCCTGAATCGCCCCTGGCCCGCACGCCCATGACACTCGCCAACGCTGCCTACCTGGGCATCGAGCGTTTTGCCAACGACCGCAACAAGGAAAACTGGACCAACGCCACCGAAAATGACAAGGCTGCCCTGATCCGTGCGGTCTACAAGCAGGTTCTGGGTAACCAGTACGTCATGGCCAGCGAGCGGCTGGAAGGCCCCGAATCCCTGTTCAAGCGCGGCTACCTGAGCGTGCGGGAATTCGTGCGGCAAGTCGCCAAGAGCGGGCTCTACAAGGCGAAGTTCTTCGAGAACTGCAACGCCTATCGCTTCATCGAGCTCAACTTCAAGCACCTGCTCGGACGCGCTCCCCAGAACAAGGCGGAGATGCTCCACCACTTCACGATCCTGCAGGAGCAGGGCTACGACGCTGAAATCGATTCCTATCTCGACAGCGCCGAATACCAGAACCGCTTCGGGGAAGAAGTGGTGCCCTACCTGCATGGCTGGGACTACAACGCCGGCCAGCAGGGCCTCCAGTTTTCCTACATGCTGCAGCTCGCCCGTGGCGTCGGTGCCTCCGTGCGCGGTGACGCCCTGAAAACCCAATCGCGCCTCAACCCCGCCGTCCACGCCGAGCAGCCGATGGCAGTGGTGAGCCCCAATGCCAAGGGCTCCGTGTTCCGCAAGGTGAGCACCGATGGCGTCACCCGCCAGGGCGTGGGCGGCTCCGAAGAAGGCCGCACCTTCCGGGTGGAGATCACCGGTTTCAACAACTATCGCCTCCACAAGCGCAGCAACCGGGTGCGCTTCATCCCCTTCGACAAACTGCTCCAGTACCAGCAGCAGATCCACCGCGAAGGCGGCCGGATCGCCAGCATCACTCCGGTGAACTGAGCTCCACACCCATCCTTCCGATCGTTCGTCACCCCATGAAGGTTTCCGCAGGCACCCGAGGCACCAGCTTCAACAGTGGCCGCCAGGTCACATTCACCGTGACCGGCCTGGCCAACAACGACTACTCCCGCACCGCGGATCTGGTCATGAACGTGCCCTACACCCGCATGAACGAGACCATGCGCATGGTTCAGCGCATGGGCGGCAAGATCACCGGCGTCTCGGTCAGCGGTGGCGATCTGGAGGCCGCTCCAGCTCCGGCTCCCCGCAAGAAAACCAGCTCGAAGGCCGCCAAAGCCGCCGAGTGACGCCAGGCCATCCCCAACGGTCCAGCCCTCTGCCCTCGCCCGCCCTGGCGAGGGCTTTTTGCTGGTCACCCCAGCGCCAGTGACCGTTTATTAAGAGGCGCGCAGCCCCATGGCGACCGGTCCAACAATGGGCGGGTCAAGTTGACGACAGCCTGGGCGCAGCGTCGCGCTGCCACTGGGTCACGGGCAACCTGGCACCCTATCCACCCATCCTCCCGACTCTTCGTCGAGACCAGGAGCTCCCCAATGTTCGACGCCTTCACCAAGGTTGTTGCCCAGGCTGATGCCCGTGGCGAATTCATCAACGCTGGCCAGATCGACGCC
>NZ_JACJRT010000016.1 GCF_014697415.1 Cyanobium sp. FACHB-13342 | reverse complement strand
GATCCATCTCGAACTCGGTTGTGAAACGCTGCAGCGGCGACGATATTTGGGGGGTAGCCCCCTGAGAAAATAGCTCGATGCCAGGTAAAACATTCATTCCAAGCAAGTCAGATGTCTGCTGAGAGAGCAGGAGCTGATGCAAGAGAAGCCACCCGAGAGGGTGGCTTTTTTGTTGGGTTTGGCTAGTGTCGGTCGACATCCAAGGGTTGCTTTGCGGTGGCCAACTTGTCGCCCGCCAGCCGACGCTTGAAGCCCTTTTGGCGGGCGTACAAACTGTGGCTGCGTATTGATTGCGTCGACCTGAGTGCTGCCTTCGCCTATCACAGCTTGCAGTCCCTCTTCCCCATGGTGTTGATCGCCATGTCCTTGGCGTCCAAGCTGTTGGGTCGAGATGAAGGGCTGTATGAGCGATTGATTGATCTGGTGTCGGAGGTGTTGCCGGTCACGGTCATGCCCGCTTTTTCAGCCACCCTGTCGGCTTTTTTGCGGCAGGGTTTTGGGGCCGGTGTGTTGGGTGTGGTCGTGCTGGTGTTGACGGCCAGCAACGCCTATCTGACCCTGCAGCGCGGGGCGGATCGATTGTGGTGGAATCGCCCGTTTGGTTTCGAGGGGTTGTCGTGGCAGGCGCTGGTGGTGCGCTACCTCCAGCTGCGGCTCAAGGCCTTGGGACTGGTGTCGCTGTTTGCTCTGTTGATCGTTGTTGACCAGGCCTTCACCAACATGCGTTTGTTGGGATCGTCGGGGTTGCGCCAATGGACGATGGCCCTGTGGCCCTGGGCCGATCAATTCCAGCAGCCCGTGTCCTGGGGGCTCGATCTGGTGATTGCGTTGGTTTTGGCCACCGGGGCCTCCCTGTTGCTGTTGTGGGTGTTGCCTTCGCGGCGCATTCCCTGGAGGCCCCTGATTCCGGGCGCCTTGCTGATCGGCGTCTCCCTCACCTTCCTGAACCTCGTGCTTGGCAGGGTTTTGGTGACCCTTGGGGTCCGTTTTCAGGCTTACGGGCTGGTGGGAGGGGTTTTGGTGCTCAGTCTCTGGGTGTGGCTGGTGGGGGTGATCCTCTACTACGGCCAGTGCTTGTGTGTCGTTCTGGATCGACGTCCCCGCGTCAGGATGGGAACACCCTGAGGGCCTGCCCGGCCAGCTGTGATGCAGCGCTCCAACACCTGGATTTGGTTGCTGCTCGTTGCTGTGGTGCTGCTGGCTCCGGGACCGGCGGGTCGTTTTCTGCTGGATCTTGTCGGGGGCATCACCCTGGCCCTTCTGCTGCTGCCGTTGCTGCTGGGAGCAGCTGGTTTTGTGGCTTGGCAGGTGATTCAAAGGCGGCTGCGTACCTGCGAAACCTGTGGGTTCACCAGCATGGCGACCGACCAG
Organism: Cyanobium sp. FACHB-13342; assembly: GCF_014697415.1. GTDB lineage: Bacteria > Cyanobacteriota > Cyanobacteriia > PCC-6307 > Cyanobiaceae > Cyanobium_A. The sequence continues at coordinate 55,232 of NZ_JACJRT010000016.1, read as the reverse complement.
TGCCCCGCCTGTGGCAGTTCCCTGGGCGGGGAGAGTTCTGCCCAGCCCGGCACCGATCAACTGGATGTCAGCAACGTCACCATCGACGTTCAGGTGGTGGATGGGGACCCCACGAGCTCTGATCCCTAGGAGACCGCGGGCCCCTCACGTTCGCGTGGTTGCCATCACGCACGCGCCAGCTCTTGCAGCCTGCGTTCCCTGAGATAGAGGAAGAGTGGTGCGCCACAGGCGAAGGCCACCGTCACGCAGCTCAGCAGAACCCAGGCCAAGCCCCGCATCTGCAGACGTCGACTTTCCTGCACCATCCAGATCACCACCGCCGTAGCTCCGATTGCCAGGTCGCGGGAGAGCGAGCTGGCGGCGGGATTGGCGTTGGCGAGCTGGACGAACAGGCCCAGGTCAAAGCGTCCGCCGGTGAGGCCAATGAACTCGAGATTGGCCATCCAGGGCAGCACGGCTCCGGCCACGGCCAGGGCCAGGTAGATCCATTGAAGTGTGGTGCCTGGAAGCAGCGTGGCTGGGGAGAACCCGCTGGGGCTTGGCGAGGTCTGGGGATCTTGGCTCATGGTTGGGGGCAGCGGGGTCGATGGACAGGGGGTAAGGCCTTGGGGATTTACGACTTCGGTTTTGAGGTCCCATCCTCCGACCCCGCATCCGCGATCACGTCGTCCTCCTGGTTTGCTTCGTCCCAGAGCAGGACCTCCTGTTCAACCGCGCTGAGCACCGTGTCGCAGCGTTCGAGGTAGGTGCGGGCCTGGCGATAGAGGTCCGTGAGCTGCTCCACATCCAGGTCATTTGCCTGCAGGGCGGCCAGGGTCAGTTGCAGCGCCGTGTGGGCCTCGTTGTAGGTCAGGTCGGCGGCGGGTTGGACCTTTTTGGGCATGGATCAGGCTTCGGCAGGGGCCGCTGCGGCGAGGGGATGAATCTCGCGCACCTTGAGGTCGGCCTGTCCATCGGCCAGCTGGGCAAGGACCGTCTGCCCCACCTCCAGCTGGGTGAGCGAGCGCAGGAGCGTCCCGTCGGGACGTCGCAGCAGGCTGTAGCCGCGGGCCAGTTGGTGATCCGGCGAGAGGGCATGCAGCAGCTGTCGCGCATGGGCCAGGGCCTGGCGCCGCGCGGCGATCAGCGCGCGGGGGTGCAGGGTGCGCAACTGCTCCTCGTAACGCCTGATCCGCCCCCGTTCGCCCTGCAAGTGCAACCGCACGACCTGCCGCAGATGGCCAGCCTGCTGGCGCAACTCCCGGCGGGCCAGGCCGCGATCGGGCAGCAGGGCCACCACCGCCGCCGTGGGGGTGGCGGCTCGGTAGTCGGCCACCAAGTCCGCGACGGTGGTGTCGTCCTCGTGGCCGATGCCACTCACCACCGGCAGGGGGCAGGCGGCCAGGCAGCGCGCCAAGGTCTCGTTGTCGAAGACGGCCAGATCCTCGCGGCTGCCGCCCCCCCGGGCGATCACCACCGCGTCGAGTTCCAGGGCTTCGGCCTGCTGCCCGATCTGGAGCAGCGCCTGGCAGATCTCGTCCTGAACCGGACCCTGGACCGGGATCGGCACCACCAGGATGGAGGTGGCAGGCCAGCGTTCCGCGGCGGTGCGCAGCATGTCCGCCAGGGCCGAACTGGGCCGGCTCGTGAGCAGGGCAATGCGGCGTGGGAAGGGGGGGAAGGCCCGTTTGCGGCTGGGGTCGAGCAGGCCTTCGCTCGCCAGCCGTGCGCTCACCTGTTCGAACTGGCGCAGCACGCTGCTGAGGCTGGGCCGGATGTCGAGTGCCTGGACACAGAGGGTGGCCCGACTGCTCCAGAAATTCAGTTTGCCCACCACCACGACGCCGTCGCCGTCTTCGGGACGAAAACTCAGCTTGGCCAGCTGGGAGGCCCACACCACCGCCGAAATGGAGGCCTGGTCGTCGACCAGGGTCATCCAGAGGTGCCCCTTCTTGAGTTGGGGACGGCTGACGGTGGCGTCCAGCAGGAACCGGGGGGCAAAGCCGCGCTCCAGCAGGCTGGCCACGGCCCCATTCAGTTCGGCCACGCTGTAGCGCGGAAACCCAGGCCCCTCGGCCGCTCCGTTCATGACGACAGCTGGCGGTAGCAGAGCCACCAGTACAGGCTCACCAGGCCCGCCAGCAGGGCCACGGCCTGACCGATGGGGTGGTCGATCCGGATCAGGCCGGCTCCGCAGATCACCAGGGCACTGCTGAGCAGCCTGGAGCCATCCCGGCGGTTGTTGACGAAGAAGCGGGCCAAGCGGGCAACACCGGAGCCCTGCAGTCTGGCCCAGCTGCGGGCCTGCTGATCCATGGTCTGGCCTTGACAGGGATCGGCACCTCCCCTAGGCAGGAAGGGTCTGCGATCCCAGCCATCCCCGGTCCTGCCCAGCCGTCCGGTCCGTCGCGGCGGAGTCGCCTACAGGCCCAGTTGTCGGCGCCGTTGCCCCAGCAGCCGGAGCTGGTGCTGGTCACCGACCTGGATGGCACCTTGCTGGGGGGTTCCCTGGCAGAGCGACGGCGTTTCTATGCCTGGCTGGAGCAGCAGCGCAGCCGGGTGCTGCATGTGTTTTGCACCGGCCGTGACTTGAATTCCGTGGCTCGCCTCCTGGTGCAGGACGAGCACCTGGGATTGCGGGCCCCCCACCTGGTGATCGGCGATGTGGGCTGCACCGTGGCCTGTGGCGCCAGCTTGCAGCCCCTGCCCCTGGCCGTGGATCCGATTGAGGCCCGCTGGCAGGGGAAGCCGGATCGGGTGCTCACGGTGATGGCGGGGGCGGCCGGCGTGTCGGCCCAGCCCATCAGCAGCCAGCGGCGACTCGCTTACTACTACGACCCCGATTCCTTCGACCACGGCCTGATCGACGAGCTGGAGGCCCATGGTGTCGATTGCCTGCTGTCCGACAACCGCTACCTCGATGTCCTTCCTGCTGGGGTGAACAAGGGCAGCACGCTGTTGGCCCTGCTCGAAACCCTGGAGATCGACCCAGCCCTCGTGGTCACCGCGGGGGACAGCCTCAACGACTTGGCCATGTTTGAGACGGGCCTGGCGGGGGTGATGGTGGGCAATGCCGAACCAGCCCTGCGGGCCAAAGCGCTGCACCTGCCCCGCACCTATGGGGCTCGGGCGCCTGGCTGTGCGGGTATCTGTGAAGGCCTGCACCACTTCGGCTTTGGCCATCTCCTGGCTCAGCTCTGATCCCGCTGCTGCAACCGGGCTTTGGTGAGGGCGGTGGCCTGGGCTTGGCGGGGATCCTCGGGCCAGGGATGGCGGGGATAGCGCCCCCGCAGCTCCTTGCGCACCTCGGGATAGCCCCGCTCCCAGAAGCCGGCCAGGTCCTGGGTGATGGCCGCCGGTCGCCCCGCTGGCGTGAGCAGATGCACCGTCACGGCCAATCGGCCGTCAAGCACCGTCGGGGTGGTGCGAGCGCCGAACAGTTCCTGCACTTTCACCGCTAGCACCGGCGGCCCCCCGCTGTAGTCGAGGCCCACCTGGCGGCCGGAGGGCACGGGCAGCGCCACGGGTAACAGCCGATCCAGCTCCGGCCGCAGAGCCCAGGGGCAATCGCCCCAGAGGGCTTCGCTCAAGGGCAGGCGCTGCAGGTCGTCGCGGCTGACCAGTCCGGCCAGGTGGGGGCCCAGCCAGCTGTCGAGTTCCTGCATCAGCCGGTTGGGGCTGCGGTCGGGCCAGGGATCTCCCAGCTGCTGGTGGGCGAGCGTGAGGCGCTGTTGCAACTGCCGGCTCGGGCGATCCCAGGGCAGCGCCTCCAGTCCCATGTCCCGCAAGCCGTCCAGAAGGGCGCTGCGGATCAGGTCGGGGTCGGCATCGTTCCAGGGGCGCCGCTCCAGCACCAGCGCCCCCAGACGCAGGCTGCGCTCGCAACGCACCCGCTGGGCCTCCCCATCCCAGCGGGCTTCCACCTGGCTGTGGCCCTGGCCCCCCGGCTGCTCGGCGAGCTCCCGCAGGTGTGCGGCATCGAGGGGTACCGCCAGCTGAATGCGGGCCTCCGGCCCCTGGCCGTCGAGCTGGGCCACGGCCAGGGCGGGGCAGGCGACCAGGGGGTCGTCGGGATGGAGCACCGCGCCGCGGCCGCTGCTCAGCAGAAACCGGCCGGGCCTGCCGGGGCGCGCCAGAGCCAGGCGTTCCGGGTAGGCGGCGGCCACCAGCTGGGCTGCGGCTTCGGCAGGAGAAGGGTGCGCCTGGGGGGGCTGCTGGTTGCGCTGGCTGACCTGGCGGCGCAGCTGGGCCTGGAGCTGTCGCAGTTGCCGTCGCCGGCTATCGGCGGGCTGGTCCTGGTTCAGCCAGTCGACCCGGCGCAGCAGATCGCTGCCTGCGTCCTGACGGTTCAGGGGATCCCGCTCGCTGAGCAGCACCGCCAGGGCGCAGGCCAGATCCAACGCCCCCATCGCCTGACCGAGCAGCAACAGCTGGGCCAGGCGCGGATGCACCCCAAGGGTCGACAACCGCTGGCCATGGGCCGTGAGGCGGCCCTGGGGATCCAGGGCGCCGAGCTGCTCGAGCCGTTGGCGGGCGTCCTGGAGCGGGGGCGCCGGGGGTGGGTCGAGCCAGGCCAGGCTGCTGCCAAGGGGGTCGCCCCACTGGGCCAGGTGCAGGGCTAGGGGTAGGGGATCCACCTCCAGCAGTTCGGGAGGGTCGAAGGCCGGACGCCGTTGCTGTTCGGCGGGGGACCACAGGCGCAGGCAGCGCCCCGGGCCGAGGCGCCCGGCGCGGCCGGCCCGTTGCTCGGCACTGGCCTGGCTGGCGGGAACGGTGACCAGGCCGTCCAGGCCACTGCCGGGATCGAAGCGGTTGCGGCGGCTGAGGCCGCTGTCGAGCACCAGGGTGACGCCGCCCAGGGTGAGCGAACTCTCGGCGATCGAGGTGGCCAGGACCACCTTGCCGGTGCCCTGGCCGGCGGGCTCGATGGCGCGGCTCTGGGCCTCGAGGGAGAGGTTGCCGTGCAGGGGCACGCAGGTGAGGCGATCAGTGCCCCAGCTGGTGGCGGTGATCGCCCGAGTGCAGGCCTGGATCTCCCGCAGCCCGGGCAGAAACACCAGCACGGTCTCGCCATCGCCGCGCTGGTCGAGCCAGTGCTGCTCGAGGGCGCGCACCACCTGCTGCTCCAACCGCTCGTGGGGACGCGGGGGCTGGTGGCTGATGGACACCGGGTGGCTGCGCCCTTCGCTGGTCAGCACGGTGGCTTCGGGAAGCTGCTGGGCCAGCGGAGCCAGGTTGAGGGTGGCCGACATCACCACCAGCCGCAGGTCGGGATTCAGCAGCTCCCGGGCCTGGCGCACCAGGGCCAGGGCCAGGTCGGTGTCGGCACCCCGTTCGTGAAACTCGTCGAAGATCAGGCAGTCGACCCCCTCCAGCGCCGGATCGGCCTGCAGGCGCCGCAGGAACAGGCCGTCGGTGAGCACCTCAATCCTGGTGGCCGCCGAGGTGCAGGACTCCAGCCGCACGCTGTACCCAACCCGCTGCCCCACGGCTTGGCCCAGCTCGCTGGCCAGGCGCTGGGCAGCCGCCTTGGCGGCCAGACGACGGGGCTCCAGCATCCAGATCCTGGGCGCCGCGGGGCCGCCGTCTCCCAGGGCGTTCAGCAGGGCGAGGGGGACGCGGGTGGTTTTGCCGGCGCCCGGCGGTGCCTGCAGCAACACCGTCGCTCCAGGGCCGCAGGCCTGGCCCAGCGGCCCGAGCAGGCCATCGATCGGCAGGGGCGTCGGCGTGGGACCTCAGCGCACGTGGCGAACGCCATCCACTGGGTGGTACGCCTCACCGGTGAGTTCCTCGTAGACGATCGCCGGCAGGCCGGTCTCGAACATCGTCTGGAGAGCTTCTTTCAGGTAAGGGTTCCAGCCACCGGTGCTGACCTTGCCATGACGGACGGTCCAGTCCCAGGTGCCCTGCAGGTCCCGCGGGATGCGGCCTTCGCGATCCCGCCGGGCCACCAGATCCTGGGATTCCACCAGACCCACCAGGATCGGATCCTTGCCGTAGGCCGGGGTGATGCTCAGCTCGAGCCGGATCGGATCCTCCTTGATCAGCTTGAGGCGAAAACGGGGCGGCAGTTTGAGGTTGCGCAGCACTGCAGCCACGATTCGGGTCCGTTGATCCACCGTCTGTCTCCGCTGAAAAGCACGTGCTCAACGGTGAGCCTATTCAGCTGGCGTCACCGGGGACAGCCGGCTGTTCGTTGTCACCGCTGAACCGCACGGTGAGCAGGTCTTCCTGGGTGAGCTGGCCATCGGCATCCAGCAGCTCGGGGTGGATGGTGAGTCGGCCGGTGCGGTCGCTGTTGGACTGCACCTGGGGCTGACTCGCGAGGCCTGATCCGGCGGCCCCTTGGTCGCCCGGTCGGGGAATGGCATTGAAGCCCCGGCCCATCACCTTGAAGGCTTGCCAGAGCAGAGCCAGGAAGCAGGCTCCGTAGAGCAGGGGAAAGAGCTGGGAGAGCAAGGCGTTCATGGCCGGGGGGCTGGCCGCAGATCAGGAGAGTCGAGCCGCAACCCCATCATTGCCTGATCCGGGGGGAGACGGAAGCGCCGGTCCCATTGGCACCGCTGTTGGCCAGCATCCAGGCCCACAGGGTGGTGCAGGCTGCGCCGAAGGCAAGAAACGCAAGGAGCAGCCGACCGGTGTCCATGAATTGTTGGGATTCTTCATGCACCCTAGGCCCTGTTTGGGCGAGGCGTGGTTGCCGAGCTGGGCGGCTATGGGGCGGTCCCAGGGGTGGTCAACCGGCCTGGGCAGGGGCGACCAGGCTGCGTACGGTTTTTGATAGTTGTGCTCCATGACGATGGCTGGATCGCGCACCCGGTCTTGGGTTTGCTCTGGTGTGCTGGCTGCGGGCCTGCTGCTGCCATCGGGCGCGTGGCTCGGACCAGCCGCTCTCGGCTTTGGAGCGGGCGCCGCCCGGGCCCAGGGGCTGGCCGGCGCGGGCCTGGCCCGGCAGTCGTTCGTGGCCGCTGCCGTGCGCCGGGCCGGCCCGGCGGTGGTGACCATCGACACCGAGCGCACCGTGGTGGTGCCGGGCGGGGGGGGCGGCGGCCTGCCGCGGGGGCTGCTCAACGACCCCTTCTTCCGTCAATTCTTCGGCATGCCCCAGCTGCAGCAGCAGCCTTCGCAACGCAAGGAGCGCGGCCAGGGCAGTGGTTTCCTCGTTCAAGCCGATGGGTTGATCCTCACCAACGCCCACGTGGTGGAGAAGAGCGACCGGGTGACCGTGGGGCTCCAGGACGGACGGCGGGTGGAGGGCACGGTGGTGGGACTGGATCCCCTCACCGATCTGGCGGTGGTGAAGCTGGCGGGGGCCGGCCCTTGGCCCGTGGCGCCCCTTGGCAACTCCGACGCCCTCCAGGTGGGGGAGTGGGCCATTGCGGTGGGCAACCCCTTCGGCCTCGACAACACCGTGACGATGGGCATCATCAGCAGCCTCAACCGCAACGCCAGCAAGCTCGGGATCACGGACAAGCGGCTGGATCTGATTCAGACGGATGCGGCGATCAACCCTGGCAACTCCGGCGGCCCCCTGCTCAATGCCGAGGGCGAGGTGATCGGCATCAACACCCTGGTGCGCACGGGGCCGGGGGCAGGCCTGGGCTTTGCAATCCCGATCAACCGGGCCCGGGAGATCGCCCGCCAGCTGATTGCCACCGGCAAGGTGAGCCACCCCATGATCGGCGTGGGTCTCGCCGGTGTGAAGCCCGGAGATGGCTCAGGCCTGAGCCAGGGAGTTCGGCTGATGTCGGTGCAGCCCGGCGGCCCGGCGGCCCGGGCTGGTCTCCAGCAGGGCGACGTTATTGTGGCCGCGGCGGGTCAGCCCATCGCCAGCCCCGCCCAACTGGTGGCAGCGGTCGAGCGGACGGGGGTGGGGGGAAGCCTGCCGCTCACCCTGAACCGGGCTGGCCAACTGCTGCAGGTGACTGTGGTGCCAGCCCAGTTGGTCCCGCGCTAGGCCTCCTGGCCCCACTGCTGGGCCAGGGTGGTGGAGATCTGGGGTGGTGCACCGAGTTGCTGGCGCATCACCCATTGGGTGGCGGCCTTCTGGCTGTGCCAGGCCTGCAGCAGTTGCTTGGCGATCCCCTGGAGGGTCTGCAGGTCAGCGGTGGCCTCGATGGCACGGCTCATCCGTTCCAGCTCAAATTGCTGGCCGAGGCTGAGGGCGAGTGGTTCCGACATGGGGCACCGCATGGCTCTGTGGATGACCTAACGCTACAAAGTGTTTCATTTGCGTGCGTAGCGGTTGCAACAGGGCGGGGCCTTCTGTGTCGAATCGCTGTTTTGCGAGCCAGTCGCCCGGGGGGCGGGGTTGATTCAGGGCTGCTCGCGCAGTTGCTCCACGCAACGGGTTACGCAGGCCCCGTCGTCGAGGGAACAGGTGGTGATGCACTCGAAGTACACCTCCAAGGCGTCACCGGACTGGGTCTGGTCCATCTGAAGCCCTTGGCCCATGGGTTCGAAACCCGCGGCTTCAAAACCCATGGCCCCATGGCCGAAGTTGCCCGTGCCCATGTGCGCAAAACCCATGATCTCCTGCTGCAGCGACGTCTTGTCAGCCTATGCACACCAAACCGGACACACCAGGGAAATGAGTCTTCCTGCCTAAGCAACGGTGAAGTTGTATGTAGGGGCGGGTTCAGCCCGCCTTGGCCTGGGCCTTGCGGGAGCTCTGCTTGGCCTTGTTGGCCGCCCGCTTGGCCGCTTTGAGTGCCGCCTCCTGGGCCGCCCGTGCCAGCTCAGCTTCCTCCTCCTTCTTGCTGAGGTAGTAGGCGTAATCGCCCCGGTAGAGCACCAGCTGGCCATCGCGGATCTCCACGATCCGATTGGCTACCCGGGAGATGAAATAGCGGTCGTGGCTCACCACCAGGGCCGCACCCTCGTAGTCGATCAGGGCGTCTTCCAGCATCTGCTTGGCTGGAATGTCGAGGTGGTTGGTGGGCTCATCCAGCACCAGCAGGTTGCAGGGCGAGAGCAGCATTAAGGCGAGGGCCAGCCGTGCTTTCTCGCCACCGGAGAGTTTGCCGGCCTCCTTGAACACGCTCTCGTTGGAGAAGCAGAAGCTGCCTAGCAGGGAGCGCACCTGGGTCTGGGTCCAGTCGGGCACCGCCTCAAAGATCGTGTCGATCACGGTTTTGGAGAGGTCGAGGGCTTCGGCCTGGTTCTGCTCGAAGTAGCCCGCCACCACGTTGTGCTCCCCGAGCTGGGCCAGGCCCTCCGCGGGCTGCTCCATGCCCATGATCAGGCGCAGCAGGGTGGATTTGCCCGCCCCATTGGGCCCGACAAAGGCAATGCGGTCGCCCCGTTCCACCTCCAGGTCGGCTCCCAGAAACAGGATCTGGTCGCCGTAGCTGTGGCTGAGATCCCGGATCTCAGCCACCAGGCGCCCGGAGCGGGGGGCATCCGGGAAGCGAAACCGAGGACCGCTGACTCCCTCGATCGGGGCTTCCACCCGTTCGATTTTCTCGAGCAGCTTTTCGCGGCTCTTGGCCTGGGTGGAGCGGGTGGCGCTGGCCCGGAACCGGTCGATGTAGGCCTGCTGGGCGCCGAGCTCCTTCTGCTGGCGTTCGAAGGCGGCCTGGGTTGCTTCCCGCTCCAAGGCCTTCTGTTCGAGGTGCTGGCTGTAGTTGCCCAGGTAGGTGCGAGACACCCCCCGTTCGGTTTCCACGATCTGGTTGCAGACCCGATCGAGAAAGGTGCGGTCGTGGCTGATCACCACCAGGGCTGCGGTCTGCTCGACCAGGTAGCCCTCCAGCCACTGGATCGTCTCCACGTCCAGGTGGTTGGTGGGCTCGTCGAGCAGCAGGAGATCCGGCTCCTGCAGCAGGATCTTGCCCAGGGCGATGCGCATCTGCCAGCCGCCGGAATAATCCCCCACCAGTTGCTCGGCTCCTTCCGGGGTGAAGCCGATGGTGGGCAGCAGCTTGTCGATGCGGGCGTCGAGCTCGTAGCCATGCAGGGCTTCGAAACGGCTGTGCAGCCGTCCGAGCTCGTGGATCAGGGCGTCGAGATGGTCGGGATCGTTGGCGGCCTTCTCCTCGGCCATGGCGTGTTCCACCTGGTGCTGGCGGATCAGCACCTCGGCCGCTTCCCCGAAGGCCTGGAACAGCTCTTCCCGCACGGTGCGGGCCGGATCCACGTCGAATTCCTGCTGCAGATAGGCGATCCGGGGTTCGCCCTGTTTCACCACCAGGCCACTGCTGGGTTCTTCCAGCCCGGCGATGATCTTCATCTGGGTGGATTTGCCGGCGCCGTTGACGCCCACCAGGCCAATCCGGTCGCCGGCCTTGACCTCCCAAGTGACGTCGCGCAGGACCTCACCGGTGGGATAGATCTTGCCGATGCGTTCAAGGCGGAGCACGGAGTCAGGGCTGGCGAGGGGGTGGTGCGGAGCCGCTCCAGCAGCTCGGAACCATCATCCCTGCTGAGGGGGTGGCCCGTTGGGCCCCCGGCCCGTGCAGACTCGTCTTTACGTGGCCCGTTGCCGGAGATGATCAAACGCCTTGAGCAGGTGGCAGCCCTGGTGGTTGCAGCTGGCCTGGCGATCGTCAGTTATTGGCTGTTCTTCAGTTGGGCCGGCGGCGGCCAGGATCAGCGCCCGCAAAGGCTGCGCAGCTCAGAGTCCGCCGCGGGCTTTGATCAGCCACTGCTTGCTCTCGCTGTCTTCGAGGCTCACCACGTAGCTCCGCACTTCCTGGGGAGTGACCGGCAGGTTGAACTCCTGGCCCAGCTCCACGATCCGGCGCACCGCACCCTGGGGGTCCTGCAGGGCCTGGCGGAAGAGGGCCTGGGTCAGGGCATGGTCGCGGCTAATCCGTCCGTAGAGCTCGGCGGCATGGCTGGCGTGGAGCGGACGTCCGGCGCCGACGTTGCTGGCGGTCATTGCAGACAGCTGAGTGGGCTGAGCGTAGGTCCTTTCAATCCCCCTGAATCCTGACGGCAAAACCTGGTTGCTAAGCCGTGCTGGCGGGGTGGAGTCGGATCAGGCGGCGCGACGGTTGTCGTTGGTTTCCAGGGTGCCGCAGGCGGAGGCATCTTCCATGCTGCGGGCATCCAGGCAGAGCACCTTGCGCAGCTCGGCGTAATTGGCGGCGAGGGCCTGGCGGCCCTCTTGCTGGGCGCCGTATTCAGCCCGCTGCAGCACGTGGTGCAGGTGGGTGAGCAGGTAGGTGCTGATCACAGCCGACACCAGAACGTCACTGCGTTCGGCGGTGCGGCGCTTGCGGCTGGCTGGCTTGGAGGGGGTGGAGGAACGGGGCACGGGGTGCACCTCCGATGGGATGGGTGCCCTCAGCATAGTCATGGATACTACCCTTGCGCATCTCAGTACACTCTGAGGTATCCGGTAGTCCTCTACCTCCTGATCAATCTCCCCTCCTGATCGATCCGTGGCGACCCGGCAGACCTCTTCCAGCGGCAAGGCCAAGTCCCCCCGCATTCAGGTGGTGATGCCCGAGGAGCTCTGTCAGCGCCTGGCGGATCTGGCGGAGGCCGAGTCGCGCACCGTCAGCAACATGGCCAAGGTGCTGATCCAGCAGGGTGTCGAACGCCTGGAGCGGGCCCAGTTGGGCGGGGCAGGGGTCGCCCTGTTTCGCCAGGGGCTGGAGCAGAGCCAGGCTCAAAAGCCCCAGCGCCTGCGTGGCGCTCCGCGCCGGCTCCGTCTGCACCGGCCGGTCTAGCGGTTGAAGGTCAGCGTGGGTTGCTGGCGTGTTGGGGTTTGGCCAGTAGGCCCAGCACCGCGGCCTTGCGGGCCCCGGTGACGGAGGGCAGGCTGCCGCGATGGCTCCGGACATGCCACCAGGCCAGCAGGGCAAAGGCCAGGGCCTCGCGCTCCGCATCGCCGATGCCCAGCTCCGCCAGCGGGCGCACGATCAGGCCGCGGCAGCGGAGTCGCAGCTGCTCTAGCAGCAGGGCGTTGCGGCAGCCGCCCCCCGCCACCAGCAACTCCACCGGTTGGGGGCCATGACCGAGCTCTTGAGCCACCACCGCGGCGCTGAATCCCGTCAAGGTGGCCAGGGCATCGGCCGGGTCCCGTGGGCCCAGTTCCCCCAGCCGCCGTTCGAGGTCGGCCTGGCCGAACAGTTCGCGGCCCGTGGATTTCGGGGGCGGGGTTTGGAAGTAGGGCTCGCGGAGCCAGCGTTGGATCAGGGCCTCATCCTCGCGGCCCTGCCGGGCCCAGGCTCCCCCGGCGTCGTAGGCCAGGCGGCCCTCGCTGAAGTGGCGGGTGGCCAGATCCAGCAGCGTATTGGCCGGCCCGCAGTCCCAGCCCCGAACCGGTTCGTGCCGTTCGGGACCGGTGGCCGGGGGAATCAGGGTGAGATTGGCGATGCCGCCGAGGTTCAACACGGCCCGCCAGCCGCCGCAGCGGCCCAGTAGGGCCTGGTCTGCCGGGGGCACCAGCGGCGCTCCCTGGCCTCCCAGGGCCAGGTCGGCACTGCGGAAATCAAACACCACCGGCCTGCCGAGCAGTTCGGCCAGCAGGGGACCTTGCAGCAGTTGCCAGCTGGCGCCCCGCCGGCCGGGCTGGGGTGGGCGATGCCAGAGGGTCTGGCCGTGGCAGCCCACCAACTGGGCCCTGGCCGTTGGATCCAGGGCCCGTGCCGCCACGGCTTGCTGCTCGGTCACCGCTTCGGCCAGCTCCAGCAGCTCGGCCGCCGGCAGGGGCGTGCCCTGGCCGACCTGGATCAGTCGGCGTTGCAACGGGGCGGGATAGGGGCTGAAGTGGTGGCCCTCGAGCCTCCAGCGCGGGCGCTGGGGCTGGCCCGAGAAGTGGGCCAGCACGGCATCAACGCCATCGGCGCTGGTGCCGCTCATCAACCCCAACACCCGCATCAGAGCCGGCTCACTTGTTGGGCTGGGGGGTCATGCGCAGGTAGGGCTTGATCTCCGTGACGCCCTTGGGGAACTTGGCCCGGGCATCCTCGGTGGAGATCGAGGGCACCACCACGCAGTCCTCGCCATCGGTCCAGTTCACCGGAGTGGCCACAGAGTGGTGGTCGGTGAGCTGCAGGGAGTCGATCACCCGCAGGATTTCGTGGAAATTCCGGCCGGTGCTGGCGGGATAGGTGATCTGCAGGCGAAGTTTCTTGTTGGGGTCGATGATGAACACCGAGCGCACCGTGAGGTTGTTGAGCGAATTGGGGTGGATCATCCCGTAGAGATCGGCCACCTTCTTGTCGGCATCCGCCAGGATCGGATAGTCAACGGATGTGTTCTGGGTCTCGTTGATGTCGCAGATCCAGCCGTTGTGGCTCTCGGCGGAATCGACGCTCAGGGCGATGGTCTTCACATTGCGCTTCTCCCATTCGGGGCGCAGCCGGGATACCTCGCCCAGCTCGGTGGTGCACACCGGGGTGTAGTCGGCGGGGTGGGAGAACAACACGACCCAGCTGTCACCGGCGAAGTCGTAGAGGTTGATCGGACCCAGCTGGGAGTCCTGGGTGAAGTCGGGGACGGTGTCGCCGAGTTGGAGGGTCATGGCCGCTGCGGGGCAGGGTGGAACGAAGCGCTGATCGTGCCACAAGTCAGTGCCCGGATGCGGTGTTCGTGATCCCTCCCCCATCGGCAGGCCAGTGGCGCAGCTCCTGGCGCAGGTGCTGCAGACCCAGGTCGGCGGTGGCGGAGATGAACAGGGCCGCCGGTTCCAGCACCCGGGCCCGCTCCACCTCGCCGGCGGGGCAGCGGTCGATCTGGTTGGCGACCAACCGTCGGGGCGCCGTGGCGCCCAGGGAGTCCAGGATGGTGTTGACGGTGCGCCACTGCTCCGGCCAGGCCGGATCGGCCAGGTCGACCACGATCAGCAGTCCATCGGCCTCCAGGGTTTCCTCCAGGGTGGAGCGGAAAGCCTCGAGCAGGGGCGGGGGCAGGTTGCGGATGAAGCCCACGGTGTCGGTGAGCAACACCGGCTCGGGCAGCTCGAGCCGCCGAGTGGTGGGATCGAGGGTGGCGAAGAGCTTGTTTTCCGCCAGCACCGCATCCCGTTCACTGGCCCGGGTGAGGGCATTGAGCAGGGAGCTCTTGCCGGCGTTCGTGTACCCCACCAGCGCCAGGCGCCGCAGGCCCTGGCGGCCCTGGCGCAGCCGGGCCCGGTGCTCGCCCAGCTGGCCCACCTCCCGTTGCAGGCGCTCGATTCGGCGGGCGATGGCGCGGCGGTCTTTCTCCAGCTGGGTTTCCCCCGGGCCCCTGGTGCCGATGCCGCCCCCTTGCCGCGACAGGCTGCGCCCCCGGCCCGTGAGCCTGGGCAGCCGATAGCGCAGCTGGGCCAGTTCCACCTGCAGCCGCCCAGCTGCGCTGGCGGCCCGCTGGGCAAAGATGTCGAGAATCAGTTCGCTGCGGTCGCTCACCGGTAGATCCAGCAGCCGCTCCAGGTTGCGGGCCTGCACCGGCGTCAGCTCCCGGTCGGTGACCACCAGGGTGGCCCTCAGGCGCCGGGCTTCCAGGGCCGCTTCGAGCACCTTGCCCTCACCCCAGAGGGTCTGGGGTGCCACCTGGCTGCGCCGCTGTTCCACCACCCCCACCGGCACCCCGCCGGCGCTGCTCACCAGGCCCTCCAGTTCGGCGATCAGGCGCTGGGCGGCGCCCCGATCGCCTGGGGTGAGGGCTAGCAGCAGCACCCGTTCCTGGCCGCCGGGGTCGGCGGTGCTGGTGGATGGTTCAGATGGGGATGCCGGGGCGATGGACAGGGGATCCTGGCTGCAGAGCTGGGCCAGATCCGCGCTGGCTTCGACCTGCCAGGGCTCCGGGGCGTCGGGTTGGGCCACCAGCAGTTCGGCGGGCCAGTGCCCTCCAGCCTTGGCCTGGTCGCCGAAGCGCAGCCACAGCCGGGGGGCCAGATCCAGCCCCACGATTCCCTCCTGGCGGTCGGGCTGGAGGTGCTTGGAGCGGCCGCAGCAGGTGAGCAGGCGCAGGTCGGTGCCCTGGCGCCGCTCCGTGCCGGGCAACCGCTCCAGCAGGCGGCCCGATTGCTCCAGGGGCCCCACCCACAGCAGCCGGCAGAGGCCGCGGCTGTCCACCACCAGGGTGAGGGGGAGTTCCAGCTCGCGGCTTTCGCTGGCGAGGCGCTGCAGGCAGAGCAGTTCGGCCACCTGGTCGTCGGGATGGCGTCGATGGCAGAGCCGCTCCAGCCGCCGCTTCTGGGCGGGGCGCAAACCGGCCGTGCGCCCCGCCAGTACGCCCTGCTTCACCACGGCTGACCCGGGGCTACGGCCTGGCTCATGGGCGCTTCACCTGAATCCAGCGGATGCCGGCGGCCCGGGCTCCGGCTCCGTCCTCCGGGCTGTCTCCCACGTGCCAGACCTCCGCGGCGTCCAGGCTCAGCCTGGCCAGGGCCTGTTGAAACGGCAAGGGATCGGGTTTGGCCGCACCGGCGGCCGAGGACACCACCACCGCGTCCAGCCAGCGGGCCAAACCCAGGGCCTCCAGCAGGCCGGGCAGGCGGCTGTCGAAGTTGCTCACCACCGCCAGCTTCAGGCCGCGGTGGTGCCAGGCCTCCAGCTGGGCTGGCACATCGGCATACACCTGCCACAGGTCGGCCTGGGCAAAGCGCTCGAACAACGCAGGGCCCAGTTCCGGAGGCAGCGGCGTGGCGGGCTCGGGAACTGCACCCACGGCGGCAAGCACTTCGGCGATTCGGGCACTCCACCACGCCACCTCGGCCGCCTGCAGGGCCTGGCCGGTGAGCCCGGGAAAGGCCAGGGGCGGTGCCTGGCGATAGATGCGGGGGAAGGCCTGGTCGATGGCGGCCGCCTCCACCGCCAGGCCATGGCGGCCCGCCACCGCCGCATAGGTGTGGCCCACGCCGGCCCGCAGGCCGATCAGGGTGCCCATGGCATCGAGCAGCAGCCCCCGAGGGGTCATCGCGGCCAATCCGCCAGCCAGCCGGCAGCCACCCGCAACTGGTGGGATTTGCCGGGCAGGCGGGCCAGGTAGGCCAGTCTGCGGATCTGGAAGGCAGCCGGTCCCGCCAGGGTGAAGCCCGCGCCGGTGAGACTGGCCTCACCCTCCCCAAGGCTCATCATTTCGCCGAGGTCGTTGTACTGGAAGGCATCCAGCGGTTCCCCAGCCAGGGAATGGAGCAGGTTGTTCGCCAGGCAGTCGGCCTGTTGGAAGGCCACCTGGGCGGTGGCGGGCAGGGGCGCGGCGTCCGGGTCGCGCTCCGCCAGCTCCACGTGGGCAATGTCCCCCACGGCGAAGATCCGGGGCTGGTCGCGCAGCTGCAGGCTGGGTTCGCACACCAGCCGGCCCAGTCGGTCGGTGGGGGCGGCGGGGGTGAAGGCGGGGGCTCTGAATTGGAGGCCGGCGGTCCAGATCACGGCCTCAACGCCGAGTTGTTCTGCCCCTCCCGGACCCTGCAGGTCGATGCTGCTGGCCCCAACCGCCGTGACCCGGGTATGGGTGCGCAGGCGCACATCCCGGCGCTGCAGGGCCCGATCGGCCTGCTCCCGGTTGAAGGCCTTGGCCTGGGGCAGCAGGCCGGGGCCCTGCTCGATCAGTTCGAGGATCGCCCGGCCGTCCAGCTGATCGGCCAGCTTGCAGGCCAGTTCCACGCCGCTGGCTCCCGCCCCCACCACGGCGAGCCGTTGCAGGGGTCTGGGCTGGTCCTTCAGCCTGCGGATCAGGCGCTGCAACCGTTCCACATCGGCCAGGGTGCGGAACCCCAGGCCGTGCTCCACCACACCGGGGATGCCGAAGCTGTTGGCCCGGGCCCCGGTGGCCACCACCAGGCGGGAGAAGGGCAGGCGCCGTCCGCCGGCGGTTTGGACCACAGCGGCCGTGGTGTCGATCTGGTCGACCCGGTCCTGCAGCCAGGCCACCCCCTTGCCCGCCAGCAGGGCGTCGAAGCGGGGAGCGATCTCCCAGCTGCGCAGTTCGCCGCTGAGGTACTCGTAGAGCAGGGGCAGAAAGAGAAAGTGATCGTTCGGTTCGATCAGCAGAATCGGAGGGTGCTGCCGGCGGGATGCCAGCGCCAGGGCCGTGTAGAGCCCTCCGAAGCCCCCCCCCACAATCACGACCGGGGCTGTTGCCGGCGTCGCCGCGGACTCCGCCATGGTTTTGTGGTCCGCTGCCGACACCGTCGACCGAACCCTAACCAGCGACTCAGGCCAAGGGCGATGATGGCCTGATGCAGACCGCTTCCGCTCCCACCCTTCCCCCGGACGGCGCCGGGCGGGCGATTGACCTGGCGGCGGTCCGGGAGCGGCTGGCTCCCCTATCGGCCCAGGAGCGCCTGCGCTGGGCCCAAGAGACCTTTGGTGAGGGGTTTGCGCTCACCACCAGCTTCGGGATCCAGGCGGCCGTCCTGCTGCACATGGTCAGTGAGCTGGGCCAGCAGACCGGCCGGCCGGTGCCGGTGATCTGGGTGGATACGGGCTATCTCCCCGCGGAGACCTACCAATACGCCGACCTGCTGGTGCAGCGCCTCCAGCTCAAACTTGTGGTGGCCCAGTCCGCCATGAGCCCGGCCCGGATGGAAGCGCTCCATGGGCGGCTGTGGGAAACCGAACAGGTGGCCGATCTGGAGCTCTACCACCGGATACGCAAGGTGGAACCCC
Organism: Cyanobium sp. FACHB-13342; assembly: GCF_014697415.1. Taxonomy (GTDB): domain Bacteria; phylum Cyanobacteriota; class Cyanobacteriia; order PCC-6307; family Cyanobiaceae; genus Cyanobium_A. The sequence continues at coordinate 37,704 of NZ_JACJRT010000016.1, read as the reverse complement.
TGGATCGGGCCCTCACCGATGGGGGGGTCACCTGTTGGGCCAGTGGGGTCCGCGGCAACCAGACCGACCATCGCCGGGCCATGGAGCCCCTCGATCCGGTGCGCCAGCGCTGGTCGCTGCGGCCCCTCCTCTCCTGGACCAAGCGCGACGTGTACTACTACATGGAGGAGCAGCAGCTCCCCCAACACCCCCTGTTTGAGCAGGGCTATTCCACCGTGGGCGACTGGCACTCCAGCGCTCCCGATGCCGGAGAGGTGAGCGGCCGGGCCACCCGGTTCGGGGGGCTGAAGCAGGAATGCGGCATCCATCTGCCCGGCTTGATGGGCGAGGGCATCTGAGCCCGGGGCTGTGGCTGTTGATCGGCAACAGCCGATGGCACTGGGCCAAGGGCCATCCAGGCGCGTTGCACACCTGGAGTGATGCCCCGGGCCGGGGGGTGAGGGGGGCGTTGACCGGCTGGGCGGCGGTGGGTCCGGTGCCCGCCGATGGGTCCTGGCCCTCTGGATCCCGGCTGGAGACGGCCGAGGTGCCCTTGGCGCGGATGCCCTCCTGGTTGGGGGTGGATCGGGCCCTGGTGGGATGGCGTGCCTGGCAGCGGAGCCAAACGGCCGTGCTGGTGGCCGATGGTGGCACCGCCCTGAGCCTCACCCGGGTCGATGCCGATGGGGGGTTTGCAGGCGGGCGGCTGCTCGCCGGTGCCCGCCTGCAGCTGCAGGCCCTGCGGGCGGGCACCGCAGGCTTACCCGCTCTGGACGGGCCGCCGGTTCTAACCGCCCAGCCTTGGCCGCAGGCCACCGCCGAGGCCATGGCCTGCGGTGTGCTGCGCGGCCTGGCGGCGGCAGTCGCCCAGGCCGGCCGCGAGGCGCTGGCGGAGGCCCCCCGCTGCACGCTCTGGCTCACCGGGGGCGACGGGCCGATGCTGGCCCCCCTGGTGCGGGAGCTGCTGGCTGACAGCTCCCTGGTGGTGGAGTGCGACCCCGCCTTGGCGCTGGAGGCCCTGGCCGCCCTCAGGCCAGTCCCAGATCGCTGAGGATGTCATCGGCCATGGTCTCGGCCTTGACCTTGGTGTAGATCTTCTCGAGCTTGCCTTCGGGGCTGACCACAAAGGTGTGGCGCATCATGCCCATGTACTCCTTGCCCATGAATTTCTTGAGGCCATAGCTCTCGTAGGCCGTGGCCACCGGGCAGGGCTCGGCATCGGTGAGCAGGGTGAAGGGCAGGTCGTACTTGGCGATGAATTTGGCGTGGCTGGCGGCCCCGTCCTTGCTGATGCCCAGCACCGTGATGCCGTGCTGCTCCAGCACACTCCACTGGTCGCGGAAGTTGCAGGCTTCCTTGGTGCAGCCGGGGGTGTCGTCCTTCGGATAGAAATAGATCACCACCCGCTGGCCTTTCAACGCCGACAGGCTCACGGGCGTGCCGGCCTGATCGGGCAGGCTGAAATCGGGGGCGGCATCACCGATCTGCAAGACCATGCAACTCTCCAGCCGAAGCGCGGGAAGGACAATCGCGTGAGCCTAGGCACGGGCTGGGACCGGTGGCCGCTGCTCTGGTTGTTGCCCTCGGCCGGGGGAGATGTCGCCTGCCTCTCAGCTCCGGAGCGGTGCTGGAGTGAGGCCCTGCCGCCGCTGCGACGCAGCCGATACCGCCGTAGCCGGGCGGCCCTGCGCCAGGTGCTGGCCGGGGTGCTCCGTTGCTCTCCGGTTGCCGTTCCGCTGCACAGCCCTCCGGGGGAGCCCCCCCGCCTCGATGGCCCGTTGGGCTGGATCAGCCTCAGCCATGGCGGCGATGCTTTGCTGATCGGCTACTCCCCGGAGCCGATCGGGGTGGATCTGGAGCCGACCGCCCGACCCCTGGATGGGGCCGGCGTGATGCGCCGTTTCTTCCCCGGCCCCGAGCAGGCCCAGCTGGAACGGATGGAGGGCGAGGGCCTGCGCGATGCGGTGCTCACCAGTTGGGTGTTGAAAGAGGCGGCAATCAAGTGGCGCCAGCGCACCCTCGCGGCCGAACTCAGCCTGTGGGATTACGACCATTTCAGTGGGCGATTGCACCACCACGGCGATGGCGCCGAGCCGGAGTGCCGTTGGGGGGTGCTGGAGGGTTGGCGCTGGGCCGTGGTGGGCCAGGGTTCCCGGGGGGCAGTGTTGGAGCGGTGGCCCTGACCCTGCCAATCCGTGGCGAGGCACGATCCATTCACGACGCATGATCGTGCCAAAAGCGCAAGTCAGAGGGCCAAGACGGCACGGAATCTTGCAGTTCTGTATCAATGTGTCCCCTCTACTTGCCATGGATGTGCCAATGCGGGAGGGATGACTACCTTTTGGGATGAACTGATCCAACTCGTCTCGTGATCAAGCGTCTGCTGGCCGGCCTTTTCGTGGGTACGGCCCTCTCCGCGGTGGCCCTGCCAGCGTCCGCCGCCGTTGACAACAACCTTCCCGTTCGTTGGAACACCGGCGGTGCCGTGTGGTCGACCAACCAGGACGCCTTCAACACTTTCCTCGAGTCCGGTGACGTCACCGACCGCGGCCTCGAAGGTGGTCTGAACCGCTCCGGCTGGACCGCCGAAGAAGTGCGCGAAGGCATGAACAAGTCGTACAACGTCGACTTCGTTGGTGTGTCCCGCTTCCTCTATTCCGATGCCGGGGTCAAGTTCCTCAAGAACCAGACCACCAGCTACTTCCCGTACTGGAGCATGAACACCTATGCGGTGCAAGCTCTGCGCTCGGCGATCGTGTCCGACGCTAAGGATGGCCAGATTTCCTCGGCCGGCATCATGAATGCCCTGCCCACCGACATGCGTCTGGCCGACTTCTGCAACACCTACACCGGTGCCCAGAACGTCTGCGCCGAGGGCCGTTGCCAGGGTGATGCCCAGTGCACCTCCCTGCTCTCCTGGTACGTGTTCCTGCCCGCCTGCATCCAGGCCAACCAGATGGCCGATCCCGTGGCTGAGGTGCGTTCCACCCCTGCCCCCGTTCAGCAGGCCCAGCCCGAAGCCATCCGCGGCCTTTGGTGAGGGGGTGCTGGCCTGCGGCCAGCGCTGCTCAGGAGCCCCGGCGTTGCCGGGGCTTTTTTATGGGTTTGGCGGTGTGGGCGACCAGCAGGGTGTGCTCCAGGGTCTGGGGTAGCAGCTGGCCGCGCTGTCGGCTGAAGCCCTCCCGCAGGGCGGCCACCGTTTCGGCGTCGAGCGGGCTGCCGCGCAAGCTGGCCAGTTGGATGAGATAGGTGCTGTTGGGTCCCAGCCAGCGCTCGATCAGCTGATCGGAGAGCTCGAGCTGGAGGGATTCCTGCCACTGCTGGGGCTGCACCTGCCAGCCCTGGGCCATCAGGCTGCGCTGGGCCATTGGAGCGCTGTTGTGCTCCGGGCCCAGCCGCTGCCGTTCCAGGTCGCGGAGCTCCTCGAGCAGGGGCCGGAGCGGGGAGTCGGCCGTGCCCACCAGGGCCAGCAGGCCGGCGGCCGGCCCCAGCTGGGGGGTGCTGAATAGGAGGCGCCATTGGCCCGTGGCCTCCAGCAGGGAGCCGGCTGCGCGGATCCAGGCGTCGATCTGGTCGGCGGACTGGCCCTGCCAGGGCTGCCGCGCCACCACCCAGTCGAACTGGGCCCGGTCATCGGCGGCCAGGGGGCCAGCCAGGGCGGCAGGGGTGTCGGGCGGCACCACCACCAGCTGGGGCTGGCGCAGGGCATCGAGCACCTGCAGCTGGGCCTGCAGCCGCTCCCGGTCGGAGCTCTGGGCCACTGTCACCACCACGCCGCCTTCAGGGGTGGCCTCGAGGGGGTCGAGGGCCCAGAGCAGGGACCGCGCTTCCAGCACCAGCACCCGGTCCTGGCGCCGCCAGCCCACCCCATCCCAGAAGCGACGTCTCAGGCTGTCGAGCCGTTCTCCCTCCGCGGCCGCCTGCCGCTGCAGCCACCGTTCCAGCTGGGGATCGTCGGGGCTGCTGCTGAGGATGTCCCCCTGATCCGCCGCCAGCTCGGCCGCGGCGGCCAGCTGGGCCGCCCGCCGTTGCTGCAGCCGTTCCCGCCGCTGGCCCTCCCAACCCAGGCTTCCGGGTTGCCAGAAGATCTCGCCCTGGAGCGCCCTGGGTAGGTATTGCTGCGCCACCCAGTGCTCGGCGTAGGCATGGGGGTAGCGATAGCCCACCCCATCGCCGAAGAGCTGGCCATCGCGGTGGGCATCGCGCAGGTGGGAGGGCACCTGTTGACGGTTGGTGCTGCGCACGCTCTTGAGGGCATCAAAGAAGCCCAGCACGCTGTTGCTCTTCTCGGCCCCGGCCAGGTAGAGCGCCGCCTGGGCCAGGGGGTAGAGGCCCTCCGGCAGGCCCACCCGTTCAAAGGCGGCGGCACAGGCTTCCACCACCACCACCGCCTGGGGATCGGCCATGCCGATGTCTTCCCCGGCGGCGATCAGCATGCGGCGAAAAATGAAGCGGGGGTTTTCGCCGGCCTCCACCATGCGGGCCAGCCAGAACAGGGCCGCATCCGGATCGGAGCCCCGCAAGGACTTGATGAAGGCGCTGATCGTGTCGAAGTGGGCATCGCCCTGCTTGTCGTAGAGCACCACCCGCTGCTGGATCGACTCTTCGGCGATGGCCAGGTCGATGACGATGCGGCCATCGCTCTGGGTTGGGGTGGTCTCCACCGCCAGCTCCAGGGCATTGAGCAGGCTGCGGGCATCCCCGCCGGCCACATCCACCAGGTGGTCGGCGGCGTCGGCCGTGATCGCCACCTGCCGATCGCCGTAGCCCACCTCCGGGTCCCGCAGGGCCCGCTCCAGCAGCCGGTGCAGGTGCTCGGATTCCAGGGGCTGCAGGCGAAACAGCCGGGAACGGCTCACCAGGGCCTTGTTCACCTCGAAGGTGGGGTTCTCGGTGGTGGCGCCGATCAGGCTCACCGTGCCGTTCTCCACCCAGGGCAGCAGCGCGTCCTGCTGGGCACTGTTGAAGCGATGCACCTCGTCAATGAACAGGGTGGTGCGCAGGCCGTGGCGGGCCAGACGTTCCTTGGCCCCCTCCACCTCGGAGCGCAGATCCTTGACGCCGGCGAGCACGGCGTTGAGGCTGCTGAAGTGGGCCCGGGTGCTGCCGGCGATGATCCGGGCCAGGGTGGTTTTGCCCACGCCCGGCGGGCCGTGCAGGATCAGATTGCCCACCCGGTCGGCGGCGATGGCGCGGCGCAGCAGGCGGCCGGGCCCGAGGATCGCCTCCTGCCCCACGAAGTCGTCGAGCGTGCGGGGCCGCAGCCGATCGGCCAGGGGCGCCACCTTGGCGAGGGTGGTGTCGCGGTGGTGGCTGAACAGGTCGCTCAAGGGGCTTGGGGCAGGTCCCACCGGCTCCCATCATCCGTCCAACGGCGATACGCTCCGGCGATGGTGCTGGATCGGGGCTGGATGGCGGCGCTGCAGGGGTCCAGGAGGTTGGCGCTGGCGACAGCCCTGATGGCGGCCTTGATGCCCGCCGCTCTGGTGCTCGGCTGCGGCCCCGCGAAGGAGCCGCCCCGGCGCTTGCCCGTGGTGCAGACCCAGCCCATCGAGCCCGCTGGGTTTCAGGCTGGCTTTGACACGGTGAGCACCCTGGAGGCGGAGGAGGAGGTGGATCTGGCGGCCCAAGCCGGCGGTCGGATCCAGCGTCTGCTGGTGCGGCAGGGCGACCGGGTGCGCCAGGGCCAGTTGTTGCTCGTGCTCGACCAGACCCAGCTGCGGGCGGAGGTGGCCAGCCTGCGCGCCCAGATGCAGACCAACCGGCTCAACTACCAGCGCTATCAGGATCTGGCTCGTCAGGGAGCGGCCAGTGCCCTGCAGCGCGATGAATTCCGCCAGGCCTACATCGCGGCACGGGAAGCCCTGGTGGCCCGCGAGGCGGATCTGGCCTTCAAGGATCTGCGGGCACCGATCACCGGCACGGTGGCCGACCTGCGCGTCAAGCAGGGGGATGTGATCGAGGCGGGGGTGCCGCTCACCCGCCTGATCCGCAACGACCGTCTGCTGGCCCGCATCGACGTTCCCGCGGTGTACGCCGGTCGGGTGCGACCCGGCCAGCGGGTGCTCCTGCTCGACGCCTCCCGAGCCCAGCCCTTGGCCGAGGGGCAGGTGAGCTCGGTGGATCCGGGGGTGGCGGCGGCCACCCAGACCTTGCTCGTGAAGGCCGCCTTTGCCAATCCCCGCGGCAGCCTGCGCAACGGTCAGCGCAGCCGCACCCGCCTGGTGCTGGACCGACGGGAGGAGCTGGCGGTGCCGTTCACAGCCGTGACCCAGCTGGCGGGGCAGTCGTTTGTCTATGTGGTGGGCAGCCTGGCCGATCTGGAACGGCGGCCGGGACAGGCCGCCCTGGCCGAGCTGCGCCAGCTGCCGGCGGGCACCCGCTTTGCCCTGCAGACGCCGGTGCAGCTGGGGGATCTGCAGGGCAACCGCTACCCGGTGCGGCGGGGCCTGGTGGCGGGGGACCTTGTGATTACCGCGGGCCTGCTCAATCTGCGCCACGGGGCCCCGGTGCAGCTGGCGGCCCAGGGGCGTCCCTGAGGTGGGCAAGGGGCAGCGTTGCCTCTAATTTGCCCGCACATGCCCAGGGTTTGTGGTTCGAGCGGTTCCGGCGTTGTCGTTGGTGGGTGTGTTGCTGGTGGGCTGCGCCGCCAAGCCGGTGGCGCGCCAGCCCCTGGTGGTGCAGACCGAAACCATCGGTGAGGCCAGCTTCAGTCCCTCGATTGAGGTGGTGAGTCAGCTGAGCTCCACCACCGATGTGGTGCTCAGCCCTGAGGTGGATGGCCGGGTGGTGAAGATTCTGGCGACCCAGGGTCAGCGGGTGAAGGCCGGCCAGCCGATCCTGGTGCTCGACAACGTGCAACAGTCAGCAGCCCTGGATGCCAGCAAGGCCGAATCGCGCAAGGACAGTGTGAATGCGGAGCGCTACATCTTCCTGAATGAGCAGGGCGCGGTGTCCACCAAGGATCGCGACTACTACGTCACCCAGGCCATTCAGAGCCGTGATCAGGCCCGCGCCAAGGCAGCGGATCTCGGCTACAAATATGTGAGTGCTCCCATCAGTGGCGAGATTGGCGACCTCGACTCGGTGAAGCTGGGCGACTACGTGCGCCAGGGTCAGGCGATCACCGGGATTGTTGACAACTCCACCCTCTGGACCCTGATGGATGTACCGGCCACCCAGGCCGGTCAGGTGAAACTCGGCCAGCCCGTGCAGCTGCAATCGCAGGGGGCCCCACCGGTGAGCAGCACGGGCAAGGTGGTGTTCATCTCCCCCTACTTCGGCATCAGTGGCCGCTCCGCCTCTCCCAACACGGTGCTGGTGAAGGCCGAGTTTCCCAACCTTGCCGGCCAGCTCAAGACCGGCCAGTACGTCCGCAACCGGATCATTACCGGCACCAGCCGCCAGCTCTCGGTGCCGGTGCAGGCCGTGATGATGCAGGCCCAGCAGCCCTTCGTCTACCGCGTGTTCCCCCTCAAGCAGGTGCTGGCCAAGATCCGGGCCTCCACCCAGATCCCCGACGCCCAGAAGCAGAAGTTGGAAGCCCTGCCGGTGGAAACGCCGATCGTGGTGCAGATCCCTGTCCAACTCGGCCTGTTGCAGGGCAACCGCTACCCGGTGATTTCGGGTCTGGTGGCTGGTGATCGGGTGGTGGTGAGCAATACAGCGCTCCTGCGCACGGGCATGCCGGTGAAGCTGGCCGGCGCTGCCGCCCAGCCGGGTGTGAACTGAGGCCCACCCATGTCGCTCTCCGATACGTTCATCAAACGGCCGGTTCTAACGACCGTTTGCAGCATTTTGATCGTGCTGATAGGCATCATCGCGATCCCCACCCTGCCGATTGAGAACCTCCCCAACATCGCCCCGCCCCTGATTCAGGTGACGGCCAACTACGGCGGCGCCAACTCCGTGGTGACCGAACAGGCGGTGACCAATCCCCTCGAGCAGCAGATCAACGGCGTGCCGGGAGCCGCCTACATCTCTTCCACCAGCTCGAACACCGGTCAGAGCATCATTCAGGTTTACTTCGACGAAGACACCGATATCAACATCGACCAGGTGAACGTGCAGAACCGCGTGTCCCTGGCGATGCCCCAGCTGCCGCAGCAGGTCTCAGCCACGGGTGTGTCGGTGATGCAAAGCACCCCCTCGATTCTGCTGGCCTATCAGGTCACCTCGACCCAGGGACAGTTTGATGCGGCTTACATCAACGGCCTCATCTATGAACAGCTCTATTACCAGTTGGAGCGGGTTCCCGGTGTGGCCCAGGTGAACATGCTGGGCGGCAGCAATCCGGCCTTCTGGCTGTTCGTTGATCCCAACCAGCTCACGGCCAATCGGCTCACGGCCGATCAGGTGGTCAATGCGGTGAAGAGCCAGAACACCATCGCCATCGGCGGCCTGGTGGGCGGTCCACCGGCCGGCGGGGACCAGCTGTTCGCCTACCCGATCCTGGTGGCCGACAACGGCAACCTGATGTCGGTGGAGCAGCTCAACGATCTGATCGTGGGCAGGTCGCCCCAGGGCAACGTGCTGCGGCTGCGGGATGTGGGCCAGGCCACCTACGGCTTCAACACCTTTGCCCAGCAGGCCGTGAGTGTTGAGGGCTACCCGGCGATCACCGTGGCGGTGTTCCAGACCCCCGAGAGCAATGCGCTGGATGTGTCCGAAGCCGTTGTGGCGGTGATGGATCAGTTCGCCCAGACGGTGCCTGCAGGCATCAGCGTGAAGCAGATCTACAACATCGGCCAGTTCATTGAGTCGGCCGTTGATGGGGTAACTGATGCCCTGGGCCTGGCGATCGTGCTGGTGCTGGTGATCCTGTTCCTGTTCCTACAGAACTGGCGCGCCACGGTGGTTCCCAGCCTGGCGATTCCGATCTCCCTGATCGGCACCTTCGCCTTCATCAAGGCGTTTGGCTTCTCGATCAACCAGCTCACCCTGCTGGGCTTGGTGCTCGCCACTGGCCTGGTGGTGGATGACGCCATCGTGGTGATTGAGGCCGTGTCCAAGAACCTCGAAAGTGGCATGAGCCCCCGCAAGGCGGCGATGGAGTGCATGGGCACCCTGATCGGCGCCTTGATCGCCACTTCCCTGGTGTTGATGGCGGTGTTCGTGCCGGTGGCGTTCTACCCGGGCGGTATCGGCATCATCTACAAGCAGTTTGCCCTCACGATCGCCTTCTCGATCGCCATTTCCACCTTCAACGCCCTCACCTTCTCGCCGATGATGTCGGCCCTGATCCTGAAGCAGGAGCAGCCCCCGAAGCCGAAGGGTTGGGGTTGGACCATCGGCGGTGTGGTGGTGGGTCTGGCCTTCGGTCGCTTCAGCGCGGCCTCCTTCGGGGTCGGCGCCTACGTGTTCGGGGTGGTGCTGTTCGGCATCGCCGGCAGCCGGCTGGCCCTGATCTTTGATCGTTTCAACAGCTTCTTTGCCTGGTTGCAGCAGCGTTATGCCCAGCTGCTGGCGGTGTTGATCCGCAAGCGCAAGCTGGTGTTCTCCGGGCTGATTGGCGGCATTGTGCTCACCGCTGTGGCGTTCTCTGCCCTGCCTTCGGCGTTCATCCCTGAGGAAGATCAGGGCTACGGCGTGGGGATCTTCCAGCTGCAGAATGGCGCCTCCCTCAGCCTCACCCAGAAGACCGGCCTGGAAATCGCCAAGGTGCTCAAGCAGGAGCCCGACATCACGGCGGCTTCCGTGGTGAGCGGCTACGGCTTCAACGGCTCCAGCCCGGATCAGGGGGTGTTTTTCTTTGGCCTCAAGCCCCTGGAGGAGCGCAGCGGCGCCGATCAGAAGGCCCCGGCCATCGTGCAGCGGCTCAATGCCAAGCTCTCGAAGATCAGCAGTGGCCTGGCCGTGGCCGCCCAGCCGCCGGCGATTCCCGGTTTCTCGGCCCAGGGTGGCTTCTACTTCCAGTTCAACGACCTCAGCAACGGCTCCTACAGCTTCAACCAGCTCGATGGTCTGGCTCAGCAGCTGGTGGCTGCCGGCAATGGTTCCGATCAGTTTTCCAGCCTCTACACCCAATTCATTCCCAGTGCGCCGGCGTTTGGGCTGAAGATGGATCGCTCGATCATGGGCGCCCTGAACATCGACTTCCAGCAGGCCATGCAGACGATCGCCGTGCTCGCTGGCGGCAACTATTCCGGACTCACCTATGAGAACGGACAGGTGCGCAACATCTACGTGCAGTCGGAGGCCTCGGGACGTAGCTCCCTTGAGGATGTGCTCAGTTACTACGTGCGCAACCGCGACGACAAACTGGTGCAGGTGAGTGAGTTTGCCTCGTCGGAGCTCACCAGTGCGCCGCCCGTGATCAGCCACTACAACCTGTACCGCACCATCCTGGTGCAGGGCGCTGAGGCCATCGGCAAGAGCTCGGGACAGGCCCTCACGGCCATTCAGCAAATCTTCAACCAGCTGGACTTCAACAATATCGGCTATGCCTTCACGGGCCTTGCCGCCTTGCAGCTTTCCGCGGGCAGCGCCAGCGTTCTGGTGTTTGGCCTGGGCATCCTGATCGTCTACCTCGTGCTATCGGCCCAATACGAGAGCTACGTCACCCCGGTCATCATCCTGATGACCGTACCCCTGGCCATGTTGGGTGCGTTGGTGTTTCTGGCCTTGCGCTCGATCGACCTCAACATCTACGCCCAGGTGGGTTTGGTGACCTTGATTGGTCTGGCGGCCAAGAACGGCATCCTGATTGTGGAGGTGGCCGAACAGCATCTGGAGGAGGGCATGGGCGTTGTCGAAGCGGCCATGGCCGCTGCCGAATCCCGGATGCGGCCGATCCTGATGACCGCCATCGCCTCGCTGGCCGGATTCCTGCCTCTGGTGGTGGCCACCACCGCCGGTGCCAACAGCCAGCAGTCCCTGGGTACGGTGATCTTTGGCGGCCTGTTGGTGGCCACGGTGCTGTCGCTGGGTGTGGTGCCTCCCTTCTATGTGTTGATCAAGCAGCTGGAGGCCCGTTGGTTCGGCGAGGGCGGTAGCGGTGATTCCACAACGGTTTCTGTTCCCACCATCTCTGGACACGATTGATCGCCGCTGATTCTCGCCAGTCAAAGCCCAGGGGGTTTGGACTGATGACTAGGATTGTCTTTGTCCATCAGGCCATTTGTTTGGCCTTCTTTGTGGCAGGGTTGCGGCTGTCTTCAGTTTCTGATGTCGAGCAGCTTGTGCTCCACCGTCTGACGGGAATTGTGGTTTCGCTTGCCATACTGCTCGCGATGGTTGGTGTTGCAAGCAGGAAGTCGCTGAAGGCTCTTTCCTGGTTGCGGGTGATTTTGTGGATTGGGGTTTTCAAGATCTTGATGGTTCAACTCTGGCTGCTTAGCCAAGGCGACATTGGATTGACGTCCTACGTTCGTGCCATGTTGCTCAATGAGCTGGTGGCGATCCCCGTTGCTGTGTACTGGTCTAGGCCAGCTCATTGGCGTTATCTCTCTACCATCGGTCGCGCGATTGGTCCCGGCGGGGCAAATGGATGATGGCTTGAGATTTGGGAGGGTCAATCTGGTTTTGCCCCTTCAGGTTGTACGCTCAAGATCATCATCCTCTGGACGAGGAAAATCAGTTGGGCGGCGCTCCACCCGGCCATCAAAACCCCATTCACGGCTTCTGCCACGCTGAGTAATTGCCAGCATTTGGCCAGCGTGATGTCTCCATAGCCGACCGTTGTGAATGTGATGCCGGAAAAATACAGGCTTGCTTCCAGGCCTTGAATCGCGCCGACATGGCGATAAACCCAAGCCCATAGAAGGATCTCCAGGAATAATGTGGCTGCTGTCATGAGTGCTCCAATGGCAATCAGCAAGTGGCAGCGAATGCTGCTTGTTGAGCACCAAGCGCTAAGACGTTTCGAGTGCACAGAGTCGGCCTGTATGGACGTCATCAATGTATGGATGATCGTTGTGGCCATGAACATTCCCAGCACGATGCCCGGGAGGCTGCCGATCTCAGGGCAGCGCGAGAGCTGGGGTGTCGTTGGATAGCTGCTTAAGAGGATTCCGGCCGCTGCTGCTCCGGCCAGTAGCACCCATTTCGCATGTTTCCAGCTCATCTGACGGGCCAATCCTCGACGTCACCGTGTTGGCGGCGGATGTGGCCGTGATGCCAGCTCCAGCGCCAGGGCTCCACAGCGCGAGCCGTCTGCAGATCGGGTCGGTCGGCCAGGCACACGGGGATGAACTCGGTGGCGTAGCTGAAGGCCGGATCACGGATCGATTGGTTGAGCACGAGGCTGCCTTCCTCGCCTGACATTGAGCGGTGGTACGTGCCCACCGGAATTGCAAGCGCCCCCATGGCCCGTTCCAGCGCGATCACGTGGTGGGGCTGATCCCAGGCCGGGTTGAGCAGGATGAAGGTGCGCTGGCCTTGCAGCACCAGGTTGTGATCCACCTGGTGTTGATGCACGTAGTACTGCTCGGCACCGTCGTGATCGGGCGGTGAGATGGCAGGCCCGTGGTGCACCACCACATCGGTGCCGTTGCTGTGGGGCACGCTGGCATCGAAGAAGCACACCTGCGGCGTTTCGCGAAACAGGTGGATCGGAATGAATTGGAGGCGCATCGAGCCACTCCTGGCTACGTCTTCTCTAGCCATGGTCGTGGCTGCTGCCCCCCTCAGGGCGTGGGCGCTAGCAAACGCTGGCCGGGCCGGATCGCTGTGGGAGGTGAAGGGTGGCGCCGGGCCGGTTCCCAGATCCGCACCTGCAGCGGGCCCTGCTCCTTCGGCGTGAAACGGGTGAGCCAGCCCGAGCTCCAGGTGATTTCCACCTCGCCCTTGTCCAGCCGCCAGGTGCCCCCGGCCAGCGCATCAATGGCGTTGAAGGCCAGGCCGTTCGACATCAGGCTCACGGTGGTGACCGGCCGATCCGCCTGGGCCGGCTGGATCCGGTAGACCCCCACTGCGTCGGCCACGGCTCCCCTCAGCTGCACCGCCTTGCCGACGTTGCTGGGCGGGTCGAGGCGGCTGGCCCCCGGTGCCCACGACCACTGCTCGGGGCCGGCCGGGCCGGTGAGGATCGCATCACTCCAGCCATCGCTGAAGTCGATGCGCACCCCGTTGCCCCAGGGGGTCCAGCGCCCGTGTTCGTAGAGCTGGTTGGCGCGCAGGTGGCTGCTGCCGCCCAGGGGTACCCCCTCGGTGCCCGTGGTGCTGATGGCCTGGCCATCGGCGCTGAGGCGCACGTTGAAGAGGTTGTTCGCGTTGTCCACCAGGGCCCAGACGCCGGTGTAGCGCTGGCGTTGTTGCTGCTGTTCGGCGGCGACGGTGCGCTGGCCTGGCGGTTCTGCGGCCTGCAAGGCCCCAGGGACTGGGGCTGCGAGCAGGAGCAGGAGGGGCAGATGCCGCAACCGGTACGGCATGGCTCCAACGGTCAGTGTTGGCTGGGGGGTCATGGCGCAGGCTTTCGATCGAACTCGACGATGTAGGCCACGGGACGCTGGGCGCGCACCACGCTCAGTTGGGTCGGATCGTTGGCGAAGTCGTTCCAGGTGGCTGGGTCGTTGGAGCCGGCCACGCGGAAGAGGTGGCCGTAATCCTCGATCTGCTCGAGGTTGTTGGGCTTGCCCGCCGCCCAGTTGGTATAGGTCAGGGGCTCACCGCTGATCCACTGCCAGCCGCCCTTGGGTTCCTGCGCCTGGTGGCGAATCTGCACCAGGCCGATCCAGGGGCCGACAGCGTCGGCCTGGCCCTGGCGGAGGCTGGTGGTCCAGACGCGGGGTTGCTTGGCGATCAACGACCAGACGTACCGGTTTTCTTCGGCCGAGGTGAGCGTGGCCAGGTAGCCCCCGCGGGCGTTGGCCGCCGCCTTGGCCTCGAGCCAGGTGATGCCTTCGGGCACCACCACCACCTCATAGAGATGGCCGTTGCCACTCCAGCGCACCGGCTCCGCCTGGGTCGGGGCGGCCAGCAGGGCCGTTGCCCCCAGGAGCATGAGTTTGGCCACTGTCTGACGCATGGTTGCCCCAGCCGTTGCTCTGCCGACGGCTTAGCAAGCCTGAATCGCCCTGTCAGCCGCGCGAAACTGGATGTCATGGCTCCCCTGATCCCGCGCAGCACCCTGGCCGGAGCGATCGGCAACACGGTGGAGTGGTTCGACTTCGCCGTCTACGGCTTCTTCGCCAAGGAGATCGGCGAGGCCTTCTTCCCGGCGGATGTGCCGTCGCTGCAGCTGCTGAGTGCCTTCGCCGTGTTCGCGGTGGGCTATCTGATGCGGCCGGTCGGCGGGTTGCTGCTGGGGCCGATCGGGGATCTGGTGGGGCGGCGGGCGCTGCTGCTGGTGAGCGTGGCCGTGATGGCGGCCTGCAGCCTCGGCATCGCCCTGCTGCCGCCCACCAGCCAGTGGGGCCCCAGCTCCGCCGTGCTGCTGGTGCTGCTGCGGCTGCTGCAGGGCCTTTCGGTGGGCGGCGAGTTCACCGGCTCGGTGGTGGCCCTGGTGGAGACGGCTCCACGCCAGCGGCGTGGCCTCACTGCCAGCTTCGCCAGCGCAGGGGCCGTGCTGGGTTTTGTGGGGGGATCGTTGGCGGCGGCGCTGATCCATCTCTGGCTCGATCCGCCGGCCGTGCAGCAGTGGGGCTGGCGTGTTCCGTTTGTGCTGGGCGCCGCGCTGGGGATCTGGGCCCTGAGCCTGCGCACCCACCTGGAGGAAACACGGTCGGGTCAGGCGCCAATCGGCCTGGCGGCCCACCTGGCTGAGCTGCGTGGCCAGTGGCCGGCGATGGGGCGGCTGATGGCGGCGGTGGCGCTCTCTGCGGTGAGCTTCTACGCGGCCACGGTGTTTGCCGTGCAGGAGGCGTCGACGCGGCTGCCGGCGTTGGCCGCCAGCTTCAATGCCATCACCACCCTCAACCAGGCGATCGGGGTGGGCTTGATCCTGCTGGGCGGCCATCTGGCGGATCGCGGCGCGCCGGTGGCGCTGGCGCGCCGCCTCAGCCTGGTGCTGGCCGTGGGCGTGCTGCCGGGGATGCTGCTGATCGCGGCGGGCCCACCGCTGGCCTTTGCGGTGGGCCAGTTGATCGTGCTTGTGCCGCTGATGCTCTACCTGGGTGTCTACCCCTCGCTGTTGCCCGGTCTGTTTCCGGCGGCCCAGCGCTGCAGTGCCTTTTCCCTGTCCTACAGCCTGGTGACGGCGGTGCTTGGCGGCACCCTGCCCCTGATCGCCACCTGGCTGGAGGTGGGCCTGGCCCTACCGCAGGGGCCGGCGCTCTATGGCCTGATCTGGGCCGTGCCCACCCTGCTGGCCTACCGCCAGCTGGAGCGCCATCTGCTGCCGGACTGGCAGGGCTGAGGCTTCAGGGTGCTGCTGGCCCATCCCGTCTGGGTGCGCCCCGTTGGGTCCACCTAGATTTTTCATGCCAGTCCCGGTTGGGCCCCATGGACTCCAGCCCGACCCAGCCCAAGCCGATCAGCCGCGACGAGATCAGCTCCGGCGCCCTGTCGCGGCAGCGCCGGGCCCGCTTGCTCGTGCAGCGCATCCTGGAGCGCCTGCAGGCTCCCCAGTGGCCAGCGGCGGAGCCCGATGACCCGCTGGCCCGCCAGCTCGCCGGGGTGCGCCGGCGCGCGTCCGCTCCCCTGCCGACCCTCCAGGCTGGCGATCTGCTGGAGGCTCCGGAGCGCTGGCTGGATCTGCTCCCCACCGAGCCGCTCCTGCGCGCGGAGGTGCTGGTGCAGTTGCAACAGCGCGTTGGTTTGCAACCGAACGAGGCCGCTGCCCTGCAGCGGTTGGCCGCTCCCCGAACCCGGCGGTGGATCCCGTGGCGGCCCACCTTCCAGCTCCAGACGCCGGCGGCCTGGCCCGTGGGGGTGAAGCTCGGCGGTGTGATGCTCCTGTTCTCGCTGGTGCCGGCCCTGCTCGTGGGCAACGTGGGGTCCTGGCTGGCCGAGGGGCAGGCCGAGCAGGCCCTGAAAAAACAGCTGCAGGGGATCGCCGCCACGGTGGCCGGACGGCTGGACGAGAACCTCAGCGAGTACGGCAAGCTCATGCTTTACCTCGCCAGCAACCCGGCGGTGATCCGCATGGCGGGGGCCTCTGCTGGGGAGCGCCAGCAGCTGGAGCCGGAGGTGCTGGGCTTGTTGGATCGCCTGCAGGCCAGCCACGCGGATGCCGCTTTCATCTACCTGATCGATCGGACCGGCCGCTGCTTCGCCTCCTCCGATCGCAAGTTGATCGGCCACGACTACAGCTTCCGCACCTATGTGCAGAAAGGGCTCCGGCAGGAGGCCTACATGAGTGGCATCTACTACCCCGTGAGCACCACCAATCCGCGGGCGACGGTGTCGATCGCCCGCCCGATCCGTGAGGGCCGCACGGTGGTGGGTGTGGCGGTGGTGGGTACCTACTCCCTGGCTGAATCCAAGGCTCTCGATCTGAAAACAGGCCTCACCGCCCTGGTGCTGGAACACGATGGGGTGATCGCCTCCTCCAATGATTCCCGCCTGGCCATGGGGATTCTTGGGCCTGACGATGGGCAGGCGGAGGCGCGCCGCCGGCGCATCAGCCGCAATGACGGGATCGACCAGGGCCAACGCTTCCGGCGCCTGCTCACCTATCACCCGGTGTCCGCCCCTCTGCAGCCCTTGCTGGCTTCGACCGAGGCCGGCGTCGGCGCCGGGGCGATCGATGGGCAGGAGGTGGTGGCCGCCTGGCAGCCGCTGGACGCCTATGGCGCCAAGGCGGTGGTGATGGAGTCGCAGCAGGAGCAGCGCCAGGCGATCCGGGCCGTGCAACAGCGGGTGATGCTGCTCACCTCGCTGCTGGGGCTGCTCGCCACCGGGGGGGCCGTGGTGGCCAGCCGGAGAATCTCCCGCCCCCTGCGCAGCCTCACCCAGGCCGCTGCCCAGCTGGAAACCGACCAGCCCGTGGAGGAGGAGCAGCTCAGCGCCGTGATCCGCCGCAAGGACGATCTCGGGGTGCTGGGCCGGCAGCTGCTGCAGGCCGCGCGGGAAAGCCTCAAGCGACAGGCCAGCTTGCGGGCCCAGGTGGCGGCCTTGCATATCAAAGTCGATCAGAAACAGCGGGATCGGGATGTTGCTGTCATCGTGGACAGTGAGTTCTTCGGAGCCATGAAGGCCGCGGCTGCCCAGCTCCGTGCCCAGCGTCAGCGCCCCCGCCTCGACGCCGTCGCCCCAGCCCCACCGATCGACCGCAACGCCCCCCCGGACGCGCCGAGACCATGAGCTTGATCGTTTCCGTGCACTCGTTCCGGGGCGGCACCGGCAAGAGCAACACCACGGCCAGCCTCGCCGTGGTGCTTGCCCAGCAGGGAAAGCGGGTGGCGATCGTCGACACCGATATTCAGTCGCCCGGGCTGCATGTGCCGTTTGGCTTCGGGGCGGAAGACCTCCACCGCTCGATCAACCAGTTTCTCCACGGGGAATGCGGCATCGCCGAGGTGGCCGTGGATGTGTCCGAACGGATCGGTGCCCTGCCGGAGGGCGGGGCGCTGCTGCTGGTGCCGGCCAGCATCAAGGCCAGCGAGATCACCCGGGTGCTGCGGGAGGGCTACGACGTGGGCCTGCTGCAGCAGGGCTTCCAGAGCCTGCTCGATGACCTGGAGCTCGATGTGCTGATCATCGACACCCATCCCGGGCTCAACGAGGAAACCCTGCTCTCGCTCACCCTCTCCGACGTGCTGCTGCTGGTGCTGCGTCCCGATCAGCAGGACTTCCAGGGCACGGCCGTCACCGTGGAGATCGCCCGCCTTCTGGAGGTGCCCGACATGCTGTTGATTCTCAACAAGTTGCCGTCGCAGATGGATGGTGAGGCCGTGCGCCAGCAGGTGGAATCGACCTATCGCGTGCCGCTCGGGACCTGCCTGCCGATGGATGAGGGCATCGCCATGAACGCCTCGAGCCGCCCCTTCGTGCTGGCCCAGCCCGAGCACCCCTGGAGCGAGCGGGTGCGTCAGCTGGCCCACCGCGTTCTCGCGGGCCCCTGAGAACGTGAGCGCAGCCCCCCATGCCTGCGACCCGTTGCTGACGGCTGACTGCCAGCAGATGCTGGTGCGGCTGGAGCGTGCCGGCGTGCGGGCGGTGCATGAGCTCAGCCCAGAGGCGGCCAGGCGCCAGGGCATGAAGCTGTTCGATCTCGATCGCCGCCAGGGGGAGATGCGGCTGTTGCGGCAGCTGCTGCGCCAGCGGGGTCTCAGCGCCAGCGAGCTGGCGTCAGCCTGCGGTTTCAGTCTGGAGGAGGTGGAGCAGCACCTGGAGCAGATGCTCGCCTCGGGCACCGTGCTCCGCGCAGAGCGGCAGAAAGGAACGGTCACCTGGAGCACCCGGCTCAGCCTGCGGCGCCGCACGCTCAAGCATCCAGATCTGCTGCGCAAACTGGAGCCGGAGGAGGGTCCGGCGGCGGTGCTTCGGCCGCGAGAGACCTTGCTCTCCCGCGAACTGACCCTCACGGGTGGCCTGCGGGCTCGCCTCTACCTTCCCCCCTCCGCAACGGGAGAACCGCTGCCGGTGGTGCTGTTCGCCCACGGCGGTGGCTGGGTCACCGGCAGTGTCGATACCCACGACAGCCTCTGCCGCACCCTCTGCCAGGGCTCCGGCTGGGCATTTCTGAGCGTGGACTACCGCCTGGCCCCCGAACATCCCTGGCCGGCGGCGCCGGACGACATGGCTTCAGCCCTGCACTGGCTGCATGAGCACGGCGCCAAGCTGGGCGTCAACCCGGAGCGGCTGGCCCTGATGGGCGACTCGGCCGGCGGCAACCTGGCCCTGGTGAGCGCTCTACAGGCGCGCGCCGCCGGATGGCCGCTGCCGCTTCTGCTGGTTTTGATCTGCCCGACGGTGGATCCCTCCATGGCCTGCCCCTCCTGGCGCGAACTGGCGGATGCTCCCTTCCTGAGTGCCGCCGACATGCGCTGGTACTACGGCCACTACGCGCCGGATCCCGACGACTGGCGCGCCGCACCCCTCCGCGGCGACCTGCGGGGTCTGCCGCCGACCCTGGTGATCAGTGCCATGCACGACATCCTGCGCGATGAGGCGCTGCTCCTGGGCCAGCGGTTGGAGCAGGAGGGCGGCACCGTGTGGCAGCGACCGGTGCCCGGCGTGTTCCACGATTTCGTGCTGTTTGGACAGGCGATCGCTGCAGCTCACCAGGAGCAGGAGGAGATTGGGCGATTGCTGCGCGAAACAGCCGCCGCATCGGCCTGATTGCCAGGCTGAGGCCTCAGGGCGCCACCCGCACCTCCGAGCCGGAGAGGGCGGTGGGTTGGCTGCCCGGCGCGGCCGTGATCGTGTACACGAAGCGGCTGCCGTCCGGGCTGATGAAGCTGGTGGCCTTCTGGCCGTCGGGGTAGGTCGCCGTGGCGGTGCAGTCGGCGTTGACGCGGTAGGTGGCCTTCTCCACCCCACCGGAGCCATCGGAGCCGCGATAGCTCAGCACGATGCCGCCCTGGCCGTCGTACACCTCGCGGCCGCTCTCGGCATAGGGCTTGCCGTTGAGCACGCCGCTTTCGCTGTAGAGGTAGGTGCCCTTAAGGGTGGCGTTGCTGCAGGGCAGGGGGGTGGCCGATGCGGCGCTGCCGGCGGCCAGGGCCAGCACAATCAGGGGGAGCTGGGCGAACCGGCCGGGATGGGGCAGTCGGACGGGCATGGGTTGGCGGTGCATGGGTCGGCAGGATCAGCCCAGGCTGGTGAAATCAGGCGTGAGTGGGTTGAAGCCTTTGTAGGGGTGGATATGCAGCTTGATCATGGAAAAGACCAGGGCTGTGCATAGGCACCAGAGCACGATGGCCGTGATCGCCGTGTGGCGATTGGCACGATGCACGGCGCCAAGCGTGACGTTGGAAACCAGCGTCAGCAGATAGATGAAAGCCCACTTTCTCGCATAGCCCAGATTCGATTGGCTTCCGATCGAGAGGCGTTGCTCCCGGGCTGCTTCGAGCTGCTTGATTTCGGTGAGGATCTCCGCCGCCATGGCTTTGGTCGTGCAGAGGGATCCGGGCTCCCGCACGGTGCAGGCGCCAGCGTCGATCGTCCAGGCGCGCCTGTAGAGGTTGGAAAGGGTTTGATCGATCTCTGGAGCGCGCCGCATGTTGTACTCCCTGCCCCATTCGCCCTGCTCAACCAGCTGGATGTATGACGAGAGTTCGCCCTTCAGCTCGCTCGCGAGTGCGGGGGATGTCGCCGCGATGATCCCAAGCCTGCTCAGGGCTGTCGCTTCGTTCTGCAGGGCGGCTGCCGCTGCCGATGTGTTCTGCCACACGGACGACGCCATGAAGGCCAGCAGCAAGGCCAGGACCGTAATGGGGACACCCACGTAGGGCCCCACCAAGGGCTTGTTGATCAGGTGGTCGAACAGTCTGGTCTTGAAAACAATCAGGTAGGCGCCAAGCCCGAGGGCCGCGCTGACGATCAGCGCAAGGATGACCGGCCCAAGGCCGAAGTTCGGGAAGAAATACAGCATCGTTCGGGGCTGATGGATCCGGCCTCAACCGCACCAGCGCCCATGGTGGCCAGGCTGGAGCCACTGGTCATCCGTTCACGGCTCATCCGTTTGAGAGGGCCTGTTCAGCTGCACGGAATCAGGCAGAGATGGTGGGCCTCGGCACTGGGCACCACTTCAGGAGTGATGCGCTGATCGAAGCTGGCGAAGCAGCCGCCCTGGCTGGCGGCCAGGGCCAGCAGGTAGGCATCGGTGATCTGGCGTGGGCCCAGCAGCCGGTCCCAGCGGATCAACCCCTCCTGCAGCAGGCTGATCGGCTCCGGCCAGAACGCATGGCTGGCATGGCTGCAGGCTTCCGCCAGGCGTGCCGCCACCAGGGCGGCCGGTTGCGCATTGGGGTAAGCGGGTTGGGCCATGATCCGCACCACGCCGTTCTCGGTGATCGGGCAGGTGGCCCAGCCCTGCTCGAGTTGCCCCTCCAGCCAGCGGGTGGCGGGCCGATGCAGCAGATGGCCCTGATCCAGCAGAGCGATCAGCACGTTGATGTCGAGCAGGGCCCGGCCCATCAGAGGCCGGCCTCATCCCGCAGCTGATCGATCTGCTCGTTGGTCACCACCGCTCCGCCCCGGGCCTGGAAGGGGCGGAATCCGGCGATGGTGGGAGGTGTTTCGACCGCAGCCTGACCCGTGGAGGCGGCGCCGCTGAGCGCAGCCCGCAACAGGCGCGACACCATCTGGCCTGCCGTGGTGCCCTGGCGGCGGGCCAGCTCCCGGGCAGCGGCCAGCACATCGTCTTCGATGTCGAGCGTGGTGCGCATGAATGCCATTCTGCATCACTGCATCACTGCATCAGCGCATCAGCACATCACCGTCTCCTGGCGGCGCGTGCTTTGCTCAGCCCGGCCAGTCCTGCCCCCGAGCGAGGATTAGGCCGCTGCTGCTGCAGATCCAGGTGCTGAGCCCTGTGCTGATCGCCCTGCCCCTGCCCCACGCCCATCTGGAGGGCACGCTGCTGCCGCGCGGATTTTTTCTGGGGCTGGGGCTGATCTACCTGGCGGCCCTGGCCGTGGATCGCCTGGCGGCGACCTGGCGGTTGCCGGGGGCGGCCGCCGTGCTGCTGCTGGGCCTGCTGATTCCCACGGAGTTTTTGACCCAGGCCCAGCCCCTCGGCCCGCTGCAGGTGGAGACCCTGCACCGGGTAAGCCTGGCGCTGCTGATCTTCTACGCCGGTCTCAAGACCGACCTGCGCCGCATCCGCGGCATGACCGCCGCAGGCCTGCAGCTGGGCTGTGGTGGTGCGTTGATCACCGTGGCGGTCGCGGCTCTGGCGCTCCTGGTGCTGTCGCCTCTGGTTCCAGGTGGGGTGCCGCCGGCCGCCGCGGTGCTGGCGGTGTGCTGCCTGGGCGCCACCGACAGCGGCGCCATCGAGGATCTGCTGGTGGCGCTGGGCCATTCCATCCGCGGCCGCCTCAGCCACCTCCTGCAGTTCGAGGTGGCGGTGAACACGGTGGTGACCTTGCTGGGCTTCGGCTTGGTGGCCGGTGTGTTGCAGGCCCACCCCCATGGCGACCATCAGGCCCTGCATGGGGTGTTGGCCAGTCGCCTGCCCGAGCAGCTGGGTGCGGTTGGGTTGCATGTGGGCGCTGGCCTGCTGGCCGGGTTGATCGTGGGCGCCCTGGCGCCGCGCCTGATCGATGCCCTGGTGCGCTCCGAGCCCATGCTGCTGCTGGTGGCGGTGGCGCTGGCCTTTGTGGCCTTCGGCTTCGGCCAGCTGCTGGGGGGTGGTGGGCTGCTGGCGGTGTTCGTGGCCGGGGTATTGCTCTCCAACGGCCGCTACCGGATCGGTCGCTTTGAGCAGCAGGCCCTGGGCCGGGTGATGCATCCGCTGAACACGGCCGCCGAAATCACGGTGCTGCTGTTGCTCGGCCTGCTGGTGAAGCCCGCCGCGCTGATCACGGTGCTGCCGCTGGGGCTCGCCCTGGCGATCGTGGTGCCGCTGGCGCGGTTGTTGGCGGTGTGGGCCCTGCTGCCGGCAGCCCGCTTCCCCTGGCCCGATCGCCTGGTAATTGCCGGTGGCGGGCTGCGGGCGGCGGTGCCCCTGGCGCTGGCGGTGTCGATGACAGAGGAACTGCCTCACCTGCGCGGGGTTGTCCCGGCGTTGGCGGAGCCCCTGGCGGGTCAGCTGCTGGCCTTGCTGTTCGTGGTGGTGCTGGCGGATTTGTTGCTGCAGCCGCTGCTGCTGCGCCGATTGCTGCCGTTCAGCCCCGAGCCATCTCCGTCCTGAACGGCGAGCGCTCCACCAGGGCGGTGATGCCCAGCTGCTTGCGCCAGTCGGCCAGGGCCCGGTCCCAACCCTGCTCCCAGCGCTGGGCCAGCAGCGGTGCGCAGACCCGGCCCAGTTCCAGGCCGTAGGCCGCTGCCTGCCCCACGTCCACGTCGCCGGCGACGGGGCCCTCGAGGCAGCGATGCAGCAGATCGGCCCCCAGCAGCATGGCGCTGCCGGGCCAGCGCAGCTGCATCACGGTTACAGCACTCATCGCCGCTTCCCCGGCCGCCGTGGGCGGGCAGCCGCACACCACATGCCAGAGGTCATGGGTGTGGCGCACCCGCTGGTGCAGCCAGGTGTCGTCGCCATCGTTGCCGGCGTGCAACACCGGATCGGGCAGGGGCTGGCCGCCCGCATTGGCGAACCAGCTGGCGTAGGCGTGGCCGAGGCTTTGCGCAGGCAACGCCAGCAGCTCGGCCGGGCTGGGCCAGGGCCCCCAGTAGCGCTCGCGGATCAGCGGCGCGATCGCCGGGTCGCTGCGCAGGGCGGCGCGGGCGGCATCCGCCACCGGTGTGGCATAGCTGCGGGTGAGCAGATCGAAGCCATGGCCCAGGTCGTCCGGGTGGGCTGCCAAGGCCGAGAGATCGGTGGCCAGGTGCAGCAGCTGGCGGCGCAGGGAAGAACGCATGGCAGGGGAGGCAGCGGCAGGGCATTCCAATCCAGCCGATGGCTGGTGGCCAACCCGGCCTCACCAACCGATGTCCCCGAATGGGGGGCATCGGTTGGTGAGGCTGAGCGTCAGAGTGGGTTCGAATCCGACCAGCACTGACCACCATGCCCCTCAGACAGTGCGACCTTCCCTATCCCCATTGGGAGTTCAGCGATCCCACCAGCGGTGACCTGCTGCGGGTGGTGCCCGAGCGCGGCGGCTTGATCAGTGGCTGG
Source organism: Cyanobium sp. FACHB-13342 (assembly GCF_014697415.1). GTDB lineage: Bacteria > Cyanobacteriota > Cyanobacteriia > PCC-6307 > Cyanobiaceae > Cyanobium_A. The sequence continues at coordinate 14,117 of NZ_JACJRT010000016.1, read as the reverse complement.
CGCTGCGGCGACCGGGAGGTGGTGTACCTCGATCTCGAGCGTTTCCTCGATCCCGCCCAGTCGGTGCGGGGCGGTTTTCCGGTGCTGTTCCCGATCACCGGCGGGCTGCCGGATAACCAATTGCCCCTGCCCCAGGGCACCTTCACCGTTGGCCAGCACGGCTTTGCGCGGCAGTTGCCCTGGCGGATGGAACCCCTCGCCGACGGCCGCGGCGTGGCCCTGGAGTTGATCGACACCGAGGAGACCCTCCAGTCCTATCCCTTCCAGTTCCTGCTGCGCATGGAGGTGCGGCTGGCTCCCGGTGCCCTGGAGATCGGCACCACGGTGAGCAACCGCAGCGCGGCCCCGATGCCGTTCAGCTTCGGGCTGCACCCCTACTTCAACCTCTCCAGCCTGGATGGGGTGCGGTTTGAGGGGCTGCCCGACGAATGCCTGAATCACCTCACGATGGCTCCCGCGTCCACCGCCGAGCAGATGCAACGACTGCCCCAGGGCATCGATCTGCTGGTGCGTCCCACCGGTGCGGTGCGCCTGGTGGATGAGGCGGACGGCGCCACCCTCGAACTGCAGCTCAGCCATCCCTTCGATCTGGTGGTGCTCTGGACCGAACCCCCTCGGCCGATGGTGTGCATCGAACCCTGGAGCGGCCCGCGCCAATCGCTGCTGAGTGGCGACCGCAAGATCGAGCTGGCACCGGGCGCCAGCACTGAGCTCCACACCCGCTACGCCCTGACCCACGCCGAGCAGTCGCCCCTCTGAGTCCCTGCCCAAGCAGGGGCGGCCCAGGCGTGAAAGGCCTTCAGCTGATTGAGGGACAGGGCTGGCAGTCGGAAGTGTCGGTGCGCAGGCCCGACACTTCCTGATCCACTTGGGCTAGGCGCTCCAGCACGAGGCTGAGATCCAGAGAGGTGAGTTCGCCGTCGTCGCTCCACTTCAGGCAGGTGCGCCCAAGGCAGGTATTGAAGTCCGTCATGGCGGACCCCCGATTTGCTGTTTCGTTCAGTCTGCTCCCAGTGGCGGATCAGCGATGCCCCCAAACGGGGGCAATCGCCGATCCGGGTGGGTCAGAACCAGGCCAGCTGGGCCTGCTCGCGCGTGTTCACCCGCGCCTCGGGCGTGCGGCGCTGGCTTGACCCTGTGGGTCAGGGTTCCTAGTTTTTGCGATACCCAGGAGCTTTCCGTGCGCCGACCGTTCCAGTCCAGGCGCACGCTGTCATGGCTCGGCTTGCTGTCTCTGGTCGGCCTCGGCGGCTGTGTCAAGCCACCCCCGCCCCCTCCCCCGCCCACCTTTTCGCTGGTCAGCCCAACGCGGCAGACCTTTACCGACCAGGCCACCTACCAGAGCACCCTCGAATCGATCGCCAACGTGCCCCTGGCGGCCGAGATCGATGGCCGCATCGTGGCGATGCCGATGCGTGAGGGGCAGCTGGTGCGCCCCGGCGATCCCCTGTTCCGGCTCGACCAGCTCCAGCAGCAGGCCAGCGTGGCCGCCGCCGCCGCCCAGGCCCGGGAGGATCGCCTCGAGGCGGAGCGCTACATCTTTCTCAATGAGCAGGGCGCCGCCTCCACCAAGCAGCGCGATGCCAAGGTGACGGCCGCGATCACCAGCGCCGAGCAGCTGAAGGCCAGCGCGGCCACCCTTGCCTACAAGGACGTGACGGCGCCGATCGCCGGCATGGTGGGCGACATCCAGCACAAGCTGGGAGCTGTGGTGCGTCGCGGTGAGACGATCACCACCATTGTGGACAACCGCCGCCTCTGGGTGCGGCTCGATGTGCCGGGTGAGCAGGCCTATCGCGTGCGCCTCGGCATGCCGGTGGAGCTGCAGGCGCCCGACAAGCCTGCCCTCAAGGCGATGGGCACCGTGACGTTCATCGCCCCCTCGCTCGATCGGCGCACCCAGACGCTGCTGGTGAAGGCCACCTTCACCAACGCCGATGGCGCCCTGCGGGATCAACAGCGCGTGCAAGCCAGCTTGCGTTTCGGGGCGACCAACACGCTGGCGCTTCCCCAGGCGGCGGTGCTGCTGCAGGCCGGGCAGACCTTCGTGTTTCGGGCGGTGTCGCCCGGGGAGGCCCAGCACCTGATCGGCGCACCGATCACTCCCGCTCCGCCGGCCGGGGCGTTGGTGGCGGTGCAGACGCCGGTGTCCCTCGGCAGCCTGCAGGCCGGCCGTTTCGCCGTGCTGAACGGCCTGAGCGCCAGCGATGCCGTGGTGATCGGCAACCTGGCCCAGCTGCGCAGCGGCATGGTGATTCCGCGGAAATGAGCCTTTCTGACACCTTCATTCGCCGGCCGGTGCTCAGCACCGTGTGCAGCATCCTGATCCTGATGGCCGGGGTGATCGCGCTGCCGCTGCTGCCGATCGAAAACTTGCCCAACATCGCGCCGCCCACGATCCAGGTGACGGCCAACCTGCCGGGTGCCGATGCGCTCACGGTGGAGAGCGCCGTGACCGGTCCGCTGGAGGAGCAGATCAACGGCGCGCCCGGGATGGATTACATCAGCTCCAACAGCACCAGCCAGGGCGTTAGCCAGATCAACGTGGTGTTCAAGGCCGGCACCAATGCCGACATCGATCAGGTGAATGTGCTCAACCGGGTGCAGACCGCCTCGGCCCAGTTGCCCGAGCAGGTGAACAACCAGGGCGTGACGGTGCAGCAGACCGCCACCAGTTATCTGCTGGTGTACAACCTCACCTCCACGCAAGGCCAGTTCAGCCGCGAATACCTCAACGGCCTCTATCAGCTCAACCTTGCCTACCCGCTCAGCCGCGCCCAGGGTGTGGGCCAGGTGACCGTGTTCGGAGCCAGCGATCCGGCCTACAAGCTCTGGGTGGATCCGGCCAAGCTCAGCCGTTTCAACCTCACGATTCTGGATGTGGAGAACGCCCTGCGCTCCCAGAACCAGATCGTGGTGGGCGGCAGCATCGGCGGCCCGCCGGCGTCAGCCGACAACCCCACCAACCTGCCGGTGCTGGTGCAGGGCAACCTGCGCACGGTGGAGGAGTTCGAAAACCTCGTGCTCACCCGTGGCCCCTCGGGGCTGCTGAGCGACAGCGGCCCCGACGGCAGCCTGATCCGTCTGCGGGATGTGGGCCGGGCCGAATACGCCTTCCAGAACTTCAACCAGGCGGCGATCAACGGCATCTCCGGCCATCCCTGTGTGGGCTTTGGGGTGATCCAGCTGCCGGGCAGCAATGCGATCACTACGGCGGCTGCCGTCGACAAAGTGCTGACGCAATTCCGCACCACCCTGCCGCCGGGGGTGAAGCTGGAGAAGGTGTTCGATCAGACCGACTTCATCAACGCCTCGATCTTCGGCGCCCTCGATGCGCTGCGCGATGCGGTGGTGCTGGTACTGCTGATCATCTTCCTGTTTCTGCAGGACTGGAAGGCCACGATGGTGCCGGCCCTGGCCCTGCCGATCGCCTTGCTGGGGGCCATGATTTTCGTGAAGGCGTTTGGCTTCTCGATCAACGAACTCACCCTGCTGGGGGTGATCCTGGCCACCGGCCTGGTGGTGGACGACGCGATTGTGGTGGTGGAGGCGGTGTCGGCCCGGATTGAAGCGGGCGACAAACCGTTTGCGGCGGCCTCCAATGCCATGAAGGAGTTGACGGGGGCGATCCTGGCCACGGCGCTGGTACTGCTGGCGGTGTTCATCCCCGTCACCTTCTTTCCCGGAGCCACCGGGGTGATCTACCGCCAGTTCGCGCTCACGATCGTGTTCTCGATTCTGGTGAGCACCTTCAACGCCATCAGCGGCAAGCCGCTGCAGTCGGCCCTGCTGCTGGGGGGCGGCAAGACCAACCCCTCCGGCCGCACCTGGATGTTCATCGGCGGAGCCTTTGGGGCGGGGTATGGCTACCTGTTTGGAGGCGTCCTGTGGCTGCTGCTGTTCGGGGCACTCGGTGCTGGGGTGGGCCGCAATCTGCAGCCGATCTTCGCGGCGTTCAACAGGCAGTTTGAGCGGATGGCTGCGGCCTATGGCCGCCTGCTGGAGCAGGCGATCCGGCGGCGGCGCCAGTTGGTGAGTGCCGTGCTGGGCGGTGTGGTGCTCACCGCCCTGGCTTTCCTGGTGATCCCCTCGGGCTTTGTGCCCACGGAAGATCAGGGCTACGGCCTGGGCATCATTCAGTTGCCGCCCCAGGCCTCGCTGGAGCAGACGATGAAGGTGGCCGACCAGGCCCGCCAGATCCTGGCCAAGGAGCCGGAGATCGTGAGCGGTGAGCTGATCGGTGGTGCCGGCTTCAACGGCGGTGCCCTCAACCAGGGCTTGTTCTTCTTCGGCCTCAAGCCGATCGAAGAGCGCAGTGGCGCCGATCAGTCGGCGCGAGCGGTGGTGCAGCGACTGAACAAGCAGTTCCAGAGCATCGAGGGCGCCAAGGTGATGGCCCAGCAGCCGGCGGCGGTGCCGGGATTCAGTGCCCAGGGCGGCCTGGCGTTCCAGTTCAACGACCTCAGCAACGGCGGCTACAGCCCCACCAACCTGCTGGCCATGGCCAACCAGCTGATCGACAAGGCCAAGGCCACCGGCTCCTTCTACAACCTCTACACCCAGTTTGTGAGCGATGCGCCGGTGTGGCGGATTGAGCCCGATCGCGATCGCATGGCTTCGCTGCAGGTGGATTTCGCCACGGCGATGAAAGCCCTCGGCGCCCTGAACGGGGGGGCGTTTGTGAACCAGACCTACGAGAACGGCCAGTACCGCCAGGTGTACGTGCAGGCCGAAGGCAGCAAGCGCGAAACGATCGAGAGCCTGGAGAATCTCTATGTGCCTGCCGCCGGAGGCGCCCAGATTCCGTTGCTGAATCTGGTGACGGTGCGGCTCGACAGCGCACCGCCGATCATCAGCCACTTCGACCTCAACCGCACGGTGCTGATCCAGGGGTTTGAGGCGATTGGCAAGAGCACCGGCCAGGCGATTGATGCCCTCACCGCCACCTTCCAGCGGCTCAACTTCACCAACATCGGCATGGACTGGTCGGCCCTGAGCCGCTCGGAGGTGGCCGCCGGTTCGCTGGCGGCCCTGGTGTTTGCCCTGGGCCTGGTGGTGGTGTACCTGGTGCTCTCGGCCCAGTACGGCAGCTACATCGATCCGCTGGTGATCCTGATGACGGTGCCGCTGGCGATCCTGGGCGCGCTGCTGTTCCTGGTGCTCAACCAGCAGGTGAACAACGTCTACGCCCAGGTGGGCCTGGTGACGCTGATCGGCCTGGCGGCCAAGAACGGCATCCTGATCGTCGACCTGGCCAACCAGCGCATGGAGGCCGGCCTCTCCGATGTGGAGGCGGCCATGGGGGCGGCCCAGTCGCGGCTGCGGCCGATCCTGATGACGGCCTCGGCGGCCCTCTCGGGCTTCTTTCCGCTGGTGGTGGCCAGCGGCGCCGGCGCCATGAGCCAGCGCTCGATCGGCTCGGTGATCTTCGGTGGCCTGCTGGTGGCCACGGCGATGAGCTTGTTTGTGGTGCCGGCCTTCTATGTGTTGATGAAACGGCTGGAGGCCAGCTGGTTCCCCGCCAGTGCTGCCAAGCCCTCCCTGCCCGCCTCCTGATGCCGCTGCCCCACCCGCCCGGTTACGAGCCCCCGCGTCAGAGCGGCCTGGATCGCCGCCGGGTGCTGCTGGCCGGCGTGATTCTCAGCCTGATCGCCGGCGGCCTGGTGGTGCTGGGGCGCCGGGCGGCGGCCCATGCCGGCAATGTCTTGCCCCACGCCTCGCTGGAGCGGGCCTTGGTGGTGGTGCTGGTGGCCGGCGGCTGCGGTGCCTGGGGCGAAACCATGCGGCAGCTGGCCGTGATCGCCCGCAGCAACGACGAAGACGGTTGGCTCAGGTGATCACGGTGGGGCGATCCATCCCGGTGCGGGTCTTGATTTCGGCCAGGGCGTCGATCGCCGTGATCAGATCGCCCAGGGCAGCCTGGGGATCCTGGCCCAGGTTGCCGTTGGGCTGCACATAGCTCTCCAGGTACACCCGCAGGGTGGCGCCCTGGGTGCCGGTGCCGGAGAGGCGCAGCACCACGCGGCTGCCGTCGTCGAGCAGCAGGCGCAGGCCCTGGCCGCTGGTGAGCGAGCCATCCACCGGATCGGTGTAGGCGAAGTCGTCGGCGGTGGCGATGCTGCGGCCGGCGAAGGACTGGCCCACCAGCGCGGGCTGCATCTCCTTGATGCGGTTGTAGAGGCCGTGGGCGGCGTCGCTGGCGATGGCTTCGTAGTCGTGGCGCGAGTAGTAGTGCCGGCCGAAACGGCTCCAGTGCTCCGCCATGATCCGGCTCACGGGCTCCCGCCGCCGGGCCAGGATCTGCAGCCAGAACAGCACGGCCCAGAGTCCGTCCTTCTCGCGGATGTGGTTGGATCCCGTGCCGAAGCTCTCTTCGCCGCAGAGGGTGATGCGGCCGGCATCAAGCAAGTTGCCGAAGAACTTCCAGCCCGTGGGGGTTTCAAAGCAGAGCAAGCCCAGCTCTTTCGCCACCACATCGGCGGCGGCGCTCGTGGGCATGGAGCGGGCCACGCCGGCCAGCCCATCGGCATAGCCCGGGGCCAGGGTGGCATTGGCCGTGAGCACCGCCAGGCTGTCGCTGGGGTTCACGAAGCAGCGGGTGCCCAGGATCATGTTGCGATCGCCGTCGCCATCGCAGGCGGCGCCGAAGCGGTAGGCATCGCTGCCCATCAGCAGCTCGGCCAGGTCGTGGGCGTAGGTGAGGTTGGGGTCGGGGTGACCGCCGCCGAAGTCCTCCAGGGGAATGCCATTGCGCACCGTGCCGGCGGGCGCACCCAGCACCCCTTCCAGGATGCGGCTGGCGTAGGGGCCCGTCACGGCGTGCATGGCGTCGAAGGCCATCGGGAAGTCGCCCCGCAGCAGATCGCCGATCTGGTCGAAGTCGAACAGGCGCTGCATCAGCGCCACGTAGTCGTCGACGCCGTCGATCACGTCTACTTGCAGGGCGCCGATGCTGCTGCGGCCCGGGGCCGAGAGGTCGAGATCAGCTCCGCCTTCGCAGATCCGGTAGCCGTCCAGCTTCAAGGTGGCGGCGTAGATGGCGTCGGTGATCGACTCCGGGGTGGGACCGCCGTTGGCGCCATTGATCTTGACGCCGAAATCGCCGTCGGGGCCGCCGGGGTTATGGCTGGCCGAGAGGATCACGCCGCCCACGGCCCCGTGTTGGCGGATCAGGTGGGAGGCCGCGGGCGTGGAGAGGATGCCACCGGTGGTGGTGATCAACCGGGCCGCACCGTGGGCGGCGGCCATGCGGGCGATCACGGCGATGGCCTGGCGGTTGCCGAAGCGGCCATCGCCACCCACCACCAGGGTGCCGCCAGCCACACCGGGGAGCACCTGGAGGCTCGCCTCGATGAAGCTCTCGAGGTAGTGGGGCGTCTGGAACTGGCGGCTGCTTTTGCGCAGGCCCGAGGTGCCGGGCTTCTGGTCGGTGAAGGGCTGGGCCAGGGAAATCTGGCTGACGCTCACGGGACTGCTGCTGGTCATCGGCCGAGCCCACCGGGGCGTTGGGGGCACCAAATTAGCCCTGGCTTGCGACCCGCCTGGAGCTGGCTAGGGTCCGATTAACGATGGATGAAACCCTCCGTGAAGGCCGTTGAGCAACCCGGGGCGTTCCCCCGCACCAGCCCCCTGCCCCGCCTGCTGCTGGCCGGATTGGCTTTGGTGGTGGTTGGTGCCGTTGTGGGCCCCGGCCGGGCCGCCGTGGTCGGGGGTGCCCGGGTGATCCCCTTCGAGCAGGCGGTGGAGCGCAGCCGGGTGGCGGCCGAGGCGGTGATCCATCGCCGCGGCAAGGAAACCTGCCTGCGGGGCAAGCTCACCAATGCCCTGCTGGGGCTGTCGGCCAGCTGCGAGGCCGTGGGCCAGCGCAGTGGGCTCTGCGCCCTGGCCGATCAGGCGGTGGTGCAGACGGGGTGGTCGATGGCGTTCATGGATGCCACCGCCCACCAGGTGCTCGATCTCATCGAGGCGAAGCCGACTCCCTAGGGCTCAGCTCACGAGCTGGGGATCAGGCCGAATCCCTTTTTCTGTTGGGGTTTGTCTTTGTCCTTGCTGGGGGCCACCGTGCGGGTCTGCTGTTTGCAGAAGGGAATCACGTCCTGGCCGGCCCGGTTGAGGGCTTCGCGCCGTTCATAGGTGTTGGTGGGCGCCGGTTTGGCCCGTTCCCGGATCGCCCAGATGGCGTCCTTGCAGCTGGCCCCCAGGCGGGGATGGTCCATCAGCGGATCGGCCATGGTGCGTGCCTTGTCGCAACTTTCGGCCGTGTTTTCCCGGCCGCAGATGAAGGTGTTGAGCTGGATTTCACGCAGCTGCTCCATCGAGGGGTAGGGCGGATCCTGGGGGGCGGCCTGCAGGGGGGCGGCCAGTCCGACCATCAGCCCCAGGCTGAGCGCACGACCAAAACCGGCGGCGGGATGGAGCTGGAGGGGAGCCATGGTGTCAGGGGTGTGGCCCCCATCATGGCGGGGCCGGAAGCGCGGCCAGCCCCTGGCGCAGCGGCTGCTGCTGGTGGATCCAGTGGGCGGCGACGGCCGGGCCCACGATCGGTGCGGCCAGGGCCAGGCCACAGCGGAGCCAGGCCTGATCGCGCAGCAGCTCGCCCCGGCTGGCTTCGGCGGCCTGGAGCTGCTGCAGCGCCGTGATTTCCGGTTGCCGCTCCGCCGCGATGGCGGCCAGCCCCCCATCGAGCGCGTCTCCGGTGGCCCCGCTGCGGAGCAGGGGCACCAGGTGCACGCTGGCCACCCAGGCATCGCGCAGGGCCATGTTGATCCCCTGGGCCCGTACCGGACTCATCGGGTGGGCCGCATCCCCGAGCAGCAGCAGGCCCGGGCGCCACCACGGCGCCGCCAGCCCCACCTGCACCGCCAGGCGGGTGGGGGCACTCAGGCCGGCGGGCCCTTGCCGCAACCAGGCCGCCAGCTCGGGTGGGCAGAAGCCAGCCATCCGTTCGATCCAGCCGTCGCTGGCGAGGGCCGGAACGGGGGCACCCTTCTCCAGCACCCAGCCGATTTGCACGCCTCCGGCGGCGCTTTCGAAGGCGCTGAACACGCCTGCGGCGCCCACCAGGGTGGTGAAGCAGCCCTCCAGGGGTGTGGGTTCGGGGCAGGCCAGCTGGAACCAGAGCAGGTCGATCGAGCTGGGGGCTCCCACCAGCTCCAGCCCAGCCTTCTGGCGCAGCAGGGAGGAGCGGCCATCGCCGCCGATCACCAGGTCGGCCTCAAGCTGGCGCCCGCCGCGCAGCTGCACGCCCACCACGCGATCCTCCCGCCAGAGCAGGTCGACCACGGGCTGGCCCCGCTCCAGTGCGAAGCAGGGAGAGGGGGACGCCTGCTCCAGCAGGGCTTCCAGCAGGGCCGGCTGACTCACCAGGGTGCAGGGCCGTTGGGGATCCCCGCCGAGGGGTTCGCGGGCGGTGAACAGGTGGCGGCCATTGACCACGAAGCGCCAGCCCTGGAGCGGTCGCTGGGGCAGGGCGGCCAGCAGGTGGCTGAGCCCCATGGCGGCCAGGGCCTCCAGGCCCGAGGGCATCAGGGCTTCGCCGCGAAATTGGCGCTGCAGGCTGGTGCTGGCCTCCACCAGGGTGACGGCCACACCGGCGCGGGCCAACATCAGGGCCAGGCAGGCACCGGCCGGCCCGGCGCCCACCACCACGACCCTGGGGGCCGGGTTCAGCGGCTCACTCAAACGAAAGAGTTGTAGTTGCGCGTGCCGCCGCTGATTGGATCCACATGCCCCATCAGCTGGCTTTTCTTGGCGAGCAGATACTCCACCAGCTCCTGCTGCACAGCCAGCAGCTCCTTGGTGCAGCCGCGGAAGGCGGCGCGGTGACGGATTTCGTCGTGGCGGGTGTGCAGGTCGCGCAGCATCAGCTGGATGGCATCCAGGGTGGCTGAGGTGTTGCGCGAGGCCGGTGGGGCATCCGAGGCACGCTCCGTTCCACTGACCATGGCCACAGCATTGCGGGGAGATCCCAGCGTAGGGGCGGGCCGCCGGGTTCAGTGCTGCCGATCAGCAGTCGCCGAACAGGGTGCTGGACACCTGGTGGAAGGTGTCGAAGGCGTCCTGGTGGTCGAGCCCGCTCACCGCCAGGGAGACGGTCTGCTGGCGGGGGTTGCACTCCACCGCCAGGCTCACGGCGCGGGCGCCATGGTCGGCATGGAAGGCGGCGCTCTGGCCGTCGGCGGCGTAGAGGGTTTCCGGGGCGTGGGTGAAGCCCAACTCGTTGGCCAGCAGGCTGATGCCGGCGAGGGACTCGCTGAGGCTGCCGTCGCAGCGGATCGCCGTGGTGTACACGACCGGTGGGGCGGGGGCGGTGTCCTCCGCCGGCAGGATCAGGGAGTTCGCCAGGGACTTCACCAGGCTGCTGGTCTTCACCAAGGACTTCATCGGTGTTGTTGACCCATCCGCACCGCCGGATCGTAGGGGCAGATCCCCAGATGTGGTGTTCAAGGTTTCCTCAAAGCCTACGGGTGGTGGTTGACCTGCCCACCCCTGCTGCCTCTCACCCCCTCTGCACCCCACTCCCGCACCGGTTTCGCTGCCGCTCCTGTTTGCGGGCCAGCCGCTCGGTGATGCCCAGCTCAGCTCCTTTCCAGAGCCGGTCGATTTCGGTGGTGAAGTGGGCGGCGAGCAGAGGGGAGTCGAACACCAGCAGGGTTTCGTCGTTCTGATGGGCGGCGGATGGGCTCCAGTTGAAGGAACCGGTGATCACGGTGCGGTGGTCGATCACAGCCACTTGAGCGAGCTGGGATGGCAGAAGGGTTGCGGGAGAGGGAAAGAGGGTGGCTGTTGAGGCAGAAAAGCCACGGCACAAGCCATTGGGGGGATTGGTATGTGGAGATGGTTTGGCTTCTGAAAGGCTTTGAAGTAGGCCAGATGGCAGTGCTGGCGTTAATTTTGAGGAAACTATCAGCGTCGCAAAAGAACACTGGATTGATCCAGATCCAGTTGTGAGTCAACAGCAAGAACCGTCTGAACCACTATCTGAACCAATAAAGGCGGCCGCATCTGCAAGATTTATGTAAATCTCAGGGATTATTCAGTGATCAGTGATCCGCCCAAGTCTTCAGGCAGTTTTAGATTTCAAAGTAGATCTTTCAATGCACCTTGTGTTCATGTTGCGAAACAGTAGTTGTGCTCTACGTCTCGCGTCGCGGCAAAAAATGAAATTTCCCTCAAAGAAAGGGCAACTCACCGCTGGTGCCGATTGAAACAAATCCTGTCGACCAGCTCGTTTTGGCGGGTTTTCAGCCGAGCAGAAAATTATTTGCGGTTAGAACTGGATTATCCAAGAAATACGCTAAAAGTTCTTTGCTTCCGCTGCCATTGCCATCGGAGTCGTAATACAAATGTCCAATAGTAGCGTCGTAAATAATTCTCTGGCTTGCGGTGTCTGCATCCTTCCCAAATGCAAGCAAGTTTGGATTAATAATGCCAGGATTGCCCTCGCTCAAGCCCGAGAAGGTGTCGATGGGTAAAAGTATTTTGTCGTTGCTGGAATTAAAGTCAAGGATGGTCGGAACAGAGTTTGCATCAGCGTTGTTGACGTCATCAGCAAGGATGATGAGATCGAAACCGTTGCCTGTCATGATATCACAATCCTCAAGTGCTATATAGACTTGGTTCGGATTAAATACAGCGGCGTCGGCTCCTATGAGTGCAACTAGTTCTACCTCTTCTGCGACATTACTGCTTGGTAAGCCAGTGAGCCAGTCAAAGCCTAATTGGGCTCCCTCGTAGCCAACAAATATTGGAGAGGGCTGCTGCGCCTTGAGGATCGCTGATACTTCTGAGGGGAAGACAGCTTTTAGCTGCTCAATGCTCTGCGTCCCCAGGCTATTTTGGTTGTAAAAAATATTGCCGAACTCTACTGATCTGTATTGGTCTTCTGGAAGGTAATATTTGTATTCATAATCTTCCTCATATGTCCCAAGAAGAACGCCGCTTAACGTAAATAGAAAACTAGCAGAATAAGATGAGAAACTCGAATCTTCGTAATTATTGTATGATGTTTGATTGGTGTCAGCCAGGAAAATGCCATCGCTTAGCCAAGTTTCGATCGAGCTGGTTTGTCGGACCATAAATGACCTGGCTATGTCCGATTTCTCCTCGCTAGGAAATAAGCAATCGTATTCACGGTAAAGAGATTTGTCTGACAACAAATCGGCGGCCGCCCGAGATATAGTTTTAAATCCGCTAGAGCTAAAGAGATTCTGCTCATTAAGCATTGCTATAAACTCATAAGCTTTGCCGCCATATAAATAAGGCGCATCCCCAGGGCTTGCTGCAAGTTCAAGCGATTTTAGCTTTTCATAGCTATCTGGATTGCCAGCCCACAGAGTATTATCGTCTGCGCCATAAAAGCTCCAGCGTATATCGCCATCAATAAATAGCCCCATGCTAAAGTTTTCAGCGACGGCGTATTCTTCAAAGTAGCCATAATCAATAGCCTTTTCGCTGTAAGAGCTGCTGAACTTAAGACTGTTTATTGATATCTCTGAAATATCAACTAGCTCGTTCTTGAATGTCTCAACGTACTGAGCAATCGGAGATGTTGTCGACCGCTGGGTATCGGCCTCAAACCCAATGCCGCTAAATGCATATGATAGAGCTATCACGCTCCAAAAGTGTTTTGCAAAATCTAAAGGTGCTTCGCTTCGCTTGGGGTCACCTAGTGAGCCATCATTATTCAGCTCCACTCCAAAGGCACTTTCCCACTGCCATAGCCGCTCGGCAGAGAGCCAACCGCTGCTGCCCGTGATCACTCCAGCGCTGTTCGTGGTCCAGACCAGGCCTTGACCTTCATAGGCCCCCGTGCCATCCAGCAGCACTTGATACCCAGTTCCAAAAGCACGTGCTCCCTTGGCGTCCCATGATCCCGAACTGGAATCCCGATAACTCACCCCATCACGGTTGCGCAGTTTCAGCAGGTCATCCGTATCCACATCGCCATCACGGTCGATGTAGTAGGTCCCCCCATAAACAGCTCCGATCGGGCGCACCAGGCGCCCACCAACCACATCAACAGCGGCATACCCTGTTGTTCCATCATCGTTCAGCTCCACCCCAAAGGCACTTTCCCACTGCCACAGCCGCTCGGCAGAGAGCCAACCGCTGCTGCCGGTAATGACCCCAGCGCTGTTGGTGGTCCAGACCAGGCCCTTGCCTGCATAGGTTCCCGTGCCATCCAGCAACACTTGATACCCAGTTCCAAAAGCACGTGCTCCCTTGGCGTCCCATGATCCCGAACTGGAATCCCGGTAACTCACACCCTCGCTGTTGCGCAGCTTCAGCAGGTCATCCGTATCCCCATCGCCATCACGGTCGATGTAGTAGGTCCCCCCATAAACAGCTCCGATCGGGCGCACTAGGCGCCCACCAACCACATCAACAGCGGCATACCCTGTTGTTCCATCATCGTTCAGCTCCACCCCAAAGGCACTTTCCCACTGCCACAGCCGCTCGGCAGAAAGCCAACCGCTGCTGCCGGTAATGACCCCAGCGCTATTGGTGGTCCAGACCAGGCCCTTGCCTGCATAGGTTCCCGTGCCATCCAGCAGCACTTGATACCCAGTTCCAAAAGCACGTGCTCCCTTGGCGTCCCACGATGCTGTACTCGCATCGCTGTAAATAGCCCCAGTACTGTTGGAAATAAAGAATGGAGTCGCTGCGGGCGTGTCAAGAGTGATTGCGTACCCTTTTCTTGACTTAATCTGTGAATACCCAAATAGGACGTTATTGCTGCTGTAAGCTTGATCAAATATGGGAAGGTATGTGGAAATCAAGCCGCTGGTGCCACTGAAAAATGTTCCTCCATATGCGGGATTCGGGCTGATCTGCCAAACACCTGAATTAATATTATTGTCTAGGTCAATATTTGGATCGACAACGCTGGTTGAAGTATCTATGGCATAGCCAAAGTACAAATCTCTGCCACCAAGTCCGTCGTTCGGAGTAGCAAATTGAATCGTTCCATTCGAGAGGGTAAATGCGTTAATGATAAAATAGCCATCACCAGTTGTCTCGGCGGTGCCTAAGTCTAAAAAGAGCTCTGTGCGTGCGTCACTGACAGGGCTTTGAATCCAAAAGCCTGTTCTGCTTGAATTACTGGATGCGAAAAT
>NZ_JACJRT010000015.1 GCF_014697415.1 Cyanobium sp. FACHB-13342 | reverse complement strand
CCGGTGCTGGCATCGACGATCCCCTCTCGCTGGAGCTCTTCTACAAGTTCCAGGTGACGGACAACATCTCGATCACCCCGGGCCTCTTCTACATCACCAACAGCTCCAACCAGTTCAACGACAAAGACCTCTGGGGTGGCGTCATCCAGACCCAGTTCCGCTTCTGAGCGCGGCCTGACCCCTCCGGCGTAGCAATTGCTACGCCGGTTCCTCGCATTCATTACGGGCGCCGCCGCCGCCATCCGACAGGATTCAGCAACGCCCCCGTTCACCCCACTCAGATTGGTTCCCATGCGTTGCAAGCTCACGGCCGTTGCCACCACAGCGCTGGCCACCACCTGCCTGGCGGGCGCCATCGGGGCGGCATCCCTCGCCCAGAACAGCGTCCAGGAGGTGAATGTCTACTCAGGACGCCACTACAACACCGACAAACTGCTCTACCGCGACTTCACCCGCCGCACGGGCATCAAGGTGAACCTGCTGGAAGGCAAGGATGATGAACTGATTCAGCGTCTCAAGAGCGAAGGGCCCAAGAGCAAGGCCGACCTGCTGGTGTTGGTGGATGCGGCGCGGATCTATCGAGCCCAGCAGGACAACCTCTTCCAATCGATCTCCTCAGCCGAGCTGAACAAGGACGTGCCGGCCAGCCTGCGGGACCCGGGAGGGCGCTGGTATGGCCTGACCCGCCGCGCCCGACCGGTGATGGTCAACCCAGCCCAGGTGAACCCCAACATGATCCGCACCTACGCCGATCTCACCAAGCCCGCGCTCAAGGGCAAGCTCTGTCTGCGCAACCGGGCCAGCGTCTACAACCAATCGCTGGTGGCCGATGAACTGGTTCGTCGCGGGGCCACGGCGACACGGCAATGGGTCCGCGGGGTGGTTGCCAATAGGAAAGACCCCTTCTTCACCTCAGACACCACCATGGTGCGCGCCGTGGGACAGGGCCAATGCGGCGCCACCATCGCCAACCAGTACTACCTGGCCAGGCTGCTGAGCGGCGATAACGCAGCCGACCGGGCCACCGCCAAAAAGGTGCGCGTGGTGTGGCCCAACCCCACCCACGTCAACGTGACAGCCGGCGGTGTCACCCGCAGCTCCCGGAATCCGGAAGCCGCGCGCCGTCTGCTGGAATTCCTGGCCTCGCCCAGCTCCGGCGAAGGCTTTGCCGCCGCCAACAACGAGTACCCCCTCAAGGGCTGGGGCAACAACCCCACCCTCAAGGCGTTCGGCACCTTCAAGGCCACCCCGGTGTCGATCGAGCAGATGGGGCGGCGCAACCGCGAGGCCGTGCAATTGATGAGCGAGGCTGGCTGGGAGTAGCGAGCGCGTCAAGCGTTGACACCCTCCACGCCCCTAGGCGCGCCATCCGATCGTCCGTTGGGCGCCAACAGCCGCAGCGGACTTGTGGTGGCCGTGCTGGTGGCATGCGGACTCGCCCTGCTGCCCCTGCTCACCCTGCTGAAGGACGCCCTGGTCGGCGGGGGTGACGCACCACTGGGGCTGGGATTCGATGGGGCTCGCCAGGTGCGGGGCACCCTGCTGCTGGTGGCCGGCGAAGGGCTGCTCGGCGCCGTGTTGGGCACGGCGATTGGCTGGCTCACGGCGGTCTGCCGCTTCCCAGGCCGCCGCTGGCTGCGCATTGCCCAGCTGGTGCCGATGGCGTTTCCGGCCTACCTGCTGGCCGCCAGCCTGATCGATTGGGCCAGCCATCGAGGCCTGCGCATCCACGGCCTGGGGTGGGCGATTGTGCTGCTCACCCTGGCCAATTACAGCTATGTGTTTCTGCTGAGCACCGAAAGCTTCTCCGTGAGTGGCCGGCGGCTCCTGGAAGCCAGCCGCAGCCTTGGGGTGGGCCCCTGGAGCAGCTTCTTCCGGGTGGCCCTGCCGATCGCCTTGCCCTCGATCGGGGCCGGCGTTGCCCTCAGCGCCATGGAGGTGGTGAATGAATTGGGGGCCGTCCGCCTGCTGGGGGTACCCAGCCTCTCGGCTGGAATCCTGGACCGCTGGCAGGTGGATGGCGATCCCCAGGGTGCGGCCCTGCTCTCGCTGGTGGCCCTGGCGATCGTGGCCGTGCTGATCGCCAGCGAGCGCCTGCTGCGCCAACGCAGCCGCCGCTGGAATCTCGAGGGCAGTCGCGGGGGGGGGCACGTCTGGCCCCTGACCGGCTGGCGCGCGACGCTCGCCCAACTCCTTTGTGCCCTTCCACCACTGGGCGCGGTGGCGATTCCCCTGCTCTGGATCCAGGCGGGCTGGCAGGGGCTGGAGGCCGAATCCATGGTGGAACTCGGCCAACTGGCCAGCCGCAGCCTGGGACTGGCCCTGTTGGCCACCGCCGTCACTGGCCTGGGGGCCCTGCTTCTGGCCATCTCCCGACGCTGGAGCCCCCAACCACTGGTGCGCCAACTGAGCTTCCTGGCCGGGCTCGGCTACGCCATTCCCGGCAGCGTGCTGGCGCTGGGACTGATCCTGTTAGGGGCCCCGCTGGGATTCAGCCCAGTGCTGCTGCTGCTCTGGGGCTATGGCGATCGCTTCATCGCCGTGTCCAAACAGGGGCTCGATGCCGCCCTGGAGCGGATCCCACCAAGCATCGACGAAACGGCCACCAGCCTGGGTTGCGATTGGCAAGGGGTGCTGCGCCGCATTCACCTGCCGCTGCTGCGAGGCCCCCTGTTGGTGGGCTCCCTGCTGGTGTTTGTGGATGTGGTGAAGGAGCTGCCGATCACCCTGGCGCTACGTCCCTTCGATTTCGACACCCTGGCGGTGCGGGTGTTCCAGTACGCCAGTGATGAGCGGGTGGGAGCCGCGATGGCCCCGGCCCTGCTGATCATGCTGTTTGGCCTGATCGCCGCCTTCGCCCTGGTGCCCAGCCTGGAAAAGCGCGGCTAATCACGGCCGCAGCGGCACTTTCCGCCCTTCCACTTGGAACACTTGCTCTTCTTGCACCCCTTTTTCTTCTCCGCACTGGGACCGCGCTGCCCGAGAGGGGAAGGGTTGTCCTTGGTAGGGCCGATGGACTGGGCCATGGCGCAACCTCCGTGCTGAAGTCGACTGGTCGCCCTAAGCCTATGGACAGCTGTGGCTGACTTGGACAGCCCGAAAGCGGGTTGGACGCCGGATTACCGGCAGCTGTGCCATTTGCAACACCTTTTCCTTGGGAAAACCATGGCTACGGTGATGGCAGCGATCAAGTCAGCACCATGGTGCAAGCCACCTCCAGCAGCAGCTCCAGCCCGGTGGCCATCGGCCCCGCTGGTCGGGCGATGGCCCAGCCCATGGATGCGGCCTTGCTGGAGGGTCTACAACAGCATTTGACGATGGAACGGCAGGCCAGTGCGGCCTACTGGGCCATGGCGATCTGGTTTGGCGAGCGGGAACTCAGGGGCTTCTGCCACTACCTCAAGGGCGAGGCCAGCAACGAGCAACACCACGCGGGCCTTGTGGCCGACTACCTCATGGCGCGCGGCCAGACCGTGATCCTCGAGCCGGTGGCCTCCCCGCGCCAGCACTGGCGCGATCCCGAAGAGCTCTTCTCCGCCATCTTTCAGATGGAAGCGGATGTCACCACATCTCTCCATCAGCTCTATGCCATGGCAGAGCGCGCCGGCGATGTGCGCACCACCGTGTTTCTCGACCCGATCGTCCAAGGGCAGATCGATTCCGAGCATGAGGCCGCCCATCTGCTCGGCCGCATTCGCTTTGCCCAGGGCAATCCAGCCGCCATGCTGGTGATTGACGGGGAGCTGAGTGACGGCAAGCACACGCCTGAGTCGGTGGCGTAACGCTCCAGCCGGAAGCCTCAGCAGGGCAGGGGCCGGCGGGTCAATTCATCGAGAAACGCCACCGCCAGGCTGTCGCGCAGCCCACCATTGCAGCGCAGCGCCTTGGCGCAGGCCTGCAGCTCCTGACGCCGAAGCACCAACTGCTGCAGTTCTCTCTGCAGGCGCTGCAGCAGGCGCTCTTCCTGGCAGCGGCCCAGATCAGCGATCACCTGGGCAACCCGGCCACGCAACTGATCCATTTCCCGGCAAAGGCTGGCCACCAGGCTGTCGGAGGGCTTGGCCATGAGGTGGGGGTTAGGAACAACCATCGCGCTAGAGGGCGTCAGGCCGCCGCCAGGGGAGCGGTTTCGATTAGCTCCGGCGCCAGACGCATGCCGGCTTCGCCGACGGGGGCCTCGAGCAGCTGGGCCTGACGGATGCGGGAAATCAACCGGGTGGTGGTGACCCGGGTGGTGCCGATCAATTCGCCGATCCGCTCGTGGGTGAGCCGGAAAGGCAGATCACACCAGCTACCGCAGCGACGCCCCAACCGACGCACCAGCAGCCCGAACAGGGCATGAAGCCGCTGCTCGGCGCTGCCGAGGTGGCGGATCCGCAGCAGTTGCAAGGTCCACTCGTTCACCGCATCAAAGCCCTCCCCCTGGCGGGGTTCGGCGTCGCTGCGAAAGCTCAGGGGAGTCAGCGCTTCCACGCAGATGCCCTCACTGCAGAGGCGATCGGTGCAGAGCTGATCGCCGGCCTGCAGAAACGCCAGGGTCATCCCCTCCGTCTCTTCGCAGGGGCAATAGACGCGGGCCACCCCGTCGAGCACCTCGATGCAGCTGCCCTTGGGTCGCAGGCTGGGATCGAGCAGCACGGTCTGGCCGACCGGCATGCGTACGGCAGCGGCGGGGGCATCAGGCAGAAAGCGAAAACTCATGACCCAAGCGGCGGGCTTATTGCGAATGACTCGCAACCTAAACAAGATCGCGCCCTTTTGCAAGCGATTCTCAGTAACAACTGTCAATTGCAAGCCGGCCAGTCCGGGCCGCCGGATCCGGATCAGGCGGCGCCCGCCCCTGGGGTCGATGCCTCCTTGCGGCGGTTTCGTTTTTTGGAAACTATTTCTTGCTGCGCAACTTCGAACGGCAAAAGTGGGCTCTGGGATCACCATTTGTAGCCCTGCGCAACAGCGTGATGCCAAAGAGCTGAGCCCTAGCCACGATGTTGTTGTTTCCCACCGATCGTTGGGGATTTCCCATTCATGTTGAACCGCAACACTCTGTGCAGCCGCATCGGTCTGCTGGCCGCTGCCGCCACGGCGTTCGCAGCAGCTCCGGCCTTGGCCCAGTCGGGCACGCTCTACAAACTCGACACCAAATGCAGCGTCAAGGGCGGGGCGCCGCAGGCTTGCGTCATTGAGGCCGTGAACGAGGGCAACGCCACCCTGTACCGACACATCCTGGGCAAAACCGTGGAAACGGTTCGCGTCACCGACGCTCCAGTGCGGATGAGCCTCTGGGTCGACAGCACCAAAACCTGGAAAAATCTCGACTCCGCAGCCGCCCGCTTCTCCACCAACACGATCTGCTTCAACGGTCGTGACCTCTGCGCAATCAATCCCAACTACCTCAACAGCGTGCGGGAGGATCGTCCCGATGCCACCGCTGGCCGGGACCTGGTCAAGGTCCAATTCGGGGCGGATGGTCGCATCGACCTCACCTGCTACGACGACGGCTGCAAGGGGGTTGGCCAATGAAACACTCCCTGAATGGTCCCCTGGCGGGATTCGGGCTGGTGTTGGCCGGGGTGATGGCCCTGCCCATGGGGGCAGCCCTGGCCTTTGAGGCGCCGGGGCTGGAGAGCAGCACCGTCCAGCTGATCGCCCGCGGCGGTGGCGGCGGACGCGCTGGCGGCGGTGGTGGTGGCGGCCGCGTCGGGGGCGGCGGTGGCGGCGGCGGGGGACGTGCTGGTGGCGGTGCGGCCCGAGTGGGCGGCGGCGGCGGCGGTGGCGGCCGCAAAGCTGCCGGCCACAGCGGCTTCAGCAACGCTGGCGCCGGCCTCAATCGCGGCTCGGCCAAACCCACCGGCGGCTGGAGCAACAAAGCCCAAATGGGCGGGGGCGGAGGACCATCCCTCAATCGGCCCACAGCAGCAGCACGCCCAGCAGCGACGCGCCCAGCCGCCGCCACCCGTCCGGCATCGGGATCTCGCCCTGGCAGCTCGATCGGCAGCGGTGACCGCATGGCCAGTCGGGACAAGCCCGCAACCCGCGACCTCAACCGGGATCGCAATCGAGAGTTCAATCGGGATGGCAACCGCGATTTCAACCGGGATGGCAACCGGAGCCTGAGCCGGGATGTGAACCGGGACGTCAACCGGAACATCAGCCGCGATGTGAATCGCAACTGGAACCGCGACGTCAACCTCAACAACGTCAACCTCTATCCAGGCTGGGCCCGTCCCGGCTGGGGGGTGGCACGGCCGTGGAACTACGGCTGGTATGGCGGCTGGGCCACCCCAACCTGGGGCTGGTGGGGGGCTCGGGCCGCGGCCTGGGGAGTCGCCACCCTGGCCACCGCGGCGATCATCAATGACGCTGTGGATGACGCCGTGGATGACCACAGCTCCTACATCGTGGTGCCCAACACCAACTACCAACTGCTCTACGGAACGGTTCAACCCTCCAGCAGCGATTCGGTGAGTTTTGTGGTGCAGGCCGACGGCAATGACTACCAACTCACGGCCAACTGCAACCAGGGCACCATCAACGGCCAGGAGCCCAGCAACGCCTCAGAGGCGGAACTGCTGAATGCCGCCTGCCAGGTGGCCTACGGCTCGGTCTGAACCAGTCCACTCCCCTCAACGGAGGGAGACAAGGACCTGTCGCCACAACTGCGGCAGGTCCTTTTTCGTATCTCGGAGATTGGTAAAAGACGCAGGAGTTTGCGTAACGTGCAGATCTCCACCTCGCCGCATGGGCGATTCCACAACAATCATCCAATGGGCGTGGAGATGCAACCCGAAAACGAGATGATGGGCGCCATCCTCTTGATGAGCCCATGCATTCGGCCAGAGCCATTTCCTCCCTGATCGGCATCGTGCTGCTGGGCAGCCTGGATCTGGGAGCGCAGGCTCAGCCGGCCAACCAGGAGGCTGCTGAGCCCCCCTCAACGGAGACCCCAGCCCCCAGCGCGGCATCCCCCTGGGCCGGCACGGTGGAGCTCTATGGCTTTGCACCGATCCGAAGCACCGGAACCACCACAATTAAAGGCTTCAGCACGGATACGGATCTGAGCCTCGGGGATGCCCTCTCCAAGTTGAAGTGGGCAACCTCAATCCGAGGCAGCATTGAACACGGGCGCATCGGACTGCTCACCGATCTGAGCTACGTGAAGCTGGGGCAATACAACGCCACCACAGGTCAGCGTGGAATTTTCACCGGGCAGGCCGAAGTAGCGGCGGTGCAGGGCATCTACGACCTCGCCCTGCGCTACCGCTTCGGCGATCGGGAAAGGGCCGTGGGCCAACCCGGGCAATTCAGCGTGATCCCCTACGCCGGAATCCGCATCATCGATGCCCAGCTGGATGTCTCCGCCCAGGTGGACGTGGGGAATGTGATCAGTTTCCAACCGGAAGGCAACTATGGACGCACCTGGGTGCAGCCCCTGATCGGCACCCAGGCCAGCGTGTTTCTCTCCCCGCGCCTGCGGGCTTTCGCCCGCGCCGACATCGGTGGCTTCAACCTGAGCGGTACCGATGATCTGTCCGGCAATGCCCAGATCGGCCTGGGCTACGCCATCGGCAACAACACCGACCTGAACATCTCCTGGCGCTATCTCGGACTGGATTACAACAATGGCGACACGCCAGACAGCGGCTTCAGCAGCTACCAGAATGGCGTTGAAATCGGCTTAAAATTCTTCTTCTAAACCCATGACGCGTCGTTCCTCGTTCTTCTCCGACTTCAAAGCCTTCATCCAAAAGGGCAATGTGGTGGATCTGGCCGTGGCCGTGGTCATCGGCGGCGCCTTCGGCAAGGTGGTGGATGCTGTGGTCAGCCTGGTGATGGGCTCTCTGCTCGCCCCGGTGCTCAAAGCCGCCAACGTGTCGGCGATCAGTGCCTGGCCCGCTGGCGCGGTGATCGTGGCCCTGATCAATTTCGTGGTGATTGCCTTTGTGGTGTTCGTGATCGTGCGCAGCATCGAGGCGCTGAAACGCGGCGAACGGGCCGTGGCCGCCCCCGATCCCCAGGCCCAACTGGCTGCCGCCGCAACCCGCCTGGCGGACGCCCTCGACCGCCGCCAGCTCTGAGGGGCTGATCAGGCCGCCGGCCTCACCACGCAGCGAAAGCCCATGTGGCCCGTGGCGGTATCGATGCCCTGGGCCATGCGAGCCGGAGGGCGGTAGCGGCGGCAATAACTGGGGGCACAGAGGTAGGAGCCCCCCTTCACCACCTTGCGGGGCACGGCCCCATGCTGGGACTGGGCATCGATGCTGGCCTCCCGTCTGGCCGCCTCGGCCGTCGCACAGCAGCCGGAGGAGTCCTGCTCCACAGCAACCGCAGAGCCATGGGGGCCGTACCAGCTGTCGGTCCACTCCCACACGTTGCCGATCATGTCGACCAGGCCGTAGCCATTGGGTGGGAATGCCCCAACCGGTGAGGTGCGCTCGTAGCCATCGAGGCGGCTGTTGTGATGGGGGAAGTCGCCCTGGAAGGTGTTGGCCACCGGCACCCCCCCGGGATGCAGCGCATCCCCCCAAGCGAACTCTCCCGTTTGGCCGCCTCCCCAGGCGGCCCATTCCCACTCGGCTTCGCGGGGCAGCTGCTTGCCGATCCAGGCCGCATAGGCCTCGGCGTCGGCGTGGGCAACATGCACCACCGGGTGCTGGTCCCGTCCCTTGATCGAGCTACCGGGGCCCTCCGGGTGACGCCAGTTAGCGCCGGGAATGTACTGCCACCAGCTGTAGTGATTGGCCTGCCCCACCGGCCCCGGTGGCGGCACGAACACGATTGAGGCCGGCAGCAACTGCTCGGCGCGGGCGCCGGGATAGAGCGCCGGATCCGGCGATCGCTCCGCCACGGTCTGATACCCCGTGGCCTTGACAAACTTCTGAAACAGGGTGTTGGTGACGGGAGCGCGATCGATCCAGAAGCCCGGGATCTCCACCCGGTGGGCCGGAGCCTCCTCCGGGTAGTGGTGGTCGGAACCCATCAAAAAAGAGCCCCCCGGAATCCACACCATGCCGGAGGCTGGTGGTCGTCCAGGGGGCTTGGGGGGCATGGATCAGGCCCCGCCGCTAGCCGCCTGCTCCAGTTTCTCCATCACCCGCTCCAGCGAGAAGCTGGCCGCCTTCTGGCGGGGTGGGTAGTCCACGAAGGTTTTGAGGAACTCGCCCACGAAGGCCTGGGCTGGCACGATCAGGAAGACATGATCGAACATCCAGTCCCAATAGGTGTTGGAGGTGATGTCGGCCCGCTCATAGGGATCGGTGAGCAGGTTGAAGATCTTCGGCAGCCGTAGCTCAATGAACGGCTCGGCCCAGATCTGGCAGGTGCCTGGCTGGCGCTGCTCCATGAAGACAAACTTCCAGTTGTCATAGCGCAGACCCACCAGATTGCCGTCGTCGGAGAAGTAGAAGAACTCCTTGCGGGGGCTCTTGTCCGTCTTGCCCGTCCAGTAGTCGAGCATGTTGTAGCCATCCAGATGGATGCGGAACGTTTTGTTCCCCACCTGATAGCCCGTGAGAAGTTTCTGCTTGATCTCCGGCTCGCCCGCCGCGGCCAGCAAGGTTGGCAGCCAGTCGAGGTGGCTGCAGATGCCGGTGATGTTGGTGCCAGCCGGAATCTTGCCGGGCCAGCGCACCAGGGCAGGCACCCGATAGGCCCCTTCCCAGTTGGTGTTCTTCTCGCTGCGGAAAGGGGTCATGCCGGCATCGGGCCAGCTGTTCATGTGGGGCCCGTTGTCGGTGCCGTACATCACGATCGTGTCGTCGGTGACGCCCAGCTCATCGAGCAGGTTGAGCATCTCGCCGATGCACTCGTCGTGATAAATCATCACGTCGTGGTATTCCGACTGCCAGCGCCCGGAGCGCCCGATGTCCTGGGGCCGGGCGTAGGTGCGGAAGTGCATGTGGGTGGTGTTGAACCACACGAAGAAGGGCTCGCCAGAGGCCACCGCATCGCGGATGAACCGCTTGGCCTCCACCATGAATTCGTCGTCGGCCGTCTCCATCCGCTTGCGGGTGAGCGGACCGGTGCTCTCGATCCGCTGGGTGCCGTCGCCATTGGCCCAGCAGTGCAGCACGCCGCGGGGAGCAAAGCGCTTGCGGAAGTTGGGGAACTCGGGGTCGTCTTCCTTCGGGTAATCGCGCAGCTCGGGCTCTTCCTCGGCATTGAGGTGGTAGAGGTTGCCGAAGAACTCATCGAAGCCGTGCATCGTCGGCAGATGCTCGTCGCGGTCGCCGAAGTGGTTCTTGCCGAACTGGCCCGTGCGGTAGCCCTGGGGCTTGAGCAGGGCGGCAATGGTGGGGTCTTCGGCGCGGAAGCCGAGTTCGGCACCAGGCAAGCCCACCTTGGAGAGACCGGTGCGGTAAACGCTCTGGCCGGTGATGAAGGCGGCACGGCCGGCAGTGCAACTCTGCTCGGCGTAGTAATGGATGAACTTGGCCCCTTCCTTGGCCACCCGATCGATATTGGGGGTCTCATACCCCATCAACCCGTGGCTGTAGCAGCTCAGGTTGCTCTGGCCGATGTCATCACCCCAAAGGATGAGGATGTTGGGTTTTCCGTTGGGCATGGGAGGAGAGAGAGAGCGCGACGCGAGGGGGCAAGGATGCCTGCTCAAAGGATGGAAATGAATGGCCATGATGACTGGACATTCATGCACTTCTTTACACCCAACTTGAAGCGCCAAAACACAAGCGCAAAGGGATCAATTCAGCGCAAACTGCAAACTCCTAGGGGGGGTAGATAGTTCAGGCCTGGCCTTGGGTGCGTTGTTGCCAGCGCAGGAAGGGCACCGAGAGCAGCACGGTGGTGAGCAGATACACCAGGATGCCCAATTTGACGGCCGGCACCCCGGGGGCGAAGGTGCTCGCCAGCAGCAGCGCCAGACCCGGATTGCGCATTGAGGTGACCAGGGCCAGGGTGACCCGCTGGCGGGGATCCGGGTCGGCCAGCCCATAGCCGAGGGCCAGGCTGACCAGCACCAGGGCTGCCATCACGGGCAAGGCCACGAGATTGGCCCCCACGTAGGTGACCAGCAACGGAGCCGTCTTCCAGAGCACCAGCACCACCAACACCACCAGCAGAACGTTGGCGATCCGGTCGAGGGGCCTTTCCAACCGGCTGGCCCAGCCAGGAGCCAAGCGCCGCAGCACCAGGCCAAGCAAGAGCGGCAACAGTTGGGCTACGGCCACCTGGCTGGCCACATGGCGGGGCTGGATCGCCCAACCGGCCACCCCGAAGGTGTCGGTGAACAGGATCGCCAGCAGCGGGATCGTGAGGATCGCTGCCAAGGCGGCCGCCACCTGGAGCAGGGCCGCCAGGGCGCGATCCCCCCCGGTCTTGCCCGCCTTGCGCAGCAGCAAGGGGGCACTGGGACACACGGCCATCAGGGAGATGGCGAAGCGGGCCGGCTGGGAGAGGGCCAGGGTGGGGGGCCAGAGCAAGAGCAGCAGGGCCGCCAGGGGAACCAGCACGCAGGTGCCGAGCAGGGCGCGCAGCACCAGGGCCCGGTCCTGTTGCCAGCGCCGAAAACCGTCCAGAGGTAGGCCCACCCCGAGGGCGAACATGACCATGAACAGCGTCGCCTGAACCAGGAGAGAGGGAGACGGAGCCATCACATCGGGAAGAACAACAGGTGACTGAAGCGTTCTGAAGCGAGCACGGGCCGACCCAGCCGCTAGGGGCCTGCTCCAAAGGCCACCAGCAGCAGGGCCACCACGCCGATCAAGGTGATCAACACCGCCGTGGCCGCCGCCAGCTGGGGCTTGTCGCGGTAGACGTAGTCGTTTTGGTGCAGACGGCGCAATTCGCGGCGGTATTGGACCGTGGCCCCC
The DNA here is from genome assembly GCF_014697415.1 of Cyanobium sp. FACHB-13342. Lineage (GTDB taxonomy): Bacteria > Cyanobacteriota > Cyanobacteriia > PCC-6307 > Cyanobiaceae > Cyanobium_A. Next base: position 85,066 of record NZ_JACJRT010000015.1, on the reverse strand, counting down.
ACCATCGCCACGATGCCTGTGATCACGAAGCCCGCCGCCACCAGCTGCACGCCGCGCTGAGCCTGCACGTCTCCTGAGGCGGCAACGCGATCAATGGCCGCAATGATCTTGTCGAGGCCGAAGCCGAAGCTGATCAGGGAGAGGCAGGTGCGAATCCAGGCCATCAGGGTGCGCTCGGCCGCATCCCGGTTGCGCTGTTTGGCCAGTTCGTTGGTGAGGTTCACGGGCGAGCCTCCGGCACAGACGCCTGCTGAGCCTGCTCGGACTCCAGATCCCGGGCCAGAAAGACATTGAGCAGGGTGCGGATCACGGCCACCACCGCCAACTGCACCAGATGGGAGCCGGTGGGGGAGGTGGAGGTGGCGACGATGTCGGCCCCGAGCTGGAATTCGAGGGCCATCGCCAACCAGCTGCCGAAGGTGAGCCGCACCCCCCGGAAGCCGGCGGGGCCGCGCCCACGCCGGCGCCAAGCCCGCCAGGCCTGACGCAGGGTGACCAACAGCCCCAGCAGCACCGTGCACAGGGACAGGGCCTCGAGCACGGTGCGCAAGGCGGTGGCCAGGAGGGCCAGGCCCTGCTCGAGACCGGGAAACGACGCCATCTCTGCACTAGGCATGGCTGGCTCCCTGCGGTGTCCGCACCTGACGGAACAGAAGGTGCACCAGCCAGCCCGGCACCGTCACCGAGGCCACCAGGATCGTGAGCGAAGCGCTGAGGCGACTGGAGAAGGTGCGCGCCACGTCGAGGCCGGAGTGCACAAAGGCCGCGGTCACAAGCACGGCAAAGAGGCCCGTGGTGAGCGCGCTGGCCGACCGCAACACGTCGCGGGGATGGCGCCGATCGCTGCGGTGGGCATCGCCGCTGAGCAGCCGGCCGGAGACGGCGCCAGCCAATGCCAACGCCGCCACGACACCCGCCCGCGATGGCCAGTCGCCGCGGGGGTCCAGCTGCTGGAGCTGGCCAGCAATCACGGTGGCGGTTCCGAGCAGCCCCCCGGCCACCGCCCCGAGCAGGGCCCACCAGCGGAGCGGAGGCCAGGGCCGGCCGCTGAGGCTGGCGCCCGCCGCTAAGCCGATGGCGCTGAGCACGGCCGAGGGCACCAGGGGCAGCCGCCAGGTGAGCAGAAAGGCCAGGGCCGCGCCCACCACCGCGCCGAGAATCCGACTGGGATGCAGCCGGGGCGAGGGCAGGCCACTGCCGCGAGCGGGTGATTCAGACATGACGCGAGCCATCGCGTGCGAGGCGATCCCACGGGCTCACGCTAAGGAGCGTTCCGGGTGCCGACAGCGGAGCTGGCGCTTTTGCAAAAACCTGCGCGAGCCCCTATTCCGCCGCCGCGCACCCGGGGCAGAGGGCGCGCACATTGAGCACGCATTCCAACAGGCGGAAACCGTGATGGCCCGCGGCCTGCTCCCCGGCCTGGAGCACCGCCGGGGTTTCGAATTCCTCCGTGCGACCGCAGCGCACACACACCAGATGGTGGTGGTCGCGGTGGGCATCGCTGGCCAGCTCAAAACGGCGGCCGCCCTCGGGCAGCTCGAGCTCCTGGAGCAGGCCCATCGAGCTGAGCAGCCGCAGGGTGCGGTACACCGTGGCCAGCGACACCCGCTCCTCGCTGCGCAGCAGGCGCTGGTGCACCTCTTCGGCACTGAGATGGCTGCCCTCGCCAATGCGCTCAAACAGGGCCAGCACCCGCTGCCGCTGGGGCGTGAGCCGCTGACCACGATCGTGCAGGCTGGTGCGCAAGCTGGGTTGGGCGGGCACCGCTGCATCCCTGGGCTTCTCAACAATAGGCACAGTTGCGAAGAGGCGCCATGACCAAACCGCGGGCCGTGTTTCTGGACGCCCTCAGCCTGGGCCCGGTGGACCTGTCGCCGCTGGAGCAGCACGCCGAGCTGGTCTGCTGGCCAAGCACGGCCGCGGAGCAGAGGCTGGAGCGCCTGCAAGGGGCCGAGATCGCCATCACCAACAAGATCCGGCTGGATGGGGAGTTGCTGCGCCAACTGCCGCAGTTGCGCCTGATCTGCGCCGCCAGCACCGGCACCGACCAGATCGACAGCGAAGCCTGCCGGGAGCTGGGCATCGCCGTGCGCAACGCGGGGCGCTACAGCACCGCCTCGGTGGTGCAGGTGACCTGGGCCCTGATCCTCGAGCTCGTCTGCGATCTCACCACCCGGCGGCGCCAGGTGCGCGACGGCGCCTGGCAACGCAGCCCGGTGTTTGCCCTGGTGGAGCCGGAATTCGAGGAGCTGGCGGGCCGCACCCTCACCGTGGTGGGGGCGGGCACCATCGGCCGGGGCGTGGCGGCCGTGGCCGAGGCCTTCGGGATGGCCGTGCGGCCGATCACCAGCGGCAGCAGTGCATCGGAACTGGAAGCAGCCCTGCGTCAGGCGGATGTGGTGAGCCTGCACGCCCCGCTCACCCCGGCCACCCGGGGCCTGATCAATGCCGAGCGGCTGGGCTGGTTGAAGCCGTCGGCAGTGCTGGTGAATCTGGGCCGGGGCGGCCTGATCGAGCTGCCCGCCCTGGTGGAGGCCCTGCAGCGGGGGGCCTTGGCCGGGGCCGCCCTCGACGTGCTGGATCAGGAGCCCCCCGGGGCCGAACTGGATGCCCTCAAAGACGTGCCCAATTTGATCCTGACGCCCCACATCGGCTGGGCCTCCTGCCAGGCCCGCCAGCGGTTGGTGGCCGCCCTGGCGGAGGCGCTGGAGAGCGAAATCGGGAGCTGGGGATGACAGGCCGCATCAGGCGGCCGGCAGCTGGGCTAGGCGCCATCCTCCTGGGGGTGGTGCTCCTGCAGCCCCTGGCGGCCCTCGCCCGGGGGAACGCCCTGCAGGAGGCGATCGCCGCCTTTGAGCAGCGGGGTTTTGTGATTCGCCGGGAGCATCCGCGCTGCGCCGAGCCCCAGCTGTTCGGGTTGTACGTACGCGGCCGGCGCGAGGTGGTGGTGTGCCCCAGGGGCAACCAGCTGGAAACCCTGCTGCACGAGGGCTGGCATGCGGTGCAGTCGCTCTGCCTGCGCGGCACCCCCCTGCTGGGCAGCGATGCCCTGCTGCACCAGCTCGGGCGACGGGATCGCCGCGAGCTGCAGCTGCTCTATCGCCCCGACCAATGGCCGAGGGAGGCGGAGGCCCGCCTGATGGCCCGCGAACCCCTAGATCGCTACCTCCAGACCCTGGATCGCGCCTGCACGGCCGCCGTGCCTGCGCCGCCAAAGGCAAACTGAACCCATCTCTCCAGGCCGCGCGCCGCCATGCCCACCCAAGCCGCCGTTCAGGCCTATTACGGCCAGGAGCTCACCGGCACGGCCGACCTCAAAACCAGCGCCTGCTGCGATGCCGACGCGGTGCCGGACTGGCTGCGGCCGCTGCTGGCTCGCATCCACCCCGATGTGCTGGCGCGCTACTACGGCTGCGGCCTGGTGTGCCCGCCCCTGCTGGAGGGCTGCCGCATCCTCGATCTGGGCTGCGGCACGGGCCGCGACGTCTACGCCCTGGCCCAGCTGGTGGGGCCCAGCGGCTCGGTGGTGGGCGTCGACATGACCGCGGAGCAGCTGGCGGTGGCCCGCGAGCACCTGGCCTTCCATGCCGAGCAGTTCGGCTACGGGAATGTGTCGTTCCTGGAGGGCACGATCGAAGCCCTCGAGGCGCTGCCCCTGGAGCCGGGCGGCTTCGATGTGATCGTGAGCAATTGCGTGCTCAACCTCTCCACCGACAAGGCGGCGGTGCTGCGGGGGGTGAAGCGGCTGCTCAAGCCCGGCGGCGAGCTGTATTTCTCGGACGTCTACGTGGATCGGCGCCTGCCGGACGCCATGCGGCGCGATCCGGTGCTCTACGGCGAGTGCCTGGGCGGCGCCCTCTACTGGAACGACTTCCTGCGCCTCGCCAAGGGCGCCGGCTTCGCCGACCCCCGGCTGGTGAACGACCGGGAAATCCGGATCACGGAACCGGCGCTAGCGCCCCTGGTGGGCGAAGCCCGCTTCTACTCGGCCACCTATCGCCTCTTCCACATCGCCGAACTGGAGGATGCCTGCGAAGACCACGGCCAGGCGGTGATCTACCTCGGCACGATCCCCCACCACCCCCACCGCTTCGACCTCGACGGCCACCACGCCATCGAAACCGGCCGGGTGTTTCCGGTGTGCGGCAACACCTTCCGGATGCTGCAGGCCACCCGGTTTGCGCCCCATTTCACATTCATCGGCGACTTCAGCCGCCACTACGGCCTGTTCCCCGGCTGCGGCAGCAGCTTGCCCTTCACGGGCGGCGGCTCCCGTGAAGCCGGAAGCATGCAAGTTTCAGGGAGCTGCTGCTGAAGTCTCGGCACCCCAAAACAGGTGATCCACCGGGCTGGGCTGGAGCGGCCGGCACACGTTGAATTGCTGCCGCACCTCCGTTAAGGGCAAGGGTGCCAGAGCGAAATGGTCCACCAGGGAAAAATCGGCGCTGCAGGCACTGCCCCGCTTGAGTTCAGACGCCAGCAGATAGGCCGCGGAGGGGCTGTTCAGGCTGGAGTGATCCGGCGCCAGGGTGGGATTGGCGCTCACAAAACCCGCCTCATGGGTCACCAACGAGGCCAGGAGGGCACTCTCATTGATGGGGTTGTCCTGCATGGCCCACTGAAAGGCGCTGAGGGCGATCTCACCGGCACTGGTCGCCGCAATCCCCGCAATCACGTGAGTCATGTCGTGGGCCAGGTAGAGGTGATTGAGGGCGCAGGCATCCCGCCCGGGAATTGGGAAGCCAAAGCGCTCGTAATAACCAAGCAACGCCTGCCCCAGGCTGCCCTCCGGGAGCTGGGCAAAGCCCTCAATCCGGGCCACCAGCTCTGGCTCTGGCTGGTGCGCGGAGGCTTGAAAATTCGCCAGACCCGGCTCACTGCGCAAGGGCAGGAACGTGGTGAAAATCCTGCCCACATCCGCCGCTGCCTGGTCGACCCCTTGGAGCAACCAATCGCGGCTCACCTCCAGGGCCTCACTGCTCACCCCCAGCGCCGCCGCATAGGCCCGGCCTAGTTCGAGCTGGGCATCCGTCTGGGGATGGCGGCAAAACTCAAGGGTCATCTGCAACAGATGAGCCACCCGCCGCGAAGGGAGATCCTCAAGCGAGGCAGCGAGCTCCTCGGGGCCAATCGGCTGAAGGGCTGGAACGCGCAGCTCTGGACGCTCCCAGAGGTGGGTGAGCAGCGCCTGCAGAAGGCGCTGCTGCTCCACGGTGGGGCCACCGCTGCAGGACATGCCCCCCAGCAGGCCACGGGCCATGGGCTCCACCAGCGATGGCTCCAACAGCAATCCCAAGGCGTCCTCCCTATCCCACCAGCGGCTTTGGGCGCGGCCGATCCAGCCGGGCCGTGAGCGCCGCCAGCAGATCGGCCAGCGTCACCACAAGGCGATAGCTGATCGCAATCGCCAGCAGCGGCGCCTCAGGGATGGCAAAGCCCAGGCGCAGCAGCAGCACCGCCTCGAACACCCCCAGGCCGCCGGGGGCGCCAGGCACCACCAGGCCGGCGGTCCAGGCCACGGCGAAGCCCGCCAGCCAGCCGCCCCAGCCAAGGCTGTAGGAGAGGTCGAAGGCCTGCACGCAGCAGGCAAACCCCGCAAAACGCAGCAACACAAAGGCCAGCTGCACCAGCAGCGGCGGCCAGGGGTAGCCGCGGATCGGCGGGGCCGCGGCGGCCTCGCTCTCCATCCCCAGCTCCGCGGCCTTGCGGCGCTCCAGCCGCACCAGCAGGGGATGGAGCCAACGGGGCCAGAGCAGGGCCAGGGGCAGCACGGCGAGCAGCGCCAAACCGTGTTGCCAGCCCCCGGCCACCACCAGCGCCAGGGCCGCCACGGCCGCCACCAGGGGATCGAGCAGCACCGCCGCCAGGGCCAGCCCCCCAGAGGCGGGCGCCGCCAGCGGAGCCTGATCGCTGCGCAGCAGCTGCACCCGGCTGGCCAGGTGCCAGATGCCACCGGGCAGATACTTGCGCAGGTTGGTGGCGAGGTAGGCCCGCACCAGCTCCGGCCAGTGGGGGCGCAGGCCCAGCCAGCGCAGCACCACCCCCAGGCCCACCCCGTTCGCCACCAGGCTCAGCAAGCTCACGCCCACCCCCAGCAGCAGCCAGAGCCAGCCCTGGCCATCGAGGCTGAGCTGGAGCAACTGGCGGCCATGGCCCACCAGGGCGGCCAGCAGGAAGCCGAAGCTCAGCAGGCTGATCCACAGCTTCAGGCCACCGGGCAGGGGCGGCAGCGCCTCAAACCGTGCGGCCAGCCGGCCCGCCAGGGGCGCCACCGCACCCCGGACGCGCTGGAGCAGGGCTTGGATCGCGGGCGGCAGGGTCACGGCTGGAACGAGTGCTCGAGGGTGTGCTGCACGATGGCCCGCACCTGATCGATCCCCAGTGTGTGCTGGCGCGCCAGGGCGACCAGGTCGTCGTGTTCCGGTTTGCTGCGCCAGCGGCCATCGGGCAGCCGGGCCTGCTTGATCCGCACCGGCCCCAAGGGCGTGTCCAGCTCCAGGCTGCGGCGCGGCAGCACCCAACGACTCTGCGCTTGCTCCCGCACCCCCAGGCTGGTGCTGTGGAGCCACCACACCTGCCGCAGGGCGCTGGCCTGCTCCGGGGCCACCAGGGCCGTGAGCAGCTGGGCCACCCGACCCTTCTTCATGGCGATCGACTGACTGAACACCTCCAGGGCACCGGCCCGGCGCAGCTCCTCGCTCAGGAAGGCCAGGTCTTCGGGGGTGGCGTCGTCGATCTGGGCCTGCTGGATCAGCACGGTTTCGAGTTGCAGGTCGGCCTGGGTGGCCTCGGCAGGTTGGGGCTCAGCCAGGAGCGACTCCGCCAGGGTGAGGCGCAGCAGGTTGGGGCGATCCAGCTGGCGCGAACCCAGCCCCACGCCCACCTGGCGTGGCACATGGGTGGGGGCGTGACCGAAGCGGCTGGCCCAGCAGGCCACCAGGGCCAGGCCGGTGGGGGTGGTGAGTTCCCCCGGAGGGAACCCCTCGGCTGAGGCCAGGGGAATCGCCCGCAGGCGGGCCAGCTCCAACACAGCAGGCGCCGGCAGGGGCAGGGTGCCGTGGGCCGTGGCCACCACGCCATGGCCCGCCGGCGGCGGACTGCACACCAGCTCCCCCACGCCGAAGTGCAGCAATCCGGCGCACACCCCCACCACGTCCACCAGGGCATCGAGGGCCCCCACCTCGTGGAAGTGCACTTGCTCGGGGCTGTGGCCATGCACCGCCGCCTCCGCCTGGGCCAGCAGGCCAAACACCCCCAGCACCCGCTGCTTCAGCGCCGGCTCCCAGGGGGCCGCCTGCAGCTGGCCCCGCAGCTCACCCCAGTGGCGGTGGGGAGGCTGGGGCTCCCGGTTCACCACAGTCAGGTGCAAACCGCGCAGGCCGCCGCTGCGGCGTTCCTCCAGCTCCAACCGGTAGGCGTCGGCCAGCCCCAGGGCCGCCAGGGGACGATGGATCTGCTCCTCGGGCAAGCCGAGGTCCAGCAGGGCCGCCAGCAGCATGTTGCCCGCCAGACCGGTGGGCGCGTCCAGCAGCGCCAGCACCATTCAGGCCCCCCCGACCTGGGGTCGGCCCAGCCGTGGCGCCACCGCCAGCAGCCCTTCCGCTTCCGAACGCAGCTCGCTCTCCCGGGCCCGCAGCCACTGCTCCACCTCGCGCCGGGCGCGCCGCTGTTCCCGCTGGGCCGTATCCACATCGAGGCCGGAGAGGCCCCAGAGCCGACCCAACAGGGCCCGGTCATCGGCACCCCCCGTGCTCTGGCCGTAGATCAGCTGCTCGGCCACCATGCCGGCCTGCAGCACCCGGCTCCAGCGGCGCAGCTCCTCGGCGGGCAATTTGGCGTGGGCCGGCGGTTCCAACTCCGTGCTGCCATTGGCGCTGAGGCCGGCCCGCAGGCAGGCGAGCGAGCCCACCAGCACCTGCCGCACCGCCATCGCCTCCTCCCGCGCCACCAGCAGGTGGCCGGCCTCATGCACCGCAATCCGCCGCAGGCGGCCCTCACCTCCGGGCAGGGCCTCGGCCAGCACATGGCCGCCGCGGCCACCAAAGCGGGCCGCATCGAGGGTGAGGCTGCCCAGCCCCAGGGCGGTGGCCAGGGTGATCCACCAGGGCGACAGGCCCAGGGAAGGGCCCAGGATTGCCGCCAGGCTCACCAGGGCCACCGCCAGGCCCGCCGCCAGGGGTTGGGTCATGGCGGCGTACTTAGGGCGCTGGCCGGCTGACGGCGCTGTCGCGGTGGCCGCCCCCAGCCTGGCTGCCAGCGGGGGAGCGGCCCTTGCCGCCCTTGCCGCCCTTGGCGGAGCCGCCATCGCGGCGCCCCTTGCCGCCCCGGTTGCCGCGCTGGGCCACCGGACCGATCACTTCAAAGGTTTCGAGCTGCAGCACCTGGCCCTGGCGCCGCAGGTTGAGGGCCACGAAGTGGCGCAGGTGCTCCAGGGGCAGGTCGCCTTTGAGTTGGAGCTTGAAGGGCACCGGCCGGCTGCCATCGGGCCGGGGCATCTGGCGCACCTTCACCACCAGGTCGCCGGTTTCGGGCCGGGTGTAGATCAGCTCACCGCGCACCGAGAAGTAGTCGTCGCCTTCAGGCAGGGCATCCGGGGCCGTCTCCGGCGCTGGGGAGTCGGCCTCCTCGCCGGCCGCCAGGGTGCTGGGTTCCCACACCCCCACCATCTGCAGATGGAGGCCTTCCTCTTCGCGGGAGCGGGGATACACCACCCAGAGGTGGGGCTCCGCCAGGTTGAGGTGGCGCCGCATCAGGGTGAGCAGGCGGCCGAGCACCACGGCCTCGAGCTCCACGCCGTCCTCGGTGCGGATCACGCCGCGGGTGAGCTGCTCAGCGTCCGTGGGCACATAGACACCCCGCACCACGCCAATGGCCCGGTACTGGGTGGGCTCGGTGACCGGAGAGATCGGGTGTTGGCGCATGGGCATGACTTTAGGTGGCTCCGGACCAGGGGACCGGGTGCAGGAAGCGGGGCAGACTGGCAGCCAACCGCATCTCCCACCCCGATGCCGCCCGCTGCCAACCGCTCCGGAATCTGGACGGGACTCGCCGCGGCCGGCATCGGCGTGCTGTGCCTGGGCGGCGGCTGGTGGCTGGGCCAGTTGCAGAACGGCCCGGAAGCCGCCGACGCCGCCCGCCGCACCCTGGCGGGCCAGGCCACCGGCCTGCAGCAGCGCCTCGACGCGGGCGAAGCCAGTGAGGCCGAACAACAACGGCTGCTGGAGCTGTTGGTGGCCCTCGACCGCAAGGCCGAGGCCACGGTGCTACTGGAACGCCTGGCCGATCAACGGCCCCAGCAGTGGTCGCTGCGTTTGCTGCTGGCCGAACTGCGGCGCGACCAGAAGGACCGCAGCGGCGCCGAGCGGGAGGTGCGCCAGCTGCTCAACCTGCGACCCGACCAGATCGAGGGCCTGCAATTGATGGCCCTGTTGCAACTGGAGACCGGCCGGGGCGCCCAGGCCCAGAGCCAGCTGGAGGCAGCCCTGCAACGGGCCAGCAAGCCCCAACTCAAACCGGAGGCCCTGCCGATCGGGCTGCTGCTGGCCAACGTGCTGCAGAAGCGGGGCCAGCCGGGCCAGGCCGAGTCGCTGCTGCTCAAGCTGGCAGCGGGATTCCCCACGGATCAGCGGCCCCTGCTGGCCCGGGCGATGCTGCAGCAGGAACGGGGCGACATCAAGGGAGCCCAGGAATCCCTGGCCCTGGCGCGGGCCCGCAAGCCCGGGCCCAGCGACCCCCGCCTGGATCAGGTGGCCGCCGCCTGGGGCCTGGCCCCGCTCAGGGCCCCTTCACCGTCGCCGCCGGCGAAGCCTTTGCCGGCGGCGACGACTGGGAATCAAAGTCCTTGAGGGCCGCATCGACGGCATCGCTGGGCTGGGTGGCGTCGTCGAGGGAGGACGCCTTGCGCAGCTTGTTCATCAGCTCCCACGGATTGGTGGAATCCAGGGCCGATCCGCCCCGGTTGGTGCCCGTGCCGTAATCCAGCTCACGCTCCTGCTGGGGGCTGCTGATCGTCTGTCCGTAGCCCTTCTCCTGGGCCCCAGCGGGAGGGGTCTGGGCCGCAGGTCCCAGGCCGGCGATTCCGATCCACACCCCCGCCCCACCCGAGGCAACCAGCTTGTGGAAACGCCAAGCGGCCATGGGGGGCACTCCTCCGGTTTGCTCAGATACTCACTCTAGTTGCGCCGTTCAAGGCCCATGCGGATCGCCACCTGGAACGTGAACTCGGTGCGCACGCGCCTGGAGCAAGTGCTGGCCTGGCTGGAGCAGGAGCAACCGGAGGTGCTGTGCCTGCAGGAAACCAAGGTGACCGACGCGCTGTTTCCCCACGAAGCCTTCACAGCCCTCGGCTATGCCACGGCGATCAGCGGCCAGAAGGCCTACAACGGCGTCGCCATCCTCAGCCGGCTCCCCTTGGAGGATGTGCAGATCGGCTTTGACGCCCTGCTGCCCCACGACCCGGACGCCCCGGGGCTGAGCGAGCAGAAACGGGTGATCAGCGCCCTGATCGAGGGGGTGCGGGTGCTCAACCTCTACGTGCCCAATGGCAGCTCCCTCACCAGTGAGAAGTACGCCTACAAGCTCGAGTGGCTGGCCTGCCTGCAGCGCTACCTGGTGGCCCAGGAGCAGCAGGGCGATCCCCTCTGCATGGTGGGCGACTTCAACATCGGTCCGGAAGCCCGCGACCTGCCCGACCCGGAGCGGCTCAGCGGCGGGATCATGGCCAGCGACGCCGAGCGCACCGCCCTGCAGGCAGCCCTGGGGGAGCGGCTCAGCGACGTGTTCCGGATGTTTGAGCCCAACAGCGGCCACTGGAGCTGGTGGGACTACCGCAGCGGCGCCTGGGACCGGGACCAGGGCTGGCGCATCGACCACATCTACCTCTCGGAGGAGCTGCTGGACTGCGCCACCGGCTGCGTGATCCACAAGGCCACCCGGGGCAACGAGCAGCCCAGCGACCATGCGCCGGTGGTGGTGAATCTGGTGTGGCCGCCGGAGGACGGCGAAGAGGAGGACGACGCCTAGAAGGCCACGGCCTGCTCCGGCAGGGCCGCGCCCTGGGCCTGGAGCACCGCCGCCCGCCGGGCCGACTCGCCGCAGCTGCGGGGGGTGGGGAAGATCTTGCCGGGGTTGGCCAGACGGGCGGGATCGAAGGCCTGGCGCACCAGCTGCATGGTGGCCAGGTCGTCGGGGCCGTACATCCAGTCGAGATAGCAGCGCTTGTCGGATCCCACCCCGTGCTCGCCGGTGATGCTGCCGCCGGCATCGACGCACAGCCGCAGGATGGCCGCGCCCAGGGCCTGCACCCGTTCCTGAATGCCGGGCTCCTGGGACGAATAGAGGATCAGGGGGTGCAGGTTGCCGTCGCCGGCGTGGAACACGTTGGCCACCGGCAGACCATGGCTGAGGCTGAGCGCCTCGATCGCCGCCAGCACCTTGGGCAGGGCGCTGCGGGGCACCACGCCGTCCTGGAGGTAGTAGCTGGGGAAGCGGCGCCCGAGTGCCGAAATGGCCGACTTGCGCCCTTTCCACAGGAGGGCCCGCTCGGCAGCGTCGGTGGCCTGGCGCACCGTGCGGGCACCCGCCGCCTGGCAGAGGGCGGTCGCCAGCTCCACCGCCGCCGCCACCTCCCGTTCCTGGCCGTCCAATTCGATCAGCAGGAGGGCCGCCGCATCGCGGGGGTATTCGTCCACGCCGAAGTAGTCGTCCACCGCCTCGATCGTGAGGCGATCCATCATTTCCATCCCCGCCGGCAACAACCCGGAGGCCGTCACCTGCCGCACCGCCTCCCCGGCCGCCTCCATGCTGGTGAAATCGGCCAGCAGCACCGCCACGCTCTGGGGGGCCCGCAGCAGCCGCAGGGTGATCGCCGTGGCGATGCCCAGGGTGCCCTCACTGCCGATGAAGGTGCCGCGCAGGTCGAGCTCGGGCGTTTCATCCAGCTCACTGCCCAGGGTGGTCACCGTGCCGTCGGGCAGCACCACCTCCAGGGCCAGCACGTGGTTGCTGGTGACGCCGTACTTGAGGCAGTGCACGCCGCCGGAGTTTTCGGCCACGTTGCCGCCGATGCTGCAGGCCACCTGGCTGGAGGGGTCGGGGGCGTAATAAAAGCCGTCGCCGGCCACGGCGCGGGTCACCCAGCTGTTGATCACGCCGGGCTGCACCGTGATGCGGCGGTTCTCCAGGTCCACCGCCACCACCTGGCGCATGCGGCTGGTGGCGATCACCAGGGCGTCGGTTTCAGCCACCGCGCCGCCGGAGAGCCCGGTGCCACTGCCCCGGGCCACAAAGGGCACCCCCTCCCGGTGACAGTGGCGCACGATGGCCGCCACCTGCTCCGTGGTCTCGGGGAGCACCACCAGGCGGGGCTGGTGGCGCGCCAGGGTCAGGCCGTCACAGTCGTAGGCCAGCAACTCCTGACGGGCCGCCACCACGGCCCGGGGCGGCAGCAAACGCCGCAGGTGCCGCTCCAGCTCTGGCCAGTTGACGCTCACGGCACCCGTGGCAAGCCCCCCGAACTTACCGGCAAAGCGCTGGGGGCGGTTTTGGGTCAGGATGGTCGGCGGTTTTCTCCCTCCGCGGATCCCGCCTTGACCTCGGCTTCTGTTTCGGTCCCTGCCCTGAACACCACCCGCTCCCAGGACCTCTTCAGGGCTGCCCAGACCCTGATGCCCGGTGGCGTCAGCTCCCCGGTGCGGGCGTTCCGCTCCGTGGGTGGGCAGCCGATCGTGTTTGACCGGGTCAAGGGCGCCTACGCCTGGGACGTGGATGGCAACCGCTACATCGACTACATCGGCAGCTGGGGACCGGCCATCTGTGGCCACGCCCACCCCGAGGTGATCGCCGCCCTGCATGAGGCCCTCGACAAGGGCACCAGCTTCGGGGCCCCCTGCGCCCTGGAGAACACCCTCGCCGAACTGGTGATCGAGGCGGTGCCGTCGGTGGAGATGGTGCGTTTCGTCAACAGCGGCACCGAGGCCTGCATGTCGGTGCTGCGGCTGATGCGTGCCTTCACCGGCCGCGAAAAGATCATCAAGTTCGAGGGCTGCTACCACGGCCACGCCGACATGTTCCTGGTGAAGGCCGGCTCCGGGGTCGCCACCCTGGGCCTGCCCGATTCCCCCGGCGTGCCGCGCAGCACCGCCGCCAGCACCCTCACCGCTCCCTACAACGATCTGGAGGCGGTCAAGCAGCTGTTCGCCGAGAACCCCGGCGAGATCGCCGGCGTGATCCTGGAGCCCGTGGTGGGCAATGCGGGCTTCATCACCCCCGAACCGGGCTTCCTCGAGGGCATCCGCGAACTCACCAAGGACAACGGCGCCCTGCTGGTGTTCGACGAGGTGATGACGGGCTTCCGCATCAGCTACGGCGGCGCCCAGGCCAAGTTCGGCATCACCCCCGATCTCACCACCATGGGCAAGGTGATCGGCGGTGGCCTGCCCGTGGGCGCCTACGGCGGCCGGGCCGACATCATGGCCATGGTGGCCCCGGCGGGTCCGATGTATCAGGCGGGCACCCTCAGCGGTAATCCCCTGGCCATGACCGCGGGCATCAAGACCCTGGAACTGCTCAAGCAGCCCGGCACCTACGAGCGCCTCGAGACGATCACCAAGCGCCTGGTCGACGGAATCCTGGAGGGCGCCCGCAGCGCTGGCCTGCCGATCACCGGCGGCTCGATCAGTGCCATGTTCGGCTTCTTCCTGTGTGAGGGCCCGGTGCGCAACTTCGAGGAGGCGAAGGCCGCCGACACGGTGCGCTTCGGCAAGCTGCACCGGGCCATGCTCGAGCGCGGCGTGTACCTGGCCCCGAGCGCCTTTGAGGCGGGCTTCACCTCCCTGGCCCACTCCGACGCCGACATCGACGCCACCATTGCCGCCTTCCGCGACTGCTTCGCGGCCATCGCTTGACCAGCCAGCCCCCCCGGATGAATCGCCGGTTCAGCGCCAGCCTGGTAGCCCTGCTCGCCAGCGGCATCAGCCTCAGTGGCTGCACCGACACCACGGCCAAGGGCCCGGTGAATCTCTCCAAGGGGGTTCCGGTGGGAGCCGTACTGGCGCTCACCGGCAACGCCAACGTCTACGGCCAGGACCAGAAAACCGGCATCGAACTGGCCCTGAAGGCCCTCAACAGCGCCGGCGGTGTCAACGGCCAACCGATTGCCCTCAGCCTGGAGGACAGCGGCAGCGATGAGCCCAGCGCCAATGCGGCCTTCAACCTGCAGATCAACCGCGGCGTGCTGGCCCTGATCGGCCCCACCCTCTCCCAGCAGGCCTTCTCCGCCGATCCGATCGCCCAGCGCCGGGGCGTGCCCGTGGTGGCCCCCTCGAACACGGCCAAAGGCATTCCCCAGATCGGCCACTTCATCAGCCGCGTGTCAGCCCAGAGCTCGGTGATTGCGCCGCTCTCGATTGCCCAGGCGCTGAAACTGAATCCCGGCCTGCGCCGGGCGGCCGTGTTCTACGCCCAGGACGACGCCTACAGCACGGCCGAAACCGTGATCTTCCAGAAGGCCCTCACGGACAAGGGCCTCAAGCCAGTGACGGTGCAGCGCACCCAACTCAACGACCAGGACTTCCAAAACCAGATCACCGCCGCCCTGAACCAGCAGCCCGACCTGGTGGTGCTGTCCCTGCAGGCGGTTGACGGCGGCAACATGATCCGTCAGCTGCGGGAACTGGGCTACAAGGGGCCGATCGTGGTCGGCAACGGCATGAACACGCCGAACATCTACCCGATCTGTCAGCGGTACTGCGATGGCATCCTGATCGCCCAGGCCTACAGCCCCGAGCTCGCCACCCCGACCAACCAGCGCTTCCTCGCCGCCTTCGCCGCAACCCAGGCCCGCAACCCAACGGCGAGCCGGATCCCTCCCCAGCTCACCGCCCAGGCCTACACCGCCATGCAGGTAATCGGCGAAGCCCTCCAGCGCCTCGACCGCAAACACCCCCTCAAGACCCTGCCGCTGGCCCAGGCCCGCAAGGCCCTGATGGATGAGATTCTGAGCGGCACTTACCAAACCCCCCTGGGTGAAATCCGATTCACACCGGAGGGGGAGGTGATCCAGAAGAACTTCTATGTGGCCAAGGTGCGCATGAATCCGGATGGCAAGACCGGTCGCTTCACCCTGCTGCCGTAACCCCAACCTTTACCCATGCCCCCCACCAGACCGCCCTCGCTCCCCTTCCCAGCTCTGGCGGTTGGTCTGGCGGGGGCCTGCGGAGTCCTGCTGGGCTGCCAAGCCTCGAATCGAGCCCCTTCCGGCAGCCCAACCCTGACCCTGGGGGCCGTGGTGGCCCTCACCGGCAATGCCAGCCTGATCGGTCAAGACCAGCGCGTCGGACTGGAACTCGCCGCTTCCGAATTCGGGGGCCGCGCACCGGCCCTCACGCTGCGGCTGGAAGATGGGGGCTCCGACGAGCAAACCGCCACCTCGGCCTTTCGGCGCTTGCTGCAACAACCGGTGGTCGCCCTGATCGGCCCCTCCCTCTCCCAGCAGGCTTTCGCCGTGGATCCGATCGCCGACCGTGCCGGCGTGCCCGTGCTGGGGGCCTCCAACACGGCCATGGGCGTTCCCGAGATCGGCCCCTTCGTCTCGCGCATCTCCGCCCCCGTGTCCAAGGTGGCCCCCCTGTCCATCCAGGCGGCCAAGCGTCTCAACCCCAAGCTGGAACGGGTGGCCGTCTTCTTCGCCCAGGACGATGCCTACAGCACCTCGGAAACCAAGATCTTCCAAAAGAGCATCCAGGGGCTGGGGCTGAAGTTGGTCACCGTGCAACGCACCAGCACCGCCGACATCGATTTTCACAAGCCGATTGCCGACACGCTGCAGACCAGGCCCGATCTGATCGTGATCTCCGCCCTGCCCAACGATGGCGGCAACCTGGTGCGCCAGCTCAGGGAAATGGGCTACACGGGCCTGATTGCGGCGGGGAACGGCATGAATTCCCCGAACATCTACTCCGTGTGCCAACGCTATTGCGATGGTCTGTTGATTGCCCAGGCCTACAGCCCGGAGGCCCAAACGGCCGTCAATCGTCGTTTTGTGCAGCTCTACCAAAAACGGCACCAAGGCACCTCACCCCCGCAGTTCACGGCCCAGGCCTACGCCGCCCTGCAGGTGATCCACGAAGCCCTCACCCGCCTCGACAGGCAGGAATCCCTCAGGCAGCTGAGTCCGAACCTGGTCAGCAAAGCTCAGAAACTCCAGATCCAGCCGCCCAAGGGCCAGGCCCTGGCCCGCATGCCCCTGCCGGACCTGCGCCGCGCCCTCAACACCGTCCTGCTCCAGGGCACCTACGACACCCCCCTCGGTGAGATCCGATTCACCCCCGAGGGAGAGGTGATTCAGAAGGATTTCTATGTGGCCCGCGTGAAGATGGACGCCGCAGGCAAAACCGGGCGCTTTGCCCTATTGCCCAACCCATCGCCAACCCTCCCCTAGCCCCCCAGCGCATGGAAGGCCTGCTGCAGCTGTTGTTCAACGGTCTCTCGGTGGGGGCGGTCTATGCCCTGTTTGCCCTGGGGTACACCCTGGTGTTTTCGGTGCTGGGCGTGATCAACTTCGCCCATGGCGCCATCTTCACCCTGGGGGCCTACTTCACCTATTTCCTGATCGGAGGCACGGTGGGGGCCAATGGATTGATGGCCGGTCAGCAGCTGCCCTTCAGCCTGCCCTTCTGGCTGGCGCTGCCCCTGGCCGGAGTGGGGGCGGCAGCGGTGGCGCTGGGGCTCGAACGCATCGCCTTCCGCCCGCTGCGCGAACGGGGCTCTGACCCCCTGCTGGCCCTGATCACCAGCCTTGGAGCCGGGGTGATCCTGGTGAACCTGATCCAGTTGCTGGTGGGCGCCGAGAGTTATTCGATCCCGGTTGGAACGCTGGAGGCGCTGCCGGTGGCGATCAGCATCGCCGGCGCCAAGGTGCGCACCGTTCAGGTGCTGCTGCTGGCCATCGCCGGCCTGTTGCTCGTCGCCCTCTCGATCTGGATTGATGGCAGCCGCAGCGGCAAGGCCCTGCAGGCCGTGTCCGAAGACCCGGTGACCGCCCAGCTGCTGGGGATCAACAGCGGCCGCATGATCCAGATCGCCTTTGGGATCAGTGGTTTCCTGGCCGGGGTGGCCGGGGGCCTGGTGGGGTTGAGCGTGAGCATCGCCGGCCCCTATTTCGGCATCGGCTACGGGCTCAAGGGCCTGGGGGTGCTGGTGCTGGGGGGGCTGGGCAGCGTGCCCGGCGCGGTGCTGGGGGGGCTGATCATCGGTCTGGCCGAGGCCTGCGTGCCTGCCGATCTCTCGGGCTACAAGGACGCTGTGGCGTTCGGTTTTCTGTTTCTGATGCTGCTGATCCGGCCCCAGGGTCTGTTGGGCCGGCCCCTGGCGGAAAAGGTGTAGCCATCCATGGAAACGGGTCTCCTGGTCCAGATGCTGCTCGGCGCCCTGCTGGGGCTGTCGGTGTATCTGCCCCTGCGCTGCGGCCAGCTCTCCCTGGCCACACCGGGGTTTTACGCCATCGGTGGCACCGTGGCCGCCCTGCTCTCCACCCGGGTGCCAGCCCTGGGCAGCGGCGACGCCTTCTACCCGATTGCCTCGGTGCTGCTGGAAATGGCCCTGGCGGCCCTGCTCACGGGGGTGCTGGCCCTCGGCCTGGGTCGGGTGGTGCTGCGGCTGCGGGGGATCTACCTGGCGATTGCCACCATCGCCCTGGTGGAGATCCTGCGGGTGGTCACCCTCAACCTGGAGTTCACCGGCGGAGCCCTGGGCATCTTCGGCATCCCCCAGCCCTTTTCAGGCCCGGAGGGCTACGTGGGCCTCACGCTGATCCTGCTGGCCGTGGTGTGCTGGCTGTGTGATCGCCTCGAAAAAACCCGACCCGGCCGCGCCATGGCGGCCATCCGCGATGACGAACTGGCCGCCGCCAGCCAGGGCATCAACACGGCCGACACCAAGCTGCTGGCCTTTGTGCTGAGTGCCCTGGTGGCCGGCGTGACCGGGGTGGTGGCGGCCCACTTCCTCAACTCCTGGAACGCCAAGCTCGGCAACTTCGATGCCAGCATCACCACCCTGGCCTTCGTGGTGTTCGGGGGATCGCGCACCTGGCTGGGGCCGGTGTTCGGAGGCCTGCTGCTGACGGCACTGCCCGAACTGCTTCGCCCGGTGGGCGACCTGCGTCTGATCGTGTTCGGCGCGGTGATTCTGGTGGGTCCCCTGTTCTTTCCCCAGGGCCTGATCACCCCCCAGCTGTTCCAGACGCTCTGGCGACGGATGGAGCGCTCCGCTGTGCCCAGACCGCAGGAGGGACGGCCATGAGCTTGCTGCAGGTTGAGAATGTGGGGGTGCGCTTCGGCGGGCTCCAAGCGCTCCAGGCCGTTGATCTGGCCGTGCAGGAGGGGGAGATCTTCGGCCTGCTCGGCCCCAATGGGGCGGGCAAGACCACGCTGTTCAACGTGGTGTCCGGGCTCACCGCCGCCAGCAGCGGCTCGGTGCGCTGGCGCGGCGCCGCCATCGATGGCCTCAGCAGCCATCGCATTGCCCGCCTCGGCATCGCCCGCACCTTCCAGAACCTGCGCCTGTTCAACTCGCTGAGCTGCCTCGACAACGTGCTGGTGGGTCTGCATCAGCACGGCCGCCAGCCCCCCCTAGCCGCCCTGCTCCAGACGCCCACTTTTCGCCGCCGGGAAAGCCAGCTGCGGCAGCAGGCCCTCGAGCTGCTCAGCCTGTTTGGCCTGGACACCGCCGCCCACCAGAACGCCGCCAACCTCTCCTATGGGGACCGCCGCCGCCTGGAGATGGCCCGGGCCCTGGCCAGCCGTCCCCAGCTGCTGCTGCTCGACGAGCCGGCCGCCGGCATGAACCCCAGCGAAAAGGACGACCTCAAGAACCTGATCCGGCGGGTGCGCGACGAGTTCGCCCTGACGGTGCTGATCATTGAGCACCATGTGCCGTTGATGCTGGGCCTGTGCGACCGCCTGGCGGTGCTGAACTTCGGCCAACGCATCGCCCTCGGCAGCCCAGACCAGGTGCGGCACGACCCGGCGGTGATCGAGGCCTATCTCGGAGGGACCCCATGAGTGGCCCCCTGCTCGAACTGCGCCATCTGGTGGTGCGCTACGGCAGCATCACCGCCCTGCATGGCATCGATCTGACCGTGCAGACCGGCGAGCTGGTGACCCTGCTGGGAGCCAATGGCGCCGGCAAAAGCACCACCCTGCGGGCCATTTCCAGGTTGATTCCCGCCTCCGAAGGCGCCATCCTCTGGCACGGCGGCTCGATCCTCCGGCTCCGCACCGAACGCACCGTGAAGCTGGGGATCAGCCACTGTCCCGAGGGCCGCCGGGTGCTCAGCCGCCAGTCGGTGGCCGACAACCTGGCCCTCGGCGCCTGGCTGCGGCGCGACCGGTCCAACATCGCCGCCGACCTGGACCACTGCTACGCCCTGTTCCCGAGGCTGGCGGAACGGCGCCAACAACTGGCCGGCTCCCTCTCGGGCGGTGAGCAGCAGATGCTGGCCATTGCCCGCTCCCTGATGGCCCGGCCCACCCTGCTGATGCTGGATGAGCCCAGCCTGGGGCTGGCCCCCAGGCTGGTGGGTGAGGTGATGGCCGCCCTGGCCCAGCTGCACCGCGATGGCCTCACGATCCTGCTGGTGGAGCAGAACGCCCAGGCGGCCCTGGCCATCGCCGATCGGGGCTATGTGCTCGAGGCTGGCCAGGTGACCCTGCAGGGGCCGGCCGCCCAACTACTGGCGGATCCGAGCCTGCGGGCGGCCTACCTGGGGACCTAGGTGCAGCGGGGTCCCTGGGCGGCTCCCCTGCGGGTGAAACTCTGCGGCATCCGCAGCCGCAGCGATCTGGCTGTGGCCCTAAGCGCCGGCGCCGATGCGCTGGGCTTCATCGTCGGCGCGCGCCACCGCACCGAAGACGAGCTGACGGCGGCAGCAGCGGCGGAGCTGGTGGCTCTCCTACCGCCGTTCGTTGGCAGCGTGATGGTGACCCATCTGCAGCAGGCAACCCCGATCATTGCGTTGATCCGGCAGGTGGGCGCCACCACCCTGCAGCTGCAGGATCGGATCGCACCCCAGGAGCTGCAGGCCCTCCGCGGCGCCCTACCCGGCGTGAAGCTGATCCAGGCGATCCATGTGGGCCAGGGCGACGCCGACCAGTCCATCGCCGCAGCCATCGCCGCCGAGCCGCAGGTGGATGCCCTGCTGCTGGATTCCCGCACGGCCGATCGCATCGGCGGCACCGGCCAGACCCACGACTGGAGCATCAGCCGCCGCATCGTGGAGCAGATCGGCAAGCCGGTGATCCTGGCGGGCGGCCTGCGGCCGGAGAACCTCCGCGCCGCGCTGGAGACGGTGGGCCCCGCCGCCGTGGATGTGAACTCGGGTGTTGAGGATGGGGCCGGCGCCAAGGATTCCCAGAGGGCCAGAGACTTCGTGCAGATCTGCCGCAGCTGGGAGAAGCTGCCGCTGACACCATGAGCCGTTCCATGCCCAACCCAGCCAAAGCCACCATGGCAGGGCTGCTGCATCGCCCCGGGTTCCGGGCCTTCTGGCTGGCCAACCTGGTGTCCAACCTCGGCACCAGCGCCTTCGTGCTGGCGATCAACTGGCTCACCGTCAAGCAGCACGGAGCGGCCGGTATCGCCAGTCTCGCCCTGGCCTACGGGCTACCCCAGATGCTCCTGCAACTGGTGGGCGGCACGGTGAGCGACCGGATCGACCGCCGCCGCCTGTTCGGCCTCACCCAGTCGGGCCTGCTGCTGATGGCGGTGTTGGTCCTGGTCGCCTCCCTGCGCGGTCTGGTACCGCTGTGGCTGCTGGCCCTAGTGAGCGGGGCCAACGGGGTGCTGTCGGCCTTCGACACACCCGCGCGTACGGCCCTGGTGACCGATCTGGTGGAACCGGAGGAGGTGACCCTGGCCCAGCAGCTCTACAGCCTCACCACCAGCGCCACCAACATCTTCGGCCCAGCCCTCGGCGGGGTGCTGCTGAGCCTGGGCCCCACCGCCCGCAGCCATGAGGAGGTGGCCTTCGCCTTCGATGTGTTCAGCTTCGTGCCGCTGCTGATCGCCATTCCCTGGCTGCCACGTAGCACCTGCCGATCGGCACCGAAGGAGTCCTTTCGCGCCAGCCTGCGGGCAGGCCTGCGCTACGTACGCGATCGCACCCAGCTGCGCACCCTGCTGCTGGTGCTCGTCCTGGTGATGGTGTTCGGCATGCCATTCCAGGGACTGCTGCCCGTCTTCGTGCAACGCCACCTCAGCGGAGAGACGGGCCACGGTTTCTATGCAGCCCTGATGTCGGCCGTGGGATTGGGCAGCTTCGTGGGCTCGGTCCTGGGCATGGAGCTGGTCGATCGTTGGCGTGCCGGACTGCTGCTGGCCGCCTCCAGCGCCGGGCTGGGGGTGTCCGTACTGCTCCTCAGCGCCTCCAATGTGGTGCACTGGGCTTCTCTTTCAGCTTTCCTGGCCGGCGGCTTCAGCACCTTGGCCATCTCGGTCGACAACGCCCTGCTGCAGGCCGGCAGCGACCGGGACATGCAGGGTCGGGTCAACGCCATCTCCAACCTCACCAAAGGCCTCCAGTCGCTCAGCCTCGCCGCGGCCGGCTACTCGATCCACGGGCTGGCCGGCAGCCACCACTTCGGCAGTGGCTACCAGCTGGTGCAAGTGGTCCTCGCCTTGGGCCTACTGGCCGGAGTGGTCGCGCTGTGGCCGCGGTTGCGCGGCTTCAAGCTCAACTGAAGGCTCAGTCGTTCTCGCTGGCGCCGAAGCAATGCATCAGCGCGTCGCCCCAGCTGTTGATCCCGGCGAGCTCGTGATCCTTGGCGGTGCTCAGCACCCTGGCGTGCTCCCGCAGCAGCACGGTCTTATCGAGGGTGTGGCCATGGTCGGCCGCGATGGCGACGATGTCATCAACCCCAGCGGCGGCGTGGAGCTTGTCGCGCAGGGCAGCGTCACCGGCCACACGGGCCACAAAGGCCTGGATCGACGCAACAGACATGACAGGGACAACAACCACGCCCACCTTTAGCAGGCCAAACCGGCCCAGGGTCGATACCTTGAAGCGACCGATCTGGGAACGATGGCCCGCGAACGCTTCTTCCTGGAGCTCGACCCCCCCGACAAGAGCCTCAAACCGCTCCCCCATGTGGTGATCGTGGGGGGAGGTTTCGCAGGTCTGCAGGCCTGCCACGCCCTGATCAACCAGCCCGTGCGGGTAACGCTGATCGACAAGCGCAACTTCAACCTGTTCCAGCCGCTGCTCTACCAAGTGGCCACCGGGCTGGTTCCGGAGGCTGACGTGGCCACGCCCCTGCGCCAGATGGTGGGCCAGGCCCCCAACGTGCAAGTGCTGCTGGGCGAAGTCACCGAGATCGACGCCCAGGCGAGGCAGATCGTGTTCAACGACCGCCAGTTCGCCTACGACCACCTGATCCTGGCCGCCGGCTCCGGCAGCAGTTACTTCGGCCATGACGAGTGGCGTGAGGCGGCGCCACCGATGAAGATCCTCGAGCACGCCGATGAGATCCGCCGGCGGGTGCTGATCGCCCTGGAGGAGGCCGAGCAGACCCCCGATCCCGCGCGCCGGGCCGTTCTGCAGTCGGTGGTGGTGGTGGGGGGCGGGCCCTCAGGCTGCGAACTCTCCGGCTCGCTCATGGACCTGATGGCCCATGCCCTGGCCCGCGACTTCAAGCAACTCGATCCGAACCAGTGCAAGGTGACCCTCATTGACCCCGGCGATCGGGTGCTGCGGGCCATGGACCCGAGCCTCTCAGCCGCCGCTGGCACCTACCTGGAATCGGTGGGGGTGGAGCTGCTGCTGGGCGGACGGGTGCAGACGATTGAGGAGGGCAAGGTGGTGGTGAACACCGCCGCGGGTGCCCGCACCCTGGAGGCCGCCACCATCTGCTGGACCGCCGGCGTGCGGGCCTCCCATCTGGGCCAGGTGCTGGCGGACGCCAGCGGTTGCACGGTGGACCGGGGCGGACGGGTGGTGGTGGAGCCGGACTTTTCCATACCGGGCCATGGGGAGATCCGGGTGATCGGAGATCTCTGCTCCTACAGCCACACCAGCGATGGCAAACCCCTGCCGGGCATGGCCGGGCCCGCCGTGCAGATGGGGGGCTGGGTGGCCGCCGACATCGTGGCCCAAATCCAAGGACGCCAGCACAAGGCCTTCCAGTTCACCGATTTCGGCACCATGGCGGTGCTGGGTCGGTTGCATGCGGTGGCCGATCTGCGCGGCCTGAAGGTGACTGGCCTGCCGGGCTGGATCCTCTGGGGCCTGGCACACCTGATGTTCATGCCCGCCAATGAAAATCGCCTGAGCCTGCTCACCAAATGGCTATGGGCCATCGCCACCCGGCAACGGGCTTCCCTGCTGATCACCGGTCGTCCGAATCAGCACCTGAAGGTGGATGTGGGGCTGGAACATCCACTGGGCGCCCCCTGACCTCCTCCGCCTCGCTTTGCAAGGTGTAGCGACTGATCAACAGGCCCATCACGATCGCCAGATACAGGGGGCCACTGATGCTTAACGCCACACTCGCCATCTCGGCAGGAGGCGTGGCCGGCACAATGTCTCCGTAGCCCACCGTGGTGAGACTCACCAGGGCGAAATACTGGATCCGGGTGAAATCGAGGCTCCACACCTGGAGCCCGGCCGCGTTGATGGGGAGCCCACGCAGCAGCAAGGCCCGAGCACCATCGGTATGGCTCACAAAGCTGCCCGGCGCCAGCGTTTCCATCACACCAAACAACAACCCGCCGCTGATCCCGAGCAACAGGTAGCCCGCCACGGCCCCCGCCAGCACATCCATGCCGATGCGGTCTTCCTGGCCGAGACAGAGCAACAGCCGCTTCAGGCTCCAGAAGATGAAGGCCGTGATCACCACCATCACCGGAAAGCCGACGACAGCAAAGGTGGTCGGGCTGACCATCCAAATGATCTGAAAGGCCACACCGGCCAACCCGGTCCAGCGGTAGACCGAGTCGCTCCAATGGCGACGGGTCTGTCGGGGGCGCACCGGCTGCCCCAGCTCAAAGGCCAGCAGCAGGATCAGCAGCACATTGCCCGCCAGTGCCAGGCGGCGCAGGGGATAGGGGAAGGCCATGGAAGCCATCACCAGCAGGCAGACCGCAAAGAGATGGCGGTAAAAGCGATGACGACGGCGCATCAGGCCCTCCAACGGAAACGGCCGAGGATCAAGGCAATCAGGATGGCTACATAGAGCTGACCCACCACCGTGATCACCGTGGTCACCACCTGGCCGGCCACATGGCTGGTCTTCAGCACCGTGGTGCCAACAGTGGTGAGCATGGTGAAGGCAGCCGCCATCAACGCCGGTGCCACCACCACATTGGGGAGTGCCGTCGTGGAGCCGACGGCCGGCAACGCCGTCAGGTCAAAGGCGGAGGGATCGAGCACCCAGAGGGCGGTGAGCAACAGCCCACCCGCCAAGCCCACGAGCATGTAACCCGATGCAGCACCCATTACCACCGACACGGTGACGAAGGGCTCGCGGTTCAAGGTTTTGACCTTGCGAATCACCGCGAGGGAGAGAAAAACCAGCCAGACGATCACATGGGGAATGGTCAGCGCCCGGCCCAATGCGGGCTGAGCAGTGAGGGCCAGGTGCCAGAGCAATTCCAGGGCGATGGCAAGGCCACCCAAGCCATAGATCAACGGGCGTGTTTGGTGCAGGGGGGAATAACGGCTGACGAACAGCATCAACACCAATGCCAGCACGATCAACGAGCCGGACAACAGCCAGATGGAGCCCTGCGCAACAGGCAACAGCAGCAACAGGGCGACTTCCGTGGCCAGCGTGATCAGATAGCCCCGATGGCGCTTGCGCAATCGGACGATCTCCTCACGGGTGATGCGCATGTGGCTCCCTGCTGTGCCTGCTGTCCCCTCCGCTCAGCCAGCGTTCACAGCCCCGGGCTGCTCTGCATGATGCCACCGTCGGCGAAGATCGTGGTGGCGGTGATGTAGCTGGCCGCATCGCTGGCCAGAAAACCCACCACCCGGGCAATCTCCTCCGGCTGGGCCATCCGACCCAGGGGAATGGCCGCATCGAGCTTGGCCAGCAACTCGGGATTGTTCATGGTGGAGTCGTTGATGGGCGTCGCCACGGCGCCGGGGCCCACATTCACCATCGTGATGCCATGGGAGGCCAGCTCCAACGCTGCCGTGCGCGTGAGCATGCGCACCCCTCCCTTGGCACAGCAGTAGGGAGTGTTCTCCGGCATCGGCCAGTCTTCATGCACGGAGGAGATGTTGATGATCCGGCCGCCGCCGCCTTGGGCGATCATCTGCTTGGCGGCGTACTGACAGGCAAAGAACACACCGCGCAAATTGACATTAAGTACCTTGTCGAAATCGTCGGGTGTGGTGTTGAGGATCGACGTGCGGGTCTCGACGCCGGCGTTGTTCACCATCACGTCCAGGCGGCCGTACTTGTCCACAGCCGCCTGCACCAGCCGCTGCAGATCATCGAGCTTCGACACATCGGCCTGAACGCCATAGCTGCTGCCGCCATAGCTGCCAATCTCCCGCTCCAGGTCCTCGGTGGCCTCAGGATGGGAGCGGTAGTCAATCACCACCTTGGCGCCGAGTTCGGCCAGATTTTCCACGATCGCCTTGCCGATCCCACTGTTACCACCAGTCACGATGGCGACCTTCCCCTTAAGGAAATTGGAAAGAGTTTCGAGAGCGTAGGGATTGGTTGTGGTCATGGCGCAAGGAGCGCAGTGGAAGAAGGGTTCAGGCCGAAGCTAGACACAGCCGATCAAAGCGGCAGTCAGCTGCAACACCCCTGCACAGTGGAGACGGCCGTCACGTTCTGCTGGTCAAGCCTGGTTCAACCAGATTGATCTGCTTACCTTGAATCGAGACGGCCCCAGCGCCCACTGTCGATTACCGGTGAATTCCAACGGACATGCTGGTGGGGCCCATCCAACGTGAGCTCGCGTCCCTGAATCCCGACCCATCATCAGCCCATGGACGACCCCTCCAGCCAGGCACCACCACCCAAGGAGTACTGGCATCTCTGGACCGGGTCTGACGGCATTAGCCGTCAGAGCCTCTGCCGGTTTAAGGAGCTTGTTTCATCTCCCCTCAATCCTCATGTCGCCCCCCAGTGGAGTGCTCCGCTGATGGAAGACGGCAACAGTTTTCTCACCCTGCTACCGGTGGGCTGGCTGGGCCAATGGCACGAGAATCAGGTGCCGAAGTGGATCTTTGTTCTCAGCGGCTCGTGGTTTGTCGAAAGCATGGATGGTGAGCGACATATATTCGGTCCCGGAGACTTCAGCTTTGGCGGGGATCAGCGCTGTCGAAAGCTCGACGATGGCCGTTGGGGACATCTGTCCGGCCAGGTTGGAGACGTGCCCTGTCTGCAGTTGGTCGTGCAGCGCAACGATGACGCCTGGATGCAGGCTCCGCCTGGCTTTTTCTCCTGAATCGCAATGGCGCAGCTCCCCTCCTGGATCGAGTGTCACGACCCGCGCTTCGAACAGCTGGTGCTGTTCAACGCCGAGCTGGAGTTGCTGGCTGACGGCTTCCGCTGGGTGGAGGGACCTGTGTGGTTCGGCGACCACAACTGTCTGCTGTTCAGCGACATCCCCAACAACCGCACCATGCGCTGGAGTCCCGAGCATGGCGTGAGCGTGTTCCGGGCCCCCTCCGATTACGCCAACGGCCAGACCCGTGATCGCCAGGGACGCCTGATCAGCTGCCACCATGCCAGCCGCTGCCTCACCCGCCTGGAGCCCGACGGCACGGTCACGACCCTGGCCCACCAGGCCCATGGCAAGCGCCTCAATGCTCCCAACGACGTAGTAGTGAAGAGCGACGGCTCGATCTGGTTCAGCGATCCCCTCTATGGGCTGCTCAACGACTACGAGGGCGGCCGCCAACCGTCGGAGCAACCACCCGCCCTCTACCGACTCGACCCGGACACGGGTGCCGTGGAGGCAATGGCCAGCGACTTCGATGGTCCCAACGGCCTGGCCTTCTCACCGGATGAGCGCAAGCTCTACGTGGCTGAATCCGGAGCCCCAGGAGCCGCCGAACCCCGGCAGCACATCCGGGTGTTCGACGTGGCCGCCGACGGCCGCAGCCTCTGTGGTGGAGACGTGTTCCACAAGATCACCCCGGGATGGGCCGACGGATTCCGGGTGGATGAAGAGGGCAACCTCTGGTGTGGTGCCGCCGATGGGGTGCACTGCATCGCCCCCGATGGGAGGCTGCTGGGCAAGGTGCTGGTGCCCCATCGGGTCTCCAACCTCTGCTTCGGCGATCGCCACCACAGCCGCCTGTTCCTGTGCGCCTCCAAGGCGATTTACGCCCTGTTCACCAACACCCGGGGCGCCCAGACGCCCTGATTGCCTCAACCACCATGGCCCGCGACCAACTCGAAGCCTTTCTGAAGATCGTCAAAGGGGATCCGGCCCTGCTGGAGCGCTTCAGCGCTTGCCCCAACCTCAACGCCATCGCTGCGCTGGGGGCCACCATGGGCTACAGCTTCAGCGGCGTGGATCTGGTGCGGCACCAGGCCGAAGCCACCCTGAAGCTTTCGGAGGCCGACCTGGAGGCCGCCGCCGCCGGGGTGGAGCTCCAGGGGCACCTCTGGCTGGTCAAAATCGTCTGGAGCTGATGCGCCATCAACCCCACCTCGAACTCGCCGACTGCCGGGCCATCGCCGCCGCGAGTCACCGGGCGGCCGACCAGCAACAGGCCTGCGTATCGATCGCCATTGTCGACGCCGGTGGCCACCTGCTGTTGCTGGAGCGCCGCGATGGATCCAGCCCCGCAAGTGCCGAGGCCTCCATCGCCAAGGCCCGCATGGCCGCCCTCAACCGCAGGCCCACCGCCGCCCTGGAGGCCAGCATCAACGGCGAGCGGCCGGCCCTGCTGCAACTGGCGGGCCTGTTCGGCCAACCGGCGGCAGCCATGGCCGGTGGCCTGCCCCTGATGCTGGAGAACAGCTGCCTGGGGGGCATCGGCGTGTCCGGCATGACGCCCGATGTGGACAGTGCCATCGCCGCCGCCGGCCTCACCGCCCTGCCCCGCTGATCACCCCGTTGCCATGACCACCAACCCCCACATCACCGGCATCGGCTTCACCACCGCCGACGCCGACGCAGCAGCCCACTTCTTTGAAACCACCCTGGGATTTCAACGGGGGGACACGCTGGTGGTGGAGCCAGGCCCCTATACCCAGCTGGTGAGCCTGCCCGGCTCGCAGCTCAAGCTGGTGCGGCTGCACCTGGGCGCTGAAACCCTGGAGCTCACCGAAGTGCTGCACCTGGGCGATGGCCTGCGGCCAGGCCGCCCGATCCCGGCCGACTCCCGCAGCTGCGACCTCTGGTTTCAACACATCTGCATCGTGGTGAGTGATCTGGAGGCCGCCAGCGCCAGGGCACGCCAGGCCATCGCCGAGGACTCGCTGGTGGGGGTCTCGTCAGCGCCCCAAACGTTGCCGGACTGGAACACCGCCGCCGCCGGCATTCAGGCCTTCAAGTTCCGCGATCCGGAGGGGCACAACCTGGAGCTGCTGCAGTTTCCGCCCGACAAGGGCGAAGCCCGCTGGCATCCCAGCCAGCCGACCAGCGGGCCTTTCCTAGGGATTGACCACAGCGCCCTCAGCGTCGCCGACACCCCCCGCAGCTGCCGCTTCTACGACGGGCTCTTGGGACTGAAGCTTGGGGGAGATGGGGTCAACAGCGGCCCCACCCAGGATGGGCTCGATGGCCTCCAGGACACCCGGGTGCGCATCACCGGCCACCGCTGCCCCATGGGTGCCGGCGTGGAATGCCTCAACTACCAGCCCCCGAACAGCGGCCGGCCAAAGCCCGTCGACCAGGGCGCCCAGGATCTGGCCCATTGGCAGATCCGTCTGCGCGTTGCCGATCTGGATCGAATCGCCACCACCGCTGAGGCATTCGGTGGCCAACCCCTCCATGGGGGCGTGATCGAGCTAGGCCGCCAGGCCGCCCTCGTGGGCAGCGAAAGAGCCCTTCAACTCGCCGACCCCGACGGCCATCAGCTGCAACTGCTGCAGGCCTAGGACGTCAGCGCTAGGCGGGCAGATCCACCACCAGCACCCGGATCGAGCGCGCAGCCACCTCACACCCATCAGATCCCACGGGCGCTCCATCGGCCCAGGCGACGATGTCGGCCGGACTCGGCTGGGCTGTGTCAATCCAGCACCTCCAGGACCGGTCACCGGCCGCTGCCGGCGGCAAGCCAAACCGCAGCGGCTCCCACCACGCGTTAGCCATCAGGTGACAGCGAAAGCGCTGGCCACTGCTGGTCACGGTGACGGCAAAGGAGCGGGAGTCGTCAGTCCAGTCCGGCTGTCCAGGCACCACCCCATGCCAGGTCACCTGGTTGCGGAGCAAAAGATCCTCCAGCAGCAGCTCCTGATGATCGATCACCACGTCACGACGACGGCGGAAAGCGATCAGCTCCCGCACGAAACGCCGCAGATCGTCGTGGCGCTCCACCAGGGTCCAGTCAAGCCAACTGATTGGGCCGTCCTGGCAGTAGGCATTGTTGTTGCCCTGCTGGCTGCGGCACACCTCATCCCCCATCCCGAGCATCGGGGTGCCGGCGGCAAGCAGCAGCAAGGTGAAAAAATTGCGCAGTTGCCGTTGGCGCAGGGCCAGCACCTCCGGATCCTGCGTTGGACCCTCGATGCCGCAGTTCCAGCTGGCGTTGTCGCTGGAGCCATCGCGATTGGCTTCACCGTTGGCTTCGTTGTGCTTGGCGTTGTAGCTCACCAGATCCGCCAAGGTGAACCCGTCATGGCAGGTGATGAAGTTGACGCTGGCCTCCGCCCGACGGTGCTCATAGCCGTAGATGTCGGGGCTACCGATCAGCCGTTGGCTGACCTTGCTCACCATCCCGGCGTCCCCTTTCAGAAAGCGGCGCACATCATCCCGGAAACGGCCGTTCCACTCCTGCCAGTTATCCCCCACAAAGCTCCCCACCTGATAAAGACCCGCCGCATCCCAGGCTTCGGCAATCAACTTGGTGCCTGCCAGCACGGGATCGGTGTCGATATCCCACAGAATCGGCGCCAACGGTGAGGGCTCGCCAGTCTCATCGCGGTCGAGCACCGAAGCCAGATCAAAGCGGAAGCCATCCACGTGCATGTGCTCCACCCAATAGCGCAGGCTGTGGCGAATCATCCGCCGCACCACTGGGTTGTTGGCATTCAGGGTGTTGGCACAACCGGTGTAGTCGGCATAGCGACTGGGATCAGGGCCCAACAGGTAGTAATCAGAATTGGCGATGCCGCGATAACAGAAGGTGCGGCCGGTTTCATCGCCCTCGGCGGTGTGGTTAAACACCACATCGAGAATCACCTCGATACCAGCGCGGTGCAACGCCTTGACCAGATCCCGGAACTCCTCCAGGGGCGCGAGGGGGTCGCGGCGCGTGCTGTAGCCGTGATGGGGCACAAAGAAGGAAATGGGCTGATAGCCCCAGTAGTTGGGCAAGCCAGCTGGGGCATCCTGGGGATCGAACTGGAACACCGGCAACAGCTCCACGGCCGTGATGCCCAGCTCCTGCAGATAGGGAATTTTTTCGATCAGGCCCGCATAGGTTCCGGCTTTGGGTGCAGCCACTCCGGAGCTGGGATGGGCGGTGAAGCCGCGCACATGCAACTCGTAGATCACCGTGTCGCGGGCCGGACGGCGCAGGGGCTCGTCTCCCTCCCAGTCGTAGGTCTCGGGATCGACCACCACACTTTTCATCGAACCGCTGGAATCGGCCGGTATCGCCAACGCCAACCCATAGGGATCGATGAGCAGAAGGGAAGGATCGAACCGCAGACCCCGGGCTGGATCCTGGGGCCCATGCACGCGGTAGCCATACACCTGCCCTGGTTGCAGCTTCGGAACCCAGGCATGCCAGTAGTGGTAGGTGCGGTGCCGCTCTCCTTCGAGCCGCACCACCACAGCCGGCTCGCCATCCTCCGGACCATCAAAAAGACACAACTCCACCAGGCTGGCGTCCTTGGCGTAGAGGCTGAAATTGACGCCCCCAGCACCGGGCGTCGCCCCGAGCGGAGCGCTCGATCCGGGGGCAACCGTCCATCCAACTGGAAGCGTGGAGGTCACCATGGGCACTACCGAAACCACTGGATTGGGAGCCTGTGACGATCATGGCCAGGGTTGGCTGAAGTGGGTACGTTGTGGCGATCTTGTGGCCGCAACGCAATGGACGTGACCGTGGTGGAGCTGCTGGTGCCAGCAGCACCGTCCACCCTGGCCCAGGCATCCCTGCTGGTGATGCGTGTGTTTCTGGGGATCTGTTTCATTCGCCATGGCTGGCCCAAGCTGCGCAACCTCAAGACCTGGGCCACGGCCATGCAGACCCCGCAATGGCTCTGCTTTCTCTCGGCCTTTTCGATGTGGGGTGCCGGCATCGCCCTGATCCCTGGATTGCTTACCCCCTTGGCGGCCCTGGCGATCCTGGTGTCGATGGCCTACGCGGTGGTGGTCGAGCTGAAGGCGGGTTTTCCCTTCATCGCCCCCGATCCCTACCAGATTCCCCCCGGTGATTACGCCGGCCCCATGGGGGTGGGTGACCCCCCCAGTTGGGAAAAGGCCGCCATGTATGTGGTGATGTGCGCGGTGCTGGCCAGCTGTGGTGGCGGCCTGTTCTCCCTCGACAACCTGCTGATCGCCGATCTGATTCGCAGCCTGCTCGCCTAAGCCAAGGCTCAGGCCCTCAGACGCTCAAGCAGATGGGTGCCAACCCGCAGGGCGTTGGCGATGGCCGTCAGCGAGGGGTTCACCGCGCCGATGGTCGGCATAAAGCTGGTATCGACAACGTAGAGGTTGTCCAGCTCATGGGCCTTGCAGTTGAGGTCGAGCACAGACGTGGCCGGGTCGCTGCCAAAGCGGCAGGTGCCCGCCTGGTGGCCCACCGCAGCGATCGCCATCTCACTCTTGATGTAGATCTGGCGCTCCACCAGATGATTCTTCAGATACAGATGGTCCAGCATCCCGGTCAGGCGGCCATAGAGCCGCTGGGCCGCTGTCTGGTTGTTGGGGGTATAGCTGAGGTGAATGTGGCCCCCGCCATCGATCGTCACCCGGTTATCGGGATCTGGAAGATCCTCTGAGGAGATCCAGAAATCGAGGGCATGCTCGGCGATCTTGTCCATCGACCAGCCGGGCATCAGGAAGGTTTCCAGCGGTGCATAGCCCTTCATGATCGTGCCGTTGGTCTTGCCCGTCATCTGGATGTTGCCCATCGGGTAGTCGAAATCCGCATCCCCCAGATACCAGTCATTGATCGAGATGGTTTTCTGGAACACGGTGGTGTTGGGCTCATGGGCCAGGGCCACCATCGCCTTGCTGTTGTGGAACATGTAGTTGCGGCCCACTTGGTCGGAGCCGTTGGCCAGGCCGCGGGGATGGCGATCATTGGCCGACATCAGCAGCAGCCGGGCGCTGTTGGCCGCACCGCAGCTCACCACCACCACATCGCCACTCACCTGCAGGGTTTCGCCATCGTGCTGTAGCTCAACTGCCGTCACGCTGCGGCCGCTGGCATCGGTGTGCAGGCGACGCACCTCGGCCCGGGTGAGCAGGGACACCGTCCGGCTGGCCAGGGCCGGTCGCATCCCGAGCACGTCGGCATCACTCTTGGCATGCACCAGGCAGGGAAACCCGTCGCAGCAATTGCACTTGCGGCAGCGGCTGAAGGCCATGTTGGCCTCATCCAGCATCACCCCAGTGGGGGCATGGAAGGGGTGCAAGCCGGCAGCTCGCAGGTCATCCACCAGCTTCTGGATGCGGGGCTCGTGGGCCACCGGTGGGTGGGGATAGGGGCCACTGCAAGGGGGCTCGGTGGGGTCCTCACCACGCTGGCCGTGCACGTGAAACAGCTCCTCGGCCCGCTGGTACCAGGGCTCGAAATCGCTGTAGCGCAGGGGCCAGGCCGGCGAGATGCCGTCGAAGTGGCGCAGCTCCTCGAAATCCTGCTGGCGCAGCCGGAAGTGGGCGGCGCCATACATCTTGGTGGCCCCACCCACGAAGTAATGGCTACCCGGCTGGAAGGGCTTGCCGTGCTTGTCATGCCACACGTCCTTCGACACGTAGCGGTTCTTCTGGAACACCTCCTCGGCATCCCAGTTCTGAGGCTCCTGGGGCAGCCAGTCGCCCCGCTCCAGCACCAGGATCTTCAGACCCGAGGCAGCCAGAGTGCGCGCCAGGGTGCCACCACCGGCACCGCTGCCGATGATCACCACATCGAAGTGGGCGCCGTTGGCAACAAGTTGCTGCTCGGCAACAGGCAAGGGTGAGCTGTGGATGCCGGTGAGCAGATCCGGGGAAGACACCGGGGCCATCGATGGAAAAGCGAGGGAAAGGTCGTGATCGCCAGTGGACGTTCTGGAGTGAACGTCAACCAGTGGGATAACGATGGAGCTGATTGATCATCTTGGCCACCACGGCACTCCAACCGGTCTGGTGGGAGGCACCCACACCACGGCCGTTGTCTCCGTGGAAGTATTCGTTGAACAGGATCAGATCCCGCCAGTGGGGATCGTTCTGGAACAGATCCACATCACCATTGAAGGCGCGCCGACCCAGGGCATCGCGGCGGAAAATACCCACCAGGCGGCTCTGCAGCTGCAGCGAGGCCTCCCAGAGGTTGACCCAGTTGCCCGAGCGGGTGGGGAACTCCACTTTGAAGCTGTCGCCATAAAAGTGGGCAAACTTCTGCAGCGACTCGATCAGCAGAAAATTGATCGGCATCCACACGGGCCCACGCCAGTTGGAATTGCCACCAAACATGGCCACCGGGCTATCGGCGGGGCTGTAGCGCAGCTCTTCACTATCTGCTCCCTCGGTGTAGCGATAGGGATTGTCCTCGTACACTTTGGACAGGGCCCGGATGCCGTAGGGCGAGAGGAACTCGTCCTCGTCGAAGAGCCGTTCACAGATCCGCCGCAGCCGATCTTCCGGCACCAGAGTGAACAGCAGTCGGTCATTGTGCCACCGGCCCAGATTGGCCTGCAGCCAGGTAGGAGAGGTGCGCTCATGCACAAACCAGGCCAGGCTTTTGAGCACATCCAGCACTGGCAGCCGCTCCACCGTTTCCACGTCGAAGCTGGCCACCGCCAGCAGGGGGATCAGCCCCGACACCGAACGGGTACGCAGGAAATCGGTGCTGCCATCGGGACGCTTGATCACGTCGTAGTAGAAGCCATCCTGCTCGTCCCAGTTGAGATAGCTCCGACCGAGTGACGCGTTGAGGGTGATGGCAAGCTGCACAAAGTCATAGACGAATCGCTCACACAGGTCGGCGTATTCGACCTCATCACGACTGAGCTCCACCGCGATGTTCAGCAGGTTGAGGCTGAGCGATGCCATCCAGGCCGTGCCATCACACTGCTCGATGTGGCTGCCATCCGATAGGGGGAAGCGCCGGTCAAACACGGCAATGTTGTCGAGGCCGAGGAAGCCCCCCTCAAACACGTTGTCGCCGGAGCGGTCGTTGCGGTTGGCCCACCAGCCGTATTCGAGCAGCAGCTTGCGCAGAGCAGAGCGCAGGTAGGCGAAATCGGCCGTGCCATCAGCCTGCTTGCGCTCAATCTGGAAGATGCGCATCACCGCCCAGGCCCCGATCGGAGGATTGGGGTCAGAAAGGGCCCACTCGTAGGCAGGCGTCTGGGCGTTGGGCGCCGTGTAGTGGGGTGTGCGCAGCAGCATCGACTGCTGTTTAGCCGTCGCCGGATCCACAATCGCGAACGATACGGCGTGGAACATCAGGTCCCACTGGCAGAAGTAGGGGTACTCCCACGCATCCGGCATGGCGATGATGTCGTGGGCGTGCAGGCGTCGCCACTGGGCCGCTTCACTGTGCAGGCGCTCCGGCGGTGGGGCCGGATGGGTGGGATCACCCTCGAGCCAGCGCTGCACACTCCAGCCGTAGTACTTCTTGCACCACAGCAGGCCCGACAGGGCCGTGTTGTGGACCAAACGATCGTCGGCCGCCAGACCCGGCACGCGGTGTTCCATATAGGCCAGCCATTCCTGCTCCCGGGCCTCGAACAGGGCATTGAAGCTCTCGCCGAACGGGTCTGAATCTGCGCCCTCGGGGTTGCGGCCAGCGTCGTGCTCAGCCACCGCCCGCAACCGCAATTCCACCGTCCAGGTTTCACCCGGCGCCAGGTTGTGCTGCAGCAGGGCGGCGGCTTTGGTGCCCTCAGCCGCAGGATTGATGGCCCCCTGCTCGTCCTCGATCAGGAAGCGATGAAAGCCATCCTTCTGGAACGGCGTGGTGTTGGGCTGGCCGAAGAGGCGCGCGTTGTTGGTCTCGTTGTCGGTGAACAGCCACTGAGCCGAACCGTTCAACAGCAGTTCATAGGAGGCCAGTTCGCCCAGGGCGGGCGTCACCAGCCGCTCCCCCGCGAGCTGCATCGGCTGACGGACGGCGTCGGGATAGCCCCAGGCCCAGGTGTTGCGCAACCACAAGGTGGGCAGCAGGCTGAGCGGCGCCGCCTCGGGCCCGCGGTTGATCGCCCGGATGCGGATCAGCAGATCGGTGGGAGAGGCCTTGGCGTAGTCGATGAACACATCGAAATAGCGACCCTCGTTGAAGATGCCCGTATCCACCAGCTCGTATTCCGGCTGGTCGCGGCCCCGGCGGCCGTTCTCCTCCACCAGCTGCTCGTAGGGGAAACGGGCCTGGGGATATTTGTACAGCCCACGCATGAAGCTGTGGGTGGGGGTGTTGGCGATGTGGAAGTAGTAATCCTTCAGGTCTTCGCCGTGGTTGCCCTCGGGGTTGCCCAGGCCAAAGGGCCGCTCCTTGAGGATCGGATCCTGGCCATTCCAGAGGGCGAGGGAGAAACACAGGCGGCACTGCTCATCACAGATGCCAAGCAGGCCGTCTTCGCCCCAGCGGTAGACGCGCGAGCGCGCATGATCGTGGGGGAAGGACCGCCAGGCATCGCCATCGGCGGAGTAGTCCTCGCGCACGGTGCCCCACTGGCGATCCGGCAGGTAGCTACCCCAGAGGCTCCAGGGCGCGTGACCACAGTCACGCTCGGCCATGCGTCTGGCCTCAGTGGGGATGGGGTCGGTCATCGCAGGGATCCCTTCAGAACGTCGGCAATGCGCAAGGCGTTGGCGATCACCGTGAGGCCGAAGCCCATGGCCGGACACGCTGGAAACACACTGGCATCGGCAATCGTGAGGTTGGCCACCTCATGGCTACGGCCCTGCAAATCCACCACCGACGTCGCGGGATTGTCGCCCATGCGGCAGGTGCCACAGCTGTAGCCCATGGCCGAGAGGGGCGCTTCACCACGGGGATGGGTGGGTGCCTCCTTCACCACATGGCAATCGGGGTCAGCCTCCACCGCCTTGAGCGTGTCGATCCAGCGGTAGACAAGGCGATCATGGGCCTCACGGTTGTTGGGCTGGTAGGTGATCTGGATCCGATCCCCCCGCAGGCTGACGCGGTTGTGGGGATCGGGCAGCACCGGACTCATGGCCCACCAACTGATCGAGCGCGAAGCCAGCTGTTCGATGCCGAAATTGGGGAGCAGCTTGGTCACCAGGGAGAGCACCGGCGGCGACTCGGCGAACAGGGCATCCTGCAGAACCCCACCCCCGTTCTGGATCGAACCAAGTGGGAACGAGACGTTCTGGTCTCCCCAGAGGTAGTCGTTGATGCCATAACTGCGTCCGTAGCGACCACTGTTCGCTTCCGTGGCGAGCTGCAGGATCGAGGTGAGCTGCAGCTTCATCAGGTTGCGGCCCACCTGGTCGGAGCCGTTGGCCAACCCCCGGGGGTGGCGGTCGGTGGCGGAGCGCAACAGGATCGCCGCACTGTTGACGGCCCCAGCCGCCAGCACCACCTGGTGACCCATGAACAACCAGCTCTGGCCATCCACCAGGGCCTCCACGCCCCGCACCTCCGTGCCACTGGGGTTGACATGCAGCCGTTGCACCTGGGCCCCGGTCTTCACCACCACTGAGGTGGACGCGCGGGCGGGGTCGACGCCGAACAACTCCGCATCGCCACTGGGATCCGCCACGGATTCCGACCAGCTTTGGGGCAGGGGATAGGGGCGAACCCCCTGGCGCACTAAGGCGAGCCTTAGCTCCTCAAAAAAGGGTTCAACCGGTTTGGGAGAGAGCCCATAGGCCTGGGCCGACGTGGGTTCAGTGGGATCGAGCCCCCGCTGACCATGCACCCGGTAGAGCGTTTCGGCCTGGTCGTACCACGGCTCCAGATCACCGGAACCGAGCCCCCAGGCCGGGGCCCGGCCCTCCTGCAGTGGCAGGCCAGCAAACTCCTGCTCCCGCAGACGCTCGAGCACCCCACCCCAGATCTTGGTATTCCCTCCCAAGGCATAGATGGTCTGGGGAGAGAAGGGATCCCCATCGGTGCCGAACCATTGCTCCTTGGGGTGGTAGCGATCCTTGCGGAACAGATCGACGTCAGCGACGTTCTGATCGACAAGCGGCATCTGCTGGCCCCGCTCCAGCACCAACACAGCGTGACCCGAACTCGCCAGGGACCGTGCCATGGTGCCGCCGGCCGCACCACTGCCGATGATGATGACGTCGTAATGGCGGTCGTCGATGATCATGGGGAAGACTTCAACAGGGAACGGGAAGGGTCAACTGCGCTGCCAGACGTAGATGAGCACAAACAGGATGATCCAGATCACATCCACGAAGTGCCAAAACAGAGATGTGGCCTGCACCCCCTGCTCTCCTCCCGCGTAGTTCTGGGGGATGAAGGATTTGACCAGCATCAGGCCCATCAGAAACACACCGGTGGCCACATGGAGTCCATGAAAGCCGGTGAGCAGATAGAACGTGCCACCGAACACACCACTGGTGAAGCCGAACTGAAGGCCACCCCACTCGACGGCCTGGCCATAGAGGAAGTAGGCCCCCAAAGCCATGGTGAGCAGCCAGAACGCCCGGAAGCCGGGCAAATTGCCCTTGGCCATGCAACGTTCTGCCAACCAGATGGTGCCGGAACTGGACACCAGCACCACGGTGTTGATCAGCGGCATGCGCCACTCCAACCCGTCCACGCCCGCGGGCAACCAATTGAGAGCACTGGTTTTCAGCAGGGCGAACCCACTGAAGAACGCCAAGAAGATGACGCTCTCAGAGCACAGGAAAATGATGAAACCGGTGAGGTTGTGGTTTGGATGCTCGCCCGTCGCGGGCTGGCCGGTAGTGGCGGTCATGCGCTGGCCTCCTGAAGGGTGAGTTGCCGTTCGATCTCAGCCTGGTT
The DNA here is from genome assembly GCF_014697415.1 of Cyanobium sp. FACHB-13342. Taxonomy (GTDB): domain Bacteria; phylum Cyanobacteriota; class Cyanobacteriia; order PCC-6307; family Cyanobiaceae; genus Cyanobium_A. Next base: position 46,773 of record NZ_JACJRT010000015.1, on the reverse strand, counting down.
CTCCACGAGGGGTTCACCGGTGCCGTAGCCATAGGGGCGGGAAATCACGGTGGGAACGTGCTCACCGAAATTGTCCTCGGGTGGGGGTGAGGGCAACAGCCATTCCAGGCCGATGGCATTCCAGGGGTTGTGGGGGGCCTTGGGTCCACGGACCCAGGCACTCACCATGTTGAGCAGGAAGGGAATGATCGAGACCCCGAGCAGGAAGGCCCCCAAACTGGCCAGCACGTTCCAGAAGGCAAACTCCGGGTCGTAACTGGAGACCCGCCGGGGCATCCCCATCAGGCCGAGGGGGTGCATGGGCAGAAAATTGAGGTTGGCCCCAACGAAGGTGAGCAGGAAATGCAACTTGCCAAGGCCTTCATAGGGCATGCGGCCGGTGAATTTCGGGAACCAGTGGTAGATCGCGGCAAAGATTCCCATCACCGCTGCTCCATAGATCACGTAGTGGAAGTGGCCCACCACGAAGTAGGTGTTGGACACATGAATGTCCACCGGAACGGTGGCCAGCATCACTCCGGTGATACCGGCGAACACGAAGTTAAAGAGGCCTCCGAGGCAGAACAGCATCGGCGTGGTGAGCCGCAGCTTGCCGCGCCAGATCGTGCCCAGCCAGGCGAACACCTTCACTCCAGTGGGCACGGAAATCAGCATGGTGTTGACCATGAAGAGATTGCGCATCCACTGGGGAACACCACTGGTGAAGAAGTGGTGCACCCACACGATCAGGCCCAAGCCCACGATGATGAACGAGGCCAGGGAGACATACACATAGCCAAACAGGGGCTTGCGGGAATAAACCGGGAACAGCTCCGAGAAGATCCCGAACACCGGCAGGATGATCACATACACCGCTGGATGGGAATAGAACCAGAAGAAGTGCTGATAGAGGACTGGATCCCCCCCGCCCTCCGCCTGGTAAAAACTGGTGCCAAAACTCAGGTCCATCAGCAGCATCACAGCGCCACCGGTGAGGGCCGGCAAACCGATCAGCTGCAGACTCTGGGCAGCGAGGGCCGTCCAGCAGAACACCGGCATGCGGAAAAAGCCCATCCCGGGAGCCCGCATCCGCAGAATCGTGGTCACAAAGTTGACGGCGCCCATGATCGAGGACACCCCCGAAAGCGCCACGGCCGTCAACCAGAGGCCCTGACCATTGACGAAATGGCCCAATGGGTTCTGGATGCTGACGGGCGGGTAGGACCACCAACCGGAATAGGCCGGACCTCCCGGCACAAAAAAGCTGGCGATCAACAGGCTCCCAAAGATCGGAACCAGCCAGAAGGCCACCGCGTTGAGCCGCGGGAACGCCATGTCCGGAGCGCCGATCATGGTGGGGATCAGCAGGTTATTGAGCCCATTCAGCACCGGGAAGATGAACAGGAACAGCATGATGGTTCCGTGCATCGTGTAGATGCCGTTGTACACCGTGCGGTCCACCAGATCAGCCGCCGGGGTGATCAGCTCCCCCCGGATGATCATGGCCAACAGACCACCGATCAGGAAGAAGAAGAAGGCCGTGACGATGTACTGAATGCCAATCACCTTGGCATCGGTATTGAAGCCGAAGTAACGGGTCCAGGACCTGTTCTCCGGAGGACTGGCGGGGAAGGTGGCGGAAGTCATGAACTCAGGCGTCATGCGGCAGGGTGTTGGATCCGGGAACGTTCACCTGGGGGGGCGGTGCCGGTGGCACGGTGGCCCAGCCCGGATTCTTCAATTGCTTGCGCGTGCCGTACTCGCCGACCGCATCGCTCAGACCAGGCTGCAATGGCTGGTGAGCGGCGTGCTGGAGCCAGGCCTGGTACTCCTCCTGGCTCTCCACCACCACATCGGCCTGGTTGGCAGCGAACCAGGTTCCGCTGAACTGGGAATCCCGCAGGCGGTAACGCCCCTCGCGGGTGGGAGTGAGATTGAAGTTGATCGCCCGACCCGGAATGACGTCCTGTTTGAGGCGGAAGGCCGGGATGTAAAACCCGTGCAGCACGTCCTCGGACACGAGACGGAAGGTGACGGGCTGATCCACCGGCAAATGCAGCTCGGTGGTGGAGACGTTGGCATCGGGATAGCGGAATTCCCACGACCATTGCCTGGCGATCACCTCCACCTGCTCGGCAGGCAGCCGATCGGCGGGATAGCCACCCTGCTCCTCCACCGGATTGGCCAGATGGATGTGCTCCATCGGCCCCAGCACCCCGAGCCGGGTGTTCACCTGAATGGCGTACACCGCAATCGCCATCACCAGCACGAAGGGAATGGCTGTCCACACCACCTCCAAACGGGTGTTGCCCTCAATCGGTTCGGCATCGGTTTCGTCGTATTTCTCGGCACGGTGCATCACCACCACCCACACCATCACCGACACCACGGCGCCGAAGACGAAGGTGCCGATGCCCGTTTCAAAGCTGAACAGCCCATCCACCAAGGGAGCGGCGGTGGAAGCCTGAACCGGCAACCAGCGGTAGGCCTGCTGGGCCATCCACCAACTCAGGGCGATCAATAGGCCGATCCAGCCCAACAGGGCCACCAGACCCACGCTGCTGATCGGAGGCCGGGAACGGCCGGACGGGTTGCTCATGGCAGGGCCTCGTTGAGATCAGCGCCCGCGGCCAACAACTGATCGGCGGTGATGTGCACCCCAAACTCAGCGGCCAGCTCGGCCCCGAGGGTGCCGTGCAGGCCGATCACCAGGAACAGCCCGAGCCCGACCAGCAGGTAGAGCCACTGCACCTGACGGCCCATGTCGCGGCGCCAGACAAAGCGCTGGTAGCCCCGCCACACCGTCATGGCCACGATCACCAGCAGGATCAGCACACCGCCCACGCCATGCCAGAGCATCGTCTCCATGCTCTGCAGGCCGATGGTGCTGGTGACCCCAGGCAGCGGAACCGCCAACAGCATTTCAAAGAAGCCGGCCGCCACCGTGAAAAAGGTGACGATCGCGCAGGCCAGCAGGTTGTACCAACCCACATCGTGAAAGCCGCCACGGGTGACGGGCAGGGCCAAAAAGCGGAACACCCGCTTCTCCACCGGGTAGAGGGCACCGGCAATGTCAAAGGCGATCGCGATCACGAACAGGCCGATCGTGAGATGCACCAGGTTGGGGTGGATCGGCAGCGCGTAGGGCAACCCGTTGGGCCCGAGCTCCGCGGACAACTGCTCGATGGGCCAGCCCGAGGGGATGAAGGAGGCCATCACACCAAGCCCTCGCGCATGGCCTGAACCACCGGCACCGTATGCAGGCCATAGACCCAGATCAACTGATTGCCGAGGGTGACCTGCACCACAATCAGGGCCGCCAGTAGACCCCCAGCGCCGAGGAAGGCCAAGGGAAGCTGCTGGGGATCCTTACTTCGAATGACGTAGCGCCAGCCCGACATCAACGACAGCACTCCAGCCAGCGACCAGCCGATGGTGCTGTGCAGATTGAGAATGTCGCGGGAGGCCCCATAGGGGTTGGCCAATCCGGCTTCAACCTGGCCAAAGATGATTGCCACAAAGATGGCGGCGGTGGCGAACAGCAAGTTCCAAAAACTCACCTCAAACAGGGCTGACCGCCGGGTCAGCACACCGATCAGATCAAACACAAACGTGATCAACCCCATGGCGATCACAAAGTGCACAACGATTGGATGGAGGGTATCCATCCAAGGCAGATTGTGGTCGTTGAGCGGCGGTAGCAGCTCAAGCATGGGCCCACGCCAAACAGAGATGCCAATCACGCTGCAGAGACCGCGGCAAGGGCGCCGCAGGCTGTGATGGTTTGCTACACGGGCGTGCTGTTTTGCTGACCAAGGAAGCCTTCAGGCGAACCAGGGATGCTCGGCAGACGAATTAAAGTGGTGCTCATACCGGTTTCTGATGCGTTGACGGTTCCCGCTTCCCCCACCCTGCGCTGGGTCACCGCTGCCCTGCTTTTTGCTGCAGCCGGGCTGTCAATCGTGCTGCCGTTCGTGTCGGCCACCCTGCTCACCATCGCCGTGGGGGCCGTTTCCGTGATCGCCGGCGTGTCCCAGCTGCTGCGGCTCACCGGCGAGCCCGACACCAAGGGCAAGATCTTTCGTGTGCTCTCCGGCCTCCTCTACCTGGGAGGCGGTGTGTGGGTCCTGGCTTTCCCCGTGGCCAGCGAAGTAAGCCTCACCCTGTTTGTGGGCTTCCTGCTCGCCTTTGAAGGGGTGATGGAACTGGCCGCTGCAGCCACCGGCCAGGGGGCGGCGCGGGGCCTGGTGCTGCTCGACGGCATCGTCACCGCCGTGCTGGGCGGCATGCTGATCGCCGAATGGCCCTCGGACAGCATCTGGGCGATCGGCATGTTGTTCGGCATTGGCTTGGCCTTCTCGGCCATCAACCTGATCACCGCTCCGAGCCAACCGGCGGCTTGAGCTGCAGCTCGCCAATGGCAGCCGCATCGAGACGGCGGGGATCCGCTACACCCAGGCTTCCCCCCTCGGCCAACACCTCGACGCTGTTGGCCGAACCCATGGCGGCGGTCACCACCACCCGGTGACCCTGCCCTTCCAGCAGGCGCAGGGTGTCCGGGCTGAGGCCCTGCTCCACGCTCACCTGGTCGGGCCAGAGCTGGGAGTGGATGCGGGGGCTGGCCACCGCTGAGGCCAGATTCAGCCCGTGCACCAGGCGGTTGAGCAGCACCTGCAGCACCGTGGTGATGATGCGGCTGCCGCCCGGGCTGCCGGTGGCCAGCCATGGACGCCCATCGCGGCGAAACACCAGGGTGGGCGTCATCGAGCTGAGGGGGCGCTTGCCGGGGGCAATCGCATTGGCGCTGCCCTGCACCAACCCGTAGGCGTTGGCCACACCGGGCTTGGCGGTGAAGTCGTCCATCTCGTTGTTGAGCAGGAAACCGGCGCCGGGAACGCTGATGCCACTGCCGTAGGCGAAGTTGAGCGTGGTGGTGAGGGCCACCAGGCCCCCCTGAGGGTCGGCCACCGAGAGGTGCGTGGTGTTGGTGCCGCCGGAGCTGGGGGTCTCTGCGGCCAGGTCGGCGGCCGGACGATGGCGATCCAGCCGGATCTGGCCGCGCAGGCGGTCCGCATGGGCGGGGCTGAGCAGCCGCTCCAACGGCATGGCCACCTGGTCGGGATCGCCGAGCCACTGGTTGCGGTCGCGGTAGGCCAGGTTCATCGCCTCCACCATCCGGTGCAGGCTGGCGGCACTGTTCAGACCCAGCTGGGCTAGGGGCATGGGCTCCAGCACCTGGAGCAGCTGCACCAGGGTGACGCCACCGCCGCTGGGCGGCGGCATGGTGACCACCGGATAGCCCTGGAAGCGCGCCTGCAGGGGCCGCACCAACTGGGCCCGGTAGCCATCGAGATCGGCTTGGCGAATCAAGCCACCCCTTTGGCGCATCAACGCCACCAGGGACTCGGCGATCGGACCCTGGTAGAAGCCCCGCTCGCCCTGGTTGGCGATGCGCTGCAGGCTGGCGGCCAGCAGGGGCTGGCGCCAGATCGTCCCCGGCCGCAGGGGACGCTGCAGGAACAGCTGGGTGGAGGTGGGATCGGCCTGCAGCAGGGGCGTGGCCTGCCGCAGGGAATCGGCCAGCTCCTTGCCCACCGGAAAGCCGCGGCTGGCCAAGCGGATGGCCGGTGCCATCACGCTGGCCCGCGAGAGGCGGCCATAGCAGCGCTGGGCGAGCAGCAGTCCGGCGGGGGTGCCCGGCACGGCCACACTCAAGGGGCTGCGGGTGGCCCGCTGGCGATCCACCTCCCCATCCGGGCCCAGGAACATCCCAGCCATGGCGGCCAGAGGAGCGGTTTCGCGGAAGTTCACCGCCACCGCCGTGCCGCGGCCCACCCGGATCTCAGCGGCCGCCGAACAGCCGCGCGCGGCCGCCGGAGAAGGACCCGGCAGCCAGAGCACCAGAAAACCCCCACCCCCCAGATTGCCGGCCTGGGGGAGGGTCACCGCCAGGGCGAAGGCCGTGGCCACGGCCCCATCCACCGCATTGCCCCCCCGGGCCAGCACGGCCGCCCCCGCCCGGGAAGCCAGCTGCTCCTGGCTGGCCACCATGCCGGCGGGCGACCACTGGGGCTGGAAGCGCTGGCTGCGCTCCTGCAGCACCTCGGCCTGCACGGGCTGGGCCAGCGCCGCCACCAGCGCCAGCGACCATCGGGGCAGGTCAACCGCGCTCATGGCACGGGGGGCGGGCCGTAGCCACCGCCACCCGGGGTTTCGATGCGCAGGGCTTCGCCGGGTTGCAGCTGCAGCTCGCAACAGCCCTCCAGCTCACGGATGGTGCCGTCGACACCGATCCAGCTGTTGCGGCCACAGGCCCCGGGTTGCCCTCCGGCCAGGCCGGCCGGCGGCACCCGGCGCGAACCGGAGATCAAGGCTGCGGTCACGGGCTCGAGGAACCGCAGCTGCCGCACCACGCCATCGCCTCCCCGGAAGCAACCGGCTCCCCCCGAACCCGTACGGATCGCAAACTGCTCAAGCCGCACCGGAAACCGTGATTCGAGGATTTCCGGATCGGTGAGGCGGGAATTGGTCATGTGGCTCTGCACCGCCGAAGCCCCCGGGTAGCCCCTGGCCCCGGCACCGGTGCCGCCGCAGATGGTTTCGTAGTACTGGCAGTGGGCGTTGCCGAAGCTGAGGTTGTTCATGGTGCCTTGGGCCGCCGCCTGGATCCCCAGGGCGGCGAACAGGGCATTGGCGGCCGCCTGGGAGATCTCCACATTGCCTGCCACCACCGCCGCCGGGGGCCGGGGATGGAGCAGGGACCCCTCCGGCACGATCAGGTCGATGGGTTCGAAACAGCCGGCATTGAGCGGGATGTCCTCCCCCACCAGGCAGCGAAAGACATAGAGCACCACCGCCTTGGTCACCGCCAGGGGGGCATTGAGGTTGCCGTCGTGCTGGGGAGAGGTGCCGCTGAAATCCACCCGGGCCCGGCGGGCCTCCGCATCGATCTCCACCGCCACCTGGATCTGAGCACCATGGTCGAGCTCCACCCGGGCCCGGCCGCTGCGCAGCCCCGCCATGGCCCGAGCCACCGCTTGGGCGGCATGGGCCTGCACGTGGGCCATGTACGCCTGCACCTCGAGTAGGCCATGGCGGTCGATCAGGCGCCCAAGCTCCCCAACCCCCAGGCGGTTGGCCGCCACCTGGGCCTGGAGATCGGCGAGCAGTTGGTCGGGGTTGCGCACCGGATGGCAACCCGCTGCGAGGCGTTGCCGCCAACTTCCCTCCTCGAAGCCGCCATCGCTGAGGAACACCACGTTATCGAGCAGCAGACCCTCGTCGGCAATGGTGCGGCTGAAGGCCGGCATCGAGCCGGGGGTGATGCCCCCCACATCGGCGTGGTGGCCCCGCGACGCCACAAAGAACAGGGGCCCACCCCCGGGCTCCGGGCCGAACAGGGGCGTGATGGCCGTGATGTCCGGCAGATGGGTACCGCCGTTGTAGGGGTTGTTGGAGAGCACCACATCCCCTGGAGCCAGGGGGGGACGCTCGCCGCAGGCGATGGCCGCCAGCAGGCTGGCCACGCTCTCCCCCATCGAACCCAGGTGCACCGGAATGTGGGGAGCATTGGCCACGAGCCGGCCGCGGGCGTCGAACAGGGCACAGGAGAAATCGAGCCGTTCGCGGATGTTCACCGAGCGGGCGCTGAGTTGCAGCCGCACCCCCATCTGCTCAGCAATGGCGGAGAAGCGGTGGTTGTAGAGCTGCAGCAAGGTGGGATCGGGGGGGTGCACGCCACCGGCCTGCGTATCACCAGATGCGCATCCCTCGGCAGGGCATGGGGCCCCCTGCACCACCAGCCTCTCCAACAGCAGGGCCCCATCGGCCATCACCGTGGCCTGCCAACCGGGCTCCAGCACGGTGGTGGTGGTGAGGTCCACCACCAGGGCCGGGCCCTCCAGCCGCTGCCCCGGCACGAGCTGGCCTGGCCGCCACAGGGGCACAGGTTGCCAACCGGCCTTCTCGCCCAGCCACAGGGGGGTGGTTGCAGCCTCGGCCAGCGGCCCTTCAGCGCGGGGGGAAGCTGGCGAACCCCGCTGCCCCAGCGCATCCGGCGTCGGTCCTGGCGCCACCTCCACCAGCAGCCGCTCCACGATCCAGTGCTCCCCGCTGGGGCAGGTGCCATAGCGCTGCCGATGGCTCCCGGCGATGGCCTGCCGCAGCTCCTCCACCGTGGCGGCATCGTTGGGCTGCTCAGGGCACCAGGCCACCTCCAGCCCCTGCTCCCGACCGGCGGCCCGAATCTCCAGGCGCATCCCGATCCGGCGGGGGGCCTCTCCAGACCCCACCCCCTCGGGGAGCTCGCCCACGGCCTGGCGCACCAGCGCGGCGGCCCGCTGGCGCAAAACGGGCAGGGCGGCGGCCTCCAGGGGGAGCCGCGGCGAGCACTCCAGCAACAGCCTCTGCTCGGCCATGCCGAGGCCGTAGGCCGACAGCACTCCGGCCAGGGGATGGAGCAACACCCGCGGCACACCCAGCACCTCGGCCAGCCGGCAGGCGTGTTGGCCACCGGCCCCTCCGTAGCTCACCAGCAACGCCTCGCGCAGGTCGTGGCCGCGCTGGATGGAGATGCGGCGCACCGCTTCCGCCATCGCCTCGATGGCGATCTGCAGGGCCCCGGCCGCCACCTGCTCGGGCGTCATGCCCGGTGCCATCGCCTCCATGGCGGTGGCCAGGCTGGCAAAGCGTTGGCGCACAGCCTCCGCATCGGCGGGTTGGTCAGCATTGGGGCCAAACACCGCCGGCAGAGCCGCCACCGGCAAGCGGCCCAGCAGCAGGTTGGCATCGGTGATCGTGGCCGGACCTCCGCGGCGGTAGGCCGCCGGCCCCGGATCGGCTCCGGCGGAGGCCGGTCCCACCAGCAGCCGCTGGCCATCGAAGCGCAGGATCGACCCACCCCCGGCCGCCACCGTGTGGATCGGCAGCATCGGGGCCTGCAGCTGCAAGCCCACGATCTCCGTGGTGGGGCTGCGCTCCCAAGCCAGATCCCCCTGCTGGCCATCGAAATGAAACACATCGGTGGAGGTGCCTCCCATGTCGAAACCGACGATCGGCTGGGGTGGCAATCCGGCAGCCTCCAACACCTGGAGCCCCACGGACACCGCGCCCACCATGCCGCCTGCCGGCCCTGAGAGGATCGTGTCCTTGGCCAGCAGGGCCCCCGGAGCCGCCAGGGTGCCGCTGGAGCGCATCACCTGCAGGCGCGTGGCTGGGCCCAGGGCCTGCTGCACCTGGTGGAGATAACGCCCCAGCACCGGTGCCACCGCCACCTCCACCAGGGCGGTCTGGCCGCGGGGAACGAGCCGGGGCCGGCCACTGAGCCGGTGGGACAGCACCACGGCCTCAAAGCCCAGGGGCTCCAGCCACGCCCCCAGCTGGAGCTCATGACAGGGGTTGCAGGTGCTGTGCAGCAAGGCAACGGCGCAGGTGGCGTAGCCATCGGCCTGGGCTTGCCGCAGCTGCCGCTGGAGATCGTCGGTCCATTGGAGCGGTTCCAGCTCGGTTCCATCGGCCGCCAGGCGCCCGGCCACCTCCAGCACCCGCACCGTCAGGGGATCGGGCCGCTTGATCTCCAGGGCAAACAGGTCGGGGCGGTGCTGGTCGCCAATGGTGAGCAGATCGGCCAAGCCCCGGTTGATCAGCAGCACCACTCCGGCGCCTTGCCCCTCCAGCAGGGCATTGGTGGCCACGGTGGTGCCGAGCCGCACCTCCTCCACCAGGCCGGCTGGCACGGGCGCCAGGCCGGGCTTCAGACCAAGCACCTGCCGGATGGCCCGCACCGCCGGATCGCCGGGGCACTCGGGCTGCACGGACAGCACCTTGCGCACCACCAGATCGCCGGCGGGACTGCGGCCCACCACATCGGTGAAGGTGCCGCCGCGATCAATCCAGAAGCGCCAACCCGCCACTCAGCGGTAGTTTTCAAACTGCAGGGGCACCTCAACGTCCTGGGCCTTGAGCAGGCTGATGGCCTGCTGCAGGTCGTCCTTGTTCTTGCCGGTGATCCGCAGGCTGTCGCCCTGGATCGACACGGTGACCTTCTTGAGTTCATCGCGCACGGTTTTGCTCAGGCTCTTGGCCAGCTCCTGGGTGAGCCCCTTGCGCAGCTTGACCACCTGCTTCACCCGGTTACCACCCACGGCCTCGGGAGGCTGGAAGTCGAAGATCTTGAGCGAGAGGTTGCGCTTGGTGGCCTTCTGGCGCAGCACATCCTCCACGGCCTGGAGGGTCATGTCGCTGGCGGTGGTGATGGTGAGACTGGTCTCCTCCAGATCGATTTCGGTGTTGGAATCCTTGAGGTCGTAGCGCTGACCGACGTCGCGGCGCACCTGATCGAGCGTATTCACCAGTTCCTGGCGGTCGAAATCGGAGACCACGTCGAAGGAAAAGGTGTCGGCCATCGGAACGGGGGCTGGGAATCAGCGCGAGCGTCCCAGGAGCCTAGAAAAGAACCTCCGACTCGGCACTCCCCCGGCCAGCCCACCCGAGCGCCCCAGCTGCGTAGCCACCGCCCCCCGATGCCATGACCGTTGCGATGGGGGAGTTCAATCAGATGCATCAAACGCCCCGCGTGCTCCATGGACCGCATGCAAGCGCTCTACGCGAGGGCCGAACGCGACGGCGCCGTCACCACCGCCAGCCTGCGCCATCACCTGCTGGCCAGCGGCTTGCAGGCCGACGACGGCCGGCTGGCGCAAACGTTCCAACAGCTCGACAGGCTCGGCGATGGGCCCCTGAGCCTCGAGGCCTTCTCCTCCCTAGTGGGCCCCGAGCTGCTGATGGTGTCGCGCGCACTCCACCAGCAGCTGGTGATTCCGGAATGGCAAGACTTCCTCCAGGACATTGACTACCTCTTCCAACGGGTATCAGCCGACCGCAGCGGCGCCAACGCCGATTACATCCCAATCCTGAGGGACGCAGACCCGGAGCTCTGGGGGGTTGCGGTCTGTTCTGTGGACGGACAGCGCCTGGCCCTCGGCGATGTGGATGTGCACCACTCGATCCAGTCGGTGTCGAAGCCGATCACCTACGCCTTCGCCCTCAGCCGCGAAGGCCCCGAATTCACCCACCGGCATGTGGGAGTGGAACCCTCCGGGCTTCCGTTCAATGACCTCAGCCTGCTGCCGGACCAAAGGCCCTTCAACCCCAACGTGAATGCCGGCGCCATCATGGTGGCTGGCCTGGTGACTTCCGGGTTTCCCGAAAGCGATGCCCGGGAGATCACCGGCCAGCTGATGGAGCTGTGGGCGGAGCTATGCGGCCATTGCGGACCGGTGCGCTTCAGCGAGATCACGATGGAATCGGAGCGGGCCACGGCCAATACAAACTTCGCGATCGCCTATCTGCTGCAGGGCGGCATCGGCCTGCCCAGGGGCGTGGATCTCCAGAAGATGCTGGATGTCTACTTCTCCTGTTGCAGCATCGAGATGACCGCCCGGATGCTGTCGGTGGCAGCCGCCACCCTGGCCAATGGGGGCGTCTGTCCGATCACGGGCCGCCAGGTGCTCTCCACGGAGATCGTGAAGCGCACCCTGGCGACCATGCAGACCTCGGGCCTGTACGACAACGCCGGCGTGTTCACCCTGGAGGTGGGGCTGCCGGCCAAATCAGGCGTGGCTGGATCGGTGCTGGTGGTGGCTCCCAACCTGCTGGGCCTGGCCACGTTCTCCCCACGGCTCGATGCCTACGGCAATTCCGTGCGGGGCATTGCCCTCTGCAAGGAACTGGGGGAGCGCTTCCACCTGCACATGTACGACAACCTCTCGGGAGGCCACTCCGGCGGCAAGCGCGACCCACGGGCGTCCCGCCAGCGCAAGCACCAGGACCTCTCCGATCTGCGCTGGGGAATCGTGTACGGAGACACCAAAGCGCTGCGGGTGCGGGATCTGATCCTGCACTGCATCGTGGACATCAGCCTCGCCGATGGAGAGCTGGAGGCCTCCGAGCTGGCTGTGATGGAAAGGATCTATCAAGAGCTGATGCAAACCCCAGCCGAGCCCGGCGCCTTCGAAGCCCTGGCCAAGGCCCGCAGCCTCCCGGATCAGCAGCCCGGCTCCCCCTTCACCCGCTTGATTGCCGAACTGGCCGAGCAGCGCCACCACATCGACGACAAAGCCCGACGGATCATCCTGGAAACGGCCTTTCAGGTGGCCTGCGCCGATGGAATGATCGAGGCGCAAGAGCAGGAGCAACTGCACGCCATCGCCGCGGCGTTGGGCATCAACGAAGGAGTTGTGCAGCTCGAAATCAACGCCTTTGAGCGCGCCCACCAGGGGGGCGAAACCTAGGCTGGGAGCCAGCGTGCAGCGGCCATGTCCCTCTCCCCCCAACTCGCCCCCTTCGCCTGGTCGCTGTTGCTGGCCGCCGGCGTGGTGGTGTTCAGCACGGTGCCCCTGGGGGCCGCCCGTTCCCAGGCCAACTTCCAGATGGCCGACCTGGCCGCCCCGCGGGCGATGTTCGAGCGCCTGCCCGACTGGGGCAAGCGGGCCGCCTGGGCCCACCAAAACAGCTTCGAGGCCTTCACCCTGCACGCCCCAGCGACGCTGCTCTGCCTGGTGGCGGGCGTCAGCAATCCGGTGGCGATCGCCGCGGCCTGGATCCACCCAGCCCTGCGGCTGGCCTACATCGGCGTGTATGTGGCCAACAAACCTCCCCTGCGCGGGCTCTGCTGGGCCGGCGGCCTGGTGTGCACGGGCGTGCTCTACGCCGAGGGGCTGAAGGCACTGCTGGCGGGCTGAGTTCCGCTTGCAGCAGGCTTAGTCGAAGAACATCACGCTCACCACCTTGCCCATGTCCTCAGCCACACGGCAGCTGGCCAGCAGGGTTTCACTGTCGTGGAAGGCGTAGCAAATCAGCTGGTCACAGCGGCTGATGATGTCCTGGTTGCAGAGGCTGCTGGCCATCGGCAGGGGGAGCTCGTCGTGCTCGGGCTTCTCCACTAGGTGCAGCACCCGCTCGAGCTGGTCGCGGGATTCACCCGGCTGACGATCGAGGCTCTGGGGCAGCAACACGGTGAGCCGGGCCGGATCGATCTCCAGCACGCTGCGAATCACCGCCGCATTCACCCCTTGGGCACCGGAGGTGATCAGGTTGTGACCTTCCTGGGCTAAGGAGCGGGCCACCAGTTCCACCAGATGGATCGACACCACCGGCACGTGGCGGCTGCCCAAAATGGCGATGCGCCGCTTGCTCCGGTCCTGGAGCATTGCCAGTTCCTGGGCGAGGGTGTCGATCCGATCGAGCGCCGGAAGATCAAGGGACCGGGTCACCAGTAGCCGACAGCCTGCCCTTTGAAACTAGCAGCGTTATTTGGCCAGCGCGGGCAACTGCAATCGGGCGAACAGGGGCCCGAAATCACAGTGCTCTTCCACCAACCGGAAGGCAAAGCTGGCCTTCACCACCTCGTGCAGCCGCACGTGGCCAAAGGCCTGCTCAATCACCTCCACGGTGGTGAGGGTGTCGTGCTCCACCTTCAGCAGGGGCACCTCCAGCTCCTCGGCCCGGTTGAGCAGCTGGGGCAGGGGATCTCCGGCTCCGGTGAGGATCAGACACTGGGTGGAGGCCTCCAGGGCCGCCAGCTGGATGTCGGTGCGATCGGCGCCAGTCACCACAGCCATGTTGCGGCGGCGGCGGAAAAACTCCATCGCCGAATTGACGTTCATGGCGCCGATCGAAAGGGTTTCCACGAGGAGATCCAGACGCTCGGGACAGCAGAGCACCTCGGCCCCCAGGCGCAGGGCCAGCTCCTCCACCGTGACGCTGCGCAGCAGCGGGCTCTGGGGCATCACGCCGAGCACCGGCAGCCCCAGCCGTTCCAGGGCCGGCAGCAGCTCAGCGCGGAGCTGGGGCACCAGATCGGGGTTGACGGCATTGAGCACCACCCCCGCCAGGTTGTCGCCCAATTGGGCCCGGGCCGCCAGCAGGGGATCAATGCTGCAGCTGTCCGTCCAGGGAAGCACCAGCAGCACCGGCGCCTGAAGCCCCCGGGCCAACTGGCCGAGGCTGAGTCCGTAGAGCAGCCCCTCGTGGAGGCTGCCGGCAGCCTCCAGCAACGTCAGCCCATCGGGGGCTGACGCCAACTGCTGTCGCAACAGGGGAAACCCTGCCCCTGGCTCCAGATCTCCCTGCAGCAAACGCTGCTGGGCGGTCACCGCGTCCAGCACGTGCAAGGAGGGAATCAGGTGCGACTCCGGCAGCCCCAGGGTGGCGCCGATGAAACGGACATCGGCGTCCAACAGGGCCGAGGAGCTGGCCTCTGCGCCGGGGGCATCCAGACTGGTGGCCAAGGGCTTGCCGAAGCGCACCGGCACGCCCAGACGGCTGAGCTGGCGGGCCAGCCCAAGCACTACGGCGGATTTGCCGCTGAAGGGCTCGCAGGAACCGATCAGCAAGGTGGGGGCCATCGGTCAACCTCGCTGGGGGCGCGTCTTGGGGCGAAATTTAGGCGGCGCTGCCCACCGCTTCTGTAGCCAAGGGGGGCTGGCCCAACAGCAGCCAGCGCCAGAAGCTGGCGGGTAACTCCTGGCCCTGCCGCTCCGTCAACCACTGCACCAACTGGTGACAGGGGAGGTCAAAGGCGTAGGCCACCTGGGGCAGATCCGGGAAGATGAGGTCGCAGTGGAGCAGCTCCTGGGGAGCCGTCTCGCCGCTCCAGCTCAGCCGCAGGGCATGGCTGCGTCCACCCTGCAGCAGGCGCAGGCCCGTCCAGTGGCCCACCAGCAGAATGGCCAGGGCCTCCTCCAGGGAATCCTGATGCCCGAGCCCCCCGCAGTAGGGAGCGAACAGCGGCACCAACGGGGCCACCGTCTCAGACGAAGCCTGAGCGGACGAAGCCTGGTGAGCGGAGATGCCATCAGCCATCAAGGAGGCAGATGCGGCGGCGGGACTGCACCATGCTGGCGCGTCGGTCGCCATTTGCGCCAGGGTCATGGTCACATTTGATGGGAGCACCGGTGCCCGCACCATTGCGATCACCGGCGCAAGCGGCAGCTTTGGTCAGGCCCTGCTGCGGGCCTGGTCGCGCCAGTCCGCCACAGGGCAGGCCATCCGGCTCCTGGCCCTGACCAGCGGCCAACGCCCCCTCGAGCTGCGCGATGCCGCCGGCAAGGCGATCCCGGTGGAGCAGGCGGTCTGGCAGATCGGCCAGGAGAGCGCCCTGCGTCCCCTGCTGGAGCGGGTCGATGTACTGGTGCTCAACCACGGCATCAACCAACAACAGGCCCGCAGTCGCGAGGCCACCGACCTGGCCCTGGAGGTGAATGCCCTCAGCAGTTGGCGCCTGTTGGAGCTGTTCGCCGAGGTGGTGCGGGAGCGTCCGGCCGCCGGGCGCCCGCGACCGGAAGTGTGGATCAACACCTCCGAGGCGGAAATCCAACCGGCCCTCAGCCCGCTCTACGAACTGAGCAAACGGCTGCTGGGCAACCTGGTGAGCCTGCGGGCCCTGGATCTGGGTGGGGCCTCCGGAGCGCTGCGCATCCGCCGTCTCGTGCTGGGGCCCTTCCGCTCCGCCCTCAACCCGATCGGCCTGATGGGAGCGGACTTTGTCGCCTCCCAGGTCTTGGCCCAGGCCCGCTTGGGCTGCAACCTGATCATCGTGACCCCCAACCCGCTCACCTACGTGCTGATGCCGCTCAACACCCTGGGACGGTGGCTCTATTTCAGAGCGTTGACCCGGGCCTAAACCCAGGGCCCAGCCCTAAAAATCCCGGTCGGTGAGGATCTCGCAGCCGTCACTGGTGACCGCAATGGTGTGCTCCCACTGGGCCGACCAACTGCCGTCGACGGTCACCACGGTCCAGCGGTCCTTGAGGGTGCGGCAGGCCTTGCTGCCGGCGTTGAGGATCGGCTCCACCGCCAGCGTCATGCCCGGCCGCAACTTCATATTCGGCAGATCCCGGGTGCGGAAGTTGAACACCGAGGGCTCCTCGTGGAGATTGCGACCCACGCCGTGGCCCGTGTAGTCCTCCACCACCGCAAAGCCATGGGCCTCCACGTGGTCTTGGACGGCGCCGGCGATGTCGAGCAGGGTGTTGCCCGCCTTGATTTGGGCCAGGCCCTTCATCAGGGATTCCTGGGCCACCCGGCAGAGGGTTTGGGCCTCCTCCGTGGCGCCCTCGCCCACGCACAGGCTCACGCAGCTATCGCCGTGGTAGCCATCGAAATAGGCGCCGGTATCGATCTTCACCAGATCGCCGGCCTGGATCACCCGTTTGCTGTTGGGAATGCCATGCACCACCTCGTTGTTGATCGAGGCGCAGATGCTGGCGGGGAAACCGTGATAGCCCTTGAAGCTGGGAGTGGCCCCCATCTCGCGGATCCGCTTCTCGGCGTGGCGATCGAGGTCGCCGGTGGTCATCCCGGGGGCTGCCAGCTCAAGGATCTCCCGCAGCACCGTGGCCACGATGCGGCTCGCCTGGCGCATGGTGTCGATTTCGCGGGCGCTCTTGATCTCCACCCCTCGACGACTCTTCTGAATGCGTGGACCGGTTTCGACCGCCGTGGCGGGGGCGGGACTTGCGGATGCCTTGGTGCTGGCCAGCAAATCGGCAAACAGATTCATGCTGGTGGCGCCGGCAGCGTGGGAAACGGCAGATCTTCAAACTACCAACGGGAGTGGAACGCCGTGGGCAGGGCCATGGGGAGGGCATCCACTGGGGGTGGCCCCCTGAGCCGGTACACTGGCTGTTTGGCCAGGCGTCGCGGAGCTGAGATGGCAACGGAGTCGACAGACAATCAAGCCGTGAACCCGGCAGAGGCAGAAGCCGACATGGCTGTGGCGGCGACTGCCGTGCAGGAAAAGCCGGCTGCGGCGAAGGCCAGCGGGACGAAGGCCACCACCGGCAAACTCAGCGCCCAGGAGCTCATCCGTGCGTTTGAGGCCGAGCAACTCAAGGACGAGCTGCCTGAGATCTACGTGGGTGACACCGTCAAGGTGGGCGTCCGGATCCGCGAGGGAAACAAGGAGCGCGTGCAGCCCTATGAGGGCGTGGTGATTGCCAAACGCCACGGTGGGCTCAACGAGACCATCACCGTGCGTCGGATCTTCCAGGGCATCGGCGTGGAGCGGGTCTTCATGCTGCACAGCCCCCAGGTGGCTTCCGTGAAAGTGGAGCGCCGCGGTAAGGTGCGTCGGGCGAAGCTCTTCTACCTGCGCGACCGGGTGGGTAAAGCCACGCGGGTCAAGCAGCGCTTCGATCGCTGAAGTCTTCAGCGCTTCAACACACGCTCTCGAAATCCTTTCTTCAGAAAGTCTGTTCTCGAGAGCGCTGTAGCGACGCGCTGAGTCTCATGTTTACGGGGGCATCGGCCTTGCGCCGTTAGTTCAGTTGGTAGAACGCAGGTCTCCAAAACCTGATGTCGGGGGTTCAAGTCCTCCACGGCGCGTTCGATGCCCCAACTTGCAGTTTCCTGGTTCCGAGGATGGAGTTGGATCTACAACCCGGGGATGTGGTCAAAGTGCTCGAATCAGCTGCCTTGGGCTGGGTTCGGGCACGGGTGATCCGGGTCAAGTCGGGTGGCCGGGTGGTCGTCCAGAGCGACCAAGGGCGTGAGTTCACAGCTCGTGGAAATCAGGTTCGGCTGATAGAGCCGGCAGGATTTCGCCCCTGAGGTGTCCCAGCCTTCGCCCAGGGCGTGGATGTCCCCTGTTTGGTGAGCGGTTGCATGCACCCCAGCGCAATCCCCTCCGGATCGATCCTCACCAACCGCACCACGCCAAGTCAAGACACACCAATTGGTTGACGATCGGACCGACGATCACGGATACTTTTGAGGTCGCAAGGGCGACACAGATTGCCCCAAAAGGCAGACTGGGACTGTAGTTCAATCGGTTAGAGCACCGCCCTGTCACGGCGGAAGTTGCGGGTTCGAGCCCCGTCAGTCCCGTTCCAGTTCAAACAGGAGTCCTCCCGGTGGGTGCTGCACAGTCCTCACGCCCTGTACGCGTGCGCCTGGCCCCCAGCCCCACGGGTACCCTGCACATCGGCACGGCCCGCACGGCGGTCTTCAACTGGTTGTTTGCCCGGCGCCAGGGCGGCGAGTTTCTGCTGCGCATCGAGGACACCGACCGGGAGCGCAGCAAGCCCGAATACACGGCCAACATCCTCGAGGGCCTGGCCTGGCTGGGGCTGGCCTGGGATGGCGAACCGGTGATCCAGAGCGCCCGCATCGGCGAGCACCGGGCGGCGATCCAGCAGCTGCTCGATTCCGGCCAGGCCTACCGCTGCTTTGCCACGGAAGCGGAACTCACCGCCATGCGGGACCAGCAGGCCGCCAGCAAGCAGGCCCCCCGCTACGACAACCGCCACCGCAACCTGAGCCCCGACCAGCAACAGGCCTTCATCGCCGAAGGGCGTGAGGCCACGGTGCGCTTCAAAATTGACGACAACGCCACCATCACCTGGAACGACCTGGTGCGCGGCGAGATGCGCTGGAGTGGCAGCGACCTGGGCGGCGACATGGTGATTGCCCGCCGAGCCCCAGCCGACCAGATCGGAGACCCCCTCTACAACCTGGTGGTGGTGGTGGACGACATCGCCATGGCGATCAGCCACGTGATCCGCGGCGAAGACCACATCGCCAACACCGCCAAACAGCTGCTGCTGTACCAGGCCCTGGGCGCCGAGCCGCCGATCTTTGCCCACACACCCCTGATCCTCAACCAGGAGGGCAAGAAGCTCTCCAAGCGCGATGGCGTCACCTCGGTGAGTGAGTTCCAGGCCATGGGCTACACGGCCGAGGCCCTGGCCAACTACATGACCCTGCTCGGCTGGTCACCACCGGAGGGGATGGGCGAGCGATTCACCCTGGCGGAGGCAGCCAGGATCTTCGATTTCGAGCGGGTCAACCGGGCCGGCGCCCGCTTCGATTGGGACAAGCTCAACTGGCTCAATGGCCAGGTGCTGCATGAGCTCGGGCCAGACGCCCTGCGGCAGCAGCTGCTGCCCCTGTGGGGGGCCCAGGGCTGGGGCACGGAGACCGGCACGGCCAACGCCGACCCCAGCTGGCAAACCGACCTCTGCAGCCTGATCGGGCCGTCACTGAGCCTGTTGGCCGATGGGGTGGAGCAGGCCCGGCCCTTCTTCACCACGCCAGAGCTGCAGGAGTCGGCGGGCACCCAGCTGGCCAGTGAGGGCGCCCGCCCGGCCCTGGCCACGCTGCTGGAGCGCCTGCCGGAGGGCCCGCTCAGCGCTGATCAAGCCCAGAGCCTGCTCACCGAGGCGGCCACGGCAGCTGGAGTGAAGAAGGGCGTGATCATGAAGAGCCTGCGGGCGGCCCTGCTCGGCAGCCTCCAGGGCCCCGACCTACTGGCCACCTGGCTGCTGCTCCACCGCAGCGGCAACGACCGCGCCCGCATCGCCCGCTGCCTCTGAGCCGGGTGCTGGCGGCTCCACCAGGCCCAGCCAGCGGGCCAGGGGGCCAGCGCTGAGGCCCTGCAGGCCCACCGTGAGCAGGATCGTGAGGAACACCAGCCCCTGAAGCCGGCCGGCCCCCACCACTCCGGCCTGCTCCAGCCGAATGGCGAACAGGCTGGCCACGGCGGCCGTCACGATGCCCCGGGGCGCCAACCAGCTCATCAGGGCCCGTTGGGGCATGGTGAACTCCAAGCCCCAGGTGGCCAGGCCGATCGCCACAGGACGCGCCAGCAGCATCAACACCAGCACGCAGCTCACCCCGCCCCAGCCCAGGGGGCTGAGTTCGGCCCAGCTCACATCGGCCGCCAGCAGGGGAAAGAGCATGGTGATCGCCAGTTGGGCCAGCTGGCGGATCAGCTCATCGAGCTCGGCCGCATCGGTGTCGGGGAGCCGACCCACCACCACCCCGGCGGCCACGGCCGCCGGCAAGCCCGACTCGGGCAACAACAGCTCACAGCCGCTGAACATCAGAAACAGGCTGCCCAGGGTGAGCTGCAGCCGCAGGGCTCCGGCCGGCTGGGCCGGAATCCGGCGCAGGGCCTCGGCGAGCAGCCAGCCGCACGTCGCCCCGATCGCCACCCCACCTCCCAGCCGTTGCAGCAACCCCAGGGCCACGTCGCGCCAGCCGTGCCGGTCGCCCAGCACCAGCTCCAGCAGCAGCAGGGCCAGCACGGCCCCGATGGGCTCCAAAATCAGCCCTTCGCCTTCGAGCACCTCACCCAGGGGCGGCGACAGGCGGATCTGACGCACCAACGGATTCACCACCGTGGGGCCGGTGGCCAGCACGATGGCGCTGAACACGGCCGCCAGCGGCCAATTGAGCCCCGCCAGCCCGTGGGCGGCCAGCAGACCGGCGCCGAGGGCCACCACCAGCCGCACCACCACGATGCGCAGCACCGCCTGCTTGGTGGCATCACCCGGCAGCCGCAGGTTGATGCCGCCGTCAAATAGCACCAGGCTCACCAGCAGCCCCACCACCGTTCCCAGGCCGGCGCCCAGGTCGAGGGGTTCCACCAGGCCAAAGCCCGAACGGCCGATCACCAGGCCGGCACTCAGCAGCAGGACCACCCCGGGCAGGCCACTCAACCAGGCCAGGGCCTGGGCCAGAGCCCCGGCAAAAACGGTGACACCCCAGAGCAGACCCAGCCGCTCAGGCGTCATTCATCGAGGGCGTTGAACTTGGGTTCCACATGGATGCCGATCACGCCGCTGGGCCGCACCACCAGGTATTCCCCCTCCAGGTCGCCGATCGGCACGTTCACAAAGGTGTCGGGGGCTGAGGCGGTCAGCACGCCGCCGTACCACTGCTGAAACGCCTCCAGGGTCTGGAAATTCACGGTTTCGGTTTGGCCACCGCTCATGTGCAGGTGAACGGCGTAGCGGCGGGGGATTCGGGACATGGGGAGGCGTCAGCTGGATGGGCAGTGGTGCCCACAGGATGCCCCAGGGCCACTGGGTTGTGCCAGGCCAGGGGCTGGAGCGCAACAGTGCCGGCCACATAGAGGGGATGGCGGGGCTGACCCGAGGCCGTCAGCCCCAGGGCCCGGAGGTCCCGCCCCTGCAACAGGGCCAGCACCGCCTGGTCACGCCGACGCCAGGCCCCCTGGTTGCCCCAGCCCAGCCACACCGGCGCCTGGGGCTGGGCCGCCAGGCGTTGCCCGATCCAGGCATCGGCCTCGGCACCCACCGGATCGGCGGCGCGGCGCAGCACCGCCGGCGAGGGGCTGATGCGGGAAAACAGGTTGAGCACCTCCAGGCTGCCGTAGCCCCAACGCTGGGCGAAGCCCACCAGCCGCCGCAGGGTGGGGTCGTCGCGCTGGCCATCGGCCCGCGAGGGATTGAGGCCGATGAACAGCAGCCGCGGCGCCGCCGGCTGCCACAGCCGCTCCAGCCACCAGCGGTACTGGCCGCAGGGGCTCATGGATGCCGTACCAGCTGACGGCGCCAGCATGGTGCCCTGCTCCTAGCCTGAAGCCATGCCCAGCCTGGCCACCCTTCGCGAGCAGCGCCACGGCGCCCGCCTAACGGCGTTGCGCGCCGGCGCCGCCGCTCTTGCCGCCCACCATCCCGGCGGCGAGGTGTGGCTGTTTGGCTCGCTGGCCCGCGGTGACTGGGACGCCTATTCCGACGTCGACCTGCTGGCCATCGCCCCCACCCAGGTGGCCGCAGATGCCCTGGCCGATGCGCTGCTGGACGCCCGCCTGGGTGACGACGTGCTGGCCCTAAGCCAGGAGCGCTGGCAACAGCTGAAGCAGGGCGAGGATCCCTACTGGCGGGCCATCGGCCGCGACGCCCTGCGCCTGGATCAGCCGTGACGCCCCGGGTTGAGGCCTGGATCCGCCAGGCCCAAAACGATCTGGAGGCAGCGCGCTTCACGGCCGGCCAGGGGTTCCATGCCCAGGCCTGCTACCTGGCGGGTCAGGCCGCCGAAAAAGCCCTCAAGGCCTTGCTGCTGGCGGCCGGGATCACACCGCCCTACAGCCACTCCCTCGAGAAACTGGTGGAGCTGCTGCAACAGCAGGGCCTGGATCTCCCAGCCCTAGCTGAGCTGCAACTTAAGGCGCTCACGCGCATGAACAGCGCCAGCCGCTACCCCCAAGGCGATGAGGCGCCGGCTGATCTCTTTGATGCCAACGACAGCACCGCCGCCATTGGCACCGCGGAGGCCGTGGTGCGGATCGCCGTGGCCCAACTCCAGCCCTGAGCTCTGGCAGGCTGGCCCCCACGCAACGACGGCAGCAGCACCGTGGCCCCCAGCACCAAGCCCCTGCTGCTGCTGATCGACGGCCACTCGCTGGCCTTCCGCAGCTTCTATGCCTTCTCCAAGGGGGGCGACGGTGGCCTGAGCACCAAGGCGGGGGTGCCCACCAGCGTCACCTACGGCTTCCTCAAGGCCCTGCTCGACAACTGCAAGGGGCTCAAGCCCAATGGCTTGGTGGTGGCCTTCGACACGGCGGAACCCACCTTCCGCCACGAGGCGGACGAGGCCTACAAGGCCCACCGGGATGAGGCGCCGGAGCACTTTTTCGCCGATCTGGCCAACCTGCAGCAGATCCTGGCCGAGAGCCTCGACATCCCCCTGGCGATGGCGCCGGGCTACGAAGCCGACGACGTGCTCGGCACCCTGGCCAACCGGGCCGCCAACGCCGGCTGGCGGGTGCGGATCCTCTCGGGCGACCGCGACCTGTTCCAGCTGGTGGACGACGACCGCGACATCGCCGTGCTCTACATGGGCGGCGGCCCCTACGCCAAGAACAGCGGCCCCAGCGAAATCCGCCGCGAGGGCGTGATCGCCAAGCTCGGCGTCACCCCGGAGGAGGTGGTGGACCTCAAGGCCCTCACCGGCGACAGCTCCGACAACATCCCCGGCGTCAAGGGCGTGGGCCCAAAAACCGCCATCAACCTGCTCGCCGCCTACGACCATGTGGACGGCATCTACGCGGCCCTCGAAGCCCTCGAGCAGGCTGGGCCCAAGGCCAAAGACCCCAAAGGCGTGCTCAAGGGCGCCCTGGTGGACAAGCTGCGCGACGACAAAGACAACGCCTACCGCTCGCGCATGCTGGCCGAGATCCTCACCGACATCCCCCTGCCCAGCGAACCGCGGCTGGAGCTGGGGGCGGTGAAGGCCGAAGCCCTGGCCGGCAGCCTGGAGGAGCTGGAGCTCTACAGCCTAGTGAAACAGGTGCCCAACTTCGCCCAGCTGTTCTCGGCCGTGCCGCCGCAGCCCAGCGAGGACTCCAGCCCCGCGGGCGGCAAGGCCGTCACAGCCGCCGCCAATGAGGTTTCGGCTGGTGCAACAGACCGTGAAACAAACGGCGCGTCAGACGGTGCAACAGCACCCGATCAGCCCGAGAGCAAGGCGCTGCCCCCGCTCGAACCCCAGCTGATCAGCAGCGCCGAGGCCCTCGCCGCCCTGGTGACCCACCTCAACGGCTGCAGCGATCCCGGCCGGCCCGTGGCCCTCGACACCGAAACCACCAGCCTCAATCCCTTCCAAGCCGAGCTGGTGGGGGTGGGGCTGGCCTGGGGTGATGGCCAGGCGGAGCTGGCCTACATCCCCATTGGCCACCACCCACCCGCGGCGGCCGACCTGCTCAGCGCCCCGCCGGACGCGCCGAGCCAGCTGCCCCTTGATGGGGTGCTCACCGCCCTGGCCCCCTGGCTGGCCAGCGCCTCCCACCCCAAGGCCCTGCAGAACGCCAAGTACGACCGGCTGATCCTGCTGCGCCACGGCCTGCCCCTGGAGGGGGTCGTGATGGACACCCTGCTGGCCGATTACCTGCGCGATGCCGGCGACAAACACGGCCTCGACGCCATGGCCGAGCGCCACTTCGGCTTCAGCCCCACCAGCTACGCCGAGCTGGTGCCCAAGGGTGCCAACTTCGCGTCCGTGGGGATCGCCGAGGCCGCCCAGTACTGCGGCATGGATGTGCACCTCACCTGGCGCCTGGCCCAGCTGCTGCGCCGGGAGCTCACGGCCATGGGCGATGCCCTGCCCCAGCTGCTCGACCAGCTGGAGCTGCCGCTCGAGCCGGTGCTGGCCCTGATGGAGGCCACCGGCATCCGCATCGACACGGCCTACCTGGGGGAGCTCAGCGAGGAGCTCAAAACCACCCTGGATCGCCTCGAGGGCGAGGCCAAGGCGGCCGCCGGGGTGGACTTCAACCTCGCCTCGCCCAAACAGCTGGGCGAACTGTTGTTTGACACCCTCGGCCTCGACCGCAAGAAATCCCGCAAGACCAAAACCGGCTGGAGCACCGACGCGGCCGTGCTGGAGAAGCTGGAAGCCGACCACCCGGTGGTGGCGCTGGTGCTGGAGCACCGCACCCTCAGCAAGCTCAAGAGCACCTACGTGGATGCCCTGCCGGTCCTGATGGAGCCGGAAACCGGGCGGGTGCACACCGATTTCAACCAGGCGGTGACGGCCACGGGAAGGCTGTCCAGCAGCAACCCCAACCTGCAGAACATCCCGATCCGCACCGAGTTTTCGCGGCGGATCCGCAAGGCCTTCCTGCCCCAGGAGGGCTGGAGCCTGATCAGCGCCGACTACTCCCAGATCGAGCTGCGGATCCTGGCCCATCTGTCTGGCGAGGCGGTGCTGGTGGAGGCCTACCGCAGCGGCGACGACGTGCACGCCCTCACCGCCCGGCTGCTGCTGGAGAAGGACACGGTGACACCGGAGGAGCGCCGCCTCGGCAAAACGATCAACTTCGGCGTGATCTACGGCATGGGCGCCCAGCGCTTCGCCCGGGAAACGGGCGTCAGCCAGGCCGACGCGAAGGACTTCCTCACCAAGTACAAGCAGCGCTACCCGAAGGTGTTCGCCTTCCTGGAGCTGCAGGAGCGGCTGGCCCTGAGCCGGGGCTATGTGGAAACGATCCTGGGCCGCCGCCGGCCGTTCCACTTCGATCCCAACGGTCTGGGCCGGCTGCGGGGCAAGGATCCCCTGGAGATCGACCTGGAGGTGGCCCGCCGCGGCGGCATGGAGGCCCAGCAGCTGCGGGCCGCCGCCAATGCGCCGATCCAGGGCTCCAGCGCTGACATCATCAAGCTGGCCATGGTGCAGCTGCACCGCGAGCTGCAGGCCGCCCAGTTTCCGGCAAGACTCCTGCTGCAGGTGCACGACGAACTGGTGCTGGAAGCGGCTCCCGCCGTACTGGATCAGGTGGTGACCCTGACGCGTGAAACCATGGAACGGGCCGTCACCCTCTCGGTGCCCCTGGTGGTGGAAACGGGCATCGGCCCCAACTGGATGGACGCGAAGTGACCGCTGGCCCGATGACCCTGAAGCTCACCAACACCCTCACGCGCCGCCTGGAGCCGTTCGAGCCCCTGGTGCCTGGCCAGGTGAGCATCTACTGCTGCGGCGTGACGGTGTACGACCTCTGCCACCTGGGCCATGCCCGCAGCTACATCGCCTGGGACGTGCTGCGCCGCTACCTGATCTGGAGCGGCTACGCGGTGACGTTCGTGCAGAACTACACGGACATCGACGACAAGATCCTCAATCGCGCCGCTGAAGAAGGCAGCTCAATGGAGGCGGTGAGCGAGCGCAACATCGACGCCTTCGTGGCCGACATGGCCCGCCTCAACATCCTGCCGCCCGATCGCATGCCCCGGGCCACCGAGAGCCTGGCGGCCATCCGCAGCCTGATTGGGGAGCTCGTGGCCAAGGGTGCCGCCTACAGCGCCGATGGCGACGTGTATTTCGCCGTCATGCAGCATGCCGGCTACGGCAAACTCTCCGGTCGCGACCTTGGCGAGCAGCAGGACAACGCCGCCGGCCGCGTGGCTTCCGAGGAAGAGGCCCGCAAGCAACATCCGTTTGATTTCGCCCTCTGGAAAGGCAGCAAACCCGGCGAACCGAGCTGGGAGTCGCCCTGGGGCCCAGGCCGGCCGGGCTGGCACATCGAGTGCTCGGCGATGGTGCGCGAGGAGCTGGGCGACACCATCGACATCCACCTCGGTGGTGCCGATTTGGTGTTCCCCCACCACGAGAACGAAATCGCCCAGTCGGAGGCGGCCAGCGGCCAGGAGCTGGCCCGCTACTGGCTCCACAACGGCATGGTGAATGTGGGCGGCCAGAAGATGAGCAAATCGCTCGGCAACTTCACCACCATCCGCGCCCTGCTGGATTCGGGCGTCTCCCCGATGACCCTGCGCCTGTTCACCCTGCAGGCCCATTACCGCAAACCGCTCGACTTCACCGCTGAAGCGCTCGAGGCCGCCGCCACCGGCTGGAAGGGCCTCAATGCCGCCCTAGGCCTGGCCGCCAGCGGCGCAGCCATCGCGACGGACCCGGCGGGCCTGGCCCCGGAGCTGGCCGCCGCCCGCCAGCGCTTTGCCGCCGCCATGGACGACGACCTCAACACCTCCGCCGCCCTGGCGGTGCTGTTCGAGCTGGCCAAACCCCTGCGGGCCCTGGCCAACCGGATCGAGCGCGGCGATGGGGCCGCCGCGGCCGAAGCCGCCACACCGGCCCTGGTGGCCCAGGGCAAACTGCTGCTGGAGCTGGCAGGGGTGCTGGGTCTCCAACAGGAGCGGGCAGCCGAGAGCCCGGCCACCGGCTCGGGATCGGGATCGGGACCGGGAGTGGCGAGCCCCAGCGACGCCGAGATCGAAGCCCAGATCACGGCCCGTCAGGCCGCCAAGGCCGCCAAGGATTTCGCGGCTGCCGACGCCATCCGCCTTGCTCTCCAGGCGCAGGGCATCGAGCTGATCGACAAACCCGGCGGCATCACCGAGTGGCTACGCAGCTGAGTGGCTGCGGATCTGCGTGGAGAGGCTGAACGCAGCTTCAAACCGCGCGTTCGCCACCCACCCGCAACCGCCTCGACAACCCCTGCAAACCCGTTCTACCGCAACCCCCTCTGCATTCCGTACAACCTGTACAGAATTCGGGAGACCCCGCCCCACACCTCAGGAAACGCGGGCCCCTCAGGCTTCCACCCTCACTCCTCGCTCGGCTCGGGCGCCTGCCGGCCCTGCATCATCCGCTCGATCTTGCGGATCCGCTCCAGGGTGGTGGTCCACACCTCCTTCTGAAAGCCCGGCTCACAGCCATCCACCAGGGCCTGCAAATCCTCCTGGCGCTCGAAGGCGTCCCAGAGCTGGCGTTCCAGCTTGGCCCGGTCAATGAAATTCCAACGCTGCAGCCACACGGGCAATGCCGCCATGGGGAGAAGACCAACTCGGCTCAGTTAAGGGGATCCGCCGCAGTCAGCGGGCACCCGCTGCGCAGACGCAGCAGCTCGCCGGTGAACGGATGGCGCAAGCGCAGCCCGGCGGCATGGAGCTGCAGGCGCGGCGCCGCCGCCCCATCGCCGTAGAGGGGATCGCCCAGCACCGGGTGGCCGAGGGCCGCCAGATGCACCCGCAACTGGTGGGAGCGGCCGGTTTGGGGCTGGAGCAGCAGCAGGCTGGCGCGCTGGCCGGGGCGCAGCAGGCGCCAGCGGGTCAGGGACGGCTTGCCACCGCCGGCCACCGGCACCACGCCATAGCGAGGCGGCCGGGTGGCCACCCGGGCCAGGGGCAGATCGATCACCCCGCCGCGGCCCGCCGGCACCCCCGCCACCCAGGCCAGGTAGGTCTTGCGCACGCGGCGCTCGGCGAAGGCGGCGCTCAGGCGGCGATGGGTTTCGGCGTCGCGGGCCAGCAGGATCAGGCCCGAGGTGTCGCGATCGAGGCGGTGCACCAGCCGCGCCTCCGGCCAGCGCCGCTGGGCCCGGCTGAGCAGGGAATCGGCCAACTCCGGCCCCAGTCCAGGCTGGCAGAGCAGCCCCGAGGGCTTGGCCAGGGCCAGCAGCCAGGGATCGGCATAAATCAGCTCCAGGCTGGGGCCACCAAGCAAAACCCATGCTGGCGCCTGGGCGGCAACGGGGGAATGGGAAACTGGTGCCCACCGCTGGAGCCCCGCCCGTGAAAGCCCTCTCCGTGCTCGGCTCCACCGGCTCGATCGGCACCCAGACCCTGGAGCTGGCCGAAGAGTTTCCCGATCGCTTCCGGGTGGTGGCGCTCACCGCCGGCAACAACCTCGACCTGCTGATCGAGCAGATCCGCCGGCACACCCCTGAAGTGGTGGCCCTGGCCAATGCCGAGCGCGTGGCCGAGCTGGGCGAGCGGCTGCAGGCCCTGGAGCCCGGGGCCCGGCCCACCCGAATGCCCGAGCTCCTCGGCGGCAATGAGGGGCTGGAGGCTGCCGCCGCCTGGCCCACGGCCGATCTGGTGGTGACGGGCATCGTGGGCTGCGCCGGCCTGCTGCCCACCCTGGCCGCCATCCGCGCCGGCAAGGATCTGGCCCTAGCCAACAAGGAAACCCTGATCGCCGCCGGCCCGGTGGTGCTGCCCGAACTGGAGAAATCCGGGTCGCGCCTCCTACCCGCCGATTCGGAGCACTCCGCCATCTTCCAGTGCCTGCAGGGCACCCCCTACGCCGAAACGGCGCGCCTCTCCACCGGCCGGCCCACCCCGGGGCTGCGCCGCATCCAGCTCACCGCCAGCGGCGGTGCCTTCCGCGACTGGGACCCCGCCGATCTGCACAAGGCCACCGTGGCCGATGCCACCAGCCACCCCAACTGGAGCATGGGTCGCAAGATCACCGTTGACAGCGCCTCCTTGATGAACAAGGGCCTGGAGGTGATCGAAGCCCACTACCTCTTTGGCCTCGACTACGACCACATCGAGATCGTGGTGCATCCCCAATCGATCATCCACTCCATGGTGGAACTGGCCGATTCCTCGGTACTGGCCCAGCTGGGCTGGCCCGACATGAAGCTGCCGATCCTCTACTGCCTCAGCTGGCCGGAGCGCCTCCACACCCCCTGGCGCCGCCTCGATCTCACCGAGGTAGGCGCGCTCACCTTCCGCGCCCCCGACCCGGCCCGCTACCCCTGCATGGAGCTGGCCTACGCGGCGGGGCGCGCCGGCGGCACCATGCCCGCCGCCATGAACGCCGCCAACGAGCAGGCCGTGGCCCTCTTCCTCGAGGAGCAGGTGCACTTCCTCGATATTCCGCGGCTGATCGACGGGGTGTGCGAACGCCACAAGGCCGACCTCATGGCCAACCCCTCCCTGTCCGACGTGCTGGCCGTGGACGCCTGGGCCCGTCAGGCGGTGCGTGAAGCTGCAGCCAAGCTGCACGCCAAGGCCCCAGCTGCGCTGCCAGCGTGACGCGCGTTTCCCACCACCTGCTGCTCTGCGCCACTCCCACCAAGGCCCTCTGTTGCCCCGATCCCGCCGTGGGCGCCGCCAGCTGGGACACCCTCAAGCGCCTGGTGCGCGAGTGGGGCCTGGAGGATCCGGCGCGGCCCGAGGGCCTTGTGCTCCGCACCAAAGCCGATTGCCTGCGCATCTGCGCCGAGGGCCCCGTGCTGCTGATCTGGCCCGAGGGCATCGTCTACAGCAGCGTGACGCCGGAGCGGATCGAGCGGATCCTGCGAGAGCACGTGCTCGGCGGCACCCCGATCGAGACCTGGATCCTCAAGCGGATGCCCTTCACGGCGGCTAGCGGCCTAGCCCTCCAGCCAGCAGCCGCTCCAACCACTGCACCGTGAGCTGATCGCCCCAGCAGCTCAGCGGAGCATCGCCCACGCCGTGGAAGCCGTTGTGGCCGCCGCGAGCAGTGAGCAGCACCTCCATCCCGGGCGGAGGGCTGGCCGCCAGGGCCTGGGCGCCGCCGGCCGGCACCCAGGGATCGTCGAGGGCATGCAGCAGCAGGGTGGGAGGCAGGGGCGGTTGGGGGTGGTCGCCCGCCCCACGGGCAGCCAGCAGCCGGGGCAGCGGCGACGCCTCCCGGTAGTAGTGCTCCACCGAGCCATAGCCCCAGCGGGGGGCGGTGATGGCGGCATCAAAGGCGCGGATCGTGCGCGGCCGATCTGGGCCCTGCAAGGCCCGGCGCTCCACCGCAGACACCCCAAAGGGATCGGCCAGGGTTTGGGCCCGCAGCCGGCGCAGCAGCCAGCGCTGGTAGATCCGGTTGCGGGGTCGCTCGATCTGGCGCGAGCAAGCGGCCAGGTCGAGCGGACTGCTGGTGCACACCAGGCCATCGAGCACCCCAGGCTCGGCCAGGGCCCCATTCAGCAACATTGTGCCGCCCAGGGAGATGCCCACCCCCAGCAGGGGCAGCCCGCCGGCCTGCTGGCGGGCCCGCCGCAACACGGGCAGCAGGTCGCTGTCGCAGCGGGCGGCGTAGGTGCCCGGGGCCAGCGACCGGCCCGGCCCCGCGCCGCGCAGGTTCAACCGCCACACCGCCATCCCTGCGTCCTGCAGGCTCAGACCCATCCGCCGCAGCCCCTCCCTCTCGCTGGAGCCGCCCAGGCCGTGCAGCAGCACCACCAGGGCTCGTGGCTCCCCTGAGCGGGGTGGATCACAGAGGGCAAGCAAGGAAGCTCCCTCCCCCACCGCAATGGCGAGGGGCTCGCCCTGCTCGGCGGGCAACCGGGGCGGGCTGAGGGTGTCCCGGAGGGTCTGGAGATCGGGGCCGATCCAGGGCCAGCGCTGCCGGAAGGGGGCCAGGTCGAGCCCCCGGGCAGGGAGGACTGGATTCAGGCCGCCACCTTCTTGCCCACCCCCATGCTGCGCAGCTCGCTCAGCAGGCCGTTAAGCACGGCCTTGGCATCGCCGAACACCATGGCGGTCTGGGGGAGCTCAAACAGGGCGTTCTTGATACCGGCGTAGCCGGCCCCCAGGCTGCGCTTCACCACGAACACCTGGCGGGCCTGGTCCACCTCGAGCACGGGCATGCCGAAGAGGGGGCTGGAGGAGTCGCTCTTGGCGTCGGGGTTCACCACATCATTGGCCCCCAGCACAATCACCACGTCGGTGCGGGGGAATTCGGGGTTGATCGTGTCCATCTCAAGCAACTGCTCGTAGGGCACGTCGGCCTCGGCGAGCAGCACATTCATGTGGCCGGGCATGCGGCCGGCCACCGGGTGGATGGCATAGGTCACCTCCACACCATGGGCCTCGAGCAACTTGGAGAGCTCGCGCAGGGCGTGCTGGGCCTGGGCCACGGCCAGGCCGTAGCCGGGCACGAACACCACCCGCTCGGCGGCTTCCAGGGCCAGGGCACATTCCTCGGCGCTGCAGCTGGTGATGCGGGTGTAGCCGGCTTCATCGCCGCCACCGCCCACGGGAGCGGCCCCGCCCAGGGCCCCGCCGAACAACACGCTCACCAGGGAGCGGTTCATGCCGGTGCACATCACCTGGGTGAGGATCAGGCCCGCAGCGCCCACCATGGCTCCGGCCACGATCAGCAACTGGCTGCCCACCACGAAGCCGGCGGCGGCGGCTGCCACGCCGGAATAGGAGTTGAGCAGGGAGATCACCACCGGCATGTCGGCCCCGCCGATGGGCAGGGTCACGCCGATGCCCAGCAGGCTGGAGGCCACCACGAGCACCCAGAGGGGAGCACCGGCCATGGCCCCGGGCAAGGTGATGGAGCCGGCCAGACAGGCCACCGCCAGGGAGATGTTCACCCCGTGGCGCAGGGAGCTCTGGGTCCAGCCAGGGGTGTCAATCCAGCCCTGCAGCTTGCCCATGGCCACGATCGAGCCACTGAAGGTGATCGCACCCACGAACACCGAAATCACGATCGAAATCTGTTCCACCAGCCCAGGGGCACCGCCGGGGCTGTACAGCGCCACCCCAAGGGCCACCAGCAGGGAGGCCATGCCGCCGCAGCCGTTGAACAGGGCCACGGTTTCGGGCATGGCCGTCATCGGCACCCGCTGGGCCGTCACCAGGCCCAGCAGGCCGCCAGCCGCGGTGCCGATGGCGATCCAGAGCCAGGCCTGGGCCGACAGCGGCTGCTGGATCAGCAGGCCCAGCACCGCCAGGCCCATGGCCAGGGCGGCCAGGCCGTTGGCGGAGCGGGCCGTACTCACCTTGGAGAGCCCCTTGATGCCGAGGGCCAGCAGCAGCACCGCCACCAGGTCGATGACGGCCGGCAACAGATCGAGTCCAGCCATCAGCCTGCCCCTCCGGAACGGGTCTTTTTACGGGAAAACATGGCGAGCATGCGGTCGGTGACCAGGAAGCCGCCCACCACGTTGAACAGGGCGAAGCCGAGGGACAGGGAACCCAGCAGCAACAGGGGCACCTGGCCATTGGCCTGGGCAATCAAGGTGAGGGAGGCCAGCACCGTGATGCCACTGATGGCATTGGCGCCACTCATCAGCGGGGTGTGCAGGGTGGGCGGCACCTTGCCGATCAATTCGAGACCCAGCAGGCTGCCCAGCAGGAGCACCCAGAGGGCTTGGGACAGGGCACTCATCAGTTGGCTCCGGAAACGAGGTCGGGGAAGCGGCAGGAGCCGGCGTGGGTGAGCAGGCAGCCCGCCACGATCGGGTCCTCCTGCTCGAGCTGCTGGTCGAGCTGGAAGCCGCCCTCACCCAGCACGTGCTCCACCAGGGCGGCCAGGTTGCGGGCATAGAGGGCGCTGGCGTGGTTGGCCACGGAGCTGGGCAGGCCATCACCGCCGATCAGCTGGACGCCGTGGCGCTCCACCGTCTGGCCGCAGACGGTGCCGGCGCAATTGCCGCCCTGGGCCACGGCCAGATCCACCACCACCGAGCCCGGACGCATCCCCGCCACCATCTCCTCGGAGATCAGCAGCGGCGCGCGACGCCCCGGCACCTGGGCGGTGCAGATCACCATGTCGGCCAGGGCCAGTTGCTCGGCCAGCTGCTGGCGCTGGGCCGCCAGGAAGGCCTCGCTGGCCGCCTTGGCATAGCCCCCAGACTCCGCCGGGCGCTCCTCCTGCTCCGGCGGCGACACAAACCGTCCCCCCAGGGATTCCACCTGTTCCTTGACGGCTGGGCGCACATCGCTTACGTACACCACCGCTCCCAGGCGGCGGGCCGTGGCCAGGGCCTGCAGGCCCGCCACCCCAGCTCCGAGGATCAGCGCCCGGGCCGGCTGAATCGTGCCCGCGGCTGTCATCAGCATGGGAACGTAGCGGTCAAGGGCCGCTGCGGCCAGCAGCACCGCCTTGTAGCCGGCGATGTTGGCCTGCGACGAGAGCACATCCATGCTCTGGGCGCGGCTGATCCGCGGCAGCAGCTCCAGGGCCAGGGCGGACAGCTGGCGGGCCTGAAGCTGCTCCACCAGGCTCGAGGCGCCGTAGGGGGAGAGCAGGCCGGCCACCAGGGCACCAGGCCTGAGCTGGTCGAGAACGGCGGCGGCGGGCGGGTTGACGCAGAGCACCGCATCGACATCCGCGCCCAGGCCAGCTCCAGGCTCCACCAGGAGGGCACCGGCGTCGGCGTAGTCCTGATCGGCATAGCCGGCGGCCAGGCCAGCCCCCTGCTCCACCTGAAGATTCAAACCGCGGGCCCTCAGGCGCCGCACGGTTTCTGGAGTCGCGGCCACCCGGGACTCACCCGCACTGCGCTCCCGCAGGATCAGCACCGCTCCCACGTCCACACCCGACGGTTCAGCCAAGAGGGTTCCCAGGGGTCATGCCTCTATTAGGGGGTGAGCCCCCTCCCGGGGGCAACACCACACGAACAAATATGCGCAGTTCCCCATGCGGCCCCGGGACCCAGGGCTCCGAGCACGGTTCAGAACAAGGGCAGCAGCTCCTGTTCCACGCAGCTGGCCTGGGGCAGGGCCCCGAGATGGCGCAGCTGGCGAGCTCGCAGGATCATCGGATCGATATCGCACTCGAGCTCCCAGCAGGCGCCGAGATGGCGTCGCTGCTGCTCCACCGTCCAGGCCCAGGAGCCTGGATCGGAGGAGGGACTGGAGCGGGGGCAATCGGGGTTGGCCATGGTGGCAACAGCTTGGCCCGGGGGGATGGCCAGAAGGTAGTCACAGCCAGCCACAAACCCATAGGCCACAACACTCATTCATCGCCACAATGGCGCGATGGCGTTTCCCTCCTTTGATCTGGGCCTCCCGGCGCCGGCACTCCCCGGGATCCGCCCCAGGCAATGGCAGACCCGCCTGATCCAGCTGCTGCGCGCCCGCCTGCTCAACGGCCAACCGGGCGGCCATGACGTGCTCATTCACGCCGGCCCCGGGGCCGGCAAGACCCTCGGCGCCCTGCTCAGCTTCCACACCCTGCAGCGGGAGGGCCGCCTGGAGCGCTTCCTCGTGTTCTGCCACCGCAGTTCGATCGCGCGGCAGTGGCTGGGAGCCGCAGAACGGCTGAATCTGCGGCTGGTCGAGTGGGACCCCGAGCGGGGCCTGGCCGACCTGGAGCCCAACGGCGACTGGGATGGCTTGCTGCTCAGTTACCAAGGCGCCGGCCGCCACCGCAGCCATCTCGCCACGGCCCTGGGCCAGCTGGGC
Source organism: Cyanobium sp. FACHB-13342 (assembly GCF_014697415.1). Classification (GTDB taxonomy): domain Bacteria; phylum Cyanobacteriota; class Cyanobacteriia; order PCC-6307; family Cyanobiaceae; genus Cyanobium_A. Next base: position 12,586 of record NZ_JACJRT010000015.1, on the reverse strand, counting down.
CTGGGCCGTTGGCTGGCGATCGCCGATGAGGTGCACCACCTGGGGCTCGACCCCGACGAACCGGAAGCTGCCGCCTGGGGCTTTGCCTTCAGCCAGCTCACCGATCGGGCCCAGCTGCGGCTGGGCCTCACCGGCACGCCCTTCCGGGCCGACAACCTGGCCTTCTGCGCGGCCCGCCGGGTCCGGGTGCGCGAGGGCGATCAGATCATCGAGCGCATCGCCCCCGACCTCAGCGTGGAGCCCCGCCAATTGATCCTGGCCGGCGATGTGCGCCCGCTGGAATTCCGCTTTCAGGATGGCTGGGTGGAGCACGGCCGCCCCCAGACCAGCGCCGACACCGAAACCTCCCCCCTCTCCGCCGAAGTCCGCGAGAGTTGGCGGGCCCGCAATCTGCGCCGGGCCATTCAGCTGGGCGACAGCAGCAGCATCGCCCTGCGCTTGCTGCTCAACGCCCGCAAACGGCTGGAACGGGTGCGCGGCAGCCATCCCGAGGCCGGCGGTCTGGTGATCGCCCGGGATATCGCCCATGCCCGGCGCATCACCGGGCTGCTGGAAGAGGAAGGGGATCGGGTGCATCTGGTGCACTCCCAGGACCCCGAAGCCGCCACCCGGCTGGCCGCCTTCCAGGCCGGCGAGGCCGACTGGCTGGTGAGCATCGACATGTGCGCCGAGGGCTTCGATGCCCCCCGGCTGCGGGTGGTGGCCTACCTCACCACCGTGGTCACCCGCAGCCGCTTCGTCCAGGCGATCACCCGGGCCGTGCGGATGGCGGGAGACCGGGCCGGGATGGAAGCGGTGCCCCGGGATCCGTCCTATGTGTTTGCGCCCGCCGATCCCCTGCTGATCAGCTACGCCCGCAGCTGGTCCCTGAGCGAGCCCTACCTGGTGCGCCCCAGGCTGGCGGTCCCCGAACCCGAGGCCAGCGGCAGCGCTGGCGCCGGAGCCCTTCCCCTGGAAACCGTCGATGAACGGGTCGGCGGGATCATCCGCCTGGGGGGCCCGGAACTGCCCGGTTTTCTGCAGCAAAGGGCGTGATCCCCGTCCGCCGAGATACAAACTTGCGCAGCAAATTTGCGACGTTGTGTCAACCAATACCGAAGGACGGCACGTGCCCCGGCAACGTGGTGCCATCCAAGGGAGAGGGGAGCATGAACCCCGCAGTGAATCGCCGTCTCACGGTTGCCGTGAGCTGGGCTCTGGCCCGCCGAGCCACGCTTGACTCCCTCGAGCACTACGAAGAAAGCTTTGCGATCACTGAAGAGTTCCGGGAATGGTTGCTCTGCCTGGACGAGCATCCGGAACTGCTCGAAGCCAGCGTGCTGATGGTCCCCAACGATCTGGGACAGGGCATCAGGCCCGAAAGCGACGGACTCCTGGAAATCTAAAGAAACTCTGAAGAAGTTTCGGCGCTTTTTGGAATCGCGAAAGCAGGTCTCCCGGACCATCGCCTAGGCTCAAGTCATAGTCGATCCGCTTAAGCCGTGCCGTCCGAGGGAGCCGCCCCAGCCGTGGAAAACCTGGTGATCGTGGGGTCGGGTCCGGCGGGGTACACCGCCGCCATCTACGCCGCCCGGGCCAACCTCAACCCGGTGCTGATCACGGGCTTCCAGGACGGGGGCATCCCTGGCGGTCAGCTGATGACCACCACCCACGTGGAGAACTTCCCGGGCTTCCCCGACGGCATCCTGGGACCCGATCTGATGGACAACATGAAGGCCCAGGCGGTGCGCTGGGGTACCCGGCTGATCGAAGCCGATGCCACCGCCATCGACCTCTCCCAGCGTCCCTACCGGGTCAGCGCGGATGGCCAGACCCTCCAAACCCAGGCCCTGATCCTGGCCACCGGGGCCAGCGCCAACCGACTGGGCCTACCCAGCGAAGCGCGCTTCTGGAGCAACGGCATCAGTGCCTGCGCCATCTGCGATGGCGCCACACCCCAGTTCCGCCAAGCCGAGCTGGCGGTGGTGGGCGGCGGCGACTCCGCCTGCGAAGAGGCGGTGTACCTCACCAAATACGGCAGCCATGTGCACCTGATCGTGCGCGGCGACAAGCTGCGGGCCAGCGGGGCCATGGCCGACCGGGTGCTGGCCAACCCAGCCATCACCGTGCACTGGAACCGCCAGGTGGCCGACGTCAGCGGCGGAGACTGGATGGAGGCCCTCACCCTGCGGGACTCCACCACCGGCGCCAGCGAGGAATTGGCGGTCAAGGGACTCTTCTACGCCATCGGCCACACCCCCAACACCCGCCTGGTGCGGGGCCAGCTCGAGGTGGATGAGCTTGGCTATTTGGTGACCCAACCCGGCCGCCCCGAAACCAGCCTGGAGGGCGTCTATGCCGCCGGCGACGTGGCCGATGCGGAGTGGCGCCAGGGCATCACGGCCGCCGGCAGTGGCTGCCAGGCGGCCCTGGCGGCCGAACGCTGGCTCACCCACCACAACCTGGCGGTCACCGTGAGCCACGATCCCGTCGATCCGGCCGCGGTGGGCGCGCCCCAGCCCACCGCCGAAAGCGATGCCAGCAACTTCAGCCCGGACGCCATCTGGCAAAAGGGCGGTTACGCGCTGCGCAAGCTGTATCACGACAGCCCCAAGCCTCTGCTGGTGGTCTACACCTCCCCCAGCTGCGGCCCCTGCCACGTGCTCAAGCCCCAACTCAAGCGGGTGCTCGACGAACTCGGCGGTGCTGCCCAGGGCGTGGAGATCAACATCGAGGCCGATCAGGAGATCGCCGCCCAGGCCGGTGTGACCGGCACCCCCACGGTGCAGCTGTTTTTCCAGAAGGAGCTCAAGCACACCTTCCGGGGCGTGAAGCAGCGCAGCGAATTCAAAGCTGCCATTGAAGCCCTCCTAGGCGTCGCCGTCTGAGGGTGCGCTCAGCGCCGACGTCGCACCGTGAGGTGCGCTCAGCGCCGCCGAGGCCCACCGGGACGGTTGCCACCGGGACGGGGGCCGGCTGCGGCATTGCGCTCCCGGTAGGTGATCCGGCCGCGGGTGAGGTCGTAGGGGCTGATCTCCACCAGCACCTTGTCGCCCGCCAACAGCTTGATGCGGAATTTGGTGAGCTTGCCGGCCGCCCGGCAGAGGCACTGGTGACCAGCCGGCTGTTCCAGGGTCACGAGGTAAAACCCGTTGCCCTGCTCCTTTTCAATCACACCGGAGGTCTCGATCATGCGGGGGCGCTAGTTGGGGAATCAATCGCTGCCCATAGCTTAATTGCCGCCCGACGGGCGATAGGGTCGGCAGCACCTGTGCCGTTTCGGCTCCGCCATGGTTTTGCCGCCGCTGTCGTTGGATCTGGGCCTCCTGCTGATCTCCATCGGCGTGGTGAACCTGTGGAAAGCCCGCCAAGCCAGTTGATCCCCAGGCCCCCGACCAGCCGTCCCTGACCACCCTTCTCTTCAACAAGCCCTACGGGGTGCTGAGCCAGTTCACGCCCGAACCAGGCAGCCGCTGGGGCTGCCTGGCCCCCTACATCCCGATCCCCGGGGTGTATGCCGCTGGCCGGCTCGATGCCGACAGTGAGGGCCTGTTGCTGCTCACCAGCGACGGACGACTCCAACAGCGCCTCACCGACCCCGCCTTTGGCCATTGGCGCCGCTACTGGGTCCAGGTGGAGGGCAAGGCCGCCCTGCATCCCCAGGCGCTGGAACAGCTGAGCCAGGGCGTGCTGATTCAGGGTGCGCCCACCCTGCCAGCCCGGGCCCGTCTGATCGCCGATCCCCTGCTGCCTGAGCGCGATCCCCCGATCCGCCAGCGGGCCGCCATTCCCACCAGCTGGCTGGAGCTGGAGCTGCGCGAGGGTCGCAACCGTCAGGTGCGCCGCATGACGGCCGCGGTGGGGCTGCCCACCCTGCGCCTCATGCGGGTGGCCATCGATCTGATGGACGGCGCTGCGCCCCTCGACCTAACCGGCCTCGCCCCCGGTGCCTGGCGCGAGGTGACACCCCCGGAAGCCCAACGCCTGGAGCAGGTGCGCCACTCGCCCGGGCGCGGGGGCCGGGCCGGCGGCGGAAAATCGGGCCGCGCCGGGGGCGGCGGGTAGGGCGGTTTAGCCGACGACGTCCTTGAGCTCCCGCACCGTCTGCAACTGGCCGTAGTAGTAGTTCGCCCGCGCCCGCCGGTCACCGTCCTCCAGGCTGTCAAAGGCATCAAAACCCAGGGTTTGCCAAAGCTCATGGCCACAGGCCCGGTTGAGTTCCTCGGTGGCCTCGGCCTCGAGGTTCGCCAAGCGGCGCTGCAGGTTCTTGATCTGGGCAACCGACATGGGCGCAGCCGAGCAACGCCGAAATAGTACAGGCGCACTGTCAGGCCTGCTGGCTGCCGATTCCGGATTCAGAACGGCAGCTTTTTCTTCGCTTCCTTGTCGAGGTCCGATTCCATCTCGCGCAAGCGCTTGAGAATCGTGTCGTAGTACTCCTTGAGATAGGCCTCAAGGCCGGTGGTTTCGGCCGGATCCAGGCCAAAGGCCTCATAGCTGGCCTCCATCGGCGCATCGAGGGCCTTGCCACCACCGGTCACGGCATCAAAGGCGAGCCGCTCAGCCACGTTGAGGCTGGCCTCGAAGAAGGCCGTCACCGATCGCATCAAACTCAGCAGGGCCGGCGGCACCCGGAAGATGCGCGCCTCCTTGCCCGAGTAACGCTCACAGAGCTGGGTGACCTCGCTGGTGGTCCAGGCCCGCGGACCCACCACGGGGAAGGCCTGACGCACCGTCTCGGGCCGCTCCAGGGCCGCCACGGCGAAGCGGGCCATGTCCTGGGTGTTCATGTAGGCGATCGGCGTGGGCGTGCCACTCACCCACACCGTCTGACTCTCGAGCACGGGAATCGCAAACTGACTGATCACGCCCTGCATGAAGGCCACCCCGCGCAGGATCGTGTAGTCGAGGTCTGAGGCCATCAGCCAGTCCTCGCTGCAGGCCTTGATGTCCATCAGGGGCACCTGGCGGTGCTGATGGGCATCCAACAGGGACACAAACACCAGTCGCTTCACCCCAGCCCTCTGGCAGGCCGCGAAGAGGTTTTGCTTGCCGGTCCAGTCGATGTCGTAGGCGCTGCCGGGGTCGGTGGCCCGGGCGGTGGCCGCATCGATCACCGCATCCTGGCCCTCCAGGGCGTAGTCGAGGCTGTCGGGCTCGAGCAGGTCACCGCGGGTGAGTTCGCAGCCCCATTCCTGCAGAAACGCCGCCTTGCGGGGGGAGCGCACCACGCAGCGCACCTGATGACCGGCGTCGAGGGCCCGGCGGGCCACTTGCCGCCCGAGGGTTCCCGTTGCGCCAACCACCAAAACCTGCATCGCCAACCCTCAAGCGGGCCTGAGCCTAGGCGTCGGCTGGGCCTGATCGGGAGGGGTGGAGGCCGGGGATGGACTCAAAGAGGAAGGCCGGGGAGGAGCTCAGTCCTTGTCGGCGAGCTTCAGCAGCAGGGCACCACCAGCCAGGCCAACGGGAATCAGCACCCAGAACAGGGCAGCGGTGCCGAAAATTTCAGAGGCCATGAACCGGGCTGCGAACGGCCTCCTATTTAGCAGTGCCGGAGGCCATGGCGCCCAACCGGCTCGCGATCTGCAGGATCTCGGGCCAGGGGGCATCACTGCGAAATTGCCCTGGCATCACCCCACTGGGCCAGGCAACCCAGCCCTCGGCCCGCAGGGCAGCCAACAGCTTGGCCAGGGGTGGAGGCCCACCGCCCAGGCGGCGGGCAATCTCGGCCGTGGGCCAGCAGCAGACAGGCAGGCCAGGGTCGGCCGCCAGACGGGCCAACAGGCGGGCCCCCTCCGGCGAGAGGCTGGCGGCGGGAGCCTGGGCTGCCAGCTCAGCCAGCAAGGCACCATCCTGCAGCGGCCCGATCCAGAGCGGTCCGCTGATGGCCAGGGGCGGGGGCTGGTCGGCCGCCGACGACGTGGGAACGCAGCAGCCGCAGGGCTGCCATTGGCGCAGCCGAATCAACGGCTGCACCTGCTGATGGCCGCAGCCATGGCAGTGGGCCACCATCCCCAGCTGCTCCTCCTGCCGCGGGGATGGCCGGCGCTGCAACCGCACCGCGGTCCGGAAGGTTCGGCCCTCACTGAAGCTGACCAGGGGTTCGACCCCCCGTCCCAGGGCCCAGGCGGCCCGGGCCACGCTGCCGAGCTGCAAGCGCAGGGCCAGCTCCCAGCTGGCCGGATGGGCCCGGGCCGCCGCCCCCAGCAGCCGAACGGCGGCGGGCCGGTCATGGCCGGTGGGGGAGCGGCCATCGGTACTGGCGAGGTACAGCACCCCCCCAAAGGCCACCGCCTCCAACGCCAGCGGCACCAGGCCCGTGGGGCAACCGAAGCCATCGAGATCCACCAGGTCGAAGCGCTCCTGGCGCTGCAGGCAATCCGCCAGCAGGTGCTGGGCGGTGCGGGCCGTGCAGCGCACCCCGGGAAGCCCGGCGAGGTGACGCTGCAGCAGGGGCAGTCGATCGGGATCGGCATCATTGGCCCACACCGCCTCCGCCCCGGCCTCCAGGCCGTAGCGCAGGGCCCGGATGCCACAGCCAGCCATGGCATCGAGCACCCGCAGGCGCCCCCGGGCCGCCAGGCTGCGGGCCAGCAGCACCCCCAGGTCCCGCGAGGGGCGCGACTCGGCACGGAAAAAGCCGCTGCCGGGCTGCAGGCGGGCCAGCCCTTCGCAATAGTGAGCGCTGGCGTGTGCTGTCAGGAGATCGCAAGGTGGTGGTGACCGTCCAGCCTGCACCCCCACGGCCGACCGGGGAGAGCGTCGAGTGGGGCATCCATGCCGAATGGCTCTGGCGGGGGGAGCGCTGCCACTGGCGGGTGCTGGGCGATGCCACGGCCCCAGCCCTGGTGTTGGTGCATGGCTTCGCCGCCGGCAGCGGCCACTGGCGGCGCAATGCCGCGGTGCTCGCCGCCGCCGGCTGGCGCGTGTATGGGCTGGATCTGCTGGGCTTCGGGGCCTCCAGCCAGCCGGCCCTGCGGCTCGACAACCGCCTTTGGGCCCGGCAACTGCAGGCCTTTCTCGAGCAGGTGGTGCAGGGGCCTGCGGTGCTGGTCGGCCACTCCCTAGGCGGCCTGGTGGCCCTCAGCTGCGCCGTGTTCGCTCCCCATCTTGTGAGAGCTGTGGCGGCAGCCCCCCTACCCGATCCCACCTTGATGCTGGCGAGCAGCAGCGGTCCACCCCGGCGGCGCCCCTGGCGAAGGCGGCTGCAACGCTGGCTGGTGACCCTGCTCTGCCGCCTGCTGCCCCTGGAGCTGGTGGTGCCCCTCCTGGCCCACTCCCCCCTGCTGGATCTGGGGATCCAATCGGCCTACAACACCCCGGTGATCGGCGATCGGGAGCTGCACCGGGTGATCGCCCGACCCGCAAGGCGGCCCGGGGCGGTGCGGGCCCTGCGGGCGATGAGCATCGCCATGGCCCTACGACCCCATGGCGCCACCGCGCCCGCCCTCCTGCGGCGGCTTGGCCAACCGCTGCTGCTGATCTGGGGTCGGCGCGACCGGCTGGTGCCGGTGCAGGTGGCGGCCCAGGTGCAACGGCTCCGCCCTGACCTCTCCCTGGTGCTGCTGGACGGCAGTGGTCACTGCCCCCATGACGAACACCCGGCGGCCTTCAATGGCGCCTTGCTGAGCTGGCTGGAGCACCTGGGGTCTGGGAGTCACGTGCCGGCGCCGGACAGTAATTTGGGGCAAAGCCAGCGCAGCGGGTCCCTCAGGCGATGAAACACACCCTCTCGGTGTTGGTGGAAGACGAATCAGGCGCCCTGAGTCGCATCTCCGGCCTGTTTGCCCGCCGGGGCTTCAACATCGAAAGCCTGGCGGTGGGGCCCGCCGAGCAGGCAGGGATCTCCCGGCTGACGATGGTGGTGGCGGGGGACGAGCACACCCTCGAGCAGATGACCAAACAGCTCGACAAGCTGATCAACGTGCTGGGCGTGATTGATCTCACCCGCATCCCCAGCGTCGAGCGCGAACTGATGCTGCTCAAGGTGTCGGCACCGGCGGAAAGCCGCAGCGCCATCCTCGATCTGGTGCAGGTCTTCCGGGCCAATGTGGTGGACGTGGCCGATGACGCCCTGACCCTGGAGGTCGTGGGCGATCCCGGCAAGCTGGTGGCCCTGGAGCAGGTGATGGAAAGCTTCGGCATCCTGGAAATCGCCCGCACCGGCAAGGTGGCCCTGGAGCGGGCCTCCGGTGTCAACACCGCCTTCCTGAAGGTCACCGCCTCGAACAAGCGCGTGCCGGCCTAGGGCTTGCCCTGCACCACCTCTCAGGGCTCGCCCTGCACCAAAGTCCCGCCGGCCACCACGGTCGCCTTGACGATCTTGTCGCCCTGGCGGATCTGGTCGATCACCTCCATCCCCTTGCTCACCCGGCCAAAGACGGCGTAGCGGCCGTCCAGCTCTGGCAGGGCCTGGAGGGCCACATAGAACTGGGCGCTGGCGGAATTGGGATCGGCCGAGCGGGCCATGGCCACCGCACCCCGCTGGTGGGCCAGGGCGAGCTGGCGGGTGACGCCCGGAGCCGTAACCGGTTCGCCGTAGCGAGGCTCGGCTTCATCGCTGCGCTTGATCTCCAGGGGAATCAGCCGGGCTTCACCACTGGCGGGATCCACATAGCTGCCCAGGCCGTACTGGCTGGATGGCACCTTCGGGTCGGCACTGGCCGGGTCGCCCCCCTGCACCACAAAGGGCACGGGCTCCCGCACCACGCGATGGAACACGGTGCCGTTGTAGACCCCGCGCTTCACCAAATCCACGAAGTTGCCGGCGGTGAGGGGCGCGGCGGCGCCGTCGAGCTGCAGTTGCACCTCCCCCTTGTTGGTCTGCAGGGCCACGGTGGCGGAGCCGCTCAGGCAAGGGGTACTGGCCGTGCTGCAGCCGAGCTGGCGGGTGCCGCTATCGGCGGCACAGGCCACCAGGGTGAGGGGCGCCAGCAGCAACAGCCCGCCGAGCACCAGGCGGCTCAACCAACGCTTGGAGTCCCGTGTCAAACCAAGGCGATCGCGACCCATCAGACGCCCTCCAGGGGAACGCCGAGGAAACGGGCGAGCTGGGCTCCGGAGAGCTCCAGATCAGCCAGGGGCATGGGCTCCCCCACCCGGGTGAGGGGCATGTCACGACGGCCCTGCACCTTTAACGCCAACCGGCGGCGGGGATTGAGGCCATCGCGCACCTCCACCTTCACCGCCTGGATCTCCCGCAGGGGGATCTCCACGTTGATGGTCTGCCGGAAGCCACGGCGGCAGATGGTGGCCGTTCCGGAAGCCCGATCAAAGCGGTTGCTGCCCGCCCCCACATCGATGCCGATCACCGCCCAGAGGTAACTGCACAGGGCCATGGCCGCCAGGCCATACAGCCCCATGACCAGCCCCTGGGGCACCCAGGCCAGTTCGGCCGGGTGGCCGATCGGCAGCAGGTCGGTGCCGAGGTAACTCGAAGCACTGGTGAGCAGGAAGCCCAGGCCACCGGTGGTCACCACCAGGGCCACCAGCACATTGGAGAGCCGCCGAGACCCCAGCACCGGCAGCTCGAGTGACTCGGTTGCGGGGGAGGAGACCATGACAGGTGACAAACGATGGGAGCCATCCTGCCGGGTCACCGCAGCTCCTGGGCGGGTCGGTTCAAATCTGCCATCCTCAAGGCATCTCAGGAGCAGGGTCGAAGACCGTGACAGGCCCCGACCAGCCACAGCCAAGCCAGTCCGATCTGGAATCTGCAAAGACCATCGAGGAGCTGAACCTGGAGCTGCTGCAACTGCGCCACACCGTGCAAGCGCTGCGCGCCCAGCTGGAAGAGCAGCAGCGACTGGCCGCCGAGCAGCTGACCCGCGCCCTCAGCACTGAACAGGATCAAAACCGTCAACTGCGCAGCTCCATTGAAGCCCTGCGTCTACAGCTCGAAACCCACCAGAGCGATGCGGCCCAGCAGCTGCACCAACAGCACGTGAACGCCCTGACGGAGCTGGGCCAGCTGCAAGGGTCGGTGGCTGTGCTCAGACAGCGGCTGGAGCAACGGGAGGCCGACCATCGCGAAGAGCTGCAGCGGCACCAGGCCGAGACCCAGAGCCAGTTGCGGCATCTGCAGGAGGCCCTTCTGGCCCAGCGCCAGCTCCTGGAGGCGGGCGGCCGCATTCAGCCATGAACCTGCGCGAGGCCCGACTGCTGCTGGAGGTGGCCAATGCGGTCGCCCAAGAAGACACCCTGGACGGCCAGCTCGGGCGTCTGATCGAACTGGTGACCCAGGCCACGGATGCCGATCGAGGCACCGTGTTTTTGCATGATTTCGAGACCCAGGAGCTCTACAGCCGCCAGAGCGTGGGCGGCCTTAGCCGGGACATCCGCCTGCTCAACGACCGCGGCATCGCCGGGCACGTGTTTCAGAGCGGCGAAGGGGTGTTGGTTGCCGATGCCTATGCCGACCCCCGCTTTGAAAGCAGCATTGACGAGCAGACCGGCTACCGCACGGCCACCATCGCCTGTGCCCCACTGCGCACCATCAACGGCGAGGTGATCGGCGTGGTGCAGGTGCTGAACCACCAGGGCGACGGGGGCTTCAACCAGGCCCACCTGGCCCTGATCGAAGCCATGGCCCGCCAGGCCAGCGTCTCCGTGCAGCGCAGCCTGCTGCTGGAAGACGCGGAACGCAAACGGCAGCGGGAGCAGGAGTTTCTAACGATGGTGTCGGAACTCTCCGGCGAGCTCAAGCTGGGCAGCCTGCTGGACAAGGTGATCGGCACGATCACGCGCCTGCTCGATGCGGAGCGCTCCACCCTCTTCCTCAATGACACCAAGACCGATGAGCTCTACACGGAGATCGGTGAGGGGCTCGGGGCCACCAAGATCCGCTTCCCCAACCACCTGGGCATCGCCGGCACGGTGTTCAGCACCGGCGAAACGGTGAACATTCCCTATGCCTATGCCGACCTGCGCTTCAACCCGTCGTTCGACAAGCAGACGGGCTTTTTCACCCGATCCATCCTCTGCACCCCCCTGCTGAACAAAAGCGGCACGGTGATCGGTGCCACCCAGGTGCTGAACAAGCGCGGAGGGGTCTTCAGCGACGACGACGCGGCCAGGCTCAAGGCCTTCACGGCCCAGATGGCCGTGGCGCTGGAGAACGCCAAGCTGTTTGACGACGTGCAGGCGATGAAGGCCTACGCCGAATCCATGCTCGCGAGCATGGCCAGCGGCGTGATCACCTTCAACGACAACGATGTCGCCCAGACCATCAACCGGTCGGGCTGCCGCATCTTCCGGGCCCGATCCCGCGACGTGATCAACCTGGCTGCCGCTGAACTCTTCGGCGACAGCAGCACCTGGTTGCTCCCCAAGCTGGCCGAGGTGCGCAGCTCGGGGGAAAGCCTGACGCTTCTGGACGTGGAACTCGACCTTGCCGGCAAGCCCACCGCGGCCAACCTGACCCTGATGCCCCTGCGCAGCGAGGGCGGCACGGCCATGGGCTCGATGCTGATGATCGAGGACATCAGCGACGAAAAGCGGATGAAGGGCACCATGGCCCGGTACATGGATCCGCTGATCGCCGAATCCCTGATGCGGGAGGGGGCCAACGCCCTGGGGGGGCAGGAGAGCGAAGCCACCGTGCTCTTCAGCGACATCCGCAGCTTCACCACCCTCACCGAATCCCTGGGTGCCCAGGGCACCGTGAGCCTGCTCAACACCTACTTCACGTTGATGGTCGAGTGCCTCCAGCGGGAGGGCGGCATGCTCGACAAATTCATCGGGGATGCGGTGATGGCGGTCTTTGGCCTGCCGATCCCCAACGCCGACGATGCCGACCGGGCCGTGCGCACCGGCATTGCCATGCTCACCGAGCTGGAAGGCTTGAACCGCCAACGCCAGGAGGGCGGCCTGGCCCCGATCCGCATCGGCATCGGCCTCCATACCGATGCCGTGGTAAGCGGCAACATCGGCTCGCCCAAACGGATGAACTACACCGTGATCGGCGACGGGGTGAACCTGGCAGCCCGGCTCGAATCGGCCTGCAAGCAGTACGGCGCCCGGATGCTGATCAGTGAGGCCACCCGCAGCCGACTGCGGGGCACCTACCGGCTCCGGGAAGCCGACCGGGTGGTGGTGAAGGGGAAAACCGAGCCCGTGGTGATCCACGAGGTGCTCGACTTTCACAGTGAGGCCAGCTTCCCCAGGGCCATGGAAGTCCTGAACCATTACCGCGATGGGCTGGAGCTCTACCGCAGGCGCTCCTGGGGCGCGGCCCGAAGCTGCTTCGAACAGGCCCTGGCCCTCCATCCCGACGACCGGCTCAGCAGCCTTTACCTGCAGCGCTGCATCGCGTTCGACGCCGCCCCCCCTGCGGCGGACTGGGATGGGGTCTGGGTCATGGAGAGCAAGTAGAACCCTGCTGGAGGCGGGCATGTCAGCCCGTTGCGAAGCGTCTCGCGATCCGCTTCAGCGTTGTTACCATCGCGCGGTAATCCCACAGCTTCCGCGGGTTTTCCGCACCGTTTCATCACCATGACGATCGCTGTAGGGCGCGCGCCGCAGCGGGGATGGTTCGACGTCCTCGATGACTGGCTCAAGCGCGACCGCTTCGTATTTGTGGGTTGGTCGGGTCTGCTCCTGTTCC
>NZ_JACJRT010000014.1 GCF_014697415.1 Cyanobium sp. FACHB-13342 | reverse complement strand
TGGCAGTGGGAAAGTGCCTTTGGGGTGGAGCTGAACGATGATGGAACAACAGGGTATGCCGCTGTTGATGTGGTTGGAGGGCGCCTGGTGCGCCCGATCGGAGCTGTTTATGGGGGGACCTACTACATCGACCGTGATGGCGATGGGGATACGGATGACCTGCTGAAGCTGCGCAACAGCTCGGGTGTGAGTTACAGCGATGCGAGTTCAGCATCGTGGGACGCCAAGGGAGCACGTGCTTTTGGAACTGGGTATCAAGTGCTGCTGGATGGCACGGGGGCCTATGAAGGTCAAGGCCTGGTCTGGACCACGAACAGCGCTGGAGTGATTACGGGCAGTACGGGCTGGCTCTCGGGCCAGAGCCTATGGACGTGGGAAGACGCTTTCGGGTTTGACGTTAATGCGGATGGTGCCCTTGGTGATCCCAATGCATATCAGCCCAATCCCCTTCTGCCTATTAGAACCGACCTTCTTCAAACCACGTATCTAATAAGCCAAACTGATTATAGAACCTCAACGACAATCGAGTCCTCCGGCTCACGTACAGATTCTTTTTCCTACTCATATGATTATCAATATCTCTTAGATGCTCAAGACAGGCCTCTGGCTGTCAAGCGAGATACGATTCAACTTGATTCTACATATACTCAATCCGGTCCTGACTATGTTGATTATTTTTATTATATCTACGGCCCTAGCGGCATTGCTGTTGCTGAGTTCTTCGCTGAGGACAATCGTGAAGGTTATATCGCTAACCCTGTTGAGCTTCGTCGAATTGTAACTGTTAACGTCCTCGATGGTGGGTTGATCGCCGCAGAAAAGCTTGTTTTTTCTCAGGGTAGTCTTTATGCGGGTTCCTTTGGTCAAAGTTTGTCGTTAAGTGAAGCTGTCGGCTATCGATATGAAAGCGGTCCCAACGGTGGCATTTTCAATGAAGCAATTGAAAACCTTCCTTGGCCTGATCCCACAACCTTTGATGCAAGTGTTGAAATCTTCGGCGGTGTACGACAGACAACCTACACCTCGACTCCCATGAGTTTTTATGATGGTCGGCTTGTTGTCACTGAGACCGGTGATTCCATTGGTTATGACGCAGTTGTCTTCAATCCTCCCTCAGGCGATGATGAGGCGGGAATATCTTTTTCGGTCGACCTCTATGAGGGTGGTTCGGATAGCCTGTTGCGCTGGCTTCGGTCTGATGTGCTTTTCGACTCTCCTAGTTCTGCCCTGGAGATCATCAGCGGGGCCTACCTAAATGTATTTGGTGCCGCAGAGCCATCGGATAGTCTCTTGGCATCCCGACTTGTATCACAGGGTTCCTATGGGATTGGAGATGATCCATATTCGCGCTCTGTTGTGTATCAATACGATTCTCTAACCGGTCTAATGACGGGCTTCAGCGAGTCTTATCGCTCTGAAGATCCGTTTGGTTCATATAGTTCTCAAACTAATATCCAGGCTACCTATTCGACGGGTCTGTCCGCAGAAGCTCAATTGATCCCTGATTCTTCTTTGCTCGATGCGATGTCAACGCAATTGGCTCAGACTGCACTCCTGCAATTCCAGTGGACCCCGGAACAAGGCTTGTTGTTTGCCGATCTCTACACTGGGCTTTAGGCCTGAAGTTCGCGTCTCAACCGATCTTGAGTTCAAAAGCCGTGATGGCCTTATAAGCTGATTACAAAAACAATTGCGCAAGAACCCTTCTTGTTGGCGGGGATGGCTTTGAAAGGCGTTGGTTATCGCCCTATTCCCTTACCGTGTAGCTGATCTGCTCGCCCACCTTAAAGAGTGGGATCGTGGTGTTGATCACGGTGTCCACCGTGGAGATTTCGTCTGGGCTTTCGTCGGTGCGTACCACTACTACGCCTGGCGGGTTGGTGTAGGTGTAAATGTTGGTGCTGTTGGATTCCTCAAACCGGCCTGAGCCTGATGTCTTGATCGGTTTGGGTCCTTTTTTGTACCAGGTTTCGTTGAATACAAAGCTGTTCTTGCCCGTGCTCACCTGTTCCACATGGCTGTAGGAGCCATCGGTTGAGCTGCCTCTCCATTTCGAGGTGCGGGTGTTGAGCGCGGAGGCTGGATCATCCCTTCGCTTGGCGCGGGTCAGCTCATCACAGGCCAGCAGGTTGCCAGCCAGGAGCAGCCCTGTCGCGAGGGCGAGTCCGCGATGGAGCGCCTGTTGGCTTGCCATGTCCGATTCCCACACCATGGCTGACTGCACCCTATGGACCCTGGCGGGCCGTGTCAAACGGCCTGGGTGCCAGCAGTTCCCCCGAATTGTGTGCTCCCCGTCATTCAGCTTCATGGACCGCTTTTGGCCGAAAGAGCCAGCCATAGCTGCGGTTTGCCTTGTTCAGGTTGCGTCGTGCGAGTTCGCTCCTGTGTCGTAATGCGGACGGTGGTCGCTGAACTCGCTATCGATAGGGGCAGTTGTCCTGCCCTGTGGGTTTGTACCTCCTTCACTTGCACCTCCATGGCCTGTTTCGGGGTCATGACCTCGAACTGGGTCGTGATGCGGACACCGGAGGGCAGACCACCTACGTGCTCGAGTTGGCCCGCAGCCTCGCCCTGCGGCCGGAGGTGGAGCGGCTGGACGTGGTGACACGGCTGATCCGGGATCGCCGCGTGTCTGCCGATTACGCCCAGCCCTGGGAGTCGCTGGGCCCCGGTGCCGCCATACGGAGGCTGGCCTTCGGGCCACGCCGCTATCTGCGCAAAGAGTTGTTGTGGCTGCACCTCGATGCGTTGGCCGATGCGCTCACGGAAAGCCTGCTTGCCCAGGACCGTTTACCCGATTGGATCCATGCCCACTACGCCGATGCCGGTTACGTGGGTGCCCTGCTGCGGCAGCGTTTGGGCATTCCGCTGGTGTTCACCGGCCACTCCCTGGGCCGGGAGAAGCGGCGGCGCCTGATCGATGCGGGTGTGGATCCGCGTCAGATCGAGGAGCACTACGCGATGGCCCGGCGCATTGAAGCTGAAGAACTCGCCCTGGCCCACAGCAATCTGGTGGTGACCAGCACCCGGCAGGAGCTGGAGGTGCAGTACGCCCGCTATGGCCGCTTCTGCGCGGATCAGGCCGCCGTGATTCCCCCCGGTGTCGACCTGCGCCAGTTCTTTCCGCCCCAGGCCGCCCTGGAGGAACCCCTGGTGCAGGGGCTGATCGAGCCCTTTCTGCGCGATCCCGCCAAGCCGCCGGTGCTGGCCATCTGCCGGGCCGATCACCGCAAAAACATTCCGGCCCTGGTGGAGGTGTTTGGTCGCTCCGAGCGTCTGCGGCAGCAGCACAACCTCGTGCTCCTGCTGGGTTGCCGCAACGACCCCCGCCAGCTGGAGAAGCAGCAACGGGAGGTGTTCCAGCAGGTGTTCGAGCTGGTGGACCGCTTTGATCTCTACGGCCAGGTGGCCTATCCGAAGCAGCACGAGCGCCACCAGATTCCGGCCATCTACCGCTGGGCGTCACGGCTGGGTGGTGTGTTCGTCAATCCAGCCCTCACCGAGCCCTTCGGCCTCACCCTGCTGGAGGCCGCGGCCTGCGGTGTACCAATCGTGGCCACCGATGACGGCGGTCCCAAGGACATCCTGGCTCGCTGCCAGAACGGTCTGCTGGTGGACGTGTCCGACCTCGATGCCCTGCAGCAGGCCGTGGAGGACAGCCTGGCCCAGCCTGAGCGCTGGCGGCGCTGGCGTGACAACGGGGTGGAGGCAGTGAGCCGCTCCTTCAGTTGGGACGCCCATGTGAACCACTACCTGGGGGCGGCGACGGCCGCGGGCCACCAGGCCGCCAGCCTGCGGCCCCGCCGCTGGTTTCAGCAGGGTGAAACCGTTCCGCCTGAGCGTCCCGAACGGCTGATCGTGCTCGATCTCGATGCCAGCCTGGCCGATCCGGATCCGAGCACCCTGGCTGAATTGCGGCGACGTTTGCTGGCCGAACCCCAGCTGGGCATTGGCCTCACCAGCGGCCGCTCGATCCAGGCGGCCCGCCAGCGCTTTGCTGAACTCCACCTGCCCGAGCCCTGGCTGTGGATCACCCAGGCCGGCACCGAGATCCACATCCGCACGGCCGAGGGCCTCTGGCCCGATCACCACTGGCAGCGCCACATCGGCCGGCGTTGGGACCGGGGTGCGGTGCAAGCCGCGCTGGCGCCACTCCAACCGCGGCTGCGCCTGCAGGATCCGGCCCAGCAGGGTGCCTTCAAGGTGAGCTATCTGCTGCAGGAGCCCGACCAGGGCATCCTGCCCCTGGTGCGTCAGACCTTGCAGCAGCACGCTCTGGCGGCCCGAGCCCACCTCTTCCAGCACTGGTACTTGGATGTGCTGCCGCTCACCGCCTCCAAAAGCGAGGCCCTCCGCTATGTCGCCCTGCGCTGGCAGCTACCCCTCAGCGCCATCCTGGTGGAGGCCAGCGAGCAGGGGATTGGAGCATCACCGCTTTCTGCGGGGCTGAAGACTCTTCTCCCTCAGGGCAGGGGTTCTTCGCTGCTGACGCCGGCGTAGTGGCTGTTGCCGTCGGGCATCCAGTAGCTCAGGTCGTTGTGCCAGAACGCCCGGCCGGGCAGTTGGCGGGTGGCGAGTTTGGTGCTGGCCATGGCGGTGAGCAGCTGCCCCATCTCCACGGGGGAGAGATCGGTTTTGACATCGTCGCCGGCGATCTTGAGCAGCTCCGGCAGCCGGGCCAAGGTGGTGGGCTGGGCCAGTTTGCGGAACACCTCGGCGAGCACCAGTTTTTGCCGCTCCATGCGGCCCAGGTCGCCCAGTTCATCGTGGCGGAAACGCAGGAAGCCTTCGAGCTGCTCCCCCTTCAGCACCTGGCGGCCGGGGTACAGGTCGATGTAGAGGTTTTGGGTGTTGTCGACGTAGTACAGGCGCTTGGGCACGTCGACCTCGACCCCGCCGAGGGCGTCCGCCAGGTGTTCAACGGCCCGCAGGTTGACCCGCACATAGCGGTCCACCGGTGCATCCAGCAGGTTGGTGAGTTCCTGTTTCAGGGCCCCCATGCCGCCGAAGGCATAGAGGGCATTGGCCTTGACGATGCCGTACTCGGCCGATTCCACAAAGGTGTCCCGCGGCACCTGGGTGAGCTGGGTGGTGCCGTCCTTCAGCTGCACCGTGAACATCACATCGGTGTTCTCGCCCACGTTGTCGGTGCCGATCACCAGGATGCGCCGGTTGCCGATGCCGAAGGGATTGATCAGGCTGGTGAGGTGTTGGGGCCCATGCACCAAGGCCGCCATCGCCCCACTGGCCAGCTGGGGCAGGGGCCCGGCCAGGCCATAGCCGAGGGCGATGCCCAGGGCGAAGGGCACCAGGGGGCGGCGTCGGTTGCGGCGAGGGCTCTCGCCGGCGTGAGCAGCGGGTTTGGGCCGGCCGGTCTGGCGTTGCTCACGCCCTGATTGGCGCTGCTCCCGAAGGTTGTGCAAGTCGGTGACCACAGCCCCGCGACTGCTGTCGCGTCGGCTGCGACGCGGGCGGGGTTGGGCCTGGCTCATGGCGGCACCATAAGGGCCGAAACCCTGCTGCACCAGGGGGTGAGCGCCGCTTGCTCAGCTGGAGGGCTCCACGCGGATCTGGGCGGCGGCCCCATCGGCCTTGCGGCGGGCCTCGGCCTCGTTGCTGCCGCGGGCCAGGGCCACGCCCATGCGCCGCTGGGGGCGGGCCTCCGGCTTGCCGAACAGCAGCACCTGGGTGTCCTCCTCGCTGAGGGCTTCTGCCACGCCGCTGTAGGTCACCGGTGCGCCGGCGGCCTCCGCCAGGATCACCCGGCTGGCGGCTGCGCCGAGGCTGCGAATGGCTGGGATCGGCAGGCCCAGCACCGCCCGCAGGTGCAGCTCGAACTCGCTCAGGTTCTGGCCCACCAGGGTCACCAGGCCCGTGTCGTGGGGGCGGGGTGAGAGCTCGGAGAACACCACCTCGAGCTCCCCAGCGGGGGTGCGGCAGAGAAAGAATTCCACGCCGAACAGGCCGGCACCGCCCAGGTTGTCGGTGACGGCCTGGGCCATGGATTGGGCAGCGGCCAGCTCGGCGTTGCCCAGGACGGCCGGCTGCCAGCTGGCCTGGTAGTCGCCCCGCTCCTGGATGTGGCCGATCGGTGGGCAGAAGAGGGTGGGTCCTGCCCACTGCTTCACGGTGAGCAGGGTGATTTCCAGCTCGAAGCGCAGGAACTCCTCCACGATCACTCGCGCACCGGCACCACGGGCGCCGGCCAGGGCGGCGTCCCAGGCGGCGGCGATGCCCTCGGGCCCCGGCACCACGCTCTGCCCCTTGCCTGAGGAGCTCATCACCGGCTTCACCACCACCGGCCAGCCCAGTCCGGCTGCCGCCGCGGCCAGCTCCTCGGCGCTTTCGGCGTAGGCGAAGCGGGCCGTGCGCAACCCCAGCTCCGTGGCGGCCAGGTCGCGGATGCGGTCGCGGTTCATGGTGACGGCCGTGGCCCGGGCCGTGGGAATCACGGTGATGCCCTCGGCTTCCAGCTCGGCCAGGGCATCCACGGCCAGGGCTTCGATCTCCGGGATCACCAGGTCGGGCCGGTGGCGGCGCACCACGGCCTTGAGGGCCTCGGCGTCGGCCATGGCGATCACCTCGGCCACGTCGGCCACCTGCATGGCCGGGGCGCCGGCGTAGCGGTCCACCGCGATCACCCGGCAGCCGAGGCGCTGGGCGGCGATGGCCACCTCCTTGCCCAGTTCACCGCTGCCCAGCAGCATCAGCGTGGCCGGCAGGGCACTGGGGGCTGGTGAGGCCATGGGGGACACCCGGCAAGATGGCTTTGATTTTCCTCCACACCGGGGCGCCTCGATGGGTTGGCTGTTGGGATTGCCATTGGGGTTCAGCACCGCCGGGGATGCCGCCAACGGTCTCCTGTTCGGCTGGGATATCGCCACCCTGCAGAAGTGGGCCCTGATCTATCTGGGCCTCTCCTCACTCGCCTTCGTGGTGGTGTGGGTTGTGGGTTATCTGCGGCGCAATTGAGCCTGGCCTCTCAAGGCAGCAGGGTGAGTTGCCGCACCGGCGATTCTTCGTTGATGAAGCCGTAGGCCTCGAAGACCGCTGGATCGGGGTGGGTGATGTGCTGGCCATCGCTGTGGCGCTCCAGTTGGAAGCCCTCGCTGGCCATGCGCCGCATCAGTTCGGCCGCCTCTTCAAAGCGGGAGGCCATGGCCGCCAGGCTGGCGCAGTCGGAGGTGAGGCCGGTGTCCTTCCAGCTGAAGTAGGCCATGGGGGGCGGTGGCAACGGCAGGGCTCAGGGCAGCAGCACCAAACCCAACACCACCAGTAGCAGGCTGGCGACCCAGAAGCGGATCACCACGCCCTGTTCCGCCAACCCACCCAGTTCGAAGTGGTGGTGCAGCGGCGCCATCCGCAGCAGGCGTCGACCCTGGCCCGTGGCCGGGTTCTTGGTGGCTTTGAACACCCACACCTGCAGGATCACCGAGAGGGATTCAGCCAGGAACACCCCGCCCATCAACAGCAGCGGCCAGAGGCTGTTGGAAAGCAGGGCCACGGCGCTGAGGGCGGCCCCCATGGCCAGGGAGCCGGTGTCTCCCATGAACAGCCGGGCCGGGTGGCGGTTGTGGGCCAGAAAACCCAGCCAGCAGCCCGCCATGGCGGCGCAGAAGCCGGCCAGGGATGCATCTCCTTCGTGGCCGCGCAGCATCAGCTGCAGCCCCAGGCCGGTGAACACCACGGCGCCGCAGCCGGCCGCCAGTCCGTCGAGACCATCGGTGAGGTTGGTGGCGTTGCTTTCGGCCAGAAACACAAACAGCCCCAGGGGCCAGATCAGCAGCCCGATCGGCAGCACCCAGCCCAGGGGCAGGCCGATGTCGCCGGCGTCGGCGCCCCCCAGCCACTGGCCGGTGGCGGCCCAGGCCAGAAACAGCACGGCCGCTCCGGCCTGGAGCAGCAACTTGCCCCGGGGCGTCAGGCCCGTGTTGGTGCGGCGGGTGAGGCTGCGCCAGTCGTCGATGGCGCCGATGGCCATGTAGGCCAGGGTGATGGCGGCAACGGCCAGCAGGCGCGGATCACTCGGGGTGATCAGGCCGCCCACCAGCACGCCCACGGGCACCACCAGCAGCCCACCCATCGTGGGGGTGCCGGCCTTGCTCAGGTGGCCCTGGGGCCCCTCTTCCCGGATCACCTGGCCGAGCTTCAGCCGGCGTAGCCGGGGCACTCCCCAGGCGGTGACCGCCGCGCTGATCAGGATTGCCAGCAGCAGGGGCGGGGTGAGCTGGGCGGCTCTGGTGTGCCAGTCGACCAGCAGACAGGCCAGCAGCAGCAGAGCGCCGAGGGCCCAGGCCGCCTGGCGGCTGGTGACGCTTCCCTCGGAGGGCTGGCCAGAACCGGAAGACAGGACCAAGGGAAGGGGCGCTCGCTCGCCCCAGTCTCCCCTGCCCGATTCAGTCTTCCCAGTCTTCGTCCTGTTGCTCGTCGTCCTTGTTGTAGTCCTCCTTTTCGCCCATCAGCGCCGAGAGCTCTTCCTCTTCCACCGTGCTCACTTCGGTGCTGGCGGTCTCCTCGTCGGCCACCAGGCGGCCGCTGGTTTCCAGCCAGCTCAGCAGGTCGGGCTCATCCCGCAGCGGCAGCACCGGTGCCGGCTCGCTGCGCCCGTAACGGGTGAGCGAGGGGTTGATCGTGTCGAGTCGACTGCTGCCAGTGGTCGCCAGTTTGCTCATCGGAGGAGGCTGCGCCCAGTACGTCCAATCCACCACCATAGCGAGGTATCCGGTGGTTCCCATGAAGCTGGCTGGGGTGGTGCGCCTCTGGGCCCTGGCGCTGGCGATCAGTGCCGTGCTGGCCGCCGCTGGGGAGCGCTGGCCGGCTCCCTTGCCCCTGCAGCCGTCACTGGTGTGGAGCCTGGTGTGGCTGCCGCCGCTGGGGATGGGGCTCTGGTTGCTGGTCCGTTGGCGGCTGCCTGGGGGCTCCGGGGTGCCCGATCCGGGCGCTCCCGACCCCGACAGGGGAGAATCGATCGATTGAGCGCAGGGAGTGCGTTGATGGGTCGGGCGAAGAAGGCGGTGCTGGCCTATTCCGGCGGCGTGGATACCAGCGTCTGCATTCCCTACCTGATGCAGGAGTGGGGCGTGGAGGAGGTGATCACCTTCGCCGCCGACCTGGGCCAGGGCGACGAACTGGAGCCGATTCGCCAGAAGGCCCTCGATTCCGGCGCCAGCCAGTCGATCGTGGGCGATCTGATCGAGCCCTTCATCACCGAATTCGCCTTTCCAGCGATCCGGGCCAATGCCCTCTATGAAGGCCGCTACCCGCTCAGCACGGCCCTGGCCCGGCCGCTGATCGCCCGCCGTTTGGTGGAGATTGCCCGGGAGGTGGGGGCCGATGCGGTGGCCCACGGCTGCACCGGCAAGGGCAACGACCAGGTGCGCTTCGATGTGGCCATCGGGGCTTTGGCACCCGATCTCAAGGTGCTCACCCCGGCCCGGGAGTGGGGCATGAGCCGGGAGGAAACGATCGCCTACGGCGAGCGCTGTGGCATTCCCTCACCCGTGAGCAAGAAGTCCCCCTACTCGATCGACCTCAACCTGCTGGGCCGTTCGATTGAGGCCGGCCCCCTGGAGGATCCCAACGTGGAGCCCCCGGAGGAGATCTATGCCATGACCGTGTCGGTGGATGCGGCTCCGGCGGCGCCCCAGATCGTGGAGATCGGCTTTGAGCAGGGCAATCCGGTGAGCCTCGATGGCGTGCGCCTCGATCCCGTGAGCCTGATCCGTCAGGCCAATGCCCTGGCCGGCGGCCACGGCTTCGGCCGCCTCGACATGGTGGAAAACCGGGTGGTGGGCATCAAGAGCCGGGAGATCTACGAAACCCCTGGGCTGCTGCTGCTGATCAAGGCCCACCAGGAACTCGAGAGCCTCACCCTGGCCGCGGATGTGCTGCGCACCAAGCGCCAGCTGGAGCAGCAATGGGCCGATCTGGTGTACCAGGGCCTGTGGTATGGCCCCCTCAAGGAGGCCCTCGATGGTTTCATCGAGCGCACCCAGCAGAGCGTCAACGGCAGCGTGCGCATCAAGCTGCACAAGGGCAACGCCACCGTGGTGGGGCGCAGCAGCGCCACCAACAGCCTCTATGTGCCCACCATGGCCACCTACGACGCCGGCGATCAGTTCGATCACCGCGCTGCCGAGGGTTTTATCTATGTGTGGGGTCTGCCCACCCGTCTCTGGGCGGCGTCACGCCGGCGCTAGGCCGCCCGGTTGCCGTTGAAGCCGAAGGCGTGCAGCAGGGCCTGGCGCATCCGTGGACGGTCTTCCTGTCGGGGCATGAGGTAACGCTGCCGGCTCGGTTCTGAGCCCGGCTGCAGTTGCAGCAGGTGGTGCCGCAGATCGGCGTTGTCCTCGAGTAGCCGCTGCTGCTGTTCGAGCATCGGCTGCAGGCGCTGGCGGAACTTGTCTTCGAACAGGGCCGGCAAATCGTCCAGCAGGGCTTGCATCGCCTGCAGTTCTTCACGGGTTTTGGCGAGTTCCTGTTCCAGTTCTTCCTGCCGCTCTCGCTGCTGGTGCCATGAAAAAACCGAAGCGGCAGAAGGCTGCCACTTCGGTGCGGGTGGGATCACCGCCGGTGAACCCGATTCGGTTGTGCTGCGGTCCAGCTCCATGGCGGGACATTACGATCCAGCCCGTTATTCCACAAGCTGGATAGCGATTTCAGACCGCGGCGGGCTCCATGGGGGCCGCTTCGCTCACGGCACCGGGCAGGGAGCGGGGAGCGGGCATAGGGCCGTCCTGCTTGACGGTGAGATAGCGGATCACATCCTCGGAGAGACGCATGGCCCGCTCCAGCGGGGCCACCTGCTGGCCGTCACCGTTGTGGTTGAGCTGCACGTAGATGCCTTCACGGTGCTTGGCGATCGAATAGGCGAGACGGCGCTTGCCGCGCATCTGGCAATCGAGCACTTCACCACCGGATTCGGTCACCAGATCGCGGTACTTGGCGACATGGGTCTCCACCTCTTCCTCCGGGATGTCCGGACGAAGGATGTACATGGTCTCGTAATAGGGCTGCGTCATGGTCGCTTCGGAGGTGTCGCCTCAGGGTTTGGGGCAGCGGCCAGCGGGCTGAGGCCCACCAGCGACGGATCGATCACCTTACAACTGCATCCGCACCGCCTCGGACAGGCTGGGGATCTCGGCGTCCTTGCCCCGCAGGTTCTGGATCACGGCGAAGGCCACCAGCACCAGAATCCCCAGGAACACCGTGTTGCTGAGGGTCTTGCCGACAAAATCCAGGGCATTGAGCTGGAGCACCTGGAAGGCCAGCGCCACCAGCACCACCACGATGTCCACCAGGATCGCCTGCAGCACGTTGAAGCGGATCAGGTAGGGCACCCGGTTGTTGCGCACCACGGCCAGGTAGAGCACCAGGAACAGCACCAGCCCGCCAAAGGGCACCACCTGCTCCAGCAGCGCCACCGGCAGGGCCGGCAGGCCCAGCCATTGCAGGGCCGGGAACAGGCCCACCAGGCCCCGGCCGAAGCCGTAGGCATCGCTCCAGGGCAGCAGGTAGGCCAGGGCGGCGAGCAGCCGTTGCCAGATCGGGGGTGCCTGCATGGCCTCAACACTGCCGGGGTTTCAGGCTAAGCGGGCTCGAGCTGGGCCAGGGCCGCCGCCCGCATCGCCGCCACGGGCACGGTGTCGAGACCCGTCCACTGGCGCAGGGCCGCCGCCCCCTGCTGCACCAGCATCTCCAGCCCATCCAGGCCCTGGCAGCCCCGGGCGCCGGCGGCCCGGAGCAGGGCGGTGGGCCTGGGTGTGTAGATGAGGTCGTAGACGGTGCTGTCGGCTTGCAGGGCCTCCAGTTCCGCCGCGGTGAGCGGGCAGCGCTGGGCCGCTGCGGGGTCGCTGGCCGAGGCCATGCCCACCGGCGTGGTGTGCACCACCAGATCGGCCTGGGCCAGGGCGTGGGCGAGCTCGGGCCCGTCGGCTCGCCAGGCGAGCCCCTCCAGCTGGGGCGCCCAGCTGCGGCAGGGGCCCAGCAGGGCCTCGAGGGTGGTGGCGTTGCGGCCCGCCACCTGGATGGCACCGCAGCCCAGTTCCACCAGGCCGGCCACCACGGCCCGGGCACTGCCGCCGCAGCCCAGCACCACCGCCCGCTTGCCCTGCCAGGGGCTGCCGCTCGTCCGCAGGGGAGCCAGAAAGCCCGCCACATCCGTGTTGTCCCCCAGCCAGCCGCCTTGGGGGTGGCGCACCAGCGTGTTCACGGCCCCCACCCGCTCGGCCAGGGGGGAGAGGCCGCGGCACAGCTGGGCCACCGCCTGCTTGTGGGGCAGGGTGACGTTGAGGCCACGGCACGCGACGGCGTCCAGCCCCCGCACCACCGTCTCCAGCTGCCCAGCGGGCACGGGCAGGGCCAGGTACACCCAGTCGAGCCCGAGCTCGGCCAGGGCGGCGTTGTGCATCGCCGGCGACAGGGAGTGGCGCACGGGATCGCCGAGAACTCCAGCCAGGGCAGTGTGTCCGGAGATCGGTCGGGCCATGGGCGCAGGCGGCAGCGGCAGGGGCTGTTCGGGAACCACACCTCGCCTGGGAAGGCTCCGGCTGCTGAAGATGCTCCCAGTCAGATTCATTCACCGTAAGGAGGTGGGAACCCATGGGCAAGGTTGTCGGTATTGACCTTGGAACCACGAACAGCTGCGTGGCCGTGATGGAGGGGGGCAAGCCCACCGTGATCGCCAACGCCGAGGGGTTCCGCACCACCCCGTCCGTGGTGGCCTACACGAAGAACCAGGACCAGCTGGTGGGGCAGATCGCCAAGCGTCAGGCGGTGATGAACCCCGAGAACACCTTTTATTCCGTCAAGCGCTTCATCGGCCGTCGGGTGGATGAGGTGAACGAGGAGTCGAAGGAAGTGAGCTATGGCGTCGAGAAGGTTGGCGCCAACGTCAAGGTGAAGTGTCCGGTGCTGAACAAGCAGTTCGCCCCCGAGGAGGTGAGCGCCCAGGTGCTGCGCAAGCTGGCCGAAGACGCCGGCAAGTACCTCGGTGAAACGGTCACCCAGGCGGTGATCACCGTTCCCGCCTACTTCAACGACTCCCAGCGCCAAGCCACCAAGGACGCCGGCAAGATCGCTGGCCTCGAAGTGCTGCGCATCATCAACGAGCCCACGGCGGCCGCCTTGGCCTACGGCCTCGACCGCAAGAGCAACGAGCGCATCCTGGTGTTCGACCTGGGCGGCGGCACCTTCGACGTGTCCGTGCTCGAGGTGGGTGATGGCGTGTTCGAGGTGCTCTCCACCTCCGGTGACACCCACCTGGGTGGCGACGACTTCGACAAGGTGATCGTGGATCACCTGGCCGACAGCTTCAAGGCCAACGAGGGCATTGATCTGCGTCAGGACAAGCAGGCCCTGCAGCGCCTCACTGAGGCCGCTGAAAAGGCCAAGATCGAGCTCTCCAGCGCCACCCAGAGCGAGATCAACCTGCCGTTCATCACGGCAACGCCTGAAGGGCCGAAGCACCTCGACCTCACCCTTACCCGGGCCAAGTTCGAGGAGCTCGCCTCCAAGCTCATCGACCGCTGCCGCGTGCCGGTGGAGCAGGCCCTCAAGGACGCCAAGCTCTCCTCCGGCGAACTCGACGAGATCGTCATGGTGGGCGGTTCCACCCGCATCCCCGCGGTGCTGGAGCTGGTCAAGCGCGTGACCGGCAAGGACCCCAACCAGACCGTCAACCCCGATGAAGTGGTGGCCGTGGGCGCCGCCATCCAGGGCGGTGTGCTGGCCGGTGAGGTCAAGGACATCCTGTTGCTGGATGTCACCCCGCTGTCCCTCGGCGTGGAGACCCTCGGCGGCGTGATGACCAAGATGATCACCCGCAACACCACCATTCCCACCAAGAAGACCGAGGTGTATTCCACGGCGGTGGACGGGCAGACCAACGTGGAGATCCACGTGCTGCAGGGTGAGCGGGAGATGGCCAGCGACAACAAGTCGCTCGGCACCTTCCGCCTCGATGGCATCCCCCCCGCTCCCCGGGGCGTGCCCCAGATCGAAGTCACCTTCGACATCGACGCCAACGGCATCCTCAGCGTGACCGCCAAGGACAAGGGCAGCGGCAAGGAGCAGAGCATCTCCATCACCGGTGCCTCCACCCTCAGTGAAAACGAGGTGGAGAAGATGGTGAAGGACGCCGAAGCCAATGCCTCGGTGGACAAGGAGAAGCGCGAGCGCATCGACCTGAAGAACCAGGCCGAAACCCTCGTCTACCAGGCCGAGAAGCAACTCGGCGAGCTGGGCGACAAGGTGGGCGCCGAGGACAAGGCGAAGGTGGAGGCCTCCTCCGCCAAGCTCAAGGAGGCGATTGCCAAGGAAGACTTCGACACGATGAAGTCGGAGCTGGAAACCCTCCAGCAGGTGCTCTATGCCGCCGGTGCCGCCGTGTACCAACAGGCTGCCGGCGCTGAGGCCGGTGGTGCTGCTCCGGGTGGCAACGGTGCTGATGCCGGCGCCGGTTCCGCCAGCGATGACGTGATCGACGCCGAGTTCACCGAGAGCAAGTGAGCCCGGTTTACTGAAGGTCTGGACTCCCTCGGGAGTCCTTCAGCCCCCCGTCAGGGGGGCTTTTTGCTGGGCTGGGCCCGGGGCTCAGGCGCCCACGCCGGCTAGGGCGGCCTTGGCTTTGGTGACCACCGGGGCGGGCAGGGTGATGTAGCCCAGGGCTGGGGCCTGCTGCTGGGCTGCGTCACTCAGGGCGTAGGCCAGGGTGCGCTGCAGGGCGGGCAGCTTGCTGCCGTTGCCGCTCTTGTAGAGCAACACCCAGGTGAAGGTCACGATCGGGTAGCCGGCGCTGGGGTTGGGATCGCTGCCGGTGAGGTCAGCCCCCAGGTTGATCGTGGCCAGGGCCTGGCTGGCGCTGGCGGCATCGGGGCGGGCGTAGGTGCCGGAGCGGTTGGCGATCGCGGCGGCCTGCAGGGCACCCCGCACGTAGGCGGCCTCCACATACCCGATGCTGCCCTTGGTCTGCAGCAGGCTCGCGGCGACGCCCTCATTGCCCTTGGCGCCGACACCGGTGGGCCAGTTCACCGATTTGCCCACGCCGGGACCGTTCTTCCAGCTGGGGCTGAACGCGGCCAGGGAGTTCGTGAAGTTGTAGGTGGTGCCGGAGCCATCGGAGCGCACCACCACCTGGATCGGCTGGTTGCTGCAGCCCAGCTCCTGGAAATTTTTGATCTTGCCCTCGAAGATCTGCACCAGCTGGGCCTGGCTGAGCTTGAGGTTGCAGCCGGGCAGGTTGTAGGCCACGGCGATGGCGCCGGCGGTGAGGGGCAGCTGCACCACGCCTCGTTGGATGGCCGCGGCTTCAGCGCTGTCCAGGGGTTTGTCACTGGCCGCGAAGTCGACCGTGCCCGCCTCAAATTGGCGCACGCCGGCCCCCGAGCCCACCGACTGGTAGTTGACCTGGATCTTCTCCTGGCTGGCCAGATCGGCAAACCAGCGCTGGTAGAGGCCCGCCGGGAAACTGGCTCCGGCGGCCTGCAGCGCCTGGCTGGTGCCGCCAGTGTTCGGGCCGCCACCTGGGTTGCCGCAGCTGCTGAGGCTGAGCAGGCCGGCCAGGCCTAGGCCAGTTCCCAGCAGGGCGCTTGGGCGGACGCGGGTGACGGCCATGGAGGAGCGAAAGACAGGGTTGGGTGGTCCCGGATCCGAGCCACCCGCGCAGGTTAGGGCTTCGTTAAAAGATCTCCGGACGGCGCTTCCAGCTGGTCGGCGACCCATTCCGCGGTGGCCGGGGCCAGCAGCACGCCGTTGCGGTAGTGGCCGCTCGCGAGCAGCAGGCCTGGTTCCAGGTGCTCCAGCAGCGGTGCCGGCCGACCGACCGGATGGGGCCGGTGCCCCTGCCACTGGCGGAGCACCTCCGCCTGCTGCAGCCAGGTGGGGGCCGCACCGCCCAGGCGTCGCAGGCTGGCCAGGGCGGCGGGGTCGGGGTGGTCCCCCGGCTCCAGGGTGGCCCCCAGCCACAGCCGGTTGGGGGGGCGGGGCACCAGGTTGAGTCCTTGCCACACCATGGCGCCAGGCCAGGGGGTGTTCCAATTGCTGGTGGGGGGCAGCGCCAGTTCCAGGGCTTGGCCCAGCACCGGCTCCAGGGCCCGCCCATGGCCGAGGGGCTCCAGCAGGGCGGCGCTGGCCACCCCGGCACAGAGCACCACCACCTCGGCTTGCAGCGCCTGGCCTCCGCGCGTCTGCACCGTCCAGCCTGCCGGGCTCCGCTCCAGCTGCGCCGCGCCATCGCAGCAGGTTTGCAGGCCCCGTTCCAGCCCATCCCGCAGCAGCGCCTCCAGCACCGGTGCGGGATCCAGCTGGCCGTCCTGCGGGGAGAACAGACCCCCCAGGGCGGCTTCCGGCAGGGCTGGGGCCAGGTCATCAAGCTGCTCCCGGCTCCAGAGTTCCAGGGGCAGCCCCATGGCCTGACGGTCGGCCACCAGCCGTTGCTGGCGTTCCAGCTCCTCGGCGCTGCTGGCCAGCAGCAGCAGGCCTGGTCGCCAGGGCAGGGGCTGGCCCCGCTCCTCCAGTTGCTGACGCCACTGGCCCCACAGCTCCAGGCTGCGCTGGCGCAGCCGCCAGGCCCGGCCACTGTGGCGGTGAAACACCTGGGCCATCAACACGCCCAGGGCGGCCCAGCTGCCCGTGTCCGGAGGCGGGTTGCAGCGGCGATCGGAGTCCAGCGGCAGGGGATCGAGCAGCAGCACCCGGTGGCCGCGCCGCAGCAGCTCCCAGGCACAGGACCGGCCCACCAGTCCGGCGCCGATCACAACGACCGAGCGGGGACGGGCGGGCCGGGCCAGACCCTCGCCAGGGCTGGGGGAGGCGATCAGCAGATCAGACCTGCTTCAGGTTTTCCTGCACCTGGGCGGGGAACACCTGGGCGTAGAGGCCGAAGCCGCTGGCCACCTTGATGTAGGCCTTGCGCAGCTTGTCGCCGTCCTGGAGGCGGCAGGCCTCATCGAGCTGGGCCAGGGCCGTCTTCAGGGCGGTGGCCCGCTTTTCAGCTTCGGGGCGGTCGGCGGGCAGCAGGCGCTGGTTGATGTAGCTCATTTCCCGGCCCACTTCCTGCATGGGGCCATGGATCAGGTTGGCGGTGAACACCCAGTTGCGCTCATTCACCAGGCTGGCCAGCTCGGGCAGGCGGTTGCGGGCGGCCAGGAAGCCTTCGGCCTGGCGCTCGATCAGGGCCATGTCGGCCGGGCTGATGCTGGGGGCCTTGCGGCCCTGGCTGCCGTCACAGGCGGCCAGACCCAAACACAGCACCGCCACCAGGCCCACCATCACCAGACGGCGCAGCTGCTGCATCAGGGCAGCGGTGGCCGAAGAAATCCGCGCAGAAGCCATCACAGGGACCAACACCAGGATCGTGGCGCTGAGTGTATCGGGGCTGGCCTGCCGCCCCACTCCGTCTGTAGCCCCTTGCAATCTGGGCCTGGCCACCCTGGAGGTGCTACGTCTGCATGGACGTCGACCGCGGCCATGTCTGCTCCCACCGCCATCCTGCAGATGCTGTGTCCGGATCAACCCGGACTGGTGCGGGAGCTCTCCGGGTGGGTGGCTGCCAACGGGGGCAACATCGTGCATGCCGACCACCACAGCGATCAGGGCGCCGGCCTGTTTCTGAGTCGGATTGAGTGGCAGCTGGAGGGCTTTGGCCTGCCCCGGGAGGCGATCTGTCCCACGGCCCAGGCCCTGGCGGAGCGGCTGGGTGGCGAATACAAGGTGACCTTCTCCGATGACCGCCCGCCGGTGGCGATCTTCGTGAGCAAACAGGACCACTGCCTGCTGGATCTGCTGTGGCGGGTGCGGACCGGTGAGCTGCCGATGCGGGTGCCGCTGGTGATCGCCAACCACCCCGATCTCGGCTCGATCGCCGAGGAGTTTGGAGCGCACTTCGAGTACGTGCCGATTTCAGCGGTCAACCGGGAGGAGGCGGAGGCCCGCCATCTGGCCCTGTTGGCGGAGCACCGGATCGAACTGGTGGTGCTGGCCAAGTACATGCAGGTGCTCACCCCCCAGTTTTTGGCGAGCTTTGATCCCCCCGATGCCTTCCACCGGGTGATCAACATCCACCACTCGTTTCTGCCGGCCTTCAAGGGTGCCCAGCCCTATCACCGGGCCTGGGAGCGGGGCGTGAAGCTGATCGGGGCCACGGCCCACTACGTGACCGAAGAGCTCGATGGCGGCCCGATCATTGCCCAGTCCACCGTGGGTGTGGGCCACCGCGATGAGGTGGACGACCTGATCCGCAAGGGCCGCGACACCGAACGCCTGGCCCTGGCCCGGGCCGTGCGCCTGCACCTCAAGCACCAGGTGATGGTGTATCGGGGGCGGACGGCGGTGTTTGAGTGAGCTCCGGTTCACGCTGTTTGAGGGCCTCTGCTGCGTGCGAGTGCAGCGTTGTCTTGGGCAGCGGTCCCTCCAGGTGGTCCCAGGGCAGCACGCGCTCCGAGCTCCAGGTGGCGTGAATGACGTCCTCCCAGCTGGGTAGGTCGGCGCCGGGCTGTTCGCGGATGGCTCGGTACGCCTGTTTCCAGCCCCCCAGGCTGTCGTGGTTGCCGCGGGCGGCGGCGATCACCGGGGCGAGGCGGCGGTCACTGCGGGACAGCAGGGCCTGGATCACGCTCCAGCCGTAGCTCTCGGGCCGCAGTTCGATGCCCTTGGGCTTGAGCCGCTTGGCCAGCAGCTTGAGCCGTTTGTCGGCCTCGGGGCGCACGCCCTGCCACTGGAAGGGGGTGTGGGCCTTGGGCACGAAGGTGCTCACCCCCAGGGATAGCCGCAGCCCTGGGGTGGCCTTTTTCAGATCCAGCAGCAGCGCCGCGGTGGCCTCCACATCGGCCTCCTCTTCGGTGGGTAGGCCCACCATCCCGTAGAGCTTCAGGCCCGTGAGGCCGCCCTCCTTGGCGTAGCGGGCGGCGGCGTAGATCTCCTCGGTGGCGAGTTTTTTGTTCACCACCTGGCGGATCCGCTCGCTGCCGCTCTCGATCGCGATCGTGAGCGACTTGCTGCCCCGCTTGGCCAGGATGCGCCCCAGTTCGGGGGTCACGGTGGCGGCTCGCACGGAGCTCACGCTGACGCGGGTGCCCTCAAAGCGATCCTGATCCAGCCAGGCCAGCAGGTCGGCGAACTGGGGGTGTTGGGTCACCGAAGCTCCGAGCAGCCCCAGGCGCTGGGTGGCGGCGAGCCCCTTCTCCACCGCTGGGATCAGGCCGTCGTCGAGGCTCGGTGTGCGGAAGGGCAGGGTGAGGTAGCTGGCCAGGCAGAAGCGGCACAGCTCCGGGCAGCTGCGCACCACCTCCACCATATGGATCGAGGGCCAGGCCGCCTCGGGCGTGATCACGGTGGAGTGGCTGAGGGTGTTGCCGCGCCAGGTCTGCTTGGCCACGGTGGCGGGGATGCCGGCCTCCGTGGGTTCCACCGCCAGCAGCTCGCCCTCGCTCGCGTAGCGGGGGGCATAGAGGCTTGGCACGTACACCCCCGGCACCTGGGCCAGGCGGCGCAGCCGTTCCGCCCGCGGCGCCTCGCGGTGCGCCTGCAGGGCATCCACAAAGGCGGGCAGCAGCAGCTCACCGTCGCCCAGCAGCACCACATCGAAGAAGGGGGCCAGCGGCTCGGGGTTGGCCGTGAGCACGGGCCCGCCGCCGAACACGATCGGGTCGCTGTCGCCGCGCTCGCTGGCCCAGAGCGGGATGCGCTGCTGCTCGAGCAGATCCAGCAGCACGGGCCCATCGAGCTCCCAGCTCAGCGACAGGCCGAACAGGTCGCAGTGGCGGTGCGGTGGGTCGCCCTGGTCGGTGAACAGGCGCCGCACGTCCACATCGGCCCGCTGGGCCAGCGTGGCCCACACCACCTGGTAGCCCAGGCTGGTGATCCCCACCGTGTAGGTGCTGGGGAAGGCCAGCACGGCCCTTAAGGCTCCGGCTACCGGCTGGGCGGGCTCAAACAGCAGGGTTTCCTGGTTCAGGGGCTGGGGGCCGGTGGTCCCACCAGCGTGTCATTCAGCGCGAACCGCCAGAAGCGGCCTTGAGCCAACGATCGGCCTCCTCCACACTGGCTTTGCCGCTGCTCTTTTCGAACACACAGATTTCCAGTCCCCGCTTGCCCTGCATGTGGGGCTGGGGATAGCGGCCCTCCAGCACCAGCAGGCTGAGGCCTGGGCCCGGCAGGTCCAGCCGTTCACCCCGGACCCGCATCTGGGTGAGACGGCTGGCGGCCCCGCAGGCCGTGCGCACCTTGGCGTCGTAGGCGCTCCAGGCGGCAGGACTGGAGGCCTGGGTGGGAGTGATCCCGAGGGCCAGGCCCAACGCGAGTCCCAGGGGCAGCCCCCATGGATGTCTCGAAAGCAAGCGACGGTCTGCAGTCATGGGATAGGGGGGCCTTGGGCTCAAACCCCCGCCAGCAGTTTGGCCTCCTCGTCAGCGCTCACCACCCGGCCGGCATCTTCGAAGCCGGCGATCTGGTCGAAGTTGAGGTAGCGGTAGAGCTCATCGCCATAGGGATCGATCTTTTCGGCGGCGATGGCCAGATATTCGGTTTTGGTCGGGATCCGGCCCAGCTGGGCGCACACCGCCGCCAGCTCGGCGCTGCCGAGGTACACCTGGGCGCCGTTGCCGAGGCGGTTGTTGAAGTTGCGGGTGCTGGTGGAGAACACGGTGGTGTTGTCCTCCACGCGCGCCTGGTTGCCCATGCAGAGGGAACAGCCGGGCATCTCCATGCGGGAGCCGGCGGCTTCGAAGGTGGCGTAATAGCCCTCCTCCTTCAGCATCTCCTCGTCCATGCGGGTGGGCGGGCACACCCACAGGCGCGCGGCGTTCTGTCCCTGGCCCTCGAGCACGTTGGCGGCGGCGCGGTAGTGGCCGATGTTGGTCATGCAGGAGCCGATGAACACCTCATCGATCGGTTTGCCCGCCTCCTCGGAGAGCAGCTTGACGTTGTCGGGGTCGTTGGGGCAGGCCAGGATCGGCTCGGTGATCTGGTCCAGGTCGATCTCGATCACGGCGGCGTACTCCGCATCGGCATCGGCCTCCAGCAGCACCGGATTGGCCAGCCAGGCCTCCATCGCCTGGATGCGGCGGGCCAGGGTGCGGGCATCGCCGTAACCCCGGGCAATCATGTTCTTGAGCAGGGCCACGTTGCTGCGCAGGTATTCGCTCACCGTCTCCACGCTCAGCTTGATCGTGCTGCCGGCACAGGAGCGTTCGGCGGTCGCGTCTGTCAGTTCAAACGCCTGCTCCAGCTTGAGATCGGGCAGCCCCTCGATCTCCATGATCCGGCCGTTGAAGACATTTTTCTTGCCCTCCTTGGCCACCGTCAGCAGCCCCTGCTGGATCGCCACATAGGGGATGGCGTTCACCACATCGCGCAGGGTCACGCCTGGCTGCAGCTTGCCGGTGAACTTCACTAGCACCGATTCGGGCATGTCCAGCGGCATGGCGCCGATGGCCGCCGCAAAAGCCACCAGACCCGAGCCGGCCGGGAAGGAGATGCCGAGGGGGAAGCGGGTGTGGCTGTCGCCGCCGGTGCCCACGGTGTCGGGCAGGAGCATGCGGTTGAGCCAGCTGTGGATGATGCCGTCGCCGGGGCGCAGGGCCACGCCACCGCGGGAGGCCATGAAATCCGGCAGTTCGGCGTGGGTTTTCAGGTCCACCGGCTTGGGATAGGCCGCGGTGTGGCAGAAGCTCTGCATCACTAGGTCGGCGCTGAAGCCCAGGCAGGCCAGCTCCTTCATCTCATCGCGGGTCATGGGCCCGGTGGTGTCCTGGGAGCCCACGGTGGTCATCAGCGGCTCGCAGCTGGTGCCGGGGCGCACGCCCGGCAGGCCGCAGGCCTTGCCCACCATCTTCTGGGCCAGGGTGAAGCCCTTGCCGGTGTCGGCCGGGGCTACGGGCCGGATGAACAGCTCGGAGGCGCTCAGACCCAGCTGGGCACGCACCTTGTCTGTCAGGGAGCGGCCGATCAGCAGGGGGATGCGGCCACCGGCGCGCACCTCATCGGTGATCGTGCTGGGCTTGAGCTCGAAGCGGGCCACGATGTCGCCGGCGCCCGGTTCACCGGCGGCGCGCTCGATCGTGCCGGCGTAGGGCCGGATCGTGATCACATCACCGGAATTGAGGGCGCTCACGTCGCACTCGATCGGCAGGGCGCCGGAGTCTTCGGCGGTGTTGAAGAAGATCGGGGCGATCTTGCCTCCCAGCACCACGCCGCCGCTGCGCTTGTTGGGCACGTGGGGGATGTCGCTGCCGGTGTGCCACAGCACCGAGTTGATGGCCGATTTGCGGGAGCTGCCCGTGCCCACCACATCGCCCACGTAGGCCACCGGGTGACCCTTGGTTTTCAACTGGGCGATCAGCTCCAGGCCCCCCGGCATGCGGGTCTCCAGCATCGCCATGGCGTGCAGGGGGATGTCCGGGCGGGTGGTGGCGTGGGTGGCGGGGGAGAGGTCGTCGGTGTTGGTCTCCCCCTCCACCTTGAACACCGTCACGGTGATCTCCGCCGGCAGCTCGGGCTTGGCGGTGAACCACTCGGCGGCGGTCCAGCTGTCCACCACCCGCTTGGCGTAGGGGTTGCTGG
This sequence comes from Cyanobium sp. FACHB-13342, assembly GCF_014697415.1. Taxonomy (GTDB): domain Bacteria; phylum Cyanobacteriota; class Cyanobacteriia; order PCC-6307; family Cyanobiaceae; genus Cyanobium_A. The sequence goes on along the minus strand of NZ_JACJRT010000014.1, from coordinate 244,517 downwards.
CCGCCAGCTCCAGCACATCGTGGTAGGCGTCGTACACCAGCAGGGTGCGGCTGAGGCCGGCGGCGGCGGCCTCGGCAATGGCCGGATCGGCGTTGGAGAGCAGGGCGATCAGGGCGCCCACGTTGTAGCCGCCGATCATCGTGGCCAGCAGCTGTACGGCCTGCACCGGACTGACGAGCGGGCTGCTGGCGCTGCCCTGGGCCACGGCGCTCAGCCAGCTGGCCTTCACGTAGGCGGCCTCATCCACCCCGGGGGGGATGCGCTCACTCAACAGGTGCAGCAAAACCGTCTCTTCCCCGGCCGGCGGGGCCTGCAGCAGTTCGGTGAGCGCTTGGGTCTGCTCGGCGGAGAGCGGCAGGGCGGGCACGCCCAGGGCTTCGCGCTCGGCCGCGGCGGCTCGGTAGCTGGAGAGGAAGCTGGCTGCAGACATGCCCGATCGCATCAATCTGCGTCCCATTCTTCTTCGCGACCGGCCCAGCGTTTGGTCGCCATGGCTGCTGACTAGGGTGGGATGCTCCCGCGCAGCGCCGTTCTGACGGCCTCAGGCCCATGCCCACCACCACCTCCGACTTGCATGTGGTGGAAACCCGGCCACTGGTGTCGCCGGCCCTGTTGCACCGCGAACTGCCGATTACCGAGCGCTCGGCGCTCACCGTGCAGCAGGCCCGGGAGCGGATTCAGGCGATCCTGCACGGCCGCGATTCCCGCCTGCTGGTGATCGTGGGGCCCTGCTCGGTGCACGACGTGGCGGCTGCTAAGGAGTACGCCACCGCGATGGCCGCGGCCCACGAGCGCTATCGGGATGCGCTGGAGATCGTGATGCGGGTGTACTTCGAGAAGCCCCGCACCACCGTGGGCTGGAAGGGCCTGATCAACGATCCCCACCTCGACGGCAGTTACGACATCAACAGTGGGTTGCGGGTGGCCCGCGGCCTCTTGCTCCACCTGGCCGAGATGGGGCTGCCCGCGGCCACGGAATTGCTCGATCCGGTGGTGCCCCAGTACATCGCCGACCTGATCAGCTGGACCGCCATCGGCGCCCGCACCACCGAGAGTCAGACCCACCGGGAGATGGCCTCCGGCCTCTCGATGCCGATCGGCTTCAAGAACGGCACCGATGGCAGTGCCATCACCGCCATCAATGCGATGGAGGCCGCGGCCCGGCCCCACCACTTCCTCGGCATCAACGGCGAGGGCCATGCGGCCATCGTCACCACCACCGGCAACCCCGATGGCCATCTGGTGTTGCGGGGCGGCAAGCGCGGCACCAACTACCACCCCGAGGCGGTGGAGGAGGCCGCTGCCGAGCTGGCCAAGGCGGGCCTGCCCCCCCGTTTGATGGTGGATTGCAGCCACGGCAATTCCAACAAGGACTACCGCCGGCAGGGCGAGGTGGCTGCCCAGGTGGCCGAGCAGCTGCGCGCCGGCTCCACCCACGTGATGGGCGTGATGCTGGAGAGCCATCTGGTGGCGGGCAGCCAGAAGATCCCCAACGATCTGGCCCAGCTGGATGTGGGGGGCCTCACCTACGGCCAGAGCATCACCGATGCCTGCATTGATCTGGCCACCACCACCGCGGTGCTCGACAGCCTTGCCGAGGCGGTGCGGGAGTCCCAGGCTGCCCGCTCCCTGGTGCCGGCCTGAGCTGGGGGGATCAGCTGAGCTGCTGCCAGAGCCACCCGGTGGTCAACGGCACGGTGAAGTTGTCGAGGCCCATCACGGCTATCTGCTCCAGGGCCACGGCCACGCTGGCGATGGCCAGCAGGGCGGCCGGCCCGGGGTGGGGCAGACCAGCGGCCACGGCCAGCTGACGCACCAGCAGCAGCATCGCCAGGCTGCCCAGGGCCATGGCCCCGGTGCCCACGATCGATTTGCGTTGCCCCCAGACCCGCCAGCTCGGCGAGGTCAGCAGGGGGCCCAGCAGTCCGGCCAGGCCATCCCCCACCGCCATCACCAGCACGCCGGCGGCCACCGCGGCCGGGTGCCCCGGCCAGAACAGCAGCAGCAACAGGGTGATCGAGGCGCCGTAGGCGATCGTGCCGTAGCTGGAGCGGCCCACATCTTCGATGGCGGGCAGCAGGCGGAAGCGGTGGTTGAAGGCGGCCACCAGGGTGATGGCTCCGGCGGCGGGCACGGCGATCAGGCGGTCGATGCCGCAGGCCCAGGCGATCGGCACCACGGCTCCGGTGCCGATGTGCACGAGTTTGCGGCTCCACTCCCGCTGCCCACTCCAGCGCCGCCGCACCTCTCGGGCGGCGATCGCCAGCAGGGCGAGCCAACCGGCCACCGCCGCAACGCCCAGGAGCTGTTGCGGCCAGCCGCCGGCCATGGGCTCAGGCGGCCTGCTGGTAGTTGCTCATCAAGCGCAGCTTCATGATCGCCTTGGCTTCCAGCTGCCGCACCCGCTCCCGGGACACGTTGATCAGCCGGCCGATCTCGGCGAGGGTGAGCGGTTCCGAGCCCTCCAGCCCGAAGCGCAGTTTGAGGATCTTCTGTTCCCGGTCATTCAACTGGGACAGCCAGGTGCCCAGATGCTCCTTCTGGATGTGCCGGTCCATCGAGTCCATGTGCTCGTTGCTGGCCGGGTCGGCAATCAACTCACCCAGGGTGCTGCGGTCTTCCTCGCCACGGGCATGGGCATCGAGGGAGGCGCAGGGGGCGCTCTGGGACATCAGCTCCTCCAGGTCCTGGGGGGCCATGTCCATGGCGTGGGACAGCTCCAGGCGGTTGGGCTGGCGACCCAGACGGTGGGACAGCTCCCGGCTGATGCGCCGCATCTTGGAGAGCTTTTCGCTGATGTGAATCGGCAGGCGGATGGTGCGGGCGCTGTTGTCGATGGCCCGGGTCATTCCCTGGCGAATCCACCAGTAGGCGTAGGTCGAAAACTTGTAGCCCATGGCGGGGTCGAACTTGTCGACGGCGCGCTCCAGGCCGATGGCCCCTTCCTGCACCAGGTCGAGCAATTCCAGCCCCTGGTTCTGGTACTTCTTGGCCACGCTCACCACCAGGCGCAGGTTGGCCGCCATCATCCGGTCACGGGCCCGTTGGGCCATGCGCAGCTGGCGCTTGTGCTTGGGGGTGAGCTCCTCGGCCGGAAGCTGTTGGAGGCGTTTACCGGCCTGCACGTGGTGCGCCAGCTCAATCTCTTCGGCGGCCGTGAGCAGGGGCACCCGTCCGATCGTGCTCAGATACCAGCCGATGGAATCGGCACTGAGACGTCCGCCGGCCCGGGGGCCCGTGGGCTTCGGTTTGGTTGCTGACGCTGAACTGGATGCCATCAACGATGGCGAAAGCTTCGAGACGTTGCTGTCAACAACGTTCAAAGCGGATTGCAAAGGCGTCCCCACACCCAAGCCTCCGTATTGGATTTGGCCGGAATGTAGCACTGCAGGGCACCGTGCAACGGATTGATTTGGAAGATTTCCTGTATGGATTGCTGCCGATCAATGCGATGTCGTGTGCTGGAAAGCCTCAGCTGGTAGGGACCAAACCACCGCGCCAGCGACGCATCATCTCGCGCTGCACCAGTTGGGCTTCTCCTTCGTGCTGGTGTTGGCTGAAGTGTCCCTCGCTGTCCATGTGCCACGCGCCGGTGTCATGCAGGTAGAGGTCGAGGATCTGTTCGAGTTGCTGGCGGAGGCGTGGATCTTCGATCGGGGCCACCGCCTCCACGCGCCGATCCAGGTTGCGTGACATCCAGTCGGCACTGCCGATGAACAATTCGGCGTCGCCGCCATTGCCGAACCAGAAGATCCGGGAGTGTTCGAGAAAGCGGCCGATCACACTCACCACGGCAATGTTGTCGCTGATGCCGGCCAGCCCTGGCCGGAGGCTGCACATGCCCCGCACCACCAACTCGATGTGCACACCGGCCTGGGACGCCTCGTAGAGCAGGGCGATGATCGCTGGATCCACCAGGGCATTCATTTTGGCCCGGATGTGGCCGCCGCGGCCGGCCTGGGCATGGTCAATCTCGCGGCGGATCAGGCCCTCCATGCGGCTGCGCAGGGTGACCGGCGCCACCAGGAGCCGGCGGAAGCTCTGCTGCTTGGAGAAGCCGGTGAGGTAGTTGAACAGCTCCACCAGATCGGCGCCGAATTCCGGACGGGCCGTGAGCAAGCCGATGTCGGTGTAGAGGCTGGATGTTTTGGAGTTGTAGTTGCCGGTGCCGATGTGCACGTAACTGTTGAGGCGTTCCTTTTCCTTGCGCACCACCAGCAGGATCTTGGTGTGGGTCTTTAGCCCCAGCACGCCGTACACCACGTGCACGCCGGAGGCCTCCAGTTGTTTGGCCCACTGGATGTTGTTGTCTTCGTCGAAGCGCGCCTTGAGCTCCACCAGGGCCATCACCTGCTTGCCGTTCTCGGCTGCCCGGATCAGGGCCGCCACCACCGGTGAATCCTTGGAGGTGCGGTAGAGAGTCATCTTGATGGCCAGCACCGACGGGTCGTCGGCGGCCTGGTTAAGGAATTCCTCCACGGAGGTGGAGAACAGGTCGTAGGGGTGATGCACCAACACGTCACCGCGGCGGATCACCGAGAAGATGCTCTCGAACTCCTCCGCCTTGATGGAACCGTCTTCCAGCTGGCCCTTCTGGGTGCGGGCCAGGGCGGGGGCGGTGCGGCCCTTGTGGGGTTTTTCCTTGAGCTGCGGCAGGGGGATGCTCAGCAGGCTCATCAGGTCGTCGAGGCCCAGGGGGCCGTTGATCCGGTAGACGTCTTCGGGCTCCACGGCCGTGCCCTCCATCAGCAGTTGCACCACCGCCTCCGGCATCTCGTCGGCCACCTCCAGCCGCACCACCTCGCCGCCCCGGCGGCGTTTGCGCAGGCCCTCCTCCAGGGCCTCCATCAGGTCGTCGGCCTCCAGGTCGCGCAGTTCCAGGTCGGCGTCGCGGGTGACGCGGAAGAAGTAGTGCCCTTCCACGTGCATGCCGGGGAACAGCAGGCCCAGGTTGAAGGCCACCACCTGCTCGAGGGGCACGGCGGTGTACACGGGTTCGGGCTGCTTGCCACTCAGGTCGGTGGGGATCTTGACGAAGCGGGGCAGGTTTTTCTGGGGCACCTTCACCCGGGCGAATTCCTGTTGGCCGGTATCGGGGTCGCGCACCAGGGCGGCCACATTGAGGCTCAGGTTGCTGATGAAGGGGAAGGGGTGGGACGGGTCCACCGCCAGGGGGGTGAGCACCGGAAAGATCGCGTTCCGGAAGTAGGCCTCCAGCCACTCCCGTTGGGAGCTGTTGAGGTTGGCGTAGTCGATCAGGTGGATGCCGTAGTCGGCAAGATGGCTCTTGAGGGAGTGGCGGTAGTGCTGCTGCTGCATGTCCAGCAGGGGCCGCAGCTTGGTGCGGATGGCCTTGAGCTGTTGCTGGGCGGTGAGGCCGTCGTCGCTGAGGGTGCTGACCCCGGCTTCGATCTGGGACTTCAGCGAGGCCACCCGCACCATGAAGAACTCATCGAGGTTGTTGCTGAAGATGGCGCTGAATTTCGCCTGTTCCAGCAGCGGGGTGTGTTCGTCGAGGGCCTGGGCCAGCACCCGGTAGTTGAACTCCAGCCAGCTCAACTCGCGATTGATGTAGAGCTCAGGAGCGAGGGGCGCGTCAGCCTGGGAGTCCGCCATACCACGCCTGGGCTTTCGTTAGTGGCAAGGTAGCAATCTCAACCGTCAGACCCGTGTAGTCCTGCTGTCATCGCCTCCGCTGGTGGCGTCGGCAGGCCCCCGGCCACCAGCAGGGCCACGCCCACCAGCAGGGTGATGCCCAGCCAGAAGGGGCTCTGGCGACCGGTGGTTTCGTAGGCCAGGCCCGCCAGGGGTGGCCCCAGAAAACTGCCCAGGCTCTGCAGCCCCTGCAGGCTGCCCAGGGCCGCACCCTGGCCCTCGCTGTCGAGTCGGCGGGACACCAGGCTGCGCAGGCAGGGGGTGACCAGGCCCGTGCCCAGGGCCAGGATCGCCACGGCGCTGAACACCACCGGCTGGGCATTGGCCCGGGTGGCCATGGGGATCAGCAGGCAGCCGGCGATCACAAAGCCGAGGCCCGCCAGGGTGAGGCGCCATTCGCCGAAGCGTTTCACCAGCGGACCGATCAGGCCGCCCTGCACCACGGTGGCCACCACGCCCACCACCAGGAAGGCCGCGGCGGCCAGGCCTGGCCCCCAGTTGAAGGCCTGCTTGAAATACAGCACCAGCACGGCGGTGAAGCCGTTGAAGGCGAGGAAGAACAGGAAGAAGGCCACGCACAGACGCCGCACCTGGGGGTTGGTGAACACCCGCTGCAGGGCAGTGAACGGGTTGAGATCCCGTTTGCGGGGCATGGCGCGGCGGGCGCTCACCGGGTGGGTTTCCGGCAGCACGGTGAGCACCAGCACCAGGTTGAGCACGGCGATGGCCACCGCCACCAGCAGGGGCAGGGTGACGTTGAGGCGGCCGAGCAGGCCGCCGAGCGCGGGGCCGAGGATGAAGCCCAGACCGAAGGCCACCCCGATCAGGCCGAAGGCCTTGGCCCGCTTCTCCGGCGGGGAGATGTCGGCCAGCACGGCGCTGGCGGTGGCGGCGGTGCCGCCGCTCACCCCGTCGATCAGTCGGGCTCCGAACAGCAGGGCCAGGGGCAGCCCGGCCGCCTGGGCTGCGGGCCAGAGGGTGGCCCAGGGCAGGCTGATGGTGAGGGCAAACAGGGCCAGGCCCAGCACCGAACCCGCCACGCAGATGCTGATCACCGGCTTGCGGCCGAAGCGGTCGCTCAGGGCACCGATCAGGGGCGTGAAGGCGAACTGGGCGATGGCGTAGCTGCCCGCCAGCAGACCCAGCACCCGGCCGTCGTTGGTGAACCCCGCCAGCAGGAACGGCAGCAGCGGGAACACGATGCTCTCCCCCAGCCGGTCGTTGAGCAGGGTGAGGAAGGCGCAGAAGAAGGTGGAGGGGCGTCTCCAGCGCATGGCGCAAGCCTCGGGGCACTGCCTACAGTTGAACCCATCACCCCATCCGTTGTCCTTGCTTCAGCCGTTGGAGTGTTCGCCGGAACTGCCGCAGGAACTTCCTCCGGAACTGCAGAGCAGCCGGATCGTGGTGATCTCAGATTTCAACTGTCCCTACTGCTACACGCTCAACGAGTGGCTGAACCAGCTGGGGGTGGCTGAGCGGGTGTACTGGGTGGGGGTGGAGCACAAATCCCATCTGCCGTTTGAGTTCTCGGCCACCAACCAGCCGGACGATCACACCACCCTGCTCAAGGAGGTGGCCGATGTGCAGCGCCGTGCTCCCGAGGTGGAGGTTCAGCTGCCGCCGGTGTGGGTGAATTCCCACCAGGCGCTGCTGCTGCAGGCCGCCGTGGAAGCCGATGAACCCGCCCTGGCGGCACCTTTGCGTACGGCGATCTTTCGCTCCTTCTGGCGCGATCAACGCAACATCGCCAACGCCCAACAGCTTCACCACTGCCAGCAGCAGGCCGGGGTGGAGCCCGATCCGGAGCGGTTTCTCGACCCGGAGGCCCTCGATCGGCTCACCACTTGGTGGCGTCTGGAGCTCGACCGCATTCCCTGCATGCTTGCCCCTTCCGGTGCGCGTCACCTTGGCCTGCAGGACCGGGCGGCCGTTGAGGCGTTTGTGCTGGGAGCCCTGCACGATCCCCCCGCCGGTCCGGCCTGCCGATGAGCGCCTCCTCTGCCGAGGATCGGCAGCGCCTGGAGCGGGAGATCCGGCGGCTGCGCCATGAACTGCAGCAGGCGGTGCATGCGCTGCCCCATTTGCGCCAGATGGTGCAGTTCAGCGGCGACCTGCTGATCCTGGCGGGGGCCGGTGGGCGGATCCTGGAGGCCAATGGCCGTCTGGCCGAGGCCCTGGGGGTGCCCCAGCACGCGCTCTACGGCGAGCGGCTGCAGCAGTGGATGCCCAATCCTGGCCAGGTGCGCCTGCTGGAGGAGCGGCTGGCGGCCACGGCCGACCCCGTGCCGCTGCGGATGGAGCTCGACCTGCAGCCCTTGCAGGGGGAGCCCCTGGCCCTGGAGCTCGAGGCCCATCCGCTGCTCCAGCAGGGTGAGGGTGAACCCCGCTGGACCCTGGCGCTGCGCGACATCGGCGTGCGCCGGCAGTTGGCGAGCAGCGAGGCGGCCCGCCAGGTTCAGGCCAGCCTGCTCGCTTCGCTGGGCACCAGCGAGGCCCGCTATCGGGCGTTGGTGTCCCAGCTGGCGGATGGTCTCGGCCAGATCGATTCGGGCACCAGGCTGCTGTTTGCCAATCCCGCCCTGCATCGGATCCTGGCGGTGGCGGACGGGGAGCTGCAGGGCCGGCGCCTGCTGGAGTTCCTCACGCCCCAGGCGCGGGGGGCCTTCGAGCAGATCTGGGGAGCCGTGCTGGCCGGCCAGGAGCGTCGGATCACCCTGCCGCTGCTGGCGGCCGACGGCAGGGCCCATCAGGTGGAGATGACCCTGCAGCCTCCCTCCCCGGGGGAAACGGAGCCCGGCTCCGCCCCGGCCGTGGGCCTGATGCTCCGGGACGTCACCGACCTCACCTGCGCCCTCGACGAGCTGACCGCCCTGGCCTTTCACGACCCTCTGACGGGTCTGGCCAACCTGGAGAGCTGCCGGCGTGGCTTGGAGGGCCGCTTGGCCCAGGCGGGGGGACATCCGTGGTTGGTGCTTTGGCTCGACCTCGATGGCTTCCGCCGGGTCAACCACAGCTTCGGACGGGAGGTGGGCGATGCCTTGCTGCAGGCCGTGGCCAACGCCTTGCGGGCCTGGGCAGGCCCCTCCGATCTGCTGGCCCGACTCGGTGGGGATGAGTTTGTGCTGGTGCGGGAGCTTTCGGGCCCGGCAGAGGATTCGCTGGCCCTGGGCCGCCAGGCCGAAGCGGTGCTGCGGCAGCTGCGGGCTGCCCTCAGCCAGCTGCCGGTTGGCGAGGAGATGGCGCCCATGGCCCTGGGATTCAGTGCCGGCTACTGCCTGGCGCCGCTCCATGGCCAGCAGGTGGAACCGCTCCTGCAGGGGGCGGCCACGGCCCTCAGCCGCGCCCGTGAGGTGGCCCCGGGCACGGCCCTGGCCTACGAGCCCACGTTCACCACGCGCCTGCGTCGGGAGATGGAGCTGGAGGCACGCCTGCATCAGGCCGTGGGCGATAGGGCGTTGCGGTTGGTGTACCAGCCCCAGTTCGACGGGAGCGGGTGTCTGCTGGGGGCGGAGGCGTTGCTGCGCTGGAACGACCCGACCCTTGGCGCCGTCCCTCCGGCGCGGTTTGTGGCCCTGGCGGAGCGCACCACCCTGATCCATTCCCTGGGCCAGTGGGTGCTGGGGGAAGCCTGCCGCCAGCTGCGGGCCTGGCTGGATGCGGGGCTCCAGGTCCCCCGGCTGGCGGTGAATCTCTCGCCGCGCCAGTTTGAGCTCACCTTGCCGCCCCTGGTCGATCAGGTGATCGCCCTGTTGAAGCGCTATCGCCTACCAGCGGGAGTGCTCGAGTTGGAGATCACCGAAAGCTGCATCCTGCCGGTGGCGGGCGTGACCGCCGCGGTGCAGGATCTGGCGGCCCTGGGCGTGCGGCTCGCCCTCGATGACTTCGGCACCGGGTATTCCTCTCTGTCGGTGCTGAATCGCCTGCCTCTGCACAAGTTGAAGATTGACCGCAGTTTCATCCAGCACCTGGAAACCAGTGACGCGGCCCGCACGATCGTGCGGACCGCCCTCGCCATGGGTCGGGGCCTCGGCATGCAAACCCTGGCGGAGGGCTTGGAGACCGCCGGCCAGTTGGCCGTGCTGGAGGCCTTGGGCTGCGATGCCTACCAGGGGTATTGGTTCAGCCATCCCCTCGAAGTGGAGGCTTTTGCGGCGCTGTTGGGTGCTCAGCTCGCCGGCAGCACGGAGAAGTGATGCACCACCAGTCCCTTGCGTTGTTCCGGCCGACCGTCCATGCCCCCTGGAAGATCGATCTGGGGCATCAGGGTGGCCGCAGCCCAGCTGTCGTATTGCGCTTGTCCCTCCCACAGGGACACGATCATGAGACCGCCTTCCACTTCCGCGACCGTGCGCAGCAGCTGGGCCTGAGGTTGCTCCTTGCCCTCCAGCTGGGCCAGTTCCACCTTGAATTGCTCCAGTGTTGCCCCGGGCCAAAAATTCGCCACCATGTGCATGGCCAGGTCTCCAGCGGTTGTTCTGCCCAATGAATCTGGCAGGGGCGCTTGGGTTCTGCCCAGACAGGTGCTTGTACTCACCCTGCTCACGAAACGGCGCTCCTAGCGTGGGGGAAGCCTGTTGAGGAGATGAGATGACGACCTGCAACGTACCTTCCACCACCGTTCCCGCCGCCACCGCGGTTACCGCTGCCACGGAGGCCCTGCATCAGCTCAAGGAGCTTGCCCAACGTGATCCGCTCTTTGCGGCCGCCCTGATGGCCACGGGTTCCACTGAAGAGGCCGTTCTCGTGGCCCAGAGACACGGGATTACGCTGAGCCCGGAGGCCCTCTGGCGCCATCGGGGCACCCTGATGACCGGCGGATTGCCCACTTGGCGGGGGTGATCGCGTCGGCCACGCGGGGTGGTGGTGTTAAGAACACCAGTGGGAAGGTTCAACCGGTTGCCGACCCCACACACCTCGCGAGCTGATCGCCCTGGCCCCTGTGGAGCCCCAACCGATGCCGGAGCTGCGGAGCCAACTTCCGCTAGGTGCCGAACCCCGGCTGGCTGCGCGCCTCCGCCGTCGCCTCGCGGCTACCCCTGCCCAGCCCCTGCTGCTGGTGGTGCATGGCCGCTCGGGCGGCCAGCTGCCTGAAGCGCTGGTGGCCCTCGCGGCTGAGCTGAAGCGCCGCCGCGGGTCACCCGTACGCCTACAGGCCCTATCGGCGCCTGCCCCGCCGGAGCCCCGGCAGCTGGGGCTCCGCCATCAGCCGCTCACCCTGGTTCCCTTGCTACTGCTGCCAGGCGGCCATGTCCGTCACGACCTGCCGGCGATCGTGCGCCATTGGTCGGCGTTTGCGCGGGTGCAGCACTGGCCCTTTGTGGGGGCCTGGCCTTGCTGGCAGGCGGCGCTGGCCCAGGAGTTGGCGGTGTTGGGGTCTCGGGAGTCCCAGGGCTTCGTCCAGCCCCTGCTGCTGCACCATCCCCTGGAAGGCTGCCTGGCCCAGCGTTACCTCGCCACCCTGGAGCGCCGCACCGGTGCTCGCTGCCTGGCCACTCCATACAGTGCGGAGCATCTTGCGGAGCTGCAGCTGACCCTCACGGCGCCGGCCCTGCCCCTCGCCCTGGCGGCCAACCGACTCACCGATAGCCTGGCCCCCCTGGTGGGTCCACCGCTACTGGAGCGCCCGCGTTTTCAGCAGCTGCTGCTGGCCGAATTGGAGGCCCTGCCATGAACGCACCCGGCACCGTGTATCTGGTGGGGGCTGGTCCGGGGGATCCCGAGCTGCTCACCCTCAAGGCCCATCGGCTGCTGCGCCAGTGCGATGCGCTCGTGTACGACTCCCTGGTGCCGAAGGCGCTGCTGGATCTGGTGCCGGAGGGTTGTGAGCGTCATTTCGTGGGCAAGCGCCGCGGCCACCACTCGGTGCCCCAGCCCAGCACCAATGCGGTGCTGGTGGAGCTGGCCAGCCGCCACCGGCTGATCGTGCGGCTCAAGGGCGGCGATCCCTTTTTGTTTGGACGCGGCGGGGAAGAGGCGGCCCATCTGGCGGCCCGGGGCGTGCCGGTGCAGGTGGTGCCCGGCGTCACCGCCGGCATTGCCGCGCCCGCCTATGCGGGCATTCCGGTGACTCACCGCCGCGCCGGCTCCAGCGTCACCTTCGTGACGGGTCACGAGGAGATCGACAAGGGCCGGCCCGGGGTGGACTGGCGCGGCCTGGCCCAGAGCAGTGATGGCCTGGTGATCTACATGGGCCTGCACAACCTGCGCCGCATCGCTGAAGAGCTGATGGCGGGGGGCCTGGCGCCCGACACGCCCGCGGCCGTGATCCAGCAGGGCACGGTGCGGGGCCAGCGGCAGCTGATCAGCGTGCTGGCCGAGCTGGCCGATCGGGCGGAGGAGCAGGGCTTCGCCTCGCCTTCGATCGTGGTTCTGGGTGAGGTGGTGGCCCAGCGGGTGCCGGCCTGTGCCCCCGACCCCGCCGATGCGGAGATGCCGATTCCCTTCTGAAGCCAGCGGCTCGCCCCAATCGGCGCCGCCAAACCACCTGGAGAACTGGTCTGCGGAAACCGGGATTGGGTAGTGGATGCAACCTCTCTCCCCGGGGGCGCTGCGGTCTAGTGGCCCATTGCACCCGCACCCGTCCGTGCCTGTCCCCATGGCCGCCCCTCCCCTGCAGCAGGCGCCGATGTTCGAGCTGATTCCCTACGAGAAGTTCCGCGATACCCCGGCTGTTCGCTTCTTCGACATCACCGTGGCCAGCTCCAATGCCCGCGACCTGGTGATCCATTCCGGGCCGGCGGTGAGTCCTCCCGATGAGGAGAGCACCGGCGCCTGGCAGTTCTATCTGCATCCCCACCAGGAGGACAACCTGCTGGCCCTGCATGGCGGCCGCACCTTCTACCTGGTGAACTTCGGCTGGAACTATCCGTATCACATTGTTCGGCTGGACACCGGCGGCGACATCCTGCGCATTCCCCCCGGCACCTTCCACCGCTCCGTGTCCGATTCCGATGGTTCGGTGGTGCTCAACCAGGCCGTGAGGGAGGACGGGGCCAGCGTGGTGCGCGAATTCCGCTTGTACAACAGCCGCCGGATCCCGCGCCTGTTTGCCATCACCTACAAGACGGCGCCGTTGCCCAAGCTGCACGGGGTGAGCTGGTAGGCCAGTAGCCGCAGCAGCATCGGCTGCCGACTGTCAGAGGCACCTAACGGACCTGGGCCAGATAGTCGCAGGTGGCCTGCACCGACATCGCCCGGCTGAACAGGAAGCCCTGCCCCTGGCTGTAGCCGTTCTCCAGCAACCAGGTGCGTTGGCTTTCCGTTTCCACGCCCTCTGCGGTGATGGTGAGCGCCAGATCCGCACCCAGAGACTGGATGGTCTTCAGCACCTGGTTGCTGGGGTTGCGCGGGTCGTTGATGCGCTGCACGAAACTGGAATCCACTTTCACCGTGCGCACCGGGTAGTTGTGCAACCGGCTCAGGGAGGAGTAACCGGTGCCGAAATCGTCGATGGCGATCGACACGCCCTGGCGTCGCAGGGTGTTGAGGAAGGCCCCCAGGTCAGAGCCGTTGTCCTGGAGGTAGTCCTCCACCAGTTCCACCTGCAGGTGCCAGCCCGGGGGCAAGGGTGTGGTGCGGATCAGCTGGAGCAGGCGGATCCGTAGGGCTTCGTTCTCCAGCAGCAGGCCTGAAAGGTTCACGGACAGCTGTAGGGGCCGTTCCGGCGCGACGGCGGCCAGCTGCTGGCTGGCCTGGAGCGCTTTGTGAATGATCTGCAGATCGAGCTCCCCACTGAGGCCGGCCAGGTGGGAGATGGGCAGAAAGGCATCCGGCAGCAAGATGTCGCTGGACTCGGTGCGCCAGCGCATCAGACACTCCAAGCCCACCGGATCTCCCGTGCCTAGATCCACGATCGGTTGGAGGTACGGAATGATCTCGTTACGGCGAATCGTGCGACGCAGGTCGGTTTCGATCTGGTAGTGCTGCTGGACAGCCAGTCGTGAGGGCAAATCAATGAACCTGAACGCCCTGTTGGTGGAACGATCCGTGATCGCAATCCTTTGGGCGATGCTGGCGTCAGAGAGTAGGGAATCCGGGTCGTTGTAGTTGTTTTTGAAGATCACAACACCCGCGCTCATGTTGAGTTCCAGGTCACGATCATTCAGTTTTAGGGGTGTTTCAAGGCTGGCGACGCAGCGTTCGACGATGGCTGTGACGGCGGCCTCTTCGGAGAGGTGGGGCAGCACGATGACCACCTCGTTTTCGGAGAAACGGGTCATGGTTGCCTGGGGAGGCAAGCAGCTGCGCAGGCGCTCCAGGCCCGTTTGCACCAGGCTCTCGGCCGCGGCAGTGCCCAGGGTGGCGCTGATGCGGGAATACTCCTTGAACTTGCAGCGGGCCAGGGCAAAGCAAGGGGGCTGATCCAGTTCAAACATCAGCGTCAGCATCTGCATCAGCTGGTCCCGATCCATCACCAGCGTGATGTCGCTCAGTAGCTGAATGTCGGGGGGAGCGGCCTTGGAATCCTGGATCTGGAGAGCCCGTTCTGCCGATTGCAGCAGATGGGCTTCACGCCTCAGTTCCATCTGGCTCACCACCTGGCGGGCCAGCCGTTCCATGGAGGTGATCTGCTGGGGCGTGAGGCTTCTGGGTTCAAGGTCAATGGCGCAGAGGCTGCCCAGCACCATGCCGTTGGCGGCGATCAGGGGGAAGCCGGCATAGAAGCGGATCCGCGGTGGTTCCTTAACCAGGGGGTTGTCACAGAAGCGTTCATCCTCCAGGGCATCAGGGATGATCAGGGGTTTGCGCTGAACAATCGTGTGCCCGCAAAATGAGATATTGCGAGGTGTTTCCTGGGGCGCATCTTCAAGTCCAACGCAGGATTTGAACCACTGCCGATTTTCATCGACCAGGCTGATGATGCCAATCTTTGCGCCGGTGATGTCCTGCACAAGATGGGTGATGTCATCAAAGATGTCCTCTGGTGAGGTATCGAGAACGCCATAGCTGTGCAGCTCCTTCAGCCGAGCCGGTTCCTCTTCGGGGATGGGGGCTTCCAGCACCGGCCTCAGCCTTCAGGGGATCGAGTCTCAAGTTAGCCAGGCTGTTCAGGTCTGGGGATGTCTTGCTCTGTGGCGATGCCCGATGTCGCCTGTTTCCGGGCTACCCGCAGGGCCGCATCCGAGCGGGCCAGCAGCGTATCCGGCTTCTGGTCTTTGCCCGTGAGGCTGCTGATGCCGATCGAGATGCTGGTTGGCACCTGTCCGTGTTTGTCGGTGAGCCCCAGCTCGCGGACCAGGGCCCGCAGCTCGGTGGCCATCTCCTGGGCGGCGATGCCATCACAGTCGGTGGCGATCACCACGAATTCATCACCGCCACTGCGAAAGAAGTGATCGGTGATGCGCAGCCGCAGCCGCACCGCACTGGCCACCCGTTTGAGCACCAGATCACCGGTTTCATGGCCAAATCGGTCGTTGATCGCCGTCAGGCCATCCACATCCAGGGTGAGGCAGCTCAGCGGTTCGCCCGTGCGTCGGGATCGATGGCATTCCTCCTTCAACCGTTGGAACAGGGCGGCCCGGTTGCCACAGCCGGTGAGCACGTCGCTGGTGTTGAGCTGTTCGAGTTCATCCCGGGAGCGCCGCAGGGCCAGGTTGGCCTCCCGGAGATCGTCGGCCAGTAGGCGCGTCTGCTGGATTCGCTGGTTCACCAGTTGCACCATCATGCGCAGCTCGATGATCAGGGAAGGGGCCAGGGTGGCGATGCCGTCGTTGTTGGACAGCAGGGGGCGCAGCACGGCGTTGACTTCCCGTTCGAACAGGGCACCGAGGGCCATGCTGGCGATCGTTCCCAACACCAGCATCACCAGCACCACACCCAGCAGGTAGGCACTTTGGTTCTGCATGCGTTTCACCAGGGTGGCAGCCGGCTGGACCACCTGAATCAGCACCGATTCTTGGTCGCTACTCCTGTGGAGCTGGCTGTAACTCCAGTAGCCGTTGATCCACTTTTTCAGCATGGGCAACGGCTGCCTGGAAATCAGCACCGACAACTCGCGAGGATGGACATAGCTGCGCCCACCGTCGGTGAATGACTTGTCCAGCCGTGCGAACAGTTCGGGATCAGAGCTGATGCTCTTGCCGTTGGCTTCAATGTGGCGGTAGGCGACGTCGCCACCGGGCAGTTCTGTCAGGGGGCGAGAGGCCGCAACGGCTTGATTGACCGCTTTGAGGTTATCCAGCTCTGCCTGCTGCACCGCCAGCTCCAGTTGGTAACCGGAGGCCATCGTGATGAACAGGGTCGGAATGGTGGTGATCAGCAGCACCAGCCCCACAATCACACCCCGCAGTGAGATGCCACTGCCCATGCCTTTGCGGTTCTCAATGGCGCTGATCAGCACATACAGCACAAAGGCAATTGTGGTGTTGAGAATCCCGTTGAAGCTTTGCTTCAGGGCTGTGACCGCAACATTGGTGGCATCAATTTTAAGGATCAGGCCGTAAAACAGCGCCACCAGGGGGCTGCCCAGCACGATCCAGTAGCTGATCGCCAGCGGAATGATGGCGCCGGTGCTCCTGTCGATGGAACGGCGCCCCAGCTGCCCCAATCCCAAGGTGAGCCAGACCAGTTCGGCCGTGAAGATCACCACGGCCCAGGGGTGGCCCCAGAGCTTCCAGGTCACCAGGCTGGCGATGCATCCCATCGGGATGCACCATCCCGTGCGCCACAGCAGCAGGGCCAGGATTGGCAAGGTGGAGCCCAGGAGCACCTGAATCCCGTAGAAGAGTGGCAGGGGCTGCAAGTTGAGCAGCACCGCCAGGCCGGTGAACAGGGCCAGTACCAGGGCCTGTTGGCGGGATGGTGCGGTGGCTGAAGCGGCAGGGAGGGGAACCATCGCCGCAAGGTAGGGGTCGCCGGCTGGCTCGGGCCCAACTGTGAAGTTTTCGGGATCGCCCGTGGCCGGGCTCTCACCCGTTGGTCTGTTCGTCCATTGTTGATCTGCGTTCGAGATCGCGATGACGTTGCTCTCGATTCCTGGTTGGTGGGGGCGCCAGCTTCCGGTTGTGCTCGGATTGGCCATGGGCCTGCTGAGCCTGACGGGCTGCAGCCCGGGCAGCCATGCGGTGAATGTGCCGGTTTCCAGCTGGCCGGGCTATGAATATTTTTTTCTGGCTCAACAGAAGGGACTGGCCGAGCGCCACAACCTGAAGCTCACCACCTCCCAGTTTTCCGACCCCCAGGAGATCGTCCACGCCTATCTGCGTGGTGAGATTCCGATTGCCCAGCTCACCACTGTCGAACTGGTGGACATCTGTGGACGGGTCCCCGAGCGGTGTCCCCAGGTGGTGCTGATTCTGGATGAATCCCGGGGGGCCGATATCCTGGCGGCCCGTCGGGATGTGGGGTCTGTCAAAGCGTTGGCGGGTCAGACCATCGGCATGACTTTTTCCACGCTGGGGCCCTACTTTGTGAGCCGGGCCTTGCAGCGCTCCGGGCTGACCTTGGATCAGGTGGTGATTCGGAATATGCCTCTGGCTGAGATGCCAGAGGCCCTCGCCAAGGGCACTGTGGATGCGGTGGCATTTTTCCCACCGTTCAGCGATGCTGCGCTGCGGTCTGGACACTCCAGAGTGCTCTTTGACAGCCGTCAGATTCCAGGCGAGATCTTTGACGTGCTTGTGGTTGACCCCGCCTATCTCAAGCAGCACTTTGTGGCGATCACAAAGTTGCTCAGCACCTGGCAGGATGCCCACGACTATGCCAAATTCCATCCCCGTGAAGCGCTGATACTGATGGCCCGGCGCCAGAATGTGAGTGTTCAGGAGTTTCAGGCAGCTGAGCGGGGATTGGTTTACTTTTCCCTGGCAGAGCAGATGGCGTTGTTGGCTCCGGGGGGTGTGATGGAACGAAACCTCAAGGCCGTTCAGCAGGTGCAGCAACAGCTGAAGCTGGTGCGTCCGGATGCCCCGCTGCCGCAGGTGAACGCCCGTGTGGTGCAGGAGGCGGGACGATGACGCCAAGGCGCTGGCCCTCTCGGAAGCAAAGCCTGGCCTGGCTGGCGGGTTTGGCCCTGCTGGCGGCAGGGGTGGGGGTTTGGCGCCTGCTGCGGCAGGACCCCAAGGTGGTGGTCGCCATCACCAGCTGGCCGGGGTATGAGTCGTTTTACCTGGCGGAGCAGCGACGTCTGGGCCAGCGCTTCGGCCTGGATCTGCGGGTGCAGCAGTACAGCTCCCTCGATGATCAGCGCGCTGCCTATGGACGCGGTGATGTGGACATCATCGCCACCACGATTCCCGATGCGATCGCCATCTGCCAGGAGGCCCCCAGCCGCTGCCCGCAGCTGATCCTGGTGCTGGATCAATCCGTTGGGGCTGATGTGCTGGTGAGTCGGCGGGAGATCACCAGCGTGCGCGATCTGGTGGGGCAACGGGTGGGCCTGGAGCGCGCTGTGCTGAGCGAATACCTCCTGCTTCGGGCCCTGGAGTCGGAGCGGCTTGGCTTGGATCAGGTGCGCCTTGTGCACGAAGGGCCCCAGGGCCTGGTGGCTGCCTTCACGCGAGGCGATCTGGCCGCGGTGGTGACCTATCCCCCCCACGCCAACCCCTTGCGTGCCGATCCGCGCTACCGGGTGCTGTTCAGTTCCCTCCAGACTCCCGGGGAGGTGTTGGATGTGTTGGCGGTTAATCCGGCCTTTGCCCAGCGCCATCCCGATCGGGTGAGGAATTTGGTGCGCACCTGGTGGGCCTCCCGCGCCTTGGTTCAGGCCGAGCCGGTGGCGTCCCAGGCGTTAATGGCCCAACGGGAGCAGGTGAGCCCGGCCGCCTTCCTGGAGTCTGAGCGCTGGATCCGGTACCCGGGCCGAGGTGAGCAGGATCGCCTGCTGGGACAGTCGGGTGCGGTGGCCCAGGTGGTGTCTCGCATGGCGGCCCACATGGTTGCCGCCCGCCGGATTGAGCCCGAGGAACCCCTCCCCAAGCCCACGCGCGCCTTTCTGGTTCAGCCGTGAGGGGCTGGGATGGCGATTTCCTAAGAGTTGACCCTGGGGCCGGACTGGCCTGTGTGGTGCCTCTAGATTTTTTCAATCTCTTTTGGGTTGATTAGTCAACATCGCCCTTCTTTCGGACAGGGTGCTGGTTCTACCGCTGCATACGGTTATTCATCCCTAAGCTCATGATTCTCTTGAACCAAGCTGACTTGCCGGAACCCTCTCTGTCGCCGGGCCCCTTTGGCTGAAGAGTCCCTGCTGAAGGGTCGGGTCAACAAGCAACTCTGGTTGTTGGTGGCCTTCACCGGTGCCACGGGCTCTGCCCTGATGGCGTTGCTGGCTGGTGCCCTTGTGCTCTCCACCAACGCCAATGAACAGCTGCGCAATGCCACCAACCTGGAACGGTCCCTGAGTGAGGGGATGACCAGTTATCGGCCGCTGCATGATTTGCATCGTCAGCTGCAGCGGGCGGCCTCGAACCAGGCGCTTGAGAGTGCGCTGGTGGTGGATCGACGGGGGGTGGTGCTGGCGGCTTCCAACAGTGCCTTGGTGAGCATGCCCCTGCAGCATGTGCTGCAACTGCCAGCCGAGCAGCCCCTCAAGGCGATCTTTGCGGATTGTCCGGCGCAGGATGGCGTGGTGGCCTGCCTCAACCAGGACCGTCGTGTCTTTCTGGGCCCCCTGCCCTGGCTGGGGGGGGAGGCCCTGGTCACGATGCGCCAGTTTCCGTTGGCCCTGGAGGGCCTGGGTCGTTTCGGCGACCGCGCCACCTTGATCACCGTCATTGATCTGCGTCCCCAGCGCAACCAGGCCCTCAACTTCGTGCTGCTGGTGTTCGCGGCCGGCACCTTGCCCTTGATTTTTGGTTGTCTGGGCCTGCTGTTGCTCGTGCGCCGCAAGCTTTTGCCGGAGCTGCTCAACCTGGCTCAGATCGATGCGCTCTCGGGAATCTTCAACCGCCGCACCTTCCTTGAAACGGCCCGGGAAGTGTTGGCGAAGGCGGAGCGGGTTGGGGTGCCCTGCTCGCTGGCGGTGGTCGATGTGGACCACTTCAAGACCATCAACGACCAGAACGGCCACGAGGTGGGCGATCAGGTGATCCGCCACGTGTCCCAGTTTCTCGCTGGGGTGGGCCGCAGCAATGATCTGGTCGGCCGGCTGGGGGGAGATGAATTCATCATCCTGCTGCAAAACCCCAGCGCCAAGGCGGTTCAGATGTTGGAGCGCACCCGCCAGCAGCTCCAGGTCACACCCCTGCGCAAGCAGGAGGGCGGGGTGGTGGAGATTGAGTTGTCCGTGGGCGTGGCGTCCACGGCTGGGGCCAGCGGCTACAACCTGGAGGCCCTGATGGGGGCCGCGGACGCTGCCCTCTATGTGGCTAAGGATCGGGGCCGTCACCAGGTGGTCTGCCTGGAGCTGGAGTCTCCCGGGGAGGGTTCAGCCGACGACGGTTGGACCGTGCGGATGGCGTGACCGCTCGATTCAGACGGGGTCGAGAACCACAGCCGGTTCTTGGATATCGGCCTCAATGCTCCACTCCAAGGCGCTCTCCACCCCGTTGGGCCCTGAGAAGCTGCCCGTGATCGCGGCCGTGAGTTCCGGTTTCGAGGAGGTGGCCAGGGTGATGTAGCGGTCGTCCACCACCCCCATGCCGCTGGGGTCGAAGCCCCGCCAGCCCGCCCCGGGCAGGTACACCTCCGCCCAGGCGTGCAGGTCGTAGCGCTCCGGTTTCGGCTCCAACAGGTGGTAACCGCTCACGAAGCGGGCCGGCAGCCCCACGCAGCGGCAGGCCTCCACCATCAGCATGGCCAGGTCGCGGCAGGAGCCCACCCGCTCCTTGAGGGTGCGACCGGCGGGCCAGGCGGGGCCCACATGCCGCTGGGTGTACTTCACCCGGTCCTGGATGATTTCCACCAGCTGCTGCAGAAACATCAGCGCGCGCTGGTCGCTGCCCATCAGGGCTTCCTGGGCCATGTCCACGGCGGCAGGATCGTGTTGGCCATTGGGCAGCCAGCCCTCGAGGCTGCCGGCCAGGTCACCGTTGAGGTGACCCACCGGATAGGGCAGCAGGGGTTCGTTGTCCTCCAGGCAGGCCCGCAGCAGGGGAGCGGTGTCCGTTTCCACCAGGCTGCTGGCCCGCACCAGGAAGGCGTCCGTGGCCCCGCTGAAGCGGGCGCGGAGGATTTCATCGCCACTGGCGGCCACCAGGGGGTAGAGCCGGCCCGGTTCTGGCGTGACGGTCAGCTGGAAGTCCAGCAGGCGCTGAAAGCCATGGCCCCTGGGCTTCAGGCAGAAGCGATGGGGCCCCAGCAACACCGGAGCGCTGTACCGGTAGGTGAAGGTGTGGATTACGCGGGCACGCATGCGGGCTCGGCGATGAAGTAGCGCTGCTCGATCAGATCATGGAGCCGGTTGAGGTCCCGTTGCAGGGCGTCAATCGACTCGTGCAATCCTCCGGCGATCAGCTCGTCGATGCGGGTGTAGCTCCAGCGGGCCAGGGTGAGCCCACTGAGGCATTCGAGATCATCGGGAGCTCCCGGCACCGCTTGGCCCCGCACGATCCGCAGGGTTTCGTGGATGCGCTCCAGGCAGTAGCGCACCGACCGCGGAAAGATCGGGTCGAGCAGCAGAAAGGAGGCCACGGCTTTGGGTTCGATCGCCTGTTGGCGGGACTGGCGGAACATCTGGTAGGCCCCGGCGCTGCGCAGCAGGGAGATCCATTGCAGTTCATCCAGCACGCCGCCCACCTCGTCCGGGGAGGGCAGCAGCAGGAAGTACTTCACATCGAGGATCCGGGTGGTTTTTTCCGCCCGCTCCAGCACCCGTCCCAGGCGGCTGAATTGCCAGGAGAGGTCGCGGCTGAGGGTGGCATCGGTGATGCCATAGAACAGCTGGCAGGCCCGGCGGATGTCCCGCAGCTGCTCCTGGGGTGGCTGTTTCCAGAAGCCCTCGTTGTCGAGCAGGGTCCAGTAGATGTCGTTGAGCTGTTCCCACATTTCGGTGGTGATCACCTCGCGGATTTGGCGGGCGTTTTCCCGGGCGATGGCGATGCAGTTCACCACGCTGTTGGCATTGGCTTCGGCCCGCACCAGAAACTCCACCACCTGGTCAGGCCCACCGCCTGGATAGAGACGATCGAACAACTCCCGATCGCCGCTGGCGTCGATCAGGGGCAGCCAGGGCTCGGCGCTGCCCGGGGGGCAGTCGAGGGCCATGGCCTCGCTCACTTCCACGAAGCGGGAGATGTTCTCCGCCCGTTCCACGTAGCGGTTGATCCAGTAGAGCGAATCGGCTACCCGGCTCAGCATGGAACCTCCTGCCGTGCGGCGCCGGTCTCCTCGCTTTCACTCACGATCCAGGTGTCCTTGCAGCCGCCGCCCTGGGAGGAGTTCACCACCAGGGAGCCCCGGCGCAGGGCCACCCGGGTGAGGCCGCCGGGGCTCACCCAGGCCCCCTTGCCCCGCAGCACGTAGGGCCGCAGGTCCACGTGGCAGGGGAACAGCTCGCCCTCGCTCAGGGAGGGAACGGTGGAGAGTTCCAGGGTGGGCTGGGCGATGTAGTTGCGGGGATCGGCCTGGATCTTGCCGGCAAATTCGGCGATCTCCTCCCGGCTGGCGTGGGGGCCGATCAGCATCCCGTAGCCGCCGGCTTCCGCCACCGCCTTCACCACCAGCTCGCCCAGGTGGGCCAGCACGTAGGCCTGGTCATCGGGTCGGGCGCACAGGTAGGTGGGCACGTTTTCGATGATCGGCTCTTCGCCCAGGTAGTAGCGGATCATCTCCGGCACATAGGCGTAGATCAGCTTGTCGTCGGCCACGCCGGTGCCGGGGGCGTTGGCGATCGCCACCCGGCCGGCCCGGTAGGCCGCCATCAGGCCCCGTACCCCCAGCATCGAATCGCTGCGGAACACGGCTGGATCGAGGAAGTCGTCGTCGATGCGCCGGTAGATCACATCCACCGGTTCGAGGCCGGCGGTGCTGCGCATCCACACCCGGTCGTCCTGGCAGACCAGGTCGCGGCCCTCCACCAGCTGGATGCCCATCTGCTGGGCCAGGTAGCTGTGCTCGAAATAGGCGCTGTTGAACACCCCGGGGGTGAGCAGCACCACCTTGGGGGTGTCGGTCCAGGGGGCCAGCTCCCGCAGGGTCTGCAGCAGGTGGGAGGGGTAGTCGTCGATCGGCTGCACCGTGCGCCCCGAGAACAGGCTCGGGAACATGCGCTTCATCACCCGGCGGTTTTCCAGGAAATAGGCCACGCCGGAGGGGCAGCGCAGGTTGTCCTCCAGCACCCGCCAGGTGCCCTGGCCGTCGCGCACCAGGTCGAGGCCGGAGATGTGGCACCAGCGACCCAGCGGCGGTTCGAAGCCCTGCAGCTGGGGTCGCCAGCCCTGGGAGCTTTCCACGTCTTCCCGGGGGATCACCCCGTCGCCCAGGATTCGCTGGGGGCCATAGACGTCGGCGAGGAAGAGATCTATCGCTTCCAGCCGCTGAAACAGACCGTCCTCTAAGCGCTGCCAGTCCCCGCTGCTGATCAGTCGGGGTAGGGGATCGAAGGGCAGGATCCGTTCGCCCCCCTGGCTGCCGGAGCCGTTGAGGCGGAAGGTGGCCCCCAGCCGCCGCAGCAACACGCCGGCCGCCGCGTGGTTGCGGTTGAGTTCGTCGAGGCCCAGCTGGCCCAGGGAGGAGAGCAGGGGGCGCAGGGCTGTGCGGGGCACGTCCACCGCGCTGAAATACTCGTCGTAGCCCCGATCGGGACGGTATTCCGTAAACATGCTCCACCACGGCGCTGGCCGGATCATGTCCACCGGTGGTGCCCCTCGCCGGTGTGGGTTGATACGAAAGAACAGCTCGAAGTCTTGGCAGGCCCCGGTTTTCGCGTTTAGGTTGAAGGCGTGGCAATCTGCGGCGGCCCTTGATGCCCAGTCATCTCCCCAACCTTTCGGGTGACGCGCCCACGCAGCAGGGGAGCACCTGGGCCGATGCCTTTGGGGCCGAACTGGGGGAGTTTGAGGCGGAAACCATCCTCCGCACCGCCGACGACCTGGAGACCCTTGGCCCTCCGGAGGGCCATCGGCGCCATGAACGCCTGGTGGCCCCGCCCTGCCGGCCCGTGCCGATCCAGCTGCAGCATCCGGACGGCTCCCCCCGCACCGAATGGTTTTACGCCGACATCCTCGACATCAGCCTGGGGGGTCTCTGCTTGCTGATCACCGAGAGCCATGCGCTCGAGGTGGGCCATGGGGTGCTGGTGGATTTCAAGGCCCATCGCAGCAGCGATCTGCATCGGGTGCCCGGGCTGGTGCGCTGGTTTGTGCGCTCCGGCAGTGTCACCACCATGGGGCTCGGATTTGCCCAACCGCTCCCCGAACTCCCTGAGCTTCTGCCCGAGCGCCGCCATCGTCTCCGCAATCCCAACGAAGCGCCCAAGACCTAGGGCGGGTTCGAGAGCCAGAGGGTGTCCTGTAGGAGTTGTGATGAATCCTTCCCCCCTGCGCAATGCGGGCTTCCGTTCTGTGGCTGCTGTTGCGGGGCTAAGCCTGGCGCTGGCGGCCTGTGGTGGCGGTGAGCAGGCCTCCGGCCACTTCGACGGTGAGGTGAAGGTGGGCATTCTTCACTCGCGCTCCGGCACCATGTCGATCTCCGAGAACACGGTGGCCGAGGCTGAGTTGATGGCCATTGATGAGATCAATGCCAAGGGCGGCGTTCGGATTGCTGGCAAAAAGTTGAAAATCGTTCCCATTGAGGAAGATGGGGCTTCCGATTGGCCCACCTTTGCGCAGAAAGCTGAGAAGCTGATCGATCGGGACCGGGTGGCTGTGGTGTTCGGGGGATGGACCTCCGCGAGCCGCAAGGCGATGCTGCCGGTGTTCGAGGCGAAGGATCACTTTCTCTTTTACCCGATTCAGTACGAAGGCCAGGAGTGTTCCAGGAACATCTTCTACAGCGGTGCTGCACCCAACCAGCAGGCGGAACCTGCCGTGGACTGGCTGCTGAAGAACAAGGGTCAGGCCTTCTTCCTGGTGGGGTCGGATTACGTGTATCCGCGGACGGCCAACACAATCATGAAGGAGCAGCTGAAGGTGAAGGGAGGCACGGTGGTTGGGGAGGAGTACCTGCCGCTGGGTAACACGGCGGTGGCTCCGATCATCGCCAAGATCAAGCAGGCCCTGCCCACGGGTGGTGTGATCGTGAACACCCTCAATGGCGATAGCAATGTGCAGTTCTTCAAGCAGATGCAGGCCGCTGGGATCACGCCGGCCAAGGGCTACTCGATCATGAGCTTCTCGATCGCTGAGGAGGAGATTGCCGCCATTGGCCCTGAGTATCTCCAGGGAACCTATGCGGCCTGGAATTACTTTCAGACCCTCGATACACCAGCCTCCAAGCGATTCACCAAAAACTTCAAGGCCATGTATGGCGAGAATCGGGTCACCAATGATCCCTCTGAAGCCGCCTACATGATGGTGTACCTGTGGGCTGCTGCTGCTGAGAAGGCCAACAGCATCGATGACAACAAGGTGCGCGAGGCCCTGGTTGGGGTGAGCTTCGAGGCCCCGGAAGGCAAGGTGACCGTGCAGCCCAACCACCATGTGGAGAAGCTGGTGCTGATCGGTGAGGTGCGGGAGGACGGCCTCTTCAAGATCCTCGAGAACAAAGGCTTTGTGAAGCCCGTGGCCTGGAACCAATACGTGCCCGAAACCAAGGGCTACACCTGTGACTGGACCCGAACGGACGTGCCCGACCCCGGCAAGTTTCAGGCCAGGGTCAAGCTGTGAACCGCTGGTTGTCGTGACCCCGCGCCCTGGCTAGGAGTGGGCTTTCAGCTTCTGGTTCACGTGTCCATCCGCGCATCGTTGGTTGTTGGCTTCACCGGTGCCGCCCTGGCGGCGTCCCTGGCCCCGGTGCAGGCCCAGACCTGTCAGTTTCTGGCCCCGGTGGGGGGCAACGGCACCACCAACGTGATCACCAAAACGATCGGCCCGGGCAATCCCTTCGGCCGGCCCAATTGGAACACGGACTTTTTCGTGACCCAGCCCTACGGCAGCTTCAAGTTCTTCTTCACCGCCGATTCCTCGGTGAGCGCCACCTATCCGATCCAGGGCTACCTGAAGTTCACCGATGGCTCCAGCCTGCAGGTGATCAACGAGTCGTTTGCGCCCCAGATGGGCACCGGCCGCATGTGGGGCCCCTTCCCGGCGATTCCTGGCAAAACGGTGAGCCAGCTCAACTTCAAGATCGGTGCCAGTGCCGATCAGGCGGCCACGGGCTTCACCTATCGGATTTCGACGATGGGCTGCAACTGAGCGAGAGCAGTGCCCGCCAGAACGTCTCCGGTGAGCCGGTCTCAGGCGAGCTGGCGGTTGGCCCCCCACCCAGGGGGGTCTCCCCCAGGTGGCTGATCGGCCGGCAGCCCAGGCTGTTGATCAGCCAGGCGGCCTCGCCGCGCAGCAGATCCTCTGCGGCGATCGGGGCCTCCGCCACCAGCCCCTGATCCAGGGCCCGCTGCCGCATCACCCCCGGCAGGCAGCCGCTGCTCAGCGGTGGGGTGAGCCAGCGCCCCTCGCGGCGCACCAGCAGGTTGGCGGTGGTGGCGCAGCAGAGGCCGCCGGCGGAACTGGGCAGCAGGGCGTCGTCGGCGCCGGCCTCCTGGGCCTGGCGGCGGGCTTGGATGGCGGGCCCGTAGGCGAAGGTTTTGCACCGGCTGAGCAGGCTGGTGGCGCTGCGCTCCTCCGTGGGGCTCACGATCACCCGCAGCGGCGTGAAGCTGGGCGCCGCGGCGCTGAGTTGCAGCCAGAAGCTCGGGGTGCCGCCGCCCGTGATGGCGATGCCGCGCCCGCCGCCGGGGCCCCCACCCCGGCTCCAGTTGAGCCGCAGGGCGCCGCGGGTGATGCCGCTGCGGGCGATGGCCTCGGCGATCAGGGGCGCCGCGATCGCGGCGCTCGGCGGCGGCGGCAGGGCCAGCAGGGCGGCCGAGCGCTGCCAGCGGCCCAGATGCTCCTCCACCAACCAAGCCTCGCCGGCGTCCACCAGCAGGGTTTCAAACAGGCCATCGGCCAGCAGCAGGCCCCGGTCGCTGATGGGCAGCGTCAGGGCGTCCGGCGAGCCCCAGCGGCCCTGCCCCGCGGCGTCGCCCACCCAGGCGATGGCGGCCGGTGGGGGGCCACTCATGCCAGGGCCTCCAGCAGGGGTTGGAGCTTCCAGCCCAGTTCCTCCGCTTCGGCGGTGGGGTCGGAGTCGGCCACGATGCCGCAACCAGCGTGGGCCCGCAGCCGCTGGCCGCGCAGCAGCAGCGAGCGGATCAGGATGCTGCTGTCGAAGCTGCCATCACCGCCCAGCCGGAACAGGGAGCCGCAGTAGGGCCCGCGGGGCACCGGCTCGAGGCCGTGCAGGCGCTGGCAGGCGCGGATCTTGGGGGCGCCGGTGATCGAGCCCCCCGGCCAGCAGGCCCGCAGCAGGTCGATGGCGGTCAGCCCCGGCCGCAGCTGGCCCTGCACCACCGAGGTGAGGTGGTGCACCTGGCGGTAGCTCTCCAGGCCCACCAGCTGGGGCACCTGGATCGAGCCCGGGATGCAGACCCGCCCCAGGTCGTTGCGCAGCAGGTCGACGATCATCACGTTCTCGGCCCTGTCCTTGGGGCTGCACACCAGGTCGGCGGCGGCATCGGCGTCGCGCTCCGGGTGGGGATGGCGCGGCCGGGTGCCCTTGATCGGCCGGGTTTCCACCCGGCCGGCCCCATCCACCTGGAGAAACCGTTCCGGCGAGGCCGAGAGCACCGCTTCGCCGCTGGCCCCCGCCCCGGCAATCGCCAGGCCGCCAAAGGGGGCGGCGCAGCTGCGGCGCAGGCGGCCGTAGAGCTCCAGGGGATCGGCCGGACTGCCCAGCTGGTGCTCACAGCAGGTGGTGAGGTTGGCCTGGAACAGATCGCCGGCGGCGATCCAGGCGAGCACCTGCTCCACCTGGGTGGCGAAGCGTTCGGGTGGGGTGTGCCAGTGCCACTGGTCTGGGGGGATCCCGGCGCCGGCGGCCTCGGTGCCAGCCACCGGGCCGAGCCTTTCCAGCTGGTCCGCGAAGGTGGCCAGCCGCCGCGGATCATGGCCTTCGAGCCACTGCTCCTGGGCTTCGTGGTCGATCACCAGCACCGGGTCGTGGCGGGCGGCCCAGAGCAGGGCCATGTCGCTCGGATGCCAGTGGGGGGCGGGCTCCACCCAGGCCCCGGCCTCGTAGCTGAGCCAGCCCATCCAGTGACCGCCGGCGGCGGCCAGCTCGGCCAGCACGGCAAAGGGATCCTCGGCGCCGGCTTGGCCCGGCAGGCCGCGGCAGCAGCGCTGCTCCAGCGGCGCCAGGCCCAGAACGCTGCGGCGGCCCTGGGGGCTGCCATCGCCATCGAGCCACACCAGCCCCGCCGGACCCAGGTCGGCGGCCAGGGCCCGCACCAGGGGCCAGGGGTCCCGCCAGGCCAGGGGGTGGCGCCGGTTCATGGGGCTGGGGGCCGGCTGGCCAGGTCGGGCCGGCCCGCTTCGATCAGGGCGGCATCGCGGATGCGGCAGCTGTCGCACACGCCGCAGGGCTGGTCGCCGCCGCTGTAGCAACTCCAGGTGGCCGCAATCGGCACGTCCAGCCGCAGGGCCTCCTGCACGATCTGGGTTTTGCTCCAGTGCACGAGCGGGGCCCAGAGCTGGGCGCCGTGGCCCTCGCGGCCGGCCTTGCTGGCCAGGTCGGCCAGGGTCTGGAAGGCGGCCAGGTAGTCGGGGCGGCAGTCGGGGTAGCCGGAGTAATCCACGGCATTCACCCCCAGCACCAGCCGCCCGGCGCCGCGGGCCTCGGCCAGGCTCAGCCCCAGGGCGATGAACACGGTGTTGCGGCCCGGCACGTAGGTGCTGGGAATCACGCCCGCCTCCACGCCACCGGTGGGGATGGCCTGGGCCCCATCGGTGAGGGACGACCCTCCCCAGGCGGCCAGGTTGACGTGGATCGTGTGGTGCTCTTCGAGGCCGAGGCTGGTGGCCAGGCCGGTGGCGGCCTCGAGCTCGCGGCGGTGGCGCTGGCCGTAGTCGAACGACAAGCCGATCACCCGGTGGCCGGCCTCGAGGGCCAGGGCTGCCGCGGTGGCCGAATCCAGCCCGCCGGAGAGCAGGGCGATGGTGAGGGGCTGGGCGGACACGGAGGGGCCGGGCGGTGCAGCACAGACCTGCAGGCTGGCAGATGGCTGACGCTGGCGGCCAGTCTCGCCAGACTGCGGCCACCGTCTGTTGATCGGATTGCTGCGATGGTTCAGCGCCTGCGCCCTTGGCTCCGCTCCCCCCGCGTGCTGGGGCTGGCCTGCGGGGCGCTGGCCCTGGCCCTGGTGCCGGCCTCGGTGCCGCAAGCGGGGGCCATTCCCCGGCTGGATCTCTCGGGCTACCCCAAGCCGGCGCCGGGGGATCGCCGCTGGGTGATCCAGCTGCCGGGGGTGCTGCGGCCCAATGTCGATCCCGCCCTGTCGTCCAACCCGGCCGACTGGCGGGTGCAGCTGATCGTGGGCCAGATGGCCCAGGTGGATTGCAACCGTCAGATGTTTGGCGGCAAGCTCCGCCCCGTGAAGCCTGCCCAGGAGGGTGGGCCGGTGATCTACCGGGTCACGGATGTGGGCGCCCTGGCCTCCACCCGCATGGCCTGTCCGCCGGAGCAGCCCCGCCGCCGGGCCTTCGTGCCGATGGCGGGCAAGCCGTTTGTGGTGCCCTACAACGCCAGCCGCCCGATCGTGGTGGATGCTCCCCGCCCCCTGGAGCTGCGCTGGCGGCTGTGGAAGGCCGAGAGCCAGGAGCGGCCGGCCAACCTGTTCTGACGCCCATGCCGCCTGTGCGTCGGATGGCTCCCTGGGCGGGTGTGGGGCTCGCCCTCTCCCTGCTCCTGGCGGGCTGCCGGGGGGCGGTGGCGCCGCTGGAGAACGTGCAGATCACGATCGCTCCCGGGGCCGGGGGTGATCGGGTGGCCAGCGCCAGCCTCAGGCAGCTGGCCGGCCAGATGGTGCACGACTTCATGCGGGTCAATCCCGGGGTCAACCTGCATTTCCGCTACGTGCCGGAGGGGCAGCTGCTGCAGAACGTCAGCGAGCGCTCGTCGTTGGGCGTCGGCCCGGATCTGCTGATCACCCGGGTGCCGGCCGCGTTCAACCTGGCCCGTCGCGGCTACACCAGTCCGGTGGAGCTGGGGGCGGCCCAGCTCGAGCCGCTGCGGCTTCAGTTTTTGCCGTCCTTTCGCCAGGGCCAGGGCTACGCCGCCCTGCCGCTCCTGGTGCAGCCGAGCCTGGCCTGCTACGACCGGCGGCGCCTGTCGCGCCCCCCCGCCAGCCTCGAGCAGTTGGTGGCCCAGGCCGCTGCGGGCCGGCGCATGGGCCTGTCGCTGGAGCTCCATGAACTGCTCTGGACCGCCACCGGTTTTGGGGCCCAGCCCCCGCTGCTGCATCTGTTTGATCCGAAGACGGTGGCTGGGGGGGCGCCGCGGCTGGATCCGGCGGCCCGGGGCCGGGTGCTGGCCTGGTTGCGCTGGCTCTACCGCTCAAACGTGATCCCCAGCCTGGTGTTTGTGGACGATGGCGACCAGCTGGTGCAGCGGCTCGAGCGGGGCCAGCTCGACTGGATCAGCTGCAACGCCACCGCCATCGGCCGGCTGCGCAAGTCGCTGGGCACCCACCTGGCGGTGTCGGTGCTGCCGCGGGGGGTGAACGGCCAGGCGAGCCGTCCGCTGGCCAATGTGCTGGTGCTGAGCTTCGGCCGCGACTCCACGCCGAGCCAGCGCCGGGTGGCTGAGCGCTTTGCCCTGTTTGCCCTCAACGACTTCAGCCAGAACAACCTGATGGTGCGCGCCGAGGGCAACATGCCGGTGAACCAGAACGTGGTGGTGCCGGTGAAGGAGGCGCCGGAGCTGGCGGCGATGGAGGGGAGCCTCCGGGATTCCCTCGTGCTCACCTTTCAGGAGGGCGTGCGCATGCGTGAGCTGGCCGATCCCCTCAGCCAGCTGCTGAAGGAGGCCGTGTACGGCGAGCGCAGCGCGGAGCAGGTGCTGGCGGCGATGGAGGCGCTGGCGGGCCGATGAACGATCTCCTCTATCTGATTTCCGGTTGGAGCGGCTTGCTGCTGCGCGGCTCGGTGCTGCTGCAGGTGGGTGTGGCTCTGGGCCTGCTGGTGGCCCATCGGGCCTGGCGGCTGCGCTGGCGCCCCTCGGCGGGCAGCTGGCTGCGGGTGGCGGGCGAGCTGGCGGTGATCGCGGCGCTGCAGCTGGCCTGCGTGGGCTTTGGCCTGGCGCGCCTGCCGGCGGGTCTGCTGCTGCTGGTGCTGCAGCTGGTGGCGGTCTGGACGGTTCTCGATGGGTTGCGGCTGGTGTTGCGGCGGTTCCACCCAGCGGCGGCAGTGGAGGCCTACTGGGTGCGGGCGGTGCGGCCGCTGTTTGTGGTGCTGGTGCTGCTGGCGCTGGTGGAGCGGCTCGATGGCCTCGGCGCGGTGGCCTCCCTTCCCCTGCTGGAGCTGTTCGGCGAGCAGCTCACCCTGGGCGGCACCGTGCTGCTGCTGACTCTTCCCTACTTCCTGGTGGTGCTCTCGGAGCTGCCGGTGCTGGTGCTCGGGGCGGTGCTGGAGCGGCTGATGGGCATGACGGCCGCCAACCGCAAGGTGTTCGAGTTGATCCTGCGCTACGTGCTGATCGGTGTGGGAGTGCTCTGGCTGGGCAACCAGATCGGGCTGAACGGCACGGCGGTGGCGGCCATTGCCGGAGGGTTGTCGGTGGGCCTGGGCTTCGGCATCAAGGAGGTGTTCTCCAACTTCGTGAGTGG
This sequence comes from Cyanobium sp. FACHB-13342, assembly GCF_014697415.1. Taxonomy (GTDB): domain Bacteria; phylum Cyanobacteriota; class Cyanobacteriia; order PCC-6307; family Cyanobiaceae; genus Cyanobium_A. The sequence continues at coordinate 213,130 of NZ_JACJRT010000014.1, read as the reverse complement.
CCTCTGGCTGCTGTTCGAGGGATCGGTGCGGCCGGGGGAGATCCTGCTGTTTCAGGGCGATCCGGTGGAGGTGCGGCGCCTCGGCCTGCGGGCCGCCACCCTCTGGCGCAGCCGCGACAACGTGGAGCTGGTGGTGCCCAACCAGATCTTTTTCACCGACACCACCACCACCTACACCGGCAGCGACCGCATGCGCCGCAGCGAGGTGCTGGTGGGGGCGGCCTACCGCCACGACCCCGATGCGGTGATCGCCCTGCTGGAGCAGGTGGCCCGGGCCCATCCGCGGGTGCTGGCGGAGCCGGCTCCCAAGGCCCTGTTGCTGCAGTACGGCGAGTCGTCGATCGACTACGGCCTGCGCTTCTGGATCGCCAATCCGATGCGCAATAGCGACATCAGCAGCGAGATGCGGCGGGCGATCTGGCATGCCTTCCAGGAGCGGGGCATCGAGTTTCCCTTCCCCCAGCGGGTGCTCACCCAGGCCAGCGACCCCTGAGGCCTCAGCGCACCCCCAGCAGCTTGTGGCTCTGCAGGCTGAGCCGCCAATGGGGGTGGCGGCGCACGTAGTCGATCGCCAGGGCCTGGCCTCTGGGGCACTCCCAGCCCGGTTGCAGCAGCAGCGCGGGGCCGGGGCTGCCGGCGCGGGCCGTTTGGGTCTGGGTGGCCATGGCCGCGGCGAAGGCCAGATCGGCGGCCTCGTGCACCACCACCTTGAGTTCGTGGCAGGCCGCCAGCAGCTCCGCGGTGGGCGGCCGGTGGCGCTTGGGCGAGAGGGTGATCCAGCTGAAGCGGCCGCTGAGCGGATCCACGCCGCTGGTTTCCAGGTGCAGCGGCAGGCCTGAGCGCTCCAGGGCCTGGCAAAGGGGCCCGAGATCGTGGTGCAGCGGCTCGCCGCCGGTGACCACCACAAAGGCGGCGCCGGCCGCCGCGGCGGCCCTGGCTTTGGCGTTCAGCGAGGCCAGGGGCTGTTGGGGGTGCACCGCTGCGGGCCAGGAGTGCTTGGTGTCGCACCAGGAGCAGCCCACGCTGCAGCCACCCAGGCGAATGAAGAAGGCGCTGCGGCCCGCATGGAGCCCTTCGCCCTGGAGGGAGTGGAAGGTTTCCACCACCGGGAGGGACTCAGCGGCCGGGGGCTGGGGCACGGGGGAGCACGCCTGGGGATTGACCTGGCTCTGGTCTAAGCCCCGGCGGCAGAGGCGTCTTCAGGAAATTTTCATCTCTTGGTCGACGGCCCTTCAGTTTTGCTGGCTGCGGATAGCACACGGAGGAGATGTGAAGGCACGGGCCGCGCTTCGAGCATGCATTCCTGGGCGGAACAGTGTGGCCCGATACATTTCGCAATTTTATGCAGGAACTGCATAGCGCTGGGCTTCTCTTCCTGCGGATTAGCCCGGATTCTTGGTTGTGCAGGCACCAAAAAGACTTCTCAGCGATCTCTCAGATTCGTCAAAGCCCTTGCACCGCAATGGTTTTTAGAGCTGATCGCTACCTTCGCTGTGGGCCGCGCGTAGCCCTGTCCTGCAGGCCGGCCGGAGCTTGGTGCTAGCGTTTCGGGGTTAATTTAGTTGGCGCTTGAGCCAAATAAGGTTCCTTCATGCCCAGGAACTTTTGTCAAGGTTGCGCATCGTTTACATAACCCACTCCTATGGCCGACCTCCTCGCTTTGGATCCGATCACCGGGCTCGCTCCCGAGCCCGTTCTGCTGGATGCCAGCCTTGAGAGCGATGCGGTCGTGCTTACGGACGCTGAGGGCACGACGGCGACCGTGACCGTGGAGGTCGCGTCCAGCGAGCCGGTGAGCACGGATACGCCTTCAGATGGCCCGATCACGCTTGGGGACAACGGCTGGTGGGACGCCGATGGCGACTACACCGCCTTCACCCCCGAGGAGCAGCTGCAGGCGTCGCTCCAGAAAGCCTGGGCCTATCTCGCCACCTCCGCCAGCTCCGATCCGACCGGCTTCGAAGCCCTGCTGCAACAGGTATTCGGCAGCAGTGATCCCGCGCTGATCGAGCTGCTGGCGTCCGGCACGGGCCTTGTGGGCCTGAATTTCGCCGTGGCCAGCGCCACGGAGATGAACGGTGCCCTGGGTGCCTATGCGGTGGTGGGTGCCGACGGCACGGAAACGACCTATCTGAGCGAGATGCTGCTCAGCAGCGGCGACAACGCCGCGATCCTGGCGGTGCTGCTCGAGGAGATCGGCCACGCCCTCGACACGCGCCTCAACGGCAGCACCGACACCCTCGGCGACGAAGGCGAGCTGTTTGCTCAGTTGGTGCTGGGCAACGATCTCACCACCGAGCAGCTGGCCGCGATTCAGGCGGATGTCGACAGCACCACCCTGACGATTGATGGGGTGGAGGTTGGGGTGGAGGCGGCCGCGGCAACCACCAATACTTATAAATCCAATGGCATAAATGGGACGCCCACTTTTACCATACAAGCGAATGGAAATTTATTAGTAGAAGGACTTGTCAATGTCACATTAACATCAACCGGATCAGGACCAGTAACAAATAAATATGAAATCACGCTCTCCATATCCTGGGGGACGGGGCAGGCGAAGACGGTGACTGCGGTCGTCACTGACTCCGGAAGCGGCGGCGTGGGAACACGGGCTTTCGCGGCCACTCTTTTGGCGACCGACCTGGCTGCTTTTAACAATGCCAGTGATTCAACCATTGGAGCAACCGCGTTCAAATTCGATACGGCGGGAACTGGCTTAACTGGCGATCCTACATTCAACTACACATACAGCTTCGGGGCCATTTCTGGAGATACCTCTGGTAATGTCACAGAGCTAGGGGGGGATAATAATTCTCTCCAGCCAACGGATACATTCGGAGTTGCCTCTGGAGATGCCAATGGAACGACGTCTGGTGGTAATTGGGCCTTGGTGTCAGGCTCGGGCGCGACTCTCGGTACTGCAGTTGTTGCGACAGATGGAGGTTGGACTTATACGCTAGACAACGACAATTCTACGGTTCAATCGTTAGCTGCTGGTGCCACGAGAAAGGACTCGTTTAGTGTGCGGAATGGGGGTCAGTCTCCGATCCAAATTGAGATCACGATCCTCGGCACCAACGATGCCGCCGTCATCACCGGCACCAGCACCGCTTCGCTGACAGAAGGTGACACCGCCGCCGCCATCAGCACCAGCGGCAGCCTGTCGGCCACCGACGTCGACAGTTCCGCTGCCTTCGTCGCCCAGACCGACGTCGCCGGCAGCAACGGCTTCGGCAAGTTCTCCATCACCACCGCTGGCGCTTGGACCTACACCGCCGACTCCGCCCACAACGAATTCGTTGACGGCACGACCTACACCGACTCCATCACCGTCGCCACCGCAGACGGCACCAGCAAAGTCATCACGGTCTCGATCCTCGGCACCAACGATGGCCCAGTAGTTGATGTCGAGCCCCTTGATTCAACTATCGCCCTCCTCAAGAATGTTTCTTTTAACCTCTTTGGAGATTTGGCATTTGATGATGTCGACCAGGGTAGCGAGCCTCTTGTTTATACGTACTCCGTCACTAACTTTAGTGGATCAGCCGTTTCTTCTGCTCAATATCAGATTATTAATGGTGTTATTTCATTCAAGGAATCTGGCTTCTATCGTGTTGCTGTAACCGCTACCGATAGCGAAGGCGCTTTCGTCACCTACGACGCCTATGAGTTCAGCGTCATGGACCCCGTTCGCTTCGGCAATGGTGATCTTGATCAGATCGACTTCTCTAGTGCGGATCCTGGCCAGCAGTTCCGCCTGGTGTGGACGCCGTTCTTGGCCGCTGACGGTACGATGAAGTACAAGCTGTCTGCCACCAATAGCGGTAACTTCGCTTTGGGTGTTGCTGTCGACAGTGCGATCGATCGCGATTTTATTGTAGATCTCCCGGAATTGGCATCCAAGCTCGGAGGCTTCCAGCTGCGTGATGGTTCTTCCATTTCTGTGTATCAGTCCGTTAGCTATGACGCCTTTGGTGGATTGGTTTATGAGGGCGACCCCCTTGTATTGGGTGCGGGGGATTTCTCGTATGACTCTGCCACGGGGAAAATCACCATTCAGAGCGAATCTTGGGCTGGCTTTAATCAGGATCCGGATTCTCTAATCTATTTTGTCTTCAAGCTTGAATTTGATTTAAATCCGCTGTATTATAGCGGCGTCTCTGCTGCACCCGATGGCTCGGGAGGGCTCGATGCCATGCTCGGGACAGTGAAGATTGTCGACGACCTTGAGGCTCTGTCCTTTGAGGTCAGCTACATTGATGATAATGATGTTTTGACGGATGATATAATTGGAGGGTCCACTGCCTATGGCGACAACGAGTTTAAGAATGCTCGCGCTTTTAATGGAATCCTCGATAAAGATGGGTTTGACAAGTTGATTGGTGGCTACGGTGGGAATGCTGCTCTACTTAAAGCTGGTCTGCGGAAGGGTTCAGAAGCTGTTACCTCAAAGACTGTTATTGATCTCGATACTAAAGTCACGGGAATGCAGGATTCGGTGGGCGTCGACAGCGATCTCTATTTCATGTCAAGTTACGCCCATTCGGGTTCAACGGCTACCTACACCACTGGTGTCACGGTGGATAGCTTCACCAAGGCTCTTGGTTCCAGCTATCAAACCTTCTTGGCAGACCATCGCCTTAGCACTCTGGATTCGGACAAAGACGGCCTAGTTGATTTCACCGAGCAGCAGTTCGATTGGGGTGGGAAGGTGAAGATGGTCACCCAACTGATTGGATCTGACTTGGTCTAAATATTCAGCCCCATTCACCGCACCCCCTGCAACTTATTGCTTTGCAATCTGAGTTGCCACTGCAGGTGCCGGCGCAAATAGTGGATGGTCAGGCTTTGGCCATCCACGGTGATCAATCCGGTTTGTAGGTGCAGGATTGGGCTCCCGGCTTTCCTTTGGCCGCCCAGCCCCTGCCCGGCCATTTCTTCGGCGAACGCCAGATTCTCCGGCCTATGCACTAGCACCTTCAGCTCATCGCACCCCGCCATCAGCTCAGGAGGTGGTGGCCGATGTGCTTTGGGCTAGAGCGCGAAACAGGTGCAGTGGCACTTTCGCAGCGTCCAGGGTGTGGCAAAGGGGCCCAAGATCGTGGTGCGGCGGTTCTTGGCCGGGTTCACCACGATGCCCCCCCCCCGCCGGATGAAGAAAGCGCTGCGGCCGGCGTGAAGGCTTTCACCCTGGAAGCAGTGGAAGGTTTCTACTCCCGGGAGGTTCAGGTCCTTCCCGGGTGTGGACATCACAGGTTGACCTCGGCCATGGGCTCCATCCTCGGGCAGGGCCAACAACAGGGGCACGTAGTTTTGCCGAATGGTGTCAATCGCACGGCCAACACCTTCCCTTTTCGTCCCCAGTAGTAGACTTTAATGGCATCAATGGGGGCATGGCCGCAATGTTTCGCCCCTGTCTGATTGTTCCATTCCGGTCCATCCTTTAGGTTCTTTTCCACCTCTTGGCTCAGGAGATCTTCCCGCAGCACTTGGCTTCCGAAGGCTCTACTTCCTACGGCATCCAATGATTAGCACTTCGCCCGAATGGGTAGACCTGCCGCTTGATGTGCTCCGCCAATTGGCCCATCGGGGCTTGTTGCGGGCCTTCATTCGTGCCGACTGCCTCGAAGCCGTCGTCGATCAGGAACCCCTTACCGACGAGGAGGTGCAACAGGCCAAGGCCCTGTTCGCCCGGGAGCTGCAGCTCACCGATCAGGCCGCTGTGGAGCGTTACGCCCAGGCCCAACTACTCAGTCCGGCTGCCTTGGCGGCCCAGGCCCTGCGCCCGGCCCGCCAATTCAAATTCAGTCAGCGCCAGTTCGCCCCCAAGGCGGAAGCCCGCTTCCTGCAGCGCAAGAGCCAGCTCGATCGCGTCGTGTACAGCCTGCTGCGGCTGCAGGATCCCGGCCTGGCGCGGGAGCTCTACCTCCGCATCGACGACGGCGAGGCCAATTTCGCCGATCTCGCCGCCACCTATGCCGAAGGTCCGGAGAAGGCCACCCGCGGCATCGTCGGCCCCGTGCCCCTCACCCAGGCCCATCCCGTACTGGCTGAGCGCCTGCGCACCGCGCCCCCGGGGGTGGTGCTCGAGCCCTTCCGGATCGAATCCTGGTGGCTGGTGGTGCGCCTCGAGAGCCTCACCCCCGCCACCTTTGATGCGGCCACCGCCGCCCGCATGGCCCAGGAACTCTTTGAGCAGTGGATCGGCGACGAGGTGGAGCGTCGCCTCTCTGAGCTGCGGCCCCTGCTGCAGATCGGCGTGTCGCCCGATGCGGGCCAGCAGCCCAGCTCCGGCCCATCATGAGCGCCATGGACGTCACCGCCCCACTGTCACTGCCGGCCCATCCCGCCTTCGCCGGGTTGTCACCCGCCGGCCGCAGCCGGGTGGAGCAGCAGCTCAGCCGCCGGGTGTTTGCCGTCGGCGATCCCCTCTCCCAGGCCGGCGTGATTGCCGCGGAGATCCTGCTGATCGAAGCCGGCAGCGCCCGGCTGCTGGTGCGGGATCAGGGCCGGCTGCGCACCGCCGAGAAGCTCGGCCCCGGCAGCTTTGTGGGGCTGGCCTCCCTGCTGCGCGCCGCAGCCTGTGAAGAGGTGAGTGCCGGCACCGAGCTGCAGGCCTGGGTGCTCGCCGATGCCCTCGTGCTGGAGCTGCTGGCCACCGAGCCCTCCTTTGCTGCCTGGTGCGCGGCCGAGCTGTTCACCGCCGAGCTGGCCGCCCTGCTCGCCCTGCAGCTGGAGCAGCATCCCCAGGCGCGCACGTCTCTGCTCGAGCTGCTGGAGCAGGCCCGGCCCCAGGCCCGCTTGGTGGCGCCGGAACCCGCGGCCCTCGCCGCCCTCTCCGCCGATCTCAGCCTGCTGGCCGCCAGCCACAACCTGCCGGACCACCCCCTCGGTGCCGCGCTCAATCCCCGCCAGGGCGTGCCCGCCGCCACGCCGCCCCTGCCGCCGCGGCTGATCGCCCTGCCGGCGGGCCTACTGGAGCCGGTGGGTCCGGTGCTGGAGGCCGAGCTGATGCCCGAAGGCGATGGCAGCCCGGCGGGCACCTCCGCTGGAGCCGCAGGCCCGCCGCTGGCGTCGGCCCTGGATCTGGGCCAGCGGGATCGCACGGCCCTGCAGCTGCTGCGCGGCAACGGCCCCCTCGAGGAAACCCTCGCCTGTTTCCAGATGCTGGCGGCCGAGCTCAAGCTCCCCTTCCGCCGCGATGCGATCGAGAAGATCCTGCGCGATGTGTTGCGCCGCGGCCAGACGCCGGACCTCCAGCTCTGCGGCAACCTCGCCGCGATGATGGGCCTCCACGTGAGCGGCGTGCGGGTGCCGGCCACCCAGGGCACCCGGCTGCAGACGCCGGCCCTGATCCCCTGGCAGGGCGGCTTTGCCGTGGTGCGGGGCGCCAACGCCCGCGGCCTGCTGCTGGCCTCGCCGCGCGACGGCTGGGTGGAGCTCCTCCCCGACCAGCTGCCGGAGGCCTTCCCCGACGGCATCGATGTGCTCCTGCTGGAGCGCAGTTCCGCCACCCCGGAGCAGCGCTTCGGCTTTGCCTGGTTCTGGCCGGCCCTGCAGCGCTATCGCGGCATCCTCACCCAGGTGCTGATCGCCTCCTTTGTGGTGCAGCTGTTCAGCCTGGCCAACCCCCTGCTGATCCAGGTGATCATCGACAAGGTGATCAACCAGCGCAGCCTCGACACCCTCCAGGTGCTCGGCTTTGCCCTGGTGGTGGTGACCCTGATGGAGGGGGTGATCGGCGCCCTGCGCACCTTCCTGTTCAGCGAAACCACCAATCGCATCGACCTGCGCCTCGGCGCCGAGGTGATCGACCACCTGCTGCGGCTGCCGCTCAACTACTTCGATCGCCGCCCCGTGGGCGAGCTCGGCACCCGCATCGCCGAGCTGGAGAAGATCCGCAACTTCCTCACCGGCCAGGCGCTCACCACCCTGCTCGATACGGCCTTCTCGGTGATCTACATCGCCGTGATGCTGCTCTACAGCTGGCTGCTCACCCTGATCGCCCTGTGCGTGCTGCCGATCCAGATCGGCCTCACCGTGCTCGGGGCTCCCCTGTTCCGCCGCCAATACCGCGACGCGGCCCAGGAGAACGCCCGCACCCAGAGCCACCTGGTGGAGGTGCTCACCGGCATTCAAACGGTGAAGGCCCAGAACGTGGAGATGATCAGCCGCTGGAAATGGCAAGACCTCTACGGCAAATACATCTCCCGCAGCTTCGAGAAAACGATCACGGGCACGGCCCTGTCGGAAACCTCCCAGGTGCTGCAGAAGCTCTCCCAGCTGCTGGTGCTCTGGGTGGGGGCCTCCCTGGTGCTCTCCGGCGACATGACCCTGGGCCAGCTGATCGCCTTCCGGATCATCTCCGGCTACGTCACCCAGCCCCTGCTGCGGCTCTCCTCGATCTGGCAGAGCATCCAGGAGCTCAAGGTGTCGTTTGAGCGGCTGGCCGATGTGGTGGACACCCCCGAGGAGTCCGACGAGGCCGACAAGCAGAAGATCCCCCTGCCCCCCATCGCCGGGGAGGTCTGCTTCGACGACCTCTGCTTCTCCTTCACCCCCGGCGGCGCCCAGGTGCTGCGCCACATCGATCTCACCATCCCCGCCGGCACCTTCGTGGGCGTGGTGGGCCAGAGCGGCAGCGGCAAGAGCACCCTCACCAAGATGCTCGCCCGCCTCTATTCCCCCGATAGCGGCCGGATCCTGATCGACCACTACGACATCGACAAGGTCGAGCTCTATTCCCTGCGCCGCCAGATCGGCATCGTGCCCCAGGAGCCCCTGCTGTTCACCGGCACCGTGGCCGAAAACATCGCCCTCACCGATCCCGATGCCAGCAGCGACGCCATCGTGCAGGCGGCCCGGTTGGCCTGCGCCCACGACTTCATCATGGAGTTGCCGGCTGGCTACAGCAGCAACGTGGGCGAGCGTGGCGCCGGGCTCTCGGGGGGGCAGCGGCAGCGGCTGGCCCTGGCCCGCACCCTGCTCTCCCAGCCCCGCCTGCTGGTGCTCGATGAGGCCACCAGCGCCCTCGACTACGACACCGAGCGCCGCGTCTGCGACAACCTGCTCGACAACCTCCAGCACTGCACCGTCTTCTTCATCACCCACCGGCTCTCCACCATCCGCCGGGCCGATCTGATCGTGATGCTGCACGAAGGAGCGGTGGTGGAAACGGGCACCCACGACGAGTTGATGGAGCGCCGCGGCCGTTACTACGCCCTTTACCGCCAACAGGAGGCCAGCTGATGTCGATCGTGCGCCGCGCCCAGAACGCCATTGAGCGGCGGGTGCAGACCAGCCATGAGGAGATGGCGCTGCAGCAATCGCGCTTCCTGGCCCGCACCATCACCTGGGCCCTGCTGGGCACCACGGCGGTGGGCCTGGCCTGGCTGGCCTTCGCCAAAACCGATGAGGTGGTGGTGGCCCCCGGCAAGCTCCAGCCGATCGGCGATGTCAAAACCATCCAGATGCCGGTGGGTGGCGTGCTCGAAACCATGCTCGTCAAAGACGGCCAGCGGGTGACCAAAGGCCAGGTGCTGCTGCGCCTCGACAACGAGGCCACCCTCGACCGCCAGCAGAGCCTGGGCACCACCATCGCCGCCAAGCAGGCCCAGCTGCGGCTCAAGGAGGTGGAGCTGGCCCGCTACCTCAACCTCAACGACACCGAGCAAACGGTGACCCGCCAGAACCTGGTGCTCGAGCGGGAGATCCTCGATCGCCTGGCGGGCCTCAAGGCGGTGGGCGCCTCCGCCGAGCTGCAATACCTCCAGCAGCGCAACAAGGTGCGCGAGGTGGAGGGCGAGCTGGCCAAGCTCAAGGTGGATCGGCTGCGCCAGAGCGCGATCCTCGAGCAGGCGGTGGAGCAGCTCAAGGGGGAGCTGGCCGATCTGGGCAGCAAGCTCACCGAGCTGCGGGTGAATATCCGCTACCAGGATGTGCGCTCCCCGGTGGACGGGGTGGTGTTTGATCTCAAGCCCACCGGCCCCGGCTTTGTGGCCCAGGGCAGTGAGCCGGTGATGAAGATCGTGCCCTTCGATGCCCTCCAGGCCAAGGTGGAGATCGAGAGCAGCGACATCGGCTTTGTGCGAGTGGGCCGCCCGGCCGACATCAGCATCGATTCCTTCCCCGCCACCGATTTCGGCGTGCTGCTCGGCACCGTGAAGGGCATCGGCTCCGACGCCCTACCCCCCGACGAGCGCCACCAGACCTACCGCTTCCCCGCCACCCTCACCCTCGACAGCCAGCAGCTCAAGCTCAAATCCGGCAAGAGCCTGCCGCTGCAGGTGGGCATGTCCCTCACCGCCAACATCAAGCTGCGCAAGGTGACCTACCTGCAGCTGCTGCTGGGCGAGTTCAAGGACAAGACCGATTCCCTCAAGCAGATCTGAGCGGGGCTCCCTGCTCGCTGCTCGGCTGGGCCCGCATCTCCTGGGGAGAGCGCGGCAGCCGTTGCTGGGCCGCCTCGATCAGGCCGCGGAACAGGGGGTGGGGCTTGCCGGGGCGGGAGAGGAATTCGGGGTGGTACTGGCAGGCCGTGAAGAAGGGGTGGTCCTTCAGCTCGATCAGCTCCACCAGGCGCCCATCCGGTGAGGTGCCGCTGATCTCGTAGCCCGATTCCAGGAACAGGCTGCGGTAGGCGTTGTTGAACTCATAGCGGTGGCGGTGGCGCTCATACACCACCTCGTCGCCATAGAGCCGCTGGGCCATGGTGCCGCCGGTGAGCCGGCAGGGGTACACGCCCAGCCGCATCGTGCCGCCCAGGTCCACCACGTCCTGCTGCTCCGGCAGCAGGTGGATCACCGGATGGGCTGTGTCGGGATCGAGCTCGGCGCTGGTGGCCCCGGTGAGCCCCGCCTGGTTGCGGGCCCACTCGATCACGGCGCACTGCATGCCCAGGCACAGGCCGAGGAAGGGCACCCGCTGTTCCCGGGCCCAGCGGATGGCCGCCACCTTGCCGTCCACGCCCCGGTTGCCGAAGCCGCCGGGCACCACCACCGCATCCATGCCGGCCAGCAGGGCTTCGGCCCCCTGGGTTTCGATCTGTTCGGCGCACACCCAGTGCAGATCGAGGGAGGCATCCCGATCCAGGCAGGCATGGCGCAGGGCCTCCACCACCGAGAGGTAGGCGTCGTTGAGCTGCACGTACTTGCCCACCAGGGCCACCTTCACGGCGGGGCCGGGATGGCGCAGCTTGGTCACCAGCTCCTGCCAGCGGGCCATGTCGCTGTCGTGGTCGGCGAGCTGCAGCACATCGAGCACCTCGCGGCAGAGGCCCTCCTGCTCCATCGCCAGGGGCACCGCATAGATGCTGTCGGCATCGAGGGCCTGGATCACGGCCCGTTCCGGCACGCCGCAGAAGCCACCGATCTTGCGCTTGAGGTCGCTGGTGATCGCCCGGTCGCTGCGGCACACCAGCACGTCCGGCTGGATGCCGATCGAGCGCAGCTCCTTCACCGAGTGCTGGGTGGGCTTGGTTTTCAGTTCGCCCGCTACGCCGATGAAGGGCAGCAGGGTCACGTGCACGTAGGCCAGGTCTTGGCGGCCCACATCGCCGCGGAATTCGCGGATGGCCTCCAGAAACGGCAGGGATTCGATGTCGCCCACCGTGCCGCCGATCTCGGTGATCACCACATCGGCGTGGCTGTTGGCGGCCACCCGGTGGATGCGTTCGCGGATCTCGCCGGTGATGTGGGGGATCACCTGCACCGTGCCGCCGTTGTAGTCGCCGCGGCGCTCCTTGTTGATCACCGCCTGGTAGATCGAGCCGGTGGTGACGCTGTTGAGGCGCGTCATCGCCGTATCGGTGAAGCGCTCGTAGTGGCCCAGGTCGAGGTCGGTCTCGGCGCCGTCATCGGTGACGAACACCTCCCCGTGCTGGTAAGGGCTCATCGTGCCCGGGTCCACGTTGAGATAGGGATCGAGCTTGAGGATCGACACGCTGTAGCCGCGGCTCTTGAGCAGGCGCCCCAGGCTGGCGGCCACGATCCCCTTGCCGATGCTCGACACGACGCCGCCGGTCACGAAAACGAACTTGCTCATGTCCCTGCGGCGGATTCTTCAATGTACCGGGCACCCCAAGGGCGCCCCAGCCGGCTAGGCCTCCAGCAGGCTGCGCAGCATCCAGGCCGTCTTCTCGTGGATCTGGAGGCGCTGGGTGAGCAGGTCGGCGCTGGGCTGGTCGTTGGCCGCGTCAGCGGTGACCATCACGCTGCGGATCGTGCGGGCCACGGCCTCATGGCCCAGCACCAGTTCGCGCACCATCTCCAGGGCGGCCGGGATGCCCTGGCTTTCCGGGATCGAAGAGAGCTGGCCGTAGGTGGCGCCGCCAAAGGGGGCCGGGCAGCCCAGGGCCCGGATCCGTTCGGCGATGGCGTCGAGGGCGGTCCACAGTTCCGTGTACTGCTCCATGAACATCAGGTGCAGGGTGTTGAACATCGGCCCGGTGACGTTCCAGTGGAAGCCGTGGGTTTTCGCATAGAGCACGGTGCTGTCGGCCAGCACCCGGCCGAGCCCCTCCGCGATCTGCAGGCGCTGGGCTTCGGGGATGCCGATGTCGATGGGGGGTGTGGTGCTGGCCATGGCGGCGGATCCGGATTGCCTTCCTTGTAGTCCCAATTCGTCGGCTTGGCTCGTTGGGCTGGGGGCCTCAGTCGAGGCTGCCGAGGTAATCCTTCACCCGGCAGCGGTTCTGGGGCTGGCGCAGTTTCAGCAGGGCCCGCGATTCGATCTGGCGCACCCGCTCCCGGGACAGGTGCAGGGCTTCGCCGATTTCGGTGAGGGTGCGGGGGGTGTCGTCCTCCAGGCCGAACCGCTGGCGGATCACCAGGGCTTCGCGGCTGTTGAGGTCCTGCAGCAGGGCTTCGAGGTCGTCGTGCAGCTGCTCGCGGGCCAGTTCCTGCTCGGGCGTGTCGTGGCTGTCCTCCAGCAGATCGCCCAGCTCGGTGTTCTGGTCCTTGCCGACGCGGCCTTCCAGGGAGACGGGGCGCGGCACCTGCAGCAGGGTCTGCCGCACCACGGCTTCGCTGAGCTCCAGCTCCCGGGCGATCTCGGCCACGCTGGGGGTGTGGCCGAGCCGGGCGGTGAGCTCCCGCTGGGCACGCTTGATCCGGTTGAGTTTCTCGGTGATGTGCACCGGCAGCCGGATCGTGCGGCTCTGGCTGGCGATGGCGCGGGTGATCCCCTGGCGGATCCACCAGTAGGCGTAGGTGCTGAAGCGGAAGCCCCGGGTGGGGTCGTAGCGCTCCACGGCCCGTTCCAACCCCAGGGTGCCCTCCTGCACCAGATCGAGCAGCTCCAGGCCCCGGCGCTGGTATTTCTTGGCCACCGCCACCACCAGCCGCAGGTTGGCCTGGATCATCCGCTCCTTGGCCCGCTTGCCGCGGTGCAGGGCCCGGCGCCGTTCGGCCCCATCCAGCGCGCTGGCTTCCCCTTGCTGGAGCAGCTGTTCCCGTTGCTGCACCAGGCGGGCCAGGGTGAGCTCCTCCTCCTCGCTCAGCAGGTCAACCCGGCCGATGTCCTGGAGGTAGAGCCGCACCAGGTCGGTGATGGCGGGGGAGTTGGGCAACCCAAAGGGGCAGGGGCGTTCTCACGGTTGCCACCGCCGGCCCGGGCGACGCCGATTGCTCCGATTTGTTTTGGTTTTCAGCCGGCTTCCTCCTCCACCCAGGTGCTGGCCACGTGCAGTTCTTCGAGCTGCTGGTTGGCCACACCGGCGGGCGCCTGGGTCATCAGGCAGCGGGCCTGCTGGGTTTTGGGGAAGGCGATGGTGTCGCGGATCGACTCCTCGCCGGCCAGCAGCATCACGATCCGGTCCACGCCGAAGGCCAGGCCCCCGTGGGGCGGGGCGCCCATGTCGAGGGCGTCCATCAGGAAGCCGAACTGCTGGTTGGCCTCCTCCAGGGGCAGGCCGATGGTCTGCAGCACCTGGCGCTGCAGGGCCGAATCGTGGATGCGCAGCGAGCCGCCGCCCAGCTCCAGGCCGTTGAGCACCAGGTCGTAGGCCTGGGCGCGGGCCGTGGGCAGGGTGGTGGCCCAGGCAGCGGGATCTGCCCCAAGGTCTTCGCTGTTGGGGGCGCAGAAGGGGTGGTGCAGCGCCTCGAGGCGGTTTTCGCCGGCGTTGAACTCGAACATCGGGAAATCCACCACCCAGAGGAAGTTCCAGCTGTCGTTGTCCCGGTCGGGCTGGACCAGCCCCAGCTCGCGGGCCAGGAACTGGCGCACCCGATCGAGGGCCTTGTTCACCGTGGCGGTGTCGCCGGCGCCGAACAGGATCAGGGTGCCGGGCTCGGCGCCGGTGCGCTCCAGCAGCTCGGCCTTCGTGGCCTCGGAGAGGTTGTCCTTGATGGCGCCGATCGTGTCGATCTCGCCGCCCTCGCGCACCCGGATGAAGGCCAGGCCGCCAGCGCCGGCCGCCTGGGCCTCACTGAACACATCGCCGCCGGGCTTGATGCGCACGTTGCTGAGGGCGTCGTTGCCGCCGGGCACCGCGATGCATTTCACCGAGCCGCCGGCGGCCACGGCGCCGGAGAACACCTTGAAGCCCATGCCGGCCACCAGGTCGGACACATCGGTGAGCTCCAGGCCGTAGCGGGTGTCGGGCCGGTCGGTGCCGTAGCGCGCCATGGCCTCATGCCAGGTGAGCCGCGGGAAGGGGCGGGGCAGCTCCACGCCTTTGACGGCCTGCCAGATGCTGGTGATCAGGGCCTCGTTGAGCTCCAGGATTTCCTCCTGGCCCATGAAGCTCATCTCGATGTCCAGCTGGGTGAATTCCGGCTGGCGATCGGCCCGCAGGTCTTCGTCGCGGAAACAGCGGGCCACCTGGTAGTAGCGCTCGATGCCGCCCACCATCAGCAGCTGTTTGAACAGCTGGGGCGACTGGGGCAGGGCAAACCACTCGCCGCCGCAGACCCGGGAGGGCACCAGGTAGTCGCGGGCGCCTTCGGGCGTGGAGCGGGTGAGCACCGGGGTTTCCACCTCGATGAAGCCCTGGTCTTCGAGGAAGCGGCGGGCGGCCTGGATCGTGCGGGCCCGCAGGCGCAGGTTGCCGTTCATGCGCTCGCGGCGCAGGTCGAGGTAGCGGTGGCGCAGCCGCAGCTCCTCGCGGGTGTTCTCCTCGTCGTGCACCGACACGGGGAAGGGCAGGTTGCCCTTCACGGCATTCAGCACCGTGATGGCGCTGGCAAGCACCTCGATGCGGCCGGTGGCCAGCTTGTCGTTGATGGCGTCGGCGGGGCGTTCCCGCACCGTGCCCTGCACCTGCACCACCGTTTCATTGCGCAGGTGCTCGGCCACGGCGAACATCGCGGCGCCGTTGTCCGGGTCGACGGTGATCTGCACCGTGCCGCTGCGGTCGCGCAGGTCGATGAAGATCACCCCGCCATGGTCCCGGCTGCGGTCCACCCAGCCGCAGAGCTGAACGGCCTGGCCGGTGGCATCGGGGCGCAGGTCGCCGCATCCGTGGCTGCGCATGCTGAGGAGGTGGGAAGAGCAATGGGCGATTGTCCCACCCGGGGGGTGATGGTGGGGCTGTCAGCGCCGATAAAACGGACGCTTCACCACCACCGCCGGCTCGGCCTTGCCGCGGATTTCCACGGCCAGTTCGGTGCCCAGCTTGGCGGCCGCCACCGGCACGTAGGCCAGGGCAATGGCTTGGCCGAGGGTCGGCGACCAGGTGCCGCTGGTGATCTCCCCCACCCGCTCTCCGTTTTGGAGCACCGGATAGCCATGGCGGGCGATGGCACGGCCCTGCAGGGTCAGGCCCACCAGGCGCCGCTCCACCCCCTCCGCGGTCTGGCGCTCCAGCACCGCCCGGCCGATGAAGGGCTTCGGCATCTCCAGGTGCACCAGCCAGCCCAGGCCCGCCTCCAGGGGCGTGGTGGCCCCATCCATGTCGGAGCCATAGAGGTGCATGGCTGCCTCCAGGCGCAGGGTGTCGCGGGCGCCGAGGCCGCAGGGCGTCACGCCCTCCGCCAGGAGCTGGGCCCACAGGGCCAGGCCCGCCTCGCGGGGCAGCAGCAGCTCGAAGCCGTCTTCACCGGTGTAGCCGGTGCGGCCCAGGAAGGCGTTGCCGAGGCCCGGCAGATCCAGCTCCCGGTGGCCGAAGCGGGGCAGGCCCGCCAGGTTGGCTCCGCTCAGGGCCTCCAGCCGGGCCTGGGCCCCGGGGCCCTGCAGGGCCAGCAGCACGCCATCGCCCTTGCGGTCGGCCACCGTGATCCCCTGGGGCTCCAGCTGGCTACGGATCCAGGCCGTGTCGGCCTCGGCGCAGGCGGCATTGATCACCAGCAGCAGCTCGTCGGTGCTGCCATCGCTGCTGCCATCGTCCCTGGCCACCTGGCCCCGGTCGTAGACGATCACGTCGTCGCGGATGCCGCCGGCGTCGTTGAGCAGCACCGTGTAGCAGGCTTCGCCGGGGCCAATGCGGAACAGGTCGGTGGGCACCAGGCCCTGGAGGGCGTCCTTGGCCCCCGCCCCCCGCAGGCTCAGCACCCCCATGTGGGAGATGTCGAACATCCCGCAGCCCTGGCGCACGGCGTTGTGCTCGGCCACCAGCCCGGAAAACTGCACGGCCATCTCCCAGCCGGCGAAGGGCACCATCCGGCCCCCGGCCGCCCGGGCGGCATCAAAGAGGGGGGTGCGCTGGAGGGTCATGGCCGGATCCTATGCAGACCCTGCGGCAATCCAGAAGCAACTTGGAAGATTCGGCTCTCCGCCTACCCGGATTCCGTAGCCGTGCATACCTTGAGAGACCCAAACCCCACGTCTGGATGGGTCAGCGTCCCTGCTGCCGCAGCTGCCGCCATTGCGCTCCCCCCAGTGGGGCGGAATTCGGCTGGTGCCAGCTGCGCCAGCTGCCGATCCATCCCGACTTCGCCGCCGAACTGTGGTGCCACCACTGGACGGCCCGGCCGCCGCGGTTGCCGGTGATGGCGGCACCTCCCTCCGGGGCAGGAACGGCCACCGAGCCCAACCACCAGCTCAGCCTCGAATCGGCCCTGACGGAAAGCTGAAGCAAATCTAAAGGCTTCCTGCAAATCCGTGTTCTGTGGTCCTCGTCACTAGGCGTGGGGGGTGATGGAGCTGTATTAAGGACTCCTGGTGCTGCGAGGGGGTGGCTGAATTGGTGGCGTCTCCGACGATCAACACGCCGATCGAGCTGATGGCGGCTCAGGTGGACTGTGAGGTGCTCACGCTCCCCACCGGCGCCAAGGTGTTTGTTCGGGGATCCCGGGCCGATTCCATCTATGGCGTGCGCCGCGGCATCATCGAAGTGATTGGGGAAGCCGGCGAAAAGCTCTGCTACCGGCCCGGTGAGCTGTTCAGCTACCAGGACATCGTCTGGCGGGATGGCATCTACCGCAATGACGCCGTGGCCCGGACCCCGGTGGAAATCCTGCGCCTCGACCGCCTGCGGTTCCTCAACCTGCTGCACAACCACCCCACCCTGGCGGTGTTGCTGATCAGCCAACAGCACGAGCGCCTGCGGGAGCAGCGCACCAGCGGCACCTGCTGCTACTGAAGCTCCCGTTCGATGGCGGCGGGGATGGCGTCGAAGGCGCCGCGCTGCCAGCGGGGACTCCAGATCTCCGAGCCAGCGACCACGGCCGCGGCGCGGGCGGGATCCGGCTGCAGGTAACGACGGCCATCGCTGGCGGCGAACGTCCAGCTCCACCAGCCGCTCGGGTACATGGGCACCCAGCCGTACAGCGGATCGGCGTGGCCGAACACCTCGCGTAGCAGCTTCACCGTGTCGAGGTGCACCTGGCGGAAGGCTTCGGGCGATTCGCTCTGGGTGGCGAACACGCCGCCGGGCCGCAGGATGCGGCGGCACTGCTCGAAGAAGGCCCGGTTGAACAGCCCTTCGGCGGGGCCGGCGGGGTCGGAGCCGTCGACGATCACCACGTCGTAGCTGGCATCCGGGGCGTTCGCGGCCCAGGCGATGCCATCGCCCACGGTGAGGTGGAAGCGGGGGTCGCTCCAGCACCCGTCGCCGATGCTCGGCAGGTATTGCTGGCTCCACGCCACCACCAGGCCGTCGATCTCCACCAGGTCGAGGTGCTGCACGCCGGCGTGGCGCAGGCACTCGCGGGCGGTGCCGCCATCGCCGCCGCCGATCACCAGCACCCGCTCGATGCTGGCGGCGCTGCAGAGGGCCGGGTGCACGATCGCCTCGTGGTAGTGCCGCTCCTGGCGCTCGGCCGTCATCCAGCAGCCATCGAGCAGCAGGCCCTTGCCGTACCGCTCGCTCTCGATGATGGTGACCCGCTGGAAGTCCGACTGCTGCTCGGCGATCACCTGGCCGGCCAGGCCGTAGCGCACGCCGTCGAAGATCTCGTCGATCCAGCTGGGGGCGGGGGCGGGTTGGCTGCTGCTCTCGGCCATGGGCGCTTGGATTCCTGCTTCCACCTTTGCGCACCGCCCGTGTGCCCCCCGTGACAGCCTGAGGTTCAGGTGAGTGGAGAGATGGCCGGCGCCCAGCCCACAGCTGATCTGCAGATCCCGCGGGTGGGTGGCACGGCGCTGCGTATTCCGGCGGCCGCCCTGACCTGGCGTTTTTCGCGCTCCTCGGGGCCCGGCGGCCAAAACGTGAACACCACCGATTCGCGGGTGGAGCTGGTGTTCGATCTGGCGGCCTCCCAGGCCTTGCCGCCGCTGCTGCGGGCCCGGGCCCTGCGGAGGCTGGAGGGAACCCTGGTGGATGGCTGCGTGGTGATCGCGGCCAGTGAGCACCGCTCCCAGTGGCAGAACCGGGTGGCAGCGCAACGGCGCCTGGTGGCGCTGCTGCAGGAGGCAATCAAGCCCCCGCCCCCGCCGCGCCGGCCCACCAAACCCACCCGGGGTTCCCAGGAGCGGCGCCTGGCGGCCAAGAAGCAGCGCGGTGCCATCAAGGGCCAGCGGCAGGCGCGCCCCCAGCTGCCGGACGACTGAAAGCACCAAGGGCAGACGGGCCGGGAGGTGCGTGCGGGCGGTGTCCTGAATCTGTACAGCCTGTACAGAATTTGTGAGGGTGGGGCTGCCAGGGGTTTAGGGGCTGGTTGGCGACCCGTGTTCGGCCCGAATCTCCGCCTTGGCCTGCCGCCAGAGGCCCTCCAGCTCGCGGATGCTGCGGCCTTGCAGATCGCCGCCCAGGGCGGTCTCAACCCGGGAGAAGCGATCGAGGAAGCGGCGGTTGGTGCCGGCCAGGCCCGCCTCGGGGTCGATGCCGCACCAGCGCGCCACGTTCACCAGGGTGAACAGCAGATCGCCGAGCTCCTCCTGGGCGTGGGCCCGATCCCCACTGGCCCTGGCTTCGGCCACCGCTTCCTTGAGCTCCTCGAGCTCCTCGTGCACCTTCTCCCACACACCGTCGATGCCGTCCCATTCGAAGCCGGCGGCGGCGGCCTGCTTCGAGATGGTCATGGCGCCGGCCAGGGCGGGCTGGCCCCGCACCTTGCCCGCCAGGCGATCGCTGAGGGGGCTGGTGCTGGCCAGGGCCTCGGTGGACCTGCCTTGGATCTGTTCCTCCGCCTTGATCGCGTCCCAGAGCTGCTTGACCGCCGCGCTGTCGGCAGCTTCCGCTGCGGCGAACACGTGGGGGTGGCGGCGCACGAGTTTGGCGCTGAGGCCCGTGGCGATGGTCGCCAGGTCAAAGCGGCCTGCTTCGCTGGCGATCTGGGCGTGCAGCACCACCTGCAGCAGCAAGTCGCCCAGTTCCTCGGCCAGGTGCTGGTCGTCGCCGTGGCGAATGGCATCGGCCACCTCGTGGGCCTCCTCCAGCACGTAGGGCACCAGGGAGGCGTGGGTCTGCTCCCGGTCCCAGGGGCAGCCCCCTTCGGGATCCCGCAGCCGGGCCACCACGGCGATCAGCTCGGCGAGGGCCGCAAGGGTGGGGGTGCTGGAGGGGGAGCCCATGGCGGTGACGGTTGGCGGTGCGCGGTTGGGCCACCCTCTCACCGGCGCCGCCGGCGCCAACGCCGCAGCAGCCGCGGCGTTTTGGGCATCGGATCACCGTCCTGCAGCAGATGCAGCCAGGTGCTGGCCTCCAGGCCCACCAGCGCCGCGATCACCAGGGGCTGGTGCCCCTGCCAGAGCTGCAGGGCCCCCTGCACTAGGGCGGCTGGCGCGGGGGTGCCGAGGGGTTGGCCCAGCCAGCTGAGGCCGATCAGCAGGGCGCCCAGGTAAAGCAGCCGCCCGCAGCTGCCCACCACGGGGCTGTGACTGATCACCGAGCGGTGGCGCAGCAGCCGCCGGTAGGGCCACCACAGCAGCCGCAGGGGCCCCCAGCGGCGCGTGGGGTTGGAGCGGGTGTCGAGGTCGGGGGAGAGCAGCAGGCCCCCCAGCAGAAAGGCCAGCCCGGCGCAGGCCACGCCTGCCAGGCCCAACAGCGGCCACCACAGCAGGCCGAAGGGCAGGCTCAGGGCCCAGGTGGCCCGGTCGTGGCTGCGGCCGCTGGCCACGGTTCAATGCCCCCGCAGGACGGGTGGGCCGATGGCGCGCAACCGCTCGCCGCTGCCATCGCCTGGCCGCCAGCGCCGGTTGATCCAGTAGTACTGCTCGGGGTAGGCCTGGATCCAGGGCTCGTGCCAGCGGGCCAGGGCCGCCATCTGGGCCGCCAGGGCCTCGTCGCCCTGGCCCGGCCAGAGCGCTGGACCGCAGATCAGGCGAAAGCGGCCGTCGTCCTCGCGCACATGGGCCACCGGAAACAGGGGGCAGCCCGATTTCTGGGACAGGGCGGCCGGCCCCTTGGCGAAGCGGGTGGAGAGGCCCAGGAAATCGACCTGCAGGTCACTGTCGCCGCTGTAGAGGTCGGTCATCATCACCAGGCTGCCGCCCCCCCGCAGACAGCGAAACATCGCTTTCGCATCGAACTGGGAGATCCAGCCGCAGTGGCTGTTGGCGCTGCGGGCACGGTTGAGCAGGCGATCACTGATGGGGTTGTGGGCCGGCCGGAAGACCACCGAGAGGGTGTCGATCTGTTCGCTGAGCCAACGCAGGGCCAGATCCCAGCAGCCCAGATGCAGGGAGCCGACGATCACCCCCTGGCCCTGGCGATGCAGGGCCAGCAGGTCGTCCAGCCCCTCCCCTTCGGCGCGGACCAGGGTGCTGTCGACCGGCTGGATGATCGATTCGAGGCAGGAGAGAAAAAAGCTGTCGATTGAGCGCTCGGCGATGGTCTGGCGTTGCGCGGGGGAGAGCTCGGCGCCGTAGACCCGTTGCAGGTTGGCCAGGGCCGTGGCGTGCCGTTGCTGCAGCCAGGGCCTGGCGAGTTGGTGGGCCAGGCGGATGCCGCGAACCATGGTGCGATGGCTGCGTCCCCGCAGCAGGGCCAGGAGCAGCCGCACGGCGCAGGCCTCCAGCTGCCAGCGCAGCGTCTGCGGCACGGAGGCTGGGCTGGGCTGGCGACGGACCATGGAGATGTGGTGTAGGTTGCGCCTCACGCGCGATTAGCTCAGCGGTAGAGCGCCTGCCTTACAAGCAGGATGTCGCTGGTTCGAACCCGGCATCGCGCACTGGACGCTCCCATGCAATGGGCACCTCTGGATTGCGGCAGCCTTTGAACGGCTTTGCTAGGCCCAAGGTTGTCAGTCAAGGGATTTCAGAAATTGGTTGATTTGGGCTGCACAAGCCCCAATCTCATGCTGCAAGGCGGCATGACCTCTGCCTGAATCCCTGGCGAGAAGAATCTCCATTTTGTCACCGAGTCTTCGCTTGGCCTCCTCCAGTTGTCCGAGCTCCACCGGCACCATTTCGTCCCCATCCACGGCGATGGCCAGCACGCGGGCCTGAATCTCCTCCAGCTTTGGGGACACGTTGAATTCGTCATTGGCACGTAGTTGATAAATCCAGTCGTTGGCATCTATTTTTGCGGCAATCTTTTCCGCCAGCCTGGGCAGGTGACGCAGGGATCGCTCCCGGGTGGGAGCCGCATTCCAGAGATGGTTGACCCCAGACATAAAGATCCAATAGGCCATGATGGCCAAGGGGAAGTTCCGTGGGGGTTCTTTGTAATTGCCGCCGTCCCAGGTTGGATCAATGAGCAACGGTTCAATGCCGAGATAATCTTGCATGCCACGACGGCCGGCCAGGGCAAATGGGGAGGCAATCATCGGAATAATGCCCTTCACCACATGGGGATATTGAACAGCCCATTGCCAGGTGAGCCTGCCGCCATAGGAGCTGCCGATGACGGCCCGTAATTGTTTGATGCCAAGCTCGTTGGTCACCAGATGGTGCTGGGCGCGCACCACATCGCTGTGCTGATAGGCGGGGAACCCCATGCGCAGGCCATCGCTGGGCTTGCTGGAACGTCCTGCGCCAATATTATCTGAAATAATAACAAACGTGCTGTGGAGATCTAGGGGTTGACCAGGGCCGTACATCTGGCTAGTCCACCAGTCTTCGGCATACATCTGCCAGCTGCTTGCCGTTCCATGAATGAGCAAGATCGCATTTGTGATATGCCCGTCCAGGTCATGCTGGGGCGTGCCCAGGGTGACGTAATTGATGCGTGCTGGGGCCAGTGTCTGACCGTTGTTGAACTCGATCTTGCGAATCAGATGCAGCCTTTCGCTGCCGCCGCCGATGGGCGTGTCGAGATCATGCATGCCGATTGAGCCTGAATGGCTTGCCCTTGCTCTCTGTCAGTGGTTTCGGCGTGTTGTCGAGCCAACCCGGTCCCAGACTCCTGACCTCCGTGGGTCACCAGTGCCGTCCAGCTGCTGCCCGGGCGAGCAGGGGCGCCAGACCGGTTGTGGGGCGTCAGCCTTCGGGGAACAGCAGGTTGGCCAGCTCGTCGGCATCCACGTCATAGACGCGGGCGAGGCTGGTTTCGATGGCGCTGGTCACCTCGCCGGGTAGGAAGCGCATGGCATTGAGGGCGTCGTCGGCGATCTCCTCGGTGAGCAGCTTGTCGTCGCCACCCAGCTTCTCGTCGTTGATCACCGCCATCACCCAGCTCTGGTAGGCGTACACGAGATCGCCGAACTCCAGATCGGGGTCGTTGAAGTCGAGGGCCATGGGTGCTGCAGGCACGTGCTTTTGCAGTCTGCCCGCCCGTGGGCAGGATGGCAGGTATGAAGGCCACCAACCTGCAGGCAACCCTGTTCGATTTCGCCATCGGCGAGCTGGTGCGGCAGCACCGCGAGAGCTTTCAGCCGCTGTGGAGCACCGAGAGCTGGGCCAAGCTGATGATCTGGCTGTCGCTCAACTGCGGCTGCAGCGGCGATCGGGAGGGGCTGGAGGCCTTTGCGGGTGCTCTGGGTCCGGTGCTGAGCGGCCGGATGCGGCGTCTGTTCTTTGAGCGGGAGCTGGAGGATCTGGACCTTCAGGTGATGGCCGACCCCGCCGAGCAGCAGGTGCTGGTGATGCCCATGGGCCCGCCGGGCCCCCTGGATGTCGGGCGGGTGGCCCAGGCCTTGGAGCGGGTGGGCCTGGGGCCCCAGCGGGTGGCCCCGCGGGAGCGCTGGCAGGAGTTGGATGCGGTGGTGGCCATTCCCTGGCTCGACCTCCCGGAGGAGTGCCCGTGATGGATCTGATCGCCCCCTACCGGAATGCTGGCTACGCCGCCCTGGCCGATGGGGTGATGGCCTTCTTTGAGCGGCGGGTTGATCTGCAGCGCCCCGGAGTGGCCTTCGGTCCCGAGGGTGAGGCCGGGGCGGGTGCAGAGCCGGCCAAGATCTCCACCGATATCAGCCTGGTGGCGATCGATCGCTCCGATCCCGAGGCCTTCGCCCTGGCGGAGGTGATTCTGCGGGGGGTTTCGGCGGGGTTGGAGCGCTATCTGCAGGAGCGGCCCCTGTTTCGCGACTGCTGCCCGGAGCAGCAACTGTTCGTGAATCCGATCTTCAACCTGCAGCGCTACGCCCCTGGTGAGGGCTTCAAGCGCTGGCACTGCGACTGGACGATCAGCGACGAGGCCACCGAGCCGGTGCACCGCGTGCTGGCCTGGATCCTCTATTGCAACGATCTGCCGGAGGGCGGCACCGAATTTCATTGGCAGGGTCACCACGAGGAAGCGGAGCGGGGCAAGCTCGTGATCTTTCCGGCGGGGCCCTCCCACATTCACCGCGGCCGCGTGAACCCCACCCACAGCAAAACCATTGCCACGGGCTGGATCAATGCCGGCAGCCGTGAGGGCTATCTGCGCCGTCTGGCTCAGGCCTGATCCGGGCGCTCCCAGGTCTTGGCGGCCCACAGCAGCTCGCCCATGTCCCAACCGAGGTTGTCGAAGTTGCGCACGGCCATGGCGTCGTCGCTCTCGAGCAGCAACTGGGCGAACCCTTTGACCAGGGCGGCCGGTTCGAGGGTCAGGCCTGCCTGGGCGGCCACGGCGGCCAGGTCAGCCGCCGTGGTGGCTCCGCGCATCTGGCGTTGCAGGTCTTCGTTGGAGCGCACCGCAGCCAGAAAAGCCTCAACCATGGGGAAAGATGACCAACAAACAACCCTAGATCTCCAGGCCGCTGTCAGCGTCCCGTTTGTGTTCTGGAACACCAGCTTCGGCCTGCTCAAATCGCCAGAATGGGTCGATTGATCGGCCATCGTTTGAACACTGCTCCTTCGATGACCGGTCCGAGGGCATCCAGCATTTCTCAGCCCGGCAGGCCACCCGCGCGGCGGCGTCGTCTGAGAAAAATCCGTGGCGTGTTTCTCCAGGTGCTTGTGCTCTGCGCCATCAAAGTGGCGGTGCATGCCCTGGGTTTGGAGCGGATCAGCGTCAACCAGCTGTTTTCGGCGATGGTCGCCTCGACCGTTTTTCTGCTGGGCTTTCTGTTGAGCGGCGTGCTCACGGATTTCAAGGAAAGCGAGAAGATTCCCGGTGAATTGGCCACAGCCCTGCAGTCCTTGACGCTTGAGATCCAGGCGATTCGGGCCTATCACCCGGAGGCCCGTGTTGCGCCAGCGATTGAGGCTGTGGCGGGTTTGGGCCGTTCCCTGCTGGATTGGTTGAAGGAGCGGATCAGTACCGATCAAATCCTGCTTTGCCATGAGCAGTTGCACCGCGAGGTGGTGCTTGCTGCGGTGCAGTTCAAGGGTGATGCCTCCACCCTGCGGGGGCGACTCATGCAGGACATGGCCACCATTCTGCTCAAGGTGAACCGGGTGCAGACCATTCGCGACACCACGTTTGTGCCGCTGGTGTACTGGATGGCGGATATTGCTGCGGTGTTGCTGTTTGCCGGTCTGGTGATGGCGCGCGCTGAGAATCTTGCTGAGTCAGTTTTCTTTTTGGCGGTAATTTCTTTCATTGTGATCTTGCTGTTGCGTTTGATCGACGATATCGACAATCCTTTCGGCCATTCCGATGTGGACTCAGCCGAAGATGTTTCGATCGAGTTGCTTGAAAAAACCGTCTCTCGGTTGAAAGCCCATCAGGTTTGACTTCGGTCCTCGGCTGAAGCTGGCACTGGGGCTGGAGATCTTTCACCGATGGGGTTGGATGCTCTGGTGGTTTTCGGGGGGCCACGCCATCTCGTACTGCACCTGTTGCGGGAATGGAATCTCGATGCCCTCTCGCCGGAAGGCCTGCCAGATCGCCTGGTTCACGTCGCTGCAGATCCCGACGTTGTCCAGCGGATTGGCAATCCAGAAGCGCAGGGCGTAGTGGATGGCGGAATCGCCGTAGTCGAGCAACAGGGCTTTGGGGGCTGGAGTGTGCAGCACCCCTGGCACCTCCAGCGCGGTGGCCTCCAGCAGGGCGATCACGGCGGCGGGATCGTGGTGGTAGGCCGCTCCCACGCTCACCTGGCTGCGGCGCATGCGGTCGCTGGCGGTGTAGGAGGTGGCTGGTGCGGTGAAGAACATCTGATTGGGGATCAGCAGTTCGGCGTTGTCGCGGCTGCGCCAGAGCAGGGTGGCCCGCAGGCCGAGCCGGCGCACCTCACAGGGATCGCCATCCAGCATCAGCACTTCGCCGGGCCGCACGGACCCCTCAAACAGCAGCCAGAGGCCGCTCACAAAGTTGGAGAACACCTCCTTGATGCCAAAGCCCAAGCCCACCGAGAGGCCGCCAGCCACGGCGATCAGGGCGGTGCTGTTGATGCCCAGGTGCATGGCGACGCCCACCAGACCGAGCCCCACCACCAGGTAGCGAAGCATCAGTTCCATGGCCTTGCGGCTGCCGTCGCTCAGCCCCAGGCTGCGCTGGATCAGCCAGGCCACGCCGGCCGCCGGGGGTCCGCAGCCCACCAGCACCAGGTAGACCACCACCAGGGCGTTAGACAACTTGCCGAAGCTCATCGACACTCCCAGCAGCTCTCCCAGTCGGATCACGGCGAGGTCGTTGACGTTGTCGACCTCCCCGATCAGCAGCAGGGCAGCGGCCACCAGGTAGGCGGGCCGCAGCAGCCGCGCTTCCAGTTCATGCAGCTGCTGCGCTGGCAGCCAGCGGGCCAGGGGCTGGTGCAGCAGGCTGATGCCATACCAGCCCAGCCATAGCAGCCCCAGCAGGCTTGCCAGCCGCTGGGGCAAGCCCAGGCCAGCCAGGGCCAGGCAGCCCAGGCCCAGGACCAACAGGCCTAGGGGCGGATAGGCGAGCAGCGGCAGTGCTGGTAGCCAGTGTCGGTGCTGGGCTTGTCGGGTGAGCAGCACCACGGCGATCACCAGGCCCAGCTGCACCAGCACCAGGGGCCGTTCCAGGTAGCCCAGCCAGCCGAAGATTTCCAGCAGCAGCTCTTTCATGGGCGGGTCTGCAGGATCTGGACCAGCTCGGTGGTGGCGCCCTCGGGGCTGCGCTCCCCGAACACCAACTCCGTCAGCAGGGTCTGCAAGCGGGGAATGCGGGGGTCATTGGAGTGCACCAGGGTCACCAGGCTGTTGCTCTGAAGGCCCTGGTTGGAGGCGGCCACCATGGCGGCCAGCACCTGGGAGCTCTGCACGGGCACGGTGACGAAGCGGTTGGCCGGCAGCACCGTCTGGGATCCCAGGGTGATGCTGCGCTGGGTGAGCGGATTGACGGTGTAAGAGCTGAAGGCCAGGGCGCGGCGCCGCCCCTCTGCGCTGGAGCTGCGGCCGAGGGCCAGCACCCGCAGCCGGTTGATCGGGCTGGCCCGGTGACCCTCCCCATCCGGCAGAGGGGCAACCCCGAGGGCGCTGCCCATGGCCCGGCGCAGCTGGGGCAGCACGGTGCTGCGACAGGGGATCCAGTCGAGGCGGCCGGCCTTGAATTCCGCTTCGGCGGTGGGTTGGTCAGGGAAGAAGCTGACCCGCTGCTGGCTGCTGGCGTTCTGCATCCAGCTCAGCCAGCCCGTCAGGGCCTGGCGTTCGGCCGGGTTGGGCGGTTGCCCCAGCACGGCCCGGTCGAGGGCGGGAAGGGCTCCGGTGCTGCCCACGCTCCAGAGCAGGTAATAGAGGTCGATCGACAGGCCAATGGGGTGACCGTTGGCACTGGCGCTCAGCAGCTCCTTGAGGGTGGCTGGGGGGTTGGGCAGGCGCTCCCGGTTGAAGCAGCCCAACTGGGTCTGCACCAGCAACGGCAAGCCTGCCAGCTGCCCATCCGGGCTGCGCAACCGCCTCAGCTCCTCGGCGTTGAAGTTGGCCCGCTGGTCGTTGCGGATGGGGAAGGGATCCACCAGGCCGGCCTTCAGGAGGCGCAGGGCCGAGTCGCCATTCACCAGCAGCAGATCCGGGGCGAGCCCACTTCGGCTGCGCTGGCGCATGACCTCCACCAACTGGTCCTCGGGGTAGAGGGCGAACTGAAACCAGGTGTCGGGGTGGATCTGGCGGAACCCCTTCTCCACCGCTCCCAGGCGGTCCTCAAATTCCTGCTTCAGCTCCGAGGTGATGGTTTGGTCTCGGTTGGCTCCGATCGCCACGTAAACCATGCCGGGCCACTCCCGGCCCCGGCTGCACCCCCCGAGGGGGGCGAGCAGGGCCAAGCCGGCCAGCAAGCTGAGCAGGGGGTGCCAGCGGCGGTGGGATTTCTGAGCGGTGGGGGGCGGGGCCATGGATGGCACGAGCTGGCCCATCATCCCGCTGCGGCGGCACTTTGCGAGCATGGCCCCCCTGCCTGCTGCCGCCGTGTCCGCCGAAGCCCTGCCCAAGACCTACGACCCGGCGGGCACGGAAAGCCGCTGGCAGCACGCCTGGGAAACCAGCGGCGCCTTTCACCCCGATCCCAGCGCTCCCGGCGAGCCGTTCAGCGTGGTGATCCCGCCGCCGAACGTGACCGGCAGCCTGCACATGGGCCATGCCTTCAACACGGCCCTGATCGACACGATCGTGCGCTTCCAGCGCCTCCGCGGCAAAAACGTGCTCTGCCTCCCCGGCACCGATCACGCTTCGATCGCCGTGCAGACGATCCTCGAGAAGCAGCTCAAGGCCGAGGGCCAGCGCAAGGAAGACCTCGGCCGGGAGGCTTTCCTGGAGAAGGCCTGGGAGTGGAAGGCTCAGAGCGGCGGCACGATCGTGGGCCAGCTTCGCCGGCTCGGTTATTCGGTGGATTGGCGGCGCGAGCGTTTCACGCTCGATGCCGGCTGCAGCGCGGCGGTGATCGAGGCCTTCAACCGCCTGCATGAGCAGGGGCTGATCTACCGGGGTGAATACCTGGTGAACTGGTGCCCCGCTTCCGGCTCGGCGGTGAGCGATCTGGAGGTGGAGATGAAGGAGGTGGATGGCCACCTCTGGCACTTCCGCTATCCGCTCAGCAGCGGTGCCGGCTTCCTCGAAGTGGCCACCACCCGCCCCGAAACCCTGCTGGGCGACACGGCTGTGGCGGTGAACCCGAAAGACTCTCGCTATGCCGAGCTGGTGGGGCAGACCCTCACCCTGCCGCTGGTGGGCCGCACGATCCCGATCGTGGCGGACGACCACGTGGATGCGGAGTTCGGCACCGGCTGCGTGAAGGTGACCCCCGCCCACGACCCCAACGACTTCGCCATTGGCCAGCGCCACAACCTGCCGCTGATCACGGTGATGGCCAAGGACGGCTCGATGAACGAGGCCGCCGGCCCCTTCCACGGCCTGGATCGCTTCGAGGCGCGCCAGGCCGTGGTGGCCGCCATGGAGGCCGAAGGCTTCCTGGTGAAGGTGGAGCCCTACCGCCACAGCGTGCCCTTCTCCGATCGCGGCAAGGTGCCGGTGGAGCCGCTGCTCTCCACCCAGTGGTTTGTGAAGACGGAGCCCCTGGCCGCCCGTTGCCGCGAGGCCCTGGAGAACTTCGATCCCCGCTTCGTGCCAGAGCGCTGGAGCAAGGTCTACCGCGACTGGCTCACCGACATCCGCGACTGGTGCATCTCCCGCCAGCTGTGGTGGGGCCACCGCATCCCCGCCTGGTTTGTGGTGAGTGAGACCGGCGGCGCCATCACCGACACCACGCCCTATGTGGTGGCTCGCGATGAATCAGAAGCCATGGCGAAGGCCGAATCCATCTACGGCACTGGCACCCACGCCCACCCGTTGGTGCTCGAGCAGGACCCCGACGCCCTCGACACCTGGTTCTCCAGCGGCCTCTGGCCCTTCTCCACCCTGGGCTGGCCCGATGCCGATGCCGCCGATCTGGCCCGTTGGTATCCCACCAGCGTGCTGGTGACGGGCTTCGACATCATCTTTTTCTGGGTGGCCCGGATGACGATGATGGCCGGCGCTCTCATGAGTGCGCGGGAAGGCTCTGGAATCCCGTGGATTCCATTCAGAGACGTCTACATCCACGGCCTGGTGCGGGATGAACAGAACCGCAAGATGAGCAAATCGGCGGGCAACGGCATCGACCCGCTGCTGCTGATTGAGCGCTATGGCGCCGATGCCCTGCGCTTCGCGCTGGTGCGCGAGGTGGCAGGCGCGGGTCAGGACATTCGCCTCGACTACGACCGCAAATCCGACACCTCCGCCACGGTGGAGGCCTCGCGCAACTTCGCCAACAAGCTCTGGAACGCCACCCGTTTCGCCCTGATGAACCTGGGCGGGCAGACCCCCGCCAGCTTGGGTGAGCCCGATCCGGCGGCCCTGCAGCTGGCCGATCGCTGGATCCTGTCCCGGCTGGCCCGCGTCAACCGCGAAACGGCTGAGCGCTACGAGAGCTACGGCCTCGGTGAAGCGGCCAAGGGGCTCTACGAGTTCGCCTGGAACGAGGTGTGCGATTGGACCATTGAGCTGCTCAAGCGGCGCCTCAACCCCGGTGACAACCCCAGCCCCGAGGCCCTCGCCGATCAGCGCACCGCCCGTCAGGTGCTGGCCAAGGTGCTGCAGGAGTTGCTGGTACTGCTGCACCCGCTGATGCCCCACCTGAGCGAAGAGCTCTGGCACGGGCTCACGGGTGAGCCCGAGGGCACCTTCCTGGCCCTGCAGCCCTGGCCGGCCCTTGATGGGGCCGCCCTCAACGACGGCCTGGAGGCCCAATTCGCCGAGCTGATCGAGGCGATCCGGGTGGTGCGCAACCTGCGGGCCGTGGCCGGGCTCAAACCGGCCCAGCCAGCGCCGGTGCAGTTCGTCACTGGCCGCGGCGAGCTGGCCCAGTTGCTGCAGGAGGCCACCGCCGACATCACCGCTCTCACCCGGGCCGAGAGCGTGGTGGTGCTGGATCCCGCCGCCGCCGAGGCCGCCCGCGGCCAGCGGGCCCTGGCGGGGGTGTGCGGCGAACTGCAGGTGTTGCTGCCGATCGAGGGCCTGGTGGATCTCGACGCCCTCAAGGGCCGCCTCGACAAGGACCTGGCCAAGGCGGAGAAGGAGATTGCTGGGTTGGCGGCCCGTCTCGCCAACCCCAATTTTGCGGGCAAGGCCCCGCCGGAGGTGGTGGCGGAATGCCAGGCCAACCTGGCTGAAGCTCAGGCCCAGGCGGAGCTGGCCCGCCGGCGGTTGGCCGATCTGGGGGGCTGAGCCTGGGCTGCCGGCCCGCCCTAACGTCAGCCCATGGATCGATCGACTCCGCCCCCAAGCCCCGAGGAACTCGAAGCTCGGCTGGAGTCTGTTGACGGCCGTCTGCAGCAGGTCACGATGCGGCTCGAGGCCCTCTGTGATCTCCTGGTGGCCCGTGGTGCGGTGGGCGAGCCGGAGCTGCTCGCGAAGGTGCGGGAGATCGACCTGCGCGATGGCATCGAAGATGGCCGCAACGTGGCCCCCCAGGTGCAGGTGTGTGCCAAATGCGGCCGTACCCGCGTGGGTGAGCACCGCTTTTGTGCCCACTGCGGCAGTGATGCCCTGCAGGCGCTCTGATCGCCCTCAATTCACCTTCTGATTCATGTCTTATCCCATGAGGTCACTGCGCTGGCTGCTCCTGCTGGTGGCCCTGCCCCTGCAGGCAATTGCGGCCCCTGAATCTCACCAGGCGATCCGGGCCGACTACCGCTGCTTGGGCCGATTCGATGCGGTGGATGTCACCGCCCTGTTCTTTAACCAGCCCCCTGCTGAGCTGGTGCTGCTGGTCGGTGAAATGGCCACGCGTCTGCCCCAGCTGCTGTCCGCCGATGGCGGCCGCTATGGCGCTGGCGATCAGGAGTTCTGGGTCAAGGGGGATCGGGCCAGCTGGCGGCAAGGATCAGCTCCGCCGATGCGCTGTGGGCCCAGGCCGTGATCGATCCCAGCAGCCTCAGCCTGGATTGGCAGCGCTGGCTGCCCGTCCTGCAGTCCCCCCTCGGTGCCGTGGCCTTTGTGCCGCTCTACGCCCTCTGGGTCACCCTGTTGTTGCCGGGGGTGTGGGCTTCGATGCTGGCCGGGGCGCTGTATGGCCCCTGGTGGGGCAGCCTGGTGGTGTTTGTGGGCGCCTGCCTGGGGGCGGAGGCGGCGTTTCTGCTGGGGCGCACCTGGCTCCGGGAGTGGGCGCGCCGGCGCTTGAGCGCCTTGCCCAAGTTGCAGGCCGTGGAGCAGGCGGTGAGCCGGGAAGGGCTCAAGTTGGTGCTGCTCACCCGTCTTTCGCCGGCGTTTCCCTTCTCCCTGCTCAACTTCGCCTACGGCCTTAGTGAGGTGAGTTGGCGCGACTACTCGATTGGTTTGGTCGCGATCCTGCCGGGCACGATTCTGTTCTGTGGATTGGGGGCTCTGGCGGGCGATGTGGCCCGCTTCGGGCAGGTGCTCTCCGGCCAGGCCGATGCGGGTACCTGGGCCCTACGGATTGTGGGTCTGCTGGCCACCCTCGGTTCGGTGTGGTTGGTGGGACGGGCGGCGCAGCGGGCGCTTCAGGTTAAGGATTGATTGTAATTAGAGGGTGGTTTGTGATCTGCTTGCGGTGCAATTGTCGCCTGCACCACATCGCTACCGATGTTGCTTAAATTCCTAACCAGGCCATAAACAGCGAGGGCTGGTGCTCAGGCCACGGTGATGTCAGACCGAATTTGTCTGACCCATGGCTCCCGCCCCCAAGGCCAAATCCAGCGTCAATTTCGAAGTCCCGGCAACCGCTCGTAAATCGGAGAGTGCCGTTCAAGTAGCAGCGCCTGCTGTGGCCAACAGCTACGCCTTCCTAGGTCAGCCTGCTGATGCTCCCGAAGCTCCCCTGCTGGGCAGCCTCAACCTGACGCCCACCGGCACCTCGGGCGAGCAGTTCCAGACTGAAATCTCTGCCGCCGTCACCATCGGCGGCACGTTGTTTGTGTTCTCCAGCGGTGGCGGCAGCACTCTGCAGGTAACTGACGCCACCACCGCATCGGCCCCGGTCTTGCTGGAGCGAGTGAGCTATGGCGGCGACTACCTCTCCACATCCGTAGCCAGCTACGGCAACCTTCTGGCTGTGGCCCTGTCGCCGGCCGATTACGACACCAACGGCGGCCTGGGCCTGGTGCGCTTTTATCGCGTCGGCGTTGACGGCACGCTCACCCAGATTGCCGATGTTGCGGTGGGCTATCTGCCCGATGGGATCGCCTTCAATGAAACCGGCACCAAGCTGGTGATTGCCAATGAAGGTCAGCCTGCGGCCGGTTACACCCTGGATCGGCCCGGCAGCATCGGCATCATCGACATCACCGGCCGTGCCGGCCAGGAGCGCTTCAGCTACACCGATCTTGGCTTTGCCGGGATCACCCTGCCGGAGGGGTTGCGCCTCTCCGGTCCCGCTGGCACCACCCAGGCCAACGACATCGAGCCGGAATACGTCTCGATCCTGGGCAACTACGCCTACGTGACCCTGCAAGAGAACAACGCCGTAGCCAAGGTCAACCTGGCCACCAAAACGATCGAGACGATCTTCTCCCTGGGAACGGTTGACTACAGCACCCAGCTGGTGGATCTGACCGATAAGGATGGCGGCTTCAAGCCCCTGCTGGGCCAGGCCTATGAAGGTCTGCGCATGCCTGATGGCATCGCCGCCTACAGCGTCAACGGCAAGGACTACTTCATCACCGCCAACGAGGGTGATGGCCGTGAGTACGGCACCTACACGGATGAGGCCCGCGGTTCCGGTAATGCCAACCGGGTCAAGCGTCTGACGGATGACGCCAATGTCGGCACCGATCTCACCACCACCTTCGGCAGCCGCAGCATCACCATCTTCGATGCCGATACCGGTGCCCTGCTTTGGGACAGCGGCAACACCCTGCAGACGATTGCCTTCGCTGCCGGTGTGTATGACGACGGTCGCAGCGATGACAAGGGCGTGGAGCCCGAGGGTGTGGTCGTCGCCAAGGTGGATGGCCGCAGCTACGCCATCGTCTCGCTGGAGCGTGGTACCAGCTCGATGCTGGCCGTGTTCGATGTGAGCGATCCCAGCTCCGGTCAGTTCGTCACCAGCACGGTGATCGCCGGCAGCGTCTCCCCCGAGGGCCTGAAGGTGGTCGAGGCCAGGCAGAGCCCCACGGGTAGGGCCCAGTTGCTTGTCTCCAACGAGATCTCCAACACCCTCAACGTGTTCGACCTCGAGGCCCTGATCGCCGCGCCTCCGGTGGCCGGTGCCGGCACCTTCGCTAGCACCATGCTCATGGATGTGGCCGGTGGTCCTGAGCTGAAGGTCACCAGCTTGATCACCAACGGTGAATTCACCAATGGCCTCAATCCTGGCGATAGCGTCTACGCCCCCACCGGCATCTTTGACGGCCAGGGTGCTTACGAGAATGGCGACGGCAGCTACACCTTGTTGGTCAACAGCGAGCTGGGCGCTGATCGCGGCTATGGCTACCTGTTGCCTGGGGTTGAGGGTGGCTTGACCGGTGCCCGCGTCAGCAGCCTGGTGATCGATAAGGACGTCGACGATGACGCCAGCAACGGCTACCAGAGTGCCGTCATTGCCGGTGGCCTGGCCTACGACAGCATCTATCTTGATGGCTCAGCCACGGCGATCGATCAGGCTGCCGATCTGGGTGCCGGCTTCAAGCGCTTCTGCGCCGCCAACCTGGTGGAAGCCAACAGCTTTGGAGCAGACACGGGTTTTGCTGATCGCATCTACCTGGTGGGAGAGGAGGAGTTCAGCGGTGACGGTGGCTCCTTCTTCGCCCTCGATGTGAATGGGCGCGCCATCCACGAGGTGGTGGGCTTCGGCAAGGGCACCTGGGAGTCGGCCACGATCATCAACACTGGCAGCACAGACACGGTGGCCGTGCTGCTGTTTGATGACGCCAAGGCGCCTCTCTACATGTGGGTGGGCACCAAGAGTGCGGCTGCCGATGCCAGCTTCCTGGAGCGCAATGGCCTGGCTGCCAGCCAGGGCACGCTTTACACCTTTGTGACCACGGCGTTGCTCGAGAACGGCGTGAGCATTGGCCCGGACTCCTCCGATCTGTTCGCCTTCACCCAGGCCAACGGCATCAATGTTGCCATCAATGGCAGCTGGGTGGATCTGGCGAGCCTCGATCCCAACTACGCCAGCCTGGGCGCCCCCGCGTTGCGCCAGCTGGCCGTGAATGCTGGTGCGCTGCAGCTCAGCCGGATCGAGGATGGCGAGGTGAACCCGCTTAACAGCCAGCAGGCGGTGTTCGTATCCACCGGTACGGCTGATTTCAACAAGGGTGATCTGTATGGCAACGTCTACACCCTGGATTTCAGTGACGCCTTCGGCAGTGACGGCTTGGTTGCCGCCTCTGGTGAATCGGTGCTCAAGGTTGTCTACGACGGCGATCTGCTGGCTGACCCCACCACGGGCATCCGCAACCCCGACAACATGACCATCAGTGCCGATGGTTATGTCTACCTCCAGGAGGACCGGGCCAACGGCGGCGGCACCAATATCAGCGCCGGCAACTTCGGCACCCAAGAGGCTTCGATCTGGCAGCTGGCAATCGACCCGATCACCGGTGACTCCATCGACGATCCCACCCGTTGGGCCCAGATCGATCGCACCGCGGTGCCCACTGTCTACGGCCAGACGGATCCCAATCCAGCTGACTACGGCAACTGGGAATCCTCCGGCATCATCGATGTGTCGGCCATTTACGGCGAGGCGGCCGGCAGTCTGTTCCTGGCTGATGTGGAGGCTCACAACCTCACCAATGGCAACATCGGCAGCAGTGGTTACCTCGTCCAGGGCGGTCAGCTCACCCTGATTCAGAACCCTGATTTGATCTGAACCAGATTCAGGGTTGTTGCTGCAGGGGCCCCGATCGGGGCCCCTTTTTCATGGCAGCCGCGAGTCCCGCAGGGCCGCAATCAGCACAAACCAAGCCAGCCGCAGCTTGGCCAGCGGCCCTGGCCGCGCCGCCAGTTCGGCGTATTTGGCCCGGCCGCACTCTGTTTTGATCCAGCGGTGCACAAGGGGAGTGGCCATGGCAGCCAGCCTAGGAATGGCGCCCGCATCCGGCCGGGGCCAGGATGACTCCAGCGCTGCTTCTGCATTCATGGGTTCTCTGCTGCGGGTGGTGGGTCTGGCAGTGGGGGCGTTGCTGGCGTCTGGCCCCGTGCAGGCCGGTGTGGTTACTTGCGTGCGGCCCGGCGTTCCCGTGGCTTGCAGCGTCGGTGTCGGTGCCCCCGGTGTGGGTGCTGGCGCGCCAGGTGTGGGCGTGCGGCCCGCGGCTGGGCCTGGGGTCGGCCCGAACTATGGCGGTCCGGCCAACGTTCACCCGGCGGCCGGTCCTGGTGCGGGTCCGAATGTGGGCCGTCCGGCCAACAGGCCCGGCATGCGCTAAGGCTCGAGCAGCTCCTGCAGCCCCGCCTCATCCAGCACCGCCACTCCCAGGGCTTCCGCCTTGCTGAGCTTGCTGCCTGCCTCCGCGCCAGCCACCACGTAGCTGGTTTTCTTGCTCACCGAACCGCTCACCTTGCCGCCAGCGGCTTCGATCAGGGCCTGGGCCTGACTGCGGCTGAGGTTCGGCAAGGTTCCCGTGAGCACGAAGGTCTGGCCGGCCAGGGGGGGCGCAGCGTCGGCCCCAGCTGCATCGGCCGCTGCCAGGTCCTCGGGGCTGGCGGCCAGGGAGAAGCCCACCTTCTTCAGGCCCTCCAACAGCTGCTGGTTGGCCGGTGTGGCGAACCACTGCTGCAGGCTCTGGGCGATCTCCATGCCGATGCCGTGGATCCCGGTGATCCACTCCGGGGTTTCACGGGCGGCGGACTCCAGAGCCTCGATACTCGCGAACGCCTTGGCCAGCGCCTTGGCATTCACCTCCCCCACGTGGTGGATGCCCAGGCCGTAGAGCTGGCGGTGCCAGGGCTGGGCCTTCGAGGCGGCCAGCGCTGTCACCAAGTTTTCGGCGCTCTTCGCACCCATGCGCTCCAGGCTGGCCAGTAAGACAGCGTCGAGGCCGTAGAGGTCGGCGATCGACTTCACGTGCCGTTTGTCCACCAGCTGCTCGATCAACTTCGCCCCCAGGCCATCCACATCCAGGGCCCCCTTGCTCACCCAGTGGCGCAGGGCGCCGCGCAGGATCGCCGGGCAGCTGCTGTTCACGCAGCGGGTGGCCGCCTCCCCCTCCTCCCGCACCAGCCCTGAGCCGCATTCCGGGCACACACGCGGCAGCTCCAGCCGGGTGGCTCCCGCCGGCCGCAGATCGGGCAGCACCCGCACCACCTCGGGGATGATCTCGCCCGCCTTGCGCACCACGATCGTGTCGCCGGCGTGCAGATCCAGTTCCGCTAGCCGGTCGGCGTTGTGCAGGGTGGCCCGGCTCACGCTGGTGCCGGCCAGGGGCACGGGCTCGAATTCGGCCACCGGCGTCACGGCGCCGGTGCGGCCCACCTGACAGGCCAGCCGCAGCAGCTTGCTGGGGGCTTCTTCGGCGGCGTATTTGAGGGCGATGGCCCAGCGGGGGGCCTTCTGGGTGAAGCCGGCGGTGTCCTGAAGGCGCAGGTCGTTGAGCTTCACCACCACCCCATCGGTGGCATAGGCCAGCTGGCGGCGGCCGGTGTCCCACCGGCTGAAGAAGGCTTCCACCGCCGCCAGATCGGGCAGCAGCTGCCGATTGGGGTTCACCTTGAAACCGGCGGCCTGAAGCCACTCCAGGGCCTCTGCCTGGGTGGTGGGCCGGGGCGGTTCATCCGGGCCCGGTTGCCAGTCCTCCGGCAGGTGCAAGGTGTAGGCGAAGAAATCCAGCCCGCGGGCGGCCACCACGCGTGGATCGAGCTGGCGCAGGGTGCCGGCGCAGGCGTTGCGCGGGTTGGCAAACAGGGCCTCGCCCCGGGCTTCCCGCTCGGCATTGATCGCCGCAAAGGTGGCATCGGGAATCAGGGCCTCGCCGCGCACCTCCACCCAGGCCGGGGGGTGCTGGATCAGCAGCCGCTTTGGCACCGTGCGGATCGTGCGCACGTTGGCGGTGATCTCCTCGCCCCGTTCGCCGTCGCCGCGGGTGGCGGCCCGCACCAGCAGCCCGTGCTCATAGCTGAGGGCCAGGGCGTTGCCGTCGATCTTGAGCTCGCCCACCATCGCCAGGGGGGTGCCAGGCTCCCGGTCGAGCACCTTCAGCAGCCGGGCGTACCAGGCCTCCAGCTCTTCGAGTGAGAAGGCGTTGTCGAGGCTGAGCAGGCCGATGCGGTGCTCCACGCTCTGGAAGCCGTCGGCTGGGGCGCCCCCCACCCGTTGGGTGGGGCTGTCGGACGTGATCAGCTCGGGTTGGGCGGTTTCGAGCTCCAGCAGCTCCCGGTAGAGGCGGTCGTAGACCGCGTCCTCCATCTCCGGGGCATCGAGCACGTAGTAGGCGTGGGCCGCCCTGTTGAGCAGCCGACGCAACTCCTCCGCGCGGGCCTGGCCTGAACTCACGGGAGCCGACTCAGGCCGCGGCCAGCTTGGTGATCCGATCGACACGCCACTGTTCCTCCACCTTCACAAAGGTGAAATCGAGGGGCAGTTCGTCGTTGCCGTCGCTCTTGAGCTTCACGGTGAGGATCAGCTGACCGTCGTCGAGCCGGGGCCGGCCCGATTTGAGGTTGCGGTACTTGTTGAGCTGCAGGCCGGCCAGGAAGCGAATGAACTGCTGCCGGTTCACGTGGGAGCGGTAGTTCTTGGTGGTGAGCAGGTAGGCCCCATCCACCTGGCCGCTGGCCACCTGGGTGAAGAACTGTTTGATCAGGGGGTTGATGCCGCGGGCGCTCAGCACCAGCTTCACGGCCGTGATCGTCCAATACAGGAGCAGGGTCCCGGCTCCGGCCAGCAGGGCCTTGGTGCCGATGTCGCGGGTCAGACCCCAGTCCATCTCGGGTGCAGGTGCAAATGGAATGCCCGAGTCTGACCGACCACCGGGGCAAGGCGGGCCCGCTGGCGTCAGCCCGCCACAATGCGCGCACCATCGATGCCCTTGGTGGCATGCCCCTGGAGCCCCTGTTGCCGCTCTTCCACCGGCTCGACCGGGAGTGGTTTGACGGCAGCCTGGCGCCTGGTGGCCAGCGCCTGGTGGAGCTGCGCTGGAGTGATGGCCGCATGCGCCGCACGGCCGGGATGTATCGCTTCGGCCGCCATCCCGATGGCCGGCGCCTGTGCGAGATCGTGCTGTCCCGGCCCCTGCTGGAGCCCCTGCCCCGGGAGGCCACCCTCAGCACCCTGTGCCACGAAATGATCCATGCCTGGGTGGATCGGGTGGTGGGCGCCCAGGAGGTGCACGGGCCCCAGTTCCGGGCCCGCATGGCCGCCATTAACGGGGGCCAGCGTGAATTTCAGGTGAGCATTCGCCACCGCTATCCGCTACCCGCCAGCACCGTGCCACCCCGCTGGTTGGCCTGCTGCCCCAACTGCCAGGTTCGCGTTCCCTACCGCCGCCGGGTGCAGGGTCTGGCCTGCCGTTTCTGTTGCGACCGGCTCCACGGTGGTCGCTGGCATGCCAGCTGCCTGTTGCGGTTCGAGCAGGCGGCCTAGGGTCGCACCAGTGCGGCAGCGGCATGGGCGTTTTCCTCTGGACCCTGGAATTCGGGGGGCTCACCATCGCCCTGGTGGGGTTGGGCCGGGAGCGCTGGCTGGCGGGTCGGCGGCGTTGGCTGGATCCCTAACCTGGGCCCATGGCTGAACCCTGGTCCGATCGTCGCCCTGCCCCGCGCCGCGGCTCCGATCCGCTTGAGCAGCGCCTCGATCGGCTGGTGAGTGCCGGCCGCCAGCTGGTGGACGGTGTGTCCGGTGCCCGGCCCGGGTCCCGTTCTGCGGGGCGCCCAGGCCTGCCGCGGCTCGATGGCCTGGGCCGCTGGGTGGAAGACAAGCTCGATTGGATCCTGGAAGAGGACGACGACTGGCGCGAGCCCTGGCAGGAGGCCAAGCCCCAGCCCCGCTCCGACGAGTTTCGCCCCCAGCCCAGGGCTGAGATCCGGCCGCGCCGCCGGCCCCTGGAGGCCATCTCCCGCCGCAGCCCAGCCCCCCAGCCCCCGGATGGGGCCGAGTGGCCCAGTGATGACGTTTTTGTGGTGCCCCGTTGGCAACGGGGGGTCGTCGGGCCTGGTCCCCAGCCAACCCAGTCGGCCCCGTCCACGCCCCCGACGCCTCCCGCCTCCCCCGGTCGGGCGTTGCCCCGTTCCACCCGGCGCCGCGCCGACGGCTGAGGGCCCGAAGCGGAAAACCTCCCTAGCCTGAGGCCAGTTGCAGTCGGATGGGATGGGCAGCCTTGTGGTGGTGGGGTTCCCCAAGGCGGAGGAGGCCGAGCAGGTGCGGCGTGAGCTGGTGGACATCCAGCGTGAGCAGTTGATCGCCCTCGAGGACGCGGTGGTGGTGGAGCACGACGCCGAGG
Source organism: Cyanobium sp. FACHB-13342 (assembly GCF_014697415.1). Classification (GTDB taxonomy): domain Bacteria; phylum Cyanobacteriota; class Cyanobacteriia; order PCC-6307; family Cyanobiaceae; genus Cyanobium_A. Next base: position 173,168 of record NZ_JACJRT010000014.1, on the reverse strand, counting down.
GCCAGGTGCACCTGCGTCAGGCGATCAACCTCACGGCGGCCGGTGCCCTCGGTGGCGGTTTCTGGGGCACCCTGGTGGGCTTGCTGTTTCTCAACCCCCTGCTTGGGGCTGCCGTGGGCGCCGGCGTGGGTGCCGCCTCGGGCTCCCTCTCCGACATCGGCATCAACGATGGCTTCATGCGCGAGCTGGGCGAGACCCTGCCCCGCGGCAGCGCGGCCCTGTGCCTGTTGGTGCGGGAAGCGACGCCGGATCGGGTGATCGAGCGCCTGCGCGCCCATGCCCCCCACGCCAAGCTGCTGCGCACCAATCTCAGCCACACGGATGAGGATCAGCTGCGGGAGCTGCTGGAGCGGGCCCGCCTGCAGGCGGAGGCCCTGCGCTTGGGTTGAGCTTGTCGCCGCACCTGAAAGCTGCAGCCCCGCTGCTTGAGCTCTTGGTTGACCGGGTTCACCAGCGCTTCTGGCAGATCGCCGGCCATCTCCTCGGCCGAGGTGCTGATCGAGGGGGACCCTTGCACCAGGGCCGCCAGGAGGTCAGCCCACTGGCTGATCAGGTGGTTTTCGGCCATGGGCCGCAACCCCTGCCCCTCCAGCAGCAGGGCACAGCCCTGGCCATTCCAAACCGCACTGGGGTTGGGGGAGTGGGGATGGTGCTGATAGGCCAGTCCCTGCGTCAGGGCCTGGGTGCTGGGGGCGCCGTTCCCCTGGCGTAGGCCGGCATCACTGAGCAGGCGGCCGCAGTGCACCGCCGAAATTCCATAGATGCGGCCCAGGTCGGTGAGGCTCAGCCAGTGGGTCTCCGCTGCGTCGGAGCGTGGCTTGGGGGTGGTCATGGCCAGGGTTCCCGGCGCGGTTGCCCCCATGCTGGCCAAAGCATGACCTGCGTCAATCCGTCAAGCCCCCTTTGCTGCAACCCGTTACGGAGTTTGCAAACTGTTATGGCGTTCTGGTGTGGTTTGCGACGGGGTCTCGTCTGGCCCGGGACTGGCGGGCCCCAACCAGCGCTCTAGGGCCGGCGAAAACACCTCCCGGATCACGGTCAGCTCCTTACCGCCGCGGAAGAAGCGGTAATGGCGGCTCCAGAAGGGGCCCGGTTCCTCGAAGCGCTCCTCCAGCCAGGGGGCATCCACCCGGGCCAGCCCATCCACTTCTCGGAAGAGTTCGGCCCGGTTGCTGGTGAGACTCCGCCAGATCGGTTGCTCCCGCTGCTGCAGATAGGCATCAGCCTGCTGCTGATTCCACCAGCTTTCGGCCCAGGCGAGGGTCTGCGCGCCGCAGCGCAGCCACACCTGGCGGCGTAGCAGGGGGCCGTCGAGTTCGCTGATTTCCGGGGGGGGCGGGCCGCCGCGGCTGGCACAGGCGGCGTCATCGGCCGCCATGGCGATCAACTCGATCTCCACGGGGTAGCCCGTGAGCAGCTGAAAGTGACGGGTCGGGCTGCCGTCCCCCAGCAGCATGAGCCGCCAGGCGCCGGAGAGCACCGCACCGGCCTGGCCGCTGAGCACAGCCTCGGTTGTCGCCTGCCAGATCACCTCGGGGGAGGACAGCAACTGGTCAGCCGGCATGCACGAGGACTTCAAGCCACATCTGCTTAGGCTAGGAAAAATGGCTTGAGGGTCGGGATTGGGATCGTCCGTGTTGCCGGTCGGCTTGCCGGATGTGGTCGTGACCAACTTCCATCGCCGCTACACCGGGGTGTCCGCCACGGTGAGGGCCCTCGTGCCGCTCCAGCGCCAGTCACTGCCGATTGGGCTGCTGGATTGGGGGCGGCTGGGCCTGGCTTCAAGGCTGCGTTGGTGGGATCTGTTGTGGCGGGGTTGGTCACGGCCATCGGGGGGTCGCTATCGGGTCTGGCATGCCCGTCGGGATGTGGAGATCGTCGCCGGGTTGCTGTTGAAAAAGCTGTTCCGTCAGCCCTGGAAGATTGTGTTTACATCGGCAGCTCCCAAGCCGCCGGGAGCCTGGTTGGCCGCCTTGTTGCGTCACTGTGATGCGGTGATTGCGACATCGGCAAGGTCGGCTCAGTTCCTAAGTTCTTTCACAGAGATCATCCAGCATGGCGTTGATATTGATGTGTATTCGCCGCCTCCCGACGATGCATTGGAGAGACTTCATGAGCCCTTGAATCTGCCGGGGCTGTCCGTTCCCCCGTCGTTGCAGAACCTCTATTGGATTGGGGCGTTTGGCCGTATCAGGCCCAGTAAGGGAACGGATCTTCTTGTGGAAGCCTTGATCCAGGTGCTGCCAGATTTTCCCGCGTTTGCGGCCGTAATGACGGGTTTGTGTCAGTCGAAAGATGCTGGGTTTCAGCGGGAGCTCCAGGATAAGATTGACGCTGCTGATTTAACCGATCGGATTGTATTTTTAGGGGATCTTGATCGCGAAACGGTTTTAGCCTGTTATCGCCGTGTGTTGCTCTGCGTGGCGGCTTCTCGAACGGAGGGGTTTGGTCTCACCCCCCTCGAGGCGATGGCCTGCGGGCGGGCTGTGTTGGTGTCTGGCGCGGGAGTGTGGCCCCAGGTGGTCGATTCCGAGGTCGGAAGTTCTTTTGAAACCGGATCGGTGGCTTCGCTTGCGACTGCCTTGCGAGGTTTGCTGCAGAATCCGCCCCTGTTGTGGCAGCAGGGGCGGCGCGGCCGTGAGAGAGCGGTGGCCTGCCATTCCCTCCAGGGAGAGGCTGATCGGATCAATCAGCTGTATCGGCGGTTGATGGCTTAGGGCGCGGGTTTGTAGCCAGCTCCGTGGTCTTGGCGGGCACTCAGAACGCCTTGGAGGAAGGCACGATTCTTGTAAAACTTGCGCTTGCTGAGCAGGGTGCTGGGGGACAGCAGTTGTCGGATCGCCGACCAGAGTGCTTTGCGGTAGGCCCCATGGATGTGGTGCTTGGTCGTGGTGTAAACCAGCGATCGACCCATATGCCAAGCCTTTAGGGCTGACACCTTGGCGGAGCGGCCACTGGAGTGGCCGCTGAGGTGCATCACTTCAGCCGTCGGAATGAACCAGATCGGCCCTACTTGTTGGCGTAGGCGCACGCTGATGTCATCATCTTCATGGTAAAGAAAAATATTGCCATCAAAGCCGCCAACCTGATCAAACGCTCCAGCTCTGACAAACAAGGCTGCCCCGGACAGAACAGGCACTTCGCTGGCATGGGCTGGGGGTTTGCGTTGCAGGATCTGCTCCGGCTTTAGCAGGCAGCTACGGCGTTTGAAAGCGGGTGCACCGCGTTGATTGACGATGCGTGGATTGAATGCGGAGGCTTCAGGGTGGGCGTCGGCTGCAGATTCCAGTTGGGCAATGGTTGTGGCGTTGAGAGTGCTGTCTGGATTGACAAAGAAGAGGAATTCGCTGCGGCTGAGAGCGGCCCCTTGATTGCAGGCCGAGCCAAATCCTGAATTGTTCGTATTGGTGATCAGGTGAGCCTGATAGCTGTCAGCGAGCTCTCGGGTTGCGGCACTATCCCCAGAGCCGTTGTCCACCAGGATTGTGGTGGTTCCTGGGGGAATGGATGCCAGCAAATTCTTCAGCACTGCTGAGCTGTTGAAGCAGACGGTCACCACGGTGCTGCGGCTCAATGGCTGAGGAGCCACGCTCAGAAACCACTGCTGATGCTCACCCGGCGCTGTTCGCCACCCTTCACGATCACAGCACTGTCGCCGCTGGCGGATTGCAGGCGCCAGCCGCTGCTGCCGATGCTTTCGCCCACGGCCGCACTGGTGGAACTGCCTCCGATCTGAAAGATGGCCGAACCGCTCTGGCCCGGCACCTGCACCACGCCCACCAACTGGGGTGCCCCGCCACCTCCACCGCCAGCCCCGCTGGCGTTTCCACCTGAACTGTTGCCACTGCCACTGCCACTGGCGGCGGGGGCGGGGCTGGTGATGCGACTGTTGACCGGAACCCTCAGCACATCGGCCGAGGGGGCACTGCTGGCGGGAAGGGACGCCAGTTCCTCCATCCAGGGTTCGCCAGGTGGCGGTGGCGGCAGCTCGCCGTCCTTGCCCGCTTCGGCGGGCGCGGCTGCGGTTTGGTCGGCATCCGGCGTGGTCGCGGCCGTGCCCGGACCCATGGTGCGCAGCCGCTCGATCAGGAGCATGTTGCGTTCCTGTCGGATCGCCTGTTGGGATTGATTCCACACCCCGAGAACCACGAGGGCAGCGCCGGAGACCACCAGCACCGACCCGCCAGCGGCGGCCAGGAGCAGACCCGGTCGGCGCCCCAGCTGGTCGACCCAGTGCTGGACTGGGCCCAGTCCCCCAGGTGTGGGGGAGCCGATCCGGCCCGTGGGTCTGCTGCGGTTGCTGCGATTGTTTCGGTGTCGCGGCGGGGCCATCGGCTGGGGCCGCTCGATCGCCGGCTCCGGGGCAGGGGGGAGGTCCTGGAGCTCAACCGGGATGCTCTCGAGTGCTTCGGAGGGGCTGGGGTTGGCCAATGCGGGAGAGGGGGGGGTATCGCAGACCTCCACCTCAATCGGCTTTTCGGGTTCAAAGACCCGATTGAGCACCTGCTCAGCCTTCAACTCCCAGTAGGCCCGGGAGGTGGGGATGCCGCGTAACGGACTCACCTGCCCTGCTCCCTCATGTCGTGGGGTCCACAGTACTGACCGTTTCCAGGGTTGACGAGTTTTGGCGCCGCCGGATCTCCAGCCAGAGCATCAAGGCGGTGATGTCGGCCGGACTCACCCCGGGGATGCGGGTGGCCTGGCCCAGGCTGAGGGGTTGCACGGCGGCGAGCTTTTCGCGGGCTTCCTTCGACAGGGTGCCGATGGCGGCGTAGTTGACATCGGCGGGTATCGGCTGGTGCTCCTGTTTCCTCACCCGGTCGATCTGCTGCTGTTGGCGGGCCAGGTAGCCGCTGTATTTGATGTCGATTTCGGCGCCCTCCCGCACATCGGCCGGTAGCTCGGCAGCGGCCAAGCCGTGGCGCACCAGATCGCTGCTGTGGAAGCCCGAGCGGCGCAGCAGGTCGGCCAAGGTGATCGAGCCCCGGATGGGGGCGCCGGTGGCGGTTTCTACCGCTGCTGCCGCCGGGTCGCTGCCCTTGAGACGCACGGTTTCGAGCCGGTGTTTTTCGGCCTCAATGGCGTCCTGTTTGCGGGTGTAGATCTCCCAGCGCCGGTCGTCGATCAGGCCCAGGGCCCGGCCCAGGGGGGTGAGGCGCCGGTCGGCGTTGTCGCCGCGCAGCACCAGCCGGTACTCGCTGCGGCTGGTGAGCACCCGGTAGGGCTCGCGGAGATCCTTGGTGATCAGGTCATCGACCATCGTGCCGATGTAGCTGCCCTCCCGGGGGAAGTGCACGGGATCCTGTCCCCGCACCTGGCGGGCGGCGTTGAGCCCTGCCACCAGCCCCTGGGCGGCGGCCTCCTCGTAGCCGGTGGTGCCGTTGAGTTGGCCAGCGGAGAACAGCCCGGCCACCCGTTTGGTTTCCAGGGAGGGCTTGAGCTGGGTGGCGGGCAGGTAGTCGTAGTCGACCGCGTAGGCGGGGCGCAGCATCACGCATTGCTCCAGGCCCGGCAGGGTGCGCAGCAGCTCCAGCTGGAGCCGCTCCGGCAGGCCGGTGGAGAAACCCTGCACGTAGATCTCCGGCGTGTCCCGGCCTTCCGGCTCCAGGAAGATCTGGTGGCTGTCCTTGTCGGCAAAGCGCACGATCTTGTCTTCGATCGACGGGCAGTAGCGCGGGCCCTTGCTGTCGATGAAGCCGCCGTAGATCGGCGTGAGGTGCAGGTTGTCGCGGATCAGCTGGTGGGTGGCTGCCGTGGTGCGGGTGATGTGGCAGCTCATCGGCTCACCGCTCACCCAGCTGGCCGGATCAAAGGAGAAAAAGCGCTCCTGGGCGTCACTGGGTTGCTCCTCCAGCTGGTCGAGGGCGATGCTGCGCCGGTCGACGCGGGCCGGGGTACCGGTTTTGAGGCGTCCCATCTGGAAGCCCAGGGCCTCGAGGGCCTCGGTGAGCCCCTCGGCGGGCTGCTCGCCGGCGCGGCCGGCGGGCATGGATTGGTTGCCCACCCAGATCTGGCCCCCCAGGAAGGTGCCGGTGGTGAGGATCACGGCCGGCGCGGCGTAGACGCTGCCGAAATAGGTGCGTACGCCGGTGATCCGGCCCGCTCCGTCCGCTCCCCCTTCCACCTCCAGTCCTGTGACCATCGCCTCGCGGAGGGCCAGGTTGGGCGTGTGCTGCAGCAGCTGCAGCATCTGGCGGGCGTACTGACGCTTGTCGGTTTGGGCGCGCAGGGCCCACACCGCCGGGCCGCGGCTGGCGTTGAGCACCCGCTTCTGCAGGGCGGTGGCATCGGCGAGGCGGCCGATCACGCCGCCCAGGGCGTCCACTTCATGCACCAGCTGGCTCTTGGCCGGACCGCCCACGGCCGGGTTGCAGGGCTGCCAGGCGATGCGGTCGAGGTTGAGCGAAAACAGGGCGGTGGAACAGCCCAGGCGAGCTGCCGTGATGGCCGCCTCACAGCCGGCATGGCCGCCGCCCACCACGATCACGTCGAAGTGTTCATTCCAGGATTCGGTGCAGGTGCGAGAAGCCGCCATGGTGGGTATTTAAGGCGGGCGGCTGTTCGCAGGGGCCAGCGCTTCAGTGCCAGTGCGTGCGGATTTCCTCGGCCAGATAGCCCCAGAGCCTGGGCTGGAGCGGGTGCCGCAGCACCGTGCGGCGGGGGTGGCGCCAGGGATGGAGCACTTCCTCGGGCTTCGGGCGGCCGTGGAATTTGAGGATGCAGCTGGCCTCAAGCTGCTGCTGGGCGGCGAGTGGATCGCGGGCCGCGAGTTTGCGCAGGGCTTTGTAGGAGCTCACCCATCCCTTGGGCCAGTAGGCGAGGGCAGCGGGAGCTTGTTGGCGAAAGACCTCAAAAATGAAGTTCTGGTCTCCCGGAAAGCTCTGGTCCCCATAGCGACCGTCTTGCCAGCTGGTCCATACGGCCTGGGTGTAGGCATCGGGCCGGCACCAGAGCACAGAGGAATTGAGGATCGGGTAGTTCCAGTCGCGGACGCCGATCACACTGGCGATGCTGGAGCGGCCTCGCTGCACCAGGGGGTCCAGGCTGGCGCGGATCACCAAGGTGGTGTCCAGAAACAGAAAGGGATCGCGGCCGGTCAGGGCTTGGTCGAACAGGCGCAGCTTGCCGAAATACCCCTGCAGGCCACCGCCCTGCAGATCCCGCACCTCCAGCTGCTGGTGATCACTGGCCGGCGGCCCGAACCGCCCGGGTTCGGGCCGGTCGGTGAACACGATGAAGCGATGGGGTTCGGCTAGGTGGCGTCCGACCATGGCGGCCAGCCGGCTCACCCAGGGATCCGGGTAGCGGTGTCCGGTTTGTACGGTCGTAATGGTTAAAACCGGATTTGAGATATAATTGCTCATGGGATATGGCTAGCGCATAGAGGTATTGAGTTGGCCAGGATGCTAAGAGGAATTGCTTAGCCAGGCAAAAAATAAAGTCAATTCTTTGCTGGGCGCCCAGTAATATTGACTTGTTTTGGAATCATGAGATAATTGATGGAGGCTTGGATCAAGGCGAATTACTCGGTTCTCTATTTCTCTGAGATCTTCTTCAGTTGCGGCAACAATTAGAATTCGTTGGTTTTTCCCTTTGAGGGTTTTGTGATTTGCGATATTCTCTTGTGCTTGCCCTTCCTCCTTGGGAAGATCTAGGACGGTTGTTTCAGGAAACGCAAGGCGAGCATTTCCGGCCAGAAAAATACTGTCGGTGACAATTAAATCTGGGGCTTGGTAGCTTTTCCTTAGGCTTGAGATGAGCTCTGATGTGGGTTGATTGCGAACACGGCTTTTTCCAGTAATGCCCGCCAAGGCTATGCCGCCAACCATGATCGCTGTCGTAGCTGCTGCTCCTGCGAGTGCGGTTGCTGTGAGCCATTTGGCTCTAGTTTTCGGGATTGATGGCAGCAGACTTGCTGCACTGATAGGAGTAAAAAACAACAGACATTGAAACCAATGACTCCTTGGAATCACATCTCTTGTGACAACTGTGATGATGACAAGAATAGAGCCCACCATCACAAGCGGTAACCGTTGAATCAAGGCTTTGGCTGGCTCCTTGGATGGTTCCGCGATTAGCAATTTCAGCCTTTCCGGCCAGATCAGGGCAAGAGCTGCAATCCAAAATGGACTGAGAAAAGCAAAGGCAACGCCAAAGCCTATAAATGGCCAAGCTACAGCTGGAAGATTGGTTGTTTTCGCATCTCTGATTCCACTCAAGGCGAGATCGCTATGAGATGCAATCCAAGCCATGTGTGGCATCAACAAAATCAGACTGCTGCCCAAGGCGACCAGCATGCCTCGCTGCGTGAATAGGCTTCTGATTCTTGGGACTAGAAGGCTCCCAGTGGTCAAGCCAGCAAGGAAGAGTGCGAAATTGTATTTGCTAAGCATTCCGCCTGCAACGAACACTCCAAGCCATGCCCAATAGTCAAGTCTGCTGGGGTTTTTGCTCAGTTTAATTAATAGCCAAAGTGTATATGAGGCTATTGTTGTTGCAAGAACAGAGTGCGTTAAGCTTGTTTGTGAGGACCAGGTGAATTGGGGGATTAGGGTGAGGCCACAGAGTGACGCAATGTGCTGGTCTTTTCGGAATCGAAGTTCTTTGCCGATCAGCAAAAAGGCGCTAGCCAGGAGGCTAATAATGATGGCTTTTAAAATAAAGAGGCCCAAGAGTGAAGGGCCTGTAATGATGAATATCAGCTTTGCTAGGTAAGTATATAGTGGCGGCTGGTCACCATAGCCAAGTGACCAATTCTGCGTCAGTAAAAGTTGCTCTGCGTCATCAAAGCTTGCTGTTTTTAAAACCAAAGTCTGGGCGATTGCATTTCCCATCAGGTAAACAGTGATGCCAGCCCACAGTTTCAATAGAAATTTATTGATCTTTTCATCCTCTACTCGTTGATTGTCTGCCATCGGTTTGCCAGTGCTGCCAGATTCTTTATGCCGCCAGGTTGCGGAACCGGGTGAATTGGGGCTCGAACAGCAGTTTCACCGTGCCCACCGGCCCGTTGCGGTGCTTGGTCACGATCACCTCGGTGATGCCGCGGTCAGGGGTTTCCGGGTTGTAGTACTCGTCGCGGTAGATCATCAGCACCAGGTCGGCGTCCTGCTCGATCGAGCCCGATTCCCGCAGGTCGCTCAGCATCGGGCGCTTGTTGGTGCGCGATTCGACGCCGCGGCTGAGCTGGGAGAGGGCCATCACCGGCACGTTCAGCTCGCGGGCCATGCCCTTGAGGCCCCGGGTGATGCGGCTGAGCTCCTGCACCCGGTTGTCGGGGGTGGAGCCCTCCATCAACTGCAGGTAGTCGATCACGATCAGGCCCAGCTCCTTGCCGGTTTCGGCCATCAGCCGGCGGCAGAGTGAGCGCATCTCCAGCACGCCGGAGTTGGGTTTGTCGTCGAGGAACAGGGGTAGCTGGCCCAGGGTGTTGATGCCCTGCCCTAGGAGGGGCCATTCCTCCTGCTGCAGCCGGCCGGTGCGCAGCCGGCCGCTCTCGATGCCCACCTCCATCGACAGCAGGCGATAGGTGAGCTGCTCCTTGCTCATCTCCAGGGAGAACACACACACCGGCAGGGCGTGGAGCTGGGCCACGTTCTTGGCGATGTTGAGCACGATCGAGGTTTTGCCCATCGCCGGCCGGCCGGCCACGATGATCAGGTCGCTGCGCTGCAGCCCCTGGGTGATGGCATCGAGGTCGTAGAAGTTGCAGGGGATGCCGGCCACTGCGGTGCCCAGCGAGCGGCTTTCGATCTCGTTGAAGGTGCTGGTGAGAATTTCGGCCGTGGGGGTGAGGCCGGTGCTCGGTTTCTCCTGGCTGATGGCGAAGATCTTCTGCTCGGCTTCGTCGAGCACCTGCTCCATCGGCTTGCTCTGGTCGAAGCCCAGCTGGATCACCTCGTTGCCGGAGCGGATCAGCTGTCGGCGCAGGAACTTGTCCATCACCAGGCGGGCCACCTGGTCGATCGAGGCGGTGGAGGTGATCCGCTCCACCAGTTCCACCAGCCGGCCTTGGCCCCCCACCTTCTCCAGGGAGCCGGTGTCCGCCAGCCAGGCGCACATGGCCGTCAGGTCGGTGGGTTTGCCCTGGCTGTGCAGCATCACCGCCGTGCGATAGATCTCGCGGTGGGCGCTGAGATAGAAGGCCTCCGGCTGCAGCACGTCGGCGACGCGGCCGATGGCGTCGGGGTCCAGCAGGATGCCCCCCAGCACGGCCTCCTCGGCCTCCAGGTTCTGGGGGGGCACGGAGTCGGGAAGGGCCTCGAAGTTGGCCTCCTCACGCAGGCGCCGCCGTTGGTTTTGACCGGGGCCAGAACGGCCCCCCCGGCTGTCGAGGGGTTCGTCAGCTGCTCCGGCCACTGCCGCGTTCACCATGGGCAGGGAGGGGTCAGGCCGGGGGGATCAGTTTGCCCTGGATTGGGGGAATCGCCCAGGTGTGTGGGTGACTCAGCGCTCAGAAGCTGACCACTTCCAGGTTGAGCTCGGCGGTGACTTCGGGATGGAGCTTGACCTGCACCTTGTAGGAGCCGGTGCGGTGGATCTCGGGCACGCTGATGTCGCGGCGATCCACTTCTTTTTTGGTGGCCGCTTCGATCGCTTCGGCCACATCGCCGTTGGTCACGGTGCCGAACAGCACGTCGTCACCACCGGTCTGCTTCTTCACGGTGAAACGGCCGATGGTGTCGAGGGCGGTGCGGAAGGCCACCGCCTCGGCTTTCAGGGCAGCTTGGCGCTCGGCCTCCTTGGCGCGGCGGGCTTCCACCTGGCGCAGCACGGCGGCGGTGACGGGAACGGCCTTGCCGGTGGGCACGAGGAAGTTGCGGGCGTAGCCAGGGGCCACCTCCACCAGATCCCCGTCCTTGCCCAGGCTGAGAACGTCTTCGTTAAGGACGATTTGAACGCGCTTCGCCATGGGATTGAACGGAGAAAGGGAGCACAGCCGATCTGACACCTTACGCCACAGGCCCTTGCGGCAAGCGCACCTGCCGGGCCAGGCCCAGGCTGCGCATCAGCCGGATGTGCTGCCAGGTGAGGTCGATCTGGCGACCGAAGCCGTGGCGGGCCGAGTGGGGGAAGGCGTGGTGGTTGTTGTGCCAGCCCTCGCCGAAGGTCAGCGCCGCCACCCAGGGGTTGTTGCGGGAGCCGTCGCCGCTGTCGTGGCTCACCTCACCCCAGAGGTGGGTGGCGGAGTTCACCAGCCAGGTGCAGTGGTAGACCACCACCAGGCGCAGGGGGATGCCCCACAGCACCAGGGCCCAGCCGCCGGCACCGGTGGCGGTGCCGATCCAGAACAGCAGGGCAGCCAGGGGCACTTGCAGGAGCAGAAAGTTGGTGTTGAGCCAGCGGTAGTAGGGATCCTTGGCCAGGTCGCCGGTGAGTCGGGGCACGGCACCCATGGCGGGGATGGCCTCAAACATCCAGCCCATGTGGCTCCACCAGAAGCCCCTGAGGCTGCTGTGGTGGTCCACCTCGGTGTCGGAGAACTTGTGGTGGTGGCGGTGCAGGCCCACCCAGTCGAGGGGGCCGTGTTGGCAGCTGAGGGCGCCGCAGGTGGCGAAGAAGCGCTCCAGCCACTGGGGCACGCGGAAGGCGCGGTGGCTCAGCAGCCGGTGATAGCCGATGGTCACGCCCAGGCAGGCGGTGACCCAATAGAGCACCAGAAAGCTGGCCACGGCCGGCACGCTCCAGAACTGGGGCAGCAGGGCCACCACCGCCAGCACGTGGATGACCGCCATGAAGCCGATGGTGCCCCAGCGGGTGCTTTTCGGCCCCTGGCTGCTGGGGGTTTCACCGCGGCGAGGCTGGTGCAGGGCCTGGGCCCGTTGCTGGCCGCTGACCCCCCGGTTGATGTGGGCGGGCTCGCGGGTGGCCAGGCGGCAGGTGGCTGGTGCGACGGCTGATGGTGCGGCCATAACGGACCGACTCCGAATTGATCGCTACAATAGTAGCAATACGGATCCATATCGCGTGGGGTATCGGGAAGATCTCCTATCCGGCAGGGTTGCTTTTGCCCATCTGATCAAGGTGTGGCACGAGCGCAATGGGTGGTCCCACCGGGTGCTGCCCGCCCTGGCGGAGGCCCTGGATTTGGGCCGGGTCCACAACTCCCAGCTGTCGATGCTGCGCAACGGCAAGCTGGCCTCCCCTGGCCCGGAGGTGTTTCTGGCCCTGGGGCGCATCAACCAGCTGCTGGCCGCCGAGGTGCGGGGTGGGGCCCTCGGCGATGGTCTGCGTCAGCGGTTGGCGGATAGCCCTGAGCTGGTGGCCGCCCTGGAAACCTCTGCCCTGCCGGTTCAGGATGAGGGCGCCCCGGTGCTGGGACCCGGCGAGCTGCTTGAGGTGTTTGTGGGGTTGCGGCAGCCGCCCATGGCCTTTGACCTGCGGATCGCCGATGCTGAGGCGGCACCGTTGAGTGCGGCCCTGGCCCAGCTGCTCACTGCGGGGCGACCCTGGCGGCTGTGCCGGGACCAGCTGATGGCGGCCTACCCGGCGGAGAAGCGCCAGCGGCGGGAGCGATTTGCCGAAGTGATGGCCGGCCAGCGGGATTTTTCCGCCGCTGAGCTCGATAGCGAACTTCCGGATCTGCGTCGCACCCTGGCGCGGCTGGGGGCCACCGGTGACGGGGACCTGGGGCCGGATCAGTTTTTGGAGTTGCTTCGCCAGCAGGCCATTGCCCTGGGGTTCAGGGACGATGGCCAGGGGGCTGAACTGGATCTGGCCGCGGCAATTCGCCAGCAGCTCCAGGGCCAGGTGGCCAGGCCTCAGCTGGGCCGGTAGCTGGCCTCCCGCACCCGCCGGGCCCAGCCCAGGCTGCGCAGCAGCTTGATGTGTTGCCAGGTGATGTCGAACTCGAACCAGCGCAGGCCGTGGCGGGCCGAGTGGGGGAAGGCGTGGTGGTTGTTGTGCCAGCCCTCGCCGAAGCTCAGGATCGCCACCCACCAGCAATTGCGGGAGAGGTCGGGGCTGTCGAAGTTGCGGTAGCCGCAGAAGTGGGTGGCCGAATTCACCAGCCAGGTGACGTGATACACGATCACCAGCCGCAGGGGGATGGCCCAGAGCACCAGGCCCAGGCCGCCGCCGTGGACGCCCGCCAGCTCTCCGTACCAGTAGAGGGCGGCACCGAGGGGCAGTTGCAGCAGCAGGAACCAGCGGTCGAGCCAGCGGTAAAAGGGATCGCGCTGCAGGTCGCCGGTGAGCCGCTGCACGTGTTGCAGGGCCGGAATCTCATGCAGCATCCAGGCGCTGTGGGCCCACCACAGGCCCCGGGCCGCATCGTGGTGGTCGTTCGGCTGGTCGGAATACTTGTGGTGGTGGCGGTGCAGGCCCACCCACTCAATCGGGCCGCTCTGGCAGGCCAGGGCCCCCATCAGCACCAGGAGGCGCTCCACCCAGCGGGGAGCGGTGAAACTGCGGTGGGTCACCAAGCGGTGCAGGCCCAGGGTCACGCCCAGCACGGTGACCCAATAGAGCACCGCCAGCACCACCACGGCCTGCCAACTCCAGAACCGGGGCAGCAGGGCGAACACCGCGCCCACATGCATCGCCAGCATGAAGCCGGTGGTGCCGGATTTGAATTTGCGTTGCCGGGCGGGCAGGGGGTTGCGTGGCTCCGTGAGCGAGGCCCGGATGCGGCGATCCTCCTGGCTGTTGGGCGTGTCGCTGCCGGGGCTGTCGAGCCTCAGCATCTGGGGGTCAAGGCCGGGCGTTGTGCCGTTGCTGGAACGGTTGTGGCGGGCCGGATCGGTACTCAGAACCAACGAAATCTCCGGGTGGTGCGTGCCCGGTGACGCCTTGGCAATGGCGCTTGGGGACAGCGCCGCGAATCTAGACGTGCATCGCCCGGCAACATGGGCCCTGCCCCTGGAGCACTGCGATGTCGGAACCCGCTGGGGTGGTGCAACGGGATGCGGCGGCCCGGGTTGCGGCGGCGGTGGCCGCCACTGCGGCTACTGCCGCCCAGCACACCAGCGCGGTGCAGCCCCGGCTGCGGCGGGTGCTCGAGGCGATGGCGGCGGAGCATGTGGGGGTGCAGCATTTCGCCTCGGTGAGTGGCTATGGCCATGGCGACCAGGGCCGGGAGGTGCTGGATCGGGTGTTTGCCCGGGTGTTGCAAGCCGAAGCGGCCGCGGTGCGGCTGCAGTTCGTCAGTGGCACCCACGCGATTGCGGCCGCCCTGTTTGGGGTGTTGCGTCCGGGTGATCGTCTGCTGGCCCTCACCGGCCGCCCCTACGACACCCTCGAGGAGGTGATCGGCATCCGCGGCAGCGGCCAGGGATCCCTGGCGGAGTTCGGCATCGTCTACGACGAACTGCCCCTGGCGCCGGATGGCGCTGTGGACCACGAGGGCCTGGCGGCGGCCTTGTCTTTGCCCACCCGCATGGTGTTGATCCAGCGCAGCTGCGGCTACAGCTGGCGGCCCTCCCTCTCGGTGGAGGAGATCGGGCTGCTCTGCGCCCGGGTAAAGGCCCTGCAGCCCGAGTGCTTGGTGTTCGTCGACAACTGCTATGGCGAGCTGGTGGAGGAGCGGGAGCCCACGGCCGTGGGCGCCGACCTGATCGCCGGATCCCTGATCAAGAACCTGGGCGGCACCATTGCCCCCACCGGCGGCTACGTGGCCGGCCGATCCGAGTTGGTGGAGCAGGCCTGCTGCCGGCTCACCGCTCCTGGCATCGGCGCTGAGGGGGGCACCAGCTTTGACCTCAATCGCCTGCTGTTTCAGGGGCTGTTCCTGGCCCCCCAGATGGTGGCGGAGGCCCTGATCTGCAGTGAGCTGGTGGCCCAGGTGTTCAGCGATCTCGGCTATGCCGTGCACCCCCGGCCCGGGGCGGCCCGCAGCGACGTGATTCAGGCCGTGCGGCTCGGCGATCCGGAACGCCTCAAGCTCGTGTGTCGGGCCTTCCAGGCGGCGTCGCCGGTGGGGTCGTACCTCGACCCGGTGCCGGCGCCCATGCCTGGCTATGCCAGCGATCTGGTGATGGCTGGCGGCACCTTCATCGATGGCAGCACCAGTGAGTTCTCCGCCGACGCGCCCTTGCGGGAGCCCTACGTGTTGTTTGCCCAGGGCGGCACCCACCGGGCCCACGCCCAGATCGCCCTGGAACGGGCTCTTGTGGCGTTGGCCACCGCCGGCCTGGATCGGACAGACTGACGCGACTTTCCGACCCGCGATGGCGCTCTCCTTTCCTGGCGATTGCCGCTATGCCGACAGCCATGAATACGTGCGGCCCGAGGGGGAACGGCTGCGGTTGGGTCTGAGTGCCTTCGCCATCGACCAACTGGGCGACATCGTGTTCGTCGAGCTTCCGGAGGTGGGCGCCACCCTCACCCAGGGGGCCAGTTTCGGCAGCGTGGAGTCGGTGAAGGCGGTGGAGGATCTGCTGGCGCCGGTCACCGGCGTGGTGCTGGCCCGCAATGAGGCGGTGCTCTCCAGCCCGGAGGAGTTGCAGAACGACCCCTACGGCGAGGGCTGGTTGCTCCTGCTCCAGCCCGCTGACCCGAGCCAGCTCGAGGGGCTGATGGACGCGGCCGTGTACGGCGCCAAGGTGCAGGGCGCCTGATGGGGATCCCGGTTTCTCCCGCCCTGTCCTTCGTGGGGCGGCACATCGGTCCGAGCGCCGACGATCAGCAGCGCATGTTGCAGGAGCTGGGTGTGGCCAGCCTCGAGGCCCTGGCCGCTGAGGTGGTGCCCGCCGATCTGCTGCTCGATGCGGCGACGGCGACGGCTGGCCTGCCCGAGCCCTGCAGCGAGGCCGAGGCCCTGGCGGAACTGGCGGAGATCGCCGCCGCCAACCAGCTCCGGCGCAGCCTGATCGGCCAGGGGTATTACGGCACCGCCACGCCGGCGGTGATCCAGCGCCATGTCTTCGAAAATCCCGCCTGGTACACCGCCTACACCCCGTATCAGGCCGAGATCGCCCAGGGGCGCCTGGAGGCCCTGCTCAATTTCCAGACCCTGATCAGCGAGCTCACGGGTCTGCCGATCGCCAATGCCTCTTTGCTCGATGAGGCCACCGCCGCGGCCGAGGCCATGGCCCTGGCGCTGGCCGTCTGCAAGCGCGACGCCGCCCGGCGGTTTCTGGTGGACCGGGCCCTGTTCCCCCAGACCCTGGCGGTGCTGCACACCCGGGCCGAGCCCCTGGGCATCACGCTGGAGCTGGTGGAGGCCGAGACCCTCGCTGGCACCGCCCTGCCTGACGACGCCTTCGGCCTGCTGATCCAGCTGCCGGGCCGTAGCGGCCGGCTGTGGGACCCCAGCACCCTGCTGGCGGCGGCCCGGGCGGCCGGGCTGGTGACGGCCGTGGCGATTGATCCGCTGGCCCAGGTGCTGCTGGCGCCCGTGGCGGAGCTGGGGGCCGACATCGCCGTTGGCAGCGCCCAGCGCTTCGGGGTGCCGATGGGCTTCGGCGGGCCCCATGCGGCCTTCTTCGCCACGGTGGAGGCCTACAAGCGCCAGATCCCCGGTCGCCTGGTGGGACGTTCCGTGGATGCGGAGGGCAGGCCCGCCCTGCGGCTGGCCCTCCAGACCCGCGAGCAGCACATCCGCCGCGACAAGGCCACCAGCAACATCTGCACCGCCCAGGTGTTGCTGGCGGTGATGGCCGGCTTCTATGCCGTGCACCATGGCCCCGATGGCCTCGACGCCATCGCCCGGCGCCTGGTGGCCCTGCGGGCTGGCCTGGCTGAGGCCCTCACCGCCCTGGATCTGGCCCCTGAGCCCGGACCGGGGTTCGACACCCTCACCGTGGTGACCCCGCGGGCCGCGGCCTTGGTGGAGCGGGCCGCGGCGGCCGGCTTCAACCTCCACGGCGACGGCAGCGCCTTTGGCATCAGCCTCGATGAGCTCTCCACGCCCGAGGAGCTTGGCCAGCTGCTGACGGCCCTGGCCGATGATCCCACCGCGGCAACGGCCGCCGTTGGGCAGCTCAGCGCTGCAGTTCAAGGGGGTGCGGGTGGCGACGATTCCCTGGTGGATCTGCCCCTGCGCCAGCGGCCCTGGCTCCGCCAGCCGGTGTTTCACCGCTACCGCAGCGAAACGGAGCTGTTGCGCTACATCCAGCACCTGGCGTCCCAGGACCTCTCCCTGGTGCACGGCATGATCCCGCTGGGGAGCTGCACGATGAAGCTCAATGCCGCTGCCGAGCTGGCGCCGGTGAGTTGGCCCAGCTTCGGCCAGCTGCACCCGTTTGCCCCCGCCCACCAGAGCCGCGGCTACCAGCGCCTCGCCAGCGATTTGGAGCGCTGGCTGGCGGCGATGACGGGCTTTGCCGGGGTGTCGCTCCAGCCCAATGCGGGTTCCCAGGGCGAATACGCCGGGTTGCTGGCGATCCGCGCCTGGCACCGCAGCCGAGGTGAGGCCCACCGCCGGGTGTGCCTGATCCCCACCAGCGCCCATGGCACCAACCCGGCCACGGCCGTGATGGTGGGGCTGCAGGTGGTGGCGGTGGCTTGCGACGACCAGGGCAACATCGATCTGGCCGACCTGGAGGCCAAGGCCCGGGCCCACGCCGACACCTTGGCGGCCCTGATGGTCACTTACCCCTCCACCCACGGGGTGTTTGAGCCAGCCATCCGCCGCATCTGCGAGCTGGTGCATGGCTGTGGTGGCCAGGTGTATCTCGATGGCGCCAACCTCAACGCCCAGGTGGGGCTCTGCAAACCGGGGCTCTACGGCGCCGACGTCTGCCATCTCAACCTGCACAAGACCTTCTGCATTCCCCACGGTGGCGGTGGTCCCGGGGTGGGGCCGATCGCAGTGGCGGCCCATCTGGTGCCCTTCCTGCCCGGCTCCGGGGTGGGTGCGGCAACGGCGGTGGGGCCGGTGGCTGCCGCACCCCTGGGCAGCGCTTCGATCCTGCCGATCAGCTGGATGTACATCCGCATGATGGGCGGCTCCGGGCTGCGGCAGGCCAGCCAGGTGGCCCTGCTGTCGGCCAATGTCCTGGCGGAACGGCTCGAGCCCCATTTCCCGGTGCTGTATCGGGGCGGTGGGGGGCGGGTCGCCCACGAGTGCATCCTCGATCTGCGGCCGCTCAAACGGTCCTGCGGGCTCGAGGTGGATGACCTGGCCAAGCGCCTGATGGACTACGGCTTCCATGCCCCCACCGTGAGCTGGCCCGTGGCGGGCACGGTGATGGTGGAACCCACCGAAAGTGAATCTCTCGCCGAGCTGGACCGCTTCTGTGCCGCCATGGTGGCGATCCGTGCGGAGGCCGCTGCGATCGAGGCCGGAACGGCCGATCCAGCCAACAATCCCCTCAAGCGGGCTCCCCACACCCTGGCTGCGGTGACGGACGACCACTGGGACCGGCCCTACACGCGCCAGCAGGCCGCGTTCCCGGCGGGAGAGGGTCAGCGGAGCCGCAAGTTCTGGCCTGCGGTGGCCCGCATTGACAATGCCTATGGCGATCGCAACCTGGTGTGCACCTGCCCCAGCGTGTTGGAGCTGGCAGTGCCCGAACTGGCCTAGGTATGGCCGTTGGGGGGTGTTTTTCACCCCGCCATGGCGCACACTGTGACGATCGCGAAATCACAGCATTTCTTTGTGGTCAGCGTGTGGGTTTGCCTGCACAATCCAACGCATCCAGGCCAAATTCCTCCACTTCGGTGCCTTTGGCGCCTTCGCCATTCATTTCTCGGGACCATGAACGGCAACAACAACGGCTCCAACAACGGCACCGGGGGCCAAATCCTGCGGGTGGAAGGTACGAACGTCCTGCGGGTGCCTTTCGGCGTGCGCCGGGCCCGGCGGGCCCGGCCCCAGCGCCCTGACCATTGGGCCACCCTGGTGCTGCCCTTCCAGGCCCACAACGACCCGACGCCGCCTCCCCAGGCGGCCTGACCCGGGTCAGGCGCTCAGGTCGCGTCGCCCAGGCGCCAGTCCACCAACGCTTTCACATCCGCCAGGGAGCTGGCCGGTGTGCGGAACGGCAGCATCGGCATGGGGCTGCGCTCCGGTCGGACCAGCCAGGTGAGATCCGCCTGGGGAATCAGCACGAACCCCCGGTACCGAACCGCTGCCCGGACCCCCCGGTGGTGGAGCCCTGAGGGGGCGGTGGGGGCGGCGTGGCTCGACATCGATGGCGGAGAAGCTCCGACCATTGGAGCGAGTTGCCCGCGGCTTTGGGCGTCTCTACCGATTCGTTTTCGGTTTGCCGTTACACCCCGAAAAAGATCAATTTGGTCTCAGTTACGACCCTTGAAAACCCCTGCCGCAACTGGTTTTTCCGGGGTGCTAGGGAGGCATGGAAAACTGTTGCGAGGGTGTGCTGGGATACAGAAACTGAGACCTCAATGATCTATGCGGCGGCCAAGAGTTCAGGCTCGCGGTAGGGCACGAAGCTGGCCTTGCGGGCGCCGCAGATGGGGCAGCGCCAGTCGTCGGGGATGGCTTCAAAGGGGGTGCCCGGGGCGATGCCGGACTCCGGGTCGCCCGCCGCGGGGTCGTAGATCATCGAGCACAGCTTGCAGATCCACTTGCCGGCCACCGGCTGGGCCGCCTCGCCGGCCACGCCCTTGCCGTGTAGGGCCTCCAGGGCGATGCCGTAGCGCTCGGCGTGGTGCTGCTCGATCGGGGTCAGCAGGCCGAAGTTCTTCGCGGCGGTGCGGAAGATGCCGGCATGGTCCTTTGATTCGTCGATTTGCTCCTGGAATTCAGCTTCGGCGCCGGCGTCGCGGTCGGCGCGGGCCTGGGCGGCGAATTCCGGGTACATCGTTGTGTACTCGTAGGTTTCCCCCTCGATCGCCAGCTCGAGGCAGCGGCCCAGCAGGGCCTGCTTCTGGGCCTCGGAGAGGGTGGCCGGATCGTCAATCACCAGCTCGGGATGGAGCAGGCGGAAGTGGGCAAAGGCGTGTTCCGTTTCCTGGGCGGCCGTGTCGCGAAACAGTTTGGCCAGCTCCGTGTTGCCCACCTGCTTCGCCACCTCGGCAAAAAACAGGTATTTGCGGTTGGCCATGCTTTCGCCGCCGAAGGCGGCCTCGAGGTTGGCCTGGGTATGGGGCTTGGAGAGGTCCATGGGTTGGCTGGTGTCCATTGGGGCTGGGAAGCATTCCCTTTGGACAGAGCCTAGCTTATCCATAGTCGGATCGACTATGGATAAGCGGGTCAAGGTGGGGCCCGGGCGCCAGGCCGAGGGCCCTGTCTCGCCTGGGGGACCTCAGTCGGCGGCCCTCAGTAGTTGGCGCCGCTGCGCCGCTGGTGCACGGCCGTGGTGCCGTTGCCATCCAGCACCCCGCCATGGCTCACCTGGGCATAGACCAACCAGTGGTCGCCGCATTCCATCCGCTGCTGCACCGTGGCCTCCAGCCAGGCGAGGCCCTCCGGCAGGATCGGTTGGCCGCCTGGGGTGGAGTCCAGCTCCAGGCCAGCGAAGCGGTCAGCCCCCGGCGTAAAGGGCTGCAGGAATTGCTTCATCGGTCCGGTCTCCCGTCCCGCCGCCAGCACATTGAGGGCGAAGCGGTCGCCGGTGTGCAGCAGGGCTTCCACGGCCCGGTCCTTGGCCACGGCCACGGTGAACCCCGGCGGGGAGAAGCTGGCCTGGCTCACCCAGCTGGCCACCATGGCGCCGCTCAGGCGGCTGGCCCCTTCCCCTTTGCAGGTGGTGAGCACGCAGAGGGAGCCCACCACCCGGCCCAGGGCCTGGACGGCGGGGTTGCTGCGGCTCTCGCTGAGGCCGCCGCTGGCGCTGCGCCGTTGGGCCTTGCGCTGCTCCGCCAGCAGCTGGCGCCCCAGGCCGGTGCCGGTTTCCTCGATGGCCTTGAGGGTGGCCGCATCGGGGCTGAATTTCACCTTGATCGGCTCGAAGCCAAAGCGGAAGCCGCCGTCGCGCAGCTTGCTTTCCAGCAGGTCGAGGGCTTCGCCGCTCCAGCCAAAGCTGCCGAACACCCCCACCGGCTTGCTGCGGTCGCCTTCGGCCAGCACCGTGCCCAGGGCCGAGACGATCGGCGTGGGGGCATGGCCGCCGAGGGTGGGGGAGCCGATCAGGATCGCGTCGCAACTGCGGATCGCCGCCAGCAGCTGCTCGGGCGGCGTGAATTCACAGTTGATGCTCTCGACCCGCACGCCGGTGCGGCCCACCCCCTGGGCCAGGGCGTCGGCGATGGCGGCGGTGTTGCCATAGGCGCTGGCAAACAGTAGGGCCACCGAGAGCCGCGCCCGCTCCTGGCTCGCCCCCCAGCGGTGGTAGTCGTTGAGCAGGCTGCGCCAGCTCTCGCTGATCGCCGGTCCATGGCCGGGGGCGATGGTGCGGATGTCGAGCTCTTCTAGCCGCTCCACCACCGACTCCACCTGCCGGGCCATGGGCGCCATGAGGCAGTCGTAGAAGTAGCGGCGGTCTTCTTCGGTGCTGCTGCGGTTGGTTTCGGCAAAGCTCTCGCTGCACAGGTGGGCGGCGAAGAATTTGCCGCTCATCAGCAGGCCGGTGCTCTCCTCGAAGGCCATCAGGCCGGCGGGCCAGCGTGGGGTGGGTGTGGGGATTAGCCGCATGACGTGGCCATCGCTGAGGCGGCGGCTGACCTCCTGTTTCACCACATCGATCGGCGGCAGGGGAGGCGCCGCTGCCGGGGGCGGGTCGCCCGGTTGGCCCGGTTTCTGCTGGTCCCACAGCTCCTCCAGCACCTTGGCGCCGGCGTTGGAGCACACCAGCAGGGTGTGGGGCCAGTGGCTCGCCAGCTGGCGCAGCAGACCCACCCGGTTGGGGTTCACATCACCCACCACCACCTTCAGGGCTGCATCGGCGGGCACCAAGCTGGCCAGCTGGGCCAGGAAGGGTTCGGCAAAGGAGGTGCCGGGGGGATGGATGAGCAGCGGGATGGCCGGGAAGAGGAAGCTGTTGGCCGTGGTGCCCCGCTCCAGGCCGTACTCCACCTCAAAGCGCAGCCGGGTGGGGCTGAGGCCCTTGAGGCAGATCAGGCCCGGGTCCAGGGGCAGCTGAATCACGCGCCGCGCGCTGGCCTGGTCGCTGGGGCTGGTCATCAGTAGTGGTTCCCCACTTTGCGGTGGTGCACGGCGGTGCTGGCCTCGGTGTCGGCCACGTTGCCCTGCTCCACTTCGGCGTAGATGATCCAGTGGTCGGGCCCCTCCAGTCGCTGCACCACGCGGCAGCCGAGAAAGGCCAGGGCATCCCCCAGCACCGGGCCGCCGGCGGCGGCGCCCTCCAGGGTGGCCACCCCGGCAAAGCGGTCGGCGCCGGGGGGGAAGCGCTTGAGGAAGTGGCGCAGCAGGTCCTGGTGGTTGTCCTCCCGCAGGATGTTGAGCACGAAGCGATCCCCCACCTGCATCAGGGCTTCGATGGCCCGGTCCTTCGCCACGGCCACGGTGAGGCCGGGGGGATCGAAACTGGCCTGGCTCACCCAGCTGGCCACCATGGCCGAGCTGCGGCTGCCCTCGGGCGTGTCCTGGCGGGCTGTCACCACATAGAGCCCGCCGGACAGGCGGCCCAGGGCCTTGTCGAGGTCGCCGTCGAGGGCCTTCATGGCGGCGATCGTCTTCGCCTTGGTGAGCAGCTGGCCCAGGTCGGTGCCGGCCTCCTCGCAGCGCTGGTAATCGGGGCCGAGGGGCACCTGGCGAATCCGCAACGGTTCAAAGGCGCTCTTCTGGCCGAGGCTGCGCAGCTGGCCGGCCACGGTGTCGATTGGCTCGTCGTCGCCGCCGAAGGCGTCGTAGCTGCCCACCCACTGCTTGGGCTTGAGGGCCGCCAGCAGGGTGCCGATCGAAGCCTGCAGCTCCGCATCGGGGCTGGCCGGCCAGGTGGGCACCACCACGGCGCTGGCCTCGCCGATCAGGGCGGAGAGCTCCTGGGCGTCGGTGGCCCGCAGATCCACCAGCTGCACCTGCGCGCCGGCCTTGCCGATGCCGCGGGCGATGGCCTGGCTGAGCCGGTCGCAGAAGCCGTATTGGCTCACATAGCAAACGGCGGCGTAGGCCTCGCCACCGCTGCGGTCGCTGCTCCAGTCGCGATAGTCGCCGAGCCAGAGCCCCAGGTGATGGCGGAGCAGCGGACCATGGCCCACGGCTACGGTGGTGATGGGCGGCAGGGCATCCATGCGCTTCAACGCCTGCAGCACGCTGCGGGCGTTCGGCCCCATCAGGCAGTCGTAGTAGAAGCGGAAATCGGGGGCGATGGCACCCGGATCGGCGTCGAACAGCTCCTCGGAGCAGTAGTGCAGGCCGAAGGCGTCGCAGGTGTAAAGGATGCCGGTGCCGTGGTCGAAGGAGAAGATCGTGTCCGGCCAGTGCAGGTTGGGTGCGCTGAGAAACTCGAAGCGGTGCTGCACGCCACTGGTGGGGTTGGTGCCTAGGTCGAGCTCTTCACCGCTCTTCACCGCCCGGCTGTTGAAGGGGCGGTGCACCTGATTTTCCAGGAACTGGATCGCCACCTTGGAGCCCACGATCTCGATCTCGGGGTTGAGGTCGAGCAGATGGCCGATCAGGCCGGAGTGGTCCGGTTCGGTGTGGCTGACGATCAAGTAGTCGATCGCTTGGGGATCGATCTGCTCCTGCAGCAGCGGCAGCCAGGTGCTTTCAAATTTGAGGTGGCTGGTGTCGATCAGGGCGGTGCGTTCGCCCCGCACCAAGAAGCTGTTGTACGTGGTGCCGTTGCGCAGGCCGAATTCGATGTCGAAGCGGCTGCGGTCCCAGTCGAGCGAGCGGATCGTGGTGGTGTCGGGCCCGATCGCCTCGCACTGCAGGGTGAGCCGGGGTGGCGCGGAGGCTGGGGTGCCGCTGGCCGTTGCGCTCGCTGTCATGGGACGTCTGGCGTTGGCGGCAACTCTAGGGAGGGCCGTTAAAACCTTGGTCAGTTTTCTGTGCTCATGCGCCGCATGCGCTGATGCTGCTGTTGCTGCCGTTTGGCCTGGAGAGAGCGCTGCAGGGTTTCACACTGCGAGGCCAATTCGCGGATGAGCGCCTGCTCGAAGATCGGCGACACATCGAGGAGTTCACGGAAACCGGTGCGGCTGAACACCAGGGCGCTGCAGCCCTGGGCAGTGGCCACAAGCTTGGCCTGCACGCCGCTCTTGTGCTCACCGAAATAATCGGCCAGCCCCAAAATGGTGCCGCTGCCATGTTCGGCGATTGTTTTTGGCGCTGACCCCGGCACCAGGCTCTGGCGTTGCTCGCAGCTGCCAGCGAGAAGAATTAGTACCCCACCGGCAGGGCGCTCGATCGGATCTCCTTGGCGCCACTGCCGCAGGTTGCAGAGGCGATCTAGGTCCACTAGGGCGCCGGGTTCGAGGCGCTGGATCAGGGGCTGGTCTGCGATCGCGGCAAGGATCTCGATGCTCGCCAGCTGTTCACCCTCCAGAAAGCCCTTCAGCGCCCTGCTGGACGGCAGCCCGGTGCGGGGCGTTTGCAGCATTCGTTCGGCCTGCCTGCTGTCAACCTGGCGCAGCACCATCAGGGCCCAGAGCGCCACGTAGGGGTCGGTATCCAGCCAGAGCCCCTCAAGCACCGCCGCCGCTTCCGGCAGGGGGGAGATGCTGGGTAATTTCGTTTCGATCCCATCGAGCCAGGTGGTGATCGCCGTGGTGGTGCCATCCTCACTGGCGAGGCAGGCCATCACGTTGGGGGAGAGGCTGCGCAGCAGGGCCAGGCAGGCTTCATCGGGCCGTTGCTCCCCTGGGGCGGTAAGACCGCTGCGGATCAGGGCTACCAGGTCGGGCAGGAAACGGGCGATCTGGCGGTCGAGGCTGAGCACCAGCGGCGCGGCCAGGGGCAACCGCCGGTTCAATTCGGCCAGGCTCTCCCTGCGGGCCATGGCCTGGTTCACGAGCTGCAATCGCTGGCTGAGCTGCCGTTCGCCGAATTGGGATCCGGGGCCGAAGTCGTTCAGCAGCTGGGCCCAGCTGTCGTCATCGAGACCACTCTCGATCTGGATGCGCTCGAGCCGCCCGCGGCCGTAGGCATCCAGGCCATCTAGGTGCAGCACCGTGGATCCGCTCAGCAGCAGCAGATCTTCGATCTCCTGGGCGGCAGCGTTGCGGCAGAGGCTTAGGCCGGCCAGAGCCTCGGGGCTCAGGCTGGTGAGCCGGGCGTCTTCGCTGGTAAGGATCTCCAGGGCGCTCTGGTGATCGGCATCAGTGAGCCTCAGGCTGGTGCGCAGGTCGCTCAGGGTCTTGAGGGAAGCGGTGCGATCCAGGCGCCCCTGGCTGATCAGATCCCGAAGCACATCGAGATAGATGCTCTGGCGTTGGGAGGTTTCCTGCACCGGCAGGGCATTGGCCAGCACGAACACCTCACCCGGGTTGAGATCCTCCAGTTGGCGCCCGGCCAGCAGCGGGTGCAGTTCCGCCCCGAGCTTGGCCAGGCGTTTGCGCAGGCTGGTGCTGGTGTTTTCCCGTTCGTAGAGGCCGCGGTCGCGATCCCAGCTGCGATAGAGCCAAACGGAGCTGATCGCCACGACCAGCAGTTGCAGCTCGAGCGACAACAGCGTTCCGCCGCTGTCGAGCAGGTTGCCCTTGAAGAAGAAGTAGGTGTTGATCGCTGTGAAGGTGGCCAGCAGTCGGGTGCGGTGGATCGCCCGCTCCTTCGCCAGTTCGGGGCTGGCGGCCCTGAGCCGGTGCCGTTGCAGCCGCTCGATCTGGTGGAACAGCCGTTCCGATGCCACGCCCCCAGCGCTGAGCAGGGCTGGGATGGCCAGGATCCGCGGCAGTTGGGGCCAGCCCGCCGGCAGCAGGGATTGCCAGGCCATGGCCGCCAGGCGGCCGTCGTAGGTGAACAGATTGCTCGTCAGGTAATCGATTCCATGGTCGCTGGCCCCGGCCGGGGCGTAGCTCTGGATCAGCAGAAAGAACGCCAGGATTAGGCCTGGATAGGAGTACCAGGCCCAGGCCATGCCCCGCTGGCCGCTCAGGCTCTGCCAGTAGGTGCGCTCGGCGTCGATGTCGAAGCAGGGTTTGGCGCAGGCCACGCAGGTGCTGATCTCCTGGCCCTGGGCTCCCACCGTGCGGCACATCGACTGGGTCGTCTTGCTGCCGCCGCCGAGGTGGGCCTGGGAGCTGAGCAGGCTGCGCGGTCCGCTGAGGATCTTCTGGGCCGGAGCGAACGGACAGAGGTATTGGCAGAAGGTCTTGCCGCCGTAGGCCCAGCCGCTGATCAGGGCGGCCAGC
This sequence comes from Cyanobium sp. FACHB-13342, assembly GCF_014697415.1. GTDB lineage: Bacteria > Cyanobacteriota > Cyanobacteriia > PCC-6307 > Cyanobiaceae > Cyanobium_A. The sequence goes on along the minus strand of NZ_JACJRT010000014.1, from coordinate 147,065 downwards.
AGGGCTGCCGCAAACAGCAGGGCCAGGATCAGCCCGTTGCTGTTGGCGATCAGTAGCCGCAGGCTCAGGCCGGCGATCAGCAGACCCCACTGCAGCTGGATGTGGTGGCGCGCCAGCCAGGACGACTCCGAGATGGCCGCCACCTGGGGTTTGCCGGCGCGGTTCAGCACCGTGCGCTGCCAGCCCAGGGCCCTGAACAGCTGGGAGACAAATGACAGCGGGCAGATGCGCCGCCAGAGTTCATGGCTGAGGTACACCACCAGGATCACCAGCGGCAGGCCGATATTCCAGAAGAGGTCGTTGCCGATGCCGGGACGGCAGATGGTCGACTCTCGGCAGACGGTGGAGCCGTAGGCGGGGCCCAGTTCTGGCTTCAGCAACAGGGCGATCAGGCCCAGCCAGGCGAGCAGTAGGGTCCAACGCACGACTCGAGCCTGCTGTTCAGGCCAGCGGTTGAACCAATTGATTGGGCCCACAAGTCTCAGACCCGCTGATGATAGGAGGAACCTTCGCCCAAAAAAAGGCCCGGCACGGGGCCAGGCCTGGGGTTCTCGTCTCTCGTGTCCGCTGGGTCCGGTCCTGATCAGTCCTCCACCTGCACCTGCACGGTGGTGGTGGTTTGGGCTTTGGGGGCGGTGACGGTGAGCACGCCGTCGCGGTAGTGGGCTTCGAGGCCTTCGCGCTGGATGCCACCGGGGAAGCGGAAGCTGCGGCTCCAGGTGCCGTAGCGGATCTCGCTGATCAAGGCAGCCTGGGGGGCGGTTGGGCTGGGCTGGCGTTCCGCGCTGATCACCAGGGTGCGGTCGGTGGCCTTGACGTCGATCGAGGCCTTGTCGACCCCCGGCAGTTCCAAGGTGATGGTGTAGGCCTCGGGGCCGTCGTGCACGTCGGCGGCGGGGACCCGCTCGCCGCTCTGGGGTTTGGCTGAACGCAGTTGATGTTCGAGCTTCTGGAACAGATCGGATTCGAGCAGATCGCTACGGATCAGATCGCTGCGGAGCAGATCGAAGGGGGAGTGGCGCAGGGTGGGCATCGGAGGGTCTCCGGAACACAGCCACTGTGTTGCGGCCGGCTGGGCTCCAAGAGGGTGCAGACCGCCCGTTCGGGTACGGCCCTCACGGCTTCGTTCGGTTGGCACCACTGCTTGGTGCGGCCAACCGGCAGCGCTGCTTCAGGGCCGCGATCACCCGGGGGATGGCGTCGGGATGGCCCTGCACGCTGAAGGCCTCCCGCTCCAGCTCCCGCTTGCCGTGGTGGTAGCGGGTGGTGAGGATGCCGCCGATCTCCTGCTCCACCGCCGGGTTGAGCTGGACGGTCCAGCCGAGGGGGCGCAGCACGCCGGTGGGGCAGCTCTGGGCCGCGTGGATCGCCTCATGCAGGAACACCTGGCGGCCGATGCCCAGGTCGAAGGCCACCGGCGCGATCCAGAGGGTGCGGGTTTTGGCCTGGAACAGGCCGTAGGCGCCGCGCACCGGTGGCGGGGCCAGCCGCACCTGAAACCCCCGCTGCTGGAGGGTGGTGACGACCGGACGCAGCTCGGCGGGCAGCTGGGGCGGCGGCGCTGGGATGGTGGCGATCACGGCGGGCCGGTGATCACAACAGCCACCAGCGGCTGAAGCGGGCGGCCTGGCCGCAGGGCTGGCCTGCTTTGTCGCGCAGGGTCCAGAGCCGGGCCCCCTCGATCTGGAAGCGGCGGCCGCGGCTGTCGATGCGGATGCCCCGGTAGCCCTCGATTCCGTCCTGGGCCTGGGCCGTGATCAGGGCCTGGCGGCGGCTGGCCCGCTCGGCGGGTTCGGCCGTGAGTTTGGAGGGCATGCCCACCATGGCCGCCCAGGGCCGTTGCCACAGCCTCAGGGCGGCCCGGTTGGCGTAGATCAGCCGGGGGCCGGGATCGCTGCTCGGGTCGGCGCCGTCGTGGGCCAGCACCACGGCGTCGCTGGCGAAGAGCTCCTGGGCCAGCAGCTGGGGTGGGGCGTCGGCAGCCAGGCCGGCGATCAGGGGCCTGCCGAAGGCCCGCCCATGGCTGGTGAGCAGGCACGCTGCCGTGGCCTGGGCCGCCGGCGTCAGCCATTCAGCTGTCATCGCCGCCGGCCGGACCCATGGCCTTGGCCATCGCCAGGGCCGCCATCTGTTGGCCCTGGGCCTTGAGGTGCTCGAGGAAGCGGTGGTTGGCCTCGGGGAAGCGGGGCTCTTCGGCCAGGGGCAGGGGGCCGGCGGCATCGAGGCCCGACTCGCCCTCCAGGGCCGGGGTGATCACCACCAGATCCGGATCGAGGGCCGCGCCGTAGCGCCACCAGCGGTTCGGGTCCTTGATGGCGGGATGCACCGGGTGCGGAGCGGCCTCGGCGACTGGCTGCGAGCCCTTGTTGGCGGCAGCCTGCCTCGCCTGCCGTGCCAACGCCCGGCGCCGCCGTTTGGCCAGGTCGGCCAGCAGCTGGGCCCGGGTGCGTCCCCGCATCTGGAACAGCACGAAGGGGTCTTCGCTGAAGCGGTCGCCCATCAGGTAGAACACCGCGCTGACGTGCTTGCAGGGGTTGGCCTTGTCGGGGCAGCTGCACTCGCTGCGCACCTCCTGCAGCTTGAACGGAAACAGGCGCTTGCCGCTGGCGGCGAAGGCCCGCTCGATGTCCTGGGGCATCACCCCGGCCAGCAGCTGGGCCGACCAGCGGGCCTTCTGGGTGAGGGCGTCGAGCACGTAGCCCCAGTCGTCGTCGTTGAGCACGTCGAGCCAGAGCTTCACCTTGTAGGGCTCCTCGCCCGTGCCCTGCACCCGGGCATGCACGCGCCGCCCCTCAAAGCGGATCGAGGTGACGTTGCCGGAGCGGGCGTACTCCCAGGCCCGTTCCAGCCGCTTTTTGTAGCGGTAGGAGTTGATCAGCTCCATCCACTGCTCCACCCACCAGGGCTGCTGGGCCAGGCCCTGCTCGCCCAGCTGGGTGGTGATGGCGCCGCTCGCGTAGGTGCTGGGGGTGACGGTCATGGGATCAGGGCGCCGAGGCCATGGCTGACGCGGGCGATGGGCGGGGGTGCCAGCGGGACCCTCCTGGATTCTGTACAGGCTGTACGGAATCGAGGACAGCGGCTACTGGATGGGGCTGGGTGCTGCGCGCTGGGTTCAGGGAACGGGGCCATCCCTCAATCCTCCTCGCTGAGGGTGACCAGATCCTTGAGCTGGCCCACGTCGAGGCCGCCCAGCCAGTCTTCGCCGGAGCCGACGATCTCCTCGGCCAGCTTCGACTTCTCCTGGATCATGCGGTCGATCTTTTCTTCCACCGAGCCGCTGGTGATGAACTTGTGCACCAGCACGCGGTTCTGCTGGCCGATCCGGTAGGCGCGGTCGGTGGCCTGGTTTTCCACGGCCGGGTTCCACCAGCGGTCGATGTGGAACACGTGGCTGGCGCGGGTGAGGTTGAGGCCCACCCCACCCGCCTTGAGCGACAACAGAAACAGCTGGGGGCCGCGGGGGTCGTCCTGGAAGCGGTCGACCATGGCCTGCCGCTCCGTTTTGCTGGTGCTGCCATAGAGAAAGGGCACCTCCTGGCGCCACTTGCGCTGCAGGTGGGCCTGGAGCAGCAGGCCCCATTCGGCGAACTGGGTGAACAGCAACGCCCGGTCGCCCGCTTCGATCACCTCCTCGAGGATCTCTTCCAGCCGCTGAAGCTTGGCGCTGCGGCTGCTGAAGCTGCCGTTGCCGGCTGCCACCACCGCCTCGGCGTCTTCCTTGAGGGCCAGGGCCGGGTGGTTGCAGATCTGCTTGAGCTTGGTGAGCAGGGCCAGCACCTGGCCGTGCTTCTGGCCCAGGGGGGCGCGGGCGATGGCGTCGAGGCTCTCGTCGACGGTGCGGTTGTAGAGCTTCTTCTGCTCGGGGGCCAGCCCCACCCATTCGTGCAGTTCCACCTTCTCGGGAAGGTCGGAAATGATCGATTTGTCGGTTTTGAGGCGCCGCAGGATGAACGGCCCCACCCGGGCCTTGAGGTCGCGCAGGGAGGCCATGTCGCCGTAGCGCTCGATCGGTAGGCGGTAGCGCTGGCGGAAGAAGGGTTCGTCGCCCAGCACCTTGGGGTTGAGGAAATCCATCAGCGCCCACAGCTCGCTGACGCGGTTTTCCACCGGCGTGCCGGTGAGGGCGATGCGGAAGCGGCTGCCGCCTTTGCTGTGGCGGCCCGGGCGGGCCAGGTCGCGGGCCGCCTGGCTCTGCTTGGCACTGGGGTTTTTGATCGCCTGGGCCTCGTCGATCACCAGGCCCTGCCAGTCGATGCTTTCGAGCAGCTCGCTGTCCCGCTGCAGCAGGCCATAGCTGGTGAGCACCAGATCCACCCCCTTGAGCGCCTTTTTGAGGGCCTCGGGGCTGGAGGGACGGCGCGGGCCGTAGTGCTCCCGCACGCTGAGCTCGGGGGTGAAGCCATGGGCCTCCCGCTTCCAGTTGGTGAGCACGGAGGTGGGCGCCACCAGCAGTACGGGCCGTTTGAGTTCCTCCTCGGCCTTGAGGTGTTGCAGGAAGGCCAGCAGCTGGATCGTCTTGCCCAGGCCCATGTCGTCGGCCAGGCAGGCCCCCTGGTCGAAGCGGTGCAGGAAGGCCAGCCAGCCCAGGCCCCGCTCCTGGTAGGGCCGCAGCTGGCCGGAAAAGCCCGGAGGGGCGGGCAGCGGGTCGGGCGCCTTCTGCTGGTGGTACTGCTCCAGCACCGCCTGCAGCCGCGGTCCGGCGTCGAAGCGGTGCACCGGCAGCCGGTGGAAGGTGTCGCCGTCGCTGGCGGTGAGGCGCAGGGCGTCGTCGAGGCTGAGGCCCGGATCGGCGCCGCAGAAGCGCTCGGCGTTGCGCAGGTCGGCTGGCCTCAGCTCGATCCAGGCTCCCTTGTGCTGCACCAGCGGGCTGCGCTTGGCCTGCAACCGCTCCAGGTCGCGCAGGGTGAGGGTGACCCCGCCGATCATGAACTCCCAGCTCCACTCGAGGCTTTCGCCCAAGGTGAAGCCGCGGGATTTCTGCGGCAGTTCGGCGGTGATCGACAGGCCCAACCGGGAGGCCAGGCCGCCGGAGAGGCTGGGGGGCAGGATCACGCCCACGCCCACGTCCCGCAGCTGGTGGGCGCCGGTGCGCACCAGCACGAAGGCTTCGGCCGGGGTGAGCTGCATGGTTTCCGGCGTGGCCGAATCCAAACCCCGTTCGATCGGATCGAACACCGTCAGGGCCCGGCCCATCCCCTCCAGCAGCAGTTCGCTGGGTTGGGGAACGGCGATCTCGCCCATCTGCAGGCCCCGATCGCCGGCGGCCCACACCGCGGCGGCGGGCACCCGCAGGCTGGGGTCCGCTTCGGCCTGCAGCCCGAAGTGGAGATCCCAGAGCTCCTCGCCTTCAGCGGGGGTGAACAGCTCCAGGCAGGTGCGGGCGGGTTCCACCTTGCCGGCCACGCCTTCGCGCCAGTGGTGGGTGGCAATGGTGAGGCGCTCCAGCTCTTCCTCGTCGAGGTTGAGGCTGCCGTCGCCCTTGCCGAGCGCCTTCTGCCAGGCCGCCAGCAGGGGATCGAGGCCTTCGGGGTTGGGGCTGAAGCCCGCCCGCAGCTGGCCCTCCAGCAGGGCCTCGAGCAGGCTCGCCACCCGCAGCCGGCCACTGCCGGGACGGCGGCAGGCCAGGGAGGGATCGCCCATGGGGCCGGCGGCCAGGGCGCAGGTGGCCACCTGGGGCAGACCGGTGGCCAGGTCTTCCAGCCGGCGGCGGTCGTCTTCCCGGTTGAGCAGGGGCAGCCAGCGGGCCTTGCCCGCTTCGAGCTGGGGCAACCAGCGGCCCCGGGCGATCAGACTCAGGGCCCAGCGCTGCAGGTGGCTCCACCAGCGCAGTTCATCGGCCATCTCCGGGTGTTCGCCGGCCAGGGGCAGCTGGCTCAGCCACTCGCCCGCGTTGGCGGAATCGAGGGCCCAGCCCTCCACCTGCCAGGGCCACCACTCCAGCTGTTTGGGGATCGGTTCGCCGGCCTGCAGGGGCAGGCCACTCCAGCTGCTGGCGTTGGTGCGACGTCCCTTGGCCGCCTGGCTGCGGCTGGGCAGGGTCAGGGTGGCGCGGGCCGGTCGCAGGGCCTCGGTCCACAGGCCGTTGTCGTCCAGCCAGGTGGCCAGGTCGTCCTCGTTGAGGGCGAGGGGGTGTTCGGGGGCTTCGAGCTTCGGCACGGCCGGGGTCGCCACCCGCCAGGTGTCGGCCCACAGGAACAGCCGGCCACCCGAACCCTCGGGGGGAAACAGCCAGGTGGCGTGCAGCAGGCTCATGAACCCGGCCTCAAGGCCGTCGGGCGGGGCGGAGACCTGGGGCCAGGCGCTGCGCTGAATGCAGCACCAGGGCGCTGCCGATCAGCGGCAGCCAGAGCGGCAGCCACCCGCGGATCAGCTCCATCATCACAGTTGATAGGTCCGCGACCAACTCCAGGGGGGCCCCGAGGCTGCGAATGCCACACACGGCCCCCACCAATCCCGCCTGCAGATGGCTGTCATCGGGGTCGACCCGCTGCAGATGAAAGGCCAGCAGGCCATAGAAAAACCCGCATCCCGCTGAGCGCAGGGCCGGCTCCAGAACGGTGCTGAGGCCCGGACCCAGAACGGTGGACAGCAGATTGACCAGGCCGGCGACCACGCCGGCGGCCAGGGCCCAGCCGATCGACTGCAGCCGCAGTTGGGCGCGGGGCTCGCTTTCGGCCACAGACAAGGGGATCGGGCGCGGACCTTTGCTGGGCGATCATGCCTGGCTCAGGCCCGTTTCGCCCTCCCACCCATGGCTGCCACCCCTCGCACCGGTGCCGAGATCCGCGCGGCCTTCCTCAACTTCTACGAGCAGCGCGGCCACAGGCCGATGGCCAGCGCCTCGCTGGTGCCGGACGATCCCACGGTGCTGCTCACCATTGCCGGCATGCTGCCGTTCAAGCCGGTGTTCCTGGGCCAGGCGGAGCGACCGGCGCCGCGGGCCACCAGCTCCCAGAAGTGCATCCGCACCAATGACATCGAGAACGTGGGTCGCACGGCGCGGCACCACACCTTCTTCGAGATGCTCGGCAACTTCTCCTTCGGCGACTACTTCAAGGAGCAGGCGATTCGGTGGGCCTGGGAGCTGAGCACCGAGGTGTTCGGCCTCAGCCCGAAGAACCTGGTGGTGAGCGTGTTCCGCGAGGACGACGAAGCCGAGGCGATCTGGCGCGAGGTGGTGGGGGTGAACCCCAAGCGCATCATCCGCATGGATGAGGCCGACAACTTCTGGGCTTCGGGCCCCACGGGCCCGTGCGGCCCCTGCTCGGAGATCTACTACGACTTCAAGCCCGAACTGGGCGACGACGGCATCGATCTCGAAGACGACTCGCGCTTCATCGAGTTCTACAACCTGGTGTTCATGCAGTACAACCGCGACGCGGAGGGCACCCTCACGCCGCTGGCCAACCGCAACATCGACACCGGCATGGGCCTCGAGCGCATGGCCCAGATCCTGCAGGCGGTGCCCAACAACTACGAAACCGACCTGATCTATCCGCTGATTACAACGGCGGCGGGCCTGGCGGGGGTCGACTACCGGGCCCTCGATGTCAAGGGCCAGACGTCGCTGAAGGTGATCGGCGACCACTCCCGCGCCATCACCCAGCTGATCGGCGACGGCGTGACCGCCTCCAACCTCGGCCGCGGCTACATCCTGCGCCGTCTGCTGCGCCGCGTTGTGCGCCACGGACGGCTCCTCGGCATCGACAAGCCGTTCCTGACGGCGATGGGCGAGGCGTCGATCAGCCTGATGGAGGCCGCCTACCCGCAGCTGGTGGAGCGCCGCGAGGTGATCCTGGCGGAGCTCGCCCGCGAGGAGGCCCGCTTCCTGGAAACCCTGGAGCGGGGCGAGAAGCTACTGGCTGAGGTGCTGGCGGCCAAGCCACAGCAGATCTCTGGCGAGCAGGCCTTTGAGCTCTACGACACCTACGGCTTCCCGCTGGAGCTTACCGAGGAGATCGCCGAGGAGCACGGCCTCACGGTGGATCTGGCGGGCTTTGAGGCGGCGATGGAGGCCCAGCGCCAGCGGGCCAAGGCCGCGGCGGTAAGCATCGATCTCACCCTGCAGGGGGCGATTGAGCAGATGGCGGCCGATCTCGAGGCCACCGCCTTCAAGGGCTACGAGGCGCTGGAGCATCCCAGCTGCGTGCTGGCCCTGGTGGTGAATGGCGAACCGGCGGAGCGCGCCAGCGCCGGTGATGCGGTGCAGCTCGTGCTGGATTCCACGCCTTTCTATGGCGAGGGCGGCGGCCAGGTGGGCGATCGGGGCGTGCTGAGCGGCACCGGCACCGGCGGCGAGGGGGTGATCGTGGCGATCGAGGCGGTGTCGCGCAATCGCAGTGTGTTTGTGCACACCGGCCGGGTGGAGCGCGGCAGCCTGGCCATCGGCGATCTCGTGAACGCCCAGGTGGATCGCGCCTGCCGCCGCCGCGCCCAGGCGAATCACACGGCCACCCACCTGCTGCAGGCCGCCCTCAAGCAGGTGGTGGATCCGGGCATCGGCCAGGCCGGTTCCCTGGTGGACTTCGATCGCCTCCGCTTTGACTTCCATTGCCCCCGGGCCGTGACCCCGGCCGAGTTGGAGCGGATCGAGGCGCTGATCAACGGCTGGATTGCCGATGCCCACACCCTCGAGGTCCAGGAGATGGCGATCGAGCAGGCCAAGGCCGCCGGTGCCGTGGCGATGTTTGGGGAGAAGTACGCCGACGTGGTGCGGGTGGTGGATGTGCCCGGCGTGTCGATGGAGCTCTGCGGCGGCACCCATGTGGCCAACACCGCCGAGATCGGCCTGTTCAAGATCGTGAGCGAAAGCGGCGTGGCCGCTGGCATCCGCCGCATCGAGGCGGTGGCTGGGCCGGCGGTGCTGGCCTATCTCCATGAGCGCGAGGCGGTGGTCAAGCAGCTGGGCGAGCGCTTCAAAGCCCAGCCCGGCGAGATCGTGGAGCGGGTGTCAGCCCTGCAGGAGGAGCTCAAGGCCACCGGTAAGGCCCTGGCGGCGGCCCGAGAGGAGCTGGCCCTGGCTAAAGCGGCGGCGTTGGCGGGCCAGGCCCAGACGCTCGGGGAGTTCCAGCTGCTGGTGGCCCGTCTGGATGGCGTGGAGGGTGCCGGCCTGCAGAGCGCCGCCCAGGGCCTGGTCGATCAGCTCGGTGAGGGCGCCGCTGTGGTGCTGGGCGGTCTGCCCGATCCGGCCGACCTGGCCAAGGTGATCCTGGTAGCGGCCTTTGGTAAGGCGGTGATCGCAGCCGGTCCGAAGGCCGGGGCCTTCATCGGCGGCGTGGCCAAAGCCTGTGGCGGCGGCGGCGGCGGCCGGCCCAACCTGGCCCAGGCTGGCGGGCGCGATGGCGCGGCGCTCGATGGGGCGCTTGATGCCGCTCGGCAGGAACTCAAGGATGCCTTGCGCGGCTAAGGCCGAGTCAGCCAGTCATCTTTTTGACTGACTGGAGAAGAGGGAACGCATTTTGTTAATTAACCTGCTGGTAAAAACAGGCGCGGAAGCTTCATTCAGCTCTTCAAGTTTGGCCTGGCGTGAGCTAACCAGTTGACCCAGTTGCTCTAGGAGTGCAGGGTTATTCTCCAGCAGTGGTACCAGGTCTCGCCGTTCAACCTCGAGTAATAGCGATTCGCTGATTGTGCGCACTGTGGCGTGTCTCGGGGCATCAGTGCATAGAGTCATTTCGCCGAAGACTGAGTTTGGCTCAAGGATTGCAACGCGGAGATCTTGATTTTGACTGCCAGGACTAAATTTAAGAACTTCCAGGCTGCCGCTGATGACCTGATAAAGGCAATCTCCCATTTCCCCTTCTTTTACAACAGTTTCTCCAGGGGCGAAGTACAGACACCGAGTCATCTCTGCCAAGGCGTATTGCTCCTTTTCGCTGAGATGAATAAACAAAGGATTGGAGGCTAAAAGCTGCGCCCTTGCGTCGGCATCCGGTAGCGGTTCGCGTTCGTCTGCTTCTGCAGGCTCGTGCTGGCGTAGCTCCACGACTGGGAAGGGGATTTTGCGGCCATCACGTTGCAGGGCATACCAGAGATGTTGCAGGATTTGGCCGCGCAGCTCAGCCCGTGATGCCTCGCTCGTCTCTTCTTGAAAGACAAGGATTTTGTATTCGATTGAACTCTCGGCAAATCGATCGACCCATACCTTGGGGGGTGGGCTTTTGAGGACAGCGCTGTGTTGCTGAAGAATCTCCAAGATCAACGCAATGGCCTTGGCTGGAGGGTGGTTGTAGTCGAGGCCAATGCTAAAGACATTGCCGATAGGATCTCTTGGGCGAAGTCTGCGGATTAGTGCCTCGACAGCTTTGCTATTCGGGATAATCAGGTGGGATCCGTCGATACTGATGAGCTCCGTGTTCATGAGGGTTATGGAATGAACGGTTCCACCGACCCCTTCGATCTCGATCCAGTCACCTTCGTGATAAGGCGAGCTGATTTGCATGGAGAGGCCCCCTAGTAGATCCTTCAGGGTCTCCTGCGCAGCTAGGCCGAGCACGGCGGTGAGCACGGCTGAGGTGGTAAGAAGCCCAACCAGGTTGATTTTGTTCTGGTGAAGGGTGATGCCTGTTAGAAGTGCGGCAAGAGTCAGATTGATCAGATCGCGGATAATCCTTGGGACCGGTCTGCCAACCCCCCAGCATGGGGGTAGCTCCAAGGTGGCCCAGGTGATGAGGACCAACCAAGCAAAGCTGCTGAGTACGTTGACGCTCAGTCCAAGGGGGGATGTTGCAGCTTGCGGAATTGCGGCCAGGATCCCTTCCTGGACACACGTCAGCAACACGGCTGCCGTCGGAATGCGCCATGGCGGAGGTGGCAGAAGCTGCCGTTTGAAGAGCCGGCGCACTGTCCATAGGCTTGCCAGCACAACGATGGATCCTGTGATCCGCCAAACAATGGCCATGGCAGCGACAGACTTTCAGTTGCATCTTGGGGCCTCCGACCTTTTTGGTCATTAGCCCCTTGCCGCCTTCCCCCGGTTGCAGGGCATTGGTTTTGTTCTGTCAGAAGGTCCGAGAGGTTTCCTGCAATCCAGCCAGCGCTGTCCGGCACGACGCCGCTGGCAGGATTGCGCACCATTTCCGTGTTGGGGGAGGGTTGAATCAGCCAAGCTGGACTGTGTCATCGCGTGGTTTCCCATGGCTCGGCGTTGTCTGTGGTTGGTGCCCCTGGTGCTGCCGTTGCTGGCCGGGCCTGGTTTAGCCCAGAGCCAGGTGCAGCTCTCCTGCAGCGGCACCCTGGTGGAGGCCCGGGGCAGTTCGGAGCTCAAGCGCACCACCCAGCGTCTCCGTTTCTCCCTGGCTCTGGAGGCGGAGGGGGCTGACAGCGATCGAGCCCTGGCCAGCTTGCAGCGCCGCCTGGCCGCAGTGCGGTCTGGCCTGCAGGCCCTTCAAGTGAGCGATCTGCAGGTCACCTCGCCCTCCACCTGGAAGCGTCCGGCCAGCCGCGACGCTCCGGAGCTGGTGCAGGCCAACCTTCAGGTGTCCGGCCAGCTGGCGCCTGCCCGCTTGCAGGCCCTGGTGCGGCAGGTGGGTGGCCTGCCGGGGGTGCGCCTCGCTCCAGTGGCCACGGAAGCGGATGCGGCCGGCGATCGCAGTGCACGGCGGCAGCTGCTGCGCGCTGCGTATCAAGATGCCCAGCAGCAGGCCCAGGATGTGGCGGCTGCCATGGGCCTGGGGCAGCTCCAGCCCCTCGAGGTGTTGCTGGATGGAGGTTCCAGGCCCGTTCCCATGCGGGCGATGGCGATGGCCGATGCGGCCGTTCCACCCTTCGACCCAGGCGAATTGGCCGGGCCGATCGACCGGCTCAGCCTGCAGGTGCGCTTCTGCGCCCGCTGAGCTTCACCAGTTCGGCGCGATGGCTCTTGACCAGCCCTTTGCAGTGCTCGCGCAAAGCGGTGCGTTGCCGTTCGTCTCCCCAGGTGCGTTGAGGCCCGGCTGTGTCCATGCTGGAGACACGTGCGCCCCGTGTCTGTGGTCAATCCCCGCTCTTGGCTGCATTGTGGAGAGCACAGGCCTTCGCCCGGACTGGCGTCGTGGATCCCCTAGCGGTCTTCAACCTGCTGTTGCTGCTGGTCATGGGCCATTTCGTGGCCGACTTTGGGCTGCAGAGCGATCGCATGGCGACCGAAAAATGCCCTGGCCAGGGGGTGGTGCTCGGCTGGGGCTGGTGGCTGTGCGCCCATGCCGCCATCCATGGTTTTGTTGTCGGCTGGCTGACTGGCGTTCCCCTGCTGGGCTTGGCGGAATGGCTGGTGCATGCCCTGATCGATCTGGGCAAGTGTCGCCGTTGCTACCGGATGGGCATGGATCAGGGTCTGCATCTGCTCTGCAAAGTGGCCTGGGCATTGGTGGCCGTCACCTGCGCCCCCCTGCAGGGCTGACGGCCTTGGATTGTCTCCATAAGGTGTAGGTATTGATTGGGTGCTCGCCATGGGTTCAACACGGGCGTCCCTGAAGGCGGCCTGGACCAAGCTCTTCGGAGCGGTGCCTCCTCACCCGGAACAACCTGGCCACGCCAGTTCCGATCAGGCGCTGGTGGAGATGCTCAACATCGCTACAGCCCTCAGCAGTGCCAGCGATTTGCGCACCCTGCTGCATCTGATCCTCTCCAAGTGCCGGCAGCTCACCAACAGCGATGCGGGCAGCATCTTTTTGGTGGAGCCTCACGACCCTCGCAAGCAGCCCGAGGGTCAGGATCAGCTTTGGTTTGCCGTGTCTCAGAACACCACCATCGAGGCCCGCAGTGCCGGCGATGGCTCCGGTGGTGCGATGGAAGCGCAGGTGCTCGACATCCGTTTTCCGCTGTCGCCTGAGCGTCTGGTGGGCTGGAGTGCTCTCTCGGGAGAGGTGCTCAACATCCCCGATGCCTATCAGCTGGATCCGGCGCTGCCCTACCGCTTCGACAGCACCATGGACCAGAAGCTCGACTACCGCGCGGTGTCGATGCTGACGGTGCCGATGCGTTCCACCAGTGGTGAGGTGGTGGGTGTGGTGCAGCTGATCAACCGCAAGCACGATGCGGCGACCCTGATCACGCCCGAAACCGCCCACGCCCTCACCCGTCCCTTCGACGGCTTCGATCAGTCCCTGATCGAAGCCCTGGCGAGCCAGGCGGCGGTTTCGGTGGAGCGCACCCGCCTGCTGGAAAGTCAGGAGCAGCTGATCGACGCGATCATTGCCCTGCTGGCGGGGGCGATTGACGCCAAAAGTCCCTACACCGGGGGGCACTGTGAGCGGGTGCCGCAGCTGGCGATGCTGCTTGCCGAGGCGGCCAATGCGGTGCAGGAAGGCCCGTTGGCCGATTTCTGCCTGAAGGGCGATGAGGCCTGGCGCGAATTTCGCATTGGCGCCTGGCTGCACGACTGCGGCAAGGTCACCACCCCTGAATACGTGGTGGACAAGGCCACCAAGCTTGAGACCAACTACAACCGCATCCACGAGGTGCGCACCCGTTTCGAGGTGTTGTTGCGGGACGCCAGGATCGCCCAGCTGGAGGGCCAGTTGGCCGGCGGGAATGCGGCCGAGCTGCAGCAGGCATACGACGCCATGGCCGCTGCCCTGCAGGAGGAGTTCCGCTTCGTGGCGGAAAGCAACGAGGGTGGGGAGTTCTTCGGGCCCGAGCAGGTGGAGCGGCTGCAGCAGATTGCCCAGCGCACCTGGCAGCGCCACTTTGACGACACCCTTGGCCTCTCGTGGGAGGAGCGCGACCGACGCTGCCGTGACGGCACTGCTGGGGAGTCCCTGCCCGCGTCCGAGCCGTTGCTGGCTGATAAGCCCTGGCATGTGATTCCCCGGCCGCCCCAGCAGGTGCCCGATCCCCGCTATGGCTTCCGCATGGACGTGCCCGAGCACCTCTACAACCTCGGCGAGCTCCACAACCTGGCCATTTCCCGCGGCACCCTCACCGCCGAGGAGCGCTACAAGATCAACGATCACATTGTGCAGACGATCGTGATGCTGGAAAACCTGCCCTTCCCCCGCAATCTTTCGCGGGTGGCGGAATATGCCGGCAGCCACCACGAGACCCTCGACGGCAAGGGCTACCCCCGGCGCCTCACGGCCCAGGAGCTGTCGGTGCCGTCGCGGATCATGGCCATCGCCGACATCTTTGAGGCTCTCACCGCCGCGGACCGTCCCTACAAGAAGGGCAAGCCCCTGTCGGTGTGCATCGACATCTTGGCCGGCTTCCGCGACCGGAACCACATCGATCCCGATCTGTTTGAGCTATTCCTGCGTTCCGGTCTCTACCGCACCTACGCCGAGCAGTTCCTGCGGCCCGAGCAGATCAACGAGGTCGACATCGAGAAATATCTGACCAAGGCAGACGCCCAGTCCGCTTGAGGACTTCCCGGCTCCGTTTTCAACTCTGTAGGTAGGTGGTCTGGCGCAGGCTCGCCTCCAGGTGAGCCATCAGCCGCCGGGCGTCGCTGATGGCGAGCTGGCCGCGGCCGATCGCCTCCTCGCTGGCCACCCGCAGTCGCTCCAGCAGGAGCTCGGGGTTGTGCTCCATCGCCTCCAGCACTTCGGCGTTCGTGTCCCCCCGCACCACGTGATCGAGCTGGTAGCCGCCGCTGGCCTTGAGGCGCAGGTGCACGGCGTTGGTGCTGCCGAACAGGTTGTGCAGGTTGCCCATCACCTCCTGGTAGGCGCCCCCCAGGAACAGGCCGATCCAGTAGGGCTCGCCGGGCTGCAGGCTGTGCAACTCCAGGAGCGGCTTGACCTGGCCCCGGTCGATGAAGCGGGCGATCTTGCCGTCGGAATCGCAGGTGAGGTCGGCGAAGCTGCCCAGCCCGTTGGGCTTTTCGTCGAGCCGGTGGATCGGCATCACGGGAAACAGCTGGTCGATGGCCCAGGTGTCGGGGGCCGAGCGGAACACCGACAGGTTGGCGTAGTAGGTGGAGGCGAGGGCCGCCGGCAGAGACCGCAGCTCTGCGGGGATCACGGCATCCGCCGGCAGGCTGGCGAGGTGGGCGGCGATGGCCTGGCAGCAGGCCCAGGTGAGCTGCTCCGCCAGGCCCCGTTCCGGCAGGGTCATGTAGCCCAGGCGGAAGGCGGCGAGCGCATCGTCCTTGAACTTGAGGGCGTCGTTCCAGGCCTCCTGCAGGCCGTCGAGTTCGGCCCCTGGGTCGGTGATGGCGGCGTAGGTGAGCCGCAGGTTTCGCAGGATCAGGGCTTCGTCCGCCTGGGGCGGAGGCACGGCTCCCGGCAGGCCGCCGGCCCCGAGCACGTCGAATACCAGCACCGAGAAGTGGCTGGCGATCGCCCGGCCGCTCTCGCTCACCAGCGTCGGCACGGGAATCCCGTGGGGTTCGCAGCACTCCTTCACCGTGGCCACCACGTCGTTGGCGTAGTTCTGCAGGGAGTAGTTGGTGGAGGCGGCGCTGGCGGTGCGGCTGCCGTCGTAGTCGATCCCCAGCCCACCACCCACGTCCAGGTAGCCCATGGGGGCGCCGAGACGGGTGAGCTCGCCGTAGATCTGGCCGGCCTCCTGCAGGGCGTCCTTGAGGACGGCGATGTCGTTGATCTGGCTGCCCACGTGGAAGTGCAGCAACCGCAGCTCGCCCAGCAGGTCGGCATCCCGCAGGGCGTCCACCGTGGCCAGCAGGTCGGGCACCGACAAGCCGAATTTGGCCCGCTCCCCCACCGAGCTGCCCCAGCGGCCGGTGCTGCGGGCCGAGAGCTTGGCGCGGATCCCGATCAGGGGAGCGGCGCCCAGCTCGCGGCTGGCACTGATGATCCGCTCCACCTCGTCGGCCTGCTCGATCACCACCACGGGCTGGCGGCCGAGGCGCCGGGCCAGGATTGCCGTCTCGATGTAGCGCTGGTCCTTGTAGCCGTTGCAGATCAACAGCGCTTCGGGGTCGTCGATCAGCGACAGGGCGATCAGCAGTTCGGCCTTGCTGCCGGCCTCCAGCCCGAAATGCCAGCGCCGGCCGCAGGCCACCAGTTCCTCCACCACATGGCGCTGCTGGTTGCATTTCACCGGGAACACGCCCTGGTACCGCCCGCCGTAGCCGTACTGGGCGATGGCCCGTTCAAAGGCGGCGTGCAGGCGCTCCAGCCGGTCTTCGAGGATGTCGTCGAAGCGGATCAGCAGGGGGAGGGACAGATCCCGGCCCCGCAGTTCCTGCACCAGCTCCAGCAGGTCGAGGGAGCCGCCCCGGTCGCCCCGGGGCTGCACCATCACGTGGCCGCGATCGCTCACGGAGAAGTAGGGGTCACCCCAGCGATCCAGCCCATAGAGGGCCGCACTGTCGGCGGCAGTCCAGGTGTCGCTGTTCGACGCGCTCACGGCAGGGGGTGGGTGGGGGCGGTGATCACGGCACCACTGTGCTTGCCAACGGGCAGCTCCG
The DNA here is from genome assembly GCF_014697415.1 of Cyanobium sp. FACHB-13342. Taxonomy (GTDB): domain Bacteria; phylum Cyanobacteriota; class Cyanobacteriia; order PCC-6307; family Cyanobiaceae; genus Cyanobium_A. The sequence continues at coordinate 130,711 of NZ_JACJRT010000014.1, read as the reverse complement.
CCGCAGACGATGGGCCGGATTGCCCTTTTCCCCATGGCCGCCGAACGCACCTTCATTGCCATCAAGCCCGACGGCGTTCAGCGCGGCCTGGTGGGGGAGATCCTTGGCCGCTTCGAGCGCAAGGGCTTCAAGCTGGTGGGCCTCAAGCAACTCACCCCCAGCCGTGAGCTGGCCGAGAGCCACTACGGGGTGCACCGCGAGCGCCCTTTCTTTGCCGGCCTGGTGGAGTTCATCACCTCCGGCCCGGTGGTGGCGATGGTGTGGGAGGGCGACGGCGTGATCGCCAGCGCCCGCAAGCTGATCGGCGCCACCAAGCCCCTCGAGGCCGAGCCCGGCACCATCCGCGGCGACCTGGCCGTGAACATCGGCCGCAATGTGATCCACGGGTCGGATGCTCCCGAAACCGCCGAATTCGAGATCGGCCTGTGGTTCCAGCCCTCCGAGCTGAGCGACTGGACTCCCGCCGACCAGGTCTGGCGCGTCGAGGGCTGAGTGGCCAGGCTGGGGGCGCTCCGGGAGTGCCCCAACGTCAGCCATGGTCTTGCCGATCCCACGCCATCCCATCAGCCAGCGCCTCCTGCTCCGTCCTGGGATGGCTCTGGCCCTCACCGGTTCGGTGGTGCTGGGCAGCGCTTCCCTGGAGGCCGCCAGCCCCGCTCCCCGGGTGGTGGACGTGCCCAGCACGCCGGCTTTCATCAAGCCGCCTCAGGGCCAGGAGCGTCAGGCCCGCCCGGGCCAGACCCTGGCCTACGAGTCGGTGTTGCGCACCCAGAAGCCCGGGCGGATGCAGGTGCAGCTTCCCAACGGCCGCAGCTTCCGGCTCGGCGGGGATGCGGTGTTGCGGCTGGGCCGCCAGCGCCTGGACCTGCAGCGCGGCCAGATCATTGCCTGGGTTAACCCAGGGGCCAAGGGTGGGTCACCGGTCACGATCCAAACCCGGGTGGCCACGGCGTCGATTGTGGGCACCACCGTGTTCATCGAGGCCACGGACACCGGCCTGAAAATCTTCAGTTGGGAAGGGGAGGTGGCCTGCACCACCCATGACGGCCAGCGCAAGACCCTGCGCAGCGGTGAGCAGCTGGCCTACGAGAACGGCACCTGGGCCAAAACCCGCCTGACCACGCAGGAAGCCGCCGCACGGCGTCAGAAGAGCATCCTGCTGAACGGCTTCTCGGCCCCGATGGAAACCCTGCCGGTGTTGGAGAAGGAGCTGGGTCTCAGCACCCTGCCGCCTGGCCGGTGAGGCGACCACCCCTGTGGGGTCTGGCCCTGTTCGCTGGGCTGGTGCTGGTCCAGCCGGTGCTGCGGCCCTCGCCCCCCGGCCAGGCGCTGGTGGCCCTCGATGCGGCCCTGCAGGCCGCCCTGTTCCGGCTGCGGGGGGTGCGCCCCGATCCTGCGGCTCCAGTGGTGCTGGCGATCGATGCGGAGTCGCTGGCCCTGGATCGCCTGTTGGCCCCCGAGGAACGCCAGGCTTCACTGCTGTGGCGGCAGATGGGCCCCTGGCCCTGGCCGCGGGCCTTGCAGGCGGAGTTGGCGGCCACGGTGCTGGAGCGCGGGGCCCGCAGGGTGGTGTTCAACCTGGTGCTGGCCCAGCCCAGCGGTTTCGGGCCGGCCGATGACGCCGCCTTTCAACGCCGGCTGGCGCCCTGGTGGCCCCAGCTGGTGCTGGCCGCCGCCGCGACGGCCTCCGACCAGCAGGGGCTGGAGCAGGTGCAGCTGCAACGGCCCCTCTACCCCGGCACGGCCGTGGGGCTCACCAACCTGCTGCAAAGTCCCCAGGGACTCACCGAGGCCATCCCTGGGCAGGCCTGGATCGACGCCTATCTCCAAGGCTTCCAGCCACCCCTGCCCCAGGCCCTGGCCTGGGCGGCTGGCGGCGGGGAAGCCGATCAGACGGGCGTGCCGATCCAGCCGCGCGGCATCAACTACCCCGGACCTGTGGGCACCCTCACCACCGTTCCGGCCTGGCAGCTGCTCGAGCAGCCCGACGAGCTCTGGCGGGGCCGCACGGTGGTGATCGGCGCCACGGCCGCTGAGTTGGGTGGCCAACTGGAAACGCCCTTTGGCCCCCAGAGCGGTACGGAGGTGCAGGCGGCCGCCCTGGCCAGCGTGATGGCCGGCACCACCATCGGCTCCCTCCCCGACCCCGCCCGGCTGGCCGTGTTGTTGGGCTGGGCCGGGCTGTTGGCCTGGAGCCTGACGCGGGTGGGCACGGCGCGGCAAGCCGTGGCCCTCAGCCTGGGCTGGATTGTGGCGGCGGTCCTGCTCGCGGCCCTGCTCTGGGGGTTGGCCTTCCTGTGGCTGCCCCTCTCGGCCCTACTGCTGCTGCCGGTGCTGGCAGGAGGCCTGCGCAGCGCGGCCTTGGGCTGGTGGGAAACCCGGGAGCGCCAGGTGTTGCACCAGCTGCTGAGCAAGCGCATGTCGCCCGCCCTGCTGCAGAACATCCTGCGGGAGCCGGGCTCCCTCTGGACCCAGCTGGGCGGCAGCCGCACCCGTTGCGTGGTGCTGTTCACCGATCTGGTGGGCTTCACCCCCCTGAGTGCCCGGCTGGAGCCGGTGGACTTGTTTGCCCTGCTCAACCGCTACTTCGACGGCCTGGCCCAGGCGGTGATCGACGAGCAGGGCCTGCTCGACAAGTTCATCGGCGATTCGCTGATGGCGGAGTTTGGCTTGCCCCGCAGCCGCGGGGAGGCCCAGGAGGCCCTGGCGGCCGTGCGGGCGGCCCAGGCCATGCAGCGCAGCCTGGCGCAGCTCAACCGGGAGCTGGAGGCTGCGGGCCAGCCGCCCCTGCAGCAGGGAATCGGCATCCACGTGGGCGATGTGGTGGCTGGCAATTTGGGGTCCTCCCAGCGGATGGAATACACCGTGATCGGTGCGGCGGTGAACATCGCCAGCCGGCTCGAAGGTCTCACCCGTCAGTGCCCTGGGCACAGCATCGTGATCAGTGCGGAGGTGCGCCGCCTCTTGCCCGAGGAGGTGGCGGTGCAGGCCTTGGGCACCTTTCACGTCAAGGGCTGGGATGTTCCTTTGGAGGTGTATGGCCTGGTGGAAGCCTGAGCATCACACCATGAGCGCCACACCAATGAAGGCTTTGTCGCTGTCAAGTTGGGGCTTTCAGCCTAAATTTCGGGTCTGAATGATGAGGCTTGTTCATGCGTGCCAATTCCCGAGGCTGGCTGGGTAGCAGGGCCTCCCTGATGGCCGCGGCGGTGATGGCGGCTGGGCTGTCTGCGCTGGTGACACCTGCAGCGGCACTGGCGGGTCCTAAACCCGATGCCCGGGTCCAGGAGATCCTGGATGGCAACGAGCTCTACATCGATCAGAAGCAGGCCAAGGTCAACCAGCTGGCCTACAGGCCCGAACTGATCTCCACCAAGCAGAGTCGGGGCAGCGTGGCCTTCAGCACCGGGGCCCAAGCCCGGATCAGCAAGAATTCCCAGCTCCGGCTTGGCAGTGATTGCGCTCGCCTCACCCAGGGCCAGATGTTGGTTTCCGGCAAGCAGAACACCTGTGTCGGCAGCGTCAAAATGAGCGTGCGGGGCACCCACTACATCGTGGAAGCGCTCGATGACGGCACGACGGAAGTGGCGGTGCTGGATGGTCAGATGACCTTCAGCCCCGGTGACACGGCCACCAAGTTCAGGCCTGGCTCGCGCGAGTTTGCCGAGCGGGAGGTGCTGCGCTTCGGTCCCGATGGCCAGCTGCTCAGCCGACGCTGCATGGTGGCCGCCGACTACCGCCGCTACTTCGCCAGCGATCTGGTGCAGGGATTTTTCTTTCCCCTCCCGCAGATTCAAGCCTTGGTGTCCACCCTCAGGCTTGAAGTGCCTGGTGTGACCCAGCTCCTGGGTCTGCTCAACACCGGCGGGAACCGCGGCCTGCTGGGTCTTCCCTTCGGTCTATCCCTTTGATGCTGGGGCGTCTGGCTGGACGCCCCGTCAGCCGGCCCACCCGGCTGCTCTTTTTGTCTGGCGTGATCCTGCTGGCCACCGGTTGGCTGGCGGGCTGGCCGCCGACCCCCTGGCGTGGCTGGGAGCGGATTGTCGAAGACGAGCTGGTGCGTTGGCGTGGAGCGCGCCAACCGCCCACCAAGGTGGTGCTGGTGTCGATCGATGACGCCAGCCTCCAGCAGGGGGCCTGGTTCGCCGAGGAGCCCAATCCCCCGGCCTGGGCCCAGGGCATCAGCACCCTTCCCTGGCCGCGGGCCCGTTACGCCGATCTGATCGAGCGGTTGCGGGCTGCCGGTGCCGCGTCGATTGCGATCAATGTGGTGTTCGAAGGGCCCAGTGGCCGCGGCCCCCTAGACGACGCCGCCCTCTCAGCAGCCCTGGCCCGGCATCGCGGTCACGTCGCCCTGGCGGCTGAGTACACCGAACCGCAGGACGAGCAGGCCGGAGCGGGCCTGGGCCTGGTGCAGCCCGATGCGTTCACGGCGCCCCTGGGCCTCACGAATGTGATGCCCTCCGGGGGCGGCGAGCCGGTGCGCCATCCGGAATTCTTCGGTCAGGTGGTGTTGCCCGCCCAGCAACTGCAGCCCTTCCCGGCCCTCAGCTCCACGGCCCTGGCCCAGGCCCGTCTCCCCAGCCTTCAGCGCGACAGCAGCAGGGAACTCAACTTCTATGGGCCCGAGCCCAGCCTCACCCGAATTCCGGCCTGGGAAGTGCTCGATCCGGCCCGTTGGGGCCGCCATCCCAAACGGGCCGCTCTCCAGGGTGCCGTGGTGCTGGTGGGCCCGGTGGTGTCCCAGGGCGGGATGGGCAGCCCCACCCCCTTCGGCCCGATGAGCGGGCTGGAGATGCTGGCCACCGCCACCGCCAATTCCCTGGTGGGGGATGGATTGGCTCCCTGGCCGGTCGATCCCTGGGCCCGGGCCCTGGTGGCGATGGCGCCGGTGTTGTTGGTGGCCCTGGTGTTTCTGCGCAACACCACCAAGCTCCAGTGGCGCATGGGCGCACTGGGGGTGGTGCTGCTGTTGCAGCTGGTGGCCGGTTACGCGGTGATGCGCTGGGGCCAGCGCTGGTTGCCGCTGTTGGCACCGATCACCGCCCTGGTGATGGTTGGAGTTGTGTACGGGGTGGACGCCTATCTGGTGGAGGGCAAGGAGCGCCGGCGGCTGCGGCGCACCTTCGAGCGCTACGTGGCCCCCAGTGTGGTGTCGGAAATTCTCTCCTCGCCGGAGGATGCCGACGCCATCCTGCGGGGCCGGTTGCTGCCGGTCACGGTGCTGTTCTGTGATCTTCAGGGCTTCACCACCCTCACCAAGCGGCGTTCCGATGCGGGCCAGACCCAGGCCTTGGTGGAGCAGCTCAACGCCTATCTCACCGACATGGTGGAGGTGATCACAGCCCATGGCGGCACCGTCGACAAATTCATCGGTGACTGCGTCGTGGCTGTGTTTGGATCTCCTGTCAGCCGGGGCGTTCAGGAGGAAGCGGTGGCCGCCGTGCAGTGCGCCCGGGCGATGGGCCAAGCCCTCGAGCAGCTCAACCAGGGCTGGCAGGCCAAGGGGATCGAACCACTGGGCAATGGCATTGGCCTGGCCTCCGGCGAGGTGGTGGTTGGCCAGATTGGCAGCCCCCGACGGATGGAGTTCACCGTGATCGGCGAGAAGGTCAACCTGGCCGCCCGGCTCGAGGCCCTGACGCGCAAGTTGGGGGTGAATGTGCTGCTGGATGGAACCACCATGGACCTCGCCCAGCCCCAGGTGGCTTTTCGGCCCATGGGTCTGCAGCCCATTCGCGGTGCTGGTGACGTCGACGTTTACACCCTCGCTTGAGATGGTTGCTTCCTTTGGGCTTTTGACTGGGCGGCTGTCCTCCCTGCTGGCCCTGCTGCTGACGGTGCCGTCGGCCGCCCTGGCCGCCCCTGCCGTTGCGACGAGCGCCACGGTGCAGCAGATTTTGGATGGCAAGGAGCTCTACATCGATGCGCGCCAGGCGGTGGTCCAGCAGAAGGCCTCTGCCCCCCAGGACATCAGCACCGGCCAGTCCCGCGGACAACTGGCCTTCACCTCCGGAGCGGTGGGGCGCCTCAATCGCCATTCCCAGCTGCAATTGGGCGACAGTTGCTTCCTGCTCAGCAAGGGGCAAATCCTGGTGTCGGGGGCCCAGAGCGGCTGCACCCGCTCCTCACGCTTGAGCGTGCGCGGCACCAACTACCTGCTGGAGGTGAACGACAACCAGGAAGCGGAGTTGTCCGTGCTGGAGGGCAGCGTGGAGGTGGAGACCCTGCAGAACGGTGAACCCACGGGCGCCGCACCCACCCGGGTGGAAGCAGGCCAGAAACTGCGCCTGTCGCCCCAGGGAGTGATCCTCACCCTGCTGAAGCTCTCTTCCGGGGATTACACCGGCATTCTCAACGGCCCCCTGTTTGAAGGCTTCTCGATTCCCCTGCCGGCCATGGGCGCCCTTGACAGCTACATCCGCGCCAACGTGCCAGGGGTGTCGATTCCAGGCATGCCCGGAATTCCTGGGATCCCCTCGGCTCCCTCGGTGCCGAGCTTCGGCCTGCCGCGCTTCTTCTAAGAGCGGCCTTCGCCAGCAAAGCGATCCCAGCCAAAGGCCTGCTGCCAGGGGCGGCCGCTGGGCAGGGTCAGATCCAGGTTGTTGGCCGGCGGGCCGGTTGGGCTGATCTCGCGGCCCAGCAGCTCGGCCGTGATCGCCGCCAGCAGCACCCCGTTGCGGTGGTGGCCGGCCGCCAGCCACAGCCCAGGAATCGGGCTCGTGCCCAGCAGGGGTGCTTCGTCGGGGGTGCAGGGGCGAAAGCCCCACCAGCGCTCCATCGGCGGCCAATGGCTGGCGGCGGGCAGCAGGGCGGCGATGCCGTCCTGCAGTTGGCGTTGGCCCACGGGAGTGAGCCCCTCGCTGAAGCCCGCATCGGCCTCACTGGTGGCACCCACCACCAGCAGCCCGTCCTCCCGCGGCACCAGGTAGGTGCCAGGGCCAAAAATCACCCGGCCCAGGGCCTGCCTTGGCCCCTGCAGCGACAGCATCTGGCCCTTCACCGGCGCAATCGGTAGCTCGGGCAGCAGCTGGGCACTCCAGGCCCCGCAGGTCAGCACGGCCCGCTCGGCCGGCAGCCGCTGGGCTTCGCCGGCGGCATTGCGCAGCTGCACGGCTTGGAGAGCTCCGACCCCATCGCGCTCCAGGCCCAGCACCTCGGTGCCCTCCTGGAACGTCACCCCCAGCTCCACGCAGGCCCGCTCCAGGGCCCGCATCAGCCGGCGGCGGTTGTCGATCTGGCCGTCCTGCTCGAACAGCAGCCCCGCGGCCCAGGAAGCTCCGATGCCAGGAACCTCCCGCTCCAGGGCCTGGCGGTCAAGCGGTTGGCCGCAGCCAGCGGTGGGGTAGGCGTCCCGCTCCTCGACGCTGGCGAAGGGCACCACGATGCCGCAGGGCCGCAGGCCGCAGGGCAGGCCGCTGTCGGCTTCGATCTGCGCCACCCAGGCGGGGATCCGCGCCTGGCTCGCCTGGCCAAGGGCCAGCAGGTCGCCCCTGAGCCCTTCGGCGTGGGGCGCCAGCATGCCTGCGGCCACAAATCCGGCGGCTTCGCTGCGGCGGCGGCTCAGCACCAGCACCGACTCCCCGCGGCGGGCCAGCTGGTGGGCGATCGCCAGGCCCATCAGGCCCCCACCGAGGATCAGCACCGGTTCCGGGGCGGCGGCCATGGCCTTGAACGTGGTGTGGGGCAGACCGGGCACCCCCATTCCGTTTCAGGGTAGGTGCCCTTCCATAGGATCGGGCCACGCACAGGAGCTGGAGAGCATCGATGGCAGGGGCAGCACAGGCCGAGTGGGAAGCCGTGATCGGCCTGGAGACCCACGTGCAGCTGGGCACCGCCAGCAAGATCTTCACCAGTGCTTCCACCGCCTTCGGCGACGATCCCAACACCCACATCGACCCGGTGGTGTGTGGCTTGCCCGGCACCTTGCCGGTGCTGAATCAGAAGGTGCTCGAGTATGCGGTGAAGGCAGGACTCGCCCTCAATCTCCACATTGCTGAACACAGCAAATTCGACCGCAAGCAGTACTTCTATCCCGACCTGCCCAAGAACTACCAGATCTCCCAGTACGACGAGCCGATTGCCGAAGACGGCTGGATCGAGGTGGAGGTGGCCGAGAAGGGCAAGGACACCTACACCAAGCGCATCGGCATTGAGCGCCTCCACATGGAGGAGGACGCCGGCAAGCTCGTGCACGCCGGCAGCGACCGCCTGGCTGGCTCCACCCACTCGCTGGTGGATTACAACCGCGCCGGGGTGGCCCTGGCCGAGATCGTCAGCAAGCCGGATCTGCGCACCGGCCGGGAGGCGGCGGAATACGCCTCGGAGATTCGCCGCATCATGCGCTATCTGGGGGTGAGCGACGGCAACATGCAGGAGGGTTCCCTGCGCTGCGACGTCAACATTTCGGTGCGGCGGGGACCTGAGGCTCCCTTCGGCACGAAGGTGGAGATCAAGAACATGAATTCGTTCTCCGCCATCCAGAAGGCGATTGATTACGAGATCCAGCGCCAGATCAAGGCCTATGAGGCCGGCGAGCCGGTGGTGCAGGAAACCCGCCTCTGGGATGAGGGCAAGCAGCTCACCAAGAGCATGCGGGGCAAGGAGGGTGCCAGCGATTACCGCTATTTCCCCGATCCCGATCTGGGTCCGATCGAGGTGAGCGACGCCCAGCGCGAAGCTTGGCGCGCTGAGCTGCCGGAACTACCGGCTGCCAAGCGTCACCGCTATGCCGACCAGCTGGGCCTGTCGATCTACGACGCCCGGGTGCTCACCGATGAGCGGGCCATGGCCGAGTACTTCGAGGCCGCCGTGGCCGCCGGCGCCGATGCCAAGGCCGTGGCCAACTGGGTCACCGGCGACATCGCCGCCTATGTGAATGCCAACCGGCTTTCGATCGCGGAGTTGCCGCTCAAGCCCCAGCAGTTGGCCGAGATGGTGCAGCTGATCGAGGGCGGCGTGATCAGCGGCAAGATCGCCAAGGAGATCTTGCCCGAGCTGCTGGAGCAAGGCGGCTCGGCCAAGGCGATCGTCGAGGAGCGGGGTCTGGGCATGATCAGCGATCCGGCGGCGATCACGGCGATCGTGGAGGAGTTGCTGGCTGCCCACCCCGCTGAGGTGGAGGCCTTCCGCGGGGGCAAAACCAAGCTGCAGGGTTTCTTTGTGGGCCAGCTGATGAAGCAAACCGGCGGCAAGGCCGACCCCAAACTGGCCAACCAGATTCTGATCGCCAAGCTCAACGGCTGAGCGCCTGCCTCGCCTCGACGGACCAGTTCATGTTAATTAAAGTCACTGGTGTTGCATTTATTCGTGGGTAAGTTAGGGTTTTCCCGTCTTATTTCGCCCCAATCTAGTGACCAACTCCCAATTCGAGTTTGGCGCCGCTGAAAACAAACACTTCAGCGCCTTGGCCAGATTGTGCCTTGTTTCGGCTTTGGCGCTGCTCGTTTATGGCATTGCCAATGCATCATTTCTGTTCAATGTGATTGCAAGCGGCAAGGTTTCCTTGTTGCTGCGCACCCTCGATGATGCCTTCCAAACTCTGGCAGCTTTGTTTGCGGCTTATCAGCTCAATCAGGCTGCAAAAGGCTTCCGCAAGATTGTCAATACCCAAGGCGACGACCTGGTTCTTTTGAATCTTTCCAGCCAGAAGTTGCGGCTTGTGTTTTCCAGCCTGGCGTTGATGTTTGTCTTGCTCGCCATCCGTTTCATCATTGATTACCCAGCCCTGATCACCTGGATCAAGGCCTCCTGAGCGCCTGCTCCACCTGGCTGACGAGGGCGTTCGGCTGGCCGCGATTGTCGATCACCATGGTGGCCAAGGCGCGCTTGCGCGCCAGGGGCCACTGGGCGGCCATGCGGGCCCGAGCTGCTGCTTCGCTGAGGCGGTCACGGGCCATCAAGCGCTGCAGCTGCTGGGTTTCGTCGCAATCCACGAGCCACACTTCGCTGCACAGGCTTTCCAGGCCGGCTTCGAACAGCAGCGGGATCATCAGCACCACCGTGGCGGCCCTGGCCTGTTGCTGTAAGTCCTCCTCGAAACGGTGGCGCACGATCGGATGCACCAGGTTTTCCAGCCAGCGGCGCTCGGCCGGGTCGTCAAACACAATCTGCCCCAGGGCGGCTCGGTTGAGGGCCCCGTTGGGGGCCCGAACCCCTTCCCCGTAGCGCTCCAACACCGCCCGTTCGCCAACCGATCCGGGTGCCAGGGCCTCTCGGGCATAGCCATCCGCATCCAGCACGGGCAGCCCGCGGGCTTCCAGCAGGCGCCCCACGCTGCTCTTGCCCGTGGCGATGCCACCGGTGAGCCCGATGCGGCGTTGCCCTGCCAACTCCGGCAACTCCGGCAGCCCCATCAGCCCAACCAGCGGGCCAGGGCCCGGCCCAAGGGGTTCAGCACCTCCAAGCCTTCGGGGGCGTCGCCCTGCAGTTCGGCCGCCGCGGCTGCCCGGCGAGCCGCTCGCAAGGCCTGGTCTTGCTCCTCCTGGTGTAGTTGCTGATCGAGCAGGGCGCCACCGGCGCGGGTCCACTCCAGCAGCTGCCGCAGTTCACCGGCATCCAGCCACACCCCGTGATCCCGGCAGCGGTCCACGATCACACCACTGCGGTGGCCGAACAGGCTGCGGTTCATCAGATCGCCACACACCGCACAGGGCCGATAGCGCACGGCGCCCTCGTGCTGGCGTGGAGCCTTGGTGAGGGCGTCCAGCAGGCGGCGATCCGTGTTCAGCACCTCGGCGGCCGCCGGACGCAGCAGGGTTTCCAGGCTGCCGGGCTCGAGACACAGGCCCAGGCAGGTGGGGCAGCGGCCCAGCCGCAGCTCCTGGAGCTCCACCAACTCCAGCGGCCCGTGGCCGTTGGGGCAGCTGTGCTCGGGCCAGGGGCCTGACCCCACCGCATGGCTCCAGCCCTGCAGATCCAGGTCGGCCCGGCTGCCGCAGTAGGCGCAGCACACGGCGCCGCTCGGAATCGGGGCCGCACAGCTCAGGCAGTTCACGGCGCCCCGTCCTCGTCGGCCGCGGGGGGGGGAGGTGGTGGTGGCGGGGGCGGGCTCAGCCGCTCGCCCAGGCCAAAGCCCATGGCCAGCCCGGCTCCGGCCGCCGCGCTGCCGCTGGGGTTGGCCGCGGCCTTCTCCAGGGCAATGCCTTCCTGGTAGGTGCGGAAGGCGGCCAGATCGCCGGTGAGCCCAATGGCGGTGCGGCGATCGAGCGCGGCTTCCACCTCTGGCGGCAGGGTGAGGTTCTCGATCAGCAGGGTGGTGAGCTCCAGGCCATAGCCCGCCCACTCCGCCGCCAGCCGGCTGCGCAGGGCGTCCGCCAGCGCGTCATAGCGGCTGGCCAGGTCGAGCACCGGCTGATGGCTGTCCCCCAGCAGGTCGGCCAGGCGGCTGGTGATCAGGTTGCGCAGCTGCTCGCTGATCTGGTCCACGGCGAAGTGGGGATTGCTGCCACTCAGCTCGCGGATCAGCTGGATCGGGTCCGCCACCCGCAGGCTGTAGCTGCCGAATCCCCGCAGCCGGATGGGTCCCAGCTCCGGGTCCCGCAGGATCAGGGGGTGGCGGGTGCCCCACTTGCGGTCGGTGAACTGGCGGGTGGCGACGAACAGCACCTCGGCCTTGAAGGGGCTCTCCAGGGCCGTGGGCAGGGCCAGCAGGCTGGTGAGCACCGGCAGGTTGCGGGTTTCCAGCCGGTAACGGCCCGGCCCGAAGGCGTCGGCGATGCGGCCTTCATTCACAAACACGGCCTGCTGGCCCTCGCGCACGATCAGCTGGGCCCCCCATTTGATGGCGTTGCCCTGGCGTTCGAAGCGCCACACCAGGGTGTCGCTGCCGTCCTCGGTCCAGTCGATGACGTCAACGAATTCCCCCCGGATCCGCTCGCCGATGTCCATCGCGCACTCCTGCCCCAGGGCTGCCATTCGGTTCCCAGGATGCCCCTGCCGCGTCGATTCGGCTGCAGGGTGAGGATGGCTCCAGCTCCCCGCCCACCGTGACCCATTCCTGGCACCCGATTCCCGGCGGCATCACCGCCCCCAGCGGCTTCCTGGCGGCGGGAATCACGGCGGGCCTGAAGGCCTCCGGCAATCCGGATCTCTCCCTGCTGCTGGCTCCGGAAGGGGCGGTGTGCGCCGGCACCTTCACCACGTCGCTGGTGCGGGCCGCCTGTGTGGATCTCTGCGCCGAGCGGCTCGTGGCCAGTGGCGGCCACGCCCGGGCGGTGCTCACCAATTCGGGCCAGGCCAATGCCTGCACGGGCGATCGGGGCCTGATCGACAGCCTGCGGGCCACCCAGGCCCTGGCCGATCGCTTGGGGCTGGCATCCGAGGAGGTGCTGATCTGCTCCACGGGCGTGATCGGTGTGCCGATCCCCATGAATACCCTGCTGGCGGGCCTGGATCCCCTGGCCGAAGCCCTCAGCTCCGCGGGGGGGGCGGCGGCGGCCCGGGCGATCCTCACCACCGATCTGGTGGACAAGCAGATCGCCCTGGAGGCCGAGTTGGGCGGCCGCACGGTGCGCCTCGGCGGCATGGCCAAGGGGTCGGGAATGATCCACCCCAACATGGCCACCATGCTCGGCACCCTCAGCTGTGATGCGGGCGTGCCGGCGGAGATCTGGCAGGCGATGGTGAAGCGGGCGGTGGACCGCTCCTTCAATGCGATCACGGTGGACGGCGACACCAGCACCAACGACACGTTCCTGGCCTTTGCAGCCGGGGAGCCCTTAAGCCCCGAGTTCTATGGGGCGCTGGAGGCCGGCCTGACGGCGGTGTCGCAGCACCTGGCCAAGGCGATCGCCCGCGATGGTGAGGGTGCCACCTGTTTGCTCGAGGTGCGGGTGGAGGGCGCCGTCGATGACGCCGGTGCCCGCGCCATTGCCCGCACGGTCTGTGGTTCGTCCCTGGTGAAGTGCGCCGTGCACGGCCGCGACCCCAACTGGGGCCGGATCGTGGCGGCGGCGGGCCGCGCCGGGGTGCCCTTCGATCCCGAGGCCGTGGCCCTGTGGCTGGGCGAGCACCAGCTGATGGCGGCGGGCCAGCCCCTCACCTTTGATCGTGCCGCCGCCTCGGGGTACCTGCGCCAGCGTGCCGCCGGGGCCTACCTGCAGGACGACACCGTGCAGATTCGCCTGCGGCTGGGCGATGGACCGGGCTGCGGCCTGGCCTGGGGGTGCGACCTCTCGGATCAGTACGTCCGCATCAACGCCGATTACACGACGTAGGCGGGCACAGGCCAGACTGGGCACATGGTGCAAGCCCCCGTTTCGGCCTCCACGCCCCCTCGCCCCCGGCCCCGCTGGCAGGTGCCGCTGCTGGCCGGCGTCTGCTTCGGCCTTGGCTATGGCCTGACCCACCGGCTGCTGGCCCTCCAGTTGCCCTCGCTGGTGCGGCTCGGCCAGGGCTTTGAGGTGCGTCCCTTCCCCGGCACCTCCTTGGAGAGCCTGCGGCTGCGGTTTGGGGCCGACAGCCAGGAGGTGCGCGGCAGCCTGGATCTGCTGGAGCTCGAGCGGCAGACCAATGCCGACAAGCCAGCCGCCCAGCCGGAGGCCCTCCCCACGGCGGAGGACGAGGCCAGGCGCGCCCGCGATGAGCTGGAGGCCGCTTCGGAGCTGCCGGGCGATCCGGCTCCAGCCCCGGAGCCGCGGCTCCAGCCCCCCGCCCCCAGGGCGGAGGCCCCGCCTCCCCCCCAGTTGCCTGGCGAGGATCAGCCCCTGGGTTCCCCGGAGGCCGGCCCGCGATGAGTGCGCCGCAATCGCTGCTGCAGGCTGCCCTGCAGCGTCTCGGAGCCCGGTTGGGCAGTGGTCTGGTGGATGGGGCGGCCAGCCTGGCCCTGCTGGCCCAGGACGCTCCCGAACGCCTGCGTCAGGAGCTGCAGCTGTTCTGGGAGGAGGTCGAGGCGGAGGCCGAGCGGATCGAACGGGAGGGCCAGGGGCTCACCAGGGATCCCCAAGGTCCCGATGGGTCCGATGATCCGGCTGGCCAGGACCCCCAGGATCAGATCGATGCCCTGCGCGCCAAGGTGGCGGCGATGGCGCGACGCCTGGACCAGCCTTCGTGATCCTGCGGCCGCTGCGCATCTGGTGGTTGGCCCTGGCGCTGGTGCTGGGGCTGTGGTGGGACGGCCAGGGCTGGACCTATCCCGGTGGCGTCAGCGCCGAGCGCCAACGGCGGCGTCAGCGCCGGCGCGCCCGCTGGCTCACCCAGGAATTCCTGGCCCTGGGCTCGGCCTTCATCAAGCTCGGCCAGTTGCTCTCGGCCCGGCCCGATGTGCTGCCGGCCGAGCTGGTGGAGGAGCTGGCCACCCTCCAGGACCGGGTGCCCGCCTTTCCGTTCACGGTGGTGCAGGACCTGCTGGAGCAGGAGCTCGGGGAGCGCTGCTCGGAAATCATCGACCTGGAACCCGAACCCCTGGGCTCCGCCAGCCTGGCCCAGGTGCATCGCGCCAGCCTGCGCAGCGGCCGCCAAGTGGTGCTCAAGGTGCAACGCCCAGGGCTGGAGCGCACCTTTCGGCTCGACCTGGAGGTGCTGCAGCAGGTGGCTGGCGCCGTGCAGCGCCATCCCCGTTGGGGCCGCGGCCGCGACTGGATCGGCATCGCCCAGGAGTGCCGGCGGGTGTTGCTGCGGGAGCTCGACTTCCGGCTCGAGGCGGAGCATGCGGCCCGCTTTCGCCAGCAGTTTCTCGACGATCCGGGGATCCGCATCCCGGCGGTGGTGTGGGAGCTGAGCACCCGTCGGGTGCTCTGCCTGGATTACGTTCCCGGCATCAAGATCACCGACCGCCAAGCCCTGCTGGAGGCCGGGATTGTGCCCGCTGCGGTGGCGGAGAAAGGGGCGGCCAGCTATCTGCAGCAGCTGGTGCGTTTCGGCTTTTTCCATGCCGACCCCCACCCCGGCAACCTGGCCGTGGCCGCCGATGGGGCCCTGATCTACTACGACTTCGGCATGATGGGGCAGCTCTCGAGCCGCCTGCGGGGCCGCCTGGGCAGCATGGTGCGTGCCGCCGCCAGCCGCGATGCGGCCGGCCTGGTGGGGGAACTGCAGCAGGCCGGGGTGATTGCCCCCGGTGTCGATCCCGGGCCGGTGCGCCGCCTGGTGCGCCTGATGCTGGAGGAGGCCCTCACGCCCCCCTTTTCCGCCAACGTGCTCGAGCGACTGTCGGGGGATCTCTACGACCTGGTCTACGGCCAGCCCTTCCGCCTGCCCCCAGAACTCATTTTCGTGATGCGGGCCCTCTCCACCTTCGAAGGGGTTGGCCGCAGCCTGGATAGCGGCTTTAGCTTGGTGGCGATCGCCCGTCCCTACCTGCTCCCTCTGATGACTTCAAGCGGTTCAGGCAGCGGCGACCGGTTTGGCAACGAGCTCTTCAACGAGATTTCCCGGCAGGCGGCCGAGGTGGGGAGCCGCGCCCTGGGCATCCCCAAGCGTCTCGACGACAGCCTGGCCCGCATTGAACAGGGCGACCTGCAGGTGCAGATCCGTGCCGGCGAAACCGATCGCCTGCTGCGCCGTCTGGCCCTGGCCCAGCAGGCTGCGGGGCAGTCCATGCTGCTGGCCGGATTGGCAGTGGCTGCGGCCCTGCTGGCCGCAAGCGCTCGCCCCGCCCTGGTGGCCATCCCGCTGTTGGCGGGTTTGCCGGTGGGCCTGAGCTGGCTCAAGCTGCAGGGCCGGCTCAAGCGCGACGGCCGTATCGATCAGCTGCCTGGGGTGGGGAAGTCCTGAGCTTCAGTCCAGGCGGGTTGGGCTCGACTCCGCTGGACGGCGGCTCGATTTGACCGCATACATCGCCTCATCCGCCTTCGCCCAGGTCTGCTCCAGGGTGGCGTGCTGTTCGCTGAGGGCAGCCCCGATCGACGCATCGACGCCGCTGTGGCGAAGCGCCTGACGCAGGCGTTCCACGAACTCTTCCAGGCCCTTTGGACTGGGGTTGACGATCAAGAGGGCGAATTCATCGCCGCCCACCCGGGCCAACAGGTCGCTGCTGCGCAGTTGGGCAGCCATTTGGCTGGCGGCGATCTGCAGCACCTCATCGCCCATCTGGTGGCCCTGCTCGTCGTTGATCTGTTTGAAGCCGTTCAGATCAATCACCACCAGCCCGTACTGGTAACCATGGCGCTGGCGCCGGCTTTCCTCGAGGTTGAGGGCTTCATCCCAGGCCCGGCGGTTGGCGATGCGGGTGAGGCCATCGGTGCGGCTTTCTCGCACGAGCGCCTCATTGAGCCGGCGCAGGCGGATCTCTGAGCGGCGACTCACCAGCACCACGATGCTGGTCCCCAGCAAGCCCATCACAAAGACCAGACCGGTCGCCCGCCAGGACATCCCATTGAGGATGCGGTGATCGATGCTCAGCTGGGTGCTGACCAGCTGGTTGGCAAAGGGAACGATCTTCAGCTCTTCCAATTTCTGATCGTCCTGTTCCAGGTCCAGCTTGGGCAGGGCCTGGTGCAGGCTTGCCTCGTCCTTCAGCACGCCGGCCGAATCGACCTGTAGGTCCATACGCAACTCGTCGCCATCCTTTTCACTGGTGAAGAACTGCGGCAGGGTTCGGTCCTGATCGTGGCCCAGGGTCGCCAACCTGTTGGTGGACAGATTCACCAGGGCGAAGGATGCCTTGCGCTCGCCCCGCACGGTCCAGGGGCCATCAACGAAGGCCAGCCAGCCCCTGGGCTTCCCCTGGATCGGGTAGACCCGGACCTCCAGAGGGTCGAGCCCATCGTCCAGTTCCCTGCATTGGTGCTGGGCCAGGTCGGCCTTCAGGCCGCTGGAGGCGTCACCCAGGGCGGTGGGCACCGACTGGGCCTGCGGATCGCGGCTGGGATCCAGGGGCAAGCGGCGCAGGATCTGCTCGGCCTCCTGCCTGGACAGCCTGCTGCTAGAGGGGCTCTCCAGGCGCCCGCTGCCCAGGTTGACCACGCCGATGGTGGCGTTGGGGTCGGGGTCCGTGCGCGCTCCGTCGGGTTCTCCGCTCATCACATTGCTGCGGGCGAGCGACAGGCCCCTGAGGGTGCTGGCGATGGCGTTGCAGTGCGACGAGGCCAGATGGCTCACCTCGAAGGCTCCGACCGTCTCGAGGGGCTCGTGCACGAGCTTGTAGGTGAAAACGCTCGCCCCGACGGAGCCAAGCATGCCGATGCCCGCCAAAACGGCAGAAAGCTGCCATGCCTGGCTGGCCTTGGGACGGGCTCCTTGGCGGTGCTCGGGATTGAGATCAGCTAAAGGATTAGGCGTTGACGACGCGTCTGAGGGGTATCTCAATCCAGTCCATCTCCCCGATTCGCTTTATTTTTACAATGCAGTGAGTGTAGTCTTTATTTATACTTTTGTCGACCTAAATTTGGTAGTCCTCGATGCAAAATTTAGGCTTTGCCGCGGGGGCCGCGGTCTTCGGCGCCGGCGTAGACCGCCTGGCTGCCGAGTTCGTCTTCAATGCGCAGCAGCTGGTTGTACTTGGCCACCCGGTCGGAGCGGCTGAGGGAGCCGGTCTTGATCTGGCCGGCGCGGGTGGCCACCGCCAGGTCGGCGATGGTGGTGTCTTCGGTTTCGCCGGAGCGGTGGCTGATCACGCTGGTGTAGCCGGCGCGGCCAGCCAGATCGATCGCCTGCAGGGTTTCGGTGAGCGAACCGATCTGATTCACCTTGATCAGGATCGAGTTGGCCACGCCCAGGTCGATGCCGCGCTGCAGCCGGGCGGTGTTGGTCACGAACAGGTCGTCGCCCACCAGCTGCACCGTCTTGCCAAGGCGCTCGGTGAGCAGGGCCCAGCCTTCCCAGTCGTCTTCGGCCACGCCGTCCTCGATCGACACGATCGGGAAGCGGCTCACCAGCTGGGCCAGCTGGTCCACCATCTCGGCGCTGCTGTAGCTGCCGCCACCGAAGCTGTAGCGGCCGTCCTTGAAAAATTCGGTGCTGGCCACATCCAGGGCCAGGGAGATCTGGTCGCCGGGGCGGTAGCCGGCCTTCTCGATCGCCTGCACCAGCAGCTCACCGGCGGCGTCGTTGCTGGCCAGGTTGGGGGCGAAGCCGCCCTCGTCGCCCACCGCGGTGGAGAGGCCCTGGCTGCTCAGCAGGCCCTTGAGGGTGTGGAACACCTCGGCGCCCATGCGCAGGGCTTCGCGGAAGCTGCCGGCGCCGTGGGGCACCAGCATGAACTCCTGGAAGTCCATGTTGTTGGAGGCGTGGGCGCCGCCGTTGATCACGTTCATCAACGGCACCGGCAGCAGGTTGGCCAGGGGCCCCCCGAGATACCGGTAGAGGGGCAGGCCCACGCCATTGGCGGCTGCCCGGGCGGTGGCCAGGCTCACCGCCAGCACGGCGTTGGCGCCCAGGCTGGATTTGTTGTCGCTGCCGTCCAGTTCCGCCATGGCGCCGTCGACGGCGCTCTGGTCCAGGGCGCTGAGGCCGCACAGGGCCGGGGCGATCCGCTCTTCGATGTTGTTGACGGCCTGGGTGACGCCCTTGCCGAAGTAACGGCTGCCGCCGTCGCGCAGCTCGTGGGCCTCATGGGCACCCGTGCTGGCGCCGCTCGGCACGATCGCCCGACCGCTGGCACCACCCTCGAGCAGCACCTCCGCTTCCACCGTGGGGGTGCCGCGGGAGTCGAGCACCTCCCGCGCCACCACGGTGTCGATCACAAGGTCGAGGGAGTCGATCACGTCGGCGCGCCTGTTGCTGACTTGGGCTGATCCTATGGGTCACCCCCTCTACCCCTTTTGTGCCAACGGGTACCGCCCCCGGGCTTGCTCGCCACAATGGGGGCGTTGAGTCTTGGTTGCCGGCCCACCGGTTTCGTTGATGCGCCTGCTGCACACCATGCTCCGGGTGGGGGATCTGGAGCGTTCCCTCTCCTTCTATACGGAGGTGCTGGGCATGCGCCTGCTGCGCCGCAAGGACTACCCCTCGGGCCGGTTCACCCTCGCCTTTGTGGGCTACGGCGAGGAGAGCGACACCACCGTGCTGGAGCTCACCCACAACTGGGATACCGCTGCCTACGACCTCGGTAGCGGCTATGGCCACATCGCCCTGGGGGTGGATGACATTCAGGCGGTGTGCGAGGCGATCCGTGCCAAGGGCGGCAAGGTGGTGCGCGAACCGGGCCCGATGAAGCACGGCAACACGGTGATCGCCTTCGTGGAAGATCCCGATGGCTACAAGGTGGAACTGATCCAGCTCTCCTCCCGCGGCTGACCCCACCAAGCCCATGCGCGCCGATCCCGTGCCCCCCAGCCTCACCAGCGAACCCGATCGCTTCAGCGATGACGCCTGGGACCTGCTCCTGGCCAGCCAGGACACGGCCCGCCGCTGGCGCCATGGCGCCATGGATGTGGAGCACCTGCTGCAGACCCTGCTGCTGGAGCGGCGCTTCGCCCCCTGGCTGGACCCCCTGCCCCTCGATCCCGATCGCCTGTTGGACCGGCTCGAGAGCTTCTGTGCCGACCAGCCCGGCAGCACCGGTGAGGCGCTCTACATCGGCGATGCCCTTGAAGACCTGCTGGAGGACGCCGAGCGCTGCCGGGCCGCCTGGGGATCTCCCCTGCTGGACCTGCCCCATCTGCTGATGGCCCTGGTGCGGGAGCCCCGTATCGGCGCCGCGCTGCTGGGGGGGGAGGGGCTCAGTGAAGATCTGCTGTTGCGCCAGTTCCGGCCGGGTGCCGCGGTTGCCCCCGCCACCTCCACCCTGCCGCTCCAGCCTCCCCCAGCTTCTGCCCCTGCCCCCGCCGTCGGCCCGGTTTCAGCAGGGCTGTCCGATGCCTGGATTGACACGGCCAGCCCAGCGACGTCCCTGTCCTCGCCTCCGCCACTCGCACCCAGCTCCGAACTTCGCCTGGAGCAGGAGCCGCCCGAGCCCAGCGCCCTGGAGCGCTATGGCCGTGACCTCACCGCGGCGGCCCGGGCCGGCGAGCTCGACCCGGTGATCGGTCGCGACCTGGAGATGCGCCGCCTGATCCAGGTGCTCTCGCGCCGCAGCAAGAACAACCCGGTGCTGATCGGCGAGCCCGGTGTGGGCAAAACCGCTGTGGCTGAGTTGCTGGCCCAGCGGATCGTCACCGGTGAGGTGCCCGACTCGCTGCAGGGCCTGCGGCTGGTGGCCCTGGATCTCGGCGCCCTGATCGCCGGGGCCAAGTTCCGCGGCCAATTCGAGGAGCGGCTGCGGTCCGTGCTCAAGGAGGTGCGTGATGCCGATGGGGTGCCTGGCGCGGCCGGGGTGGTGCTGTTCATCGATGAGTTGCACACCGTGGTGAGCAACGACCGCTCCAATGCCGACGCCGGCAGCGTGCTGAAACCGGCCCTGGCCCAGGGCTACCTGCGCTGCATCGGCGCCACCACGCCGGAGGAGTACCGCCGCAGCATTGAGAAGGATCCGGCCCTCGATCGGCGCTTCCAGCAGGTGCTGATCAAGGAGCCCGGTCTCGACACGAGCGTGGAGATCCTGCGGGGTCTCAAGGAGCGCTACGAGTTGCACCACGGCGTGGCGATCACCGACCAGGCCCTAGTGGCGGCGGCCCGGTTGGCGGATCGCTACATCACCGATCGCTGCCTGCCCGATTCGGCCATTGATCTGGTGGATGAGGCCGCCGCCCAGCTGCGCATGGAGGTCACCTCCAAGCCCCAGTTGGTGGAGGCCGCCGAAGCCGAGCTGCGGCGGGTGGAGCTGGCCCTGCTCTCGGCGGAGGCCGCTCCGCTGGAGGAGCGGGTGCAGTGGCAAGACCAGCGCCGCCGGGCCACCGAGGCGCTGCAGGAGGTGCAGCAGCGCTGGCAGGCGGAGCGGGAGCGGCTGGCGGAACTGCGGGATCTGCTCCAGCAGGACGACGATCTGCGCCACGCCATCGGGGAGGCGGAGCGCCAGGGCGACTACGAGGAGGCGGCCCGGCTGCAGCATGACCAGCTCAATGGTCTGCAGCAGCGCCGCGAGACCCTCGAGGCGGAATTGCAGGGGGAAACCATCCTGCGGGAGCAGGTGGAGGAGGGGGACATTGCCGATGTGGTGGCCCGCTGGACCGGTATCCCCGTGCAGAGGTTGCTGGCGGGCGAGCGGCAGAAGCTGCTCGAGTTGGAAGCCCGCTTGGGCGAGCGGGTGATCGGCCAGCCGGAGGCGGTGGCGGCGGTGGCCGCGGCGATCCGCCGGGCCCGGGCGGGCATGCAGTCGCCCACGCGGCCGGTGGGCTCCTTTCTGTTTCTGGGCCCTACCGGTGTGGGCAAGACCGAGCTGGCCAAGGCCCTGGCAGCGGCCCTCTTCGATGAGGACGACGCCCTGGTGCGGCTCGACATGAGCGAATTCATGGAGCGCAACGCCGTGGCCCGGCTGGTGGGGGCCCCCCCCGGCTACGTGGGCTATGAGGAGGGCGGCCAGCTCACCGAGGCGGTGCGGCGCCGGCCCTACGCCGTGCTGCTGCTGGATGAGGTGGAGAAGGCCCATCCGGAGGTGTTCAACCTGCTGCTGCAGGTGCTCGACGACGGCCGCCTGACGGACTCCCAGGGCCGCACCGTGGATTTTCGCCACACGGTGGTGATCATGACCAGCAATCTGGCCAGTCGGGCGATCCTGGAGACCGCCCGCGCCGGCGGTGATCCGGCCCTCGCTGGGGAGCTGGAGGCCCGCCTGGCCCAGCAAGTCGACCAGGCGCTGTCGGCCCAGTTCCGGCCTGAATTTCTCAACCGGATCGACGAGGTGATCCGCTTCCGTCCCCTCGGTCCAGCCGATCTGCAGAGGATCGTGCGGCTGCAGCTGGCCGAGTTGGCCCGGTTGCTGGCGGAGCAGCATCTGGTCCTGGAGGTGCCGGAGCCGGTGGTTCAGGCCCTGGCCGAGCAGGGTTACGAGCCCGAATACGGTGCCCGGCCCCTGCGGCGGGTGCTGCGCCGTCAGTTGGAGAATCCCCTGGCCACGGAGCTGCTGGCCGAGCGCTTCAGCGGTGCCCGGGGGGTGCGCGTGGAGCCCGGCGATCCCTTGACCTTTGTGCCCCTCGGGTAGGGTGGTCGTTTGCCGGCCAGTGCGGACGAATCCGCGCCCCATCCGTCCTGACTAACGATCCGCCCAATCCTGATCAATCCGCTGCGACCCCTGAGCCCGCCACGGCTCCGGAATCACCGCTGCCGCCCGAGGGCTTTGCCGCCGCCACCTTGGCGGAATTGCGCAAGGTCGTCTGGCCCAGTCGTCAGCAGCTGTTCAGCGAGTCGGTGGCCGTCATCTTGATGGTGAGTCTCTCGGCAGCGGCGATCGCCGCCATCGATCGTTTCTATGGCTGGGCGGCCATCCAGGTCTTCCGCTGAGTCCGCGTTCCGTTTCCGTTGTGAGTCCCGTGTCTGAGCCCCTGACCGACAGCCCTACCGACCGTTCTCTCGACGTCCTGGGGTCCGCAGACGATGGGCTGGAGACCGGCCTGGAGCCCAACGCCCAGGTGCTGGAGCAGCCGGCTGGCGGTGAAAAGCTGCAGGTGGCCCGCTGGTACGCCGTGCAGGTGGCCTCGAGCTGTGAGAAGAAGGTGAAGGCCACCCTGGAGCAACGGGCGGTGACCCTCGGCGTGGACAATCGCATTCTGGAGATTGAGATTCCCCAGACCCCCGGGGTGAAGCTCAAGAAGGATGGCTCCCGTCAGAGCACCGAGGAGAAGGTGTTCCCCGGCTACGTGCTGGTGCGGATGGTGCTGGATGAGGACACGATGATGGCCGTGCGCAGCACCCCCAACGTCATCAACTTCGTGGGGGCCGAGGAGCGCCGTGCCACGGCCAAGGCCCGGGGTCACATCAAGCCCCGCCCCCTCAGCCGCTCGGAGGTTGACCGGATCTTCAAGCGGGCGGCCGAGAAAAAGGCTGTTGTCAAGGTGGATCTCACCGAAGGCGACCAGATCCTGGTCACGGCAGGTCCGTTCAAGGACTTCCAAGGCGAGGTGATCGAGGTGTCCGGAGAGCGCAACAAGCTCAAGGCCCTGCTCTCGATCTTTGGCCGGGAAACCCCGGTGGAACTCGAGTTCTCCCAGATCAGCAAGCAGAGTTAGGCCCCGGCCCCTCAGCGGCCGTCTCCCTGCGGAGGACGGCCGCCTCCCGCACACCTCCAGTTCTGGAGGTCATCCGCAGGACCGCCCCCACTCCCGTTGGGAGTTTTGCCCCAGTAGCCCGAGACGATGGCCAAGAAAGTCGTTGCCGTAATCAAGCTGGCCCTCGATGCCGGCAAAGCCAACCCCGCGCCGCCGGTGGGCCCTGCCCTCGGTCAGCACGGCGTCAACATCATGGCGTTCTGCAAGGAGTACAACGCCCGCACGCAGGAGAAGGCCGGTCTGGTCATCCCGGTGGAGATCTCGGTCTTCGAAGACCGCAGCTTCACCTTCATTCTCAAGACCCCTCCCGCCTCCGTGCTGATCTCCAAGGCCGCCGGCATTGAGAAGGGTGCCGCCACCTCTGCCAAGGGGTCGGTGGGTGCCATCAGCCGTGCCCAGCTCGAGGAGATCGCCAAGACCAAACTGCCCGACCTCAACTGCACCAGCGTTGAGTCGGCCATGCGCATCATTGAAGGCACCGCCCGCAACATGGGCGTCGCCGTCAACGACTGAGCCCCGCTCCGTCCCCAATCCATCCACCCTTACCCGGGGGAGATCCAGGCAGTCCCGCATCGGTTCCAGACCTGAATCGTCCGTACCCCATTCCCACCATGCCGAAAATTTCCAAGCGTTTCGCCGCTCTCAGCGCCAAGGTCGAAGACCGCAGCTACGCGCCCCTGGAGGCCATTGAGCTGGTCAAGGCCAATGCCAATGCCAAGTTCGACGAAACCCTCGAGGCCCACGTGCGCCTCGGCATCGATCCCAAGTACACCGACCAGCAACTGCGCACCACCGTGGCCCTGCCCCATGGCACCGGCCAGTCGATCCGCATTGCGGTGATTGCCCGCGGTGAGGCCGTGGCCGCCGCCAAGGCCGCTGGCGCCGATCTGGCCGGCGACGACGACCTGGTGGATCAGATCGCCAAGGGCGAGATGGAGTTTGACCTGCTGATCGCCACGCCCGACATGATGCCCAAGGTGGCCAAGCTGGGCCGGGTGCTCGGTCCCCGGGGTCTGATGCCGAACCCCAAGGCCGGCACCGTCACCACCGATCTGGCCGGCGCCATCAACGAGTTCAAGGCCGGCAAACTCGAGTTCCGGGCTGACCGCACCGGCATCGTGCACGTGCGCTTCGGCAAGGCCAGCTTTGATGCGGCCAAGCTGCTCGACAACCTCAAGGCCCTGCAGGAGACCATCGACCGCAACAAGCCCAGCGGCGCCAAGGGCCGCTATTGGAGGAGCCTGTACGTGACCTCCACGATGGGCCCTTCGGTGGAAGTCGACTTTTCCGCCCTGCAGGACATCAAGCAGGAGGGCTGAGCCGGCGCTTCAAGATGTAAGGTATTGGACTGGCTTTTGCCAGAAGGGCACGCGCCCAACCCCAGACAGCAGGTTGCCTGTGTGGTCCGGTTCTCCGGCCCACCTTGTGTAAGTCCTGCCGAGGTGATCGCGACAGGTTTGGCTCCAGATCGGATTCGTCCGGACGGGTGACAGAACAGGCAGCGGCCTCGAGCTGACGTTTTCCCATCCGGGAAAGCCTCGGCGTCCCGGGCCGCGTTCCCCGCTTGTTCCCCTGATCCGTTCCTTCCCTATGGGCCGCACTCTGGAGAACAAGCAACAGATCGTCGAAGAGCTCAAGGGGCTCCTCGGCGAGGCCGAAATGGCGCTGGTCCTCGATTTCAAGGGCCTGACCATCAAGGAGATGTCTGATCTGCGGACCCGTCTGCAGGCCAGCAACGGTGTGTGCAAGGTGACCAAAAACACCTTGATGCGCCGAGCCATTGATGGCGATAGCGCCTGGTCGAATCTCGATTCCCTGCTCACCGGCACCAACGCCTTCGTGCTCGTCAAGGGCGACGTGGGTGGTGCGGTGAAGGCCGTGCAGTCCTTCCAGAAGGACACGAAGAAGTCGGAAGTGAAAGGAGGCCTTTTCGAAGGTCAGCTCCTCTCCCAATCCGACATCAAGGCCATCGGGGATCTGCCCTCCAAGGAGGTGCTCATGGCCCAGATCGCCGGTGCGATCAATGCCGTGGCCACCAAGCTGGCTGTGGGCATCAACGAGGTTCCATCCGGTCTTGCCCGGGCGCTCAACCAGCACGCCGAATCTGGCGAAGGCTGATCGCATTCCGCGCGTTCGAGCTCCCTCGATCCGACTGTTCACAAACAGATCTGTTGCTGATTCCCAACCATGTCCGCTACTACCGACAAGATTCTCGAATCGCTGAAAACCCTTTCGCTGCTTGAGGCTTCCGAGCTCGTCAAGCAGATCGAAGAGGCTTTCGGCGTGTCCGCCGCCGCTTCCGCCGGCGTGGTGATGGCCGCCGCTCCCGCAGCTGCTGCCGAAGCCGTTGAAGAGAAGACCGAATTCGACGTCATGCTCGACAGCTTTGACGCCGCCGCCAAGATCAAGGTGCTGAAGGCCGTCCGCGAGGCCACCGGCCTCGGCCTGGGTGAAGCCAAGGCCCTGGTGGAAGGCGCTCCCTGCGCCATCAAGGAAGGCATCGCCAAAGGCGAAGCCGAAACCATCAAGAAGGCTGTGGAAGAAGCCGGCGGCAAGGTCACCATCAAGTGATCCCTGGGCCCCTTGGGCCCTTGCTTGTCCAAAACTCAGCCGGCCCTTTGGGGCCGGCTTTTTGCTGCCCCCCCGCGCCAATAAAAAAGCCCCGCCGAAGGCAGGGCTCTGAGTTGGAACGATTCCGGGAGTCTGTCCTCGTTTCGACCCTGGAAGAGCGTTCCCACTCCTCACACGCTGAGACCATAACGGCCTGGGTTGGGGAGGGGGAGGTGGGATCGGCCTGTCTGGCAACTGTCCCCACCCCTGGCGCGTGATTGAGTCGCTGAATGATTCAGTCGCTGAAGGGGATCACCGGCAGTCGGATCGGCCCGCGGGCCACCAGGCTGCTGCCACTGGTCCGGGTTGGGCCCGGCAGGCTGGGCGGGGCCACCGGTGGCCGCAGGGCCAGGGGGGCGCCGCTTGCCTTGGCCAGCAGCTGGGGCAGGGGGCTGGGATTGGCGAAGTAGATGTGGCTGAGGGTCTGGCTGTTGAACACCCGCCGCTGCAGGTCCCAGCCCGGCTCGAGGGTCAAGGCCACAAAGCCGTCCCGGTCGCGCAGGGGCACGTGCGCCCTGCCCACCACCAGCACGGTGGGATTGCTGGTGGTGCTGGCCTCCAGTCGCAGCTCGGTGCCGCTCTGGCGCAGTTGCAGCCGGTAGCGGCTGGCCAGGTCCTGGCCGCCGATCCGCAGGGAATAGCCGTTGCTGTCGAGATAGCGGCTGCAGATGCCGGTGAAGTTGAAGCGATTGAGGGCCGGGTCCACCAAGCCGTCAGGCCGTTGTTGCCAGCAGAGGGGCTGGGCCTGGATCTGCTCCAGCACCAGCAGGTTCCAGTCGCTGGGGCCCACCGGCCGCGCCAGCACCGCAAAGCGACTGCTGTCCATGGGCCTGCTGTCGAACAGGCTGGCGGCGCCGGCCCAGGGGGTGAGCAGGGCCAGCCCGGCGCCCGCTAGAGCCAGGTAGGTTCGACGTACGGCCTGGTCCATGGCTCGGGCAAGCGCAACGGGCAGGTGTGTTCTCTAGCGAGCTTTGGGGAGTTGTCCAGTGGCGGCTGAGCCGGTGAGAGTGGTGGCTGCGGCCTGTGATGGTGCCTGCAGTGGCAATCCGGGGCCTGGGGGCTGGGGGGCGTTGCTGCGCTTCGAAGATGGCTCGGTCCATGAACTGGGTGGGGCCGATCGCGCCACCACCAACAACCGCATGGAGCTGACGGCGGCCCTGGCCCTGTTGGAGGCCCTCAGGGACTTGCCCCACGCCCCCGGGCTCGCGATCCGCACGGACAGCCGCTACTTGATCGACGGCTTCAGCAAGTGGATCCAGGGCTGGAAGCGCAAGGGCTGGCGCACGGCCTCGGGTGGGGCGGTGCTCAACCGGGATCTGTGGGAGCAGTTGGATCGGGCCCGCCTGCCGGGGGTGGAGTTGGTGCATGTGAAGGGCCACAGCGGCGATCCCGACAACGACCGTTGCGATGCGATCGCCGTGGCCTTCTCCCGGGGGCAGATGCCGGCGATGGCGGTCGGCGAGGTGGTGGCCACCGCCCGGATCGAGGCCGATGTGCCGCCCTTGGAGCCCGTTGAGTCGGCGCCGGATCAAGCCCCGGCTCCGTTGCAGCACCTGCTGAGCCGTCTTGAGCTGGCCGACCGGTTTGCCGTTCAGGGCTATGGCCTCAGCCTGGTGGAATTGGCCCAACTGGTGGAGCAGCCCTTGCAGCAGCTGGAGCGTCGCCGTGAACCCTGGCGCTGGCGCGACTGGCAGGTGCTGCCCCTGGAGGGGGGGCGCTGGCGTTTGGAACGGGACGCGGGAGGATTGGAGGATCGGGAGTGAGCGGCGGTTAATGGCGGAGACGGGCTCGGCAACCAGCACCGAGGCGCTCTACGGGCGGCTGGTGGGTCCGCTGCTGGGGCGGGACGACGGTGCCGATGCCGAGCAGCTCAGCCAGCTCACCCTCACGGCCCTGGCCCAGGCGTCGCTGCGCCGCCGCTGGCCCCTGGTGAGTGGGGCCCTGGCCGGCCTGGCGGCCGAGTTGCAGCGTCCCGATCCCCGGCTGGAGCAGACCCTGTTTGGCTGCCGCTTCCCCAATCCGGTGGGCCTGGCGGCTGGCTTCGACAAGAACGGTGTGGCGGCGGGAATCTGGCATTTGTTTGGCTTTGGCTTTGCCGAGCTCGGCACGGTCACCTGGCACGGCCAGCCGGGCAATCCCAAGCCGCGCCTGTTCCGCCTGGCGGCGGAGCGGGCGGCCCTCAACCGGATGGGTTTCAACAACGACGGAGCCCAGGCCCTGCGCCGCACCCTCGAGCGCCAGCAGCTGCCGGCTCCTGGCCGGCGCCCCGCCGTGCTTGGCATCAATCTCGGCAAATCGAAGATCACCTCCCTGGAGCTGGCCCCCGACGACTACGCCTCGTCCCTGGAGCTGCTGGCCCCCCTGGCCGACTACGCCGTGATCAACGTGAGCTCACCGAACACGCCCGGCCTGCGGGAGCTGCAGGAGGAAACCCTGCTGCGGCGCCTGGTGGAGCGGCTGCGGCGGTTGCCCGCCTGTCCGCCCTTGCTGGTGAAGATCGCCCCCGACCTGGAAGACGACGCGATCGATGCCATCGCCCGCATGGCCTACGAGGAGGGCCTGGCTGGGGTGATCGCTGTGAACACCAGCCTCAACCGTTTCGGCCTGGAGCAGCGACGCCTGAGTCAGACCGGCCGCACCTTGGGCGAGGAGGCCGGTGGCCTCAGTGGCGCCCCCCTGCGCTCTCGGGCCCTCGAGGTGTTGCGGCGGCTGCGGGCCACGGCCGGCCCCGCCTTGCCCCTGGTTGGGGTGGGCGGCGTCGACTCGGCGGAGAGTGCCTGGGAGCGGATCGCCGCTGGAGCCTCGCTGGTGCAGCTGTACACCGGCTGGATCTATGGAGGACCGGCCCTGGTGCCCCGCATTCTCGAGGGCCTGGGCAGCCAACTCGACCGCCATGGATTAGTCCACCTTGGTGAAGCTGTTGGTTCGGGACTGGCTTGGCGCTGAAATTTCGGTAAGTTTGCCTAAAGCAATGGATCAGACCTTTGGTACTGGCGGGAATCCAGGACAAATGGCGGCCCCTCCGTGCCCAGCTCTTCCCCACGGTGGTGATGATCGATCTGTCTGATCACCAAGTGATTGGACAGTCGGTGAAGAGGGGTAAGCCCGTGGAGCCGACGCTGCGTTACCCACGTCCGATCTGGACCGCCCCCATCCCGGCCCGGACGTGCCGCGATGGCACGCCGTACCTCCGGGATGCGGTGGGAGATTTTCTGGGCGATCTGCTGCTCGAACATGGGGGCATCGACGCCCAACTGGTGGTGTCCTTGCCGAGCTCGGCCTCCCATTGGCGTGTGGTGGATTGGCCCGACAGCCAGCAGCCAGTCGATTCGGTTGAAGAACTGCGGGATCTGAATCCGGATCTGGGCTGGCCCTTCTCCTTGGAGGCGGCCTATTTGAATATCCAGCCCCTGCCTGGCCGGCCCTCGAGTTCAATGGTGGTGGCGGCCGAGCGCTCGGTTGTTGAGGCCTGGGTGGAAGTGTTCGCCATTGCCGGTGGCACCTTGCAGCACCTGCTCCCGAACCAGGTGTGCCAAATGTTGGGGATCCAGGAGCAGTTGGAGGCCACTCCTGCCCACACCGTGGTGGCGTTGCTCCAACCCCTGGATCAGCGAACCAATCTGATTATCTGGAGGCAGGGCGTGCCTGAATTCGAGCGGATGTTGCCCGGCAACATGGCGGAGCTGATCCCCGCGTTGCAGCGGTGTCTGGAGTTTTATCGCAGTCAACTGGCGCCCCAGGCTTCCCTGCGGTTGTTGTTGGCCGAACCGCTTCAGGATCTTGAGTTGCTGGAGCAGGCCCTCGGCCTGGAAGCCGAGCTGATCGATCGGGATGGATTCGGTTCCCTCGCCCTGCAGGGGCTCTCGACCTTGGAGCTGGCCCAATGACCTCCACGCCGACCACGACTCCGTTCGACCTCCTGCGTGAAAAGCGCCAGGAGCTCAACCTTCCCGATCCCGTTGCGGTCTCCGTTCAAGGGCGCCAGCGGCTCGTTCAGGGTGTGGCGATCGGTGCCGCGTTGATCGGGGTCTCCCTTGGCGTTACCGCCTTGGTGTTCCTGCGCTCCATGATGGTGAACGCTGCGATCGAGCGTCTCAGCACGGTGGAGGCGGAGGTGCAGCTGTTTGAAACCCAGCTCACGGCAGCCAAAACCAAACTCCAGGGGATCGACAAGGCCAATGGAGACTTGGTGAAGGGCCTGATTGCGGTGCGCTCCGGTTCGGCGGTGTTGCGTGATCTCCAGACCCGTGTGCCGGAGGGGATTCAGCTCACCGCGGCCACCGAGGAGGGATCGGGCTATCGCCTCAAGGGCTCCTCTCGCGATCCCCAGGCCTTTGCCCGGATCAATGCCTTCCAGCTCCAGCTGAAGCGCTCACCCCTCGTTGATCCCAACGGAGTGACGATGGTCAAAGCGTCCCGCGGGGCCGATGTGGCCAGTTCGGGTCCGGCAACACAGGGACCGGTCGTGGGACCGGTTGATTTTGAAATCGTTGTGAATTTCCGCCCCCCGATCAGCCCTGCGGCTGAGAAACAAATTCTCAGTCAGCTCGGGGCTGAGGGCCTTGTTCGCCGCTTGGATCTCTTGCAGAAGGAGGGACTGCTCCAATGACCAATCTTCAGGACGCTGCGAACCCAAAGGCATCCCGACTGCAGCAGCGCTTGCTGTTCGGCGTTCCCATTGGCATTGGCGTTGTGGTGACGGGTTTGATTGTCGGTTTTGCCGCCGTTCCCCAGTGGATGCGGCTCCAAGCCGCTAGCGAACGGCTGGCCCAGTTGGAGGAACTTCAGGCCCGCATTCCCATGCTCCGGGCCCAAATCGCCAAGACTGCTCAAGCCCAGAGCAAGGCTGAACGCAATCAGGCCCAGCTCCTGCAAATGATTCAGGGCAGTGGCGAGCTGGCCACCTTCCTGGCCCAACTCGATCGGGAGGCCTCCCGTCTGGGCGTCCAGTTGGACCTGTATGAGCCGGTGGTGGCCCCGCCGCCGACGCCCGATGCGGCCAAGAAAGGGGAGGATGCCCCTCCTCCCCCTCCCAAAACTCCCCTGGAAGCAGCCGGTCTCCAGGCCCAGAAGGTGCTGATCACGGCCAAGGGCCCCTATCCCAATCTGCTGGCGTTCCTGCGGGCGACCGAGAAGCTCACGGTTTTGGTGACCCAGAGCAACTTGGCCCTTGCGGCAGTTGCCCTGCCCAGCGCCCCCCAGCCTGCGGCTGGTCAGCCTGCAGTGGCGCCGGCCGTCGCCAAGACGGAGTTGAAGTTGCAGTTCACTTACTATCGATCTGCTGCGGGTGTGACAGCTCCTCCATCGGCACCGAAGAACTAACAAACTCCAGACCAGCTCTGGCCTTGGAGAAACTCTTTCGGTAAGATCCGCCCAAAGTTGTGGCATTGACGTTGGGCAGGCATCTTTGGCAGCGATTTGCTACAGCCGCGGTGGCCACGGCCCTTCCGGCGTTTGCTCTGCTTGAGGCATCCAGCCAGGCGGCACCGCGTCAACCGGCTGCGGGCTCAGCTCCTGTCTCCAGCTCAACTGCGGGCTCGCCGTCCGTGGCAACCACTGGGCCCCTGCAGCTCCAGGTGCGCCGCCTCGGCAATGCTGTGGAGCTAGTGGTGGAAGGGGCCGGCCCGGCACCGGAGTTGCAGCAGTCCTCCAGGGCCAATGGTTGGCAGGGCCAACTCACCACGGCGAGGCCTTCAGGGCTGCGCTCTGGTCCCCAGCGGCTTTCCCTGCCGGAGCTCGGCTTCCAGTCCGTCAGCCTGGATGGTTCCGGGAGCACCTACAACCTGTCGGTGACCCCGATGCCAGGTGTGTCCATGGCTCGCCCGGTGGTGAGTGCCGACGGGGTGAATCTGATCCTCACCTTCCCCTCCTCTCCCCAGGCTTCGCTGCAGACCAACCGCTTGAATCTCAGCCAACCCGGAGCTGTTCCCCTGCCCACCTACGCCCCGCCACTCCAGGCCCGGGCGGTGGCCCCGCCGCTGGGGGACATGGCGGTGGGCACCATGACGCTGCGGAATCCTGGTTACGTCAACGTGAGTGGCCCGCCGGTCACCATGACCCTTAAGAATGCGCCGGCCAAAGATGCCCTGATGGCCCTAGCCCAGCTGGGCGGTTATGGATTTGTGTTTGTCGATGATGGAAACGCGACTGGCCAGGGGGCCGTTTCTTCTGCCCGAACTGTTTCGATTTCTTTTCGTGGAGAAACCTATTCACGAGCATTAAATTCCACCTTGCTGGCTGCAGGTTTGCAGGGCAAAAAAGAAGGCAATATGATTATTGCTGGTCCCAATGCTCTAACCAAGAGTTTTGGCGCTCAAATGTCAAAGGTTTATCGACTTAACCAGGTTGGGCCTAATGCAGCCGCTGACTATCTTGCCAACCTGGGCGCATCAGTTACGAAGACTAATACGATTACTACTTCAGTGACCCAAGGGGTATCCCAGGGTGAGGCTGTATCTTCTGGCGCCAACTCTCAAACGACCCAATCGCAAACTCAAACTACAGTTGAGGCCTATGGCGCATCAACTGGCCCTTTGGTAGGGCTCAGGGCGACTACAGATACTCGGCTGGGAACGATCACCTTGGTGGGTGACCCGGGAATTGTTCTTGTCGCAGAAGGGTACCTTAGGCAGCTTGATTTACGACAGCGCCAAGTGGCCCTTTCGGTCAAAATCCTGGATGTGAATCTAGATAATGATTCCACTATGGAAAATAGTTTTGCGATCCGTTGGGGCAATAACTTCATCGTCAATGATGGTGGCGAGTTGCTTGGTGCATTTGGTAATAACTTGCCACCAACATATAATCCTCTGACCGGCTTTTCCGCACAGTCG
Organism: Cyanobium sp. FACHB-13342; assembly: GCF_014697415.1. Taxonomy (GTDB): domain Bacteria; phylum Cyanobacteriota; class Cyanobacteriia; order PCC-6307; family Cyanobiaceae; genus Cyanobium_A. Next base: position 98,247 of record NZ_JACJRT010000014.1, on the reverse strand, counting down.
CCCAATCCTGGATTGGCCTATCCCAAAGATCAATTTTATGATTTTTTGAGGGCTCAGATTGTATCGCAAAGTACAAAATTGTTGGCGAGTCCTACTTTGATTCTCCAGGAAAACCCTGCAGAGCTGCGTTCCGAGGGTGGAGGTGGTAGTGGCGGTTCATCCACGGGAGCTCTTGATGATTACAGCATTGACTCGCCGATTGGTCGCAGGCGTGCCAATGAAGGCGTGGTCAGGGTTGGCACGAATGTTATCACCCAATATCAAGTTAATAATGCAGCCAATGCTTCTGGGGCAAGTAATATTATTACATGCGAGCCTACGCTTTCGACAGCAGGACTTGTGTTGGGAGCTCGAGTTGAAAAAATTGACGACAATGGTTTTGTGACATTTGCTTTGTCGCCTAGTGTTTCCGCTGTCACTGATCGAGAGCCAGTGCCTGGTTGTGGAAATATTGATATCTTAAGTATTCGCCGTCTTGATACTGGTGCTCTCCGCGTGCGTGACGGTCAAACCTTGATCATGACTGGTGTAATTTCTGATTTCGACCGAGCCGAGGTGAGTAAGTGGCCCATTCTTGGCGATATTCCTTTGATTGGTTCGCTGTTCCGCTCCAGCGGTAACCGTCGTGAAAAGCGTGAGCTGGTCATCATGGTGACCCCGAAGATTATCAATGATGTTGAAGGTGGTGTTTATGGCTATGGATACCAACCTTCGACTCCCCAAGCCCGAGAATTCATGGGTTCAGCTTCCTATTAATGCTGCTTGAGTGTCATTCTGCTTGACTGGAGTGCGCTTAGTTCTCCAATGAATACTTAGGCCCCGGTGCTTTCATGGCCGATCCAGAATCTTCATTGCCCGCAGAGGATTTTCTGCAGAGCCAACAGGCGATAGAGGATCTTGAGCGTCAAGTGGCGGAAGCTCAAGCTGAGCTGGAGCAATACCAAGGCCTGCTCAACGAACTGCCTGGCATTTACGAAGACAAATTTCGCCAGAAGGTCCGCAGTGTTGCTGAGGACATCCGCCATCTGCTCGATGAGCGCAAGGCCCTGCAAGAGCAGGTCTCCCGCGCCCTGGCGCAACCCAGGGTGCCTGAGGCCTTGCCTCCCGCCGCTGCAGTGCCCCCCGCTCCGGCCCCCAGAAGTTGGGCGGATGTGCGTTTGCCCCGCTTCCAGTCCCCTCCCAGCGACTCTCCGTCCCGTCGCCGCTCGCCCCGGTCAGGGATTGTGTTTCGGTTCCGATCCCTCAAGGCTCGCCAGAGGTCCGTTGCTCTTGGCGCCGGTTTGGTTCTGGTCTTGATAGTGCTGGGCCTGCCCCCACTGCTGAGTCGTCGCTCCCTGCCTGTGGTCGACCGCTCTCCCGTACCCACCGTTGGCCAGCGTCCGTCGCGGGCCATTCCTGCCACGCTTCGGCTGGAGGCCCGGGGTGGACAGAGCTGGGTGCGGGTGGAGCGGCTTGAGGGGGAAAAGGTGCTCGACACCATTCTGGAACCGGGACAAAGTAGGGAACTGGCCCTGGGTTCGGGGCTGAAGATTCGCTCTGGTCGGCCTGATTTGCTCTACGTGGCTGTGGGTACGAGTCGGCCCCAACCTCTCGGTGGCGTCAGTGACCTCGATTGGTATGAGTTTCGGCCGTAACCGTTGCCGGGGGGCTTCATAACCCCAGCGGGATCAGCCCTTTCATGGCGAGGGGTGCCAGGAACTGGAAAGCAGACAGCAGGCCTTCGAGAGCTTTGCTGCCGGCCCCATTGCCGCCCTCGCCGTTGGAGTCGGCACCCTTGGCCAGTTTTTCGGCGGCCTGTTTCAGTTGCTCGGCCTGGGCCACTTCACCCCCCTGGCTGTAGAGGCTGGCGGCGTAGGTGAAGTCGCTGGCGGCCAGTTGGGTTTTGCCCTGTTCGCTGCGGCAGATCCCCCTGGCCACCCAGCTGATCGCGGCGTTCGGGTCCTTGCGGATCGCATCCCCAAAGAGTTGTTCGGCTTCCGGATAGCGCCCCTGCTGGGCGGCCTCGGCCCCCGCGTTGTGCAGCTCGGCGTAGGTCAGCTGCATGGCGGCGATGCCGGTGGCCCGTTGCCAGTGGCTGCGCGAGAGGGCCCCAGGGTCCAGTAGGGCCCCGCTCAGATCCGCCTGGCGCAGATCGGTCCCGTCGAGGCGGGCGCCGCGTAGGTCGGCGCCCCGCAGCGAGGCGCCCGTGAGACTGGTGAAGCTCAGGTTGGCGCCGGAGAGCTGGGCCCCATCCAGGCGGGCCTGGGCCAAATTGGCGCGCTGCAGTTGGGCCTGGCGCAGATCCGCATCGCGTAGATCGGCATGCACAAGGTCGGCGTCCTGCAGCTTGCAGCCGCGGCAGTTGCGGGTGTCCAGCAGTTGGATCAGGTCGTTGGAACCGGCCCAGGTTGCCGGCATCGGCAGGCCAAGCCCCAGGGCCAGCAGGACGGCAGGCAGGACGCGCGTGGGCATGGCACTCTCCCTGAATTCACGGCTTATAGCGCGCTTTAGGGGCTGTGTTGCAGGGTGCGCAGGGCTGTTCGCCAGGCGGCCCAGTGCCGCGCTCGCGCCGTTGGGTTGAGGCGGGCAAAGCGCAGCAGCCCGTGGCATCGGCTCAGCTCCTGCAGGGCTTCCCTGCGCCCCGGCAGGCGTTCGCGCGCACGCAGGCACAGCTGCCCAAAGGTCTCCCCCGGAGCCGGCTCGATCCCCCAGCGCCGCAGGAGGCGGAGCACGGCGTGGAGATCCCGTTCCAGCCGGTCCCCCCGCTCCGGTGTCTGGAGCCACTGCAGCCAGCCGAGGCCTAGGGCCAGCAGGCCCCCCGCGCCCCCCAACAGCACCAGACCCAGGCCCTGGCGTTGATCACCAAACAACCGTCGCAGCAGGGCTTCCTGGCTGGCTTGGTCGAACCCCAGCCACCAGCGGTTCCAGGCCAGATCCAAGCCCCACCACTGCCATTGCAGCCATTGCATGCCCAGCCGCCAGCCCTCCAGCTTTGAGGAGCCTGCTGCTGCGCTACCGACCACCCCGACGGGGTTGGATGCGCTGGAGCCCACCCAGGCGCTGGGGTCGACCCGCTGCCAGCCCCGGTTGGGAAGCCACACCTCGCTCCAGGCATGGGCGTCGCTCTGGCGCAGGTCGAGGTAGGGCGTGCCTCCCAGCGGCTGCACCCAGCGGCCGCCCAGGTAGCCGCTCACCACCCGGGCCGGTACCCCCGCCGACCGCATCAGGGCCGTGAAGGCGCTGGCGTAGTGGCCGCAGAAGCCCTCCCGCCGTTCAAACAGGAACACGTCCAGGCCTCGGCGGGCTGGCAGGGCGCCGGGGGTGCGGCTGTAGCGAAAGGTGTGGCTTGTGAACCAGGCCTGGGCGGCGGCGAGTCGTTGCTCCGGCTGGGGCAGGGTGCGCCAGCTCTCCCCCAGGCTTTCCAGTTGCGGGTTGCTGCCTGCCGGCAGGCTCAGGTCCACCAGGGTGGGTGGCCGTTGCTGCCAGGCCTGGGGCCGGTCGACATCGCGCAGCAGGTAGGCCAGCCGTTCCCTGCCGGGCAGCTGACGCCGCAGTTCCCCGTTCCGGCTCACCCGCAGTTGGCTGGAACTGCCCTGGCCAGTGCCCGCCCAGGGCAGGGCATGGACGGGGCTGGGTTCCACCAGCCACACCTGACTGGGGCCGGCTTGATCAGCGGCGCTGCTGGGGGCGTTGGCGGGGGGAACAGTGGCCTTCGCCGGCTCGTCAAGGCGACTCCAGCGTCGGCCGTCGAAGCGCTCGTGCACGATCACCCGCCAATAGCGCCCTTGTGGGTCTGGGGGCGTGGCGCTGCTGAAGCTCACCCGGGCTGCCGGAGCCTCGTCGTTGGCCAGGCTGGCGATGCTGCCTGGGTCGAGGTCGGCGCTTAGGCCGGTGACGGCGGCGCCGGGGCCCCGCAGGCTGGGTGCTGTCCACAGCGGATCCAGCCGGGGCACGAGCAGGAACAGCAGCAGGGCCATCGGCAGGGCGGCCAGCAGCACCGCCAGGCTGCGGCGCAGCACGGCCCGCCAGCTCAGGCCCTCACCCACCTCGAGGGCCAGCAGGCCCGCCAGGGCCAGTCCGGTGCCCAGCAGCTGCAGAACGCTGGGCAGCAGCTCGGGCTGCTGGGCCCCCTGGACCCCGCAGCCGATCAGGGTGAGCAGGCTCACCAGTCGCCGTTCCTGCACGCTGCGGGCTTCGGCCAGCTTTAGGGCTGCCAGCAGCAGCAGTCCGGCCGAGAGCCAGCCCAGGGGGGAGCCGTAATCCAGGCCGGGCAGGCCTGCGGCCAGCACCGCCAAACCCAGGATCTGCAGCCAGCGGGCGGAGCGGCTCATGGGGTGCCGTGGGTGGCCAGGGCCAGCAGGCAGCGATCCCGGTGGTCCGGCCCGGTGGCTGGTGCCAGGTGGGTGGCGCCCAGGTCCAGGCCGAAGGCTTCGCCGGCCTGGCTGCGGCGCCAGATCTCGGCACTGAGATGCTCCAGCGCCCGCTCCAGCGGCACCCCGGGCGCGGGGCTGAGTCGGGCCGCCGGAGGGCTGTCATTGGCGAACACTTTGGTCTGTTTCCCCCGGCCCTGGGCCAGGACGGTCCAGGCCATCCGGCCCAGGCCGTCCTCCGGGCGGTGCGGCCGCAGATCGTGCCAGGACGCACTGCCCTGTTGGTGGGGAGTGGCGGCCACTTGGCTGTCCTCGCTGCCCGACGGCCCGGGGGCTGCGGCCACGGGGCCCGGCCGTCGAGCCGGGTAGACGGGCTGGGGAAGGGGGGGCTCCCACAGGCCCCAGCAGCGGAACAGCCCCAGCGGTGCCGTGGTTTGGATCCGCAGCGGTCCCGGGGTCTGCAGGCCCCGACGCGGGCTGTGCCAGGTGACGGTCAACACCGCTTCGCCTCCGTTCAGGCGTTGCGGTGGTGGGGGCGGTTGCCGCTGCTGCCCCAGCTGCACGGCGTCGCGGCTGCCGCGGCTCTGCACCAGCAGCCGATAGGCGAGGGGCTCGCCGGCGAATCCCCCCGCGGGGGGCAGGGCCTGGAGGGTGAGCCCCTGCAGGTTGAAGTGGGTGAGGTGCAGGGCCAGCAGCCACAGGCCCAACATCAGGAAGCTCAGCAGTAGGGGGCCGTTGCGCTGGCTCTGGATCGCCACCAGTTGCAGCAGGCCACTGCCCGCCAGCCAGAGCCAGCCGAAGCGGGTGGGGAGGATGTAGAGGTTGCGCAGCCCAAGCCGCAGCCGCTCGCCCCGCTGGGGTTTAACCCACCGCTCCAGCTCCAGCTGCAGGTCAGCGAAGCCCATCCACTCCGGCCAGCAGGGCAGCGGCATCCCGCTGCAGGCGATGGTCGGCCACGGCCGGCAGCACGGCCTGCACGTCGGCCGGGGTGACATGGTCCCGTCCCTCCAGCAGCGACCAGGCCCGCGCCGCGGCCACCAACCCCTGACAGGCCCGCGGCGACAGGCCCGGACCTGGCTGGTCGGCCCGGCGGCTGAAGGCGGCCAGGTCGAGCACGTAGTCGAGTAGGGCAGTGGAGCAATGCTGGGTGGCGGCCTGCCGCTGCAGCTCCAGCAGGCCGGTGGCGTCGCAGAAGGGCTCCAGGCTGGCGGGGGGGAGGGCTGCGCCGCCTAGGAGCGCGCGCTCGGCCTCCCGGTTGGGGAAGCCCAGGCTGAGCCGCATCAGGAAGCGATCCAGCTGGGATTCCGGCAGGGGCGCCGTGCCCACCTGGTCGATGCCGTTCTGGGTGGCGATCACCAGGAAGGGCTGGGGCAGGGGGTGGCTCACCCCGTCCACGCTCACCCGCCCCGCCGCCATCGCCTCCAGCAGGGCGCTCTGGGTGCGGGGGCTGGCCCGGTTGATCTCATCGGCCAGCAGCACCTGGCTGAACAGGGGGCCGGGTTGGAAGTGGAACCGGGTGTTGGCGGCGTCGAACACATTGATGCCGGTGAGATCCGCCGGCAGCAGGTCGCTGGTGAAGCTCACCCGCTTGAAGCTGAGCCCGAATCCCCGGGCCAGGGCTTCAGCCAGGGTGGTTTTGCCCATGCCGGGCAGATCTTCGATCAGCAGGTGGCCCCGGGCCAGCAGGCAGGCCAGGGCCAGCTGCACGGCCTGCTCCTTGCCCAGCAGCACCCGGCCGATGGCGGTGATCAGCGGTTGCAGCGGTCGGCTGGCCACGGGGCCCGATCGGGGAAGCCTGATTGTGGCGGGCTCGCCCCCTGGTGTGCCGGCTCCTAGGTTGCGGCCATGACGACGGGCCCGTTCGAGCGCCATGGCGGCAACCTGGCTGCCACCGCGGCACGGCTGGGTTGTCGGCCCTCCCAGCTGCTGGATGCCAGCGCGTCCCTGGTGCCCTTCGGACCGCCCTGGGCCGTGCGCAGGGCGCTGCTGGGGGCGGCCCTGGGCGGGGCCGCCGGGTCGTTGCGGGCCTACCCCGATCGGGAGTACCGCGCCCTGCGCATGGCCCTGGCCCAGGGCCATCCGTGTGAGGGTCTGGGGCCCGACTGGTTGCTGCCGGGCAACGGGGCGGCGGAGTTGTTCACCTGGGCGGCCCGGGATGGGGCCGCGGCCGGATTGAGCGTGCTGCCCCAGCCGGGCTTTGCCGACTATCCCCGGGCCCTGGCCTGCTGGGGCGGGGCCTGGCGGCCCCAGCGCCTCCCGCTCCAGGCCGGTGGGACACCCCAGGCCTTCCCCGATCCCCCTGCCGGGGCCGTGCTCTGGCTCACCAACCCCCACAACCCCACAGGCGCCCTATGGAGCCGGGCCTCCCTGGAGCCGCTGCTGGAGCGCTTTGCCCTGGTGATCGCCGATGAGGCCTTCCTGCCGCTGGTGCCCGGTGGAGAGCGGCAGTCGTTGATCCCCCTGGTTCCCCACCACCCCAACCTGGTGGTGATCCGCAGCCTCACCAAGTTGTGGTCGATTGCCGGGCTCCGGCTGGGGTACGCCCTGGGCCATCCCGAGCGACTGGAGCGCTGGGCCCGTTGGCGGGATCCCTGGCCTGTCAATGGCCTGGCGGTGGCGGTGGCCGAGGCCCTGCTGGCCGACCCCGCCTGTTCGCGGCGCTGGACAGCCCGGGTGCAGGGCTGGGTGGCGCGGGAGGGGCCCTGGCTCACCGCCCAGTTGGCGGCCCTGCCGGGGCTCACGCCCCTGCCGTCGGCGGCCAATTACCTGTTGGTGCGTGGTGAGGCGTCCCTGCAGCCGCTGCGGGAGCGCCTGGAGCGCCGCCACCGGATCCTGCTGCGAGACTGCCGCTCCTTCGACGGGCTGGGGGAGCCCTGGCTGCGTATCGGCTACCAGGGCCGCGCTGGCAACCGGCGTCTCCTCAGGGCCCTGGGCCAGGAGTTGGCCCAGGGCTTACCCCGCTTCGGGAGCGAGGCTTGAGCCGCTGAGCAGGGCCGCCACCCGCCGATCGGCCTCCCGTACCGCCAGCGCTTCCATGGCGGCGGCCATCGCCACCAGGGGATCCCGGACCGCCCGCGCACCCCGCAGCCGCGGCCCCAGCAGGCGCCAGAGGGCCTGCTCCAGCGCCGGCTCGCCGGGCAGGTGTTGCCACACGATCACGGCGGCCCCCAGTTCCGCGGCGGCGGCGGCGTTGGCATCCTGGTGGCGGTCGGCGGCGGCCGGGTAGGGCACCAGGATGGCGGGGGTGCGGCACACGGCCAGCTCGCTGAGGGCGCCGGCACCGCTGCGGCTGATGGCCAGATCGGCGTGCTGCAGCAGGCTCGGGATCTCGTCGCTGAACGGCCGCTCCACCACCCCTTCCGGCAGGGTCTGGCCGCTCTCGGGGTCGTTGCTGCCGGTGAGGTGCACCACCCGCACGCCCGCCGCCGAGAGCCGAGCCAGCAGGGGGCGCACCATCCGGTTGAGCCCCACGGCCCCCTGGCTGCCGCCCATCACCAGCAGCAGCGGTCCCGGCCCCGCCGGCACCCAGGTGGGCAGGGGGGCAGGCCGTAGGAACGCCTGCCGCACCGGTGTGCCCGTGACCACCGGCCGGCAGCGGGGCAGGCGGGCAGCGGCCTGGGGGAGCCCCACCGCCACCCGGGTGCAGCAGCGGCCGAGCAGGCGGGTGACCTTGCCTGGCACGGCATTGCTCTCGTGCAGCACCACCGGCACGCCCGACCAGCGGGCCGCCAGGATCGCGGGAGCGGCGATGTAGCCGCCGCTGGTGAAGACGGCGTGGATCTGTTCGCGGCGGATCAGCCGCCGCACCGAGCGGGTGGCCTGCAGCAGCTGCAGCAGGTTGAGCAGCTGGCGCAGGCCCCGCCCCTGCAGGCCTCCGGCCCGCACGGTGTGGAGGGGATAGCGACTGGGCACCAGTTGGGTTTCCAGGCGGTCGGGCACCCCCAGCCACTGCACGCTCCAGCCGGAGGGCATGGCATCGGCCACAGCCAAGGCGGGGAACAGGTGGCCGCCGGTGCCGCTGGCAGCGATCAGGAGCCTGGGCATGGGCGAGGGGTTCGGCCGGATGGCTGGAGCGCGCCTAACTTAAAAGCGGTTTCCGCCGCTGCGATGCCGCGCCTTCAGCCCTTGCGTCGGGTCCTGCCCGGCTGCCGTGATCGAATCCTGGAGGTGGCGGCGGGTTTCGCCCTAGCGGCGGTTGGCTTGCCAGCGCTGGCGGCAGCCCCCACAGCAGTTCAGCTCCAGGCCCTGGAGGCAGCCCTCAACGGCACTGGTGCGCTGGCGGGGGTGTTGGAGAACGGTCCGGGCCTCGACGTCACCCTGGTGGAACTGCGCCGCCGCAGTTTGTTGCGCCAATTCCCCGATGCCCGTTGGCAGATCAGCCCCGGAGCGCCCCTGCGGGATGGCCGCAGCACGGTGCAGTTGCAGGTGAGCGGCACCCGGGACGATGGCCCCACCCGCTACCGGCTTGAGGCCCAGCAGCAACTGGTGCTCACGAGTAGTGGTGGCCTGATCAATGGCCAGACCGTGGTGCGCGAGCAGTCCTTGCTGCGCAGTGGCGAAGCCGATCTACCGGTGAGCCTGCTGATTCCGGATGCGGTGCTCACGGGCCAGCGCTACGACGTCGACGTGCTGTTCGATGAGCCCCTCGAGGGGGCCGTGGCGGCCGGGGGCCTGGTGGCTCTCACCGGCCAGCAGGTCAACGCCCTGGAGAGTCCCGATCTGCAGCTGGGCGCCCTGGGCGGGGGGGGGCTGTTCAAGTCGGTGCAGGCCCCTTACACCCCCGGGACCCAGACCTGGGCCGTGTTGCTTGTGCATCCCAAGGGCATCGTCAGTGCCACCAAGCGGGTGCTGGTGGTGGCCGATAAGGCCCAGCTCAATCCCTGATCCCCCCTCTCGCCATGGTCCCCAGTTTTTGGAGCCGTTGTCTCCCATCCAGCTCTGGTCTTCTGGCCGGTGCTCTGGTGTTGCTCTGCGGTGGGCCGCTGCTGGCCCAGACCCAGCCCCTGCAGCAGAAGCCGCTCCAGCAGCAGTGGCGCAACCCGGAGCGTCGCGAGGTGATGCAGCGCCAGCAGGCTGAAGCGATGAGTCGCCTCAGTGCCAGCCAGCGCAAACAGTATTTCGCGGCCCGCCGCGACCTGGAGCAGCGCAGCGCCCGTGAGCGGCTGGAGCAGCTCAGCCAGGCCGAACGCTGCATCGTGCCGGCCCGGGACCTGGCCGCCGTGGAGCGCTGCCAACGCACCCAGCTGCAACAGACCATGCAGCAGCGCCGTCAGCAGATGGCGGATCTGGTGGAGCTGCAGCGCCGCTTTGGCCTGCCGGGCGGGACCATGGGGCCCCGCCTGCCCCACCAGGGGGTCTGAGCCCCCTGGTGGCTCTGATCAGAGCAGGCTCCGATCAGGCTTGACCCCAATCAGGCTTCATCCAGGGCGGCCACGCCGGGCAGCACCTTGCCTTCCAGCAGCTCCAGGCTGGCGCCGCCGCCGGTGGAGATGTGGGACATCTGGTCGGCCACGCCCACCTTCTCCACGGCTGCCACGGAGTCGCCGCCGCCGATGATTGTGATGGTGCCCTTGGCGCTGAGGGCGGCCAGGGTGTGGGCGATGCCGTTGGTGCCGGCCGCAAACTTGTCGAACTCGAACACGCCCATGGGGCCGTTCCAGATCACGGTCTGACAGTCGGCCAGGGCCTCCTGGAACACCTTCAGGGAATCGGGGCCGATGTCCAGGCCCATCCAGCCGTCGGGAATGGCCTCAATCTTGGCGATCTGGCTGTTGGCGTCGGGGGCGAAGTTGTCGGCCAGCACCACGTCGGTGGGCAGCAGGAACTGCACACCTTTGGCGGCTGCCTTGGCCTCGAGTTCCTTGGCCAGCTCCAGCTTGTCCTCTTCCACCAGGCTCTTGCCCACCGAGAGGCCGCGGGCCTTGTAGAAGGTGAAGATCATGCCGCCGCCGATCAGGATCTTGTCGCACTTGTCGATCAGGGCCTCGAGCACGCCGATCTTGGAGCTCACCTTGGAGCCGCCCACGATCGCCGCCAGCGGACGCTTGGGGGCATCGATGGCGCCCTGCAGGTAGGCCAGCTCCTTCTCCATCAGGTGGCCCGCCACATTGGGGCTGAGGAACTTGGTGACCCCCTCGGTGGAGGCGTGGGCGCGGTGGGCCGCCCCAAAGGCGTCGTTCACGTACACCTCGGCCAGGGCGGCGAGCTGCTTGGCGAACTCGGCTTCGTTCTTCTCTTCTTCGGCGAAGAAACGCACGTTTTCGAGCAGCACCACACCGCCGTCTTCCAGGGCGGCCACCTTGGCCTCGGCATCGGGGCCGATGCAGCTGTCGGTCTTGGTCACGGGCACACCCAGCAGGTCGCTGAGGCGGGCGGCCACCTGGGTGAGGCGCATGCCCTCGTTCACCTGGCCCTTGGGACGACCGAAGTGGGCTGCCAGGATCACCCGGGCGCCGTTGTCGCGCAGGTGGGCGATGGTGGGCAGGGCGGCCCGGATGCGGGTGTCATCGGTGATGGCACCGGCATCGTCGAGCGGTACGTTGAAGTCAACCCGCACCAACACACGCTTGCCGCGCAGTTCGGCACTGCCGAGGCTGGCCAGGGATCGCTTCGCCATGGGAGGTATGGGAGATACGGAAATGCGGGGGGAGATTAGCCCCCGCGGCTCCGGCTGCCCCCCACCTTCGGATTTCCCCCAATCCGTCCTGCTGGCCGGATCCCGGATGGACCCCCAGACTGAACTTCCAGCCCCCCCTCGGCCCTGCCTGCGGTCCTTGCTCCATGTTTGACACCGTTCTCTTCCCCATTGACCGGAGCCGCCAGGCGATGGACACGGCGGCGGTGGCGTTGAAACTGGCCCAGCAGCACGCCAGCAGGCTGGTGCTGCTGTCAGTGGTGGAGCCCGGTGAGGACGATCCCACCGCCGTGGCGGAGCTGCTGCAGCAGGCCCGAACCCGCTTTGAAGAGGCTGGTGTGAGCTGTCAGGTGATCGAGCGGGAGGGCAAGCCCGCCTTTGTGATCGGCGATGTGGCTGACGAGATCAATGCCGATGTGATCGTGATGGGCACCCGCGGCATCGCCATCGAGAGCGACCAGCAGAGCACCGCCGCCCGCGTGATCCAGCTGGCGCCCTGTCCGGTGCTGGTGGTGCCCTAGGTGACCCAGCTCAGCGTCAATGCCCCGGCGATTCAGTGGTACCCCGGCCACATCGCCAAGGCGGAGAAGGCCCTCAACGCCAACCTGGCCAAGGTGGATCTGGTGATTGAGGTGCGGGATGCCCGCATTCCCCTGGCCACCTCCCACCCCCGCTTGCAGCGCTGGATCAGCGGTAAGCAGCACCTGCTCGTGCTCAACCGGGTGGACATGATTCCGCCGCCGGTGCGGCAGGCCTGGACGGCCTGGTTCCGGGCCCAGGAGCAGACCTGCTGGTGGTGCGATGCCAAGGCGGGCACCGGTGTGAAACAGCTGCAGCAGGCGGCCATCCGGGCCGGGGAAGCCCTCAACGCCCGGCGGGCCGGGCGGGGCATGAAGCCGCGGCCGGTGCGGGCCCTGATGCTCGGGTTTCCCAACGTGGGCAAATCCGCCCTGATCAACCGGCTGGTGCGCCAGAAGGTGGTGGACAGTGCCCGCCGTGCCGGCGTCACCCGCAGCCTGCGCTGGGTGCGCTTGGGCCAGGACCTCGACCTGCTCGACGCTCCCGGCGTGCTGCCGCCGCGCCTGGACGACCAGCAGTCCGCCCTGCGGCTGGCCCTCTGCGATGACATCGGCCAGGCGGCCTACGACAACGAGGCCGCGGCCCTGGCCTTCCTGCAGCTGCTCAGCCTGCTGGAGGCCCAGCCCGCCGCCGGGGTGGCACCCGGGCTGCTGGAGAAGCGCTACGGCATTCCCCTCGGCGCCCTGGGTGGCGGCGGCCCTGACGTGGAGGGCTGGTTGGCGGCGGCCGCCGATCGCCACACCAGCGGCGACAGCCTGCGCATGGCCACCAAGGTGCTCGACGATTTTCGCTGCGCCCGCCTGGGGGCCATTGCCCTGGAATTGCCTGCCCTCGCGCTGCCCTCATGAGTGGCTTCGGAGCAGGTGAGGGGGAGCTGCTGACGCTCACCTACCCCAAGCCGTTGCCGATGCGGCTGGACCGTTGGCTGGTGAGCCAGCGACCGGAGCAGAGCCGCGCCCGCATCCAGAAGTTCATTGATGCCGGCTACGTGCGGGTGAATGGGGCCACCGGCCGGGCCAAGACGCCCCTGCGATCGGGCGATGTGGTGGAGCTGTGGATGCCGCCGCCGGAGCCGCTGCCCTACCTGGTGGCCCAGCCGATGCCGCTGGATGTGCTCTTCGAAGACGCCCACCTGATCGTGCTCAACAAGCCGGCTGGCCTCACCGTGCATCCGGCTCCGGGCAACAGGGACGGCACCCTGGTGAATGGCCTGTTGCACCATTGCCCCGACCTGCCCGGCATCGGCGGCGAGCTGCGGCCGGGGATTGTGCACCGGCTCGACAAGGACACGACGGGGTGCATCGTCGTGGCTAAGAGCCAGGAGGCCCTGGTGAAGCTGCAGGTGCAGATTCAGAAGCGGATCGCCTCGCGCCAGTATCTGGCGGTGGTGCACGGCCAGCCGGCGGCCGACTCCGGCACGATCGTGGGCGCGATCGGTCGCCACCCGGCTGACCGCAAGAAATACGCCGTGGTGCAGGACGACAGCGGCCGCCACGCCTGCACCCACTGGCGCCTGATCGAGCGGTTGGGGGACTACGCCCTGCTGCGCTTCAAGCTCGACACCGGCCGCACCCACCAGATCCGGGTGCACTGCGCCCACATGGGCCATCCGATCGTGGGCGACCCGGTGTATTCCCGCTGCCGCAAGCTGCCGATCGAGCTGCCTGGCCAGGCCCTACATGCGGTGCAGCTGGGCCTCGATCACCCAATCAGCCGTGAGCGCCTGGTGTGCGAGGCCCCCCTGCCGGAGGTGTTTGAGCGGTTGCTGGAGGTGTTACGCCGGCGCCGGTAGCCGCGGGCAGGCCTCCACCAGCTTGCGGGTGATCGCGGCCTGGGGATCGCGCAGCAGCCGGGCGCCGGGGCCCTCCTCCACGATCGTTCCGCCCTCCAGCACGATCACCCGGTGGCAGAAGCCACTGGCCACCGAGAGGTCGTGGGTGACGAACAGGATGCCCAGCCCCAGCCGCTCCTGCAGCTGGCGCAACAGGGCCAGCACGTCGGCCTGCACCTCCGCATCCAGCATGCTGACGCTCTCGTCGCAGAGCAGCACCCTGGGCTCGAGCACCAGGGCCCGGGCGATGGCCACCCGTTGCTGCTGGCCGCCCGAGAGCTGGCGGGGCCGGCGGTTTTCGAAGGCCTCCGGGGGGGTCAGTCCCACGGCGGTTAGAAGCTCCCGCGCCCGCTGGCGGGCCTGGGGGCGGCTGGCCAGGCCGTGGACCAGCAGGGGATCGGCAATCGCTTCCCCCACGACCATCTGGGGGTTGAGGCAGGCCAGGGGGTCTTGAAACACCATCTGGATGCCGCGTCGGGCCTGCCGCAATGCCCGGCCGCGCAGGCTGAGCAGGTTGCGGCCCTCCAGGCGCACGCTGCCGCCCCGCACCGGTGCCAGGCCCATCAGGGCCCGGCAGAGGGTGCTTTTGCCGCAGCCCGAGGCCCCCACCAGGCCAATGGTTTCGCCCTGCTGAAGCCGCAGGCTGACGCCGTCCACGGCCTTCAGCCAGCGGGACTGCCAGGGCAGGGACGGCAGGGGGTGCCAGCTGCGCAGGCCCTCCAGTTCCAGCAGGGCTGGGGCCGGGGCCGGTGCGGGGCTTTCGGCTCCCTCCCGCTCCCGCGCCTTGGCCACCAGCCGCTGGGCCAGGGGGGAGGCCGGGGCGGTGAGCAGCTGTTGGGCAGGGGCCTGTTCAATCAGGTGGCCCTGGTCGAGGACGGCGATCTGGTCACACCAACGGCCCGCCATGGCCAGGTCGTGGCTGATCAGCAGCAGGGCGCTGCCCGCTTCGCGGCAGAGGTCGGTGAGTTCCGCCATCACCTGACCGGCTACCGCCACATCCAGGCTGGTGGTGGGTTCGTCGGCGATCACCAAGGGCGGCCTGAGGGCCATGGCCAAAGCGATGGCCAGGCGTTGGCGCATGCCACCGCTGAATTCGTGGGGGTAGCTGCCATAGCGCTTCGGGTTGATCCCCACCCGCTCCAGCAGCTCCGAGGCGCGCTGGCGCACCTGGCGTCGCTGCCACTGGGGCCGGTGGGCCGCCAGGGTGTCGCCCAGGTGATCGCCGATGGTGAGCAGGGGATTCAGCCGGGTCATGGGGTCCTGGAACACCAGGCCCACCGCTTCGCCGCGCAGCTGGCGCAGGGCCGACCGCCCCAGCCGGCTGGGGTCCTGCCCGGCCAGCAGCAGCCCTCCGCTGCACTGGCTGCCGGGGGGCAGCAGCTGCAGCACGGCCCGGGCCACGGTGCTCTTGCCGCAGCCGGAGGGACCCACCAGGGCCAGCCGTTCGCCCGGACTGAGCTGGACGCTCAACCCCTCCAGGGTGGGGCGCTCCGCACCGGGATAGCGCACCATCAGGTTGGTGATCGAAAGCACAGGGCTGGTCATGGCCCCCAGCTTGGCGGCTGCTGCATACGATGGAGCAACTCCGCAGGGTGGAATGCTCAGGGCGGTTCCCGATCTGGATGCAACCGCCGGGGCTGTTTCAGTCGCGGAGCCTCCAGCTGCCCCCCAGCGTCGGCCGATTCGCACCCCCGCCGATTACGGCGTGCCCCTGCCCGAGTGGCTGCAGCGCTGCATCGAGCACGTGCCACCGGGGGACGGGGAGAGTTGCCCCACCGATTCCGAGGCCCTACTGGCCTCAGCCTTCGATTTCGCCTACCAGCTCCACGAGGGCCAGTTCCGGGCCAGCGGTGAGCCTTACATCATCCATCCGGTTGCCGTCGCCGACCTGCTGCGCGACATCGGCGCCAGCGCCGGCGTGATTGCGGCCGGCTTCCTCCACGACGTGGTGGAGGACACCGAGGTCACCGCGGAGGAGATCGAGCAGCACTTCGGCGCCGAGGTGCGGGCCCTGGTGGAGGGGGTGACCAAGCTCGGCGGCATCCACTTCACCAACCACACCGAGGCCCAGGCCGAAAACCTGCGCCGCATGTTCCTGGCCATGGCCAGCGACATCCGCGTCGTGTTGGTGAAGCTGGCGGACCGCCTGCACAACATGCGCACCCTCGGCGCCCTCAAGCCCGAAAAGCAGCTGCGCATTGCCCGGGAAACCCGGGAGATCTACGCCCCCCTGGCCAACCGCCTCGGCATTGGCCGGCTCAAGTGGGAGCTGGAGGATCTGGCCTTCAAGATCCTCGAGCCCGAGGCCTACCGGGATGTGCAGCAGCAGGTGGCCACCAAGCGCAGCGAGCGTGAGGAGCGGCTGGGGGTCACGGTGCAGCTGCTGCGCGACCGGCTGGCGGCGGTGGGGCTGGACAACTGCGAGGTGAGCGGCCGGCCCAAGCACCTCTATGGCATCTGGAGCAAGATGCAGCGCCAGCAGAAGGCCTTCCACGAGATCTTCGACGTGGCCGCCCTGCGGATCCTCTGCCCCAACCTCGAGAGCTGCTACCGGGCCCTGGCGGTGGTGCACGACACCTTCCGGCCGATCCCCGGCCGCTTCAAGGACTACATCGGTCTGCCCAAGCCCAACGGCTACCAGTCGCTGCACACCGCCGTGATTGGCCGCCACAGGCCGATTGAGGTGCAGATCCGCACCACCGACATGCACCAGGTGGCGGAGTACGGCATCGCCGCCCACTGGAAGTACAAGGAGGGTGGTTCACCGGCCGCGTCCGGTGCCGATGCGGAGCGCTTCAACTGGCTGCGGCAGCTGGTCGACTGGCAGAAGGACGACGGCGGCACCGACAGCAGCGATTTCCTGCGTTCGATCAAGGAGGACCTCTTCGACGAGGAGGTGTTCGTCTTCACGCCCAACGGCGATGTGGTGGGGCTGCGCAAGGGCTCCACGGCCGTGGACTTCGCCTATCGGATCCACTCGGAGGTGGGCAACCACTGCCAGGGCGTGCGCATCAACGATCGCCTCTGTCCCCTGGCCACCCCCCTGCAGAACGGCGACTTCGTGCAGGTGATCACCGCCAAGACGGCCCACCCGAGCCTCGACTGGCTCAACTTCGTGGCCACCCCCACGGCCCGCAACCGCATCCGCCATTGGTACAAGACGAGCCACCGCGAGGAGAACATCCTGCGGGGCACCGAATTGCTGGAGCGGGAGCTGGGGCGCGATGGCTTTGATGCCCTGCTCAATGGCCAGGCCATGGCCAAGGTGGCCCGTCGCTGCAACCTCACCGGTACCGAAGACCTGCTGGCCTCCTTGGGCTTCGGCGGCGTCACCCTGCACCAGGTGCTCAACCGCCTACGGGAAGAGCTGCGCTTGGCCAGTGCGGCCGCGGCACCGGTGCTCAGCAACGAGCAGCTGGCCGCCAGTGTGTCGGCGACCCGCGGTGCCCAGGCGGAGACCCAGGCCGCTTCCGCGGCGGGGGGCAGTCCGATCCTGGGGCTCGAGGGGCTCGACTACCGGTTGGGGGGCTGTTGCAGCCCCCTGCCAGGGGAGCCGATCCTGGGGGCGGTGGCCCTGGGCAACCACGGCATCACGATCCACCGTCAGGACTGCACCAACGTGGCCCAGGTGCCGGCTGAGCGGCGCCTGCCGGTGCGCTGGAATCCGGCGGTGGAAGCCCGGCCGCGCCGCTACCCGGTGCAGCTGCGCATCGAGGTGCTGGACCGGGTGGGGGTGCTCAAGGACATCCTCACCCGCCTCTCGGATCACCGCATCAACGTCAGCGATGCCCGGGTGCGCACCAATCCCGGCAAGCCCGCCCGCATCGATCTGCGGGTGGAGCTCGAGAGTGCCGGCCAGCTCACCAGCACCATGAACCAGATCCGCTCCATGGCGGATGTGCTCGACATCGCCCGCACGGGTATTGGCTAAGGCAGGGTGAAGCCCGAGGTGTTGAGGTGCTTGAGGTCGAGCATCACCAGGGTGAGCCACACCAGCAGGGCCAAGCCGCCGATCGAGCCCAGCACCAGCAGCAGTCCGGACAGTGCCGACCGGGAGGAATCCTTGCCGTCAGCCACGGGGACCTGTTGATGGTGTCTGATCCTCTCACTCCTGGTCGCCGCTATTGCGTGAGGGTCTCACCACAGGCCCCTGCCACCGTGACGATGGCTACGGCGGCCGGCCCAGGGCCCACCTACAACCGGCCCATCTTCCGCGTGCCATGCCATGACCTCCGAGCAGGCGGCCCAGCTGGTCGATGAGACCCTCGACCTGGTCCATCAGCGCCTCCAGGCCCTCCAGGCCCAGTGCCTCCCCCGGGAGCAACATGCCCTGGCCGAGGAGTTCCGGGAGTGGCGACACCCGGAGGGCGGCCACATCGACCTGATGGTGTTCCCAGGCCTGGCGAATCCCTGATCAACCCTGGCGTTTGCCGCGCCGGTGTTCCCGCTCCAGCCAGTGCCAGTACAGCCAGCCTCCCAGCACGGCGCAGGCCACCCCCACCACGGTTGACCCCAGCAGCAGGCGGCTGACCAAGCCCCCGCCGCTGTGCCAGATGCGGCCAGCCTGCAGGTCGTCGAGGCCGGGCCAGCCCGCCCCAGGCCCGATCAGCCAGCAGCCCAGTTGGTAGTTGAACCAATACAGCGGCAGGGAAGTGAAGGGATTGCTCACCCAGGTGCCGGCCGCCGCCAGCAGGTGGTTGCCCCGCACCACCGACGCCAGGGCCACGCTGAGCAGCATCTGCAGGCCGAAGAAGGGATAGCAGCCACAGAACAGGCCGGCGGCCAGCCCCCGGGCCCGCTGGCCGTGGCTGCCCTCCTGGTGCCACAGCCAGCCCAGCAGGCGCCGCAGTCGGCGGCCCAGGGCGGTGTGGGGCTGAAATGGGGACATGCGTGTAGACGATTCCCAGACCACGGACACCATTGCGGCGATTGCCACGGCCGTGGCGCCGGGCGAAGGCAGTGTGGCGATCGTAAGGATCTCCGGCCCGGAGGCGGAGGGGATCGGCCGGCAGCTGTTTGCGGCGCCTGGCCAGCAGGTGTGGGAGACCCACCGGGTGCTCTACGGCCACGTGGTGGACCCCGCCTCTGGGGAACGGGTGGATGAGGCCCTGCTGCTGCTGATGCGGGCGCCGCGCAGCTTCACCCGCGAAACCGTGGTGGAGCTGCACTGCCACGGCGGACTGGTGGCGGTGCAGCGGGTGCTGGAGCTGGTGCTGGCGGCCGGGGCCCGCCGCGCCCTGCCGGGGGAATTCAGCCAGCGGGCCTTCCTCAACGGCCGGCTCGACCTCACCCGGGCCGAGGCGATCAGCGAGATGATCACGGCCCGCAGCCGCCGAGCGGCCCAGCTGGCCATGGCCGGCATCGACGGGGGCCTGCAGCAGCGCATCGGCACCCTGCGGGAGCGCCTGCTGGATCAGCTGGCGGAACTGGAGGCCCGGGTGGATTTCGAGGAGGATCTGCCAGCCCTCGATGCCGCGGCGGTGGTGGCGGAGCTGGACGCGGTGCGGGCGGCCCTGCAGCAGCTGGTGGCCGAGGCCCGGCAGGGGGAGCTGCTGCGCCATGGGCTGCGGGTGGCGATCGTGGGGCGCCCCAACGTGGGCAAATCAAGCCTGCTCAACCTGCTCAGCCAGCGGCAGAAGGCGATCGTGACCGACCTGCCCGGCACCACCCGCGACCTGCTCGAAAGTGAGCTGGTGCTCGATGGGGTGCCGCTCACCCTGCTGGATACGGCCGGCATCCGCCCCACCAGCGATCGGGTGGAGCAGCTGGGGATCGCCCGCTCCCGCGAGGCCCTGGCTGCGGCCGATGCGGTGCTGCTGCTGTTTGATCTCAGCGCGGGCTGGACTCCCGAGGACGCGGCCCTGCGCGCGTTGGCGCCGGAGGGTGCCGTGCTGCTGGTGGCGGGCAACAAGGCCGATGCCGCCGCGCTGCCCGTGGGCCTGGTGCCGCCCGACGATGGGGCGCGGGCGCCGGCGGATGTGAGCTTCAGCGCGGTCAGTGGCGCCGGCCGGGATGAGCTGGTGGCCGAGCTGCTGCGCCGCTGCGGCGCCGGCTCCCTGGAGGGCGTGCAGGTGGCCCTCAACGCCCGCCAGCGGGATCTGGCCGGTGCGGCGGCGGTGAGCCTGGAGGCATCGCTCGAGGCGGCGGCCCAGCAGCTGCCCTGGGATTTCTGGACGATCGACCTGCGGACCGCTGTGCGCTGTCTCGGCGAGATCACTGGCGCGGAGGTGAGCGAAGCGGTGCTGGATCGGGTGTTTTCGCGGTTTTGTATCGGCAAGTAGGCAGCTGGCCCCAGCGCGCGGCCAGGAACACCAGGGCCATCACGGCGTAGCCGAGGGCCCAGCTGCGGCCCACCCCCCAGCCCAGCTGCAGCACGGTGTCGGCACTGGTGAACTGCCAGGCGTGGATCACGCCAAACCAGGCCAGCACGGCCGCGATGCCGGCGCATGCCGCGGCCGCCAGCAAGCGGGCCTCGATCACGTACACGAGCATCCCGGCCAGCAGCATCGCCGTGATGATCTGGCCCTGTTCCAGGGCGAAGGCGCCGGCTGCCCATACATCCGCCTGGGCCAGGGGCGCCAGCAGCTGGGGGCCAAAGGGGTTGGCTGCGGTGCCGCTGCCACCAGCCCGCAGCCCTGCCTTGAGCATCAGGGCTCCCCAGCCGGCCAGCCCCGGCAGCAGGCCCAGGGCCACGGCCGGGGCATGGCGCGGGGGCGTGGCCTGGAAGGCCTGGGCGGCGATCACCAGGCCGATGTAAAGCACGATCGCCATGCCCGCTTCGATCGGCACCAGCTGGCCGATCACCCCGAACAGGCCCAGCAGGCATGCGGCGGCCATCACCACGCCGTTGAGCCAGGAGTAGCCGATGCGGGCGCCCATCGCCTTCCAGCCCGGATGGCCGATGTAGATCGTGGTGGGGAAGCAGGAGCCGAGGGTGGCGGCAGCCAGGGTGCCGATGCCATTGATCAGCATGGAGCTGCGCACCGGGTAGCGATCCCCCGCCGCCTCGGCGCTCTCCAGGTTCTGGAGGGAGCCGATCACGTTGAACAGCCCCATCGGCACGATCACCCCCAGCCAGGGCCCCAGTTGGCCCCGGGCCTGCCAGAGCTCCGCCAGCTGCAGCTGGGGCAGATGCAGCCCAATCAGGCCGGTGCTGCCCTGCCAGCTCCCCGGATCCAGGTCGATCAGGCCATTGGCCCAGGCCAGGGCCATGCCCAGCAGCACGGCCACCAGACCAGCGGGCACCGGCCAGCGCACCGGTGCGTAGTAGCCCACCAGAATCACGGCCAGCACCGCCAAACCCACCACCGGTTGGGCGTAGGTGCGCAGCAGGAACCCCAGGGCGATGTAGCCCAGGGCAATGCCCGCCAGGGTGGAGAGCAGGGCGGCCCGGGGCAGCCAGCGCTGCAAGGCGTTGCCGATGAAGGCACCGGAACACTCGATCAGGCCCGAGCCCAGGCAGGCGATCAGGCCGGCCTGCCAGGACAGGGTCACGGCCTCAGCCTCGCCCAGTCCCTGGCCCAGGGCGGTCAGCTTCACCGGCAGCATCACCAGGAACACGTAGGCGAACAGGCTCACCGTGTTGATGCCGTAGGGCAGGGCCGTGCGGTCGTCGCGCCCCTCCCGCAGGTCGAGTTGAAAGGCCTGGCGGGCATAGGCCAGGTTGCCCACCACCAGGCTGATGCCGGTGGCCGGCAGGATGGTGCCAAAGATCAGGCTGTCGGGGTAGCCGAGCACGCCCCGGCACAGGGCCACGATCAACAGGATCTGGATCAGGTTGTCGAGCCCCAGGCCGAGGAAGCCGTCGAGGTCACCGCTTGTCCACCAGCGGGGTTGGGTCATGCCGGTCGTCCGGATCAGCGGATGGCCTCAGGTTGCCACCCAAATCAGCCCGGTCGATCCCCTGTGCCACCCGAGTGGTGCTGCCTGCCCATCATGGGAAGGCCCGCACCGGAGGGTGATGCCCGCTGCCCACTTGCCCATCACGCCGGAGCTCGAGCCCCAGCTGCGCGCCTGGCTGGCGGAGGATCTCGGCCGCGGCGATCTCTCGGCGGTTGCCCTCGCCGGCTGCAGGGGCCGGGCCCACTGGCTGGCCAAGGCGCCGGGCCTGTTCTGCGGTGGCGTGTTGGTGGAGCCGTTGTTCCGGTTGCTGGATCCGGCCGTGCAGGTGCGGCTGTTGGTGGCCGATGGCGAGCCGGTGGGGGCGGGCCAGCGCCTGGTGGAGTTGGAGGGGCCTGCGGCTGCGCTGGTGGCGGGCGAGCGCACGGCCCTCAATCTGGCGATGCGGCTCTCCGGCATCGCCACGGCCACGGCGGCCCTGGTGGCCCAGCTGGAGGGAACGGGGGTGCGCCTGGCCGACACCCGCAAGACCACGCCGGGCCTGCGGCGGCTGGAGAAGTACGCCGTCCGCTGTGGCGGCGGCATCAACCACCGCCTGGGCCTCGACGATGCCGCCATGCTCAAGGAAAACCATCTGGCCTGGGCTGGCGGGGTGGCGGCCGCGCTGGCGGCGGTGCGGGCGGCGGCCCCCTGGCCGGCCGCGGTGATCGTGGAGGCTGAAACCGCCGCCGAGGCCATGGCGGCGGTGCAGGCGGGGGCCGATGGGGTGCTGCTCGATGAGATCCCGCCGGCGGAGCTGGCCGCCCTGGTGCCGCAGCTGCGGGGGCTCGCCCAGGGCCGGCGGCTGGTGCTGGAGGCCTCCGGCGTGCAGCCGGACCAGCTGCGGGCCTACGCCGCCACCGGCATCGATCTGATCTCCACCAGTGCGCCGATCACCCGCAGCGGCTGGCTCGATCTGAGCATGCGTTTTGACCCCTGACCGCTGCGGCCCCCCGGCCGATCGGGGGGGATGATCAGTCATCACCTTGCCCAGGCCCCGGCCCCATGCTCCGCATCGCCCAAACCCTGAACGGCCAGTTGCTGGCGGCCATGGAGCGGGCCTTCCCGGAGGCGGCTGAGGGGGCCCGAGCGGCGGGCCAGCCCCTCGATCCCCAACTGGCGCCGGCCACCAAGCCGGAGTTCGGGGATTTCCAGGCCAATGGGGCCCTGCCCCTGGCCAAGCCCCTGGGCCAGCCACCCCGGACCATCGCCACGGCGATCGTGGCGCAGCTGGCGGCCGATCCGGCCTTTGCCGAACTCTGCCTGGAGCCCCAGATCGCTGGCCCCGGCTTCATCAACCTCACCCTGCGCCCCGAGCGGCTGGCCGCCGAGGTGCAGCTGCGGCTGGGGGATGGGCGCCTGGGGGTGCCGAGTGTTGCGGACGACGGCGGCGCACCGGCTCCGGTGATCGTGGACTTTTCCAGCCCCAACATCGCCAAGGAGATGCACGTGGGGCACCTGCGCTCCACGATCATTGGCGACTCGTTGGCCCGGGTGCTGGAGTTTCGCGGCCATTCGGTGCTGCGGCTCAACCACGTGGGCGATTGGGGCACCCAGTTCGGGATGCTGATCACCCACCTCAAGCAGGTGGCACCCGAGGCCCTGATCACCGCCGATGCGGTGGACCTGGGCGATCTGGTGGCCTTCTACCGCCAGGCCAAGCAGCGCTTCGATGACGACGAAGCCTTCCAGACCACCTCTCGGGAGGAAGTGGTGAAGCTGCAGGGTGGCGATCCGATCAGTCGCCGGGCCTGGGGCTTGCTCTGTGATCAGAGTCGCCGGGAATTCCAGACGATCTACGACCGGCTCGACATTCGTCTGAGCGAGCGCGGCGAATCCTTCTACAACCCCTACCTGGAGGCAGTGGTGGCCGATCTGGACGCCGCTGGACTGCTGGTCACCGACGACGGGGCCCGCTGCGTGTTCCTCGAGGGGGTGAGCGGTAAGGACGGCAAGCCCCTGCCAGTGATCGTGCAGAAGAGCGATGGTGGTTTCAACTACGCCACCACCGATCTGGCGGCGATCCGCTACCGCTTTGCCCCCGCGCCGGGTGGCGATGGCGCCCGCCGGGTGATCTACGTGACCGATGCCGGCCAGGCCAACCACTTCGCCGGGGTGTTCCAGGTGGCCCGGCGCGCTGGCTGGATCCCCCCCCACGGCAGCGTGGAACACGTGCCCTTCGGCCTGGTGCAGGGGGAGGACGGCAAGAAGCTCAAAACCCGTGCCGGCGACACCGTGCGGCTGCGGGATCTGTTGGATGAGGCGGTGGAACGGGCCGAGGCCGACCTGCGCCGGCGCCTGGCGGAGGAGGAGCGCAGCGAAGACGAGGCCTTCATCCAGCACGTGGCCACCACCGTGGGCCTGGCGGCCGTGAAGTACGCCGATCTCAGCCAGAACCGCACCACCAACTACCAGTTCAGCTTTGACCGCATGCTGGCGTTGCAGGGGAATACGGCCCCCTATCTGCTCTACGCGGTGGTGCGCATTGCGGGCATCGCCCGCAAGGGCGGTGCTCTGGCGGCGGCCGCGGCGGAGCTCCACTTCACGGAACCCCAGGAGTGGGCCCTGGTGCGGGAGCTGCTCAAGCTCGATGGTGTGATCGCCGAGGTGGAGGAGGAATTGCTGCCCAATCGGCTCTGTACCTACCTGTTCGAGCTCAGCCAGGTGTTCAACCGCTTCTACGACCAGGTGCCGGTGCTCAAGGCCGAAGAGCCGGCCCGCGCCTCCCGCCTGGCCCTCTGCCGCCTCACCGCCGACACCCTCAAACTGGGGTTGGGTTTGCTGGGCATTCCCACCCTGGAGCGGATGTGATGGAGCCGCAGCAACCTGCCCCCTGGCCCTTGCCGCCAACGGCCCGTCCGGAGGTGGAAGGCCTCCAGGCCTACAGCGCTCCGCTGGAAGGCCGGCGGGGCCTGCTGCGGCTCGACTTCAACGAAAACACCGTGGGGCCGAGCCCGCGGGTGGTGGAGGCGATCCGGGCGATCCCCGCGGATCAGTACGCCGTCTATCCCGAGTACGACGGCCTGCGGGAGGCGGTGGTGGCCAACCTCATGGCCACTGGCGTGGGCCAGCCGCTCAGCCCCGAGCAGGTCGGCCTCTTCAACGGCGTCGACGCGGCGCTTCACGCCACATTTCATGCCTATGGCGACCGGGGCGAGACGTTGCTCACCACAGTGCCAACCTTCGGCTACTACACGCCCTGTGCCCAGATGCAGGGCATGGCGATCGAGGCGATTCCCTATCGCCTGCCGGATTACGGGTTCCCCTTGGAGGAGATCCGCGCTGCCCTGCAGGGCAGCGGGGGCGACGGCCAGCCCCATGGGCGCTCGCCGCGCATGTTGCTGATCTGCAACCCCAACAACCCCACCGGCACCCGCCTGGCGCCCCAGCCGATCCTGGAGCTGGCGGCGATGGCGCCCGGCACCCTGGTGGTGGTGGATGAGCTCTACGAGGCCTTCACCGGCGACAGCGTGCTTCCGGTCGCCGATTTCGCAGCGACGCCGAACCTGCTGGTGTTGCGCTCCATGGCCAAGACGGCGGGCTTGGCGGGCCTGCGCATCGGTTTTGCGATCGGTTCGGCGGCGGTGGTGGATCGGATCAGCCGGGTCACCGGGCCCTATGACATCAACAGTTTCGCCGTGACAGCGGCCCACGCGGCCCTCGCCGATCAGCCCTACGTGGACGGCTACGTGGCCGAGGTGCGGCGGGCCCGCGATTGGCTGGTGCAGCAGCTGCGGGGGGCCGGTGTGCGCCACCACGCTGAGGGAGGGAACTACCTGCTGATCTGGCCCGATCGGCCCCCCCAGGAGGTGGAGCAGCGGCTGCGCCAGAGGGGCATCCTGGTTCGCTCGATGGCCGGTAAGCCATTGATCGAGGGGTCCCTGCGGGTGAGCCTTGGCACCACCGAGCAGATGGGACGCTTCTGGGCGGCTTACAGGGCCATCACGCCATGAGCGGCGGGCTCGAGTCCTATGGCCTGCGGCCCCTGACCAGCGACGAGCGTCAGGGCTGGCTCGACTGGTCGCTGGATTTTTTCAGCGATGCCCTCACGCCCCAGAGCCCCTACCTGGACATCACCCTGGCCGTGGATGTCACCCAGGCCTGGCATCGCCACGACGCCCGTGGCCAGGAGGGTTCCTCGTTGTTTGCCTGGCTCACCTGGTCGCTGTTGCAGACCTTGGCCCGGCACCCCGGCTTTCGCATGCGCCAGCTGGATGGGGAGTGGTGGGTGGTTGAGAACCCTCCGCTGGTCGTCCCCGTGGCCGTGGGCGGTTCCCAGCGCTTTGTGGAGATGGTGCTGCCCGATGGAATCGGCAGCAGTTGGGAGAGCTATGCCAGCCGCTATGCCGAGCAGCTGGCCAGGCTGCGGTCCGGTGTCGTGCAGCGCGCCGCTTGGAATGAATTCAGCCTGGGCGTCTTGTTTGGCAACCTGCCCCATCTGGCCTTCACCGGCTTGACCCTCCATTCCCATGGGGGCGATGCGGCCGGTCGCTGCAGTTTCTACGCCGGCCAGCGCCACTGGCAGGGACATCGGCTGATCATGCCCCTTGCGGTGAAGCTCCACCATGCTTCGGCCGATCCTTGGTTGCTGGACCAGCTGTTGGCGGACTGGCGCCGTAGCTACCTCGATGCCTGGATCAACCCCTGAGGCCGCGCCCTAGCGCATCACCTCGATCACCATCCCTTCGCCCAGCTTGCCGGGCAGGCCGAGGGTGCGGCCGGTCCGCTTCACCGGGGTGCCGGCCATGGCGTCCAGGAAGGGCTGCACGCTGGTCTGGTCGCAGTCTTTCGGGGTTTTGCCGCTGACGTACTGCACCGGGATCACCCGGCGGGGCTTGAGCTCGCGCACCACCTCGGCCGCTTCGGCACCGGTGTACACCTTGGCGCCGCCGCCCACGCCGATGATCAGCACATCGGGGCGCCCCAGCATCACCTTGTCGGAGGGGCTGAGCTTGGCCGCGGTACCTCCCAGGTGGGCGATATCGAGGCCGCCCTGTTTCCAGCGCCACAGGGTCGACTGGCCGAAGCGGCGACCGCCGACGCGGTCGTGGGGGCCCGCAATGCCTTCGATCGCCAGGCCCCCCACCTTGTAGGAGCCCGGCTCCACCAGCATTTTGCCGCGGGCCACCGGTGCGCCCTCATCCAGCAGCCGGCTGCTGGCCAGCACCACGGTGGCGCCCACCCGAGGTTCCGCCAGGCCGGCGGCACAGGCCACGGCCTTGAACGGGTTGATCAGCACGCTGGCCCCGCCGCCACTGATCAGCAGGGCGCTGTGGCCGTAGCTGGTGATCGTGACGCCACCGCCGGCCAGGGCCGGGCCGGCGGCCAGCAGGGCGGTGCCCAGGCCAAGAGAGCTCAGGCTGAGAGCGCCGAGGGTGGGCAGCAGACGCATGGTGGGGCGGCAGTCGGCGTGACGCTAACCCAGCTGGGCGGGGCTGCTCGCCTGGCGCAGGAAGTTGGCCAGGAGGGCGTGACCTTCCTGGGTGAGCACGCTCTCCGGGTGGAACTGCACCCCCTGAATGTGGGGGAAGCTGCGGTGGCGCAGGCCCATGATCGTGCCGTCCTCGAGCCAGGCAGTGATCTCGAGGCAGGCGGGCAGGCTGTCGCGCTCGGCGATCAGGCTGTGGTAGCGGGTGGCGGTGAGCGGGTTGGGCAGGCCCTCGAACACGCCCTGGCCGCTGTGGTGCACCGGTGAGGTCTTGCCGTGCATCAGCTCCTTGGCCCGCACCACCTTGCCGCCGTACACCTGGGCGATCGACTGGTGGCCCAGGCACACCCCCAGGGTGGGGATGGTGGGGCTCAGTTCCCGCAGCACCTCCAGGCACACCCCCGACTGGTCGGGGTCGCCGGGGCCCGGTGAGATCAGGATGGCGGCTGGGGCCAGGGCGCGGATCTGCTCGAGGCTGAGGGCGTCGTTGCGCTCCACCCGCAGGTCGGCGGCAATGGGATGCTCCGCCGCCAGCTCCCCCAGGTACTGCACCAGGTTGAAGGTGAAGCTGTCGTAGTTGTCGAGAACGAGAAGCATCGCCGCGCCTGGCCTGCCCCCATTCAAAGGCCCAGCCGGCTCAGCAGGGGCGGCACGAGCAGCAGCAGGGCGATCATCAGCGAGGACAGGGCCGCCACCAGCACCGCCGCGGCGGCGCAGTCCTTGGCGATCCGGGCCAGGGGGTGGAACTGGCGGCCGATGGCCAGATCCACCACCGCTTCGGTGGCGGTGTTGAGCAACTCCAGCACCAGCACCGCCGCCACCGTGAGCACCAGCACCGCCAGCTGGGCCGTGGGCAGCTGCAGCCACAGCCCCAGGCCGAACACCAAAGCCCCGGTGAACACGTGGATGCGGAAGTTGCGCTGGCTGGCAAAGCCATAGGCCAGTCCCTGGGCTGCGTAGCGGAAGCTGGCGGGGAGGTCGCCGGCCACTTTCCAGGCGCCAGCCCGAAGACGCCGCCCCCGACGCTGGGACATGGGTTCGGGCTGGGGGATGGGAAGCGGGCTGGTCATGGCTCCGCAGGCACCTTAACCAGCCGTTCCTGGCGCGCCAGCATGGCCTCCAGGCTGGCGTCATCGGGGTGGTCCCAGCCCAGCAGGTGCAGCAGGCCGTGGCTGGCCAGAAACAGCAGCTCCTGCTCCAGGCTGTGGCCGTGCTCGGCGGCCTGGCGGGCCGCCGTGTCCACCGAGATCACGATGTCGCCGAGCTCCAGGGGTTCGCCCTCCCAGCTCTCTGCCTCCGAGCCGTCCTGCGGGAGCAGGGGAAATGCTGCGGCGCCGTCGAGATCGTCGTCCTGGGCGGCGAAGGCCAGCACATCAGTCGGGCCGCTCTTGCCGCGCCAGTCGGCGTTGAGGGCGGCGATCTCCGCATCGCCCACCAGGCTCAGCCCCAGGCTGTAGGCGGGGGATTGCAGCTCGCCCTGCAGCTCGGCCTGCAGGGCGCTGAGCCAGGCCGCCAGCAGCCCATGCCAGGGATCCGCCCCCTCCAGGGGATCGAGCCAGGTGCCGCCGGCTTGCTGCAGCCCCGGCTCCAGATCCGGGTCGGCTGAGAAGGCCAGGTCGAGGTCGACCGTGGCGGCCGGGCCCGGGGGCGTGGGGTTGGCGTCCGCCCTCATCCCGCTCAGCCCCCGGGAATCTGGGGCCGGCCCAGCCAGGCGATCAGCACCAGAAAACCGGTGAGGCCGAGGGCGGTGAGGCCGAAGTGAAACAGGCTCTGGCGGCCCTTGCGCACCATGTTGCGCATTGCCAGCTTCACGAAGCTGGGGTTTTCGCCGGAAGGCTCTGGAGCCGGCGGGGGACCTTGGGGATCAGTCATCGCTGCTGGCTCCCACCTCGACGCCGGCGTGCAGCAGGCTCTGGATGAAGGGGTCGAGGTCGCCGTCCATCACGCCCTGCACGTCCGTGGTTTCGTGCTGGGTGCGCAGGTCTTTGACCATCTGGTACGGGTGGAAGACGTAGTTGCGGATCTGGTTGCCCCAGGCCGCCTCCACGATGTCGCCGCGGATGTCGGCGATCTCGGCGGCGCGCTGCTCCTGGGCGATCACCAGCAGCTTGGCCATCAGCAGGGCCATCGCCTTCTCCTTGTTCTGCAGCTGGGAGCGCTCCTGGGTGCAGCGCACAAACAAACCCGTGGGGATGTGCAGGATGCGCACGGCCGTTTCCACCTTGTTGACGTTCTGGCCGCCGGCGCCGCCCGAGCGGGAGGTGGTGATCTCCAGATCCTTATCGGGGATGTCGAGCTTCACCTCCTCCTCAATCTTGGGCATCACCTCCACGCCGGCAAAGCTCGTCTGGCGCTTGTCGTTGGCGTTGAACGGCGAGATCCGCACCAGCCGGTGGGTGCCTTTCTCGTTGCGCAGGTAGCCGTAGGCGTAGCGGCCTTCGATCTCGATCGTGCAGCTCTTGATGCCCGCTTCCTCCCCCTCGCTGAGTTCGTCCACGCTCACCTTCATGCCGTGGTCTTCGGCCCAGCGCGTGTACATGCGCATCAGCATCAGGGCCCAGTCCTGGGCGTCGGTGCCGCCGGCGCCGGCGTTGATGCTGATCACGGCGCCCTCCTTGTCGTAGGGGCCGGAGAGCAGGCGCTCCAGCTCCCAGCGATCCAGATCGGCGCGCAGCTTCTGCAGGGCTGCGTTCGATTCGGCCAGCAGCTCCTCATCGGGCTCGAGGCCGTAGAGCTCCACGGTGGCCTCGGCATCGGCCACGGCCGTTTGCCACTGGGCTAATTGCTCGAGCTGGGCCTTCACCTCATCGAGCTGGCGCATCTTCGCCTGGGCCTGCTTCTGGTCATCCCAGAAATCGGGCTGGGAGGCCAGCTGCTCGAGGTCCTGTTGCCGGGCTTTCAGGGCAGGGACGTCAAAGACAGTCCTGGGCATGGCCCAGGCGGTCAGTGAGCTCGGAGAGGTCGCGTTTGAAGTCGGTGAGGTCGAGCACCGGTGTGGCGGCGGTCAAAGTTGGATCGGCTGGGCGGGGTTTGACCGTACTCAACGGCGTCGCCTCCATGACAATTGGGGTTGCCTCTGCGTCCTGCAATGGTGTCCCTGTTTCCCCATGGCATCGCCAGCTACCTCGGCGGTGGACTGGTGATGGGTGCGGGGCTGGCCCTGCTCTACCTCACCCTGGGGGTGAAAGCTGGTGCCAGCTCCTGCCTGAGCTCCACGCTCACCTACTTCACTCCCCTGACGGCCGAACGCAGCTCCCGCGACTGGCGCCTGGCCATGGCCCTGGGCACGGTGGCGGGCGCCTGGCTCTGGGCCCTGCTCCAGCAGGGCTTCTTCCACACCGCCGTGGCCCCCTGGCGGCTGGCCCTCGGCGGGGTGCTGGTGGGCTATGGCAGCCGGCTCTCCTCCGGCTGTACCTCCGGCCATGGCCTGATGGGCCTGGCCTCCGGCTCCCGGGCCTCGCTGCAGGCGGTGCTGGTGTTCATGGCGGTGGCCATCGCCACGGCCCAGGTGCTCTGGCACAGCGGGGTGCGGCCATGAACCGCCTGCTCTGGGCCGCCGTTGGCGGGGTGCTGTTTGGCTTCGGGCTGGCCTTCAGCGGCATGGCCCGCCCGGAGGTGGTGCTCAGCTTCCTGCAGCTGCGCGATCTGGGACTGCTGCTGGTGATGGCGGCGGCGCTGGCGGTGCTGGTGCCGGTGTTTCAGCTGGCGCCGCGCCTGCGGGCCCGCACCGTGCTGGGGGAACCCTTCTCCACCGAGGTGAAGCCCTTCCACCGGGGCCTGATTCCCGGGGCGGTGCTGTTTGGCCTGGGCTGGGGTCTGTCCGGGGTCTGTCCCGGGGCCGCCGTGGCCAGCCTGGGGCTCGGCAATGGGGCGATTCTGATTGCCTTGGCGGGGATGCTGCCGGGGGCCTGGCTCTTCGGTCGCCAGTCGCGCGCTGCCTAAGATCCGCCC
This sequence comes from Cyanobium sp. FACHB-13342, assembly GCF_014697415.1. GTDB lineage: Bacteria > Cyanobacteriota > Cyanobacteriia > PCC-6307 > Cyanobiaceae > Cyanobium_A. Next base: position 67,597 of record NZ_JACJRT010000014.1, on the reverse strand, counting down.
ACCTGAGGGAGAGGGCGCTGATGGCCGCCACTGTTGAGATCTACACCTGGCGAGCCTGTCCCTTCTGCATCCGTGCCAAATCCCTGCTGGACCGCAAGGGGGTGGCTTACACCGAGTTCGCCATCGATGGCGATGAGGCCGCCCGCGCTGAGATGGCCGCCAAGGCTGGCGGGCGCCGCAGCCTGCCCCAGACCTTCATCAACGGCCAGCCGGTGGGCGGTTGCGACGACCTGCACGCCCTCGAGCGCTCCGGCCAGCTCGACGTCCTGCTGGCGAGCTGAGTGGTGGCCTCCCAACTGTTCGTGATCGATCCGATCGCGCGGCTCAACCCCGCCAAGGATTCCAGCGTCGCCCTGATGCAGGCGGCCCAGCGGGCCGGGGAGCAGGTGTGGGTGTGCACCATGGCCGACCTCTCCGCGGCGGAGGCCCCTGGGGGCCACGGCGCCTGGGTGGTGGCCCAGCCCCTCGAGCTCCAGGCAGGCGATCCCTGGTATGCCCTGGGAGCCCCCCAGCGCTGCCCCCTCACCGCCTTTCCGCGGGTGTGGATGCGCAAGGATCCGCCGGTGGATGAGGCCTACCTCTACGCCACCCACCTGCTGGAGCTGGCCGAGCGCCAGGGGGTGCGGGTGCTGAATCGCCCCTCCGCCCTGCGGGCCTGGAACGAGAAGCTCAGTTCCCTGCGCTGGAGCCACCTGATGGCCCCCACCCTGGTGGCCAGCCGGGTGGAGGCGCTGGCCGCCTTCACGGCCGAGCACCGGGAGGTGGTGCTCAAACCCCTGGGCGGCCGGGCTGGCCAGGGGGTGGTGTTTGCCTCCGCAGCCACCCCCGGACTGCGGGCCCTGCTCGAGCTGGTGACCGCTCAGGAGCAACTGCCGGTGATGGTGCAGGCGTTCCTGCCGGGGGTGAGCGCCGGCGACAAGCGGATCCTGCTGGTGGACGGGGAGCCCCTGGGGGCGGTGAACCGCAAGCCCACCGGCGGAGAGTTCCGCAGCAACCTGGCGGTGGGTGGCTCTCCGGAGGCCACCGAGCTGAGTGGGGCCGAACGGGCCATCTGTGCCGAGCTGGCGCCGGCGCTGCGGGCCGAAGGCCTGTTCTTTGTGGGCATCGACGTGATCGATGGCCGGCTCAGTGAGATCAACGTCACCAGCCCCACCGGGGTGCGGGAGGTGGAGCGGTTGGCGGGGATTCCCCTGGCGGATCAGACGATGGAGCGGTTGCTGCGCAGCTGAGCCGGCAGGTTGAGCTGCTGCTGCAGTACCCCCAGCTTGAGGGCCACTTCCTGCAGCTCCCGCTCCACCGTGGAGCCCCGCACCAGGCCCGCCCCGGCCGTGAGTTCGAGCCGATCGCCCCGCAGGGTGCCGCTGCGGATGGCCACCCGCAGGTCGGCGTCGCCGGCGCTGTCGATCCAACCGATCGGCGCGGCGTAGTGGCCCCGTTCAAAGGGTTCGAGGCTGCGCAGCCAGGCCATGGCCTCGCGCCGCGGCAGCCCGGCGACGGCCGGGGTGGGATGGAGGGCCGCGGCGATGGTGAGGGGTTGCTGGGCGCCCAGGGCTGCCGTGATCGGCGTGTGCAGGTGTACCAGCTGGCCGTGGCGCGCCAGGCGCGGGTGGCGTGGCCGGCGGGGGCTGAGGCCTGCCTGGCTCAGCACCGCCGTGATGGTGTCCACCACCAACTCGTGTTCGTGGCGGTCCTTGCTGGAGTGCAGCAGGGCCGTGGCCTGGTCGCCGGCGGGGGCCGTGCCGGCCAGGGCATCGCTGCGCAGCTGGCCCTGCCGCACGGTGAGCAGCCGTTCGGGCGAGGCTCCGATCAGGGCGGCTCCCTGGCGCTGCTGCCACAGGAAGCGGCAGCTGCCGCTCTGATGGCGTCGCAGGGGGGCCAGCAGCTCCAGGGGGTCGGGGGCGGCGTCGAGGCGGAGCTCCTGGCGCACGGCCAGCACCACTTTTTCCAGTTCGCCCCGCTCGACCCGGGCCAGGGCCTCCTCCACGGCGGAGCGGTAGCGCTCCTGCCAGCTGGAGCTCCAGCGCAGGCCCACCCCCCCGGGGGCGTCCCGATCGGGCCTGCTCGGATCAGCCACCAGCCGCTCCAGGCTGCGGGCCTGTTCCCAGAGCTCCTCGGCCAGCTGCCGGGGTGTCACCCCGCCGCCGATGGGGCGCTGCAGCCGCAGCCAGCAATGCTGGCCCTGGCGGCTGAGTTGCCAGCGGGGCAGCACGGCCTGCACGCCCGGCACCCCATCCGGTTCGCTCTGCAGGGGCGCATCGAAAAAGGCGAAGGCCAGCAGCACCCGGGGGCGGGCCAGGGGCGGCCCCAGGGGGGCGGCGGCCAGGCGGCTGAGGCTGGCACTGGCAAAGCGTTGGGCCAGCTCGAAGCGTCGGGGGCCGCTCAGCTCCAGGCTGTTGGTGCGGCCGGCGGCGGCGATGCAGAGCCCCGGCGCTCCATCCCAGAGAAAGCGGAAGCCGTCGCCGGCGGTGGGTTCGAGCTGGGGCAGCAGCAGCATCGGGTCGCCGCCGGCCAGGGGCAGCGCCAGGCTCAGCACGCCGTCCTCCTCCAACTGGCGCGCCTGGGCGTTGGCGAGGGCCAGCAGGTGGGTGAACGAATCACCCGAGGGTTCGGTGAAGGAATGGGAGGCCTGCACCAGAAGGGGGCGGGGCCGCGACGAAGAGCTGCTCAAATGTATGGGCCCAGCAGTGGCTGCCGTCTGCGGCCCCCATCCCTGTGCCCAAGGTCGTCGCAAGCCGTTACGCCAGCCATCCGGATGCCCCCCCCGATGGGGCCCCTCCCTCCGACCGCCGCCGGCTGTGGAAGGCGGCGATCAAATGGCCCATGTACGCGGTGGCGGTGATGCCCGTGCTGCTCGCCGCCGGCTGGCGTTTTGGCCGGGCCGAGCCCGTGCGGGTCGAGCAGCTGCTGCTGTTTCTGTTGGCGGCGGTGCTGCTGCTGGCCTGGGAAAACCTGGCCAATGATGTGTTTGACGCCGACACCGGCGTCGACACCCACGGCAAGCCCCATTCGCTGGTGAACCTCACCGGCCGCCGCGACCGGGTGGCCTGGTGGGCCAATGGCTGTCTGCTGGTGGGCCTGGCGCTGATGGCCCTGGTGGCCTGGCGCAGCGCGCCGGTGGTGCTGGCCCTGGTGCTGGGCTGCTGCGGCCTGGGCTACCTCTACCAGGGCCCCCCGTTCCGCCTGGGCTACCAGGGCCTGGGGGAACCCCTGTGCTGGCTGGCCTTCGGCCCCCTGGCCACCGCCGCCGGTCTGCTGGCCCTGGCCCCTGCGGCGGCTGGGGCCGCGGTGCCCTGGCGCACCGCCCTGATGCTGGGCAGCGGCCCCGCCCTCGCCACCACCCTGGTGCTGTTCTGTTCCCATTTCCACCAGGTGGAGGAGGACGCCGCCAACGGCAAGCGATCGCCGGTGGTGCACCTGGGGACGGGCCCGGCGGCGGCGCTGGTCCCCTGGTTTGTGGCCGGCACCCTGGCCTTGCAGTGGGCGCCCGTGCTGGTGGGGCCGGTGGCCCAGCGTTGGCCTTTGACGGCCCTGTTGGGGATCGCCGGCCTGCCCCCGGCCCGCCGGCTGATCCGGTTGCTGCGTGAGCACCACCACGAGGCCGGGCGGATCAGCAGCAGCAAGTTTCTGGCCCTGCGCTTTCAGGCCCTCAATGGGTTGGGGTTGGCGTTGGGACTGGCCCTGGGGCGCTGGTGGCCGGCCTGATCCGCCTGGAGTGGCGGCCCTTTGGCTTTGCCCTGCCCCAGCCCCTGGCCACGGCGGCGGGCACGGTGCGCCAGCGGCGTGGCTGGCTGCTGCGGGCCCAGGGGCCCCAGGGGGAGCTGGGCTGGGGCGAGGCGGCCCCTCTGGATGGGCCGCTGGACCCGCTGGCTGCGGCGATCGCTGCTCTCGGCTCCGCCCAGCCCCGTGAGGGTCTGGAGGCCGCCCTGGCGACCGGCGGCCTGCCACCGGCCCTGGCCTTCGCCTTGGGGGGCGCCCTGGCCGAGCTGGCTGGCCTGCCGCGGCGCCGCTGGCTGGCGGCACCGGCTTCGGCCCGGTTGCTGCCGGCCGGGCCGGCGGCTCTGGAGGCCCTCGATCGCAGCGGGCCGGCAGCCGTGGTCAAGTGGAAGGTGGCTGTGGTGGCCGATTCCCTGGAGCGTGCGGTGCTCGAGCAGCTGCTGCAGCGCCTGCCGGCGGCGGCGCAGCTGCGCCTCGATGCCAATGGCGGCTGGTCCCGGGCGACGGCGACGGCCTGGGCCGAGCGGCTGGCGGATGAGCCCCGGCTGCAGTGGCTGGAGCAGCCCCTCGATCCCGCCGATCAGGCCGGGCTGGCGGCCCTGGCTGAGCGCGTGCCGGTGGCCCTCGATGAATCGCTGCAGCGGCAGCCCGCCCTGCGCCAGAGCTGGCCAGGGTGGCAGGTGCGCCGGCCCAGCCAGGAAGGGGACCCCCGGCCGCTGCTGGCGGCCCTGGAGCAGGGCGCTCCGCGGTTGATGGTCAGCACGGCCTTTGAAACCGGCATTGCCCGGCGTTGGCTGGACCATCTGGCCGCCCTGCAGGCCGAGGGCCCCACGCCCGTGGCGCCCGGCCTGGCACCCGGCTGGCAGGCGCCCGGGGGCCTGGCCAGCCGGGATCCTGAAGTGGTTTGGTCCGCCGCGCCAATCACCGGAGCCCAGGCCCCATGACGCCCGAGCAGCTCCAACAGCTCTGGGCCTCCGGCCAGATCGTGGCGCTGGCCGGCCCGGCCCGCCGCGATCAGGAGGCGCTGGCGGCGGCGGTGGGCCCTGGGGGCCTCGGTCCCCTGCTCCGGCAGTGGGGCCCCGGGGTGGTGTTGGGCAGCGGCGGCAGCAGCGGGGAGCGCCGTTGGTGCCTCCAGCCCCTGGCCCATCTGCAGGCGGCGGCGGTGGCCAGCGGCCACTGGCTGGAGGCCCGGGGGCTCGAGCCCGGGGCCTGCCTGCATCTCAACCCCTTGCCGCTGCACCACGTCAGCGGCCTGCTGCCCTGGGTGCGGGCCCAGCAGTGGGGCGCCGGCCACCGGCGCCTCGACCCGGCCTGGATGCGGGATCCCACCCAGGTCGCGGCCGCCGTGCCGTTGGATCCCGGCCGTCCGGCCCTGCTGTCGTTGGTGCCCACCCAGCTGCAGCGGTTGATGGCGGCTCCGGAGGGGGTGGCCTGGTTGCAGCAGCTGGCGGTGGTTTGGGTGGGTGGGGCGCCGTTGCCCCCCCAGCTGGCCGCGCAGGCGCGCCAGGCCGGGCTGCGGCTGGCCCCTTGCTACGGCGCCACGGAAACGGCCGCCATGGTGTGCGCCCTTCCTCCCGAGCGGTTTCTGGCGGGGGTGGCGGGCTGCGGTGCGCCCCTTGCTGATGTGGAGTTGCGGCTGGCCGCATCAGGGGCCGTGGAGGTGACCTGCGGGCGTCTCAGTCCGGGCTGGCTGGAGCACGGCACCTTGCGCCCCCTGCCCCGGACGGCGGAGGGCTGGTGGCGCAGCGGCGATGCCGGCCGGCTGGGACCGGCGGGGCTGGAGCTGTTGGGACGCCTCGACAGCGCCATTCACAGCGGCGGGGAAACCGTGTTTCCCGAGCCGTTGGAAGCCCGGTTGCGGGCGGCTGCTCAGGCAGTAGAGCTGCCCGTGGAGGCGTTGCTGCTGCTGGCGGTGGACGATCTCGACTGGGGCCAGCGGCTGGTGGCCCTGGTGCGGCCATCTCCTGGTGCGCTCCCCTGGCCGGAGCTGCACACTGCCCTGGAGGCCCTGTGTGCGAGCTGGGCCCCGGCGGAGCGTCCCTGGCGCTGGCTCCTGTGCCCGGAGCTGGCTCCGACAGCGCTGGGTAAATGGCAACGCACCCGTTGGCGGGCCTGGGTTGGCGAGCTAGAAGCGGTGCAGACCCCAACATCCGCAGCGGCCGATGTCGACCCTCTCTGACACCGAAATCAGCAACAAGAAGCTGGCGGCGGGTCTCACCGGCATCTTTTTGGGTGCCTTCGGGGTGCACAAGTTTGTGTTGGGCTACAACAAACCCGCCATCATCATGCTGGTGGTGTCGCTCGCGGGTGGTGTGGTCACCTGTGGCCTCGCCAGTTTCGTGATGGGGGTGATTGGCTTGATCGAGGGAATCATCTACCTCACCAAAACGGACGCGGAATTCCAGGCCCAGTACCTGGATGGTCAGAAAGAGTGGTTCTGAGCCAGCCATGGCCAGGGCGCGACTGACCAATCTGGTGCCCCTGCTGGCGGCGGCCGTGCTGAGCGTTCTGGCGGCAGCGGCCATGCCCCAGGAGGGCCTGCATCCCTTGGCCCTGCTGGCAGCCCTGCTGCCGCTGCAATTGGCGGCGCTGCTGTACGTGTTCCGCCGGCCCTAGAGGGGCTGAACCCCCTGGCCCAGGCTCGAGGCTTCCAGCCAGCGTTGGATGGCTGCCGGCAGGGGGCAGCGCTGGCGGGTGTCGGCGCCGATGGCCAGATGGCGGGTCAACCCCCGGGCCACCTGTTTGTCGCCACTGCGGAAGCCGTAGTGCACCTCGAAGGATCCGGGGTCGAGGCGGCGGGGTTCCAGTTGGATCGCCAGGGGATCGCCGCAGGCCAGAGGCGCCAGGAAATCGGCACTGCAATGCACGATCGGCAGCGCCACCGCCAGCCTCTCGCCCGGTCGCGGGAAGACGTCGCCAGCAGCTAGGCCGAAGCGCTCCAGGCTCTCCTCGTAGGCCTCATGGCACCAGCGCAAGAGCTGGTGAAAGTGCATCACTCCGGCCGCATCGGTGTCGCCGAAGCGCACCGTGCGGCAGAGCAACAACCAGGCGCTGGAATCAGCGGTCAACCGACCCCATGATCACGTCGATGGAGCCGAGGATGGCCATGATGTCGGCCACCTTGGCCCCCTTGAGGATGTGGGGCAGGATCTGCAGGTTGTTGGAGTCGGCGGCGCGGATCTTGAAGCGCCAGGGGGTGACGTCGTCGTTCCCCTGGATGTAGACGCCGATTTCGCCCTTGCCCGATTCCAGCCGGGTGTAGAGCTCACCGCTGGGGATTTTGAAGGTGGGCGCCACCTTCTTGGCCACGTACTGGAAGTCGAAGGCCGATGACGGGCCGCCCTTGCCCTCGGCCATGCGCTGGGCTTCGAGGTTTTCGGTGGGACCGCCGGGGATCATGGCGCAGGCCTGGCGCAGGATTTTGAGGGATTCGCGCATCTCCTGCACCCGCACCCGGTAGCGGGCGTAGCAGTCCCCTTCCTGTTCGCAGGCCACGGTCCAGTCGAAGTCGTCGTAGCACTCGTAGTGATCCACCTTGCGCAGGTCCCAGGGCACCCCGGAGGCCCGCAGCATTGGGCCGGAGAGGCTCCAGTTGATCGCCATCTCTTTGGTGATCACACCCAGGCCTTCGATGCGGCGGCGGAAGATCGGGTTGTTGGTGATCAGTTTTTCGTATTCGTCGATCTTGGGGCCAAACCAATCGCAGAAGTCGAGGCACTTCTCCAGCCAGCCGTAGGGCAGGTCGGCGGCCACGCCGCCGATGCGAAAGTAGTTGTTGTTGATCAGCCGCTGGCCCGTGGCCGCTTCCCACAGGTCGTAGATCATCTCCCGCTCGCGGAAGATATAGAAAAACGGCGTCTGGGCACCCACATCGGCCAGGAAGGGGCCCAGCCAGAGCAGGTGGTTGGCGATGCGGTTCAGCTCCAGCATCAGCACGCGGATGTAGCTGGCGCGCTTCGGCACCGGCACATCGGCCAGCCGCTCGGGGGCGTTCACCACGATCGCCTCGTAGAACATGCCGGCCGCATAGTCCATGCGGCTCACGTAGGGCACGAACATCACGTTCGTGCGGTTCTCGGCGATCTTCTCCATGCCGCGGTGCAGGTAGCCGATCACCGGCTCGCAATCCACCACGTCCTCGCCGTCGAGGGTCACCACCAGCCGCAGCACCCCGTGCATCGAGGGGTGGTGGGGGCCGAAGTTGACCACCATCGGCTCCGTGCGCGTCTCCAGCTGCGTCATGGGGCCGTGGCCTGCAAAGCTTCGACGGGATCTTAGGAAAGAGTTCCGGCTCCTAGGCTGGCTTGACGCTCTGAGCCGCGGCTGGATCCATGGGCAGGCCCCGGCTATCCCTGTTGCAACGGCTGCTGGGTCGTCCTGCCGGCGCCCTGGCCCACTGGCTGTTGGCCTCCCGTCGCCAGCGGGCCGCCCGGGTTCGCGAGCAGCTGGTGGACAGCCTGGTGGCCGCCATGCCCTCCTCCCTGGAGGACAGTGCGCTGGGCCTGGCGATCCTGGAGGGAGCGCTGGCCGTCAGCCTCGCCGATGGCCGCTTCGACCAGGAGGAATGGGAGCTCTACGCCAGTTGCCTGGCCCGGTTGAATCTCTCCGACCAGCAACGCCAGGGCATCAGTCTTCAGGGCACTCCCGATCTGGGCCGGATTGCCACCCGCCTCGCTGCCTTGGAGAATCCCGCCCAGCGGCTGGAGATTGGCCGCTGTTTCTGCCTGTTTGCGGCGGCGGATGGGGAAGGATCCGGGCAGGAGTTGGGTGCCCTCCAGACCCTCCTGCAGGCCCTGGACCATCCCGAGCTGGAACGGGACCTGCCGGATCTGTGCCGCCGCTTCCGGCGCTCCGAAACCTGGTGGCAGCGCCAGTGCGGTGCCCTGGGGGAGAGGCTGGCCCGCTGGGCTTCTCCCCATCGCCGGCGTTAGGGCGACCCATGGCCGATCTCCCTGGCTTTGACCATGTGCCGGTGTTGGCGGAGCCGGTGGTGGCTGGTTTCGCCGGGCTGGCCCCCCTGCTGGCGGCCCAGGGTGGGGGGGTGTTGGTGGATTGCACCCTCGGTGGTGGCGGCCACAGTGCCCTGCTGCTGGAGGCCCATCCCCAGCTGCACCTGGTGGGCCTGGACCAGGACCCCCTGGCCCGGGCCGCCGCCGCCGCGCGCCTCGCCCCCTTTGGACAGCGGGTCACCATCGTGGCCAGCAATTTCGCTGCGTACACGCCCCCAGGACCGGTGCTGGCGGTGCTGGCCGATCTGGGGGTGAGCAGTCCCCAGTTGGACGGGGCGGAGCGGGGCTTCAGTTTCCGCAGCGATGGCCCCCTCGACATGCGCATGAACCCCGAGGCGGGCGAGACTGCCGCCGCGTTGCTCGCCCGCCTGGAGGAGGGCGAGCTGGCCGATCTGATCTATGCCTATGGGGAGGAGCGGCTGTCCCGCCGCATTGCCCGCCGGATCAAGGACCATCTGGCCAGCGAAGGGCCCTTTCCGGGCACCGCCGCCCTGGCCTATGCGGTGGCCGGGTGCTATCCGCCAGCAGCACGGCGGGGCCGCATCCACCCGGCCACCCGCACCTTCCAGGCCCTACGCATCGCCGTGAACGATGAGCTGGCGGCGCTGGACACCCTGCTGGATCAGGCGCCGGATTGGCTGGCCCGCGGCGGCCTATTTGGGGTGATCAGTTTCCACTCCCTGGAGGATCGGCGGGTGAAAACCGCCTTCCTCGGCGATGAACGGCTGGAGCGGGTGACCCGCAAACCCCTGATCGCCTCTGCGGAGGAGCAGGAGCGCAATCCGCGTAGCCGCTCTGCCAAGTTCCGGCTGGCCCGGCGCCGCTAGGGCCCATCGCCCTGGGCCTCAGCCCTGGCCGATCAGGCCGGTGCGGTCTTCAGCGCCGAACAGCTGGCGGAAGGCCGCCGTGGAGATGCACAGCACCAGGGGCACCACCACCAGCAGGCCGCCGTAGCTGAACAGGGCGCCGATGCTGTGGATGATGCCCTCGACGATGCCGAGCCAGAGCACCATCCACCAGCTGGGGTTCACCACATTCACGCCTGAGCCGATCGTCTGGGTGGCGCGGGAGGTGCCCAGCAGCGCCACCTGGATCAGGAACTTCTGGGTCACCAGCAACCAGATGAAGAAGACGGCCACCACGATCATCGGAATCACGGCGAGGGCCTGGTTGACCATCCCCAGCCCAGCGCCGATCAGGGCCGCGATGGCACCGGCCACCGCCACCAGGATCGCCAGCAGGATCAGGGAGCCCAGCAGGCGGGCACTGGCGGGCCGATCCCAGCGGGTGAAGTCGGCGAAGCAGGGCTTGCGGCCCTCCAGGCTCAGCCAGGCGCCGCGGGTGAGCCCCACCACGGTCCAGAGGGCCACGATCACGTAGCCGATCACGCCCACAAGGAGGGCAACCCAGGCGCCGGCGGGGTGCACGGCCATCAGTTCATCCACCTCCGCCAGGCGGGCGCCGCCCACGGCGGCCAGGGCGGCAAAGGGCAGCAGGATCAGGCCGGCCAGTGCCTGGAACAGCAGGAAGGTCCAGGGGGCGCGGCAGAAGGCACCCCAGCCATCTTCCACGGCCTGGAGAACGCGCAGGCGACTGTCGCCGGAAGGGGTGAGGGCCATGATCATGGGCAGATGGACCGGACGGTAGCGATGGAGACAGCAGGGCGCATCCCGCCTGTAGGGGTTTGATGGAACCGGCTTCGCTGCTCTGGTGGCTGGCCCTCGCCATCCAACTGCTGGCGATTCCCGGCGCCCTGCTGCCGGTGTTGCCGGGTCTGGCCCTCTTGCCCCTCGGAGCCCTGGTGTGGATTGGTGCTGTGGGCTGGAGCGCTGGCTGGCCGCCGCTGCTGCTGGCGGGGGTGCTGCTGGTGCTCGGCTGGGGCACCGAGGCCCTGGCCCTGGTGCTTGGCCCTGCCCGGCTCCAGGCCAGCCGCTGGGCCGCTCTTGGGGCGGGCCTGGGTCTGGTGGTGGGGGTGCTCGGTCTGTTGCCGGCCCTGCCGGTGGGTGGGCCCTTGCTGGGGGTGCTGCTGGGCCCGTTCCTGGGGGCGAGCCTGGCCCAGGGACTGGCGGCCCGGGGCGCTCCGGGCCGCGCGCTGCTGGTGGGTTTTGCGGTGGTGGCCGGCATGTTGGTGAGCCGGCTGGCCCAGGCCCTGCTGGCGCTGGTGGGGGTGGTGGGCTTCCTCTGGCTTACGCGCTGAGACGCAGCTCTCGCACCGCCGCCGCCACCGCCGTGATCGCCAGGTCGATGTCCTCGGCGGTGGTGCTCCGTCCCAGCCCGAAGCGGATTGAGGCGGCGGCCTCGGTGCGGCTGCGGCCCAGGGCCGTCAGCACGGGCGAGGGGGATCCCTGGCTGCAGGCCGAACCGCTGCTCACGGCCAGCTGGCGGCGCAGCCGCCGGTGCAGTTGGGTGCCGTCCACGCCCTGCACGGTCACGTTCAGGTTGTGGGCCAGCCGCGGGGCCCCGGCGCCGTCGGGGGCCACCCCGTTGACCTCCACGCCGCCCAGGTCGCGCAGGCCCGTCCAGAGCTGGTCGCGCAGGGCCCCGAGCCGGGCGCTGCGCGCCTCCCGGTCGGCCTCGGCCCGCACCAGCGCCTCGCCCAACCCCACCACCAGGGGCACCGGCAGGGTGCCGGCCCGGCGCCCCTCCTGCTGGCCGCCGCCGTGGAGCTGGGGGGCCAGCCGCAGCTCCGGCCGCACCAGCAGGGCCCCCACCCCTTTGGGCCCGTAGCACTTGTGGCCGCTGAGGCTGAGCAGGTCGATGCCCAGGGCGTCCATGGCCAGGGGGATGTGACCGGCGGCCTGGGCGGCGTCCACGTGCAGCAGCACCCCCCGGTTCCGGCACAGGGCCGCGATGGCGGCGAGGGGTTGGAGCACGCCGATCTCGTTGTTGGCGGCCATCACGCTCAGCAGCAGGGTGTCGTCCCCCAGGGCCGCCTCCAGTTGGTGCAGGTCCACCAGGCCATCGGCCTGCACCGGCACCAGGCTCACCGGGAACCCATGGCGGCCCAGGTAGGCCAGGGGATCCAGCACGGCCCGGTGTTCGCTCACCAGGCTCACCAACCGCCGCCTGGGGCTGCCAGAGTCCAGGGCCGCCTCGCAGCAGCCCTTGAGGGCCAGGTTGTTGGCTTCGGTGGCGCCGCTGGTGACGATCACGGCCTCCGGGATGGTTCCCAGGGTCCGGGCGATCCGGCCCCGGGCTTGCTCCACGGCGGCGGCGGCCTCCAGGGCCGGGCGGTAGAGCCGGCTGTCCGGGTTGGCGCAGTGCTCGCTCCACCAGGGGGCCATCGCCGCCACCACCGCCGGATCGCAGGGCGTGGTGGCGTGGTGGTCGAGGTAGGCGAGCATGGACAGGCCTGCAGGACTCCATGTTGCCAACAGCCTTGCGTTGGGTGCTGCCGCTGGCCTGCGCGGCGGCCCTTGCTGCCGGAACCAATCCCGCGGCCTGGGCCGAGGGGGGCGGGGTGCGGCCCGAGGATGCCCGCCCGCCTGGCCTGATCCTGCTGGAGGAGCGCCCCGGCCTGGGGGGCAAGCAGGCCATTGGCGTGTACGGCGCCGTGGCCGATCGCGACACCCCCGGCCTGTGGCGGATCAAGTTTTGGGATGAGCAGCCCAACGACGTCAAGGTGCGCAGCGAAACGATCCGTTGCAGCCCGGCCGCGCCGATGCGGGTCACCAGCAATGGCGCCTACCTCTTCCTGCGCGAACTCAACCCCGGCGGCGCGATCACCCCCGCCAACCGCATCGACCACCTGGTGTGGTGGGCCACCTGCTTCCCCGAGCAGGCGGGCAAGGATCCGGCCGGGTTGGCGGCTCTGGCCCGCCAGCTGGGCTACAGCGGCACCCTGCGGGAATCCGAGCAGATCGTGCCTGGACGCCCCCGCTGAGAGCCTGCAGACTTGCGCCCATGACTGTTGAACCCGATCCCGCCCAGGCCACGCCCGTGCGTTTGCTGCTGGTCGACGACGAACCCGGCCTGCGTACGGCCGTGAAGGCCTACCTGGAGGATGAGGGCTTCGCTGTCACCACCGCCAACGACGGCGAAGAGGGCTGGGCCGTGGCCCAGGAGATGCTGCCGGACGTCATCCTCAGCGACGTGATGATGCCCCGCCTCGATGGCTACGGGCTGCTCCAGAAGTTGCGGGCCGATGAGCGCCTGGGCGGCACGCCGGTGATCTTCCTCACCGCCAAGGGCATGACGGCCGATCGGGTCACCGGCTTCCAGGCCGGCTGCGACGACTACATCCCCAAGCCCTTTGACCCGGATGAGTTGGTGGCGCGGGTGAACAACGTCGTCAAGCGCCAGCAGCGCCTGCTGGCGGAGGCGGCCCGCTTTGCCGACGCCGACATCGGCCAGCTGTCCAAGCAGATCACCGAAATCCGCTCCCTGCTCGCCACCGGCGGCACCAAGAAGCTCGCCACGGCGCCGGAGCACGTGTTCACGCCGCGGGAGGCCAGCGTGCTGCAGCTGGTGGCCGAGGGGATGATGAACAAGGAAATCGCCCGGCGCCTGGAAACCTCGATCCGCAACGTCGAGAAGTACGTCAGCCGCCTGTTCATCAAAACCGGCACCGCCAGCCGCACCGAGCTGGTGCGCTACGCCCTCGAGCACGGTCTTGTCGACTGATCTGTTGCGGGGACTGAACCGTCTTGTGGACTGAGCTCCCGGCGGCCTTGAACCGGGGCCATGCCTACCGCGACCGCGTGGCCCCGGCGGATGCCGGCCAGTGGGTCAGCGCCTTTTACGCCGCCCGCTATGGCCACTCCGGTGCCCAGGTGTGGCAACAACGGCTCGCCGCCGGGGAGATCGACAGGAACGGTCAGAGGCTCCAGGCCGATGTCGCCCTCGCAGCCGGGGATCAGCTGATCTGGCATCGGCCCCCCTGGCAGGAGCCCGCCGTGCCGGTGTTGCCCGGCCCCCTGTTCGACGACGGCGACCTGCTGGTGTTCGACAAGCCCAGTGGCCTGCCGGTGCTGCCGGCCGGGGGCTTCCTCGCGCACACCCTGCTGGCCCAGCTCCAGGCCCGCTGGCCCGAGGCCCGGCCCGTGCATCGCCTGGGGCGCTTCACCTCGGGCCTGCTGGTGTGCGCGCGCCGCTCCGGCAGCCGCGCCTGGCTCAGCGCCCAGCTACGCGACAGCACCGCCGCGGGCCGCGATCCAGTCGCCTCTGCCCGGCCCTGCAGCAAGACCTACCGGACCCTGATTGTGCCCCCGGCGCCCGCGTCCCCCCTGCTGGCCCTGGAGCCCGACCACCAGCTCAGCCTCACTACGCCGATTGGCCGCTGTCCCCATCGGCGCCTGGGCACCATCTGGGCCGCGGCTCCGACGGATCCCGCTGCCCTGCCGGCCTGCAGCACGCTGCGCCTGCTGGAACGGGCTGATCGCGCCTGGCTGGTGGAGGTCACGATCGCCACGGGGCGTCCCCACCAGATCCGCATCCACACCGCCGCCGCCGGGGCTCCGCTGCTGGGTGATCCGCTTTATGCCCCGGGCGGGTTGGCGCTCGATCAGGCTCTGCCGGGGGATGGTGGCTACCACCTGCATGCCCACCGGTTGCGGTTGGCCTGCCCCGATGGCGGCCTGCTGGAGCTGGAGGCGCCGTTGCCTGAGCTCCTGCGGGGTGCTGCCGATGGCTGAGCGCCTAATCGAGCGGCCCGGGCTGCGGCTGCGCCACTGGCCCGCCTGGCTGCCCCCGGCCCGGGCGGCCGAGCTCCTGGGGGCGCTGCGGGACGAGGTGCCCTGGAAGCAGGAGGCGATCACCCTCTACGGCCGCCGTCACCTGCTGCCGCGGCTCACCTGCTGGATGGCCGATCCCGGCTGCGGCTACCGCTACAGCGGCCTGGCCAACGTGATTGAGCCCTGGTCGCCGGCCGCCGCCGCGCTGCGCCAGGCGCTGCAGGAGCTCACGGGGTGGCGCTTCAATTCCCTGCTGCTCAACCGCTATCGCGATGGCCGCGACGCCATGGGTTGGCACGCCGATGACGAACCCGAGCTCGATGGCGCTGCGCCGATCGCCTCCCTCAGCCTGGGGGCCCCCCGCGACTTGCGCCTGCGGCCCCAGCCCAGCCCCCGCAGGCCTTCTGGACTGACCTCGCCGGTGGGCTACAGCATGGGCCTTGGCAGTGACGGCAGCGGCTGCACTCCGTTCAACCTCCCCTTGCGCAACGGCGATCTGCTGCTGATGGAGCCGCCCACCCAGCTGTGGTGGCAGCACGCCCTGCCCCGGCGGCTGCGGCTTCAGCAGGAGCGGCTCAACCTCACCTTTCGGGTGGTGGGTTGATCGGGGGGTGGGTTGAAGGCCCGCTCCCAGGCTCAGGCTCCCTTTCGCTCAAAGGCGATCAACCGGGAGAAGTAGAAGGGGGCCTTGTTGAGGCTGCGGCGCATCGGCTTAAAGCCCGCCTCCTCGGCCGCTTTGACGATGCCGGCCTCGCGCAGGGTGTAGGCGCGGGTGGTCTTGCTGGGGCCGGGGAACAGTTGGCCGATGCCCTTGAGCAGGGCCAGCAGCGGCGTGTAGGGGGCAAAGCTCACGATCAGATGCTGTTCCGCCATCGAGGCCAGGTGGCGCACCATCGCCTCGGCGGGCTGCTGGGGGTAGTGGATGAACACATCCAGGCAGATCACCGTGTCGTAGCGGCCGCTCAGGCTTTCGAGATCCGAGGCCAGAAAGCTGATCCGGCCCGGGGCGATGCCCGCTGCGCCAGCCCGGCGCTCCGCCTCCTGCACCATGGCGGCGGAGAGGTCGGAGGCGGCGATTGAGCCCGCCCCCAGCTGGGCCAGGGGCAGGGTCAGGCTGCCCACGCCGCAGCCGGCGTCACAGAAGCTGTGCTGCTCCAGGTTGCCCTGCTCTTCGAGCCAGGCCAGCACGTTGTCGACGGTTTTCTGGTGGCCAATGCGGATGTTGCGCTGCACCCGGTTGACGTCGTCGCTGTCGCTGTAGATGCGATTCCAGCGGTCGAAGCCGGTGGTTTCGAAGTAGCCCTTCACCTCGAGTTTCTCGGCCTGGTTGGCTTCCAGCAGTTGCTCGGGGGACATGGAACTTCCGGTCGTGGCGCGGATCCTAGGCAGTGGCCTCCAGGCCGGGTCGCCGCCAGATCAGGCCCTCTGATCCGTCGTGCCAGCGCAGGGTCTCGATCAGCGGTGTGCCCAGCAGCAGCTCGGGCAGGGTGCGGTCATCCCCCAGCACCCGCCGGGGCACCACGGTGGCGGCGGCGATGGCCCGGGCCGGATCGCCCGTCCACTGCGCCAGGCGCCGCGCCCCCTCCAGCAGGGGCAGGGTCACGCCCGCCAGGGTGCCATCCTCCAGCCGGCAGCTGCCGTCCTGCACGATCAGCAGCCGTTCATCCCAGCGGTGCTGGCCCTCCCCCAGGCCGTAGGGGGCCAGGGCATCGCTCACCAGCACCACCTGCTCCGGGGCCAGCCGCTGCAGCAGCACCGCCATGGTGGGCGCCACGTGCACGCCATCGGCGATCAGGCCGATCGCCACGTCCCCCCGCAGGGCGGCCGCCGCCACCGGTCCCGGTGCCCGCCGGTGCATGTCGGGCATGGCATTGAACGCGTGGGTGAGCATCGTCACCCCCGCCGTGAAGGCGGCGTGGGCCTGGGCTTCACTGGCGGCGCTGTGGCCCAGGCTCACCACGATGCCCCGTTCCGCCAGGGCGGCGATCACCGTGTCGGCGCCCTCGAGCTCGGGGGCGAGGGTCACCAGATCGATGTCGTCTTCGAAGCCGGTGATGCGCTCCAGCAGGGCCGCCAGGCTCGGGCTGGCCAGGTGCTGGGCGGGGTGGGCGCCGCGCCGCGTGGGCTCCAGAAACGGGCCCTCCAGATGGGCTCCCAGCAGCTGGCAGCGGCCCGGGCGGTGGGCCTCCCGGGCTGCTGCCAGCACGGCCAGGGCCTGGCGCAGCGGCCCCACAGCGCAGGTCACCAGGGTGGGGCAGATCGCCTCCACGCCATCGCGCCACAGCCGCTCCAGCAGCTCCCCCAGCCGCGGCAGGTCGGCCTCGCCGAGTTCGGGGAAGGCCAGCCCGAGGCCGCCGTTGATCTGCAGGTCCACCCCGGCTGGGCTGAGCCAGTCGCCGCCCCAGTCGTCGCCGGCGGCCCGGCTGCCGTCCGGCAGGGGCTCCACCACCGCGATCAGGTTGTCGTCGTTGAGGCCGATGCGCCAGCGCTGCTGGCCCCCGTGGCTGCAGCGCCGGGCCTGGGCCAGTCGAACGTTGCTGAGCCAGCGCATGGGCAGAAGGGCCGCCAGACGGGAGAATGCCATTCTCCGCCTGCGCCTGTGTGGTTGCCCTTCCCTCCCCAGGCTCTGCTGAACCCCACGCCATCGCCCGCGTGGCCGTGGTGATGGGCAGCGACTCCGACCTGCCCACGATGCAGCCGGCGGTGGCGCTCTTGCAGCGCTTCGGTGTGGCCGTGGAGGTGCGGGTGTTGTCGGCCCACCGCACGCCGCTGGAGATGGTGGATTTTGCCCAGCAGGCCGCCGGCCGAGGCCTGAAGGTGATCATTGCCGGCGCCGGCGGAGCGGCCCACCTGCCCGGGATGGTGGCCTCCCTCACCACCCTGCCGGTGATCGGCGTGCCGGTGCAGAGCCGGGCCCTCTCCGGCGTGGACTCGCTCCATTCGATCGTGCAGATGCCCGCCGGCATCCCCGTGGCCACCGTGGCCATCGGCAACGGCACCAACGCCGGGCTTCTGGCGGTGCAAATTCTGGCCACGGCCGATGCCCCCCTCGCCGAGGCCCTGACGGCCTACCGGAGCGAGCTGCACGCCCAGGTGACGGCCAAGGACGCCCGCCTCCAGGAGCTGGGTAGCCAGGCCTATCTCGCGCAGATGGGCTGATGCTCGAGCGGCTCGTCCTGCCCCCCTGGTTGAAGGCTGGCCTGGCCCTGCCCTTGCTGGTGCTCAATCTCTGGGTGCTGCGCCAGTTGCTGCAGCCCCTGGCCCCCTTCCCGGCCCTGTTTGTGGCGGCGGCCCTGATCGCCTTTCTGCTCGATCTGCCCAGCCGCTGGCTGATGGGCCGGGGTCTGCCGCGGGGCTTGGCCTACGCCCTGGTGGTGGGGGTGAGTGTGGGCCTGATCGGTCTGGCCGCCGTCTGGTTGGTGCCCCGGCTGATCGAGCAGCTGGGCGAGCTGATCACGGCCCTGCCCGCCTGGTTGGCCCAGGGGGAAACCCTGTTGCAGCAGCTGCAGGACTGGGCGGTGGCGCGGGGTCTGCCCACCGATTTCGGCGACCTCAGCAGCGAATTGCTCACCCGCACCAGCCAGCTCGCCCGCCAGTTCAGCCAGCAGCTGCTCAGCCTGTTGGGCACCACCGTGGGCCTCACGGTGAACACCGTGATCGTGCTGGTGCTGGCGGTGTTTCTGCTGCTCGGCGGTGAGGGGATCAGTGCCGGCCTGGCCCAGTGGCTGCCGCCGCGGGTGCGGGAGCTGGTGGTGGCCACCTTGAACCGCACCTTCCGCGGCTATTTCGCCGGCCAGGTGGTGCTGGCGTTGATTCTGAGCCTGGCCCAGATCGTGGTGTTCACCCTGCTGGGAATTCCCTATGGGGTGTTGTTTGCGGTGGCGATCGGTTTCACCACCCTGGTGCCCTACGCCAGTGCCCTCACGATCGTGGTGGTGAGTGTGCTGCTCGCCCTGGATGATCCCCGCACGGGCCTGGAAGTGCTGGCCGCGGCCATCAGCGTGGGCCAGGTGGTGGACCAGGTGATCCAGCCCCGGTTGATGGGGCGGATCGTGGGGCTGCAGCCGGCCTGGCTGTTGATCAGCCTGCCGGTGGGGGCCCGGTTGGGCAGCCTGCTGGGCCTGGGGGATCTGCTCGGCCTGGTGCTGGCGGTGCCGGTGGCCAGCTGTGCCAAGACCTTCCTCGATGCCTGGGGCGACCAGCTCCGCTCCGCTGAGGTGCCGGTGGTCAGCTCGCCTGCGGGATCACGCCCTGACCCGCCAGATAGCTGAGCACCACGGCCACCGAATCCTCCAGGCTCTGGGCGCCGGTGTCCACCCGCAGCTCGGGCTGCTCGGGGGCTTCATAGGGGCTGGAGATGCCGGTGAACTCCTTGATTTCGCCGGCCCGGGCCTTGGCATAGAGCCCCTTGGTGTCGCGCTGCTCGCACACCGCGAGATCGGCGGCGCAGTGGATTTCGATGAAGTCGCCGGCGTCCACCAGGGCGCGGGCCTTGTCGCGGTCGGCCTTGAACGGCGACACGAAGGCGGTGAGCACCACCACGCCCGCATCGAGGAACAATTTGCTCACCTCGCCGATGCGGCGGATGTTCTCCTCGCGGGCGGCGTCGGAGAAGCCCAGGTCCTTGCAGAGGCCGTGGCGGATGTTGTCGCCATCCAGCACGTAGCAGCTGAGTCCCCGCTCAAACAGGGCGGAGTTCACGGCGTTGGCTAGGGTGCTTTTGCCGGAGCCACTCAGGCCCGTGAACCAGAGGATGGCGCTGCGGTGGCCCTGCTGTTCGGCCCGGGCTGCCCGGTCCACCGTGGTGTGGTGCCAGGCGATGTTGGTGGAGGCTCCCTGGTTGGTGAGTTCGCCGTAGGGAACCGTGGGGGCGGACATCGGTTGAACTGCGCGCTGGTTGGCCCAGTATCCAACTCGGCAAAGGTTCGCTTGTTCAGCTGTGGCCTGAGATCAGCAGCCGCCAGGTCTCCAGCAGGATCACGCCCGCCCAGGCCAGCACGCACACCCCCACGCCTGCCGCGGCGATGTCCTTGGTGGCACCTATCTGTGGGGTGGCTTCGGGCTGCACATAGTCACAGAGCTCTTCGATCGCGGTGTTGATCAGTTCACTGGCTAGCACCAGCGCTGTGGCCACCAGCAGCAGCTCCAGATCGGCCCAGGCCCGCTGGGTGAAGGCAATCGCCAGAAGGATCAACGACACCACGAGGGTGTAGGCCACGCCCTTGTCGCGCAGAGCGAAGCGAAGCCCTTGCCAGGCCACCCGGCATTTGCGCAGCGGTTCATACGGCCTCGGGCTGGTGCTTGGCACTGGATCAGCCCCCCGCCTGCTTCGGCCTGTAGCCGGCCTTCTCCAGTGCCACCAAGGCGGGTGCCACCTGGTCGCCCTGCAGTTCAATCACCCCGTCTTTCACGGTGCCGCCAGTGCCGGCGGCGGCCTTGAGCTGTTTCAGCAGGGTCTTCAGCTCGCTTTCAGGCGCTTCCAGGCCGGTGATCGCCGTCACCATCTTTCCGCCCTTGCCCGCCTTGGTGCGCTGCACCCGCACCCGCTGCTGGGCCTTGGGGGTGGGCCCGCCAGGCGGGCCGCTGGCCGTGCCGCGCTCGAGGCTCTCCGGCCTGCTGAATTCCTGCCAGCCGCCTTTGGCCATGTCGAAATCTGGGTCTCTGCAGCGGAGTCTGATCTTGGACAGGCGGCCGACACGAGTAGGCATCACTAGCAAGGGCCAGGTCACGATCCCCCAGGCGATCCGTGAGCAGTGCGGGCTGTTGTCCCACGCCGAGGTGCGCTTCGAGCTGGAGGAGGGGCGGGTCCTGCACAGGAGATGGTCCAGGCTTTGAAGACCACGGTGGTTTCGCTGTTCGGTGTGGCTGTATGGCTGGTTGGCCACCAGCTCAGCCATCCCGATCGCCTGGGCCTGATGGAGGCGATCGATGAGCTGCCCGCCGACCTGCGAGCCCATGTCAGCCAGGTGGGGCGCCGGCTGGCCTGACGTCGTTGAGTGGATTGGTCCAGTGCAGGCCAGGAAAGCGACTGAAGTCGCTGTCGTTTGAGTGCACGGTGGCCTGGTTTTCGATGGCCAGGGCGGCGATGTGGGCATCGGTCATCAGGGCCGCAGTGAGCACGCCGGCTTCGCCAAAGCTCGTCAGGATGCCGAGGTGGCGCGGGCCTGGCTGGAGGAGCAGCACCGCCGGCTGATCCAGCCAGGAGCGCACATGGCCCAGGGCTGTTCCAACGCCCATGGGCCGCGGCAGCACAGCCCGGCTGGTCATGATCCGCAGAAAGCCCAGGGCCACAACCCATGGGATCGCCACGGGCTGGCGTCCGCGAACGCCCTGCTCCCACCACGTCTTGGCCTGCTGATGGTGGGGGGCGTCGGAGTTGTAGGCATACACCAGCAGATTGACATCGGGAATGATCACGATGAAGGCTGCCCCTGGGTCTTCTGGACAACTGAGAACTGCTCGACCTCGAGTTGATCCAGCAGTTGGTTGAGCCGCAACGGATCAATGCCCGGCAGCAACCCGCAGGACTGGGGCTGCACCACAAACGGCCGATCATCGGTTGCAGGGGGATGTTGCCCGGCCGACAGCCCTTGGCGGATCACCGCATTCACTACCTCTTTGAAGCTTCGCCCTGATAGGCGAGCTGTGCGATTGAGTTCTGCGGCGAGATCGTCGTCCAGGGTCAGCGTGGTGCGCACAAATCACCTTTCAGCCAGAGACATCATGATGCTTTGCAAAAGGCGCGTCAAGATGTGTGGTCTGTAAGGGCTTGGGTCTGCGTGCCCAGCCCCCCGCCTGCTTTGGCCTGTAGCCGGCCTGCTCCAAGGCTGAGATAGCCGGGGCCACCTGGTCGCCCTGCGGCTCGATCACGCCGTCTTTGACGGTGCCGCCTTTGCCAGCGACGCCATCGAGGCGGTGGATGCGCTTCTGCCGCAGCACCTCTATGCCTATCGGCCGATTCCCCGCGAGGCCTCCTTCCTCGCCGCTATGGCCCACGCTGACTACCGCCAGCGCGGTGGCCAGCGCACGATGATCCTTCCTGATTTTCTGATCGGGGCCCATGCTCTTCTGGAGTCCACGGGACTGCTCACCAGAGATGAGCGTTGCTATCGCCAGGCATTTCCCGGTCTACGGTTGATCCTTCCTTGAGAGCTGCCTCCCTAGGCTTGCCTCACTGCGCCTAGCCACCGGTGACAAGCACCGTCCCTCCCATCTCCGTAGCCAGCGGCGTCGATCCTGCCGCCCTGGAGTTGGCGGCTCGCCCCAACAGCCTCGGCCGCTACGGCCAGTTCGGAGGCCAGTACGTGCCGGAAACCCTGATCCCGGCCCTGGCGGAGCTGGAGCAGGCGGCCGCTGAGGCCTGGAAGGATCCGGCCTTCACCGACCGGCTCAACCACCTGCTGCGCACCTACGTGGGGCGCCCCAATCCGCTCTATGAAGCTGAGCGGCTCACGGAGCACTACCGCCGGCCTGAGGGCGGCCCGCGCATCTGGCTGAAGCGGGAAGACCTCAACCACACCGGTGCCCACAAGATCAACAACGCCCTCGGCCAGGCGCTGCTGGCCCTGCGCATGGGCAAGCAGCGGATCATTGCCGAAACCGGTGCCGGCCAGCACGGCGTGGCCACCGCCACCGTGTGTGCTCGCTTTGGCCTGGAGTGCGTGGTGTACATGGGCGCCGAGGACATGCGCCGCCAGGCCCTCAACGTGTTCCGCATGCGGCTGCTGGGGGCCACGGTGCAGCCCGTCACCGCCGGCACCGCCACCCTCAAAGACGCCACCAGCGAAGCCATCCGCGACTGGGTCACCAACGTGGAGACCACCCACTACATCCTGGGTTCGGTGGCCGGCCCCCATCCCTTCCCGATGCTGGTGCGCGACTTCCACGCCGTGATTGGGGAGGAAACCAAGCGCCAGTGCCACGAGGCCTTCGGCCGCAACCCCGATGTGCTGGTGGCCTGCGTGGGCGGTGGCTCCAATGCCATGGGCCTGTTCCACCCCTTCGTGCAGGACACCGCCGTGCGCCTGGTGGGGGTGGAGGCCGCTGGCGATGGTGTGGCCACCGGCCGCCATGCCGCCACCATCACCGAGGGCCGGGTGGGGGTGCTGCATGGCGCCATGAGTCTGCTGCTGCAGGACGAGGAGGGCCAGGTGCAGGAGGCCCATTCGATCAGTGCCGGTCTCGATTACCCCGGTGTGGGCCCCGAGCACAGCTACCTGAAAACCATCGGCCGGGCTGAATACGGCGCCGTGACCGATGCCGAGGCCCTGGAAGCCCTGCAGCTGCTGTGCCGCCTGGAGGGCATCATCCCCGCCTTGGAAACGGCCCACGCCTTCGCCTGGCTGGAGAAGCTCTGCCCCACCCTCGCCCCCGGCACCGAAGTGGTGCTCAACCTCTCGGGCCGCGGCGACAAGGACGTGAACACCGTGGCCGAGAAGCTCGGCGACCAGATGGGAGGCTGAGCCCCGATTGGCTCCAGGCAGGACGCCTTCAGCCAGCACGCTTCAGGAGTGCGGTGAAGGCGTCGACGCTCAGCAATGCGGCGTAGCCGCGAAAGCAATCCAGCGCCGCCCTATGCCGCTCCGGCGTCTCGGCCTGGCAGGCGTCGGTCAGGCACACCACCTGGTAGCCCCGGTCGGCGGCGTCTTTCACCGTGTGGTCGATGCACTGGTCGGTGAGCAGGCCCATCACCACCAGGGTGCGGATGCCGATGTTGCGCAGCAGGTAATCGAGCGTGGTGGAGCTGAACGGCGACGACGAGCTCTTGGCCAGCACCAGCTCATCGGCCCATGGCGCCAGTTCGGGGATCACCTGGGCGGCGCGGCTGCCGGGGGGGAAGCCCATGCCGCAGCGCTTGTAGTCAAGGCTGCGGTCACGGCCGTCGGCGGTGAGGTTGGCCATCACCGTGTGGATCACTTCCAACCCGCTCCGGCGCGCCGCCGCTAGGGCGCCTTGGGCGGCGGGCAGGGTGTGGGTGCGGAACTGGCCATCAAAGGCCGGCCGCGGCCGTGGCTGAGCATCGCCGCAGGTGCCCTGTTGTAGATCCACCAGCAGCAGGGCCATGGCGCCGGGCTGCCACCAGGTCGGCAGGGGATCCAGTTCCATGGGGGGCCTCCTCCATGCGGGCAACGCCGGCCGGGGCAATCATGGCCGCAGTGCCGCGGTTGGTCCGTGTCGAAGCCCCTGTCGCCGCCGGTTGCCGCCCTCGCCGATCAGGGCATCCGCTGGGTGGCGATCACCTGGGTCAACCATGCCGGTGCCCCCTTGGTGAAGGTGGTGCCCCTGGCCTGCTTCGATGCGGCTGCGGCCGTGGGGGTGGGCTTTTCGCCCGTCTCGGATGCCTTCCGCGCCGATGGCGCCATCGATCCGGTCCATCGCCTGGCCTGCCCCGATGGGGACCTGCGTCTGCGGGCCGATGCCGCGGCCCTGGCGTTGTTGGAGCCCGCCAGCGGCTGGGCCTGGGCGCCAGGGGAGCGCTTCGAGCGCTCCGGCGAGCCCTACGCAGGGGATCAACGGCACCGTTGTCGCCAGCAGCAGGAGCAGCTTCACCAGGCCGGCGTGGAGCTGCGGGCCGGCTTCGAACTGGAGTGGCTGGTGGCCAGCCATCGCCCCGATGCCGAGCCCCAACCGGCCTTCCCCGGTGGCCCCTACGGCGCCGATCGGCTGATGGAGGGTCTGGATTACGCCACGGCCCTGCTCGATGGGCTGGAGGCCGCCGGCATTCCCTGGCAGCAGTTCCACCCGGAATACGGGGCCGGGCAGTTCGAGCTCGCGCTCGCTCCGGGCACGCCCCTGGAGGCGGCCGACCGGCTGGTGCACGCCCGGCTCGTGATTCAGCGGGTGACGCGCCGCTTTGGCTGGCGCTGCAGTTTCAGTCCCAAGCCCAGCCTGGAGCGGGTGGGCAATGGGGGCCATCTGCACCTGAGCCTGCAGCGCGATGGCCTGCCGCTGCTGGAGGGGGGCGGCGGCCCCGGTGGGCTCAGCGATGCGGGTGGCGCCGTGCTGGCGGCCCTGCTGGAGGAGCTGCCGGCCCTGCTGGCCCTGGCCTGTCCCCTGGAGATCTCCTACCGGCGCCTGGCGCCAGGGTCGTGGTCGGCGCCCTTTCAGGTGTGGGGCATCGAGAACCGGGAGGCGGCCCTGCGCCTGATCCCCACCGCTGCCGATGGTGCCGCTGCCCACCTGGAGCTCAAGGTGGCGGATCTGGCGGCCAATCCCTACCTGCTGCTGGCGGCCGTGCAGGCCGTTGCAGGGGCGGGGCTGGATCAGGCCCGGCCCCTGCCGCCGCCGGTGAGCGGCGATCCGGCCCATTTGCCGGCTGGTGCGGCCGTGCGGTTGCCCGCGCGCTTGGCCGAGGCCTCAGCCGCCTTCGCCGCCAGTGCCGTGCTGCGCCAGGCCTTTGGGGAGGAGCTGCACGCCAGCCTGCTCGACAGCCAGGCCGCCGAGGTGCGCCGCTGCGCGGGCCTCAGCGATGCCGAGCTGGCGGCAGCCGATGGCTGGTGGCCGCTGGTGGGTGGCCTGGGCTGGGCCTGATGGCGGTACGCACCGTTCTGCGGCTGGGTGATCCCTGTCTGCGCCGATGCGCCCAGCCCGTGGTGGATGTGGCGGATCCAGCCCTACGGCAGCTGATGGTGGATCTGGAGGACACGATGGCGGCCTGCAGCGGCGCCGGCCTGGCCGCACCCCAGATCGGTGTGCCGCTGCGGGTGGTGCTGTTCGGTGGCGGAGGGCCCAATCCGCGCTACCCCGATGCCCCGGCGATCCCCCGCACCCTGTTGATCAACCCGGTGCTCACCCCCCTGGGTCCGGAGCGCGACGAGGGTTGGGAGGGCTGCCTGAGCGTGCCGGGGCTGCGGGGGCGGGTGTCCCGTTGGCGAGGGTTGCGTTACCAGGGGATCGATGCTGATGGTCAGCCCGTCGATCGTTGTGTGGAGGGCTTCCATGCCCGGGTGGTCCAGCACGAGTGCGACCATCTCGATGGCGTGCTGTTCCCCGACCGACTCAGCGATCCCACAGCCTTTGGATTCATCCCAGAGCTCGAGGCTGCCGGGCTGATTCCAGCGGTCCCCGGTTAGGGACGCCTGGCCTGGATCCACAGCTGCAGGGGGCCGACGGCATAACAGCCGGGCTGGTTCTGCGCCCGTTGCAGCGCGGCGCGGGCTGCCGTGAGGTCCTGCTCGGTCCAGATCCCTTGGCGCACCAGTTCCGGCCCCATCAGTGCGATCACGTCGGCCAGCCATTCGGTCACCGCCGCGTCCCCACCCAGTACCAGCGGTTCCAGCACTTCCAGTTGGAGCCCCGCCGCCGCCAGGAGCCCGGGCAGCCGCCTGGCCAGCACGGGATCGCCGCCGGAGGCGGCAATGGCCCGATCCACCCCGCGCCCGAAGCCAGCCACGGCAGTGGTGCCGGCATCGCTGCCATGCAGCGCCAGGGTTGTCCAGTCGATCGTTTCCAGAAAGAGCATCCGGCCGCCTTGCCCGAGCAAGGGCACGAGCCGCTCCACGAGTCGGGCGCCATCCTCGAGGTAGACGGCGACCCAGCGGCACCAGATCAGATCGAAGGGGCCAGCGGGAAGGGGGTCGCGCAGCAGATCGGCCTGCAGCACCTCGAGCTGGGCCAGGCCGCTGGCCCTGGCCCTGGTCTGGCCATGGGACACGAAGCGGCTGTTGCGCTCCACGGCCACCACCGAACCCGCCGGACCCACCAGGGCCGCCAGGTCCAGGGCCGCCGCGCCAGGCCCGGCACCCACGTCCAGGACCCGCAGCCCTGGTGCCACGCCTGCCTTCCGCCAGGCCTCCATGCAGGCTGGGCGGAACAGGGCGTGCTGGCGCAGCAGCCGTGCGAGCTCAGCCTCACTCGTGCCGACGACGTAGGACTCCTCAGCGGCGGGTTTCATCCCTGGCCTGGCCAGTCGAAACGATGCCCGAAGACGGAGTAGAGCACCTGCCAGAGATTGGGTTGCTTCTCCAGTGCTTGGGCCGCTTCGGCTTCGATGGCGCTGCGTTGCTCCGGGCTCAGTCCCAGGCCTTTAGCCAGGCGGTTCAAGATGGCGTTCTCCTCGTCGCAGATGAAGGCATCGTCCTGCGGCTGTCTGGATGCCGAAGCCACCATCACCGCGGTTTTCATGGCCAGTTCCCGTTGGTCCGGCTTCACCAGTACGGCCAGTTCCTCGATGGAGGATGGATCGGATACCTGATCTTCCCAGGTGACGAATTTGGCCTGCAGTTTGTATTGCTCACTCAGCGATTGCAGCAGATTTTCTTCTTCAAGGGAGACCCCTCCGTCGGCCAGCGCGACCAAATTGAGAAGTCTGAGGATCACGCCTGCCGATTGGAGATCCACGCGGGTGTTCCAATGGAATGGGCCATCAGGGTACTGATGGACGCTGGCTCAGGATCGGCTCAACCGAGCAGCCGCTCCAGCACCTGGGCCACCGAGCGCACGGCGGCCCGGGCGGTGGCATAGGCCATCCGCATCGGCCCCACCAGGGCCACCTGGCCGATGCCCCCATCGCCGCTGCGGTAGTTGGCCTGCACCACGGCGCACTGGTGCAGGGCCCGGTGGGGATGCTCGGCGCCGATCCAGATGCCTGGCTGGGGCAGGAGTTGTTGGGGCGCATCCTCCACCAGCTCCACCAGGGGGCGCAGGCTCAGGGTCTGGCTGAATTCCGGTTGGGCCAGCAGCCCCGCCAGGCCCGTGGTCACGGCGCCTTCCCCTTCCAGGTGGCGGGATTGCCCATGGCTGGCCAAGGCCTGGCGCAGCACCGCCCCACTGCTGCCCAGATGGGAGGGCAGGCAGCTCCAGTCGATTGCTCCCCCCTGGAGCTGGCCGCTCACCCACCGCTCCAGCGGCTCCAGTTCCGGTTCGGCCTGGGCGGGGAGTCGCAGGTTGAGGCTGCTGGCGGTGGCGCCGCCTTCCACCAAAAACACCAACAGCCGCTCGCCACTGGCCACCAGCCGCAGGGCCTGCAGCTGGGGTTGGTGGCGCTGGGGCCGGGTGATCAGGCTCAGTAGGCCGGTGAGATCGGCCAGGCGCCGGCTGAGGTGCAGCAACAGGTCGTCGAGGGCGGCCCACTGCAGGCTCAGGCCGGTGAGTTCCCGCTCCAGCTGCAGGGCCGCGGCCCCGGGGGGCGGCAGCAGCTGATCCACGTAGGTGCGATAGCCCTGCTGGCTGGGGATCCGGCCCGCCGAGGGGTGGGGCTGGGTGAGCAGGCCACGCTGCTCGAGGGCCCCCATCGCCGAGCGCACCGTCGCCGGGCTGGCCTGCAGGCCGAAGCGGCGCACCAGGGTCTGGCTGCCGACGGGCTCCATCGTGTCCACGTAGTGGCGCACCGCCAACTGCAGCACCTCCTGCTGCCTGGGGGGCAAGGGCCTGGTGGACACAGACTGCAAGCGAATGCTGCAGGGGTGGGGCGATCGTAGTCAGATCCAGCCCCTCTCAGTAGCGGGGCACGGCGGGATCCACCTCCACGCTCCAGGCGTCGATGCCCCCCTGGAGGTTCCAGACCGCGCCGTAGCCGTGCTCCTGGATGAGCCAGCAGCCCAGGTGCCAGCTGCGCACGCCGGCATGGCACACCACCGCCACGGGACGGTCGCGATCGAGCAGCTGGGGGAGGTTGGCGATCCAGTCGCTCGAGCGGCTCAGGGGCAGGTGCACCACGGGGTGCGGCAGCCGGGCCAGCTCCAGTTCGGCGTCTTCGCGCACATCCACCAGCTGGATGGCCTCGCCCCGCTCCAGCCGCGCCTGCAGGTCGCGGGCTTGGATGTTGGTTGGCATCCCCTGGCCTGGGGACTGCGGTTGGACGTCTGGGCTGCGCATCGCGGGCAGAGGGGGAGGGTTGGGGTCAAGATGGACCCATCCTGCGTGGGACGCATGAAGGCCCGCCCGTTTCTGGCGGTCGTGCTGGCGGCGGTGTTGCTGTTGCTGAGCCTGGCGGCCGGTGGCTGGTGGCTTGTGCTGCAGCGCTCCCCCCTGCAGTTGCAGCACCAGGCCCTGGTGTCGCCTCGGGCCGCCCGCTTTGTGCCCCGCCAGGCCGCCTTGAGCCTCTACTGGCTGAGTGATGGGGAGCAGCCGGTGGGCTATGCCCGGGCCGTGGCCCCCCCGCGCCAGCGGCGCCAGGCCGCCGAGGCGGTGGCCCGCCTGCGGGACGGAGGCTTTGCCGCGGCGGGTCTCGACTACCCCAGCGAGCTGGCCCCCTGGCTGGGTCGGGAACTGGGCCTGGCCCTGCTGGCGTCCGAGCCCGGGGCGGCCCCCGATGGCTGGTTGTTGGCCCTGCGCAGCCGGGATGCCGATGGGGCCCGTCGCTTCCTGCAGCGCTTCTGGCAAACCCGCAGCCTGGCCGGCACCGACCTGCAGATCAGCAGCTACCGGGGCATGGGACTGATCAGTGGCCGCGGCGCCCTGGTGGGCACCACGCCGGTGCCGATCGCCACGGCCCTGATCAACGATGACTTTGTGCTGATCGCTTCGGGCCGGGGTGTGCTGGAGCAGGCCCTCGATGTGTCCCAGATCGATGAGCTCAACCAGGCCGCCAGCCCCCGGTTTCAGCAGGCGGTGCAGCAGCTGGGTGAGGGGGCGGCGCTGCTGACGGCCCGCCCGGAGGCCCTCGGGCCCTGGCTGGGTCTGCCGGCTTCGCTCACCGCCCCTGGGGCCATCCAGGAGCTGGTGGCCAGCCTGCGTCCCGAGGGCCGCACCCTGGTGCTCGACGGCCTGCTTCAGCTCAGTCAGGAGGCTGGGGCCGCGGAGGCGTTGCCCGCCACGACGCCGGCCGCTGCCGCCACCGCTGCGGCCCTGCTGGAGAGCCTCCAGGGGCCGTCCGACAGCCTGGCCCTGGTGCAACGGCCTTCCGCCTGGCCCGCTCTCTGGCAGCCCCTGCTGGCGGCGGTGCTGCCGGCAGGAGACCAGTCTCTGCCCGCCCTGGTGGTGGCTGGGGACACCGGCCCGGTGCTCTGGAGCGAGGGCCGCCAGGGCTGGTTGCTCGGTACCGCCGTCGATCAACCGGACCCGGCCGAGCTCGATGGCCCCCTGGCCGCCCAGGGGCTGATTGCGGCTCCGCTGCCCGTGGAGGGCGATGCCAGCGTCCGCGTCTGGACCCGCCTCGAGGCTCCCCAGGCCGGCCGCCGGCCGGCCCGGACCGAACCGGCCCAGCTGCAGGCCAGCCTGGCCGGGGCCCGCTCCAGCCAGGGGCGTCTGGCCTGGTGGGGTCAAAACCTGGCGGTCCTCCAGGACCAGCGCGATGCCCGCCAGCCGCCCCGCCCGCGGCTGGAGCAGCTCGCGAGCCTGGATCTGGTTCAGGCTCCCCTTCAGTGGGCCATGGCAGACCAGCGGGCCCAGGCCCTGCTGCAGCGCTGGACCACCTGGCGACTGTTGTCCGGGCTGGCCGGCCAGCCGTTGGCTGGCGCGGTGCAGGGGCTGGGCCTGGGGGTTGAAGCTGGCCCTGATGCCGGCGCCACCGTGCATGTTCGGGCGCAACTGGGCTTTGGTTGAGCGCGAACTGCTGCTCTGGCGCCATGGCCTGGCGGAAGAGCGCCAGCCCGATGGGGGTGGCATCGGCTCCTTGGATTCGGAACGGGCCCTGACGGCCCGGGGGATCCGCCGCACGGCGGCGATGGCCGAGCAGCTGCATCGGCTCCAGCTGGACTGCGACCTCCTGCTCAGCAGTCCCCTGCGGCGGGCCCGGCAGACCGCCGAGCTTGGGGTTGCCGCCGGCCTGGCCACGGGTTTTGGGCTGGAGTCCAGCCTGGCTCCCGGGGGCGATCCGAGGCCCCTCTTGGGGGCAGGCCGCTGGCGGCGCTTGGGGCTGGTGGGCCATGAGCCCGATCTGGGCGAGCTGGCGGCCAGCCTGCTGGGGGCGCCCCCGGGCACCATCGTCCTGCGCAAGGCGGGGGCGGCCCTGATCCGCTTCGGCCCCGCTGGGGCCAGATTGGAGCTGTTGATCGGTCCCCGGTTGCTGCGGCTACGGCGCCGGTGTCCCCGGCAGCCGTAGGTTCGCCAAGATGACAGCGGCGGCTTCAACGTGACAGCGGCGGGCATGACAGCGAGTGGAGCCCAGGCTCCGAGCCCCTTTCGCCCGGGCCTGGAGGGCGTGCCGGCGACCCAGTCGTCGATCTGCGACATCGACGGCCAGCGGGGGGTGCTGACCTACCGCGGCTTCCGCGTGGATGAGCTGGCGGCCCAGAGCACCTTTCTGGAAACCGCCTACCTGCTGATCTGGGGCGAGCTGCCCACCGCTGAGGAGCTGCGGGAGTTTGAGCAGGAGGTGCAGATGCACCGGCGGGTGAGCTTCCGCATCCGCGACATGATGAAATGCTTTCCCTCCGGTGGTCATCCCATGGATGCCCTCCAGAGCAGTGCGGCGTCCTTGGGGCTCTTTTATTCCAGGCGCGCCCTGGACAACCCCGAATACATCGTGTCGGCAGTGGTGCGGCTGATCGCCAAGATCCCCACGATGGTGGCGGCGTTCCAGCTGATCCGCAAAGGCCAGGACCCGATCCAGCCCCGCGATGACCTGGCCTACGCCTCCAACTTTCTCTACATGCTGACGGAGCGGGAGCCGGATCCTTTGGCGGCCCGGATCTTTGACGCCTGTTTGATCCTGCACGCGGAGCACAGCCTCAACGCCAGCACCTTCAGCGCCCGGGTCACCGCCAGCACCCTCACGGACCCCTATGCCGTGGTGGCCTCGGCGGTGGGCACCCTGGCCGGCCCCTTGCACGGTGGCGCTAACGAAGACGTGCTGGAGATGCTGGAGAGCATCGGCAGCGAAGACCAGGTGGAGCCCTGGCTGGACCGGGCCATTGCCGAGAAGCGCAAGATCATGGGCTTCGGCCACCGGGAGTACAAGGTGAAGGACCCCCGGGCCGTAATTCTGCAGAAATTGGCCGAGCAGCTGTTCGATGCCTTCGGTCACGACCCCATGTACGACCTGGCCCGCAAGCTCGAGGCGGTGGCGGCCGAGCGGCTCGGACCCAAGGGGATCTACCCCAATGTCGACTTCTATTCCGGCTTGGTGTACCGCAAGCTCGGCATCCCGGAAGACCTGTTCACGCCGATCTTTGCCATCGCCCGTACCGCCGGCTGGCTGGCCCATTGGAAGGAACAGCTGGGTGCCAACCGCATCTACAGACCCTCCCAGATCTATACCGGTCCGGCAGGCCGCGACTGGCAGCCCATTGGGGCCCGCTAAGTTGCCCCCATCTGAGCTGCCGCCATGGTGACCAACACAGCTCCCGGTTTGGATCTAGAGGCCAGCTTTGAGCAGGCCCTCGAAGGCCTCGGCCTGAGTCCGGGGGCGGCCCACCTGCTCTGGCTGCCCCTGCCGATGGTGCTGGTGCTGGTGGCGGCGGTGGTGGGTGTGCTGGTGAACGTGTGGCTGGAGCGCAAGATCTCCGCCGCCGTGCAGCAGCGGATCGGTCCGGAATATGCCGGCGCCCTCGGAGTGCTCCAGCCCATAGCTGACGGCATGAAGCTGGTCTTCAAGGAGGACATCATTCCGGCCAAGGCCGATGGCCTGCTGTTCACCCTCGGCCCGGTGCTGGTGCTGATCCCGGTGATCCTCAGCTGGTTGGTGGTGCCCTTTGGCCAGCACCTGCTGATCAGCAACGTGGGGATCGGCATTTTTCTGTGGATCTCCCTCAGCAGCATCCAGCCGATCGGCCTGCTGATGAGCGGCTACGCCTCCAACAACAAGTACTCCCTGCTGGGTGGTCTGCGGGCGGCGGCCCAGTCGATCAGCTACGAGATTCCCCTGGCCCTGGCGGTGCTGGCGGTCGTGATGATGAGCAATTCGCTCAGCACGGTCGACATCGTCGACCAGCAGACCGGCGCCGGCATCCTCAGCTGGAACATCTGGCGCCAGCCGGTGGGCTTCGTGATCTTCTGGATCTGCGCCCTGGCTGAGTGCGAGCGCCTGCCCTTCGACCTGCCGGAGGCCGAGGAGGAGCTGGTGGCGGGCTACCAGACCGAATACTCCGGCATGAAGTTTGCCCTCTTCTATCTGGGTAGCTACATCAACCTGGTGCTCTCGGCCCTGTTGGTGTCGGTGCTCTACCTCGGCGGTTGGGGCTTCCCGATCCCGGTGGAGTGGCTGGCTGGCTGGTTGGGCCAGCCCATTGACGCCCCGCTCGTGCAGCTGATCACCGGATCGGTGGGCATCGTCATGACCGTGCTGAAGGCCTATCTCCTGGTCTTCCTGGCGATCCTGCTGCGTTGGACCACCCCCCGGGTGCGCATCGACCAGCTGCTGGATCTGGGTTGGAAATTCCTGCTTCCCATCGCCCTGGTCAACCTGCTGATCACGGCGGCCCTGAAGCTCGCCTTCCCGGTCGCCTTCGGCGGTTGACCCCGCCTTGACCCAGGCCCCCTCCAGACCAGCCATCATGGTCTGACCTGTCCAGCCCGCCTCCCCCCAGAGCCAGCTCCATGTTCGGGTTCCTCAAAAAAGTCGGCGACTACACCCGTGATGCGGTGGGTGCGGCCAATTACCTGACCCAGGGCCTGGCGGTCACCTTTGACCACCTGCGCCGTCGGCCGATCACGGTTCAGTACCCCTACGAGAAGCTGATCCCCTCGGAGCGCTACCGCGGCCGCATCCACTACGAGTTTGACAAGTGCATCGCCTGCGAGGTGTGCGTGCGGGTGTGCCCCATCAACCTGCCGGTGGTGGATTGGGTGATGAACAAGGCCACCAAGAAGAAGGAGCTGCGCAACTACTCGATCGATTTCGGGGTGTGCATCTTCTGCGGCAACTGCGTGGAGTACTGCCCCACCAACTGCCTCTCGATGACCGAGGAATACGAGCTGGCGGCCTTCGATCGCCACAGCCTCAACTACGACAACATCGCCCTGGGTCGCCTGCCCACCAGCGTCACCAGCGATCCTGCGGTGGTGCCCCTGCGGGAGCTGGCCTACCTGCCCAAAGGTGAAATGGACCCCCACGGCGTGCCCGACACCGCCCCCCGGGCCGGCAAACTGCCTGAGCAGGTGCTGGCCACCCTGCCCAAAAGCGAGCCCGCTTCGGCCCAACCCCAGGAGAAGGCCTGATGACCATCGCCTCCACCGCCCAGCTGATCTGTTTCGCGGCCCTCTCCGCCACCCTCGTGTTGGGTGCACTTGGGGTGGTCCTGCTGCCCAACATCGTCTACTCCGCCTTCCTGTTGGGTGGGGTTTTTCTCTCCGTAGCCGGCCTCTACCTGCTGCTCAATGCCAGTTTTGTGGCGGCCGCCCAGGTGCTCGTCTACGTGGGCGCCGTGAACGTGCTGATCCTCTTCGCGATCATGTTGGTCAACAAGAAGGAAACGCTTGCCGCAATCCCGGGGCTGCCCCTGCGGCGTCTGTTGTCCGGGGCCGTCTGCGGCGGGCTGTTCGTGCTGCTGATCCGGGTGGCCTTCACCACCGACTGGGCCCTGCCTGGTCCCTTGCCGGTGGGCGAGGAGGCCACGATTCGGATCGGTGAACACCTCTTCAGCGACTACCTGCTCCCCTTCGAGCTGGCCTCGGTGCTGTTGCTGATGTCGATGATCGGCGCCATCGTGCTGGCTCGCAGGGATGTGCTCAGCAGCGATGTGATCACCGGAGAGTCGGTTGATCAGGGGCTGATCGAGAAATCCCGATCCCCGTTGCTGCTCGACAAGGCACCCCGTTAGGGCCCTGCTCGCTTCGGAACGCCTCAGGTTTTTCCCACGTCACAGTTTTTCCCCGCTCCAACCCCCCGGCCCATGGACATCACCCTCCCCACCACCATCCCCCTTCAGGCCTATCTGGTGCTGGCGGCCGTGTTGTTCTGCACCGGGGTGTGGGGGTTGATCAACAGCCGCAATGCGGTGCGGGTGCTGATGAGCATTGAGCTGATGCTGAATGCGGTGAACATCAACCTGATGGCCTTCTCTGACTACCTCGATGGCCAGCTGATTCGCGGCCAGGTGTTCGCCATCTTTGTGATCACCGTGGCTGCTGCGGAGGCGGCGGTGGGCCTCGCCATCCTCTTGTCCCTCTACCGCAACCGGGAAACGGTCGATATGGAGCGCTTCAACCTGCTGCGCTGGTAGCCCGGCTGTTCTGCGATGCGGCTTGAGAGGGTCTGGCTGATTTCCAGGTCGGGCAGCCAGGCTGCCCATCGCCAGGCCAAGCGCTGTGCCGAAGACCTGGCGGCCCAGGGGGTGCATGTGGTGGTGGCCTCCAGTGGCTTGGCCCGCAACCCCTTTCCTGGCCTGTTGGCCACCGAGCCCCAGTTGCCGGATCTGGCCTTGGTGCTTGGTGGGGATGGCACCGTGCTCGGTGCTGCCCGCCACCTGGCCCCGTTGGATGTGCCGATCCTCAGCTTCAACGTGGGGGGGCATCTTGGCTTTCTCACCCACGACCGCCGGCTGCTCCGCCTCAGCGCCGAGGCCGACAAGGTGGAGGAGGAGAGCCTCTGGGATCGCCTGCGGCAGGATCGCTTTGCCCTGGAGCGCCGCATGATGCTCCAGGCCCACATCGACCGCGGCGATGGGGTGGACCAGGCCGATGGTCCCCACCTGGCCCTGAATGATTTCTATTTCCGTCCTTGCCTCGACGAGGTGTCCCCGACCTGCGTGCTCGAGCTGGAGATTGATGGTGAAGTGGTGGATCAATACCGCGGCGATGGCCTGATCATTGCCACCCCCACCGGCTCCACGGGCTATGCGATGGCGGCCGGCGGTCCGATCCTTCACCCCGGGATCGAGGCGATCGTGGTCAACCCGATCTGTCCGATGAGCCTCTCCAGTCGGGCGGTGGTGGTGCCCCCGCGGGCCCAGCTCTCGGTGTGGCCCCTGGGTGAAACCAGCCGCCGGGTGAAGCTCTGGAAGGACGGTGCCCACGCCACGGTGCTGGAGCCCGGCGATCGGGCGGTGGTGCAGCGCAGCCCCCACCCCGCCCTGCAGGTGCTGCTGGAGCAGAGTCCGTCGTACTACCGCACTCTCACCCACAAGCTTCATTGGGCGGGCAGCCTCACGGCCACCGAGCCCTCCCACAACTGACCCTCTCACAACTGATCCCGCTCCCAACTGACCCGCCCCCCATGGCCCTGGAAATCGAACGGCGTTTTCTGGTGCGAGGCAACGACTGGCGTCGCCACATCCTGTGGGAGGCCTGGCTGGAGCAGGGCTACCTCGTGGCCGCCGCCGATGGGCTCACGGTGCGGGTGCGCCGCGCCAGCGGCGCTGCGCCTGGGGCCTGGCTCACCCTCAAGGCGCGCGCCCCCCAGGCAGCAGGAGGTGCTGGGCCTGAAGGGCTGGTGCGGCAGGAATTCGAATATCCGATTCCGCCGGACGATGCGGGCGCCCTGCTGGCCCTGGCGCCCCAGCAGCTCCGTAAGTGGCGCTACGGCCTCGACCTGCCCGGGGGTGACTGGGTGCTGGATGTGTTTGAAGCAGAGAATGCCCCGCTCGTGGTGGCGGAGGTGGAGTTTGAGCCGGCCTCGCTCCAGCCTGGGGGGGTGCCTGGGGAGGGGCTGGCCCTGGAGCTGCCGCCCTGGTGCGTCCAGGAACTCACCGGGCGCCATGAGCTCAGCAATGCGGCCCTGGCCCGCTGCCCCCTGGCCCACTGGCCGGAGGCCCAACGCCAGGACCTGCTCAAGGCCCTAGGATAAAAACGAAAGAAATTCTGAAGAAGCTTGGCGTGACCGGTCTTTACGACAACCAGGGCATGCTCCGCTTCGCTGGCAGGGATCTGGCCGACTGCCTGGCCTACGCCGAGCTGTTCGGTCTCGGTGCCGAGGGTTACAGCCTCGCCTCCCTGGCCGAGGACACCAGCGTCCCCTTGGAGACCCAGCCGCTGGGCAGCTAGCTGCCAGGCCGTTTGTCGTCGGTAGCTTCGAGGGAGCAGCAGTTGAAGCCATCACGGCAGATCTTGCCGTGATCCATGGCCCAGTTGAGTAGGGCAACCCGGTTTTTGGCGCCCGTCTTGGTGAAGATGTTGCTCACGTGGTTGTCCACGGTTCGCTTGCTGATCGTGAGCGTTTCGGCGATCTCCTGGTTGGTGAGCCCCTGGGCCACCAGTTCAATGATCTCGATTTCCCGTTCCGAGAGGTCATGGCGCACCTGACCCAGGGAGCCTGCCTGTGAAACTCCCGTGGAGCGATCGGAATCCATTGGCCCAGGCCCCAGGCGTCCGCTCACTGTAGGCAGGGCGCTGTCCCATGATGGCCTTCAGAGGAATGGACTGGCTTGCTGCTGCAAAGGGCTCTGGCCAATGGAGAAGCAGCCCTCACCGCCGAGGTGATGCCCCCCCGGGGGGGCGATCCATCCCGCGCCCTGGAAGCCGCCGGGGCCCTGCGGGGCTGGGTCCATGCGGTGAATGTCACCGACGGCAGTCGGGCGGTGATGCGGATGAGCAGCCTGGCCCTGTGCCGGCTGCTCCTGGATGCGGGCATCGAGCCGGTATTGCAGCTGGCCTGCCGGGATCGCAATCGCATTGCGCTGCAGGCTGAGGTGCTAGGGGCCCATGCCCTGGGCCTGCGCAACCTGCTCTGCCTGACTGGCGATCCGGTGCGAGCCGGCGACCAGCCCGGGGCCCGGCCGGTGAATGAGCTGGAGGCCGTGCGGCTGCTGCAGCTGGTGCAGCAGTTCAATGCGGGCCAGGATCCGGTGGAGGGTTCCCTGCCCGATGGGCCGACGGCCCTGTTCGCCGGAGCGGCGGCCGATCCCCAGTCGCCCAGCTGGAGTGGCCTCAAGAGTCGCCTGGCCCGCAAGAAGGAGGCAGGCGCCCGTTTCGTCCAGACCCAGATGGTCAGTGATGCCGAGGCCTTGAAGCGCTTCGTGGGCGAGCTGGCCGGCCCCCTCGACCTGCCGGTGCTGGCGGGGGTGTTTCTGCTCAAGTCGGCCCGCAATGCGGCCTTCATCAACCGGGTGGTGCCGGGAGCCAACATTCCCCAGGCGGTGATCGACCGCTTGGCAGCGGCGGCCGACCCGGCGGCGGAGGGGGAGGCGATTGCGGCCGAACAGGTGGCCTCCTACCTGGAGATCGCCCAGGGGGTGCACCTGATGGCGATCAAGGCCGAGGAACGGATTCCGGCCATCCTGCAGCGGGCAGGCCTGGCACCCCTCAAGCCAGCGGCCTAGCTGGCGTTGCTGAGGGCCAGGTCGGTGCCGAGCAGTTCGGCCATCGCTTTCTGCTGCGGCGACGGGGAGACCACGTCCTGGCGGCGCACATCGGTGATCAGCCAGTCGAGAGCTGCCTCCTGCAGGTCGAAGTGGTCGCCGTTGCGGTCGACGCAATAGCGGCCGAACACCAGCTTTTCCACCAGCCGGACCCCGGCACCGATGCGGGAGTAGTCAAAGATGATCGAGTTGTCGATCGTGGCGCCTTCGCAGATGTGGCAGTTGGGTCCGATCATGGCTGGGCCGATGATCGTGGCTCCGTTCTCAATCCGGGTCATGCCGCCCACATAAATCGGGCCGGTCACCTTGATCTGGTCCCAGTCGGCCGCCACATTCAGGCCGGCGAAGACCCCAGGACGCACCTCCTTGCCGGGGATCTGCACCTGACGCACCTGACCCTGCAGCACGCTGCGAATGGCCTGCCAGTAGTCCGGCACCTTGCCGATGTCCACCCACTCGAATTCCATCGGCAGGGCGTAGAAGGCGGCCCCGGCTTCCACCAGCTTGGGGAACAGGTCGGAACCGATATCGAAGGGCTGGTCACTCGGCACGAAGTCGAGCACCTCCGGCTCGAAGATGTAGATGCCGGTGTTGATCATGTCGCTGGCCGCCTCGTCGACCGCCGGCTTCTCCTGGAAGGAGCGCACCCGGCCGTCGTCATCGGTGACCACCACCCCGTAGCTGCTCACCTGATCCTTGGGCACCCGTTTGGTGATCAGGCTGGCCATGGCTCCCTTGGCCTTGTGGCGGCGTACCGCCTCGCTCAGGTCGAGGTCGATCAGGGCATCGCCGCACAGCACCACGAAGGTGTCGTCGAAGAAGCGCTGGAAGTTCTGGATTTTTTTGAGGCCGCCGGCCGAGCCCAGGGCGTCCCCGATCAGTTCGCCATCCTCAATGCGGCCCTCGAAGCTGTAAGCGATCTCCACGCCGAAACGCTGGCCGTCGCGGAAGTAGTTCTCGATCTCCTCGGCTAGGTGGGAGACATTCACCATGATTTCGGTGAAGCCGTGCTCCCGCAGCAGCTCCAGCAGAAACTCCATCACGGGTTTCTGCAGGATGGGGATCATCGGCTTGGGAATCGTGTGCGTGATGGGCCGCACCCGGGTTCCTTTGCCGGCCGCCAGGATCATCGCCTTCATCGGCGTTTGCTCACGTCGGTCGGAGCCGCCAGCCTAATCGCCCTGATCAGGCGGCCAGCGGCTGGGGCGCCGCCCCGCGGGCTGGCACGAGGGGCAGCTGGCGGGTTTCACCGTCATGGAGCAGGCGCCGCAGCTGCAATGGCCCGAACAGCCCCCCCTGTTGGTCGAGTTCCACCTTGCCCTGGTGGCAGAGGAACAGCAGCGCCCAGAAGACCCCCACCCGGTCGCGGTCCAGGTCGGCGGCGGCGCCTCGGGCCTCCACGTCGGTGGCCCAGGCCTGCACCAGCTCGTTGAAGCCCGCCCAGTCATGGGCGGGATCCCAGCTGAGCAGGAACTGGCTGAGGGCGGCGGTGGTTTCCGGCAGTTTCTCGCGGTGGGCCAGGGCGGCCACCTGTTCGATCGCGGCCCGTTCGCTGTAGCGCTTGGGGCGGTGGCGTGGCCGGGTGCGGCCCTCGTCCGCCTCCAGCCGTTCGGCGATGTCTTCCAGCTGGCGAATCAGCTCGCCCAGGGTGACGGGCCGCTGTAGGGGCGGGGGAGCCACGGGGCGGCGCCAGAGGTGCCGCTCGGGGCGCTGGGGGAGTTCCAAGGCCGGATTCACCAGCCAGCCTTGCCCATCGGCGTCGAAGTCAAAGCCGAAATCCTGGTCGTCGAGGGGTTCCGGCGGGAAGGTGGCCGCCTCCAGCACCTCAGCCTTGAGGCTGACCAGCACCGAGGCCGCCAGGAAGGCCTCACTGGTCTCGGCGAGGTCCTGCTCGTAGCTGCCGCCCCGGCCTGGTCCCGTGGCGGCCACAAGGCGGGGCACCTCAATCCGCTGGCGCAGCTGGTCGAGGAAGCCATCGATCACCGCGATCACGTCCACGTCCCACGGGTCGAGATCACCGCGCTCGGCTGCGTCCTGCAGCAGGCGGATGGCCAGCCTGGCGCCCCCTTCAGCCAATCCCGTTCCGCGCCCCGCTGGATTCCTCTGGCACGCTACCGGTATTGGTCCGCCCGCACCACCTGGCCTGGGGGGGCGCTAGGGATGGGGGGTGGATGGTCAGCTCACCGAAACGGTCATCGCCTCGTCCGCCGAGGTCTGGCCGGCGGCTGGCAGCAGGCCCAGCTGGGCATCCACCGTGGCCCGGTAACGCTGCAGGTCGTTTTCCAATTCCTGGATCCGTACCTGCTGGGCGGCCACCTCGCTCTGGCTCTGCAGGGCTTCCACCTTGCGCACGACCCCGGTCCACACGGCAAACACCCAGGCGGCGGTGGCGCCGATGCCGCCCACCAGGAGCAGCAGGGCCGCCAGGGGCAGGGTGCCGCTCAGGCCTGGCAGGAAATGGACCGTTGTGGGGGCTGTGTTCTCCAGGGTGAACATCACCGTGGCCAGGCCGAAACTGAAGATCAGCAGAAAGTTCAGCTGTTTCATCGCGGGGTCATCCGGGGTCGGGGAGGGGCGGGTGCCGCGGGGCTCCAGAGCGAATCAGGAGCGTACGGAGGGCAGCCCGAGGCCAACCATCCCGCCGGGGATCTGAACAGTTTTGTTACCGCACCTGATCAGACCGGCAGGGCCGGCGCTGAGAGCAGGGGCTGGCGGATCAGGTCGCCGGGCGGCGGTTGGATCACCTTGGCCAGGGCGGTGGTTTCCCGCTGCACCAGGGCCTCGATCGAGGCCCGGTAGGTGTCGGTCATGATCCGGGGATAGAGGCCGATGCCCACGATCGGCACCAGCAGGCAGCTCACCACGTAGATCTCCCGCGGTTCGGCATCCACCAGGTGGGTGTGGGAGGCCAGTTCGGCGTTCTCCTTGCCAAAGAAGATCTCCCGCAGCATCGAGAGCAGGTAGATCGGCGTGAGGATCACGCCCACGGCCGCCAGGGCCGCCATCACGATGCGGAAGCTGAGCGAATAGGCCTCGCTGGTGACGAAGCCGGTGAACACCATCAGTTCGCTCACGAAGCCGCTCATGCCCGGCAGGGCCAGGGAGGCGAGGGAGCAGATGGTCCAGAGGGCGAACATCTTGCGCATCGTCTGCCCCACCCCGCCCATTTCATCGAGCTGCAGGGTGTGGGTGCGGTCGTAGGTGGCCCCCACCAGGAAGAACAGGCTGGCGCCGATCAGGCCATGGCTGACCATCTGCAGCATGGCCCCGCTGGTGCCGAGGGCACTGAAGCTGCCGATGCCGATCAACACGAAGCCCATGTGGCTGATCGAGCTGTAGGCGATCTTGCGCTTGAGGTTGCGCTGGGCAAACGAGGTGAGCGCGGCGTAGATGATGTTCACCACGCCCAGCACCACCAGCAGCGGCGCAAACTGGGCGTGTCCCTCGGGCAGCAGCTGCACGTTGAAGCGCAGCAGGGCGTAGCCGCCCATTTTCAGCAGGATGCCGGCCAGCAGCATGTGCACCGGGGCCGTGGCTTCGCCGTGGGCATCGGGCAACCAGGTGTGCAGCGGCACGATCGGCAGCTTCACCCCAAAGGCAATCAGCAGGCCGGCGTAGGCGAAGAGCTGGAACTTCGTTGAGAAGTCCTTGGCCATCAGGGCCGTGTACTCAAAGGTGGGCGTGCCGCCGCCGTAGAAGGCCATGGCCAGGCCCACCACCAGGATGAACAGGGAGCTCCCAGCTGTGTAGAGGATGAATTTGGTGGCCGCGTACTGGCGCTTCTTGCCGCCCCAGATGGCCAGCAGCAGATACACCGGCAGCAGCTCGAGCTCCCAGGCGAGGAAGAACAGCAGCATGTCCTGCACCGCGAACACCGCGATCTGGCCGCCATCCATGGCCAGCAGCAGGAAGTAGAAGAGCTTCGGCTTGAAGGTCACGGGCCAGGCCGCCAGGGCTGCCAGGGCCGTGATGAAGCTGGTGAGCAGGATCAGCGGCATCGAGAGGCCGTCGGCGCCCACCGACCAGGCCAGCCCCAGGCTGGGCAGCCATTGCACCTGCTCCACCAGCTGCAGCCCTTCCACGGAGGGGTCGTAGCCGTTGAGGTACCCCCCCACCGTCAGCAGGAAGGTGGTCAAGGTGATCCCCAGCGCGTACCAGCGCACCCGCTTGCCGTCGCCGGCATCGGGAATGAAGGGAATGAGTAGGGCGGCGGCGATCGGGAACAGGATCGACGCGCTCAACCAGGGGAAGGGCACGAACCAGGCCTCACCGTTTGGCCGGAGTGTAGAAATTCAGTCCGGCCAGGCACTCTGCTGGTGGGGGATGTCACACAGACCGTTGGGTTCTGGGGGTCTTGCCCTGCGCTGGAGGCCCGCTAGCCGCTCACGCCTCCAGCGCAGGGCAAGACCCCCAGAGCGGGGTGAGGGTTTTGAGGGTTGGGGCCGGGCTTTTGGAAGCTTCAGCTCCGGCTCCCCCCCCTCGCGGGGTGAGGCTCCCTGGACTGAGCGTGCGAGGCCGTGTTGGACGCGTAGCGTCCGCTACGGCCGAACCGCTCAGCCCAGGGAGCCGAACAGGACGACCAGGGCGATCACGCCGCCAAACACAATCAGGGCATAGAACTGGGCCCGGCCGGTTTCGAAGTACTTGAGGCCCTCGCCGCTGCCCAGGGTCACCAGGCCGGTGAGGTTGACCACGCCATCCACCACCTTCGAGTCGACCTCCAGCACCTGGCGGGCCAGCTTGCGGCTGCCCTGCACGAACAGCTTGTCGTTGATGGCATCCAGATACCACTTGTTGGCCAGGAAGGCGTTGAAGGCGGGGAAGCGGGCCGCCACGGCGGTGCCCAGGTCGAGCTTGTGGAGGGCGTAGGCCAGCACGGCCACGCTGATGCCGGCCACGGAGATGGCGACAGAGGCTCCCGCGAGGGGCAGAAACTCACTCCAGCTGAAGTGCTCGGCCACCTCGGCGGCTTCCTGGGGATCCAGCAGGGTGCCGAAGCGGCTGTTCCAGGGGGTGCCCAGCAGGCCCACCAGCACCGAGGGCACCGCCAGCACCACCAGGGGCATGGCCATCTGCCAGCCGGATTCATGGGGATGACTGGCGTGACTGTGGCCGTGGTCGTCGCCGTGGTCATCCGCGGTCTTACCGGCGGCGGCCATCAACTGGGCGGCCATGGCTTTGTCGCCGCCGCGGAACTCCCCTTCAAAGGTGAGGAAGTAGAGCCGGAACATGTAGAAGGCGGTCATGCCGGCGGTGATGAAACCGGCCACCCACAGGATGGGGAACTGGCCGAACGCCACCCCCAGGATTTCGTCCTTGCTCCAGAAGCCCGCCAGGGGCGGGATGCCGCTGATGGCGATGCAGCCGATGAAGAAGGTGGCGCTGGTGATCGGCATGAACTTGCGCAGGCCACCCATCAAGCGCATGTCTTGGGCAAGCACGGGTTCATGGCCCACCACCTCTTCCATGGCGTGGATCACCGACCCCGACCCCAGGAAGAGCATGGCCTTGAAGAAGGCGTGGGTCACCAGGTGGAACATGCCGGCCACTGGGGCGCCGCAGCCCATGGCCAGCATCATGTAACCGAGCTGGCTCACCGTGCTGTAGGCCAGGCCCTTTTTGAGGTCCATCTGGGTGAGGGCAATCGAGGCCCCCAGCACAAGGGTGATGGTGCCCACCACGGCGATCGTGGCCTGCACCGCCGGGAAGGGTTCGTACACCGGCTGCAGCCGGGCCACCAGAAAGACACCCGCCGCCACCATCGTGGCCGCGTGGATCAAGGCGGAGATCGGGGTGGGGCCCTCCATGGCGTCGGGCAGCCACACGTGCAGGGGGAACTGGGCCGATTTGGCCATGGGGCCCATGAACACGAGCAGGCAGAGCAGGATCGCCGCGGCGTTGGAGACGCTGCCGCCGGCCACGGCCTCCTGCAGCCGGGTGCCGATCTCCTCAAAGCCGAAGCTGCCGGTGGCCCAGAACAGCCCCAGGATCCCCAGCAGCAGGCCGAAGTCGCCCACCCGGTTCACCACAAAGGCTTTCTGGGCGGCATTGGCGGCGCCGTCGCGGTCGTACCAGAAGCCCACAAGCAGGTAGGAGCACATGCCCACCAGCTCCCAGAAGACATAGATCTCGAGCAGGTTGGGGCTGATCACCAGGCCCAACATCGAGCTGCTGAACAGGGCCAGGTAGGTGAAAAAGCGCACATAGCCCTTGTCATGGGCCATATAGCCATCGGAATACACCATCACCAGCACGGCGATGGTGGTCACCAGGGACAGCATCACCGCCCCGAGGGCATCCACCCGGAAGCCCATCTGCAGGTTGAAGCTGCCGGCGCTCGCCCAGTTGAACAGCACCTCGGTGGGGCCCGCGCCGGCGAGCTGCTGGGCCAGCACGGCGTAACTGAGCACGGCTGCAGCCCCTACGCAGCTGATCAGCAGCCAGGCGACGGGTTTGCGCAACCGGTTGATGGTGCGGTTGAAGCTGATCAGCCCCAGCCCGGTGATACAGGCTCCGACCAGGGGCAGCACCGGGATCAACCAGGCGAGTTCGGCGGCGGAAGGCATCCGGCGGGGCTCCGTTGGGGCTGGTTGGGGCGAGTTTAGGCAGGGGGGGGAGGGGGATTCCGGCTCCTGTGGTTGAACCCTGGCCGCTCCGGCAGCCTGGGCTGCTCAGCCCAGCCAGTGGCCCAGGGCGGACCGGGAGAAGCTGGTGGCCCCCAGGCCGATGAAGCGGTGGGCCCACCAGAACACCCCCACGGCGATGGCGATGCCGAGTTGGGCGGGTCGTAGGAATTCGGCGAGCACCAGCTG
Source organism: Cyanobium sp. FACHB-13342 (assembly GCF_014697415.1). Lineage (GTDB taxonomy): Bacteria > Cyanobacteriota > Cyanobacteriia > PCC-6307 > Cyanobiaceae > Cyanobium_A. The sequence goes on along the minus strand of NZ_JACJRT010000014.1, from coordinate 23,276 downwards.
TTGGCGTCCATCCAGCACGGCCCGGAAGGGCAGCACCGAGGTGGTGGCCCGCAGCTCCTCGAAGGCGGCGCCGAAGCGGCGGGCCAGGCGGCGGTCGCCGTTCCACACCGCAAACAGGTGATGGGCGATCAGGCCGATGCAGGTGGCCACCATGAAGCTGCTGCCGATCCAGAGCAGGTGGGTGGCGCACCAGAGCACCTGGCCCACGGCCTGGGGATGGCGGCTGATGCGGATGATCCCGGTGGCATACAGCCGCACCTGGGGTTTGAGCACCGCCGGAATCTCCAGCAGGTTGTAGGTGGCCGGGTAGAGGAACAGGAAGCTGATGGCGGTGCCTCCCCACACCAGCGGCACGATCCAAGGCTGGTCCTGGAGGTTCCAGAGACGAACGCCGTCGTAGCGGTGGGCCAGGAAGTAGCCGATCACCACCACGGCCGAGGGAATGCTGACGGCGGCAAATAGCAGCCGCCAGGCCCGCTCGCCGATCCGCTCCACGCCCCACACCCGCAGGGAGGCGCCGCCGCTGTGGACCACGGCGAAGGCCAGCAGCAGGGCGAGCATCACCCAGCTGCTGTGGTGGGGGGAGCTGGGGGGCAAGGGCCGGATGGGGAGTTGTGAAGCTGTCGATTCTCGCTGCCAGACTTCCCCCCTAGAGTTTTGCCCTCGCCAGCCGGCAGGCCCAGGCCCATCCAGGCAACCCGATGGCAGATCTGCCTTTCACCCTCGATCAGCTGCGCATCCTGCGGGCCATCGCCTCGGAGGGCAGCTTCAAGAAGGCCGCCGACAGCCTCTATGTCACCCAACCGGCGGTGAGCCTGCAGATCCAGAACCTGGAGAAGCAGCTCAGCGTCAGCCTGTTCGATCGGGGCGGGCGCAAGGCCCAGCTCACCGAGGCGGGCCACCTGCTGCTCAGCTACTGCGACCGGATCCTGAGCCAGTGTCAGGAGGCCTGCCGGGCCCTGGAAGACCTGCACAACCTGCGCGGCGGCTCCCTGATCGTGGGCGCCAGTCAGACCACCGGCACCTACCTGATGCCGCGGATGATCGGCCTGTTCCGCCAGAAGTATCCGGAGGTGGCGGTGCAGCTGCAGGTGCACAGCACCCGGCGCACCGGCTGGAGCGTGGCCAATGGCCAGGTGGATCTGGCGATCATCGGTGGGGAGCTGCCCACGGAACTCGGGGAGTTGCTGCAGGTGGTGCCCTACGCCAGCGATGAGCTGGCCCTGGTGCTGCCGGTGAAGCATCCCCTGGCCCGCCTGCCCGAGCTCACCAAGGACGACCTCTACCGGCTGGGCTTTGTCTGCCTGGATGCCCAGTCGACCACGCGCAAGATGGTGGACCAGCTGCTGGCCCGCTCCGGCCTGGATGTGGGCCGCCTCAAGATCGAGATGGAGCTCAACTCCTTTGAGGCGATCAAAAATGCCGTGCAGAGCGGCCTGGGTGCCGCCTTTCTGCCGGTGGTGTCGATCGAGCGGGAGCTCTCGGCCGGCACGTTGCATCGCCCCCAGGTGGCCGATCTGCTGGTGCGCCGCCAGCTGAAGCTGATCACCCACCCCGCCCGCTATTGCTCCCGGGCCGCCGATGCCTTCCGCAAGGAGGTGCTGCCGGTGTTCGCCAGCCCCGACAGCCCCCTGCGTCGGCCGCTCCAGCAGGACTCAGCGGTTGCCGCCACGTCGGGCTGACTCTCCGCCCGCTGCTCAGACGGGCCGGTGCTCAGAACTGGTCGGCTTCGGGGGTGATGCCCACGGTGTCGTCAGCCACGCCTTTGGTGAGGAACTTGTTCTGGCTGATGTCGGTCTGGTAGACGCAGCGCACGATCGGTTTGTCCTTCACCGAGCCGATGTAGGCGAAGGTGTTCATGCGCTGCTTGCACTGGCGCATCTGCTCGGCGGTCACGGCCCCTTCCTTCTGCAGCACGCTCCAGTTCTCCCGTCGGATCACGCAGCCGGCCTTGAGCTCGGGCTGGGTGACGAAGCTGGAGCTGGGGTTCATGGTGGTGTACAGCTCCACGTCCATCACGAAGGCGCTGGCGCCCCACTGGCGGCAGAATTCGGGATCGGGCACGGCCATGTCGAGCTGCTGGCTGCTGGCGATGTTGCCCTGGTCGCCCTGGGTGGTGCTGGAGAGGCCGGTGCCGATGCCGATGCCCACCACCAGCACCCCGGCCAGAATCGCCAGGGTGCCCACGTTGAACTGAAAGGGCCCGCTGCCGCCCGGTCCCGGTCCCCCAGGCCCGCCCTTGCTCCCGCCGGGCCCCGGCCGCGGTTCGGGGCGCCGCCCGCTGCGCCCGTAGGCCTCCTCGGCGTAGCGGTCGTCGCCGTACCGGTCGGGGTTGTAGCGGGAGCGGCTCACAGGCTTTCGGTGCTGCGGGGCAGGCCCATCGAGTAATTGAGCACCCGGGCATCCGGGTTGTAGCGAAGCTCGCCACCCTGGAGCAGCTGGCGGATCAGGCCTTCCAGCTCGGAGCCGATGTGGCGCAGGTTGTATTCGGTCAGGTCGGCCCCGGCGTGGGCAGCCACCAGCTCCCGAAAGCGGTCCTGAACCTTGGTGAGCACTGGGGCGTCCCAGAGGAACTCGTTGTCGGGATCCACATCCATGGTGAGCTGGCTGGGATCGGCCACCAGATCACCGTTCTCGATCCGGGCGGTAAAGATCCGCACGTGACGGGTGGTGGACTTCAGCAGGGTCGCTGCAGGGCGAGGGTCGACAGGGCGAGACTCAGCCATGGTCATGGAATTGGGGGCACCCGATGGCGCAACTCTAGAAACTCCCGGGGCCGCGGAGGTCCGGGGCCCCCTTTAGGGTTGCTTCTGGTTTTCAGATCTGAAGGATGCGGGTCGTCATCGCCGGGGCAGGGCTCGCCGGATTGTCGTGTGCCAAATATCTCTGTGATGCGGGCCACACCCCAGTGGTGGTGGAAGCCCGCGACGTGCTGGGCGGCAAGGTGGCGGCCTGGCAGGACGAAGACGGCGACTGGTACGAGACCGGCCTGCACATCTTCTTCGGCGCCTACCGCAACATGCGCCAGCTGTTCAAGGAGCTGGACATCGAAGACCGTCTGCAGTGGAAGAGCCACTCGATGATCTTCAACCAGAAGGAGACGCCGGGCACCTACAGCCGCTTCGACTTCCCCGATATCCCTGCTCCCTTCAACGGCGTGGCGGCCATTCTGGGCAACAACGACCTGCTCACCTGGCCGGAAAAAATCGCCTTTGGCATTGGTCTGGTGCCCGCCATGCTGCGGGGTCAGCAGTACGTGGAGGAGTGCGACCAATACTCCTGGACGGAATGGCTGCGCATCCACAACATCCCGGAACGGGTGAATGACGAGGTGTTCATCGCCATGGCCAAGGCGCTGAACTTCATCGATCCCGATGAGATCTCCAGCACGGTGGTGCTCACGGCCCTCAATCGCTTTCTGCAGGAGAGCGACGGCTCCAAGATGGCCTTCCTCGATGGCAACCCCCCCCAGCGGCTCTGCCAGCCGATGGTCGATTACATCGAGGCCAGGGGTGGTGAGGTCCACCTCAATGCCCCCCTCCGCCAGATCGAGCTCAACCCAGATGGCAGCGTGAAGGCCTTCCAGATCGGCGGCATCAAGGGCCAGGAGCCCCGCACCCTCACCGCGGATGCCTATGTGAGCGCCATGCCGGTGGATCCCTTCAAGCTGCTGATGCCCGAGCCCTGGAAGGAAATTCCTTACTTCAAGAAGCTCGATGGCCTCAATGGCGTGCCGGTGATCAACATCCACCTCTGGTTTGACCGCAAGCTCACCGAGATCGACCACCTGCTGTTCAGCCGCAGCCCCCTGCTGAGCGTGTATGCCGACATGAGCAACACCTGCAAGGAATACGAGGACCCCGAGCGCTCCATGCTCGAGCTGGTGTTTGCTCCGGCGAAAGACTGGATCGGCCGGCCGGATGAGGAGATCGTGGCGGCCACCATGGAGGAGCTCAAGCGCCTGTTCCCGATGCACTTCACCGGCGACGACCAGGCCAAGCTGCGCAAGTCGATCGTGGTGAAGACGCCCCTGTCGGTCTACAAGACCGTGCCCGGCTGCCAGCAGCTCCGGCCCGACCAGGCTTCGCCGATCCCCAACTTTTTCCTGGCCGGTTGCTACACGATGCAGCGCTACCTGGCCTCGATGGAAGGGGCGGTGCTCAGCGGCAAGCAGTGCGCCCAGGCGATCGCCACCTCCCCCCTGGCCAAGCCGGCTGCCGGGGTCGCGGTGGCGGTCTGAGCGTGGTGGTGTCCGCCGTTCCCAATCTGGAGGAGGCCTACGAAGCCTGCCGCCGTGAGACGGCGGAGTGGGCCAAAACCTTCTACCTGGGCACCTTGCTGATGCCGCCTGCCAAGCGGCGGGCGATCTGGGCGATTTACGTGTGGTGTCGCCGCACCGATGAGCTGATGGACAGCCCGGAGGCGATGGCTCGCCCGGTGGAGGAGCTGGCGGCCCGGTTGGACGCCTGGGAGCAGCGCACGCGCGAGCTCTTCAAGGGCCAGGTGCGTGACGGCCTCGATCGGGTGATGGTGGACACGCTTGAGCGCTACCCCCAGCCCATCCAGCCTTACCTCGACATGATCGAGGGCATGCGGATGGATCTCACCACCAGCCGCTACGCCACGTTTGAGCAGCTGCACCTGTATTGCTACCGGGTGGCCGGCACCGTCGGCCTGATGACCCAGGAGGTGATGGGGGTGGATCCCGCCTACACCTCGGCCCCCTGGAGCGCCCGGCCTGACACCAGTGAGGCTGCCGTGGCCCTCGGGATCGCCAACCAGCTCACCAACATCCTGCGCGACGTGGGCGAGGACCGGGGCCGCGGCCGCATCTATCTGCCCCAGGAGGATCTGGTGCGCTTCGGCTACAGCGAGGCCGAGCTGATGGCCGGCACCCTCAACGACAGCTGGCGGGAGCTGATGCGGTTCCAGCTGGCCCGCGCCCGGGATTGGTTCGCCCGTTCCGAGGCCGGCGTGCGTTGGCTGGCACCCGATGCCCGCTGGCCGGTGTGGGCGTCGCTGCGCCTGTATCGCGGCATCCTCGATGTGATCGAGGAGCTCGACTACGACGTGTTCAACCACCGGGCCTATGTGCCTACGTCCGGCAAGTTTCTGGATCTTCCCCGCTCGTTTGTGATCGCCCAGGCGCGGTGAGCCCGATCCACTGCACCAGGATCGGATTCACCTGCTCTGGGGCCTCATCGTGGGGGCAATGCCCCAGCCCTGGCAGCACCTGCAGCTCCTGGATGCAGGGGTAGAGCTCGGCCCAGCGGCGAGCTTCGGCCGGATCTTCCCAGGGGTCGGCTTCGCCCCAGAGCATCCGCACCGGCACGGGAGGCTGGGCGGCACTGAGGTCGGTGAGCAGCTCTGGGGCGAGGTGGTCGTTGAACAGGTTGACGAAGCCCCGGAAACTTTCGGTGGCACCGGGGTCGGTGCTGGGGCGATGCAACAGCGCCACAAGTTCTGCATCCACGTTGGCGCCGCTGGGGTAGGCCCGGGCCAGCACGCTGCGGATGAAGGCCGGTTGGGCCAGCAGGCGAAACAGGGGTGCGATCACCCACCGCTGGCGCACCAGGGCTTTCACCAGGGGCCGGCTCGCGCGCTCCCAGCCCGGCAGTTCGGCCGCCCGTTTGTCGTCGAGGGTGCGCTGGGCGCAATCGATCAGGATCACCTGGGCGGGTGGGTGCCCTTCGGCTAGCAGCAGCCTGGCGGCGGTGAGGGCCACCATGGCGCCGATCGAGTTGCCCACCAGGTGCAGGCGTGGCGCGCGCCCCCGTGCGGACGGAAGCAGCCGCTCCCGCACCAGATCGGCCACCTGCTGGGCCCACAGGTCGAAGCCGTACGGCACGGCGCCCGGCTGCTCGGGCTCATCGGCCAGCCGGGAGCGCGGTTTGTCGCTGGCGCCGAAGCCCAGCAGATCCACCGCCAGCACATGGGCGTGGAGGCTGAGCGGCGGCAGGTTATGGCGCCAGTGGCCCACCGAGGCGCCGAACCCATGGATCAGCAGCACCTTGGTGGGGTTGGTGGGATCGCCTGCCTCCAGCAGGTGGATCCGTTGCCCCTGCCAGTCCCAATGGCTGGAGATCGGATCCGTTGTCGGCAAGGGTGGCCTCAGACCGCGGCCGTCTGGTTGGCAAGCAGCGACTTGAGCTTGGCCAGTTCGCCGGCCCAGCGGGGATCGGGGGCTTCGCTGTCGACGTTGTCGGCATGCACCACCTTGTTCACGGCCTTGCGGGCGGGGGTGGGGGCGCTGCCATTGCGGCGCTCGGCCGGAGCGGCGGAGCGGCTCTCCTTGCGCTCCGAGATCTCGATCCGCAGGGCGTTGCCGCCGAAGTCCTTGCCGTTGAGCTGCTCGATCACCGTGTCGGCCAGCTTCTGGTCGTCCACGTTGGCGAAGCCGAAACCGCGGCAGGCACCGGTGTCGCGGTCGTTGACGGCCTTGAAGCGCACCCCTTCGCCCACCGCGCTGAACAGAGCCTCAAGCTCCTTGGCATCAAAGGTCTGCGGCAGGTTGCCGACGTAGAGGCGAATGCTCATGGGGAAGGGGAGAAAAAACTTTCTGCAGGCGAGGAGAAGCCTCTCGATGCGCCTTTGCATCAGAAAGTTAATCACGTCGCCCGCCTGTTCCCCCCTCACCCTTTTGCAGCCACCAGCGTTCTGCGGCGGCCAGGGCCAGGGCATCCGCCTGCGGGCCCCCATCGGCGGGCAGGCGGCCGAAGGCCCTCTCCAGGGTGAGGTGGTCGAGCAGCTGGCCCAGGTCGGGGCCGGCGGGGATGGCCAGGTGCTGTTGCAGGCGGCGCCCATCCAGGGGCGGGCGGGGATGCAGCAGGGGGTCGTCGGGGTTGCGCCAGCGCGCCAGCAGGGGCAAGGCCGGCTTCGGCGTCAGCAGCAGCAGGGCCGGCAGATCGGCCTCCAGCTCCCGGTGCAGGGCCAGGCTGGCGGCCTCCCCCAGGCCGCCCCAGCCCCCCGCGTGCTCGAGCTGGCCTTGCCAGTGCCGCAGGGCCCGGCAGCGCTGCTGCAGGCGCCGGCTGCTGCGCAGATCGGCCAGGGCCTGGGGGGGCAGCAGGGCACTCAGCCGGGCCAGGGGCAGGGCCCAGGCGGTTTCGGTGGCGTCCAGACCCCGTTGCCGGGCCCGATCGAGCCGGAGGTCGGCCAGCAGGGCCCCCGCGCTGGGATCGACTCCCCAGCCCCGCAGCAGTCCGCAGGCCAGGGCCAGCGCCAGGCCCCGTTCGCCGTTGGGGGCTGTGGCCAGTTTCTCCAGCTCGGCCAGCACCCGCTCCCCTGCCACCTGGGTGAGCAGGTCGCCATGGCGCTCGATCCAGCCCCGGCTGGTGGGCTCCAGGGTGAAGTCGAGGCTGCAGGCCAGGCGAATGCCGCGCAGCAGCCGCAGCGGATCGGCCAGCAGGTTGGCCTCGCTCACCGCCACCAGCTCCCGGCGCTCCAGGTGGGTGAGGCCACCGGTGGGATCCACCAGGAGCCCCGGGTTCTGGCCGTCGCTGGGCAGTGGCAGGGCGATGGCATTGACCGTGTAATCGCGCCGGCCCAGGTCGGCCTCCAGGCTGTCGCCATCGCGGCGGGCCAGGTCGATGGACCAGCCCCCCAGCACCAGTCGGGCGATGCCGTGGTCGGCATCGAGCACCACGGCGCTGCCACCATGGCTGCGGGCCAGTTGGCGGGTCAGGCCGATGGCATCCCCGGCCACCACCAGATCGAGGTCGGGCTGGGGCTCGAGCCGGCCCAGTAGTCCATCGCGCACGGCCCCGCCCACCAGGGCCGTGCCCGGCGGCAGGGCCTCCAGCGGCAGGGGCCAGGGCTCCGCCAGCAGCCGTTGCCACAGGGCCTGGGCCACCTCGCCGGCGGGGCGGTCGCCCGTCAGAATGGGCTCCTGGCTCGGCCTGGGCAGCATGTGCATCTGCGTGGATTGCCACTGGGTCGACCGCTGCCAGGCCTACCACGCGGTGGAGCGCCAGCACGGTGTGCCCCACCTCTCCGCCCAACCCGACATGACCCCCCAGGATCCGCGCATCCACGTGCAGGTGCTGGACCTTCCCGGCGGGGGCGTGGGGGTGGAATGGGATGTGCGGGCCTGTGGCAGTTTTCAACGGGATCGGGGGCGCTGGCAGCGGCTCTGCCCCGGTCTTGCCCTGCCCCGATGAGCCCCGGGAGGTGGTGATGGGAGCCGTCTTGGCCCTGCATAGCTCCAGCGAGGTGCTCGGGGTGGGGGTGCGTTGGCTCCCCGGCTCGGGCCCGGTGGACGCCCCCCCTGCCCTGCGGGCGTTCCCGCTGGGTCGGGGCCTCTCCAACCAGTTGCTCAGCTGCATCGAGGAGCTGCTGCCGGCCGACCAGTGGCCCCAGATCAGCCGCCTGGCGGTGGCCACCGGGCCCGGGGGCTTCACCGGCACCCGGCTCACCGTGGTGCTGGCCCGCACCCTGGCCCAGCAGCTTCAGGTGCCCCTTGATGGCGTGTCCAGCTTTCTGCTGGCGGCCCGGCGCCTTGGCATCCACCAGCCCACCTGGCTGGTGCAGGAGTTGCCCCGTCGCGGGGTGGTGGCCGGTCTCTATGGCCCCGGCGGTGCCGATGGCGCCCTCACGGAGTTGGAGCAGCCCCGGTTGTTTGGCCCGGGTACGACCCTCCCCCCGGGCGTTCAGGTGCCGGCCACGGCCCTGCTCCCCGATGACGTGGACCAGTTGCTGGACCTCAGCCTGCGGGCCCATGCCCAGGGCCTGACGGCCCCCTGGCAGCCCGTGTTGCCCCTCTATCCCACCTCGCCGGTGGCCGGGCTCTGATGGCGGTATCACCCGGACGGCGGCCCAGCCGGCGTCGCCGCCGCAGGATTCGTCGGCCGTTGCTCAGACCCCGGGGGCTGGCTGCGCTGCTGCTGAGCGGGGCCTTTGGCTTGGGGCTGCTCTGGTTGTCGCGCGGCTGGTGGTGGCCCCTGCCCCCCCCGCCCCAGATGATCCTGGTGCTGGGGGGCGATGTGGCCCGAGAGCAGCGGGCTGCCGACCTGGCGGCCCGTCAAGGTCTGCCGGTGGTGGTGAGCGGCGGCAGCAATCCGGAGTACGCCCACTGGCTGTTTGAGCAGCGCCAGGGGCTGCCGTCCCACCAGGTGCAGCTCGATTACCGCGCCCGCGACACCCTCTCCAACTTCACCTCCCTGGTGGATGATCTGCGCCGGGCGCGGATCCGCCATGCCCTGCTGGTGACCAGCAGCGATCACATGGACCGGGCGCTGCTGGTGGGCCGGATCGTGGCGGGCAGCCGCGGCATCCACCTCACGCCGGTGGCGGTGCCCTGTGCCGCTCGCTGCCAGCCCGAGGGGCGACGCAAGATCTGGGGGGATGGGGCCCGGGCTGCCCTCTGGGTGGTGAGTGGCCGGGATCTCAGGGGCTGGGCGGCAGCACACCTGCCTCCCTGGCTGGCCCCAGCTGGCGACGGCTGATCAGGCCCTGATCCAGCAGGGCATTGATCTGGGCCTGGCAGGCGGCGGTGGCGGCGTCCAGGTCGGGTCGGCGCCGGGAGGCGGGCGGTGGAATCGGTGTGCCGATGCGGATGTGGATCGGCACTAACCGGGCACCCGCCTGGCCCGGGCCCAGGGCTCGGTGGCTGTTGATGATCGCCACCGGCAGCAGGGGCACGCCGGCCCGGGCCGCCAGCAGGGCGGCACCGGCCTGGGGATCGTTCACCCGCCCGTTGCTCTGGCGGGTGCCGTCGATGAACACCCCCGTGGCCCAGCCCTCCAGCAGCCGGTCGGTGGCGGTGCGGATGGCTTCGCGGTCGCTGGCCCCGCGGGACACCGGATAGGCCCCGCAGGCGCGGATGATCGGGCCCAGGATCGGCACCCGGAACAGTTCTGCCTTGGCCATGAAGGCCACGGGCCGGCCCAGGGCATGGCCCAGCAGGGGCGGATCGAGGTGGGAGCCATGGTTGGCTACCACCACCAGGGCCCCCTCCATCGGCACGTTGGCATTGCCAGCGGTGCGGCCCCGAAACAGCAGCCGGAACACTGGGAATACCAGCAGGTAGCTGATCAGCCGGTAGGTGAGGCTGGGCCGGGGCGTGCGGATCAGGGCGGGAGGGTCGGCCGGTTTGCGGCGGCGGAGCAGTCCCTTCACGCGCCCGCTCCCAGTCCGCCGTCCACGCCGAGGTCGGCGGCGCTGCCGATCTGGGCGGTGGTGATGCCCTCACAGCTGCGCTTGATCAGGCCGCTGAGCACGGCCCCGGGGCCGATTTCCACGGCGGTGGTGATGCCCAGGGCCCCGAAGGTGTCCATGCTTTCCCTCCAGCGCACGCCGGTGGTCATCTGGTGGATCAGGCGGGCCTTGAGGGCTGCTCCGTTGGTTTCGGGCGTGGGGTCCGTGTTGCTCAGCACGGGGATCGCCGCATCGGCGAAGGGCACCGCCTCCAGTTCGGCCGCAAAGGCTTCGGCCGCCGCCGCCATGAAGGGCGAGTGGAAGGCGCCACTCACCGCCAGGGGAATGGCCCGTTTGCAGGTGAGTTGGGCGCTGACCGCCGCCACCGCTTCCGGGCTGCCGGAGAGCACCACCTGGGCGCTGCTGTTGTCGTTGGCGATCACCACCCCGTCGTTGGCGGCCACCAGGGCCTCCAGCTCGCCGCGGTCGAAGCCCATCACGGCGGTCATGGCGCCGCCACCGGCGGCCGCCATCAGGGTGCTGCGGGAGTGCATCAGGGCCAGGCCCGTGGTGACGTCGAACACCCCGGCCACGTGCAGGGCCACCAGCTCCCCAAGGCTGTGGCCGGCCACCACCTGGGCCGTGCGGCCCTGGGCCTGGAGCGCTTCGGCCAGCAGGCTTTCGATCACAAACAACGCCGGCTGGGTGTTGCGGGTGTCATTCAGATCGGCCAGCTCGCCTGTGGCGCTGCCGGCACAGATGGCCAGCAGATCCCGCCCCAGCAGCTCCGAGGCCTGGGCAAAGCGCTGCCGGGCTCCGGGAAGCTCCAACACGGCCTCGGCCATGCCCACTTTCTGTGAGCCCTGGCCAGGAAACACCCAGGCAATGCCCATGCTGCCGCCTCTTTGGAAGTGGCAGGAGATTAGGCCTCAGCCTCCGTTGGGCCCGCCCCAGCGCAGCAGGGCAGCCCCCCAGCTCAGACCGGCGCCAAAGCCACTGCTGGCCAGCAGATGGCCGGGCTGCACCCGGCCGTCTTTCACAGCCTCATCCAGCATCAGCGGGATCGTGGCAGCCGAGGTGTTGCCGTACTGGGCCAGGTTGCTGAGCACCTGGTCGTGGGGCATGGCGAAGCGATCGGCCACGGCATCGAGGATGCGCTGGTTGGCCTGGTGCAGCAGCAGCCAGTCGAGCTGCTCAGGGGCGGTGCCGGTGGCCTCCAGCAGCTCGCCCAGGATCGCCGGCACCTCCCGCACCGCAAATTTGTAGACCTCCTGGCCGTTCATCTGGATGGGCGCGAAGCCGCCCTGTTGGGCCGTCAGCTCCCCCAGCAAGGGGTTGTGGCGGTCCACCTGGGCCAGGGTGAGGCAGCCGTTGCGGCTGCCGTCGGAGCGCATGCGGAAGCCCAGCAGGCCGGTGGCATCCGCCGCGCAGGCCTCCACGGCCACGGCCCCCGCCCCATCGCCGAACAACACGCAGGTGCTGCGGTCGTCCCAGTCGACCCAGCGGCTGAGCTGGTCGGCCCCGATCACCAGGGCCCGCTTCATGGCGCCGCTGCCCAGGTATTGGCCGGCCGTGATCAGGGCAAACAGAAAGCCGCTGCAGGCGGCCGTGAGATCGAAGGCCACGGCGCGGCTGGCGCCAAGGGCGCCCTGCACCCGCGGCGCCGTGCCGAACAGGTCGTCGGGGCTGGAGGTGGCCAGCAGGATCAGATCCAGGTCTTCCGCCTTCCAGCCGGCATGGTCAAGGGCAGCCTGGGCGGCCCGGCTGGCCAGGCAGGTGAGGGATTCCTCCGGCCCAGCCACCCGGCGGGCGCCAATGCCGGTGCGGGTGCGAATCCAGTCGTCGTTGGTGTCAACCCGCTCGCTGAGTTGCTGGTTGGTGATGCTGGCCGCCGGCACGGCACTGCCGCAACCCACCAGGGCCATGCCCCCCAGCACCGCTGGTGTGTTGACGCCGCCGAGTGGCACCGGATTCAGCCCACAGTGGGGTCAGTCAACCACAGTTGTCGTGAGGGCATGGAGGTTGGCCATCACCCCATGGCTGGCGGCGGAGTGGGCCAGCCGCAGGGCGCTGAGCACCGAGAGGGCCTTGCTGCTGCCGTGGCCGATCACGCACACCCCGTCGACGCCCAGCAGCAGGGCCCCGCCGTGTTCGGCGTGGTCGAGCCGCTTTTTGATGCGGCGCAGGTTGTTGATCAGGAAGGCGGAACCCACCTTGCCGCGGCGGCCCCGGGGCAGCTCCTCCTTGATCACATCCAGCAGCACGCTGCCCACCGATTCCAGGAATTTCAGCAGCACGTTGCCGGTGAAGCCATCGCACACCACCACGTCGAATTCACCCGAGAGGATGTCGCGCCCCTCGCAGTTGCCGGCGAACACAAAACGCTTCTCCTCGGCCAGCAGGGGGTAGGTGCGCAGGCAGAGCTCGTTGCCCTTGCACTCCTCCTCGCCGATGTTCACCAGGCCGATGCGGGGATGGGCCACCTGCAGCACATCGCGGCTGTAGATGTGGCCGAGCAGGGCCCACTGGTGCAGGTAGGCGGGCTTGCAGTCCATGTTGGCGCCCACATCCAGCACCAGCACCTGCTGCTCGGTGTCCTTGGTGGGAAACAGGGCGCCGATGGCGGGGCGATCGATGCTCTTGAGCCGGCCCAGCCGGAAGATCGCCGAGGCCATCACCGCTCCGGAGTTGCCGGCGGAATACACGGCGGTCGCCTGTCCCTGTTTGACCAGGTCCATGGCCATGTTGATGCTGGCGTCCCGCTTCTTGCGCACCACCGTGGCCTCTTCGTCCATGCCCACCGAGGGTCCACTGGGCACCAGCTGAATCAGCCCCCGGGCCACGGCCTCGTCGAGCTGCTCCTGCAGGCCCATCTCGGCCATCGCGGCCTGGAGCGGGGCCTGTTCTGCCACGAACCGCACCCGCAGGGGCAGGAGCTCGACCGCCCTCAGGCAGCCCTCCAGGATCGGGCCCGGGGCGTAGTCGCCGCCCATGCCATCCACGGCCACCCAGAGGCGGTCGGCGTCGTTGATCGGCTTGTCTTCATCGGGGCCGCCCAGGCCCCGCTGCAGGCGGCGTAGGGGATCGAAGACCAACGGCTGCAGCACCGTGTTGGCCATGGTGCCGGCCGCGCTGGTGGCCGCTCCGGCCGCTCCAGCCACGTTGCCGGCCACGGATCCAGCGGTGCTGGTGGCGCTGTCCACCAGGCTGGTCACCGCAGCGTTGCGGCGATACCAGATCACCAGCCGGCGAATGGCCCGGCTGGGCTTGGCGCGCTTGTCAGGACCCTTCGGAGGCAACGGCGTCAACGATGCGTTGGAACAGATATCCGGTGCCGCGAGCCGTGAGGATCAGCTCGGGATTGGCCGGATCGTCCTCCAGTTTGGAGCGCAGCCGGGAAATATGGACATCCACCACCCGGGTGTCCACGTGGCGCTCCGGGGTGTAGCCCCACACGTCCTTGAGGATCTCGCCGCGGCTGAAGGGTTCGCCGCTGCGGCTCACCAGCAGCTCCAGCAGGCTGAACTCCATGCCGGTGAGCCGGATGCGCTCATCGCCCCGATACACCTGGCGCTTGTTGGTGTCGATGCGCAGGTCGCCCACGGTGATTACCCCGGAGTTGGGGATGCCGGCCACCGCTTCCTTTTCCACCCGGCGCAGCACGCAGCGGATGCGGGCCTCCAATTCCTTGGGGCTGAAGGGTTTGACGACGTAGTCGTCGGCGCCCAGCTCCAGGCCGGTGATGCGGTCGGCCACATCGCCCAGGGCCGTGAGCATCACGATCGGCACGTCCGATTCCTTGCGCAGCTCCTGGCAGACGCCGTAGCCATCCAGCTTCGGCATCATCACGTCGAGCACCACCAGGTCGGGCTGGCTGGTTTTGAACAGCTCCAGGGCCTCGACGCCATCGCAGGCGGTGACCACCTGATAGCCGATCATCGACAGGCGCGTTTCCAGGATCCGGCGGATGCTGGCCTCGTCATCCACGACCAGGATCGTCTCTTTGCCGTGGTTGGTCCCGTGGATGGTGGTGGGGGCGGAAACCGTCATCGCCGCAGCCGAGCTGCTACATCAGATAGCCCCTACTGAAAAGGCCTGAGGGGCGAACGTTGCATTCAACGCCACCTTTCTTCATACAGCTCTTCACAAAGCTCCCTTTCGTCAGCCCTGCCCGTGGCCAAGCCCAGCACCGTTTTCGTCTGCACCAGCTGTGGGTCCCAGACGCGTCAGTTCTTTGGGCGCTGTTCCGGTTGCGGCAGCTGGAACACCCTGGTGGAGCAGAAGGCCGCCCCGGCGGCCGACAACCGGCGGCGGCGACCCGTGGTGGAGGCGGCGGAGGCGGCCGGCCAGCCGCGGCGGTCGGAGCCGATCCAGGCGGTGGGGGAGCGGGCGCTCCAGCGGCTCAGCAGCGGCTATGGCGAATTGGACCGGGTGCTCGGTGGCGGGCTGGTGCCGGGATCCCTGGTGTTGGTGGGCGGTGACCCCGGCATCGGTAAGAGCACCCTGCTGTTGCAGAGCGCCTGTTCGATGGCGGGGCGGGCCAGCGTGCTCTACGTCAGTGCTGAGGAGTCGGCCCAGCAGGTGAAGCTGCGCTGGCGCCGGCTGGCCCAGAGCAGCGTGGGTGATCCCGCTGGTGATCCTGGGGCTGGAGCCGATTTCCAGTTGCTGGCCGAAACCGACCTGGAGCTGGTGTTGCAGGAGCTCGAGGCCCTGCGGCCGGCGGTGGCCATCATCGACAGCATCCAGGCGTTGCATGATGCCGAGCTGGGCAGCGCGCCGGGTTCGGTGGCCCAGGTGCGCGACTGTGCCGCGGCCCTGGCCCGCATCGCCAAGCGCCAGGACACGGCCCTGCTGCTGGTGGGTCATGTGACCAAGGAGGGCGCCCTGGCTGGGCCCAAGGTGCTGGAGCACCTGGTGGATGCGGTGCTCACCTTCGAGGGTGACCGCTTCGCCAGCCACCGGTTGCTGCGGGCGGTGAAAAACCGCTTTGGCGCCACCCACGAGCTGGGGGTGTTCGAGATGCGCGACCGGGGCCTGGCCGAGGTGACCAACCCCAGCGAGTTGTTTCTGGGCGGCGATGAACCCAGTGCCGGCACGGCCACGATCGTGGCCTGCGAAGGCACCCGGCCTCTGGTGGTGGAGCTCCAGGCGCTGGTGAGCACCACCAGCTACGCCAGCCCGCGCCGCAGTGCCACCGGCATCGCCGCCAACCGTCTGCACCAGATCCTGGCGGTGCTCGAAAAACACCTCGGCCTGCCGCTGTCGCGTTTCGACTGCTATCTGGCCGTGGCCGGCGGCCTGGAGGTGGAGGAGCCGGCGGCGGATCTGGGGGTGGCCGCGGCGGTGGTGGCCAGTTACCGCGACCTCACCCTGCCTCCCGGCACGGTGCTGGTGGGCGAGCTGGGCCTGGGCGGCCAGCTGCGGCCCGTGGGTCAGCTGGAGCTGCGGCTGCAGGAGGCGGCTCGGCTCGGCTTCACCCGGGCGGTGGTGCCGAAGGGATCAGGCCTGGCCAAGGCCGCTGCCGGGCTGGGCCTGCAGCTGCTGGAGGCCGGCGGGGTGGCTGAGGCGCTGGTGGCCGCTTTGGGGGTGAATCCGGCGGATGACCGGGCCTAGGCCGGCAGCGGCGTTGTTCAGTTTGGCTTTGGATGCGGGGATGGGGATGGTTGAAGGATTGGGGTCTTGGCCAGGAGCCAAGCGCTGAGCAGAACAAGCAGTTGCCCGGCCAGCTCGAAAATTTCTTCAAGGAGCATTTGACCTTGTTTTTCGAACAAGGATCCAATGGCCATCAAGGCAATGGCAGCAAGCCAGGTGACTATCAGCCTGGCATCCAAAAACCGTCGCATTTGCTGTCTTTGCAGGGCAAATGCAGCGGCTAGAAGGCCGACTGAACAGCCAATGGCGAATCTATAAAGAACTTTTCTGCCGAATTGATTGGCCCAGAAATAGGTTTCTGTTCGGAGTAGCTCGGGGTCAAGCTCCCTGAGCATTGCGGCAAAGCAGGCCATGGCAATCGTGCAAGTCCACAACGCGGACGAGCGCGGTTGCTGGGCCGCTACGAACAGGAAAGCCAGGCCGCTAATCCCAAGAACGACGGCCTGAAAAAGCTCAATTTTTAGAATTAAATCCAAAAATCGGAGTTATATAGTTCTTTAAAAATACACGTCGACGCTACCGCGGCCACTGGTCTTGAGCCAGTTCTGGGCTTCGATGTAGTTGTTCGGAGCCAGGCGGATCGCCTTGCCCCAGAAGTCGGCGGCCTGGTCGAAGCAGCGGTCGGCCTCGTCGGCATCACCGCGCTCTTCGGCGATCGAGCCCAGGTGGTGGTGGATCACCGCCATGTTGTTGAGGGCCTGGGGCATCTTGCTGTTGAGATCCAGGGCCTGGCCGTAGAAGTCGAGGGCCTTGGCATGTTCGCCGTTGCTGGCGAACACCAGGGCCATGTTGTAGAGGATGAAGGCCTTGTCGTTGGGGTCGTCCTCGAGTTTGAGGGCCTCCTCGTAGTTCTCCAGGGCCTCGGCGTATTCCCCGTCGGCCTGGGCGCTCATGCCGTCGCGGTAGTAGGCAAAAGCCTCCTTGGCGCGCCGGTTGGTGGGCAGCACCTTGAGGATCAGGTCGGCCATCACCGTGAAGCTCTTGTCGATGAAGTTGTCGTTGCGTTGGCTGCGGGGCACGGTGACGTCGGTGGGCTGCGTGGCGCCCATCCTGCCGGATCTCCCTAGCCTGAGCCGATCTGCTCCCCGCCGGCCTTGCCCACGCTTCAGGAGCCCCTTGTGCAGGAGCCCCTCCCGCTGGAGCCCCTCCTGCTGGACATTGAGGGCATGAAGTGCGGCGGTTGCGTGCGGGCCGTCGAGCAGCGCCTGCTCGACCAGCCCGGCGTCCGCCAGGCCAGCGTCAACCTGCTCACCCGCACCGCCTGGGTCGACGTCGTGTCGCCGGAGGCCAGCCAGGGGGACCTGCTCCAGTCCCTGGAGGGTTTGGGTTTCCACGCCAGGCTGCGGTCCAGCGATGGCGAGTTGCCCTCCCGGCGGGAGCGGCTCCAGACGCGCACCTGGTGGCAGAACTGGCGCCAGTTGGTGGTGGCCCTGGCCCTGTTGCTGGTGTCGGTGCTGGGCCACCTCGCCCTGGCCGGGCTCGGGGCGATCTGGATCCATGCCCTGGTGGCCACCGTGGCCCTGGCTGGTCCTGGCCGCCCGATCCTGGTGCGGGGCGTCCAGACGGCCCTGGCCGGCCTGCCCAGCATGGACACCCTGGTGGGCCTCGGCGTGGTGAGTGCCTACCTGGCCAGCCTGGTGGCCTTGCTGTGGCCCCAGCGCGGCTGGCCCTGTTTTTTCAACGAGCCCGTGATGCTGCTGGGCTTCGTGTTGCTGGGTCGCTTCCTGGAAGACCGCGCCCGTTTCCGCACAGGTCGGGCCCTGGAGGAGTTGGCCGAGCTCCAGCCTGACACCGCCCTGCTGCTGCTGGGCGAGGGTCCACCCCGCCCCGTGCGGGTGGGTGGGTTGAGGCCCGGTGACCGCGTTCAGTTGCTCCCCGGCGATCGGGTGCCGGTGGATGGGGTGGTGCTGGAGGGTGCATCTGCGGTGGATGTGTCCGGCCTCACGGGGGAGCCCCTGCCCCTTCAGGCCGTCCCCCGCAGCGAGCTGGCCGCGGGCAGCCTCAACCTGGAAGCGCCCCTGGTGCTGGAGGTGCGCCGCCGCGGCGCCGACAGCGCCATTGCCCGGATCATCCATCTGGTGGAGCGGGCCCAGGCCCGCAAGGCGCCGATCCAGGGCCTGGCCGACCGGATCGCCGGCCGTTTCACCCTGGTGGTGCTCGCTTTGGCGGTGGCCACCCTGCTGTTCTGGTGGCTGCTCGGTGCCCACCTCTGGCCCCAGGTGCTCAGCGGTCACAGTGCCGGCCACGGCGGGATGGGAATTGCCGCTGAAACCCCCTTTGCCCTGGCCCTCCAGCTGGCCATTGCGGTGTTGGTGGTGGCCTGCCCCTGTGCCCTGGGCCTGGCGACCCCCACGGCCATCACCGTGGGTACGGGCCGGGCCGCCCGGGAGGGCCTGCTGTTCCGGGGCGGCGATGCGATCGAAACCGCCGCGGGGCTCCAGGCCATGCTGTTTGACAAGACCGGCACCCTCACCCGCGGCCGGCCCCTGGTGGCGGCGGTGCAGCCCCAGGCAGAGGTCGGGGCCGATCGGCTGGTGCAGCTGGCGGCGAGCCTCGAGACGGGCAGCCGCCATCCCCTGGGTTTTGCCCTGCTGCAGGAGGCCCAGCGCCGAGGGCTGGAGCTGCTGCCTGTGAGCGAAGCGCACACCAGCGCCGGGCAAGGTGTGGTGGGCTGCATTGAAGGCCAGCGGCTGCGGGTGGGGCGGCTGGGCTGGGTTCAGGAGGCGCCCGCGCCGGAATGGCTCGCCCTCCAGGCCCAGCTGGAGTGCCGTGGGGCCAGTGTGCTGGCCGTGGCCGGGGAGCAGGGCTTGCTGGGGCTGGTGGCGGTGGAGGACCAGCCCCGCCCCGATGCCGCTGCGGTGCTTGCCGAGTTGCGGGCTCTGGGACTGGAGCTCGGCCTGCTCAGTGGCGATCGGCAGGAGCCGGTGCAGCAGCTGGGGGCTCGGCTGGGGTTGCGGGAGTCGGAGCTGGCCTGGGACCTGCGGCCAGAGCAGAAGCTCGAGCGCATCCTGCAGACACCGGCCCGGGGTGCCCTGGCCATGGTGGGGGATGGCATCAACGATGCCCCGGCCCTGGCTGCGGCGGATCTGGGCATCGCCGTGGGGACCGGCACCCAGATCGCCCAGGACACGGCGGATCTGGTGGTGATGGGTGACCAGCTGCAGGGCATCGTGCGCGCCGTGGTGCTGGCCCGCCAGACCATGGCCAAGGTGCGTCAGAACCTGGCCTGGGCCTTTGGGTACAACCTGATCGTGCTGCCCCTGGCCGCCGGCGTGCTGCTGCCGGGCTTCGGCGTGTTGCTCACCCCCCCCCTGGCGGCCCTGTTGATGGCGATGAGCTCGATCACGGTGGTGGTCAACGCGCTGCTGCTGCAGGATGGGGCCCACCCTTCCCGCTGATTTCCAGGTGGCAGAACCGGCCATGGGCCCCCGCGGCCGGTTCGTGGTGCTGGAAGGCATCGATGGCTGTGGCAAGAGCACCCAGCTCGACGCCCTGCGCACCTGGTTGCCCGGCAGCGGCCTGCTGGCCCCCGGTGCCGAGCTGATCGTGACCCGGGAGCCCGGCGGCACGGCCCTGGGCGCCGCCCTGCGCCAGCTGCTGTTGCATCCCCCGGGGGAGGCGGCCCCGGAACCGATGGCCGAGTTTCTGCTCTATGCCGCCGATCGGGCCCAGCATGTGGAGCAGCTGATTCGGCCGGCCCTGGCGGCGGGCCACTGGGTGCTGAGTGATCGCTTCAGCGGCTCCACCGCCGCCTACCAGGGCCATGGCCGCGGCCTTGACCTTGGCCGGATCGCCCAGCTGGAGCAGCTGGCCACCGGCGGCCTGGCCCCCGATCTCACCCTCTGGCTGGCGTTGCCCCTGGCGGAATCCCTGCGCCGCCGCGGCGATCGTGCCGCCGACCGCATCGAGGCCAGCGGCGAAGCCTTTCTGCAGCGGGTGGTGACCGGCTTCGAGCGGCTGGCCCGGGAGCGCGGTTGGCTGCGCGTGGATGCCACCCAGCCGCCGGAGCGGGTGGCCGAGGCCTGCCGTGCCGCGCTGGCCCAGCTGGCGGCCCGCCCGTGACGGCCCTGTTCGACGACCTGCTCGGCCAGCCCAGGGCCGTGGCCCTGTTGGAGGCCTGCCTGGCCCAGGGGCGGCTTGCTCCGGCCTATCTCTTTGCCGGCCCGGACGGGGTGGGCCGGCGCTTGGCGGCCCTGCGCTTCCTGGAGGGGGTGTTGGCGGGCCCGGGCGGTGCTGCCGCCATCCGTCGGCGGCTGCAGGAGGGCAACCATCCCGACCTCCTCTGGGTGGAGCCCACCTATCAGGACAAGGGCCAGTTGGTACCCGCCTCCAAGGCGGAGGAGCTGGGCTTGGCCCGGCGGGCGGCGCCCCAGCTGCGCCTGGAGCAAATCCGCGAGGTGTCGCGGTTCCTGTCGCGCCGGGCGGTGGAGGCCAAGGGCTGCCTGGTGGTGCTCGAGGGGGCCGAGGCCATGGCCGAGGGCGCGGCCAATGCCCTGCTCAAAACCCTGGAAGAGCCCGGCGATGGCCTCCTGATCCTGATCGCGGCTGCACCGGATCAGCTGCTCACCACGATTCGCTCCCGCTGCCAGCAGATCCCCTTCACCCGGCTGAACCCCAGCCAGCTGGCCGCGGTGCTGGAGCGCTGCGGCGAGGCGGGGATTGCCGATGACCCGCCGGTCCTGGTGGAGCTTGCCGCGGGCTCGCCGGGGGCATTGCTGCGCTGCCGGCAGGCCTGGGCCGCCTTGCCCGAGGGGCTGACCGACCGTCTGCTGGCGTTGGCCGCTTCGGCCGATCCATTGCAGGCCCTCGCCCTGGCCAGGGATCTGGTTGAGGCCCTCGACGCCGAGCAGCAGCTGTGGCTGCTGGGCTGGTGGCAGTTGGCCCTCTGGCGTCGCCAGGCTCCGCTGGCCCAGTTGCAGCGCCTCGAACGGCTGCGCAGCCAGTTGCGCTCCTATGTGCAGCCGCGGCTGGCCTGGGAGGTGGCCCTGCTGGAGTTGGCCGGCCTCTGAGGCTGGCGATTAGCTGGCCTGGGCCTGGCGGGCTTCGTGGATCAGGGGTACCAGATCGGCCAGCTGGTCGTCGCTGGGCAGCTCCAGGCAGTAGCCCGCGCCGTAAACGGTTTTGATGAACCGGGGTTTGCGCGGATCGGGTTCGAGTTTGGTGCGCAGGTGCCGCACGTGCACGCGGATCGTTTCGATGTCGTCGTCCGGTTCATAGCCCCACACCTCCTTGAGGATCAGCGAGGGGGCCACGGTCTGGCCGTGGCGCTGCAGCAGGCAGTGGAGCAGCTCGAACTCCAGGTGGGTCAGGCGCACCGGGGCATCGAACCAGATGGCTTCAAACCGCTCGGGCACCAGGGTGAGGCAGCCGTAGCTGAGGATTTCGTTGTGTTTGGCCGAGAGGGGGGCATGGTCGCTGCGGCGCAGCAGGGCCTTCACCCGCACCATCAGCTCTTCGAGATCGAAGGGTTTGGCGAGGTAGTCGTCGGCTCCGGAGTTGAAGCCACTCACCTTGTCCTTGATGCTGCCGAGGGCCGTGAGCATCAGGATCGGAATCTTGGCGGTGCGCTCATCCCGCCGCAGGCGCTGGCAGAGGGTGAGGCCATCCACCTTGGGCAGCATCAGATCCAGCAGGATCAGATCCGGGCTGTATTGGAGGGCCAGGGCCTGGCCCTTGATGCCGTCATCGGCCCGTTGCACGTCGAACCCCCCGTGCTCGAGGTGGCCCGCCACCAGCTCGCGCATGTCGCTGTCGTCTTCGATCAGCAGGATGCAGGGCTTCATGGCAACAGGCGGAGAGCGTTAGCGGTGGACGTCGAGCAGTGCACGGGAGCAGGTGCACGGGAGGCAGTGCACGTAAGGCAGTGAATCAATCGCTACCGCTGCAGCGAATTTGACTGCATTTTCTCCGTTTTTGTCCTGACGGCGAGGGTCTGCTGAAGCGCCGGGGGCGCTCCGCAGCCCCGTTTGGGGGCTGCGGGCTTCGCCCTGGGCCTTGGCAGGGCGCTGAAATCCAGTGCTCACCTGCAGGGAGGCGGATGGTCTGGGCCGGGGATCTTCAGGATTTTTTAGGAGTTCAATGTTGCACCCCGTTTGGCGGCCATAAAAAAACCGCAACCCGAAGGCTGCGGTTGATCCAAAAAGCTCCCCGGGCGGGATTCGAACCTGCGACCAATCGATTAACAGTCGATCGCTCTACCGCTGAGCTACCGAGGACCACACCGGAAGAATCCGGTCCGAAGACCTTACCCCTCAGGCCCGCCGCCCTGCAAGGGGGCCAGCCGGGTCGCCAGGGACGGCCCGTTTTGCCATGGGCCGACGGCGCCGTGCTCCATCAGGGCCGCGCCATCACAGCGCTCCAGCTCCTCGAGGCGGTGGGTGATCCACAGGGCCGTGAGGGGGGTTTCCGGGCGATGGGTGAGCTGCCAGAGCAGCTCCAGCACGTCACGCTGGCTGTCCGGATCGAGCAGGGCCGTGGGTTCATCGAGCAGCACCAGCTCCGCTTCGCTGGCCAGGGCTCCGGCAATGGCCAGGCGTTGTTTCTGGCCACCACTGAGGGTGTGGATTGGCCGCTCGCCCAGCTCCGCCAATCCCACCTGCTCCAGGGCCAGGGCCACCCGGTGGCGGCGTTCGTCCTCGCTGAGGTCGGCGGCCAGACCGAGCTGGAGATCGCTGGCGCAGCTGGGCAGCAGCAGCTGGTGATCCGGGTTCTGGAACACCAGGGCCGCCTTGCCGGCCACTTGGATGCGGCCGTTGCGGGGCTCCAGCAGGCCGGCCACCAACCGCAGCAGGGTGCTCTTACCGCTGCCGTTGCTGCCCACCAGCATCCACAGGCCCGGGTGGGGAATCTGCAGGGTGCAGTGGCGGAGCGCGGGGCGGCCGTTCGGCCAGGCAAAGCTGAGCCGCTCCACGGTGAGGGGGGGGATCATGGCTGGGATGGATCCAGGGAGCTCAGGGGAGGCTCAGCGTCCGCTCAGCCCTCAAAGCTGAACCCGGGTCGCTTGCCGCCGCTGCCCGCCGCCGACTTTTCATAGAGCTGAACGGCCACCACCTCACTGCTCAGCAGGCTGATCCGCTTCTCCTCTTCCTTCTCGCAGCTGAGCTCCAGCACCCGCGGGCCCTCCCCCTCGAGGGCCTGGCGCACCTGGCCATACACCGCCTGGGCGTCGGCCAGCTCCTTGCGCTGCACGGCAACAGGCATGGGGCTGAGCTTGAGGGAGAGCTCGACGACGTACATGGAAGGGGAAAGGGGCTCGCCCCACTGTGGCGAATTCGCTCCCGGATGGGGCCTTAGGTAAATGTGCTCACTCTTGGGCCGGGCTTGCGCACTTGACGGCTGCGCCCCGTAGAGTTCCGTTGTAACGCTTCATGAAGCCGCTCTCATGACGATCGCTGTAGGGCGCGCGCCGCAGCGGGGATGGTTCGACGTCCTCGATGACTGGCTCAAGCGCGACCGCTTCGTATTTGTGGGTTGGTCGGGTCTGCTCCTGTTCC
>NZ_JACJRT010000013.1 GCF_014697415.1 Cyanobium sp. FACHB-13342 | reverse complement strand
GCTGTAGTCGATCGTCGTGGTCTGACCATCCACCGCAGTCGCGGTGTACGACGGTGCGGTGATCGACGCTTCTGACTTACCAACAGCTCCGCTCGCTTCCACAACGCTCAGCGGATCGAACGTCATGTCGTCATTCACTGTCAGCGTCGGTTCTGAATCCAGGAATGTGAAACCACTGCTGATCTCAATTGTGGCGCTGGAGACGTCAGTATCACCGTCAGTATCGCTGAGGGTATCAGTGCGGGTCAGCCAAATCAAATTGGCAGGCAGAGACAGGGAGTCTGTAGTTCCAACTATTTCTCCAGCCTCGTTACGCTCAAAATGCTGCATCGGCTGCAGCTGGGTGAGCGACACATTGCCCAGACTGTCCACCGAAACGGTGAACATCGGCACGCCGTTGGCGATGCCGGTGATCAGCCCAGTCTCAGGATTCTGAATGAGAACAATCTCGTTGCCATCCAGATCAAACAGCCCCGTCGACCCCTCACCAAGCGACAGCGCATAGCTCGTGCTGCGGGCCGACTCGCCGTCGGAGCCCGGGTTGAAGCTGGCGGCGAAATTGTCAGCAAAGTTGTTGACAATTGGGGTGCCGAGATCGTCGTCTCCGGTGACGAAGGGATCGGGGGCCCCGGCTAGAGCACTGGTCACCACCTCAGGCGTGGCATCGACAATGCGGATACCTCCATCAGCCGTAGCGGAGGCACCAGCCTGATCAACAACCGTTACCGAGAACGGAATAAGGGCTGAGTTTTGATCAATATTTGGGCTATCAAACTCGTTGTCAACAGGCGAGGTGAGCTCAAAGCGGAAGAAGATTTCACCGGTTGCAGGATTGAAGCTTTCAAGAACCAGCGTGCCTTCGCTGATATCGTCACCATCTCCTACTTCTAGCGGAATCTGATAGCGGGGATTTGCGGGATCAATCGCATTTAGATCTGCGATCGTATACGTAACACCAGCAATGGTAACTGTGGCAATATCATTGATGCCATCGGGATCATTCACCACGATGGTGCCGCGCGTCACGGCCAGAGTGTCGAAGCCATCCTCC
Organism: Cyanobium sp. FACHB-13342; assembly: GCF_014697415.1. GTDB lineage: Bacteria > Cyanobacteriota > Cyanobacteriia > PCC-6307 > Cyanobiaceae > Cyanobium_A. The sequence goes on along the minus strand of NZ_JACJRT010000013.1, from coordinate 29,457 downwards.
AGGCCCAGCTCGGCAACGGCACCAGGGGGCAGGGTGAGTTCAGGATCATCGGCACGCAGCCGGTCGTTGTAGATATCGTCGTCGTCATCAGGGCCAACCTCGCCAGCCTCTGGCGGCACATCGGGCGTTCCAGGCAGTACGGCAACGGTGGGGGGATTATTCGGCGCTTCAGCAGCAGCCAGAGGGGTTCCGGTAGCCAAGTCCGGATCGCTCTGGGGCACACCGTTCTGCTCCACGGTGGGCTCCTGAGGAGCTTCGTTTGTGGTGGTGGTACCACCCAAGCCCCCGCCGCTACCGCCGCCTTCAGGTACGTCGGGGCCCGGGATGTCCTGGGTGACGTTGTTGGCCGGGGGCGTGCTGTCGAGAGCCTGCTCCGTGCCCGTGTTGTCGACCCCTTCACCCGTTGGGGTGTTGCCATCGGGGTTGTCGCCACTGCCAGGGCCGGTGTACACGGGCGCATCGGTGATGTTGCCCGTCGCGGAGTTGTCGCGTTCGGCGAGGCTGGGATCAGCGTCGAAGCTGGTGAATTGGGCGGAATCCATGGCTTTGGGGCTATCTCTGGATTCACCCTATGCAGTGGATCGGGATTGGCCAAGGGGTAAGGGCCTGGCTTGGGCGCCAGGGTGCAGGCCAAACCGGTACAACGCCGCCAACTCCCCGCAGATCCATTGCGGTGCAAGCGATCTGTGGTTTCTGAGAGGTGGCTGAGAAACGGCGCGATTCCATTAAAAAAGGCCGCCCGAGGGCGGCCTTGCTGAGGCGGATGGGACCGCCCAACTGGGGCTCAGCGCGACTCGCGCAGGGCCGAATCCAGGGTGCGGGTGAAGGGCTGGAAGATGTAGCGCAGCACGCTGCGCTGGGGGCCCTTGATGTCGGCCACCAGGGGCATGCCCACGGCGATCGGGTACTTGCGGTTGGCCACATCCACAAACTGGCGATCCAGCTGGATGCGGGCCTTGTAGTAGTACTTGCGGTCGTCGGGGTCCTGCACCGAAGTGCCGCCGATGCTCAGCACCTTGCCGGGCACCGAGCCGTAGATGGTGGAATCGAAGGGCTGGAGTTTCACGTCCACCTTCTGGCCGGGCTTCACGAAGCCGATATCGCCCGAGGGCACCCGCACCTCCACCAGCTTCTGGGTGCCGTTGGGCACCACCGACAGCACCACCGCACCCGGGCCCACCACAGCTCCAGGAGCCTTGAAGCGCAGATCGCTCACCACCCCATCCACCGGGGCGGTGATCTTGGTGCGCTCCAGCTGGTTGCGCACCTTCTTGATGTTCTCGGCCACCACGGCCTCCTCGTTCACCAGCTGGGCGATCTGGGAGTTCTGCTCGAACTCCAGGCCCGAGCTCACCCCACTGAGATTGGCTTCCGCCTGGCTCAGGGCCTTGAGCGACTCATTGCGGGCACCGCGCATCTCGGCGAGCTTGGTGTCGATGTCGAGCAGGTTGAGGCGCGACGCGGCACCGGAGGCCACCAGGCCCGCCCACATGGCCCGCTGCTTCATGTAGAGCCCGATCTGGTTGTTGAGGCCGGTCACCTCGGCCCGCTTCTCGGCCACCACGGCCTGGGCGGCCTTGATCTGGTCGCTGCTGTTGTCCAGGCGGCTGTTGAGCAGGTTGATCTGGGCCTGGCTCACCTTGTTGCCCTCCTTGATGCCCTCGGTGGGGGGCAGCACCCGCTCACCACGGATCGCCGCCTGCAGCTGCTGTTGCTGCAGCAGCAGGTTTTTGAGTTGCTGTTCGGTGGCGCGGTATTCGCTCTCCACCAGGTTGGGGCGCAGCTCCAGCATCACCTCACCGGCGCGCACTTCTTCGCCATCACCCACCTCCACCCGGGACACAATGCCGCCCTCGAGGTGTTGCACCACGTTCACCTCACCCTCGGGAATCACCTCACCGGAGGCGTTCACCACCTGGGTGATCGGGGTGAGGGCTGCCCAGGGGAAGAAGATCAACGCCGCAGCCCCCAGCACATAGAGGCTGAGCCGCAGGTAGCGGTTGTCGGGTTTTTCCTCCAGCTCCAGGGCCTGGCTGAGCCGGTTGCGGCCCACCAGGGTGATCGCATCGGGGCTGTCGATCCCCGGCAAGCGCGACAACAAGCCACTGGTGGGGGGCAGGGCCAGGGAGGAGGAGTCGGTAGGACCGTTGGCGGGGGTGGAAGTCATGGCGGTGAAAGGGGGCGGTGAAACAAAGAAAGGGGATCAGGCAGCGCTCTGTTGCATACGCGCTCGCAACTCATCGGCCGTGCCCTGGAACGACGTCACGCCCTTGTCCAGGATGCAGAGGCGGTCGGCCTTCTCCAGCAGCAACTTGTTGTCGGTGGCCAGGATGATGCTGCGGTCTTGGCCACTGAAGGTGCAGCGCCGCAGGGTGGGCAGGGCCTCGAGCACCGCCTGGAACTGATCCGGAGCCAAACCCTGGCTGATGTCATCGATCAGCAAGATCGGCGTGTCCTTGATCAGCGCCTGGGCCAGCGACATCAGCCGGCGCACGCCGTTGGGCAGCTGGTAGGCGATCTCATCGGTGAGTTCGGTATCGAACCCCTCCGGCAGGCCCTCGAGGAACTCGAGCAGCCCCAGGGTGGCGCAGATCTGACGCACGCCATTCACGGTGGCGTCGGGGTTCATGGCCGTGAGGTTGCTCCAGATCGTGCCCGGCAGCAGTTCGCTCTGGGGCATCAGATAAGCGACGTTGCGCTGGATCGCTTCCACGCTGAACTGGCGGTAATCCTTGCCGTCAAACAGCAGGGTGCCGCTGGCCAGGGGATAGAGCTGGTCGATCACCCGCAGCACCGTGCTCTTGCCGCAGCCGGCGTTGCCGGTGATCGCCAGCAGCTCGCCGGGCGCCACCGACAGGGACACCCGGGTGATCGCCAGGGCCCCCTCGCCGCCGAGGCGGCAGGCGGCGGAATCCAGCAGGATCGAGCCGCGCATGCGGGGGGCGTTGGTGAGTGAAGCCACCGGACGGCTGGCGTTGCGCAGCTTGAAGAACTGATCCAACTGGCCGTACTGCTTGCGCATCGAATCGAAGCGCAGCAGGGCATTCATCAGCTGCTGGAACGGTGTGAACACGCGCCACACAAAGAACATGGCGGCGATCAGGTTGCCCATGGCCGCCGGGCCCTGGTCTGTGGTGTAGGCCATCCACACCCCCACGGCCAGGGTGAGCACACCGGCCAGCTGGGAGGTGGTGCTGGTGATCACCTGCAGGCGGCCCACCTGGCGGTTGATCGTGAGGGCACTGCTGGTGCTCTGGGCCGACAGGCCCCGCAGCCGCTGCAGCCACACCCACTCCACGTTGGCCAGCTTCACTTCGAGGAAGCGATTCACCAGTTCCTGTTGGGCCTGCAGGATGCCAATGCCCGTAGCCAGGTTGAGCTCGGAGGCTCCGGTGTAATAGCGAGACAGCAGCCACACCAGCACCCCGCTCAGCACCATCAGCACCAGCGGCACGAACACCAGCGGGCCGGCAATCAGGGCGATCGCCCCCAGGTAGATCACCACAAAGGGGAAATCCAGGCAGGCCAGGGCCAGGGGCCCCTGCAGGTAGGCCAGCAGGCCATCGAGATTGCGCAGCCTGTTGGTGAGGCCGTGCTGGCCGAGGGTTTCGATCTGGCGGTAATCGAGGCCAAACAGCTTCTCCACCAGATTCACGCCCAGCAGGGCATCGAGCCGGCCCGAGAGCTGGGAGAGCAGGGTGGTGCGCCACTGGCGCAGGATCCAATCCAGCACGAACAGCAGCACCACCCCCAGGAAGATCCAGAAGGTGGAGAGCACGCTGGTGCTCGGGATCGACACGTTGTAAATCGCCCGGATGTAGAAGGGCAGCGTCAGGGCCAGCAACGCCAGGGCGAAGCTGATGCCGTAGAGCACCGAAATCCGGTTGGTGAAGCGATAGAGGATCTGCTGCAGCAGGGTCACCCGCTCGGTGCTGCCCTTGTCCTGCAGGAACACCAGCCGCCCACCGGTGGGCACGCTGTAGAGGTCGGTGCGGCCGTTGACATTGCCGGCCACCAGCTCGCCCTTGCTGGTGCGCGAGAGCACGTAGGGCACGTTGTCGGGCCCCACATACAGGGCCGGCAGGAGCTGGGGATTGAGCTGGCTCCAGCTCTCCAGGCCCTCCAAGCGGCTGCCATAGCCGAGCCGCAGCAGCAGGTTGCGGGCATCCACCAGGTCCATCTGGCGGGGGTCGTTGCCGATCAGCTCAAACAGCTCATCGGGACGGCCCGTCCACATCATCTGCTGCAGCAGCAGCCGCACGCAGAAGGCCATGGGCGCTTCTGCACTGAGGGTGAGATCGCGCAGCAACATGGCGCGGGAGGGGGAACTGGTCATGCGAGCACCTCCCGGCCCTGGGCCGGCATGTCGATTTGCTGGTCACTCACCGAACTGAGCACCCGGCCGGCGCCACTGATCAACACGGTGGTACGCCCCTTGGTGCGGGCCAGAATCCGCTGCAGGCCGTCGATGAACTCCTTGCCGTAGGAGCAGTCGCTGAGATCGAGCAGCAACACCTTCGGGGACCGGGCCAAAGCCGTAATCACCTGGAAGAGCTGCTGGGCATCCCGGGACAGGCCGGAGGGCACCGAGGTGCCCATCGCCGTGCTGTAGCCCTGGGGCAACCCGCGCACGGTGGTGTCGAGCCCGGCCAGGAAGGCCCAGAACAGCGCCCGACGCTGGTAGCGGCGGGGCTGGTAGCTGGTGATGTTCTGCAACAGGGTGCCGTCAAAGAAATCCCGGGAGGGATCCACGTAGGCAATGCCATCGCGCAGGGCCTCCCGGTGGTAGCTGCCGATCGGCAAGCCATTGAGCTGGAGGCGGGGATCAGCCTCGATCTGGATCAGGGCCATGAACAGATGGCGCACCTGGGCTCCAAACTGCTGATCGCGCAGAAGGGCCGCCGACCCGGTGGGAATCACCGCCAGGGGCTGGCCATCGAGGGCCAGGCTCAGGGCACCCTCGGCGGAGAGAACGAGTTTCTCCTCACCGCCCTCGCCTTCCACCGGGGTGGCCATCAACACGTCGTATTCGTCACGGGCGTGGGCCAGGCGGCGGTAGCTGTTCCACAGCCCCATCGCCTGCTGCCAGGGGGTGAGGATCTTGCCGGCCAGCAGCAGGGCCGCCGCCAGGGCTCCCACCAGCAGGCTGCCCTGGATCACCCGCAGGGCGCCCCAGGTGACGATGCCGGCGAAGGTGAGCTGGCTCATCAAGGAGCCGAAGGCCTGGTACTGGCCAGTGAAGTTGTTGTTCACCATCCGCTGCCAGGCCAGTTCCTCCTGGCGCTGCTCGTTGCCCACCAAAAACTGGCGGCCCAAACCGTTCGACTTGATCAGATCGATTGAGCCCATCAGCTTGGTCTGATAGCTGAGCCGCTCCAGCTCGAGCCGGTCGCGCTGCTTGCTGATGCCCTCGTAGTCGCGGGCGAAGGCCAAAGCGCGCAACAAATACACAACAATGGCGATCACGGCCACGATGCCCACGCTGCCTGCGATCAGGAACAACACCAGCACGAACAGCAGGGAGAACACCAGGTCGATCGCCGTGGTGAGCGACTGGAGGGCGCTTTCATCCCGCAGCAGGTTGATGGCGTTGAGGCGCTCCAGGTGGGTGGCGGGCGAGGCCCGCAGGTAATCGCTCAGCCGCATCTGGGAGAAATGGGCCAGGCCCTCCAGCCGGCGCTGGTGCTCGAGCCGGGCGCCGTCACCGCCGGTGAAGCCGAGCCGCACGGTCTTGAGCCAGCCGCCGAGCACCATCAACAACACGACGGCCACGGTCATCACCACCAGGCTCGACATCGAGCCGCTGGGCAGCACCGAGGTGTAAACGATGTTGATGTAAAGCGGCGACGCCAGTTCCAGCAGGTTGATCAGCACCGAGGCGATCAAAATGGGTCCAAGTTGATACTGGCTCCAATCCACGTCCTGGAGGGACTGGAAGAACCGGTGATGGACCAGCTCATCGACCAACTCAAAGCTGGTGTTCCAGGCATTCACAGCCTTTCTTGCCACCAGGTCACGCCCCTGGCCCAGGGATCGCCAAATCGATGGATTCGGCTCTCCCGCGTCGAATGTCCGTGTCAAATCGCCGCTGCAGACACATGCAAATTACAGACAAGCCGCTGAATACGCCACAACCAGTTGGGAAAAATGGCACGTTCTGCACGGGCAAGCTGCCAATTCACAGCTAGGTTGAAGCCGAAGAGGTGAAGAGTCCTCCCGGACCACACCCGTCAGAACCCGTCTGGAGTTGTAGGGATGTATCGGTTCCGTCTCAGTTCGGAGCAAGTGCAGCTGGAGCTGGTGGCCAATGGCAGCACCTCCCGCCTGCCCTTTCAAGTGATTGGCCCCACCACTGAGGTGGCGTTTCTGGAGGAGCTGATCGAGGAGAGCCTCGGCAGCCTCACCCTCAATCCCCGCGAGCTGTTCGGCTTCCTCGGCAGCGACACCTGGGTGCGGGAAGCGTTCCAGGCGCCCCAGGTGATTGAGGGTGACCTCAATGCCGCCGCCAGCACCGACACCAGCTTCCAGCGCCAGACCCTGGGCAACAAGCTCGTGCAGGCCGGCGTGCTGGAGATCGAAGAACTGGAGCAGCTGCTCGAGGATTACCGCCCCTTCGCCGAAACCCAGCGCTTCGGGGAATTCCTGCGGCTCAACCTGCAGGTGCCACCCCAGCTGCTCGATCTGCTGCTCAACCCCGCCCTCTTTGATGAGCAGGGCTTCAACGAGAAGCGGCTCGGCGAGCGGCTGGTGGAGATGGGCTGCATCAGCCCAGAGCAGCTCGACCAGGCCCTCAACCTGCAGCGCACCAAGGGCGGCCGTGTGGGCGAGCTGCTGGCCGAGCTGGGCTTCATCTCCCCCACCACCGCCCGGTTCTTCTCGATGGCCAAGGTGAACGACAAGGGCCAGATCGATTACCAGGCCGGCTGATCACACCGGCCCATCGGCCCGCAGCGCGTCCGCCATGCGGGCGATTTGCACGATCGGCGCCACATCGTGCACCCGCAACAGCCTGGCCCCCTGGGCGATCGCCTGGCTGCACACCGCCGCCGTGCCCCAGAGCCGGGCCCGGGGTCTGGGCTCCTCGAGCACCGCGCCGATGAAGCGCTTGCGGGACGGCCCCACCAACAGGGGCACCCCTTCGGCCGCCAGCACCGCCAGCCCCCGCAGCAGGGCCAGGTTCTGCTCCGTGTCCTTGGCAAACCCCAGCCCCGGATCCCAGATCAGCTGCTCCGGCCGCACCCCCGCCGCCAGGGCCGTGTCGCTGGCCTGGAGCAGCCCCTGTCGCACCTCGGCCACCACATCGCCGTAGCGGGCCAGGCTGTCCATGCTGCGGCTATCGCCGCGGCTGTGCATCAGCACCAGGGGGCAGCCCGCGGCCGCCACCAGCCGCAGCAGGGCCGGATCGCGCCGGCCACCGCTCACATCGTTGATCCAGTGGGCCCCCGCCGCCAGGGCCGCCTCCGCCACCGCGGCGTGGAAGGTGTCGATCGAGAGCAGGGCTTCGGGATGGGCGGCCCGGATCGCTGTGAGCGCCGGCAGCAGCCGCTCCAGCTCCCGCTGGGGCCCCACCTCCTCCGCGCCGGGGCGGGTGCTCTGGGCGCCCAGATCCAACAGATCGGCCCCCTGGGCCAGCAGCAGGCGGGCCTGACGCACCGCCGCCTCCGGCCGGTCAAAGCGGCCGCCATCGCTGAAGGAATCGGGGGTGAGGTTGAGCACCCCCATCACGCCGGTGCGCGTCCCCCAGGGCAGCCGGGGATCGCCCATCAGGGCAACCTCAGCGGCCGTAGTTGGCGATGCGGGCAAAGCTCACCGGATCGAGCGAGGCCCCACCCACCAGCACGCCGTCGATGTCGCTCTGGGCCATCAGATCGTCGATGGTGGCCGGATTCACCGACCCGCCGTACTGCACCGTGACGGAGGGGTTGCCCACCCAGCCCCGGATCAACCCGCAGATGCGGTTGGCCTCCTCGGCGGCGCAGGTCTTGCCGGTGCCGATCGCCCAGATCGGTTCGTAGGCCACGATCAGCCGGGTGGGATCCACCGCTTCAAGGCCCTGCTCGATCTGGCGGTGGATCACCCGCTCCGTTTCGTTCGACTCCCGCTGATCCAGGCTTTCGCCCACGCACAGAATCGGGATCAGGCCATGGCGCTGGGCATTGCGGGCGCGCAGATTGATCTGTTCGTCGCTCTCGCTGTAGTACTTGCGGGGCTCGCTGTGGCCCACGATCGCGTGGCTCACGCCGTGCTCCAGCAGCATCAGGGCCGAGATCATGCCGGTGTAGGCGCCGGTGTCCTCCCAGTGCACGTTCTGGCCGGCGATGCTCACTCCGGCCCCCTCCAGGTGGCGGCAGAGGGTGGGGATCGAGGTGAAGGGCGGCGCGATCACCACTTCGCGGTCGTCGGGCAGATCGGCAATCAGCGGGCGGAACGTCGCCGCAAACACCCGCGTCTCAGCACAGGTCATGTGCATCTTCCAGTTGCCCGCGATCACGGCCTTGCGCACCGGCACCACCTCACTGTTCGTGAGCAAAACCTAATGGGCCGTCGGTCGGGGACCCGACCGGGCCGGTGTGAACAGCAGCTCACGGCCATCGACAGCCACCGCATCCCCCAGGGCCAGCTGGCGCCCGCGGCGGGTTTCGATCGTGCCGTTCACCCGCACATCACCCCGCTGGATGCGCAGCTTCGCCTCCCCGCCGGTGCCCACCAGGCCCTGAAATTTGAGGAATTGGTCGAGTTTCAAGGGCCGGCGAGCAGCGGCAGCGATAGCGTGCCCCCATGCTTGCACCTTCGCCGGCCGGCTTCCGACACCTCTGGCCGCTGCTGAAGCCCCACCGCCGCCGTCTCGCCGCCGGTGGGATCTGCATGCTCCTCTATGTGGCCTGCTGGCCCCTGCTGGCCTGGTTGGCCGGCCAGCTGATCCCGGCCATCGGCGCCGGCAACTTCCCCCTGGTGCTGCGCACGATCGCCGCGGCCCTGGGCCTGTTCCTGCTGCAGAAGGCCGCCCAGTTCGGCCAGGACACCCTGCTGGCGGGCCCCGCCCTGCGGGTGAGTCAGGAGCTGCGCCGGGGCCTGTTCGCCCGCCTGCAGCGGCTTGATTTCGGCGCCCTGGAGAAGCTCTCCGCCGGCGACCTCACCTACCGCCTCACCGAAGACGCCGACCGGGTGGGCGAGGTGATCTACAAGACCATCCAGGACACCACCCCCAGTGCCCTACAGCTGGTGGTGGTGCTGGGCTACATGGTGTGGCTCGACGGCCCCCTGGCCCTGGCCACCCTGCTGCTGGCCCCCGTGGTGGTGCTGCTGGTGAGCAGCTTCGGTGCCCGGGTGATGGCGGCGGCCGAACGCAGCCAGAAGCAGGTGAGCGAACTGGCCGGCCTGCTCGGCGAAGCGATCGGCGGCCTGCCCCTGGTGCGGGCCTTCGCCGCCGAACCCTGGCTGCAGCAGCGCTTTGACACCGAAATCGACCTGCACCGCCAGGCCCGGTACCGCACCTTGAAACTGCTGGCCCTGCAGCACCCGGTGGTGGGGTTCCTGGAAGCGGCCGGCATCCTCACGGTGCTGCTGATCGGTGCCGCCCGCATTCAGGCCGGCGGCCTCAACAGCCAGGGCTTCAGCAGCTATGTGGCCGCCCTGCTGATGCTGATCGATCCGATCTCCCACCTCACCACCAACTTCAACGAATTCCAGCAGGGGCAGGCCTCCCTGCGGCGGCTGCGGGCGATCGAGGCCGAACCGGTGGAGGCGCCGGATCGCCCCACGGCCCAGCCCCTGGGCGCGGTGCGCGGCGCGCTGGTGCTGGAGCAGGTGCGCTTCGGCTACAGCCCCGCCCAACCGGTGCTGCACGACCTCAACCTCACCATCGCCCCCGGCCAGGTGGTGGCCCTGGTGGGGCCCTCAGGCGCCGGCAAGAGCACCCTCTTTTCCCTGCTGCTGCGCTTCAACACCGCCCAGCAGGGCCGGGTGCTGCTCGACGGCCACGACCTCGCCGACCTGCGGGCCCGGGATCTACGCCGCGCCGTGGCCCTGGTGCCCCAGCAGAGCAGTGTGTTTTCCGGCACGGTGGCCGAGGCGATCGCCTTCGGCCGGCCCGCCGACGACGCTGCCATCCGCCAGGCCGCCAGCCTGGCCAACGCCGCGGGGTTCATCGAGGCCCTGCCCGACGGCTACGCCAGCCGCATCGAGGAGCGGGGCAGCAATTTCTCCGGCGGCCAGCTGCAGCGGCTGGCGATTGCCCGGGCCGTGCTGGGCAACCCGGCGGTGCTGCTGCTGGATGAGGCCACCAGCGCCCTCGATGCCGAAGCGGAGGAGGCGGTGCAGCGGGGCCTGGAGCAGGCCATGGCCGGCCGCACGGTGCTGGTGATTGCCCACCGCCTGGCCACGGTGCAGGGGGCCGACCGCATCCTGGTGCTCGATGGCGGGCGCATCGTGGAGCAGGGCAGTCACAATGCCTTGATGGCGCAGGGTGGCCGCTACCGCGAGCTCTGCGAGCGCCAGTTCATTCACCTGCAGACCTGATGACGTGGGAGTACCGGGTGATCCACATCAACGTGGAGAGCGGCAACCCACCGGGGCCGCCGTCCCCGCAGGCGGACAGTGAGCGCCTCGGCGGCGCCCTCAGCCCCGAGTTCCTCAAGAAGGAATTTCCCCAGCAGTACGACGCCGCCGCCACCCGGCCCCGCCATCCGGCCGAGCAGCTGCAGTTCTTTCTCAATGCCCTCGGCAAGGAGAACTGGGAGATGGTGGAAGCCTCCCAGGTGGGGCCGCTGCTGATGTTTTTCTTCAAGCGACCAGTGCGGGATCCGCCCGTATCCTGAGGGCTGCCCACTTTCGGTTTCCTTGGATAACGCCTCCCAGCCCAACTCCAACCAGCCCCCCGTGCTGACCTTCGAGGGCAACCGCTACGACCTCAACAGCCTTCCCGACGACATGAAGGAGCTGGTGCGGGGCATGCAGGTGGCCGATGCCCAGCTGCGCATGCACGAAGACACCCTCAAGGTGCTGGCGGTGGGCCGGCAGGCGATGGCCAGCCAGCTCAACGACAAGCTGAAGACCATCACGCCGCTGCCCTGAGGGCCTGCCTGAGGAACGGGGTGGGCCTCAGCCCACCACCTGCTTGGCGTCCTTGAGCAGCTGCTCGGGCAGGGTCACCCCGATCGCCGCAGCGGTGGCCTTGTTCACCAGCAGCTCGGTTTTGGTGAGGGGCTCGAAGGCCATGGTGGCCGGCGATTCGCCCTTGAGCACCCGCACCGCCAGCTTGCCGGCGGCGTAGCCGTCGTCGAAATAGGCCCAGCCGATCGTGGCCAGGCAGCCCGGCAGCTTGATGTCGTCGGCATCCACCGAATACACGGGGATCTTCTTCTCGAGGCCCACCTTGGCGATCGAGCCGAAGCCCTGGATGGTGGCGTAATCGCCGATTTTCACGAAGGCCTCCACCTTCTTCTCCGCCAGCACCTGGGCGGCCTGGAGCACCTCACCGGAGTTGGCCACCGACTGCTCCACCACGGTGATGTTGCGCTTGGCCGCCTCCTCCTTGAGCACCTTGGCCTCGTATTCGGAGTTGGGCTCGCCGGGGTTGAAGATCACACCCACGGTCTTGAGCTCAGGATTGATCTGGCGGGCCAGATCGAGCTCCTTCCCCATCGGATTGGTGCCGATGGTGCCCACCACGTTGGGCTTGTGCTGGCCCACGCCACCGGGGGGGGTGCCGGCTCCGGCGCCCCAGGGATTGGAGCAGTAGCAGAAGATCACCGGGGTGGTGGCCGGTGCCACCTTCATGGCGGCCTGCAGGGGCGGCGTTCCCACGGCGAGGATCATGTCCACCTGGTCGCCCACGAACTGCTTCATCACCAGGGTGGTGTTGGGCAGTTCACCGGCCGCATCCTTCTGGATGAAGTTGACCGTTTTGCCGGGGATGTAGCCCGCTTCCGCCAGGGCCGCTTCAAAGCCCTTGCGGGTGTTGGTCGGAGGCGGGGCTTCCACCATCTGCAGCATGCCGATGGTGGGGCCCTTCACCTTGGCGCCGCCGCCGAGCTTGCCGCAGGCGGACAGCACCACCGTGCTCACCGCCCCCGCACCCACCAGGCTCAGGAACTCACGACGCTGAAGACCCATGGGGGGAGCTGGACGTTGGCGGCGTCACTATGGCCTTGCCGTACATGGCCCGCAACGCTGGGGGATCCAAGTCTTCACGCTCCGCAGCGCTCCAGTCGCCGATCAGGCTGCCCTCATGCAGCATCACCAGGCGATCGCCGTGGCCCAGGGCCTGGTCGAGGCTGTGGGTCACCATCAGGGCCGTCGTGCCCAGCTGGCGCACGAGCCGATCGGTGAGGGCCATCACCGTGGCCTCCGCCCGGGGATCGAGGGCCGCGGTGTGTTCGTCGAGGAGCAGCAGATCAGGCGAGCCCAGGGTGGCCATCACCAGGCTCAGGGTCTGGCGCTGGCCGCCCGAGAGCTGGCCCACGGGTTCATCGAGCCGATCGGCCAGGGGCAGGCCCAGATCCCCCAGCAGCTCCCGGTAGCGGCGGCGATCGGCCCCGTTGGGGTGGATGCCCGCCAAGGCCCCGAGCAGGGCACCGCCGGCCAACAGGGCGGGCCGGTGACGGCGCTCGGCCAGCCGCAGGTTTTCAGCCACGGTGAGCCCCGGGCAGGTGCCCTCCAGGGGGTTCTGCATCACCCGCCCGATCCAGCGGGCCCGCTGGTGATCGCGCAGCTTGTGCAGGGGCCTGGTGCCCAGGTGAATCTCGCCATCGTCGTGGCGCAGGGTGCCGGCCACCAGGTTGAGCAGGGTGCTCTTGCCGGAGCCGTTGCTGCCGATCACCACCAGAAACTGGCCCGGCGGGCAGCTGAGTGAAAAGTCGCGGAACAGCTGGCGCCAGCCCGAGCCCGGCAGCGGGTGGCCCCAACTGAGCCCGGCAACCGTGAGCCCGGAAACCGGCTGCCCCCCCGGCGTTGAGCCTGAGCTGGCGTGGCTCATCCCAGCTGCCTCCCCTGATCCGAGAGGCCCGGGATGCGGAGCCGGCCAAAGGCCAGCGCGACTAGCAGCAGCAGGGCCGTGGCCAGCTTGAGATCCACCGGCTCCAGACCCAGCTGCAGGGCAATGGCAATCATGGTGCGGAACACGATGGCGCCCAAGACCACCGCCAGCAGTGCCTGGGGCACCGAGCGGGGCCGCAGCAGCGACTCGCCGATGATCACCATGCCCAGGCCCAGGATCAGGGAGCCGATGCCCATGGTCACGTCGGCGAACCCCTGGTAGCTGGCCACCAGCCCCCCGGCCAGGGCCACCAGCCCGTTGGCCGCGGCGATGCCCACCGTGAGGCCGCGGCGCTGGTTGATGCCATTGGCCCGGGCCATGGTGGGGTTGTTGCCCAGGGCCCGCAGGGCCAGGCCGAAATCGGTGGCCAGCAGCAGGCTGATCAACAGAATCAAGCCGCCCATCGCCAGGCCCAATCCAACCAGCCACTGGCCATCGAGGCCCAGGCCCAGATCGGGCAGGGCCAAAATCCCCGGCGGCGTCTCCGACAGGGGAATGTTGGAGCGGCCCATCAGCCGCAGGGTGATCGAATAGAGGCCGGTGGTGGTGAGGATGCCGGCAAACAGATCGTTCACCCCCAGCCGGGTGTGGATCAGGCCGGTCACCAACCCCGCCAGACAGCCAAACAGGATGGCCAGCCCCAGGGCCAAGGGAACGGGAGCGCCCTGGCTGATCAGCACCGCAGCCGTGCCCCCGCCGAGGGCAAAGGAGCCGTCCACGGTGAGATCAGGAAAGTTGAGGACGCGCAGCGTCAGATAGGTGCCCAGGGCCAGGCCGGCGTAGGCCAGACCCTGATCCGCGGCACCAAGCCAGAGGGACAGCATGGCCGCATTGTGCCGTCTGCCCGCACCCGGGCCTAGCCCAGGGGAGCGAGATCCTCGAACCGAAACACCTGGCGGCCGGCCGGGGTGTCGCCCCAGGCTTCGGTCTCCACCACCCGTTCGCTCAACACCCAGGGCCCCACACCGGCCAGGGGCACGAAGGTGTCGGTGAAGCGACTGAGGCCGCCCCTGGCTTCGCCGCTGGCGGGATCGCTGTACTGGCTGGTGTAGCAGCGGCTCAGGTAGCCGCTGCCGGTGTCGGTGGTGCTCTCGGTGAAGATCGTCACCACGGTGCCGTGGATGTGGCGGTGCACCATCGTCACCACGTCGTTCTGGATCCGGTAGCGATCACCGGCGTTCTTGCCGCCCACGATCACCTCGGTGCCCACCGCATCGGTGTCGCCGGCGGTGAAGGTGTTCTCGCCGTGGGTCTGCTCGAAGCTGCGGCGCACCCGGTGGATGGCCACCTCCCACAGCTGGGAGGCCAGGGCCTTGTGGATCGCCTCATCGGCGATGCCCTCCACCGTGGCCTTGAGGTCGGCCCCCACCACAAAGGTGCCCTCCGCGCGCCGGTCGGCTTCCCCAGCCACCCCGGGCTGCTCCCAAATGCAACGGCCGCGGTAGCCGCCGAAGCCCGGTTCCCAGGTATAGCGGTTGGCGTAGGCGGCGCGGAAGGCCGCCGTGGCGTCGCTGCCGGGGGCGATCACGGGGCTGGTGGGGGCCTCGGGGGTGGCGGTCACGGGCAGGGGCGGCAGGGAGCCTGCAACCTTAACGAGAGCGGGCCTGCCTAACGGGACGGGGCGGGGCGGGACAGTGCGGGATGGATGTCCTGCAGGGCATTCACCTCGATCGTCTGCTGCTGCAGGGCCGTGATCGCTTCCACGGCGGCCCGGGCGCCGGCCAGGGTGGTGACCGTCGGCACGGCGTAGTCGAGGGCGGCCCGGCGCAGGTACTGGTCGTCGTGGGCGGCCTGGCGGCCGATCGGCGTGTTGATGATCAGCTGGATCCGGGCCGAGCGGATCGCATCCTCGATGTTGGGCCGGCCCTCGTGCACCTTGAGGATCGCTTCCACCGTGAGCCCGGCGGCCCGCAGCACTTCGGCGGTGCCGCTGGTGGCGATCAGGGCAAACCCCAAGCCCACCAGCCGCTCGGCCACGGGCACCAGGGCCGCCTTGTCGCGGTCGTGGGTGGAGAGGAACACCGTGCCCGTGGTGGGCAGGGCCTCATTGGCGGCCAGCTCGGCCTTGGCATAGGCCATGCCGGCGCTGCTGGCGATGCCCATCACCTCCCCGGTGCTGCGCATCTCCGGACCCAGCAGGGTGTCGGAGCCGGGGAAGCGCTTGAACGGCAGCACCGCCTCCTTGACGGTCTGCAGGGGTGGCCGGGGTTCGGCCGTGAGGCCCAGCTCCGCCAGGGTGCGGCCGGCCATCAGCTGGCTGGCCACCTTGGCCAGGGCCACGCCGGTGGCCTTGGCCACGAACGGCACGGTGCGCGAGGCCCGGGGGTTGGCCTCGATGATGAACACCCGCTCGCCCTCCTCCGGATCGGTCTGCACGGCGAACTGCAGGTTGATCAAACCCCGCACCCCCAGGGCCAGGGCCAGGGCCCGGCTCCAGGCGCGGATCGTGGCCAGGGCCGCCTCGCTGAGGCTCACCGACGGCAGCCAGCAGGCCGAGTCGCCCGAGTGGATCCCGGCCGGCTCGATGTGCTCCATCACCCCGCCGATCACCACCTGCCCGTCCCGGTCACACAGGGCGTCCACGTCCACCTCGATGGCGTTGTTGAGGTACTGGTCGATCAGCACCGGGTGGTCGGGCTCCACCTGCACCGCCTCCACCATGTAGCGGTTCAGTTCGTCTTCGCCATACACCACCTCCATGGCCCGGCCGCCCAGCACGTAGCTGGGACGCACCACCACGGGGTAGCCCACCCGCTCGGCCACCGCCCGGGCCTCCGCCTCGCTGCGGGCCAAACCGTTGCGGGGCTGGCGGATCTCCAGCCGGCGCAGGATCGCCTCAAACTGCTCCCGGTCTTCAGCCGAATCGATCGATTCCGGCGAGGTGCCCCAGATGCGGCTGCCGGTGGCCAGGCCCTCGGGGGAGGCCAGCCAGCGCAGCAGCGGCATCGCCAGCTTGAGCGGGGTCTGGCCGCCGAACTGCACAATCACCCCCTCGGGCCGCTCCACCTCGATCACGTTGAGCACGTCCTCCAGGGTGAGGGGCTCGAAGTAGAGCCGGTCGCTGGTGTCGTAGTCGGTCGACACCGTTTCCGGGTTGCTGTTCACCATCACAGTGGCGAAACCTTCGGCCTGCAGGGCGAAGGAGGCGTGCACGCAGCAGTAGTCGAATTCGATGCCTTGGCCGATGCGGTTGGGACCGCCGCCCAGGATCATCACCTTGCGGCGGCTTTCGGGCTGCACCTCGTTTTCCGGCGGCACGATCTCGAGCGCACCGGCGGCGTTGAGCCGCTCCAGCGGCCGCTCGTAGGTGGAGTAGTGGTACGGGGTGCTCGAGGCGAATTCCGCCGCGCAGGTGTCGACGGTCTTGAACACGGCGTTGACGCCCAGGGCCTGGCGGTGGCGGCGCACCTCCAGCTCCTGGCTGCCGGTGGCCCAGGCGAGCTGGCGATCCGAAAAGCCCAGCTGCTTGAGCTCCAGCAGGGCCGGGGCCTCGAGCGCCGCCAGCTGGCGGCCCAGCAGCAGGCCCTGCTCGGCCTCGAGGATGCGGCGCAGCTTGGCCAGGAACCAGGGATCGATGGCACTGAGCTGGTGGATCTCGTCGTCGCTGCGGCCGGCCAGCATCGCCGCGCGCACGGCGAAGATCCGCTCGGGGGTGGCGGTGCGCAGGGCGCGCTCCAGCTCGGTGGGCTCCCAGGGGGCGTCGGGCCGGTCGCAGCCCCAACCGGCATGGCCCGTTTCCAGGGAACGCAGCGCCTTCTGGAACGACTCCTCAAAGCAACGGCCAATCGCCATGGCCTCGCCCACCGACTTCATCGAGGTGGTGAGCACCGCCGGGCTGCCGCGGAATTTCTCAAAGGCGAAGCGGGGAATCTTCGTCACCACGTAATCAATCGTGGGCTCGAAGCAGGCCGGCGTGGCGCCGGTGATGTCGTTGAGGATTTCGTCGAGGGTGTAGCCCACCGCCAGCCGGGCGGCGATCTTGGCGATCGGGAAGCCGGTGGCCTTGCTGGCCAGGGCCGAGCTGCGCGAGACGCGCGGATTCATCTCGATCACCACCACATCCCCGTTGACGGGGTTGATGGCGAACTGGATGTTGCTGCCGCCGGTGTCCACACCGATCTCGCGGATGATCGCGATCGACTGGTCGCGCAGGCGCTGGTACTCCCGGTCCGTGAGGGTCTGGGCCGGCGCCACGGTGATCGAATCGCCGGTGTGCACCCCCATCGGATCGAGGTTTTCGATGCTGCACACGATCACCACGTTGTCGGCGGTGTCGCGCATCACCTCGAGCTCGAATTCCTTCCAGCCCAGCAGCGACTGCTCGATCAGGATCTGGGAGACGGGGCTGGCCTCCAGGCCGCTCTTGCAGAAGGCGCGGAACTCCTCGGGGTTGTAGGCGATGCCGCCGCCGCTGCCGCCGAGGGTGAAGGCCGGGCGAATGATGCGCGGGTAGCTGCCGATGGCGTCGCCCACCCGTTCGGCCTCCTCCGGGGTGTTGGCGATGCCAGAGGGACACACCGCCACCCCGATCCGCTCCATCGCCTCCTTGAACAGGAGCCGGTCTTCCGCCTTCTGGATGGCCTCGAGGTTCGCCCCGATCAACTCCACCCCGTACTTGGCCAAGGTGCCGTTCTCGGCGAGGGTCACCGCCAGGTTGAGGGCCGTCTGGCCGCCCATGGTGGGCAGCAGGGCATCGGGCTTCTCGATCTCAATCACCCGGGCCACCACCTCGGGGGTGAGCGGCTCGATGTAGGTGCGATCCGCCATGTCCGGATCGGTCATGATCGAGGCCGGGTTGGAATTCACCAACACCACCTCAAATCCCTCGGCCCGCAGGGCCTTGCAGGCCTGGGTGCCGGAATAGTCAAATTCACAGGCCTGGCCGATCACGATCGGACCCGAGCCCAGCAGCAGGATGCGCCTGAGGTCCGTGCGGCGGGGCATGGGGGGTGAGCAAGCCAAACCTGCCTAGCCTCTCACGCCCCCCCGGCCGGCTTTCTCTCCTGGAGGCCCGTTCGGCAGGAGAGAGTGGAATCGCTAACGTGAATCCCAACGCGGTTTCCCACCCGATGAGCGAACTCCAGCGCCTGAAAGGGCTGCTGCCCCCGGAATTGCAGAGCTGGGTGTTTGTGGAAGCGGCCGCTTCGGTGGATCCGCCCCTGGTCACCATCGAGGAGATCGGCCGCGACGAGGTGGAGATCCAGGTGGATCTGGAGAAGTGGGACGGCTTGGCGCTCGACCACCGCAATCTGCTGTTCTGGCACGAAGTGGGCCGGATCCAGAACGACGCCGTGCCCC
This sequence comes from Cyanobium sp. FACHB-13342, assembly GCF_014697415.1. Lineage (GTDB taxonomy): Bacteria > Cyanobacteriota > Cyanobacteriia > PCC-6307 > Cyanobiaceae > Cyanobium_A. Next base: position 11,123 of record NZ_JACJRT010000013.1, on the reverse strand, counting down.
GGGACGGGTGGGAAATGGCGGCCCTGGCCATCGGCCTGGGCGGCGCCATCGGCGAGCTGTGGGTGCAGGACGGCCTGCTGCTGGTGATGGCCCTGGGCCTCTCGGGCTTCGCCGGCTACCGCCTTTACCTCAAGAACAACTCCGAGAAGCGGCTCCAGGACGCCATCGCCGCCGATGAGCGGGCCATCGACCTGGCCACCCGCTTCGGCTACACCCTGCCCAATGCCTACAAGAGCCTGGGCGGCGCCCTCAAGGAGCTGGTGGAGCAAACCCGCAAGAAGAAGAAACGCACCTTCTACGAAGACCGGCTGGAGGCACTGCGCAAAAGTGCCGGCAAGGCCCGGGCCGAAATGGCCCAGCAGCAGGGCTCCCGCCAATCGGTGACCAGCGAGAACGTGTATGGCTGATTCCCTCCCCGACCTCGACAGCGAGGCGCTGGCCCGGTTGGCGGCCGAGGCCTGCGACGATCGCAAGGCCGTCGACATTCGCTTAATCCGGGTGGATGAGGTGTCGTCCCTGGCCGACTGGTTCGTGATCTGCAGCGGCCTTTCCGATGTGCAGGTGCGCGCCATCGCCCGCTCGGTGGAGGATCAGATCGAGGAGACCACTGGCCGGCTGCCCCTGCGCCGTGAGGGCCAGAAGGAGGGTCGCTGGATGCTGCTCGACTACGGCGAGGTGATCGTGCATGTGCTCACCCCCAGCGAGCGCACCTATTACGACCTCGAATCCTTCTGGGGCCACGGCGAACAGGTGCGCTTCGTAAGCTCAACTCCCGCCGTCACCCCCTGAGATCCATGCCGTGCCCGGTGCCGCCCGAGCAACGGCCCCTGCGGGAATACGAGCAGCTGCTCGAGTCGTGGTTTTTTGTCTGGCCGGCCCACACCTTGGGCGGGCTGCTGCGCCCCCTGGCCACCAGCTGGCTGCTGCTGCTGCCCCTCACCGTGTTGGTGGCCAGTGGCAGCTGGGTGATGCGCCACCATCCCGTGCAGCTGGTGCTCGCCGGCATGGTGGCCGCCGTCGCCCTGCCGATCCTGCTGCTGGTGCGCCAGTGGCTGGGCTGGAACTACGTGCACCGGCGGCTGATCTCCGAACGGGTGGAGTACGAGGAATCCGGCTGGTACGACGGCCAGGTGTGGGAAAAGCCCCTGCCCTGGCGCCAACAGGACCTGCTCGTGGCCCAGCACCAGGTGCAGCCCGTGCTGCGGCGGCTGCAGCAAGGGGCGGCGCTGGCGCTGATCCTTGCCCTGGTGGGGGCGAGCCTCTGTCAGGCTCTGTGAGATCGGTTCCCGGGCTCCAGTGACCCTGTCCTCCAGTTTTGGTGGCACCGCCCGTGGGGGCGTCCCTCCCCTGGAGGTGCGGCTGCTCCGCAACGGCATCGTCGAATCCCGCCACCGGGTGCATGCCGTGGTGGGCGACGGGCGGGGACGGGTGTTGATGCGGGCGGGCGATCCCCAGCAGCTGAGCTTTGTGCGCTCGGCCCTCAAACCCTTCCAGGCCACCGTGTTCGTGGGCAGCGGCGCGGCCGACCACTGCAACTGCGGCGAGCGGGGACTGGCGATCGCCTGCGCCAGCCACGCCGGCACCGCAATGCATGCCCGCGAGGCCTTCAAGCTGCTCTGGGGAGCCGAGATCGAGGCCGAACAGCTGCAGTGCCCCGTGCCCGAGTGCGGCCGCAGCCCCCTGGAGCACAACTGCTCCGGCAAGCACGCCGCCTTCCTGGCCACCTGCCGCCAGCTGGGCTGGAGCCGGGAGAGCTACCTGCAGAAGGAGCACCCCCTGCAGCAGGAAGTGCTGAAACGGGTGGGCGATCTGCTGGCCCTGCCCGCCGCCGAACTGCTCACCGCCCGGGACGACTGCGGCGCCCCCACCCTGCAGCTGCAACTGGCCCAAATGGCCCTGCTCTATGCCCACTTGGGGGCCGGCAGCCAGGCCGATCTGGAGCGGCTGAGCCGGGCGATGCTGGCCCATCCCGAGCTGGTGGCCGGCGAGGGCCGCTTCGACACCGAACTGATGCGCCGCGGCCATCGCCAGGTGCTCAGCAAGGGGGGCGCCGAGGGCATCCAGTGCCTGAGCCGCGTGGGGGAAGGTCTGGGGGTGGCCATCAAGGTGGAGGACGGCTCGGCCCGGGCCAAACATGCCGTCGCCCTCCATCTGCTGGAGCAGCTCGACTGGCTGACGCCGATGACCCTGGAGGAGCTGCGCGGCAGCTTCCTGCACCCGGCGCCCCATCTGCAGCTCGAGGTGATCGGGGAGCTGCGCTTTGACTGATCCCTACAACTGATCCCTACAACTGATCACGTGGCGTGGGCACACCGACTGGTAGGGTTGGGAAGTCGACGCGGGGTAGAGCAGTCTGGTAGCTCGTCGGGCTCATAACCCGAAGGTCGCGAGTTCAAATCTCGCCCCCGCCACCAAAGTTCCAAAACCCCGGCAGTCCCCTGTCGGGGTTTTGTTGTTCTAGGCCCGCAGAACGTTGTTCAGGGCCTAGCCCGATCCGTCCCTTGCGCTTCCCGGCAATGCCAGCCCAGGCGATGGCCCCTTCCCCCACCGCGTTCCAGCCCGACGCCATCGTGGTGGGCTCCGGGGCCACCGGCGGTGTGGCGGCCATGGTGCTGGCTGAGGCGGGCCTGCGGGTGCTGGTGCTGGAGGCGGGCCCCGACCTCTCGGCCCGGGAGGCCTTCGGCAGCGAACCGCTGAACACGGCCCGCCGCCTGGCCAACATGTCCAGCGGCAAACAGCGGCTGCAGCGCCACCACCCGGGGTTCTGGAAGCACAACCCCAACCTGTTCGTCGATGAGCGGCGCAACCCCTACTCCACTCCCGACGATGCCCCCTTTCTGTGGAGCCGGGGGCGGCAGGTGGGGGGCAAGAGCCTCACCTGGGGAGGCATCACCCTGCGCCTCTCCGACCACGAATTCCAGCCGGGTCAGGGGCCGGGCTGGCCGATCCGCCACGCCGACCTGGATCCCTACTACACCCGGCTGGAGCAGCTGCTGGGCGTGCACGGGGGCCGCGATGGCTTGCCCCAGCTGCCCGACGGGCACATGCTGCCGCCGCTGCCCTTCACCCCGGGGGAAGCGCACCTCCAGAGCCGCATCGGGCGCGAGCTGGACCTGCCCCTGATCCATTCCCGCGGCTTCAACCTGCACCGGGGGCCCGGCTGGCCCCGATCGGCAAGCCAGGGATCCACCCTGGCCCGGGCCCGGGCCACCGGCCGCACCCTGGTGCGCAGCCATGCCGTGGTGAGCCATCTGGTGCTCGACGGCGAGCGGGCCCGCGGCGTGGTGGTGGTGGATGGCGCCACGGGCGCCCGCGAGCAGATCACGGCGCCCCTGGTGGTGCTCTGCGCCTCCACGATCGAAACCCTGCGAATCCTGCTGCACTCGAGCGCCGCCCACCAGGCCGGCGGCCTTGCCGACCCCTCCGGCAGCCTGGGCCGCTACCTGATGGACCACATCTCCAGCAGCCGCTTCTTTTCGATCCCCGGAGTGGAGGCCCCCCGCGAGCCCATGGAGCTCTCCGGCGCCGGCAGTTGCTTCATCCCCAACACCGTGAACCTGGCCCCGGACAACGCCACCGATTTCCAGGGCGGCTACGGCCTCTGGACGGCCCTGCAGCGCTTCGATCCACCGGCCCTGCTGCAGCGCCGCCGCGGCGAGGCGGTGGGCTTCCTGATCGGCCACGGCGACGTGCAACCCAAGGCCGACAACCGGGTGACGTTGAACACCGAACGCCCCGATGCCTGGGGGTTGCCCACCGCCCACATCTCCTGCCGCTGGGGTGAGAACGAGCAGCGCCTGGTGGCCCACATGCACCGCCGCATGGAAGCCGTGGTGGCCGCCGCCGGCGGGCAGATCCGTGCGATCGAAGATCTCTTCGTGCTGCCCCTGCTGGAGCCCTGGATCCGCAGCAGCCTGGCGGTGGGCGCCGACGCGCCGCCCCCGGGCTACTACATCCATGAACTGGGTGGGGCCCGGATGGCGGCGACGCCGGACGAGGGGGTGGTGAACCCCCTCAACCAGTGCTGGGGGGCACCCAACGTGCTGGTGGTGGATGGGGCCTGCTGGCCCCGGGCGGGCTGGCAGAGTCCCACCCTCACGGAAATGGCGATCACCTGGCGCGCCTGTGAGGCCGCAGTCAGTCGGCTGCGCCGGGGCGATTGACAGGATCCCCGCACCCGGTCGCCAACCTGTGTCGATCGCCACAACTGGGCCTGTTGCCGGCCCGCACAATGGCGGGGCGACCTGTCACAGGGTCGGGCAAGGGAGACTCAGGCGGAGGTTGGCCCCTCCGCCTTTTTTTTCGCCTGCTCCACCCAGGTCCAGGGCCGGCTCAGGGACGCAGGAACAGGCCGTTGAGGTAGTGCTGGGTCACGCCCTGATCGCCGCAGCCGTTCTGAAACAGAAAACCGGCCAACGCCGAGGAGATCAGCCGGTACTGGTCCCACTGGGGATGGTGCTCCAGGAACTGGCGCATGCCATCGAACAGCACCTCGGGCACTTCGGCCTCCAGGCTGATGCTCACCGACCGTGCCTCCAGACCCCCGTCATCCGCGCCGGTCGCCTGGGGAGGGGCGGGGAGGGGAGGGGCACAGTCCTTCTCCATGCAACGTTGAAGGTGACTGTGCTCGGAGGCCATTGCGGAGACGGGGCGGCTGAAGGTGCCCAGTACGCCACAGCAGAGGCAGCGGCGTCAAAGCCCGGGGCCTTGGTCGAACCCATGCCGATCCAGGCTGAGATCGCCTGTGCTGGCGGACACTCGGCCGGTGCAGCGACGCTTGCACCGCACCGCTGAAGATCGGGGCCAGCCGCTGTCAAGAGGGACCTGAACAAAATCGTCCATTCCCCAGGCCCTTGGCCAAAGCGGCCTTCCGGAGCTCCATTCTGGGGAAAACACCCCATGAATCTGGGGAAAAACCCAGGCCAATGGGGAAAGCTCGAACCAATCAGCAGATCTGATGCAAGCGAGTCTCAGAAGACCCTGCAAAAGACGAGACGACTGAGGCACTCCAAACCCTCCACTTGTCTTCGGAATGTGATGAAGGAGATCGCCATTCCCTCACCCGGGCCGCAGGGTCCGCGGCCCCAGGGGGTGGTCGGCGTGGGGGTAGGGGGGATGGTGGTGAGCGGGCTCATGGCTGTGGTCGTGAGCGTGGTCGTGCTCGTGCTCGTGGTCATGGCTGTGGCTGTGGCTGCCCACCGGAATCGGCACGCCATCGGGCTGGCAGGCCCCGGTGCACTCCCGCTCGCAGAGGTCGCACCCATCGGTGAGGCCCTCCACGTGGTGGTGGTGGCTGTGCTGGGGGGCCCCGACTTCGGTCTCAAACCCCAGAACCTGGGCCCGGTACTTGCAGAGGGAGCAGTTCATGTTGGTGTCGCCGCGCACCACCTCCGCCACCCGCTCCACAAAGGTGTCGAGCACCAGGGGGTGGTCGGCGAGATAGGAGGCCTTCACGAACTCCAGCTCCGGATGGTCGGCGGCAACCCGATCGGTGTGCTGCTGGATGCGGCTCACCAACACGCCTGAAAAGAGGAAATAGGGAAAGACGACGATCCGCCGGTAGCCAAGCCGCACCAGCTGGCGCAGCCCCGGCTCCACCAGCGGGAAGGTGACGCCGGAGTAGACGGTTTCGCCCCAGCCGAAGCCGAAGCCCTCCACCAGCATCCGCGTCACCTTGGCGACGTTGGAGTTGGCATCGGGATCGGAGGAGCCACGACCCACCACCACCAGCAGGGTGTCGTGCAGCGGCACCGCCCCGCCGGCTTGGTCGAGGGCCTCGCGGATCCGAGCTCCAGCCGCCTGGATCATCTTCAGATCAACGCCCAGCTCCCGGCCGTAATCGATGCGCAGGCCCGTCTCGGCCGCGTAGGTGTTCAACACCGAGGGGATGTCGTTCTTGGCGTGGCCCGCCGCAAACAGCATCGCCGGCACCGCCAGCACATGGGTGACGCCCCGGGCCCGCAGGGCATCGAGACCATCCCTCAGGATCGGCCGGGCAAACTCCAGGTAGCCGTACTCCACGGGCACCGCCGGCAACTGCTCCTGCAGGCCCCGGGCCAAGGCGGCAAATTCGGCCACCGCCAGCCGGTTCCGACTGCCATGGCCGCAGACCAACACCCCGATTGGCCCGTGGGGGCCTGCGCTGAGGTCTGGAGGGGGAAGGGAAGCCATGGCCGGATGCACCTGAAGGCGACCCTATTCCCGCGGGCCAGGCCGGGAGACGTGGGGCAAGGGCTGTCCTCAGGGGCGAGAATGGGCAGGCTTTCAGGCTGGCCTCGCCGCCATGGCCTTGCGCCTCCCCCCCTATCAGCCCTTGCCCGCTCCCAGCGAGGGGGGGGAGCTGCTGGAGGTGCCCATCGGCCAGCTACGGCCCACCCAGCTCTGCGTCGGGCTGGCCGAGGTGCGCAGTCGGTTGCGGGACTTCAGCCGAGAGGATGCGCGGGAACGGCGGTCTTACCTGGGCACCAAGCCCGTGCCCCTGGTGCGGAACCGCTGCGGCGACGTGTGGATGGTGGATCGCCACCACCGCCTGCGGGCCCTGATCGAGATGGATCCCGGAGCCACGGCCTTTGGCTATGTGGTGTTGGAGCTCGACACCGATGACCACCAGCAGGTGCTCGAGGCCCTGCACCAGCGCGGCTGGCTCTATCTCTATGACGGACGAGGGCTGGGCCCCCTCTCCCCCTCCGCCCTGCCCGACCAGCTCACCGGCCTCCAGGACGATCCCTACCGCAGCCTGGTGTGGAAGCTGAAAAAAGAGGGCGTGCTGGCTCCCGCCCCCCTGATCCCGTTCCACGAATTTCGCTGGGGAGCCTGGCTGCGCAGCCGTCCCCTGCCGCCCTTCAGCTCCGACCAGCTCGATCCCGCCCTGCCTAGGGCCCGGGCCCTGGCCCGCTCCGCCGCCGCCTCCCATCTGGCCGGCTGGAAAGGCACTCCCTGACCCCTCCCCACCCATGTCCTACCGCCACCTGCTGGTGCCCACCGATGGGTCCGAACTCTCCACCAAGGCGGTGCAACAGGCCGTCGACCTGGCCCGCAGCCTGGGGGCCCAACTGACGGTTTTTCACGTGCAAACCAACTTCCCCATCTCCCTGGTGGGGGTGGGCGAGCTGGTGGATCCCCACACGGTGGAAGCCCTGGTGACGGCGGCCCGGGACGGCGCCGAACGGATCCTGGCGGAGGCCGTCGCCGTTGCCGAGGCCGCCGGGGTGCCCTGTGACCGCGACACCGTTGTGCATGGCCTCCCCTACGCCGCGATCGTGGAGGCCGCCGGGCGCCATGGCGCCGACCTGATCGTGATGGCCTCCCACGGACGGCGCGGACTGGAGGGGGTGCTGCTGGGCAGCGAAACCCACCGGGTGCTCACCCACTGCCCCTGCCCGGTGCTGGTGGTGCGCTGAGGGCTGGCCACTACGCTGCGGTCAAGCGCAACAGGCGAGCCGGTGGCCAAGGACGAATCGAGCAGGGGCGAGGAACTACGGGCCCTGGGCTGGACACCCGAAGAGGTGCGGCAGTACGAGGAGCTCTGGGAGTACCGCCAGCGCTGGGGGGCGATCAACCTCGAGCCGGAAGACCGGGTGTTTCTGCGCAAGGCCGAGGCGGCCCTGCCCAAGCGGGTGGCCCATGGCAAGGGCTCGCTGAAGAAAACCCTGCAGCAGAAGTCGCACTACCGCTGGCTGAGCTTCTACCGCGACGCCATGCTGGCCAGTGCCGACAGCCTGGCCCTCCAGCCTGGCGAGGAGGCGGCCTGGGTGATCCTGCTGGAGGAAGAGCTGCGGGCCCTCGACCACTACGAGCCGGTGCTGGGCCTACCCGACACCCTCAAAGCCAAGGAGCTGCTGCCGGCCCGGGAGGCCTGGATCGAGGCGGTGGCCCCCCAGGGCCGCGTGCTGAGCTTCGATTTCGACGCGCCGCTGGAGGCCCTCAAGCAGCAGGAATCCACCAGCTGGAAGCCCCTGCGCAGTGAAGGATCCCGGTCCTATCCGGTGCTTCCTGCCGAGGCGGCCGCTGCCTTCCGCACCCAGGTGGGCCAGGAGGTGGCCGCCCACATCCGCGCCACCTTCCCCTCGCTCAAGGACAGCGACAAGCCAGCCCCCTAGGGCGCTGGTGCCTCGGCGCTGGCCTGCACCCGCACCGGCTCCACCTTCCAGATGCGCTCGGCGTACTCGCGGATCGAGCGGTCGCTGCTGAAGAAGCCGCAGCGCATGGTGTTGTGCAGCGACATCCGGGCCCAACGGCCCCGGTCCACCCAGGCCTCATCCACCGCGTTCTGGGCCCGCCGGTAGTCGGCCCCATCCGCCATCACCCGGAAGGGGTCATGGCTGGTGAGGCTGGCTAGCAGCGGATGGAAGAGCTCCCCATCTCCCTCGCTGAAGTAGCCGGAGCCGATCAGCTCGAGGGCCTGGCGCACCATCGGATCCTGTTCGATCCAGGGCATGGGGTGGTAGCCGCTGTGGTGGAGCTGCTCGATCTGCTCGGCGGTGTGGCCGAACAGAAAGAAGTTCTCGGCTCCAACGCAATCGCGAATCTCGATGTTGGCCCCATCGAGGGTGCCGATCGTCACCGCTCCGTTGAGGGCCATCTTCATGTTGCCGGTGCCGGAGGCCTCCTTGCCGGCCGTGGAGATCTGCTCGGAGAGATCCACCGCCGGATACACCAGCTGGCCGAGGCTGACGCTGAAGTTGGGCAGGAACACCACCTTGAGGCGGCCATCCATGGCCGGGTCCATGTTCACCACATCGGCGATGCCCACCAGCAACCGGATGATCAGCTTGGCCAGGGCGTAGCCCGGAGCCGCCTTGCCCCCGAACACGAACGTGCGGGGCGGCAGGTTCTCGCCGGCGCGAATGCGCAGATAGCGCTCCACGATCTGCAGAGCCGCCAGATGTTGGCGCTTGTATTCATGGATGCGCTTCACCTGCACGTCGAACAGGGAGGTGTGGTCCACCAGCACGCCCAGCTCCCGCCGCATGTGCTGGGCCAGACGCTGCTTGCCCAGATCGCGCACCGCCTGCCAGCGCTCAAGGAAGGCGGGATCGTCGGCGTAGGCCGCCAGGCCCTGCAATTCCTCGAGATCGGTGCGCCAACGGTCGCCGATCACCTCATCGAGCAGGGCCGCCAGGGGCGGATTGGCCACGGCCAGCCAGCGGCGCGGGGTGACGCCATTGGTGACGTTGATGAAGCGCTCTGGCCAGATGCGGGCCAGATCGGCAAACAGGTGCTGCTTCAGCAGGGTGCTGTGCAGCTCGGCCACCCCATTGACGTGGTGGCTGCCCACCACTGCTAGGTGGGCCATGCGCACGCGCCGCTGGGAGCCCTCCTCGATCAGGGAGATGCGCTGCAGGATCTGGGGATCGCCGGGGTAGCGAATCCGGGCCATGCGCAGGAAGCGCGTGTTGATCTCGTAGATGATTTCCAGCTGGCGGGGCAGCAGCTGCTCGAACAGGTCCACGCCCCAGGTCTCGAGGGCCTCGGGCAGCAGGGTGTGGTTGGTGTAGCTGATGCTGGCCGTGGTGATCGACCAGGCGGTATCCCAGTCGACGCCGTGGCCATCCATCAGCAGCCGCATCAGCTCGGCCACGGCAATGGCCGGATGGGTGTCGTTGAGCTGCACCGCAAATTTGCGGTGGAAGTCGGTCACCGCCAGGCCCTGGCCGCGCAGGATGCGGAACATGTCCTGCAGGGAGCAGCTCACAAAGAAGATCTGCTGGGAGAGGCGCAGCCGCTTGCCCTGGTCGAGCTCGTCGTTGGGGTAGAGCACCTTCGAGAGGGTCTCCGACTGCATCTTGCGCAGCACGGCCCGGGTGTAGTCGCCGGCGTTGAAGGAGGCGAAATCAAAGGCCTCCGGTGCCACCGCCGACCACAGCCGCAGGGTGTTGGCGGTGTTGACGCCGTAGCCCAGGATCGGCGTGTCATGGGCCACACCGATCACGGTGTGCTCGCCGATCTGCACCGGATAGCTCCACTCCGGCCGGATCACCTCCCAGGGGTTGCCCTGGGCCAGCCAGGGGTCGGTGCTCTCCACCTGGCCCTGGGGCGTGATCTGCTGGCGGAAAATGCCGAATTCGTAGCGGATGCCGTAGCCGATCGCCGGCAGCTCCAGCGTGGCCATCGACTCCTGGAAGCAGGCCGCCAGCCGGCCCAGGCCGCCGTTGCCCAGGCCGGGTTCGGGCTCCTCGGCGATCAGCTCCTCGAGGTTCAGGCTAAGGCTGGTGCAGGCCTCGCGGGCGGCCTCCACCAGGCCCAGGTTCACCAGGTTGTTTTCCAGGTGGGGGCCCAGCAGGTACTCCGCCGAGAGGTAGGTGGCGGTGCGCACGTGCTCCCGGGTGTACGTGTCGGCGGTGTCGACCCAGTTCTTGAGCAGACGGTCGCGCACCGCCAGCGCCAGGCAGCGGTAGTGGTCGTGGCGGGTAGCCAGGGAGGTGGATTTGGCCTGGCTGAAGAAGAGATGCCGCTGCATCGCTTCCACCAGGGCCTGGCTGTCGGCTGAGGCCATCCCTGGACTCCCTGCAAAGGTGAAGTCTGGAGCTGGCGGCTGGAATCCGCAGGGCCGTGGTCACGGTGTCCGGACACGGGGGGAGACCAATTGGTCCAGCGGTATCAACCGCAGCAAAGGATGGGGAGGGCGGTGACTTTGGGTGGGTCCACGTGCGTGTTCATCCCATGCCTTCCCAGCCCCGTCTCCAGGCCCTCGAGCAGATCCAAAGCCGTCCCGCCGCCGCCACCGAACCCGCCACCGGGCTCGATGAGCTCTGGGCCTGTGACGTCTTCACCCTGGACAAGATGAAATCGGCCCTCCCCAAGGAGGTGTTCAAGTCGATCCAGCGCACCATCCGCGAGGGCGGCAAGCTCGACATGTCGATGGCCAACGTGGTGGCCCAGGCGATGAAGGATTGGGCCACCAGCCGCGGCGCCCTCTACTACGCCCACGTCTTCTATCCGCTCACCAACCTCACCGCCGAGAAGCACGACGGCTTCATCTCGCCCCAGGGGGATGGAACGGTCATCTCGGAGTTCACCGGCAAGCTGCTGGTGCAGGGCGAGCCCGACGGCTCCTCCTTCCCCAACGGCGGCATCCGCTCCACCTTCGAGGCCCGCGGTTACACCGCCTGGGACATCACCAG
>NZ_JACJRT010000012.1 GCF_014697415.1 Cyanobium sp. FACHB-13342 | reverse complement strand
CTTGGGCGTCGGTGTAGGAGACGACGAGCTGAAGCTGCTTGCCTTCGTCGGCGGCCAGAATGGTGTAGGAGGAGCTGTTGGTGCCAACAGGAGACCAGGTGGTGCCGTTGGAGGAGGTTTGCCAGGAGTAGGTGAAGGTGCCGTTATTATCTGGATCAGCAGTGGTGTTGGAAGCGGTCAGGAGATTGCCAACAGCCGGCGTGCCGGATATCGAAAAGACTGCTTGCCCGTTGTTGAAGAATGGAATGGTTCCCCCCGAGGAGGTGACCAATTCGTTGAAACTTAGGCCGTCTGTGTAGGAGACGACTAGCTGAAGCTGCTTGCCTTCATCGGCGGCCAGAATGGTGTAGGAGGAACTGTTGGTGCCAACAGGAGACCAGGTGGTGCCGTTGGAGGAGGTTTGCCAGGAGTAGGAGAAGGGGCCGTTACCATCTGGATCAGCAGTGGTGTTGGAAGCAGTCAGGAGATTGCCAACAGCAGCCGGCGTGCCAGGTATCGAAAAGACTGCTTGCCCGCTATTGACGGCTTGAGTTGTATTCCATGACGAAGCCCACGCTCCCCCAGCATTGAGCTTGGCTACGAAAATGTCAGCCCCTCCAGTAGATGTGAGTGTAGTGCTCCCGAAGTTTGTGGAGTTATAGAAGAATCCTGATATCAGCGAGGAACCATCGCTGAACGACGTGATACTGTTTACTTTCTCATAGTTTGTGCCCCCGCCCCGGTTGGCCCAAGCGAAGGAGCCATCGGGATTGAGCTTGGCCACGAAGACATCATCATAGGTATTTGAAGCCGAGGTTAGGGTCGTGCTCCCGAACGTTACTGTGCCTCTGAAGGATCCTGTAATCAGTGAGGAGCCATCGCTGAATGCGGTGATGCTCTTTCCATTTTCATTGTAAAACCCTCCGACTCTGATGGCCCAGGCGAAGGAGCCATCGGGATTCAGCTTTGCTGCGTACATATCACTATTGGCATATGGCTGGTAGTAATCCGTTGTGATGAGGGTGATTCCCCCAAACGTTGCGGTGCCAGTGAAGGATCCTGTAATCAGAGAAGAGCCATCGCTGAGTGCCGTGATGCTGCTAATCCCGCCCCCATAAATGCCTTCTGCTTGTGTAGCCCATGCGTAGGAGCCATCGGCATTAACCTTTGCTACGAATAATGGAAAAGCGTTTGTCGATGTGAGGGTGATTCCCCCAAACGTTGCGGTGCCAGTGAAGGATCCTGTAATCAGCGAAGAGCCATCGTTTAATGCCGTGATCCTGCCAAGAACTGTATTGCCGTCGTTTTTAGAGGCCCAGGCAAATGAACCATCTGGGTTTAGTTTGGCCATGTAGCCGGATGCGCTCCAGTCCCGTGGTGCTGTTAGTGTGGTGTCGCCGAAGGTTGTATCACCTTGTATATTGCCTACAATTAGAGAGGAGCCATCGCTGAGTGCGGTTACACCTCCCGACTCAGGCAAGAATCCGCCTGTCGTTTGAGTAGCCCATGCGAAGGAACCATCGGCATTCAGCTTGGCTACAAAGATGTCTGAATTCAATGCCGCTGTGAGGGTAGTTCCCCCGAACGTTGTTGCGGCGCCCCAGAAGTTTCCTGTAATCAGAGAAGAACCATCGCTGAGTGCAGTTGCACAATTATTAGAAGCTACGTATCCGCCTGTCGCTTGAGTGGCCCAAGCGAAGGAGCCATCAGCATTCAGCTTGGCTACGAAGGCGCTGCTATTCTCGGAAGGTGCGGTGAGTGTCGTGCTCCCAAACGTTATTGCTCCATAGAAGGTTCCTGTAATTAGCGAGGAGCCATCACTCAGGGCCGTTATGCTACAAGACTGATCTGTACTTGTGCCTCCTGCTGACAGTGCTCCAGGAATGCTTGAGTTGGCACTTGCTTGTTCAACAGCAATCAGAGTGCCACCCATTATTGCGAAGCCCGAGTCATTTCCATTGCGTAAAGCTTGCTTCTGTGCATCAGTAGGAATCTGGTCTATCAGGACACGATAGAAATAGTCACCCTCATCCCCAGTCATGTCCACAAAATTAAGCTGGGCATCCAGATGATGCCCCTGCTCTTCGGTCAGAACGGCATGGATTTGCTCTGGCGATGCCTGATTTGCCCAATCAGTATTGATATACATCTTCCCAGTGCTGATGGCATAAGCACCCATCGCGCCATGCATGGCCTCCTTGGACAGGAAGACAATTTCGGGTAGGTTCTCGAATCTCCCAACTGACCAATTTGAGATGAAGCTCTGAAGTATTTCCTCGCTTTGGGGTTTCGCATTGGGGCCATCGAGCATGAGGGCTTCCCGTGCCGCCGCCTCTAGCGATCCATCCTGTGACCACTTCTGCAGCAGTATGTGCCACGACTCCAGCGTGGATGCCCAGTTCTCAGGAGCACTGGGTTCGTTGAGCAGGACGACCGACGGGGTGTCTTCCCCGATGAGTTCGTCTGGTGCGGTTTCCTTGGCGATCGCTTGTCTTGCCTGTTCCGCTGCCACGGCTGCAAGGACAGGCGCTTCTGGCGTAGCGGCTGCCCCTTTGCCTTCGTTCCCAGACCCCTTCTCCGGACGCGATGGGATCACGGGAGTGGTCTTGCTGGTTGCCTCAAAAGCAGTGCTGAGATCGCTGTTCGCTTTGGTTTGGGCGAGAGCGAGACCCGTGAGGGCATCCACCCTGGGTACTGTGGGGTTTGGGGGTGCCTCTGGCGATGTGGTTCGCTGCAGCACCTCGTAGGGAACCCGATCACCTGCTTGCTCAGAGGTGGCATCCAGGTTCTGCCATAACCAGGCAGAGCCCTTGGACTTGGCGTTGGCAGAAGCGGCCATGGAGACAGGGGTGTGGTGCCTGGAACCCCCATGCCCACAAGGGACAGGGAGGCTCCACCACTAAGAGAAGGTTGAAAGACTTTACTTTTTCTTCAGCCCTTTTCGTGTTTGATGGCTAAGCTTCCGCCTCTTTTTGCATGAGCAGAGCTGATCTGCCACAGCAAAGACTTGTCCGGTTCATTCATGCAGTTTCTGCATAAGAACCCGGAACCCCGGCCTTCCCAACGGATCTGAGCCCTCCCCTGCGCCCCTGTTTGCTTCCTGGCCCCCCTCCAGACCCATCAAGCCTCCCCAGTAGCCAACGGAGCCAAGGCTCAGAAGTCCCTCCACTCCTCTCCCCGTACCCCACTCACCCCCTCTGCACCCCACTGCCACAGCGGTTCCGCTGCCGCTCCTGCTTGCGGGCCAGCCGCTCGGTGATGCCCAGCTCCGCTCCTTTCCAGAGCCGGTCGATCTCGGTGGTGAAGTGGGCGGCGAGCAGAGGGGAGTCGAACACCAGCAGGGTTTCGTCGTTTTGATGGGCGGCTGAGGGGCTCCAGTTGAAGGAGCCGGTGATCACGGTGCGGTGGTCGATCACAGCCACTTTGTGGTGGAGCTTGTCGCCGCTGGCCAGCCGCGGCGTGCCCACCCCGTCGAGGGGCCGCTGCCAGGGGCGGTTCGCCGCCTCTAGGCCGCAGCGGTGATCGGGCAGCTGGGTGCCGAGCAGGTCGAGCACCTCGCTGAAGGCTCGGTTGGCGAAGCCGGGATCGGCCAGTAGCCGGATGGTCACCCCCTGCTCTTGCAGCTGGGCCATGGCATCGGCCAACCGCTGCTCCGACAGCACGAACAGAGCCATGTCCAGGTGTTTGCGACTGCCCGAGAGCAGCTCCTTCAGCAGCCCCAGCCCCTGGTGGGGATCGCTGCGGCGGTGGGGCGCGAACAGCACCGTCACCGGTGTCGCCCCCACCATCAGCTGCTGGGCAGCGCCGCCGCCCTTGCCCAGGCCGAAGCGGCTGTCGGCCTGGCCTCCCGGCCCATCGCCCCACATCCGCTCGAATTCGGCGGCAAAGGCGCCGGCCAGCTCGCGGCTATGCAGCCGCAGCAGGTGGTTCACGTTGCCGCGGCTGCGCGGGGCGCCGGGATCGCCATGGATGCAGGACGGCGTGAAATTGGCAGAGCCGGTCACCACCACGGCCCGATCCACCACCATGAATTTGTGGTGCATCAGGCCGCTGCCCGCACTGCCGTCGGCGGTGTCGTCGATCAGGGGCACGCCGGCCCGTTGCAGGATCGCCACCGCATCGCCCCAGCCCAGGGCCTTGAGCTGTTCGTGTCGGGTGCGTTGGTTGGGTGCCAGATCGGCCGGGTGCTCCTGGCTCCAGGTGGTGCTGTAGGTGTTCTCCAGCACCACCTTCACCGTGAGTCCCTCCCGGTGCCGCGCCTCCAGGGCTTCGGCCACCTGCGGCAGCGACAGCTCCTGCACCGCCACCAGGATTTCCCGCCGGGCCGCGCGGATGCTCGCCAGCACGAAGGCCTCCAGGTCATCGCCCTGGCGCCACTGGCCGGTGATCGGGCTGCGGTAACGGCTGGTTTCGCGGTGATTGAAGGCCAGCTCGATGCCTTCGGGCAGGGGCCTGGGCCGGGCGGGCTGGCCCAGCAGCTGGGCCTCAGCGCTGCAGCCGCTGATCACCGCAGCGAGCAGGGCGCACCAGCCAAACGGCCCAGGGGCGGCCCGGCGGGGATGGAGGTTGGCGATGGGAAACCGATGCGGCGCCCTTCAGGGTTCCCACCGGTGCTCGCCCGGGGCCTGGGTGGCTCAGTGGTGGCCGGGCATCTCGGCGCTACGCAACATCACCACAAACCAGGCCGTGCCGATCAGCACGGCGCTGAGCATGGCTGCCGGCAGACCCAGGCGCATCAGCACCACCGGCACGATCAGGGGAAAGGCCAGGGCCCCAGCCATGGGGGTGAGGGCCACGGCGGCGCGTTTCAGATCCATGGTGCGGCTCAGAACCACTCGCTCACCGCCTTATCGGCGGGATTGCTGTTGTCTTCCGGCGTGGAGCGGCTGAACTCCAGGGTGATGTTGCGCTTCTGCTCCCCATCGGCCGCGACGGCTTCAATCGGGTAGAGCTGCTGCCCATCACGGAAGGGCACCTGGACGCGGAAGGTGCCGTCGGCGGAAAGGGGCACCTCTTCGCCGCCGATGGTGAGGCGCGCTGCCGGATCGGTGGCGCCGTAAACGATCAACTCGGCGTCGGCCACCAGCCAGAAGGAGCGCTGCCGGGCCGCCACGCCACCCCGGCCCGATTCATTGCGGCCACTGGCCCAGAGGCCGGCCCCTGAGGCATTGAGCTCGCTGGTGTCGATCCCGGATTCCTCCAACTCGTGGAAGGCCTCGGAACCCCGGCCCAAACGGCGCCAGCGGGCGGTGGCGGTTTGGTAGAGGCGCTCGTGCAAGCCGGAATCGGCCGGCTCCATCGGCGTGGGCAGGGTGGCGGGGGCGGTGTCCAGCGAGAAGGGCACGAACTGATCGAGGATCTGTTCGCTGGGGTGCAGGGCTGGCACCCGGGCCACCGACGAGAAGGCCAGGGAAATCCAGCCACCGCCGGATCCCTTGCGATAGCCCAGCTCCACCCGGTAGTCGCGGTCGCTCAGGGGAACCGGCAGATACCACTCGGTGGCATAGCTATCCACCACCACCTCCTGCAGGGTGTGGGGGTGGGCCGACCCTCCGGCCAGGCCGGTCACATCGGCCACCCGCAGGCACAACTGGGTGGCCCCGGAGGCGAGGGCCTGGGCCCGATCGGCTTCGGAGATCTCCCAGAACACATAGGCCCACTGCGGGTCGCGC
Organism: Cyanobium sp. FACHB-13342; assembly: GCF_014697415.1. Taxonomy (GTDB): domain Bacteria; phylum Cyanobacteriota; class Cyanobacteriia; order PCC-6307; family Cyanobiaceae; genus Cyanobium_A. Next base: position 56,821 of record NZ_JACJRT010000012.1, on the reverse strand, counting down.
GGCAGGAACACCACATTGGTGTGGGCCGAACTGGGGCGGGGCGCGGGTGGGAGCTCAGCCTCGATCGCCTTGAGGCTGCGGGGTGTGTCGTCCTGGCGCTGGTTGATGGCCTCCAGCAGTTCGTCCTTGGATTTGCGGCTGTACAGGCTCACCCCCAGATCGCTGGCGACCTGGCGGAGCTGCCGCAGGGTCATGCGGGCCAAGGAGGTGAGGGCCTGGGTCACAGCGACAGATTTCTTTTGGGATCAGTGTGAACGACTTTCCCATCCCCGGTCGGCTTTGCCGCCAGCCGTCAGCATCCACTGACCGCTGGGGCGTCCTGCCGGCCATTAAAAAGGCGGCCTTGAGGCCGCCTGAACTGCTGCTGCCGCAAGGGCTCAGCGGCCGATGCTGCGGTAGGGCACCTTGGACAGGTAATCCATGCTGGTGTTGCCAGACGCACCACCTTGGCTGCGCATGGCCGGCAGGTTGCGCACCCAGGGCAGATAGTCCTCGGGGAAGCCACCGCGGCGCTGGCGGGAGCGGGCCGGAATGCTCTTGGCAGGGCCGCCGGTGTACACCACCTGGGGGAAGCCCAGGATGCCGCGGTAGTAGGCGTCGTAGCGGGGGCTGGTGATGTTGAAGGGGGTCTCGCCCAGGTCCCGGGAGCCGACCACCCGGTTGCGGTGGTAGGGCACGGTGTCGTAGCCGAAGGCTTCGAGGTATTCCTGGCTATCGAGGATGTCGTCCACCATGCCGCGGACGCCGCGGGTCATCAGCACCGCCGACCAGGCGATCTCTTCGGACTTGCCGTGGGTGGGGCGGCCCAGCAGCTTCTCCACCAGGTGACGGGCGACCCGGTAGTTGCTGTTGAGCGTGTAGAAGCTGCGGTTGAAGGTGTCCGACAGGCACAGCGAGCGGATGAAATCACGCACCGTGATCTGCCCGTTGCGCACCTGGGACTCCAGGGTGCGGTCGCGGTCGACCTTGAAGGCGTGGAAGAAGATCTGGCGGTAGGCCGCTTCGATCACGAAGTTCTGGTCTTCGCGGTCCATGGCCTTGTCCATGGACACGGCTTTCGGGTCCTCATCCGAGCCCACCCGCAGCGGGTTGACCCGCGAGTTCTGGGTGGTGGGCGCGTACTTCAGGAGGGGCAGGGCCACACGACATCAGCATCCGTCGCTGCGGATCGTAGAAGTGCGGCTGGGCCTGGGTTCGGCTGCCTCAGGCAGGGCTCACAGTCCGTAACGTTCGTCACCAACCCAGCGGTGACAGCGTGCCCCCCTGGGCGGGCTCTGCGGCTGCCCTGGTCACGGCCGCTTCCGGCAGGTCCAGCACCCGGGTTTCCACGCAGAACGAGGCCGTGTTGGAGAGGCCTTCCACGGTGCTGGTGCGCAGGCGCACATCCGGCCCGGCGAAGCTGAAGCGCTCCAGGCTGTTCATCGTTTCGTAGCTGGTCGTGAGCAGCAGGCCATCGCGCCCGTCCATGGCGAAGTGCCCGGCCACGGGAGCCGTTTCGGCGTAGCCCCGATCGCGCAGCAACAGCCCTGCCCGGCCCCGTTCATCGGTGGGGATCAGGCCGAACACACTCTCCCCCTCGTGGGCCTCCCCCGCCTTGTCCCAGGCCATCGAGGCGTTCCAGGTGACCCGGCAGCCACCCACCAGGCCGGCCGGGTCTTCGCCGTGCAGTTCGGCGATGGCGATCAGCCGGGGGTCGCGGGCCTCCAGTTCCACCACCTCGATGAAGGAGCCCCCCGCTTCGGCGCGCCGGTGCAGCAGGTGGTGGCTGCTGCGCTGGGAGCGCCAGCGGCCGCAGCTCAACTGGAAGAAGCTGAGGGCATCGGGGATCGACGCGGAATGGGTGTCGCTCACGGGGGCGCGGTTGTTGCCGTGATGATCGCAAGGCGTGGTGCGGAGTGGTGGTGGCGATCGGTGTGGCTGCTGCCCTGCTGGCTGCCCTCTGCTGGACGCTGAGCAGCAGCCTCTGGCGCCGCCTGCCGACCTCGCTGGGGCCGGCGGAGCTCAACCTGCTCAAGAACCTGATTGCCCTCACCCTGCAGCTGCCCCTGCTGGTGGGGGCAGCCGTCTCCCTGCCCGCGGGGCCCACCCTGCTGTTGCTGCTCAGTGGGGTGCTGGGCATCGCCCTGGGCGATAGCTTCTATTTCGCCGCCCTGCGCCGGCTGGGCACCCGCCGCACCCTCACCTTTGACGCCGGTGGACCGGCCGTGACGGCGGCGGCGGGCAGTCTGCTGCTGGCGGAGGTGCCGGGGCCGCAGCAGTGGCTGGGGATCGGCCTGATCAGCCTGGCGGTGCTGCTGGTGGCCCTGCAGCGTCCCGATCCTTCGGCAGGGGCGGTGAACGAGATGGGGCTGGGCGTGGTGCTGGCCCTGGCGGCCCTGGGCTGTGGGGGTGCCGGGGCGCTCCTGGCCCGCGCCGCCCTGCGGGCTTCCGCCCTGGATCCGTGGCTGGCCTCCAGCCTGCGGCTGGCCGCGGCCACCCTGGTGTTGCTGCCCCTGATGGGGCGCCTGGGGAGGCACCTGCGCCGGCCGCGGCCCCGGCCGAAGACCAGACGTTGGCCTTTGGTGCTGGTGGCCACCCTGCTGGGCACCACGGCGGGCATCGGCCTGCAGCAGCTCGCCCTGGCCACGTTGCCTGGCGGGCTGGCGGTGGCTTTGCTGGCCACTGCGCCCGTGATGGCGGTGCCGCTGGCGCCCCTGGAGGGGGACCGCCCCGGAGCGCTGGGCGTTGGGGCGGCCCTGCTGGCCCTGGTGGGCGTGCTGCTCCTGGCGCTGTCCTAGGGGCTGGCCCCAGGTGGGGGCTGGCGCAGGCGTTGGTCCGCCGCACGGGTGGCCCAGGCGATGAGGTCGCCTAACTCCAGGCTGAGGGGAGGGCGATCCAGGTCTGCGGCCAGCTGGGCCAATTGCCGGCCGGTGGCCTGCAGTTGGCCGCTGAGGGCCTCGATGAAGGCCGGGTCGGCGGCGATCGGGGGCTGACGTGCCGCCCAGGCGCGGATGGCGTCGAGGTCCGGCAGGGCCCCGCTCTGGGGTCGTGGGTCGCCAGCGCAGGCGATGGCCTGCAGGGTGCGCAAGCCGTGGGCCAGCAGCCGCAGATGGTGGCGCTCGAGGGCCGGCAGCAGGGTCGATTCCAGTTCGGCCAGCTCGGCCGGGCTCAGCGGCCCCCCATCCATGCCGGCTGGACGCTCAGCCGACACGGCTGGGGATCAGGCGGAAACCGCAGGAATGGCCCTTCTCCAGCCGCCAATGCACCCGATCCACCTGGCAGTCTGGAAAGGTGTGGCGGATCAGTTGCAACTCCTGGTCGCAGACGCAGGGAAACTGCTCGGCGATGCGCATCACGGAGCAGTGAAATTCACTGATCACCCAGGCCTGGTCGTGGTCGGGATCCCGGCTGCACTCCGCCACGTAGCCCTCCTGACGGCGCAGCTCCACGAGCCGATCCAGCCGTTGGGCGAGCGGCCCATCGCCGATGCGCCCGCGGTAGACGGTGGCCTGTTGCAGGGCCTGTTGCTCCAGCAGCTTCTGCAGGGTGTCCGCCGGCAAGTTGCCGGCCATCGACTGCAGCAGCCCGAGGGCGAAGTGGTCGCTGCCATCGGGAAAGTGACCTTGCCCCTTGATGGTGAGGCGCCAGCGGTTGCTGGGGCGCCCGGGACCCTCCTGGGTGGGGCTGGCTTCCACCAGGCCGTCGTCCTCCAGGCTGCGCAGATGGCGGCGCATCACCTGCACCGACACCGTGAGGTGGTCGGCCAGCTCGCCCGCGGTGGCTTCGCCCTGGCGCAGCAGCAGGGTAAGGGCTGCCTCCCTGGTGGGCGCCGGATCGGCGGGCGGACGGGGCATCTGGGGGGTGGCGCTCATGGCAGACGCCGAACATCCACACGATGCCACGTCCCCCGGGTGGTTGGGGATGGGCGGACGCCAGTGTCCGGGCCGGTGCCCTAGGCTCATTACGGTAACGAAACGCCTGTGTTTCGTAACTGGGCCCTCCCTAGCTGGGGCTCCCTCGCGTTCCGATCACCACCCCCTTCGAGCCATGTCCGACGCCGCGGCCAGCCCGACCTCCGACAGCCTGGAGGTGATCCGTAAGTTCGCCGAGACCTACGCCCAGCGCACCGGCACCTATTTCTGCAGTGATCCTGGGGTCACGGCCGTGGTGCTGGCCGGCCTGGCCAAGCACAAGGATGAGCTCGGTGGCGCCCTCTGCCCCTGCCGTCACTACGAAGACAAGGAGGCTGAGGTCACGCAGGCCTTCTGGAATTGCCCCTGTGTGCCGATGCGGGAGCGCAAGGAGTGCCACTGCATGCTCTTCCTCACGGAAGACAACCCTTTCCGTGGGGATGCGCAGACGATTTCCCTGGACGACGTGAAAGCCCTTACTGCCGGCTGAGTCGGCTGACCGCGATGAGCACCGCAACCGTTGGCGATCTGGTTTCGCAGCCGTACAAGCACGGCTTCGTTACCGACATCGAAACCGAAAAGATCGCCAAGGGCCTCAGTGAGGATGTGGTGCGATTGATTTCGTCGAAAAAAGACGAGCCCGACTTTTTACTGGCTTTCCGCCTGCGGGCCTACCGGCAGTGGCTGCAGATGGAGGAGCCCAACTGGGCGGCCCTGGGGTATCCGGTGATTGATTACCAAAACATCATCTATTACGCGGCGCCCAAACAGCAGGAGAAAAAGGCCAGCCTCGATGAGGTGGATCCCAAGCTGCTGGAAACGTTTGAAAAGCTGGGAATTCCGCTCAGCGAGCAGAAGCGTCTCTCCAATGTGGCTGTCGATGCGGTGTTTGACAGCGTTTCGATTGCCACCACCTACAGGGAAAAGCTGGCCGAGCATGGAGTCATTTTCTGCTCCATCAGCGAAGCGGTCAAAGAACACCCCGATTTGATCGAAAAGTACTTGGGTACGGTTGTTCCCAGCAACGACAACTACTTCGCTGCGCTCAACTCTGCTGTGTTCAGCGACGGCTCGTTTGTGTTCATTCCCAAGGGCGTGGAATGCCCGATGGAGCTTTCCACCTACTTCCGGATCAATTCCGCCGACACGGGTCAGTTTGAGCGCACCCTGATCGTGGCCGAAGAGGGGGCATCTGTGAGCTACTTGGAAGGCTGTACAGCGCCGATGTTTGATACGAATCAGCTGCATGCGGCCGTGGTGGAACTGGTGGTGCTGGACGACGCGTCCATTAAGTACTCCACGGTGCAGAATTGGTACGCCGGCGATGAACATGGTGTCGGCGGCATTTACAACTTTGTGACCAAGCGGGGCCAGTGCCGTGGCGACCGCAGTCGCATCAGTTGGACCCAGGTGGAGACCGGCTCGGCGATCACTTGGAAGTACCCCAGCTGCGTTCTGCAGGGGGCCGATTCCGTCGGCGAGTTCTATTCCGTTGCCCTCACCAACAATCGCCAGCAGGCCGACACCGGCACCAAGATGATTCACGTGGGCCCCCGTACCCGCTCGACGATCGTGAGCAAGGGGATCAGCGCCGGCCATTCCTCCAACAGCTACCGCGGGCTGGTGCAAATTGGTCCCAAGGCGGTGGGTGCCAAGAACTACAGCCAATGCGATTCGATGTTGATCGGCGACCAGGCCGCCGCCAACACCTATCCCTACATCCGCTCCCAGCAGCCCGATGCGGCGGTGGAGCATGAGGCCAGCACCTGCCGGATCTCCGCCGACCAGCTCTTTTACCTGCAGAGCCGGGGCATTGGCTTTGAAGAGGCGGTGTCGATGATGGTGAGCGGCTTCTGCCGCGACGTCTTCAACCAGCTGCCGATGGAGTTCGCTGCCGAGGCCGACAAGTTGCTGGCCCTCAAGCTCGAGGGATCCGTGGGCTGACGCCCCGGTTCCCATCTGTGTTCTGTTGTTTTCCCTGACTGCCTTCCGTGATCCGTCCCGACGCCCCCCTGTTGCTTGAGATCCGGGATCTCCACGCCCGTGTGGAGGATCAGCCGATTCTCAAAGGCGTCAACCTGACCCTGCGTGCCGGCGAAATCCATGCGGTGATGGGCCGCAACGGCAGCGGCAAGAGCACCCTCTCCAAGGTGCTGGCTGGCCATCCGGCTTATACGGTCACCGCCGGATCGGTGACCTACCGGGGGGCTGACCTGCTGGAGCTCGACCCGGAGCAACGGGCCCGCATTGGCCTGTTCCTGGGGTTTCAGTACCCGGTGGAGATTCCCGGGGTGAGCAACCTGGAGTTTCTGCGGGTGGCCACCAATGCCCGCCGGGCGGAGCGGGGGGAGGAGGAGCTCGACACCTTTGCCTTTGAAGATCTGGTGCGGGAGCGCCTCAAGGTGGTGCAGATGGATCCCGCCTTTCTGGAGCGGAGCGTCAATGAAGGCTTCTCCGGCGGCGAGAAGAAGCGCAACGAGATTCTGCAGATGGCGCTGCTTGAGCCCCTGGTGGCCATCCTCGATGAGACCGATTCCGGCCTCGACATCGATGCGCTGCGGATTGTGGCCGAGGGGGTGAGCCAGCTGGCGGGGCCTGACAACGCCACCCTGTTGATCACCCATTACCAGCGCCTGCTGGATCTGATTACCCCCGACTACGTGCACGTGATGGCCGCTGGCCGGATCCTGCGCACCGGGGGCAAGGAGCTGGCCCTGGAGCTGGAGCGCACCGGCTACGACTGGGTTGATCAGGAGTTGGCCAACCTCGAGGCCACCAGTGAGCGCGAGCCGGTGGAGGTGGCCTGATGCCCGCTGTTGCGTTGCCGGCAACCGCTGACTGGTTGGCCGCGCTGGCGGGGGAGCCCCTGCCGGGACGCCGGCAGGAGGATTGGCGCTTCACCGACCTGGCCCCGCTGCAGGCCGTCGCCCCCCAGCTCTGGGCTGGCCCCGACCCCTTCGCCCACGTGGTCCTTCCTGCCGGCGTGACCCGTCTGGATGGGGCCGAGATCCAAGCCCTGGCTGATCCGATCCTGCACGCCACCGGCAGCGCCACCGCCTGGCCGGTGCGGCTCAACCAGGGTGCTTCGCCCCATGGCCTGGCCCTGCGGGTGAGCGGAGCCGCCGGTCCCCTGCAACTCCAGCTCGATGCCGGCGACGGCCCCGGGTTGCTGGCCCTGCAGCTGCTGTTGGTGCTCGAGGAGGGGGCCAGCTTCGAACTGCTGGTGCGGCACGCTTCCCGGGGAGCCAATGCCACCAGCCTGGTGACCCTGGTCCAGCTGGGCCGCGGCGCCCGCCTCAACCTCGGCGTGCTGGCGGCCGGTGACGCCCGCGCCAGCTTGCTCAGCCACCTGGCGATCAGCCAGGCCCCCGCCAGTGAGCTCCAGCTCACCACGGCCGTGGGGGGCTGGGGTTTGAGCCGGCTGGAACCCCGGGTGTGTCAGCTCGAGGGGGCGGCCCAAACCCGTCTGCGGGCCCTGCAGCTGGTGGATGGCCAGGAACTGGCGGATACCCACAGCCAGGTGAGCTTCGGGGGGCCCGAGGGCGAGCTCGACCAGCTCCACAAGGTGGTGGCCGATGGCGCCGGCCGCAGTGTGTTCAACGGGGCCGTGCGGGTGCCCCGCCAGGCCCAGCAGACCAACGCCGCCCAGCTCAGCCGCAGCTTGCTGCTCTCGGAGCGGGCCCGGGTGGACACCAAGCCCGAGCTGGAAATCGTGGCGGACGATGTGAAGTGCGCCCACGGGGCCACCGTGAGCCGTCTGCAGCAGAACGAACTCTTCTATTTGCAGAGTCGCGGCATTGCCGCTGACCAGGCCTCCAAGTTGCTGCTGCGCGGCTACTGCGAGGAGGTGCTGCGGGAATTGCCGGCCGCCGCCGCCGCCTGCCATCCCCTGCAGCTGCTGCTGCCGGAGCGCCCATGACCATGACCGCCGCCTCCCCGCCCACCCCCGGAGCCGATGCCGTGGCCGCGGCGCCCGATCTCGATCTCGCCGCCCTCACCCGGGCCGATTTCCCCCTGCTGGCCCAGACGGCCTGCCTGGGCCAGCCCCTGATCTACCTGGATCACGCCGCCACCAGCCAGAAGCCCCGCCAGGTGCTGGCGGCCCTGCAGCACTACTACGACCACGACAACGCCAACGTGCACCGCGGCGCCCACCAGCTCAGCGCCCGCGCCACCGAGGGGTTTGAAGGGGCCCGGGCCAAGACCGCCGCCTTCGTGGGGGCGGCCAGTCCGCGGGAGATCGTGTTCACCCGCAATGCCAGCGAGGCGATCAATCTGGTGGCCCGCAGCTGGGGGGAGGCCAACCTGCGCCCCGGCGACGAGGTGCTGCTCACGGTGATGGAGCACCACTCCAACCTGGTGCCCTGGCAGCTGCTGGCGGCCCGCACCGGTTGTGTGTTGCGCCATGTGGGCCTCACCGAAACCGGAGAGCTCGATCTCGTCGATTTGCGCAGCCAGATCACGGAGCGCACCAAATTGGTGAGCCTGGTGCAGGTGAGCAACACCCTCGGCTGTCTCAACCCGATTGCCCAGATCGCTCCCCTAGCCCATGCCGCCGGTGCGCTGCTGCTGGTGGATGCCTGCCAGAGCCTGGCCCACCTGCCGGTGGATGTGGCGTCCCTCGGCGCCGACTTCCTCGTGGGCAGTTCCCACAAGCTCTGCGGTCCCACCGGCATGGGCTTCCTCTGGGCCCGGGAGGCCCTGCTCGAGGCCATGCCCCCCTTCCTGGGCGGTGGCGAAATGATTCAGGACGTCTACCTGGATCACAGCAGCTGGGCCGAGCTGCCCCACAAATTCGAGGCGGGCACCCCCGCCATCGGCGAGGCGATCGGCATGGGTGCCGCCCTCGACTACCTCAACGCCCTGGGCCTCGAGCGCATCCATGCCTGGGAGCAGGTGCTCACCCGCCAGCTGTTTGATCGCCTGCGGGCGATCGAGGGCGTGCGGATCCTCGGCCCCACCCCCGAGCAGCAGCCCGATCGGGGCGCCCTGGCCGCCTTCACGGTGGATGGTCTGCATGCCAACGACATTGCGGCGCTGCTCGATTCGGCCGGCATCTGCATCCGCAGTGGCCACCACTGCACCCAGCCCCTGCATCGCCTCTACGGCATCCCCGGCTCAGCCCGCGCCAGCCTCAGTTTCACCACTAGCCCCGCCGAGATCGACCGCTTCGCCGAGGAGCTGGAGGGCACGATCACCTTCCTGCGCGAGCACAGCTAGTTAGGCCGGCGTCAGCACCGCCAGCGCTTCGGCGCTGTGGGAGCCCTGCCAGACCCACTGCCAGTGCCAGCCCGCGGCCCGGGCGGCCGCGGCGATGGCCTCCCGATCGGCGGGTTGGTCGTACTGGCTCACGTGCTCGATCACCTGAACCTGCTGCTCGGGGTTCAGGACCTGCCAGCCGCGCATCCGTTGGCAGTACCGCTCCAGGTACGCCGCCAGGGCTTCTCCCGGTTCGCGGAAGACGTCGGCGAGGAGCAATAGGCCATCGCCAGCGATACGGCGGCGGGCGGCCTGCAGAAACGTCGCCTTGGCGTCGTCGTTGAGGTGGTGAACGGCGAAGGCCGAGTGGAGGATGTCGATCGGTGGGCCCTGCTCCTGGATCCAGCTGAGCAGATCGCCTTCCTGCCAGCGGCAGGGATAGGCCACGGACCCGAGGGCCTTCTCCGCCAGGGGCAACACCGCGGCCGCCAGATCGACCCCCGTGTAGGAGGCCAGCGGCAGGCGCCGGAGCAGGGGCGCCAGCTGGGCCAGATCGCCGCAGCCCAGATCCACCAGGGCGGGGGAGGGAGCCGGGGCGGGCCGCGCAGCCAGCCAGCGGTCGAGGGCGGCGGCCGTCGCCCCAGCCAGGGCGCGGTGCTCCATCAGGTCATGGCTCACCACCGTGCGGTAGGTGGTCCATTGCCGTTCGAACAGCGCGAAGCTCGCCATTGGTCTGAGGATCTCCCCATGCACTCTGACGCGCACTCTGAAGCAGCCCCGCTGCTCTGGCTGGTGGTGCTGGGGGGCCGTGCGCCGGGCTGCCACGTCGAACTCCATGACGTGCGCTTCGTGGCCGGCCCCAGCATCGAGGCCACCCTGCCCGAGCTGCGGCGGCAGTGGTTCGGGAGGCGTGAGGGCCTGCACCTGGATGCCTACCTGGCGGTGCGGGCGGTGGATGGTTGGGCGGTGTGCCTCGGGCGTGAGCCGTCCGCGCCCCGGCCCGAGCGGCTCTGGTTCGTGAACCTGGGCGCCTATCGCCCCGACTCCCTCGCCGAGCTGCACCACTTCGGCCTGGTGGTGGCCCGCTCGCCCCAGGCGGCCAAGGCGGCGGCCAAGCGCCAGTGGCTGCGGGGCGCCTTGCAGCAGCACAAGGACGACCTCTGTGCGGTGGACGACTGCCTGGCGATCGAGCAGTTGGAACTGCTTGGCGGTGGGCGCTGGCACGTGCAGCTGGAGCCCCACCCCGAGGGCCTCAGCCCGAACCAGGTGCCGGATTGGTTTGGCTATCGGCCAATTTGAGCCCGCCCCGCTGCGTCCAGCTCGGGCCCCGCCAAGAAAAAGCCCCCCGGATGGGGGGCTCGCGGCCTTCAGAGGGCGACGTCGCCGCGTTCGCCGGTGCGGATGCGAATGGCGGTTTCGATGGCACTCACGAAGATCTTGCCGTCGCCGATCTCACCGGTTCGGGCCGCCTCGGAGATGGCGGTGATGGCCGCTTCCACCTTGTCGTCCGCCACGACGGCGGTGATGTGCACCTTCGGCAGGAAGTCCACGGTGAAGGCGTTGCCGCGGTAGCGCTCCACCTGGCCTTTCTGGCGGCCGAAGCCGCGCACATCGTTGATGGTCATGCCCACCACGTCGATGGCCACGAGGGCGGTTTTGACCGCATCCACCTTGGCGGGGCGGATGACAGCAGTGATCTGTTTCATGGCTGGGGGCTCAGTAGGTCATGGGGTCGTAGGCCTCTTCGCCATGGGCGACGAAGTCGAGGCCGCGTTCTTCCTGGTCGGGGGTGACCCGCAGGCCCACCACGGCGCCGACGATCCAGAGGATGATCGCGGTGCCAATGCCCACAAAGCCGTAGCTGATCAGCACGGCCTTGACGTGGGCGATGAACAGGGCGGTGTTGCCGCCGCTGGCCAGGATCTCCGCCGACTTGGGGAAGTAGTCGGCCGGCACCAGGGCCGGGATGGCCAGGGCGCCGGTGAGCAGGGCTCCCACCGTGCCCCCCACCCCGTGGACGGCGTAGGCATCGAGGGAGTCATCAAAGTTGATGGCCGCCTTCACCTGAATGGCGATGTAGCAGCAGATCGAGGTGGCGGCGCCGATGATCAGGGCCTGGGGCATGTAGACAAAGCCGGCGGCCGGGGTGATGCCCACCAGGCCGGCCACCGCACCGGTGGCAGCGCCCACGGCGGTGGGTTTGCCATCGCGGAACCAATCAATCAGGCACCAGGTGAGTAGGGCCGTTGAAGCGGAGAGGGTGGTGGTGAGGAAGGAGAGGCCCGCTCCCTTGGCGGCGAAGTAGCTGGCGCCGTTGAAGCCGAACCAGCCGAACCACAGCAGCCCAGCGCCCAACAGGATGAAGGGCACGTTGTGGGGAGGACGCTTGTTCTCGGACCAGTTGGTGCGGGGGCCAACGATGGCGGTGGCCACCAGGGCGGCCACGCCAGCGGCGATGTGCACCACGGTGCCGCCGGCGAAGTCGATGGCGCCGATTTCACCGAAGGGACCGATGTACCCCCCACCCCACACCATCTTGCACATGGGGCAGTAGATGAACAGGCTCCAGAGCAGGGCGAACCAGAACCAGGCCTTGAAGTTGATGCGCTCCACCAGGGCGCCGGAAATCAGGGCCGGGGTGATGATCGCGAACATGCCCTGGAAGAGGGCGAAGGAGGAGGCGGAGATGGCGAACCCATCCGCCAGCGGTGCATCTCCCAGCTCACCACCCACGCCGTTGAGCCACATCTGGCCGAGGCCACCGATGAAGGGGCTGCCGAAGCCGGTGTCGAAGGAGAGGGAGTAGCCCAGCACCACCCACACCACCCCGATCAGCCCCATCAGGAAGAAGCTCATCATCATCGTGTTGAGCACGTTCTTGGCGCGGGTGAAGCCGCCGTAGAAGAACGCCAGGCCTGGGGTCATCAGCAGCACCAGGGCCGAACCCATCAGCATCAGCAGGGTGTCGGCGCCGTCGGTGGGCACCTTGGCCAAGGCAGCCTTGGCAGACCCGGCCATCAGCGGCAGCAGGCCCGCACCGAAGGCGAGCAGCATCACGGCGTAGCGCCTCAGTTCAGGCTCCTGAACCTTGGCGAGCACCTGGGTGCGGAATCGATCAAAGACAGCCAGCGGGGTGGGACCGCTGCCAGCGAGGGGGATGTGGGCCATGAAGGGGTCGGGCCTCTCCAATGTTCAACATGAACCTTCCTGCCGCCCGGGGTGCTGTTTTGTATCGGATCACACTTTTGAGGGGATCTGTTGCTCTCCCCGAGGGGTGACCCTTCCGCGGGGATGATCACTGGACCACCGCTGGGTCGGATCCTTCATGAACATCGATGGCAAGGCCTGGCGCACGATCTGGCTGGAGCCGGATGGCCGCGCAGTGGGGGTGATCGACCAGACCCAGTTGCCCCATCGGTTCACAACGCGCAGCTTGAGCAGTTGCGCGGAAGCTGCCGAAGCCATCCGCACGATGGTGGTGCGCGGCGCCCCGCTGATCGGCGTGACCGGGGCCTACGGGCTGATGCTGGCCCTGCAGGCCGATCCGGGTGACGCCTCCTTGGCTGCTGCCTTTGAGGCGCTCAATGCCACCCGCCCCACGGCGATCAACCTGCGCTGGGCCCTGGAGCGGGTGCGGTCCAAGGTGCAGCCGCTGCCGCCGGCCGAGCGGGCCGAGGCGGCCCAGGCGGAGGCCGCGGCGATCGCCGATGAGGACGTCGCCATGTGCGAGGCGATCGGCGACCACGGGCTGCGCATCTTCCAGGAGCTGGCGGCGGCGCGGCCGGCCGAACGCCAGGGCCAACCCTTCAACGTGCTCACCCACTGCAATGCCGGCTGGCTGGCCACGGTGGATTGGGGCACGGCCCTCGCCCCCATCTACAAGGCCCACCGCGCCGGCCTTCCCATCCATGTGTGGGTGGATGAGACCCGCCCCCGCAACCAGGGCGCCTCCCTGACGGCCTTTGAGCTGGGTCAGGAGGGGGTGCCCCACACCGTGATCGTGGACAACGCCGGCGGCCACTTGATGCAGCACGGCCAGGTGGATGCGGTGATCGTGGGCACCGACCGCACCACCCGCCGCGGCGATGTCTGCAACAAGATCGGCACCTACCTCAAGGCCCTGGCGGCCCACGACAACGGCGTGCCCTTCTATGTGGCCCTGCCGGCCTCCACGATCGACTGGACGATCGATGACGGCGTGGCCGAGATCCCGATCGAAGCGCGCAGTGCCGAGGAGGTGACGGCCATCCAAGGGCGGCTGCTGGGCGGCGGGGGCGGCAGCTCCGTTGAGGGGCAGCTCGCCACGGTGCAGCTCACCCCCAACGGCAGCCCCGGCTTCAACCCCGCGTTCGATGTCACCCCGGCCCGGCTGGTGACGGCCCTGATCACCGAGCGGGGGGTGGCCCAGGCTTCGGAGCCAGGCTTGCGGCAGCTCTACGACCATGATGCGTGAGGCGGCCGTGACGTTCGCTGACGTCCATGGATTGGACGTTCCACCGCGATGCCTCATCGAATGAGGCGCTTGATCACCCCATGCCTGACCCGATGCTTGACCCCATGACTGACCCTGTGGTCCAGCAGCCCGAACCCGACTGGATTGGCGAGGTTCTCGGAACCACGGTGAAGAGCTTGGAGGCCAAGCTGCTGGGCGAAGCCAGGGGATTTCAATCCACCACCTGGCGACTGGAATTGAGCTGTGATCCCCCTGGTGCGGGCCCCGCCAGCGTGATCCTCAAAAGCGAAACCTCCGATCAGGATTTCAATGCGTTCAGCCGCCTGAACAATGCCTTCGGGCGGGAGGTGGGGGTGTACACCCATTGCACCCCCAGGCTCAGCAATCACCAGCCGGCGGTGTTTGCCACCCATGCCGGTGCGCCGTCCTGGTTGCTGATGGAAGATCTCACCCACCTGCGTTCCGGCGACCAGGTGATCGGCCTCACCTACCAGGAAACGTTGGCTTCGATCCAGCGCATGGCCGCCATCCACGCTGAATTCTGGATGGATCCGGCGTTGCACCAGCATGACTGGCTACCAAACCATGGCTTCTGGTTCTCCAATCCCAACGCCGAGATCGTTGAGGATTTTTTTGCCACCTACGGCGTGCGTTTTGGGTCGGATGTGTGCCAGCTGTATCGCGCTGTTCTCGAACAGACCAGCGCGGTGGATGCAGCCCTGGAGAACCGGCCCTGGACCCTCGTGCATGGCGACCTCCGCGCCGACAATCTGCTGTTCGCTCACACGGTGGAGGATCCCGAATCGGTGATCATCGATTGGTCCTGGGCGAGCCGCAGTGTGGCCGCGATCGACGTCGCGTTTCTGGTGGGCGGCAGTACGCCCCAGGCGCAGCGTTTGGGGCGCCATGACGACCTGCTGCTGGCCTGGCACCAGGAGCTGGTGAACCGCGGCGTGCGCGATTACCCGCTCAGCGAGGCGCGCTACGACATGCAGCTGTCGGCCCTGCGCTGCATCACCGCTGGTGTGGCGATGCACGGCTTCTCGCGGGGGCCGGATACGCCGATTCGGGCCGCCCTGTTCATGGATGATGCGATCCAGCGCCATGCCGCCTACGCCCTGGAAATCGACGCCTGGGCCGCCTTGCCGGATCCCTCCGGTTTCCCCCTGCGCCGCTGAACCCCTTGCCCGCCGTCCCCCCTGTCCTGGCCCCCGGCTCCGAGGCCGAGCTGCGTCAACAGCTGGTGACGGTGGCCCGGCGCCTGAATGCCTCGGGCCTCAACCAGGGCACCTCGGGCAATCTGTCGGTGCGGATTCCTGGTGGGCTGCTGATCACCCCCAGTTCCCTGCCCTACGAGCTGATGCAGCCGCAGGATCTGGTGGCCTTGGATCTGGCTGGGGGCTGCCGGGATGGGGGCTCCAGGCGTCCCTCCTCGGAGTGGCGCCTCCATGCGGACATCCTGGCGGGCCGGCCGGAAATTGCGGCGGTGCTCCACTGCCATTCCATCCACGCCACGGCCCTGGCCTGCCATGGCCGCGCCATCCCCCCCTTTCACTACATGACCGCGGTGGCCGGCGGCGATGACATCCGCTGCGCCCCCTACGCCACCTTCGGCACCGCTGAGCTGTCTGATTTGGCGGTGGCGGCCCTGGTGGACCGGCGGGCCTGCCTGCTGGCCCAGCACGGCCAGGTGGCCCTGGGAGCCAGCCTCGACCAGGCCCTGCGGATTGCCATTGAGGTGGAAACCCTGGCCCAGATGTATCTCCAGGCCCTGCAACTGGGCGAGCCGCCGTTGCTCAGCCCTGAGCAGATGGCGGCCGTGCACCACCAGTTCCGCACCCTGCTCTATGGGGCGGGGGCCTGAATCCGGGCGAGCAGCAGGCCGGTGCCCCCTGCGAGTACCACCACTGCCAGGCAGGCGCCTGTCCAGAGGGGTAAGCCCCAGCTCGCCACCGCCAGGGGTGCCACCACGGTGATCACCCCACCGGCCAGAAAGGGTTGCAGCAGCAGTTGTTTGATGGAGAAGGCCGGCAGCGCATCGCTGCGGTCGTCCGGGTCGGCCATGCGCAGCAGCAGCAGCAGGCCGCTGGCCGCCACACCGGTGGCCTGACCGAACTCAATCACCGCCCGCTCAAACCAGTCCGCCGGCAGAACCCGTGGCGCCAGCAGCAGGGTGACCCCCAGGTTCCAGGCCAGGCCGCTCACCGCCAGCACCGTGAGCGGCAGCCAGTCGGCCCGCAGCAGGCCCAGATCCAGCCCGGCGGTGGCGGCGGTGATCAGCAGATCCGCCGAGAGGGTGCCGATCTGGCTCTGCACCGGTGCGGAGGCCCAGTGGGCCTGGCCGCTGCGCTCCAGAACCAGGCGCATCAACAGCGAACCCACGATCGCCAGGGGAAACACCGGCAGGGAGTCGACCACCAGGGCGACGCCGTCACCCAGCCCCGCCGTGAGCCAGCGCAGGGCGGCCAGCAGGCCCACGCCCACCAGCACGGCCACGCCCGCCAGGGCCAGATTCACCGCCCAGGTTGCGGCGCCGGGGGCAGGCCCTGGGGGGGGAGTGGCTTCGGCATCGGCAGGGGTGCGGGCTGGGGCAGGTCGATCGGCCAGCAACCAGCCACGCTTGCGGGCCAGCACCACCACCAACCCGCCCACCAGGGTGGAGGAGAGCAGTCCCACGGTGGCCATGGCCAGGCCGAGGGCCTGGCCGCCGGGGAAGCCCAGGGCCGCATAGCTCGGACCCATGGCAGCGGCGGAGCCGTGGCCCCCCTCGTAGGCCACCTCAATCAGGCAGGCCATGATCGGGCTCACCCCCAGCCAGGGCTGCAGCACCAGCAGCACCGCCAGGCCGGCCACCACGTACTGGCCAAAGGCCAGCACCAGGGCCAGGGACACCTGGCCGGACACCGGTCGCCAGAGACCCTTCAGCTTGGGCAGCGGTTTGCCCAGCAACAGCGAGCCGAACACCAGGGTGAGCAGCACCAGGGGCAGATCGGCCCAGAGCTGGAGCACCTGGGGCGGCAGCAGCGGCAGGGGGCCGCCCGGGGCCAGCAGCAGGCCCAGCAAGCCAGCCACCAACGCTTCGGGGACGCCCCACAGCCGCAGCTGCAGGCGGGTGCCGATCCCCCGTCCCACCGCCAGGATCAGGCTGAGGCAGGCCATGGCGAAGGCCAGCAGTTCCAGATCGGGCAGCAGGGCGCTGATGGGGCTCACAGCTCGAAGTGGCGCCTGAAGAACGCTTCCGTGGCTTCGAGCACCTGGATTCGCACCCTGCCGCTGCGGAAGCCGTGGCCCTCACCGGCAAAGCGGTGCACCTCCACCGGGACGCCGTTGGCTTGCAGCGCTGCCGCCATCCGATCGGTCTGGGCTGGCGGCACCACCAGGTCGTCGAGGCCCTGGAAAAAAATCACCGGGCAGCGGATGCGGTCGGCATGGGCCAGCGGAGAGCGGGCTTCGTAGGTGGCTTGTGCGTCCGGCCAGGGCCCGATCAGGTCATCGAGATAGCGGGCTTCAAAGCGATGGGTCTCCCGCGCCAACGCGCTGGGGTCGGTGACGCCGTACCGACTCGCGCCGGCGCGAAAGACATCGGTGAAGCAGAGGGCGGCGAGGACGGTGAAGCCGCCGGCACTGCCCCCTTCGATGGCGATGCGCGCAGGGCTGGCTTTCCCCGCCGCCACCAGGGCCCGGGCAGCTGCGGCGCAGTCCTCCACATCCACCACGCCCCACTGGCCATCGAGCCGCTCGCGGTAGTTGCGCCCGAAGCCGGTGGAGCCGCCGTAATTCACATCCACCACCCCCCAGCCCCGCGAGGTCCAGAACTGGATGGCCAGGTTTAGGCCCCGTTGTGCCATGGCAGTGGGCCCGCCGTGGCCCTTCACCAGTAGGGGGGCCTCGGGATGGGCGCCGCCCCACGGCGGATAGAACCAGGCGTGGGTGGGGGCGCCGCCGTGGCCCGCAAACCACAGGGGTTCGGATGGACTGATCGCCTCCCGTGGAAGCGGGCAGGAGGCCAGTGGCGTGTGCAGCCACCTGCCGCTGTTGAGCTCCAACTCCAGCAGCCCCTCCGGGCTGGTGGGATTGCTGGCGATCGCCACCAGCCGCCCCGCTTCCGCACTCAGGCAGGCCAGATCGTCGAAGGGTTGCGCCAGGGGCTGCCAGGCGGCCGGAGTGCCCACCCGTTCCGGTGTCAGATGCACCCGGCCCAGCTGCCAGGCCCCCTCCCGACAGGCCGCAGCGATCAACTGCTGGCCGTCCCAGGCGGTGGTGCGCATGCCATACACCCACTGGGGCATGCCGAATTCGGCCTCCAGGGGCAACAGGGGCTGCCAGGTGCCGCTGCTGGTGTCGAGGCGCTGCAGATTCCACCAGCCCGAGGCGTCGCTGGCCACCACCAGTTCGGTGGGACCGATCCACAGGGGCTGAAACACCGAGATCGCCCCGGTGTCGCCGCCATCCCGGCCCAGCCCCATCACGGGCCGCGCTTCCGTCAGGTTGCCGTCTGCGGTCACGGCCGCGAGCCACAGTTGGCTGCGCTGCCAGGGCATGGCCGGTTGCTGCCACTCCACCCAGGCCAGCTGGCGGCCATCGGGGCTCAGGGCGGCATAGCCGCAGAAGTCGGCCGGCTGATGCAACCGCTGCGGTTCGCCACCGGCCAGGGGCACGGCCACTAGCTGGTCGCGGCCTTCGGCTTCCATCACGCCGAGCCAGCGTCGACGGGGCAGATCAATCAGTCCATCGGCGAAGGCCCGGGGCCCAGGGGTGGTGAGCCGCCGTGGGGTGCGGTCTGAGCCGGCGGGGTCGCTGGGCAGATGCAGATGCCAGAGGCAGCGATCGCCGTCGTCGATGAACACCAGATCGTTGCCCTCGATGGCGTAGACCCCGCCGCCGTACTCGTGCACCCGACTGCGCAGGTTGCTGGGGCTTGGGGTGAGCTCCATGGCCTCGGCGCTCCCTGCCGGTCGCAACATCAAGGTGGTGCGGCCCTGCTCCTGGGGGCGCTGTTCCAGCCACAGCAGTCGCCCATCCCGCAGCAGCGGTTCCTTGAGGCTGGGGGTGCGTCCCTCCACCAGGGCCGCGGATAGGGGCTCAGCTGGCCGCGCGCTGGTGGAGGCAGTGCTCAACGGGGTGCTCGAGGTTGGGTTCAACGGAGCGGAGCGGCGGAGCGTTTCAAGGGCGTCTGACAGAGCGTTTCACGGGGAGTTGCCCAAGGCGTTGCCCAGGGCTTGCTGGCTAGGGGGCGCAGCCTGCCTGGGGCTTCAGCCCACCGCCTTAGAATGGTGTGCAACGTTTTAAGTATCCCGTTGGCCCGCAGTTCCGCCGGCAGCTTCGCCCAGATGGCTCGCTCTGCGGTGCAGGCCACCCGCGGTGTGCAGGTGCCGAAGGAGGTGCTCGACGAGCCTCCCCTCACCATCCACACCCTGGGCGATGCGGTGCTGCGCACCCCGGCCCGCCGCATCAGCAAGGTGGATGAGAGCGTGCGGGACCTGGCCCGCGACATGCTGCGCAGCATGTACACCGCCCGGGGTATCGGCCTGGCGGCCCCCCAAGTGGGGGTGCACAAGCAATTGCTCGTGATCGATCTCGATCCGGAGAATGCCGCCACACCCCCGATGGTGCTGATCAACCCTGAGATCGGCTCCTTCGGGGCCGCCATCGAGACCTACGAGGAGGGTTGTCTGAGCATCCCCGGGGTTTACCTCAATGTGGTCCGACCAGCTGCGGTCGAAGTCACCTACCGCGACGAGATGGGGCGCCCCCAACGGGTCAAGGCCGATGGTCTGCTGGCCCGCTGCATCCAGCACGAGATGGACCATCTCAACGGCGTGTTGTTCGTCGATCGGGTCACCGATGAGCTGAGCCTCAACGAGGGGCTGCAGGAGAAGGGGTTCAACCGCGCCGACGTCCAATCCATTCGCTGAGAACCGTTCGATGCCCATGAAACCGCTGGCTGGTGTCTTCCTGGCCCTGGCCTGTCTGCTGGGCATCGCTGCCACTGGCTCGGTGTTTGAGCTGTCCTACGGCGAGCCCGACCTGGGGGTGCAGGCCACCCGTTGGATCCTGGGGCTGAGCCTGCCGGGCACGGTGGTGGCGCTGGTGCTCGCCATTCGGATCAACAAGCCGGCCTAGCCCTGGTGGGCTGACCTGCATACGATTGCGTTCACCGATCTCCCGGAAGCTGCGATGCGAGTGCCAGATCTGACCCTCCGTTGCCTGTCCTCGGCCGCCGCGGCAGTGGTGCTTGGGGCCGGAGCTGGCATGCCCGCCCGCGCCAGTGCCCTGTTCCAGGCCGTAGACCTCAGCCAGGAGCGCTTTGTGTTGGTGGCGGCCCCGATCGGGGATGGCACCCGCGCCCAGCTCAACATCTACGAGCAGGTGAAACCCACCCGGCCTTGCTTTGCCGTGGCTCCCGGGGCCCCCGCGCCGGTGGAGCCCCTGTTGGCCAGCTTTGATTTCACCGGGATCTGCAGCCGGTTCATCGATGCCAACGGCTATTCGGTGCGGGTGGGTGGTGCCGATCTGGCCACCAGCTATCGCCTCACCGTGCTCCGTCAAAGCGGCGACAACGTGCTGCTGGCCGTGCCCACCAAGGCTGGAGCAGGGCCGGAAATGGTCGTGGCCCGCACCCAGGGACCGGGCACCAACTTCCTGCAGCTGGTGTTTGAGCCGGGCTGGCAGCTCAAGCGCCGGGCCTACGGCGGCCGCTCTTTAGGCCATGTCTATCTCTACCGGGATAGCTGGCCCGATGCTGGGGCTGGCGGCCAGCAGGGGGTGTCTGCCGTCCCCGCCGCCGTCCCGGTCCAGCCCAGCCCAACCTCCCGTCGCTAGCACCAGGGTCAGGTTCAGCGATGCGCCGGGATGGGGCGTTGAGGCAGTTGCTACATTGAGCAACTCTGAGAGCTGCCCAGCGCTTCATGACCCAGGTCACCGTCGGCGAAAACGAAGGCATTGAATCGGCCCTGCGCCGCTTCAAGCGCCAGGTGTCCAAGGCGGGCATCTTTGCCGACCTGAAGCGCCTGCGCCATCACGAGACCCCCGTCGAGAAGTACAAGCGCAAGGCCCAGCAGCGCCGCCGCCGCCGCTGATTCCTGCGGTTTCCCCTCAAGGCCAATGGGAACAGGTGCTTTTACCTGTTCCCATTGGCTTTTGATGTCTTCATGCTGGAAGGGTCCTCCCTGAGGTCGCCGCCATGGCTGCACAGGTCAAATCCCTCGTCATGCCGATGCAGGCCCCCCTGCCTGCCCTTCGCGCCTTTGCCGGCTGGATCGGCGACAGCGTCGGCCATGCCTTTGGCAATCCCCGCGAGGAGCAGGCCAACTTGCCCCCCAACGTGGGCGTTCAGCCCTTCCGCGATGATCCTCGCCGTCGCTGATCAGGCCTGCTGGTCAAAGGACCGGTAGCTCAGGGCTTCGGCGATGGCCCCGGTGCTGATACCGGGCTCATCGCCGAGGTCGCTGATGGTCTGGGCGACCCGCAGCAGGCGCTCCCCTGCCCTGGCGCTGAGTTGCCTGTGCTGCAGGGCCCCTTCCCACACGGCCAGGGCTTCCGGCTCCAGCCGCACCACCTGTTGCAGTTGCCCTCCAGGGATGCGGCTGTTGCTGCAGCCGGCTGGGTTGCGGGTCGCCATGCGGGAGCGGGCCCGTTGGACGCGTTGCCGCACCACCGCCGTGGATTCCGGGGCCTGGCAGCCACCCGGGCCCGTTGGCGGCGTCCATTCAGCGGTGGATGGGCTGCGGAAGGGAGCGCTGAGGGCCGCACTGCTGGGACGCCGCATCACCACCTGGAGGTCAATCCGATCCAGCAGGGGCCCCGATAGCCGTCCCCAGTAGCGCCGCCGTTGTCCTTCGCCGCAGCGGCAACTGCGCTCCGGGTCGCCCCACCAGCCGCAGGGGCAGGGGTTGGTGGCGGCCACCAGGATGATGCGGCAGGGAAAGCGCGTGCGGTGCCGGCTCCGGTGGATCCACACCTCGCCCTCCTCCAGCGGTTGGCGCAGCTGGTCGAGCACGGCCTGGCGAAATTCCGTCAGCTCATGGAGGAAGAGCACGCCGTGGTGGGCCAGGGCCAGTTCGCCGGGCTGGGGCTGGCTGCCCCCGCCGATCAGGGCTGGTCCGGAGCAGCTGTGGTGGGGGCTTCGAAAGGGGCGCTCCTGCAGCAGGCCCTGGCTGCTGTCGAGCAGTCCGGCCACCGAATGCAGGGCCGTCAGTTCCAGGGCCTCCGCAGGGTTCAGCGGCGGGAGCAGGCCCGCCAGACGCCGAGCCAGCATCGTTTTGCCGCTGCCTGGAGGTCCGCAGAGCAGCAGGTGGTGCCCCCCGGCGGCGGCGATCTCCAGGGCGCGTCGGCCGTGGGCCTGTCCCTTCACATCGGCGAGATCCGGGGCCGCCTGGCCCGTACGGGCCGTGGGTCTGGAGCGGCGACGGCAGGCCGGGGGCGGGTCGTTGGCGTCGGGATGACCCAGATGCCACAGGGCCTGCGCCAGGTCGCGGACACCCCACACCCGCAGCCCGCTGACCAGGGCGGCTTCCCAGGCATTGCCCTCCGGTACGAGCAAGGCCCGGGCGCCCTGGCGCTGGGCGGCGATGGCGATGGCGAGCACCCCCCGAATCGGCCTCAGGGTGCCATCGAGTCCCAGTTCTCCGGCGCTCCACACCCCTTCACTCCGCTCCCCAGCCAGCTGGCCACTGGCCACCAGCAGGCCCAGGGCGATGGGGAGATCGAAGCCTGGTCCTTCCTTGCGCAGGGCGGCCGGGGCCAGGTTCACCACCACCCGGGTCAGTGGCACCTTGAGGCCGCTGTGGCGCAGGGCGGAGCGCACCCGCTCCCGCGCCTCCTGCACGGCCGCATCGGCCAGTCCCACCATCTGCAGGCCGGGTAGCCCCGGGGCCAGATCCACTTCCACCAGCACTGGCCTGGCCTCCAGGCCCTGCAGTGCCGCCGTCTTGCACCGTGCCAACATCACGCCCTGGGCCACTACAGCGCTAGTGCCACCCCTGTCCCATTCCCCGGTCCCCGCTGCAATGGCCAGCTCCCCCGATCCGGCGAGCCAAGACACCATCTTTGGACGCATCCTGCGCGGGGAGATCCCCTGCGATCAGGTGTATGCCGATGACCACTGTCTGGCCTTTCGCGACGTGGCTCCCCAGGCCCCGGTGCATGTGCTGGTGATTCCGCGCCAGCCGATCGCCCAGTTGTCCGAGGCCAGCGAGGAGCACCAGGCCCTGCTGGGCCATCTGTTGTTGGTGGCGGCCCGGGTGGCGCGCCAGGAGGGTCTGGAGGCGTTTCGCACCGTGATCAACAGTGGCGCTGAGGCCGGCCAGACGGTGTTTCACCTGCATGTGCATGTGATCGGTGGGCGTCCGCTGGCCTGGCCCCCCGGCTAGGGAACGACCCAGCGAGAATGGCCTGATCCGATCCGCCCCATGAACCCCCTCAAGGCCCTCCGCGACCAGCTGGCCAAGCTGCAGCGCCTGGCCCAGCCCTACTTTCTGCCGGTGGATGACACCCGGGGCTGGCAGTTCCTGGTGCTGGTGGCCGCGTTGCTGGCGGTGGTAGTGGGCAGCACGCTGCTGCTGCTCACCGGGGTGCTGGCCCTGAGCGGCGCCCTGATTCCCGAATTGCGCAGCCGTTTTCTGCCCGGGGTGCCCGAACAGGTGGCGGCGATCTGGCGCAGCCCGATTGGCCCGCTGGTGATGGTGTTGCTGGCTGCGGGCCTGGGCTGTTTTGTGGCCTTCCGAGCCAAGTTGCGCCAGGGGCGCTGGTTGCCCTGGTTGTTGATGGGGGTGATCACCCTGTTAATCCTGGTGATTAACGGCATCAATGTGGGAATCAGCTATATCGCCCGCAACATTGAAAATGCCTTGGTTGCGTACAAGGTTGAGGATTTTTGGAAGATTGTTGCGATCTACGCTTTTTGCCTGGTGCTGGCCCTGCCGATCCGGGCTGTTCAGAGTTACTTGATCCCCAAGCTTGGGCTGTTGTGGCGTGAATGGTTGAGTGGCCGCCTACTCACCCGCTATCTCTCGAATCGGGCGTACTACATTCTCAACCCTAATGATGAATCGATCGAAGAAATTGACAACCCGGATCAGCGGATCTCCCAGGATGCGGCCAGTTTCACGGGTACGAGTCTGAGCGTCACCGTTGAGATCATCTCGGCCCTGCTGACCTTTGTCAGTTTCATCATTGTGCTGTGGTCCATCAGTGACCAGCTCGCCCTGGTCTTGTTGGCCTATTCGGTAGGTGGAACCGCTCTTATCGTGTTTGCCAGCCGCAAGCTGGTGAATCTGAACTATCAACAGCTCAAGCTGGAAGCTGACTTTCGCTATGGCTTGGTGCACATCCGTGACAATGCCGAGTCGATCGCCTTTTATCGCGGCGAGCAGCAGGAGGCCAAGGAGGCCGAGCGGAGGCTGGGGGGTGCCATTCGCAACTACGACCGGCTAATCATCTGGGAGGCCCTGATCAGCGTGATTCAGCGCTCCTACGATTATTTCTCCCGCTTCCTTCCCTGGCTGGTGATTGCGCCGATCTACTTCTCCAAGGAGGTGGATTTTGGGGTGTTTGGCCAGGCCAGCATTGCCTTCAGCCAGGTGCTGTTTTCGGTCAGTTACATCGTCAACAACATCGACCGGCTGGCCGCCTTCTCCGCCTCCATCAGCCGCCTGGAAGGATTCCAGGGCAAGGTGGATTCGATCGGTCTCGAGGCCGTGGCCCTGGAGGCCAAGCTCGCCGCCACCACTGGGGGCCGTCCCGACGGCTCCATCCTGGTGAGCCATGTCGACCTGGTGCCGCCCCGCACCCAGCGCACCCTGATCCGTGATCTCAGCCTGGAAGTGGACCGCCACCAGCGGCTCCTGGTGGTGGGTCCCTCCGGTTGCGGCAAAACCTCCTTCCTGCGCATGGTGAGTGGTCTGTGGCCCCCGGCGGCCGGTCGGGTCGAGCGTCCCAGCGAGGGGGAGTTGCTGTTCATTCCCCAAAAGCCCTACATGCTGCTCGGCAGCTTGCGGGAGCAGCTCTGTTATCCCCTGCAGCCCGATCGCTTCAGCGATGAGCAGCTGCGGCATGTGCTCGAGCAGGTGCGCCTGCCCGAGCTGGTGCAGCGCTATCCCGATCTCGACATCATCCAGGACTGGCCCCGGCTGCTCTCCCTGGGGGAGCAACAGCGGTTGGCCTTTGCCCGGTTGCTGCTCAATTCGCCCCTGTTTGTCGTTCTCGATGAGGCCACCAGCGCCCTCGATGTGGCCACCGAGCGCCACCTTTACGGGCTTCTGGCGGAGCGGGAGATGGCCTTCGTGAGCGTGGGCCACAGGCCCACCCTCACCGCCTTCCACGACACGGTGCTGGAGCTCGATGGCACGGGGAACTGGCGCCTGTTGCCCGCGGCCGGCTATGACGTTGGCCGCCACGCTTGATCTGATGCCTGACGAGACTCCCGCCACCAGTGCCACCACCCGTGATGTGCCGTCCTTCGGCTGGAGCGGTTATGCCGAGCGGGTGAATGGCCGTTTCGCCATGGTGGGCTTTGTGGCCGTGCTGCTGATCGAGGCCCTCAGCGGGGACACCTTCCTGCACTGGGCTGGCCTGGTGCCCTAGGGGATCTGCACCAGATCCACCTGCCAGAGCCCGCCCCGACTGACCTGCACCGCCATCTGGCGGCCATCGGCCTGCAGCTGCACCTGTCTGGGCACGCCACTCGGCACCATGGCGATTGGCTGCAAGCTCTGGAGGGATCGGCGGTAGAGCACCAGCTCCGTGCGCCCCTCCAGTTGCCGCACCAGGGCGATTCGGTCGCCGGCGCCATCCACGCTGACGCTCAGCGGCTGGGCATCGGCCCGGTTGAGGCCCGGAAGGGGCAGGGGCTGCTGAAGCTCCAGATCCACCAGCATCACCTGTTCCCGTCCGCCCTTGCCGCTGATCAGGGCCAGCCAGCGGCCGCTCAGGGAGGGGTCGCGGTTGGCTCCCAGGCTCTCCAGCTGGCGATTGAGCGGGCCGATCGGCAACGGCATGGACCCCATGCAGCCGCTCAGCAGACCCCCCAGAAGGGTGGCGCACACCAGCCTCTTCACGGTGGGGCTCCCGGACCGCCGCCCTGGATGGCCACGCCGCCGGGGAGGTCGGGTTCCAGCAGGCCGGCCAGGTCAAAGGCCTGGACGCGCCACTGGCCTGCCTGCGCCACCTGCACGGCCAGCCGGCGGGCATCAGGCGCCAGGCTGAGGCGCACGGCGGTGCGATCCGCGGGCAGGGGCAGGCGATGCAGGGCTCCCGTGGCCCGGTCTTCAATCAGGGGCACCCTCTGGGCCCCTTGCTGCACCAGGGCCGCCACGTAGCGGCCGGTCCAGCTCAGGGAGGGAGAGCTGTGGGGCTGGTGGCCCTGGAAGTGACGCAGGCGAATCACCGTGCCGCTGGGTTGCTCCTGCAGCAGCAGCGTGGCGCGGCCGCTCCGTTCCACCACCGAGGCCAGGAAACGTCCTTGGCCGCTCAGGGCCGGATCCTGGCGGTTGGCCTCCAGAAATCCGCCGGTCGGCCCGGCGCTGCGCCGGGCGAGCCAGGCCCCTTCTCCGCAGCCGGCCAGCAGGAGCGCCAGAGCCGGCAGCAGCAGTATCGGTAGCCGGGAGGCCCTGGGCAGGGGGGATTCAGTCGTCGAAGCGCGAGCTGTTGTCCCGTGGACGGGGGCCGGGGCTGGAGGGGGGCTGGATCGGGGTGAAGTCGGCATCGCTGATGTCGCCGGCGGCGGGCCGGTTGGCCCTACCGCTGAGGGGGCTTCCCTGGGGAATCCCGGCTGGCCCCCGGGGAGGAGTTGTCGACGCCGGAGCACCTTCGGGTTCAGCGGGGCGGCGGCTGGAGCGGGGCATCCCCTCGTTGGAGGCCACCGGACGGCTGCCGCGGCGGGGTTCGTTGCCGCTGTCCCGGTCCCGCCGGCGGGCGCCGAAATCAGGGGCGGGGCGGCTGGCGGGGCTGCTGCCCGAGGGGGTGTAGCGGCCCCGATCGGGGGTGGTGGCGGGCGATTGGGGAGCCCAGTCATCCTCGGCCGGGCGCCGGCTCGCGGCCCGTTCCGGAATGGCTGCCCGACTGCTCGGCCGGCGGGCCCGGTAAAAGTCGTCGTCGCCGTCCTCGTCACGGGAGGGGATGCGGCGACGCAGGGCTTGGGGTTCATCGAAGCGATCCACGTCGCTCTCTCCCCAGGCCCGTCCACCCATGCGAGGCCTGTAGGGGCCCGGGGCGGGCATGGGTTCGTCGTCGTCGAAATAGGACGAGCGCCGGGCCTGTTCGGTGGTCACGCCCCGCAGCCGCACGCTCTCGTAGGCGAAAAACACCGTGGTGCCGGCCAGCAGGAACTGGCCGAACTGGAGAATCGGGTCGAGGCGCCAACCCTGGAAAAACAGAATGCCGCCGCAGAGCAGACCCACGGCGGCAAAGAACACGTCGTAGTCGCGGGCCAGGGCGGGCTTGAAGCTGCGCATGAAATAGAGCAGCGCACCGCCCACCGCCAGCACGATGCCCACGATGCTGGCCCAATTCAGGCTGGCGTTAACCACGGAAACTCACCCGTCGGACCGTTTCGCCAGTGTAGGCAGTTGGTCTAGAGCCGGGCTCAGAGGCGGCGATCGAGGCGATCGTTCTGGCTGATCAGCACCAGGGCGATGGTGATGGGCACCACCACGATCACGGCACCAGCCACCAGGCTGTTGAGGAAATTGGCGAGGGAAGGCGTCATGGCGGGGCCCGCTTTCAGGCGTCAAGCGTCGCGGAATCCTAGGCAGTGGCGGCCGCTTCCTACGCTGGACTCCCAGCTGCTTAGAGCTTTGTGACGGCCCTGCCCTCCGAATCCCTGTCCTGGCTGCCGTTGTTGTCCGGGTTGAACCTCGCGCTGGGGCTGGGCCTGGCGCTGTGGACCCTGCTGTTTCTGTTCCGCATCGTGCTCACCTGGTACCCCCAGGTGGATCTGAGCCGGGGCGCGATGCGCTGGATCGGGGCCCCCACCGAGCCCCTGCTGGTGGCCACCCGGCGGCTGATCCAGCCCATCGGTGGGGTGGATGTGACGCCGGTGGTGTGGGTGGGCCTGCTGAGCCTGGTGCGCGAACTCCTCGTGGGCCAACAGGGACTGGTGACGCTGGTGTTGCTGCGGGCCCAGGGGCTGGTGGTGGGCTAGTCGGCACGCTGAGCGGGGCTCAGGGGTTGGTCTGGGGCAGCATGTCCTGCTCGACAAACTTGGTGTGCACATCGCCGGCCTGGAATTCGGGCCGATCGAGCAGCTGCAGGTGGAACTCGATGGTGGTGGGGATGCCGGTGACGGCACATTCCGACAGGGCCCGGCGCAGACGCCGCAGGGCATGGGGCCGGTCGGTGCCCCACACGATCACCTTGCCGATCAGGGAGTCGTAGAAGGGTGGAATTTCGTAGCCCGTGTACACGTGGCTGTCGACCCGCACGCCGGGGCCTCCGGGGGGCAACCAGCCGGTGATCTTGCCGGGGGCGGGACGAAAATTCTGGCGCGGGTCTTCGGCGTTGATGCGCACCTCGATGGCGTGGCCGCAGAGCTTGATCTGGTCCTGGGTGACCGAGATCGGTTCCCCTCCGGCAATCCGCAACTGCTCGGCGATCAGGTCGACACCGGTGACCATTTCGGTGACCGGGTGTTCCACCTGGATGCGGGTGTTCATTTCCATGAAATAGAACTTGCCGCTGCGATCCACCAGAAACTCAACGGTGCCGGCGCCCTCGTAGCCAATGGTGCGGGCGGCGGCCACGGCGGCTTCGCCCATCTGGCGGCGCAGGTCGGCATTGATGGCCACGCTGGGCGCCTCCTCCAGCAGCTTCTGGTGGCGGCGTTGGATCGAGCAGTCGCGCTCACCGAGGTGCACCACGTTGCCGTGGCGATCGGCCAGCACCTGCACCTCCACGTGCCGGGGCCGGTCAATGAATTTCTCCATGTACAGGCCGGGGTTGCCGAAGGCCGCTTCCGCTTCCCCCTGGGCCGCCTTGAACAGGCTTTCGAGCTGGTCGGGACCCGGCACCAGGCGCATGCCGCGGCCGCCACCGCCGGCGGTGGCCTTGATCATCACCGGATAGCCCATGGACTCGGCCAGACGGGCGGCATCGGCTGGTGTGTCCAGGAGACCTTCACTGCCGGGAATGGTGGGCACGCCCACCGTCTGCATGGTGGCCTTGGCCGTCGACTTGTCCCCCATCGAGCGGATGGCTTCCGGGGAGGGGCCCACGAAGGTGATGCCGTGGTCGGCGCAGATCTCGGCGAAGCGGTCGTTTTCCGCCAGAAAGCCGTAGCCGGGATGGATGGCGTCGGCACCGCGGGAGGTGGCCGCCGCCAGGATGTTGGGAATGTTGAGGTAGCTCTTGCTGCTCGGCGCCTCGCCCACGCACACGGCTTCATCGGCCAGCTGCACGTGGAGGGCGTTCTTGTCCACCGTGCTGTAGACGGCCACGGTGGGGATCCCGAGCTCCCGGCAGGTGCGCAGGATTCGCAGGGCGATCTCGCCACGGTTGGCGATCAGCAACTTGCCGATGGGCATCCGCGGCGACTCAGCTGATACGGGCCAAAACGGACTGTATCAGTGCTTCCCAGGCCCGCCGGCATCACGGGGCGAGAGGGAAGGGCGATGGGTATATTGCACGCCGGAACGCCCTTGCGGCGGACCGTCCCCCCATGCGGATGTGGTGGAATTGGTAGACACGCACGTTTGAGGGGCGTGTGGCTTCGGCCTTACGAGTTCAAGTCTCGTCATCCGCATTTCTTTTTTCCTTTCAGCCAGCCGTTGCCTGAACCGAAGCGGGTTCCCAGGGTGACCCCCCCGCCACCGGTCTCGATCGTGCTGGTGAGCAATGGCCCGGGAGAGCTCTCCACCTGGGTGCGCCCCCTGGCCCTGCGCCTGCAGCGCTTGATGCCGCTGCGGCCGGCCGTGCCCGATGCCACTTGCAGCTTGCAGTTGGTGCTGGTGCCCTGCCCGAACGGCACGGGGCAGGAACACCGCGCCGCGGCGGCCTGGGGATTGTTTGAGCGCATCGTGCCGGCCCGGAGTTTCTGGTCGCTGCTGCTGCGGCCCCAGCGGTTCGGCCCCTGGGGCCGGCAGGGGGTGGTGGTGTTTCTGGGCGGTGATCAGTTCTGGACGGTGCTCCTGTCGGCACGCCTGGGCTACCGGCACCTCACCTACGCCGAATGGGTGGCCCGCTGGCCCCGCTGGAATGACCGGATCGCCGCGATGGGTCCCCTGGCGGCCGGGCGCCTGCCGCCGCGCTGGGCGGGACGCTGCACGGTGGTGGGTGACCTGATGGCCGATCTCTCGGAGATGGCCCGCACCGATGCACCGCTGCCCGAGGGTGAATGGGTGGCCCTGCTGCCCGGTTCCAAGCGGGCGAAGCTGCGGGTCGGCATGCCCTTTCTGCTGGAAACGGCCGATCGCCTGGCGGCCTTGCGGCCCGGCTGCCGCTTCCTGCTGCCCCTGGCCCCCACCACCAGCCTGGAGGAGTTGCTGGCCCAGGCCGGTGCCGCCAATCCGATCGCCCGTGCCTATCGCGCCGGTGTGCCCAGGATGCTCGCCGGCGATCTGCTCGAGACCCAGGCCGGCACCCGCATCCAGCTGGCCCGCGAGAACCCGGTGCACAGCGCCCTCAGCCAGTGCGCCCTGGCCCTCACCACGGTGGGGGCCAACACGGCGGAGTTGGCGGCCCTGGGGGTGCCCATGCTCGTGCTCGTGCCCACCCAGCACCTGCATGTGATGCAGGCCTGGGATGGCCTGGCCGGGTTGGTGGGGCGCCTGCCCCTACTGCGCTGGTTCTTTGGGGTGCTGCTGACCCTCTGGCGGCTGCGCCATCGCGGCTTCCTGGCCTCCCCCAACATTGCCGCCGGTCGCCTGCTGGTGCCGGAGCGGGTGGGCCCGATCACGCCCGAGGGCATTGCCGCTGAGGCCGCCGACTGGCTCGCCGCACCCGAACGCCTGGAGGGAATGCGGGCCGATCTGCGCAGCCTGAGGGGCCAGCCGGGGGCCGTGGCCAGCCTGGCCTCCCTGGTGCAGGAGCTGCTGCCCCCCGATCCGATGCCTCCCAATCAGATGCCTCCCGATCAGATGCCGCCTGGGCGGAGTGCCTAGGGTTGGCTCAGTTTTTTGATGGTCCGATGGCTGACGCCGCCAGCGCCCCCGACCCCTCGGCCTGTGGGCTCGACAGCGGCCTGGCTCGGGGTGCCTCTGAGGAGCAGTGGCGCCAAAAGCTCACCCCTGAGCAGTTCCGGATCGCCCGGCAGGGCGGCACCGAGCGAGCCTTTACCGGTGCCTACTGGAACCACAAGGGCACGGGGATGTACCACTGCATCTGCTGTGACGCCGAGCTGTACAGCAGTGCCACCAAATTTGACTCCGGCACCGGCTGGCCCAGCTTCTGGGATGGGGTGAGTTCAGGGGCCATCAGCACCCACACCGACAGTTCCCACGGCATGGTTCGCACCGAGATCCGCTGTGCCAACTGCGATGCCCACCTCGGGCATGTGTTCAACGACGGTCCGGCCCCCACCGGGCAGCGCCATTGCGTCAACTCGGCGTCCCTGGCCTTCAAGGCGCGCTGAGCGCCCGGAATCACCAGGGGTCGTCGAGGTCGTTGCTGGGCAGGTCTTCGGCGTCCACATCCAGCGGCTCGCGGTAGGGGCTGGGGGCGGGGCGTCGCTCCGGTTGCCGGGCCTCCAACGGCCGGCGCTCCACTGGCCTGGGCTCAAGCGGGCGGGGCTCGGAGAAGCGGGATTCGGGGGCGAGGGGTTCGGGCTCCAGGGGGCGCCTGGGGCTGCTGAAGCGGCTGTCGTCGTCCCGGCTGTCCAGGTCGTCGGATTCCTGGTACCGGGATGGTTCGTACCGGGTGCGCTCGTAGCGGGACTCCTCCTCATCGAGATAGCGGCGCTGGCGCAGCGGTTCCCGTTGGCGCTGGGCGTCCAGCTCCACGTAATCGAGCTCGTCCTCGGGCTCAAAGGCCCGGCTGGTGGCCGGTTGGATGCGGCGCTGCTCCTGCACCGCCGGCTGGCCAGCGGCCAATTGGTTCTCCACCGGCACCATGCCACTGCGGAACCGTTCCCGTTCCTCCTGCTCCCAGCTGGGCCCGCCGATCCCCAGTTTTTCCAGCAGGCCCGAGCCCAGTTGCTTGAGTTTCTCTTCGGCCCCTTCGTACACGATGATCCGGTCGGGACCGCTGCTGACGATCTCCTCGACCGTGAGCTCCCAGGTGCTCAGCACGCCCTCGCCCAGCAGCGGCACCCCCAGGGCCCCGATCACCAGGGTGGCCAGTTCGCCGGTTTCGATGTCGAAGCTGAACCCCAGCACCCGCCCCAGCTGATCGCCCGCTTCGGTGATCACCTGGCAGTTGATCACCTTGCTGTAGCGGTCGGGATTAAAGGCCTCGGCGAGGGAATCGACCGAATCCACCAGGATCACGTCGCCCACTTGGCGGATCCGATCCAGGGGCATCCAGCGGGGCAGACCGGGCAGAAAACGGGTCAGGGGGTTGTCGCGCAGCCCCAAGGCCACCACCTCGCGCCGGTCGATGTCCACCACCACCTCGCCCACGACGCCCAGCCGCCGGCCGGTGTCACGGGTGATCACCTGGGTGCCCATCAGCTCGGAGCGCAACCAGAGGCGATCACTGGGGGCAGCGGCTGATCCGAGATCAGCAGAGGGGGGAATGGAGGAGGTCAAAGAACGGGTCGTGTCCGTGGCCCAGTCGGCCCATTGTGACCCACCTGGCCCGCCGGGGAAGGGGTGTCTCAGGCGGCGGGCGGTAAACCGACCACCTGGGTGTGGGCCCCCCGGGCCTGGGTGACGCCGATGGTGCGGGTGGCGGCAGCGATCATCGGGCGCCGGTGACTCACCACCATGAACTGGGCCTGGTCGGCCTGGCTGGCGATCAGGGCGGCCAGGCGCTCCACGTTGACCCCATCGAGGAAGCTGTCCACCTCGTCGAGGGCATAGAAGGGCGACGGCCGGAACCGCTGCAGGGCAAACAGGAAGCTGAGGGCCGTGAGCGATTTCTCGCCGCCGCTCATGGCATTGAGCCGGCGCACCGCCTTGCCCTTCGGATGGGCCACCAGGGTGAGCCCCCCCTCCAGGGGGGCTTCGGGGTTTTCCAGCTGCAGGTGGCCTTCGCCATCGGAGAGGCCTTCGAAAATCGTGCGGAAGTGGCCGTCCACCGCCGTGAAGGCTTCCAGGAAGGCCTCCTGGCGCAGGGTGGCCACGGTTTCGATGCGCAGCAGCAGCTCTTCGCGCTCCTTGCTGAGCACCTCCAGCCGCTCCGCCAGTTCCGCCAGCCGGGTTTCCAGCTGCTCGAGCTCCTCGAGGGCCAGCATGTTCACCGGTTCGAGGGCCTCCATCCGCGCCTGCAGGCTGCGCAGCTCGGCCTGCAGGGCCTCCAGACCCGCCTCCCGCACTTCCTCGGGGATCTCCGGCAGGGGATCGGGCAGCTCCCGCTCGAGTTGGGCCAGGCGCAGCTGGTCGCCGCGCTGCTGTTCGGCCAGCGACTCCAGCTCCTCGCCCAGCCGCTGCACCTCCCACTGCTTCTGCTGCAGGGCCTGGCGCTGGGCGGCCAGCTGGGCTTCGGCGCCATCGCGGGCCCGCCGCCGCTCGCCGAAGCGGGTCTGCAGGTCCTGCTGCTGGGTTTCCAGGGCGGTGCGGCGTTCCTGGTCGGCCTGCTGCTGCTCCTTCCAGCGGGCCCGCTCCGCCACCAGGGCCTGGACGGCGGCCACCAGGCGCTGCTCATCGGCGCCGAGGGCATCGAGTTGGTTGCGCAGCCGCTCGGCGGCCAGGGCCCGCTCCCGTCGGGCGGCCAGCAGCCCATCCCGCTGGTGGCGGGCGGTGGCCAGGGCCGTATCGGCCGCTTCCAGTTCACTTTGCAGCCCTTGCCAGCGGGCGGAATCGCCCGAGGCCTGGACGGCGGCCTCGGCCTGCTCCAGGGCGGTCCGCTGCTGTTGAAGGGGCGCCAGCAGCGCCTCCAGCTCCTGCTGGCGCCGCAGATCGGTCCCCAGCGCCTCCTGCAGCTGGCTCAGGCGGTCCCCCAGTTGCTGCTGGCGCTGCAGCTGGGGGGCCAGGGCCCGCTGGGCGGCGCTGCGTTCGGCCTCCAGGGCAGCCTGCCGTTGCTGGTGCTCCAGCAGCTGGGGGCGCAGGGCCTCGAGTTGCTGGCCCAGTTCGGCCTCCTTGCGGCGGCAGGCCAGCAGGCTCTCGCCCAGCTCCAGCAGCCGCTGCCGCAGGGGCGCGGCCTCATCCCCCTCCTGGGCGCGGCCGAAGCTGAGCTGGCTGCCGCGTTGCTGCAGGCTGCCACCGGTCATGGCGCCACTCTTTTCCAGCAGGTCTCCCTCGAGGGTCACCGCCCGGCAGCGCCCGAGCTCCCGCCGGGCATTGGCCAGGGTGTCGAACACCAGGGTGTCGCCGAACACGTAGCGGAACACCTCGGCATAGACGGGCTCGTGGCGCACCAGATCCACCGCCTTGCCAAGGCGACCGGCCCCGCCGGCCCCGCTGTCGCCCCGCTGCAGGGCCGCTCCCGCACTGGCGCTGCCGCCCCCGGCTCCCCCCCGGATCTTGTTGAGCGGCAGGAAGGTGAGCCGCCCGGCCCGGCGGGTTTTGAGCAGCTCAATGGCCCGGGCGGCGATGCGGTCGTCGTCGACCACCACCTGGCCCAGGCGACCGCCGGCGGCCACTTCCAGCGCCAGGCGCACCCGCTCTTCCACTTCGCCCAGCTGGGCCACCGGGCCGTGGATGCCGTCGAGGCCGGCTTCGAGCAACACCCGCAGGGCGCCGGTGCCGCGGCTTTCCTGCAGGGTCTCGCGGCGGCTGTCGAGCCGGGCGATCTCCCGCTCCAGCTGGGTTTGCTCCTGCTCCAGCCGGCTGCGGGTGCGCTGCTGCAGGGCCAGGGCTTCGGCCAGCTCCTGCACCTGCTGTTGCTCCAGGCGGGTGGCTTCCAGCACCTGCTGCCAGGCGCTCTCGGTGGCCTCCAGCTGCTGCTGGCCGCTGCGCTGGCTGAGGCCCTCCTGCTGCTCCTCCTGCTGCAGTTCCGCCAGCCGCTCCTGGTGCTGCCGCAGCCGTTCCTGCAGCTGCTGGCGTTCCGCCTCCAGGGGCCCCAATTGCTCGGCGAGTTGCTGGCGGGCAAGGCTGCGCTGCTGTTGCTCCTCGAGCCAGCTGCCGGAGCGGCCAGCCACCTCGCCGAGGCGACGGCGGGAGAGCTCCACGGCGGCTTCGCCGTTGCGGCAGGCCTCCTCGGCGGCCTCCAGGGCCGCTTGGTCGGAGCTGCTCTCCAGGCTTCCCTGCTGCCGCCGCAGTTCGCCCTGGTTGTGGGCCAGTTCCTGGCGCTGCCGCTGCAGGGCTTCGGCATCGAGCTGGTGTTTTTCCGCCTGACGCGCCAGTTCGCGGCCACTGGCCTCCAACCCCGCCAGCTCCGCCTGCACGGCGATCAGCTGGTCTTCGCCGAGGGCCTTCACCTCGGCTTGGAGCTGTTCCAGGGCTGCGGCGGCGGCAGTCAGGGCCTCTTCACCGGCGGCGATCGCGTCGCGCTCAGCCTGTTGCTGGGCCGTGAGGGCCTCGCGGCGGCGCTGCAGCGTCGCCAGGCCCGCCTGGGCTGCCTCGAAGGCCAGCACCTGTTCCTGCAGCCGGCCGGTCTGGTGGCGCTGGCGCAGGTCCTGGTAGGTGCGGGCTTTGGCACAGTCGCGCTCCAGTTTCTGGCGGGAGCTCAGCAGCTCCTGCTGCACGATGCTGCAGCGCTCCTGGCGCTCCTGCACCTCGTCGAGTTTGCCGCGGGTCTGCTCGATGCGGCTGTCGAACAGGGCCACGCCGGCCAGCTCATCGATGATGCCGCGGCGGTCCCGGGCGCTCATCGAGACGATGCGGGTCACGTCGCCCTGCATCACCACGTTGCTGCCCTCCGGATCCACCCGCAGGCGCCGCAGCTGGCCCTGCAGCTGCTGCAGGTTGCAGGGCACGCCGTCGGCACTGAAGCTGCTGGCGTAGGTACCGCCCGGTGCCACCCGCAGGCGCCGGCTCACGGTCCAGTCCTTCTGGCCTGGGCGGATCCAGGGACCCTCCTCGGGGGGCTCCAGGCCGGCCTCCGCCTCGTCGGGTTGCCAGTCGCTCAGGTCGAAGCGCACGCTCACCGAGGTTTCGGCGGCCTTGCCCTCGCGCAGCATGGCGCTGTTGATCAGATCTGGGAGGCGGTCGGCCCGCATGCCCCGGCTGCTGGCCAGCCCAAGGCAGAACAACACGGCATCGAGGATGTTGCTCTTGCCGGAGCCGTTCGGGCCGGTGACCACGGTGAAGCCTTCGTCCAGCGGGATCGAGATCGAGCCGCCGAAGGACTTGAAGTGGGTGAGCTCGACCTGATTGATGTGAACCAACAGGCCCGTGCGCCGAGCAGCAGAAATGTAGCGGAGGGTTTCGAAAGCTCAACCCCCTCCTTACCTTGAAGGCTGAGCTGCGTTGTCGCCCCTCTCCCATGACCGCCGAAACGCCTCCCCGTGCGCCGAGCCCCGAGGGCTTTCGTGAACGCTTTGAGACGCTGATCCCCACCATTCAGCGGGAGTGGCCCGCCGTGGCCCGCCAGACCCTGGAGGCCACCCGGGGCAGCTTCGACGAGGTGGCGGAGGTGATCGCCAGCCAGACCGGCCGCACCGCCGCTGTGGTGAAAGACCAGTTGTGGGAGCTGCTGGAGGTGGCCAGCGGCCAGACCAGTCGCCTGGCGGACAACTTGGCGCCGATCGAGGCCCAGTTGGAGAGCCTGTTGGATGAGCTCAATGCCAGCCTGCGGCCGCGGATTGAGAAGCCGGTGCGGGAGCGCCCCTTGATGGCGATCGGCATCGCTGCGGGCGTGGGGGTGGTGCTGGGTCTGCTGCTGGCCTCGGGGCGGCGCTCGGCATGACGGAGTCGAACGGGTCGGGCCAGCCCCCGGAAGAGCGGCGCAGCGGTGTGGCCCGGGTGGCGGCGGGCCGGGTTGGCGCCCTGATGACCTCGGTGATGGACCTGCACGTGCGCATTGCCCTGCAGGAGGTGGATCGGGAGAAGCGGCGCCTGATCAGCGGGGCCCTGCTGATCAGTGGCGGACTGGCACTGCTGCTCCTGGCCCTCATCGGCGCCGAGCTGGCCCTGCTGCTGTGGCTGCACGGGGCCCAGGGACTGAGCTGGATCCATGCCGCCCTGGCCGTGGCCGCCCTGGATCTGGTGCTGGCCGGGGTGTTCGTGCGGGTGGGCGGCCAGCTGCTCAAGGGGCCCTACCTGCCCCAGACCATCGCCGGCCTGAGCAAGACCACCAAGGCGGTGCTGGGTCGCTAGGGCCCGGTAGTCGCTGCCGGTGGCCGGGCCCAGATCAGGGCCCGGATCTCTCCGGTGTGGAAGGGCTTCACCTGGCTGGCGTCCTGATGGGCGGCGGCGCTCTGGCCCTGGGCGCTGGTCTGCAGGATTTTCAGGGTGTCGCCGTGGGACACCAGCACCGTGACCCGGTCTGGATTGGCCGCGGCCTCCCGTTCCAGCCGGGCGATCAGGGCAGCACTGCGCCGCTGCACCGCGGCGGCGCTCTCCACGCCCCAGGGGGTTCCTTCGGGGTCGATGGCGTCCTGGTCCCAGACGCGGCGGTAGAGGGGCCCGCTCGGACTCTGGCCTTCCAGGCGGCCGAAATCCCGCTCCCGCAGGTCGGCTTCGAGGCGAATCTCCAGGGTCGGGGCCTGCTGGCGTTGCCAGTGCTGCAGCCGCGCCACCAGGATTTCTGCCGTTTCGCGGCTGCGGCTGAACGGCGAGCTGACAATCCACAGTTCTCCCTGCTGCCAGGCCCTGCGGATGGTGTCGCCATGGGCGGCAATCCAGGCATCGCTGGACTCCTGGGCCTCGTGCCGCCCCCGCTCCGTGAGCCCGTTGCGGGGATCGATCCCTGCGGCCATGGCGCTGCAGATCCGTTGCTGGGAGGAGGGCACGCTCTCGCCATGGCGCATGCCGAAGTAGCGGGCCATCGGCTGGCTGGGGTTGGCCTGCGCGGGCAGGCCCATCAGGATTCCAGCTAGCAGCAGGGGAATCAGCATGGGGCGGTCAGCGGATTTCGTAGTGCAGCCAGCGGCAGTCGATGCCGCCGTTGCTGATCGGGATGCGGCGGCTGGCCTTCATCTTCAGGGCCCCGGTGAGCTCGGGGTTGCCGCTGAGCAGCCACAGGCTCCAGCCGCTGCAGCGCTCCTTCACCATCCGCCCCAGGTCGGCGTAGAGGGGCTCGAGGGCATCCGTTTCGCCGAGGCGCTCGCCGTAGGGCGGATTGCACACCAGGATCCCGGGGTCGGGCGGCGGCTCAAAGTCGCGGCAGTCGCCCTGGCGCAGATCGAGGGCCGCGGTCACGCCGGCGGCCTTGGCGTTGTGGCGGGCCTGCTCCAGCACCCCCCTGTCCTGCTCCATCCCCACGATCGGGGCCAGGGGGGCTTCAGGCGGGAGGGCGAGGGCGGCGGCGGCCTCCCGCTCCTGCTGCCAGAGCTGGGGGTTGAAGTCGGGCCAGCGCTCCAGGGCGAAGGGGCGCCCGAGGCCCGGCGCCTTGCCCAGGGCCAGGCAGGCCGCCTCGATCAACAGGGTGCCGGAGCCGCAGAGGGGATCGGCCAGGGGCACCGAGCCATCCCAGCCGGTGAGGGCGATCAGGCCGGCGGCGAGGTTTTCCTTGAGCGGCGCCAGACCCATGGCGGCCCGGTAGCCGCGGCGGTGCAGGCTGCCGCCGCTGCCATCGAGGCTGAGGGTGGCCGTGCTGCCGTCCCGGCTGCCGGCGCCGCCCAGGTGGAGGTGGAGGGCCAGGTCGGGATCGTCGAGGTCGACCGAGGAACGGGCGCCCCACTGCTGGCGCTGCAGATCCACCAGGGCGTTTTTGACTTGGAGGGCGCTGTAGTGGCTGTGGTTCAGTCCGGGTGCCGTGCCGGTGGCGTCCACCCGGAAGGTGGTGCCGGGGGGCAGCCAGCGGGCCCAGTCGGCGGCGCGCTGCACGCCGTCGTAGAGGTCGTCGCGGCCCCGGCAGGGAAACTGGGCCAGCTCCCGCAGCAGCCGGAAGGGCAACCGGGCCTGCAGGTGCAGGCGGTAGTAGCCAGCCAGGTCGCTCTGGAAGCGCACGGCCCGGCGCAGGGGTGCGACGGCCCGGCAGCCCAGGGCCGTGAGCTCGGCCGCCGCGGCGTCCTCGAGGCCCGGTGGCACCACCGCCACTCCGTTGATTGCCTTGGCGTCTGGTTCGGTGATGCCCACCCCTGCGTCAGCCCGTGCCTGCTGCCACAATGAACCAGTCCGGTTTCGGCCGGACTAGGTGGCTCACACCGGTGCTTCGGACAGCGGTTCGATTCCGCTCAGCTCCATTCCCCCATCCCGGGGCTGCAATGGTTTCGACGGGGTATGAGGAGGGTGACTGAAGCCTGCTCGGTAAGAGCGAACCCGTAACAGCGAACAACATCGTTCGTTTCTCCCGTCAGACCGCCCCTGTGGCTGCCTGACCCTGTAAGGGAGATGGGGTGAGGTCAGCCTTATCACCCAAATGACCCATGGGCCCTGGAAGGGGCCTTTTTAGTAGGTGCCGTTCAGCCGGGTTTGCCCCTGCGGAACCACTGGGATCCCCCTCCGGCGTTCAGCCCAGTTCGAACAGCAGCAGGTCGGCGCCGCCGGAGCTGGCTGTGAAGTGGTCCAGGGCACCAGCTTCGAACCCGAGCCCATCGCCCTGTTGCAGGGTGCGGCCCGCCACCTGGCCGCCACCGCTGATCAGCTGGATCCAGCCCTGACTCCGAGCCGTGATTGCCAGGGGCAGGCTCTGGCCAGCCTCCGGTTGGGCCCGCCACAGCCGCACGGGGCGCTGGATTGCCAGGGCGCCCCCGCGCTGCTCGGGATCCAGGATCGACGTCCAGTTAGTCCCGATGCAGAAGGGTTTCTGGTCGTAGGCAGGGGCCAGGCCGGCCTGGCTGGGTTCAATCCAGATCTGCAGCAGCCGGCAGGCCTGCGCGCCCCCATTCACCTCGCTGTGCACCACCCCGGTGCCGGCGCTCATGCGCTGCACCTCACCGGCCCGCAGCAGCTCGGTGTGGCCCATGGAATCGCGGTGCTCGAGCTGGCCGTCCACCATCACCGTGATGATCTCCATGTCCCGGTGGGGATGCATGCCGAAGCCCCGGCCGGGGGCGATCGTGTCGTCGTTGATCACCCGCAGCGGCCCGAATCCCATCCAGGCGGGATCGTGATGGCCGGCAAAGGAAAAGGAATGCCAGCTGTCCAGCCAGTCGAGCTGGCTGTGGAAGCGCTCGGCGGCAGGGCGGAACACGGGAGCAGCGCCGGTGGTTGGGGCCGTCATGGCTGGAGTTGGCTGGCTTTCAGTGCCGCCTGCTGGAAGATCAGGGTGCGGTTGTTGGCGGGCATCGCCACATCGGCCAGCGGCTGGAGGCCCAGGGCGGCAGCCTGTTCCTGGAGTTCCAGCGCATCCCGCACCCCCATGGCCGGATCGAGGCTGCGGAGGTGCCCGTCGAAGGCGACGTTGCTGGCGGCGGTGTGGACGCCCCGATCGTGAAAGGGGCCGTAGAGCAGCAACAGCCCACCGGGCCGCAGCACCCGGGCGGCACCGGCCAGCAGGTGGGGCAGGGCCAGGGCCGGCATGATGTGGCAGGTGTTGGCCGTGAACACGGCGTCGAAGCGCTGGTGGGGCCACTGCCCAGCCTCGGTGACATCCAACGGGATCGGTCGGAGCAGCCGGGCACCGGATGCCAGGGGGATTGGGTGGAGGTTCGCCAGCTGGGCCTGGAGCATCGCCAGGACGCCCTCCCGTTCGCTGGGCTGCCAGACCAACCCCGGCACCTGCCCGCAGAAGAACGCGGCATGCTGGCCACTGCCTGAGCCGATCTCCAGCACCTGGGCGCCCTCAGGGAGCCAGTCCTGCAGCATCGCCAGGATCGGTCCCTTGTTGCGTTCGCAGGCGGGGGAGTGCAGCACCGTCTGCCCTGGCAAGGATCCATCCATTCTGGAAGCGGTGGGGCCCGGCAGGGGGCTTTGTTCGTGGTGGCGCAAGGGCTGGCCAGGGCTAGACCCCCCGTCTGGCGCGGCCTACGCTGAACCCCAAAAGCAAGGCAAGCTCGATGTCAAAATCTCAGCTGGAATTCACGCCTAAGCAAGATGTTGAGTTCCGGCAGTTTGTGGCCAAGCAGAGAATCGCTGCCATGGCCATTGCCGCGCTCGTTGTTTTTAAGGGGGTATCTAGCCTTCCGGCTCTGGCATCGCTGAATTGGCAGGAGGTTATGTTTGGAGTGGCCTCCTTCATCGCCGCTGGCTATTCCTGCTATGCCCTCTATCTGAGCAGCTCAAGGCTGTATAAGATCACGCAAACGAGTGGCCAGGACATTCACCATTTGTTTTCCGGGTTGCGCAGTCTGGAAAACTGCCTAGCGGCCCTGGCCCTTGCCATTCTTTTCAGTATCATTCCTGCCTACATCGCCGCTTAGTTGCCGGGTTCCGATAGGGGCTGGGGCCTCTGCTAAAGAGGCTTGCCTAGGTTCTTAGCTTGATTCTTTTCCGTTTGTGGCCAGTCCTGGGTGCGCTGATCTTGGAGCTGCGGGGATTGTCCAGCTGGTGATTCTCAAGCTTGCGTTGCAGGATTAGCCCGGAGAGCACAACGGTAATGGCATTGGCAATGATGAGAGGGCCATTGCCTGTGAGGGCTCCATAGATCAGCCACAGGGCAATCCCACTGGTAAATAAGGTGTACATGCTGAGCGAAATCCCTCGGGTATCGCTGCTGCTGAGCGTTCTCATCGCTTGGGGAATAAAGCTTGAGGTGGTGAGGGAAGCGGCCACGTAGCCCAGGATGTCAATGGCTGATGTTGGCTGGCTCATGGCAGGTTGTGGTGGGCGATCTTGGCGTTGAAGCTGAGCTTGCAGTTGATAATCCCTCAGAGGCCTTGCGTGGATATGTCGTGAGCACTTGATCTCGTCCAATGTCAGCGGATCTGGTGTGCCCCTCCTTGTGGATGGGGGCGACCAGGCTCGGCATCGGCTTCACCCCGTCAAACGTCTGCCCAAACGGGGCTGCCGCGCACGCCTTCAGCTGCTGTGGCCTTAACGGCGGCGGCGGCTGTAGATCGGCTTCTTGAATCGGTGGGCTCAGGCCGGGCTGGTGGTGGCCTGGCGCTGGATGGCGGCCCTCAGTTGGGGCAGCTTCGACTCCACCAGGTGGTACGAGGACACCAGGCAGCAGCAACGGATGCCGTCAGCCTCCAGACAGACCTGGATGCACTCGTTGCGCAGGGTGGTGATGTCGAGCACCGATCAACAGGGCAGGGGTCCAGACCCCTCTTAAGGCCACCTGGCGGGAGCCGCAAGCCCTCGCATCAAGGCTGTTGGCCCATAGCCCGCAACATTGCCCCCTGGCAGGGACCGCCGTGGGAGCAGAGGGGGATCCGCTGACCGTTCACGGAGGCGCCGCTCGGGGCGCCGCTGGCCAGGTTGGGCCCCGTGCGTGCAGGGCCAGCCCCACCCGTGGACGCCCCGGCGGCTGCGGCCGCACCGCCTCCGGCCTGGGCAGCGGTGGCCGTGCCCACCGTGGTGCGCGCCTTGTCGAGCACGCCCGTGTACGTCGGGGTCGACGCGCCCTGGAGGGTGCCCTGGATGGCGTTGGCCCCCACCATGGGGGCCAGTCCCTGGGCCTGGGCCCCATGGCTCAGGAGCGCCAGGGCGGCCACCAGGAGTGACGGGGCCAGGCCTGTACTGAGGCGTGCCGGCCGCAGGGGCGTCGTGATCGCGTGGGAGCGGGCCATGGGACAGGGGCGATGGGGTAAGAGGGGCGGCTCGGGTCAGCCCAGATCAGGGTTGCTTGCGGTCAGGGTTGCTTGCGGTCAGGGTTGCTTGCGGTCAGGGTTGCCTGGGGGCGCGGACGGGAAGCCACTCCAGATTTTGAGCTCTTCGATGGTCTGCACGCCTTCGCGGCGTTCCTTGCCCGCCAGGTCCCAGGTGGGAAAAGCCCGGATGTTGGCCGCGATGCAGCGGGCCCGGCCATCCTCGGACTTGTCGCACTCCACATAGGGCAGGGTGTTGCCCCCCTCCTTGCCGAACAGGTTTTTCTGTTGGAAGCAGGCCGGGCACCACCAGGCCCCATAAAAAATGGCGCCCTTCGCGCGTAGGTGGGCACTGAGGGCCTTCTGCTCGGGGGTGGAGGCCTGCATGGCTTCGCCCAGGCTGGGGGTGGTGGAGCTGCCCAGGCCCTGGACGCCGCTCCCCGCGCTGGCGGTGGCCGTGAAGCCCAGCAGCACCGTGCTCAGGCCGATCAGCAGGCTGGAACGCAGGGAACCGAGGGCGGCCATCCGGAGATGCAGGGGGATCCTGAGGCTAGGTCTGCCGAGTGGTGGGGACCCTGGTCTGTGGGCAAATCCTGAGGCGGCGGCGTTCGGCCTTCCGCCCTTTCGGGCGTCGGCAGAGGGCGCCAGAGGCTGAGACACTGGGAGGCCGGCGGTGGACACGAAGTCGATGGGCGCGAATGGCTACCGCGACTACTTCAATGTGCTGGGCGTGGAGCGGGGCGCCGACGCCGACACGATCAAGCGGGCGTTCCGGAAGTTGGCGCGCCAGTACCACCCCGATGTGAATCCCGGGGATGCGGGGGCTGAGGCCAAGTTCAAGGAGGTCAGTGAGGCCTATGAGGTGCTGTCCGATCCCGAAAAGCGCCGGCGCTACGAGCAATTCGGCCAGTACTGGAGTCAGGCGGGGGGCGCCCCCGGGGCGTCAGGCGTCGATGTCGACTTCGGTCGCTACGGCAACTTCGACGACTTCATCAATGACCTGCTCGGCCGTTTTGGCGGGCCGACGAGCGGGGGGGCACCGGGAGGCTTTGGGTTTGGCGCCGGCTTCCCCGGGGGCTTTGGCGGCCCCGGCTTTGGCGGTGGCGTACCGGGTGGGGCCCGGAGCAGCCCGGTCAATCTCGATGCCGAGGTGAGCATCAGCCTGTCCTTTGCCGATGCCTTCCGCGGTGCGGAGCGCACCCTGGCCGTCAATGAGGAGCGGGTGCAGGTGCGGATCCCCCCCGGCGTCAAGCACGGCAGCCGCCTGCGCCTCAAGGGCAAGGGCAACCTGCAGCCCGGCACGGGACGCCGCGGCGATCTATACCTCAACCTCCAGATGCAGGACCATCCGGTGTGGAAGCTGGACGGCGACCAGCTGCGGGCCGAGCTGCCCCTCAGCCTCGATGAGCTGGCCCTCGGCGGCGAGGTGCGGGTGGCCACCCCCGATGGCGAGGCCTCCGTGCAGGTGCCGCCGGGCATGACCCTGGGCCGCAGTCTGCGGCTCAAGGGCAAGGGCTGGCCCCTCAAGGAGGGCCGTGGCGATCTGCTGCTCACGCCCGTGCTCAAACTGCCCGAGCCCCTCAGTGCCGAGGAGCGGCGGCTGCTGGAGCAACTGCGGGCGGCCCGCAGTGCCGATCCCCGTTCGGGCTGGATCCAGGCGGCCCGTCTCTAGGATCCGCCCCAGCCAGATCGCCGCCATGGAGCTCACCTACCGTCCCCGTCGTCTGCGCCGCACCCCGGCCCTGCGGGC
This sequence comes from Cyanobium sp. FACHB-13342, assembly GCF_014697415.1. Classification (GTDB taxonomy): domain Bacteria; phylum Cyanobacteriota; class Cyanobacteriia; order PCC-6307; family Cyanobiaceae; genus Cyanobium_A. Next base: position 12,764 of record NZ_JACJRT010000012.1, on the reverse strand, counting down.
GATGGTGCGGGAGCATCACCTCAGCGCGGCCGACTTCATCTACCCCCTCTTTGTGCATGAGGGGGCCACCAATGAGCCGATCGGGGCGATGCCCGGAGCCATTCGCTGGAGCCTGGAAGGACTCGTGCAGGAGGTGGGACGGGCCTGGGATCTGGGCATCCGCTGTGTGGTGCTGTTCCCCAAGGTGGCCGATGGCCTCAAAACCGAAGATGGCGCCGAGTGCTTCAACGAGGGCGGCCTGATCCCCCGGGCGATCCGCCGGCTCAAGGAGGTGCACCCGGGCATGGCGATCATGACCGATGTGGCCCTCGATCCCTACTCCTGCGACGGCCACGACGGCATCGTCAGCAGCGAGGGGGTGGTGCTCAATGACGAAACCGTGGCGATCCTCTGCCGCCAGGCCGTGGCCCAGGCCCGCGCTGGCGCCGATCTGATTGGGCCCAGCGACATGATGGACGGCCGCGTCGGCGCCATCCGCGAAGCCCTCGACGAGGAGGGGTTCGAGCATGTGGGGATCATCAGCTACACCGCCAAGTACGCCTCTGCCTATTACGGCCCCTTCCGCGAAGCCCTCGATTCAGCCCCCCGCGCGGCCGCCGGCAAGCCGATCCCCGGCGACAAGAGCACCTACCAGATGGATCCGGCCAACGGCCGCGAAGCCCTCACCGAAGCCCTGCTCGATGAGCAGGAGGGGGCCGACATCCTGATGGTGAAGCCCGGTCTGGCCTACCTCGACATCATTCATCGTCTGCGCGGTGAAACCGAGTTGCCGATTGCGGCCTACAACGTCAGCGGCGAATACGCCATGGTGAAGGCCGCCGCTGAAAAGGGCTGGATCGACGAGCGGGCCGTGGTGCTGGAAACCCTGCTCTGCTTCAAGCGAGCGGGGGCCGATCTGATCCTCACTTACCACGCCTGTGATGCGGCCGCCTGGCTGCGCCAGGCTTGATCGGTTGACAGGGCTGAGAATGGCCATCCCCCCGCCGCCGCCCATGTCCCCTTCTGAAGGCCCAAGCCACACCCTGGGGCATGTGGCCGTGCGGGTGCAGGACATGGAGCGGGCCAAGGCCTTTTACCTGGGCCTGGGCCTGCGGCTCACGTGGGATGCCCCCGACTGGGCCTATGTGCAGTGGCCCCATACGGGCGCCGGTATTGCCCTGCTCAGCCCTGATTACAAGGCTGCTGGCCCCCACTTTGCCCTGCATTTTCAGAGCCGGGCTGAGGTGGAGACCCTGCGCACCAACCTGGTGGAGGCGGGCCATGCCTGTGGTCCGGTGCACGACCACCGCGATGGCACCGCCAGCTTTTACCTGCAGGATCCGGAAGGCAACTGGCTGGAGATGCTCTACGAGCCCGCCGAAGGCATCCCGACCAACGTGACCGGGTGACCACGCCGTCCACCGCCTCGCCCGCGATCCAACAGGAGGCCCTGGAGCTGCTGGAGTGGCCCCGGCTGGCGGAGCAGCTGGCCAGCTTTGCCAGCACCGCCGCGGGGCGTCGCGCCTGCCAGGCCCTGCCCCTGCCAGACACCGTCGCGGCCAGCCAGGCCCTGTTGGCCGAAACCACCGAGCTGCTGGGCCTCGATGGCCTGCTGGAGGGGGGGCTGAGTTTTCAGGGGGTGGCCGACATCGCCGCCTTGGTGGGCCACTGCGCCAAGGGCGGTACCGCCGCTGGTGAAGACCTGCTGGCCCTGGCCGGCACCCTGGCAGCGGCCCGCCGGCTGCGGCGCCAGATCGAGGATGCCGAGCTGCGGCCGGTGTGCTCGGTCCTGGTGGCCGACCTGCGCACCCTGCCGGAGCTGGAGCAGCGTCTGCACTTCTGCCTCGAGGAGGGTGGCCGGGTGGCCGATCGGGCCAGCCCGCCCCTGGAGGGGCTGCGGCGCCAGTTGCTCGGTGTGCGCGCCGATCGGCGCGAGCGGCTGCAGGAGCTGCTGCGTCGCTGTGGGGCGATGCTGCAGGACACGGTGATTTCCGAGCGCAATGGCCGGCCCGTGCTGGCGGTGAAGGCCGGCGCCGCCGCCCAGCTGCCCGGGCTGGTGCATGACAGCTCGGCATCCGGGCAAACGGTGTTCATCGAACCCCAGGCGGTGATTGCCCTGGGCAACCGCATCCGCGAGTTGGAGGGGCGGGAGCGGGATCTGGAGCTGGAGGTGCTGACGGCTCTCAGTGGCCAGGTGGGGGAGGAGGCGGAAGCCCTCGAGGGGCTCCAACAGGTGTTGCGGCGTCTCGATGCCGGCCTGGCCCGGGCCCGCTATGGCGCCTGGCTGGGGGCGGTGCGCCCCGAGCTGGTGGCGGGGCCCGAGGCTCCCTTCGAGCTGCGCGATCTGCGCCATCCGCTGCTGGTTTGGCAGCACAAGCGGGAGGCCGGCCATGGGGTGGTGCCCGTGAGCCTGATGGTGGCGCCCGAGCTGCGGGTGGTGGCGATCACCGGCCCCAACACCGGCGGCAAGACCGTCACCCTCAAAAGTGTTGGCCTGGCGGCCCTGATGGCCCGGGCCGGCCTGTTCCTGCCCTGCAGTGGCACGCCACGGCTGCCCTGGTGCGCCCAGGTGCTCGCCGACATTGGCGATGAGCAATCCCTGCAGCAGAACCTCTCCACCTTCAGCGGCCACATCCGCCGCATCGCCCGCATCCTCGAGGCCCTGCCGGATCCCGGGGGGGCCGCGTCCGATGGGGCCCCAGGGCCTGGCGCCGCGCTGGTGTTGCTTGATGAGGTGGGGGCCGGCACCGATCCCCTCGAGGGTTCAGCCCTGGCCACGGCCCTGCTCAAGCACCTGGCCGATCGGGCCCGCCTCACCATCGCCACCACCCACTTCGGTGAGCTCAAGGCCCTCAAGTACAGCGATCCCCGCTTCGAGAACGCCTCGGTGGCCTTCGACGTCGACACCCTCTCCCCCACCTATCGCCTCCAGTGGGGCATCCCCGGCCGCAGCAATGCCCTCGCCATCGCCCGCCGTTTGGGGTTGGGGGAGCCGGTGCTGGAGCTCGCCGCCTCCCAGCTGGAGCCCCTGGGCGAAGGGGAGGTGAACCAGGTGATTGCCGGCCTGGAAGACCAGCGCCAGCGCCAGCAGGAGGCCGCGGAGGAGGCCGCCGCCCTGCTGGCCCGCACCGAGCTGCTGCACGAGGAGTTGCTGCTGCGCTGGCAGCAGCAGACCCAGCAGAGCGCCGAGCTGCAGGAGCAGCGGCGCCAGCAGTTGGAGCGCTCGATCCGCCAGGGGCAGAACGAGGTCAAGCGGATCATCCGCCGGCTGCGCCAGGGCCAGGATGGGGGTCGCGCCAGCAGCTCTGCCCTGGGGGAAACCGCCCGTCAGGCCGGCCAGCGCCTCAAGAGCCTGGAGCAGCAGCATCGCCCCACCCCGGAGCGGCGCGAGCACCGCGGGTGGATGCCCGCCGTGGGCGATCGGGTGCGGGTGCTGTCCCTGGGCAAGGCCGGGGAGGTGCTGGCCCTGGCCGATGACGGCCGCGAACTCACCGTCCGCTGCGGCGTCCTGCGGCTCACCCTGGAGTTGGCCGGCATCGAGGGGCTGCACGGGGAGAAGCCGACGCCGCCGGAGGTGCAGGTGCAGGTGAAGGGCCAGCGGGGCCTGGGGGGGCGCGGTCCCGATGTGCGCACCGAGCGCAACACGGTGGATGTGCGGGGCCTGCGGGTGCATGAGGCTGAGGCGGCGGTGGAGGAGCGGCTGCGCGCCGCCAATGGCCCCGTCTGGGTGATCCACGGCATCGGCACCGGCAAGCTCAAGCGGGGCCTGCGCCAGTGGCTCACCACCGTTCCCTACGTGGAGCGGGTGCGCGACGCCGAGCAGGGCGACGGCGGACCTGGCTGCAGCGTGATTTACCTGAAGTAGGCCAGCCGAGCCCACTCCCTGCCCACGCCATCAGAGCCGAGGCAGCAGGGGGCCCTGGCCAGCGGTGGCGGGGGGCAGGGGCAGGGCCTCGCCGGCCCCGTCAAACAGGCGCCAGCCGCGGGGATCGACATCCAGGTGCACCGTGGATCCGGGCGGCAGGGCCTCTTCCGGGCCGACGCGCACCTGCACCAGGTGACCGCCCTCCTCCAGCCGGCAGGTGAGCAGCTGTTCGTTGCCCAGGGCCTCGCTGTGGCTCACCTCGGCCTGCAGGTTGCGGTTGGTGGCTGGGGCCAGGCGGAAGTGCTCGGCCCGCAGGCCTCCGGTGAGGTCCTGTCCCGTGCGCGCGGCCAGCCCCTCGGCCAGGGCACCCTCCACCGTGAGCCGGCGGCTGCCCAGTTGCAGTTGGCCGGCTCCGAGCACCTGCACCGGCAGCAGGTTCATGGGCGGGCTGCCGATGAACTGGGCCACGAACAGGTTGGCGGGCCACTGGTAGAGCTCCATCGGCGTGCCCAGCTGCTGCAGCCGGCCGGCGTTGAGCACGGCGATGCGGTGCCCCATGGTCATCGCCTCCACCTGGTCGTGGGTGACGTAGAGGGTGGTGGTGCCCAACCGCCGCTGCAACTCCACGATCTGGGTGCGGGTGCCGGTGCGCAGCTTGGCGTCGAGGTTGCTGAGGGGTTCATCCATCAGGAACACCGCCGGTGCCCGGGCGATGGCCCGGCCCAGAGCCACCCGCTGCTTCTGGCCGCCGGAGAGCTCCTTTGGCAGCCGGTCCAGCAGGTGATCGAGTTCCAGGGTTTCGGCCACCTCGGCAATCCGGGTGGCGATGCGCTCCTCCCGCGGCGAGCGCACCTGCAGGGGCCTGGGCAGCCGCCGGCTGGCCAGGTGGAGGCTGTCCTGCAGCTGCTGCAGGGCCGAGCGGTTGCGGCTGCGGCGCAGGCCGAACCCGATGTTGCCCGCCACCGTGAGGTGGGGGTAGAGCGCGTAGCTCTGGAACACCATGGCCACATCCCGCTGGGCCGGGCGCAGCTGGCTCACGGGCCGGTTGCCGACGTAGATCTCCCCCCCGCTGGGCTGTTCCAGGCCCGCCAGCAGCCGCAGCAGGGTGCTCTTGCCGCAGCCCGATGGTCCCACCAGCACCAGGAATTCTCCGTCCTGGATCTGCAGATCCAGCTGCTGCAGCACCTCCACCGGATCGCTACCCCTGCGGGGTGGGTAGGTCTTGCTGACCTGCTGGAAGCGAACCTCTGCCAAGACGGGCCTTCAGACGGCGCGATCCTAGGTTTGTCCCAATGCAATTCATTGATCAGGCCCGCATCGCCGTCAAGGCCGGCCGTGGCGGTGACGGGATCGTGGCTTTCCGCCGCGAGAAATATGTGCCGGCTGGGGGGCCTTCCGGCGGCGATGGCGGCCGCGGCGGCGACGTGCTGCTGGTGGCGGATGCCAACCTTCAGACCCTGCTGGACTTCAAATACAAGCGCCTGTTTGCGGCGGTGGAGGGCCGGCGGGGCGGTCCCAACCGCTGCACCGGCGCCAGCGGCGATCACCTGGTGATCAAGGTGCCCTGCGGCACGGAGGTCCGGGACGCCCGCACCACGATCCTGCTGGGCGACCTCACGGCCCCTGGGGATGAGCTCCTGGTGGCCCTTGGTGGCCGCGGCGGCCTCGGCAACGCCCACTACCTCAGCAACCGCAACCGGGCGCCGGAGAAGTGCACCGAGGGCAAGGAGGGTGAGGAGTGGCTGCTGCAGCTCGAGCTCAAACTGCTGGCCGAGGTGGGCATCATCGGCCTGCCCAACGCTGGCAAGAGCACGTTGATTTCGGTGCTCTCAGCCGCCCGGCCCAAGATCGCCGATTACCCCTTCACCACCCTGGTGCCCAACCTCGGCGTGGTGCGCCGGCCCAGTGGCGATGGCACCGTGTTTGCCGACATTCCCGGTTTGATTGCCGGGGCGGCCCAGGGGGCTGGACTCGGCCACGATTTCCTGCGCCACATCGAGCGCACCCGCCTGTTGATCCACCTGATTGATGCCAGCGCCGAGGACGTGCTGGCCGATCTTGAGGTGGTGCAGCGGGAGCTCACGGCCTACGGTCATGGCCTCGATCAGCGGCCGCGGCTGGTGGTGCTCAACAAGATCGAACTGCTCGACCCCGCAGCCCTGGAGACCGCGCTGGAGATGGTGCGCCAACAGGTGAAGTCCCAGGGGGAACAGCCCGTTCTGGCGATTTCCGCGGCCGCTTCAAAGAATTTGCCGGAGCTGCTGGCCGCGGTGTGGCAGCAGCTCGGCATTGCCTAAAGGCCCAGGTCCCCGGGAATTTCAGTCGTCGTAGACGCGGCACTCGGGAGCCGAGGGGTTCAGGTCGCAGAACACCTCGAGGGGGGTGGGGTCGTGGCTGTCCTCAGGATGGTGTTCCTTGAACTCCTGGAGCCCCTGCAGCTCCTCTTCCAGGTGGCGAACCTTGGCGAGATCGCCGGCGGCCCGGGCGGCCTCGATCTCGCTCTGGTCCTTCTGGATGTGCTCGTCGATGCTTTTCATTTCGGATACCGGCTGGCTAGAGCCGGAGTTCACCGCGCCCCACCTTACGGGTGCCGGCTGACCTTTCGCCTTTCTGTGGCCTGCTGCCGATCGGCGCTGCCGTGGCTAACAGCAGGACAAGCGCATTGCAGGGGCACCTCCATGGCACGCATCAAGCAGCGGCGGGGCCGCCACTTCATGGACGAGAACGGCCGCCTGTTCTGGATCAACGGTCCGGAGGAGCACTGCTATCTGTCGGAGCAGCGCCAGTGGCGCCGCGATCTGAACTTCGACGATGTGTTGGATTGGAAACAATGCGCGCCCAGTGGTTTGGTCAGCCAGCGGTTCCCGTCCCTCCAGGCCGCCTGCGAGGCCTATGAGCATTGCCAGATCACCTGGTGCCAAGACCTCTACCTGCGCCGCATGGGCGACCAGATGGCGGCCCATCGGGCGGCGGATGACTACAAGCCCACCGCGATGAAGGAGGCGGAGGCCCAGGGGGCCAGGGTGCGGCAGCAGCCCTGGTTGCTGCCAGAACCGGCGGGTCCGGTGTGTGGACTGCCGCCCCGGCAGGGTGCGACGGCTGGAGCCCCCCTGGAGATGGCCCACCCCCACCGCCGCCGCCGCTCGGCCGCGGGGATCGCCGCACCCTCAACCCGCTAGTTCGCTCAGGGCCAGCCACCGTTCCTCGCCGGCGTGGATCTGCTCGCTCAACTCCGCCAGCTGCTGGGTGAGGGCTTCTAAAGCGGCGTAGTCGCTGCCGCCTGCACCGAGGGCCAGCTCCAGCTGGCGGCGCTGCTCCTCCCACAGCGGCAGCTGGGTTTCGAGATCGGCCAGTTCGCGGTTCTCCTTGAAACTGCGTCGCCGCAATGCCGGACGTTCGCCGCGGCTGGGGGCTCGGGCCGCTTGGGCAGGTTGGGCGGGTTGGGCCGCACTGCAGGCCAGCCGGGCGGCCTCCAGGCGGGCGGCGCTGGTCTCCAGGTAGGCGCTGTAGTTGCCCTCAAAGCGCTGCAGCTCGCCGTTCTCGAAGCAGAACAGCCGATCCACGGTGCGGTCGAGGAAGTAGCGGTCGTGGGAGACCACCACCACGCAGCCGCGGAAGTCTTCCAGGAAGTCTTCGAGCACGCTCAGGGTCTGGACGTCCAGGTCGTTGGTGGGCTCATCGAGCAGCAGCACATTCGGCGCCTCGATCAGCAGCCGGCAGAGGTGCAGCCGCCGCCGCTCACCGCCAGAGAGCTTGGCCACTGGCTGGTGCTGTTGGGCGGGGGGGAAGAGGAAGCGCTCCAGCAGCTGGGAAGCGCTCAGCTCCTCGCCATCCACCGACACCCGACTGGCGGCGGCCTGCACCACCTCCAGCACCTTCTGGTCGGGCTTGAGCAGCACGTCGCTGTGCTGGTCGAAGTAGGCCAGCTTGACGGTGGCCCCCAACTCCAGGCTGCCGCTGCTGGGCTGGCGCCGCCCTGCGATCACCTCCAGCAGGCTCGACTTGCCCACACCGTTGGGCCCGATGATGCCGATCCGGTCTTCCGGGCTGAAGTCGTAGCTGAATTGGCGCAGCAGGGGCCGCGCTTCGGGGCCTTCGCCCGCATTCACCCCCAGCGCTTCGGCCGTGATGGCCCGTTTGCCCAGCCGCCGGCTGCTGGTGGCCAGGCTCACCTGGCCGCGGCTCTGGCGCTGGGGGGCTTCCCGCATCGCCTCGATCCGCTGGATGCGGGCTTTCTGTTTGGTGCTGCGCGCCTTGGGGCCCTGCCGCAGCCAGGCCAGTTCCCGCCGCAGGGTGCCCTTGAACTTGGCGGCCGAGGCGGCTTCCGAGGCCTCCTCCTCGGCCTTATGGGTGAGGTAGGTGGCGTAGTTGCCGGCGTAGCTGCGGGCCAGGCCCCGATCCACCTCCACAATCCGCCGGGTCACCCGATCCAGCACGTAGCGGTCGTGGGTCACCAGCACTAGGGCACCCGGGAAGCGGTCGAGATAGCTCTGCAGCCACTCCACCCCATTGGCATCGAGGTGGTTGGTGGGCTCATCCAGCAACAGCACATCCGGCTCGGCCACCAGCGCTGCGGCAAGGGCCACCCGTTTGCGGTATCCGCCCGAGAGGTCGCCCACCTTGCGGTCGGTTTCGGCGATGCCGAGCCGTTCGAGCACCTCGCGGCACTGCTGTTCGAGCCCCCAGGCGTTGAGCTGGTCCATGCGCCCGTGCAGGTCGCTGAGCCGGGCCAGGGTGGTGGCGTTGTCGGGTGCATCCGCCACCGCCTGGCTCAGGGCCGTGTGCTGGCGCAGCAGCGCCATCTTTTCCCCGCTGCCGGCGAAGACCTGCTCCAGTACCGTGTGGTCGGGGTCGAGTTCGGGCTCCTGCTCCACCAGCACCACCCGGGTGCGGGGGGCGCAGCGCCGCTGGCCGCTGCCCAGGGGCTCGTGCCCGGCCAGCACCTTCAGCAGGGTGCTCTTGCCCGCTCCGTTGGGGCCGATCAGCCCCAGCCGCTCCCCCTCGCCCACGTGCAGGGTGAGGCCCTCAAACAGGGTGCGGATGCCGAAGTCCTTGCCGCCTTCCACCAGGCTGATCAGGCTCAAGGCGCGGCTCCCGAGCTGCTGGCTGCCTGGGCCTTGAGGTAGGCGAAGACGCTTTTGTCTCCCACATCGGCGGCGGCGGGCATGGGGAACTTGCGCAGGCACAGCACCAGCAGCAGGGCGCTCTCGAGGGCCAGCAAGGTGGCGGTGGCCGAGCCGCCCAGCAGGCCACCCAGGTGGCCGAGCAGGGCGATCGGCAGCAGCAGCGTCACCCCGATCGCTTCGGGACGGCGAAAGCAGAAGAACTCCTTGAAGCCCACCCCCGCCAGGGCGGCGAAGAAGGGGCCGATGGCCAGGATCCAGAGGGGCTGGTTGGTGAGGGCCGCCACCATGCCCCCAGGGCCGCTGCGGGCCGCCAGCACCAGGGCGCCGGCGCAGCCCAGCAGCCAGAAGAGCTGCAGGGCCCGGTGCAGGGGCACGAGGTAGATGTGAATCCAGCGCAGGGCCAGGCCCAGACCCACCGCCATCACCACCATCCAGGGCCAGAGCTGGCCTGGGCCGAACTGGCGCCATTGCAGCAGCAGGCCCGCCTGCCCCGCGGCCACGGCGGTGAGGGCCAGGCGGTAGCCGAGCACCTCGCGCCGGTCGGTGGCATCAATCGTGAAGGGCCCGTAGACCCCTTCAAACACGGGATCAGCCATGGTCGTTTCCCGGATCACGCATCGGTTGGGTCTCCCCGGGCCCTCCCAGAGCGGGTGGACCTTCCACCAGTGTGGCGAGGGGCGGTCCCGCTGGAACGATTCCCGAGGGATGGAGGGGGAAGAGGGCGCCGAAGTAGTCCCGGCGCCAGGCCTCCGGCCAGCAGGTGGCCGCCACCCCCGGCAGGGCGTGGAAGCGGCGTCGCCAGTGCCACAGGGCCGGCAGTTGCCACAGGGGCAGGCGGCTGCAGCCGAACAGGGGGGCGTACACCAGCTCCAGCCGGATCAGGGTGGGGAACAGCACCACGTCCGCCAGGCTCAGCCGGGGGCCGCTCAGCCAGGGCGCGTCCGCCAGGGCCTGGTTGGCGTCCCCCAGCGCCGCAAACAGCGCGGCTTCGGCCCGGTCGTAGGCCGCCTGGGTGCGGGCAAAGCCGCAGCGGTAAACCCCATCGTTGACGCTGCCCTGCAGCCGGTCTCGCCAGTGGTCGGTGGCCGCCTGCTGGGGGGCCGGTTCCAGATTGGGGGCGTCGGGGCAGGGCCAGCGGTTGAGCAGTTCGATCAGGCGGGCGCTCTCGCCTACCAGGATGCGCCGTTCGCGGCGGGAATAGAGGGCCGGCACCGTGGCCCGCTGCCCCGCATCGGCACCCGAGCGCCGGTAGAGCTCGATCAAGGTGTGGCAGCCGTCGAAGGCCTCGGCAAAGCGCCAGCGCCCCTCGGCCGGGTCCGGGTCCACCACCACCAGGGTGATGCTGGCCCCCAGGCCCCGCAGGCTCCACACCAGCCAGGCCCGATGGGCCCAGGGGCAGCTGCGCCCCACGATCAGCACGTGGCCATCGGCTGCGGTGGCATCACTGGGCAGGGGGGGCAGGGCGGTGAAGGCCCCCGCGGGCCGGCGGTAGTTGCCGTCGGCATCGGCCGGCCCCAGACCCCCCATCAGTTGCTGCCATTGCCAGTGCCACAGGGAGCGGGCGGTGCGCACCAGCGGAGCGGGTGGGGCCATGGATGGGGAGGCGGCAAGGGTCTGAATCTGCGTCAGGCTGGGCTTGAAATCCAGCGCCTGCCGGCGACCTTCCCGCTGATGCGTTCGAATCCTGCGCCAGCCAGGGTGCTCGTGGTGGCTGGGACCCACGGCAACGAGCGCAATGCCCCCTGGCTGCTGGACCACTGGTGTCGCCATCCAGGGGCCCTGGCCAGCTGCGGCCTGGATCTGGAGCTGGTGGTGGGCAACCCGGCCGCCCACGCCCAGAACCGCCGTTACCTCGAGCGGGATCTCAACCGCTGTTTTGACCCCGCCCTCCTGGCCGACCCCTCCTTGGCGGGGCCGGATCTGCAGCGCGCCCGGGAGCTGGTGGCCCGCCATGGCCCCGAGGCCGATGTCCCGTGCCTGGTGGCGCTGGATCTGCACAGCACCACCAGCGCCATGGGCAATTCCCTGGTGATCTACGGCCGGCGGCCGACCGATCTGGCCCTGGCGGCAGGCCTGCAGGCGCGGCTGGGCCTGCCCATCTATCTGCACGAGGCCGACACCGCCCAGACCGGATTTTTGGTGGAGCGCTGGCCCTGCGGACTGGTGATTGAGGTGGGGCCCGTTCCCCAGGGGGTGATCACGGCCCAGATCTGCCGCCAGACCCAGCTGGCGGTGGAGGCCGCGCTCGAGGTGCTGGCCGCCGCCCAGGCCCGAGACCTGCGCCTGCCCCCCCAGCTGCTGGTGCACCGCCATCTCTGCAGCCTCGACCTGCCCCGTCGCCCCGATGGAACCCCGGCGGCCTGTCTGCACCCGGCGCTGCAGCATCGGGACTGGTGGCCGCTGCAGCCCGGTGATCCCGTGTTCACCGGGCCTGGGGGGGAACCCATCGGCTTCGTTCCACCGCCGGGGCTGGAGGATCAGCCGGTCTGGCCCGTGTTTGTCAACGAAGCCGCCTATGGGGAGAAGGGCATTGCCCTGAGCCTCACCCGGCGGGAAAGCTGGCCGGTGTCTCCCGGGTGGCTCCAGGCCCTCACCGAGCTGGCCTCCCAGTTGGCTCAGCGGGGCGCGCCGTTGTAGTCGACGCCCAGCACGGTGCGCCCATCGCTGGAAATGCGGATCTCGGTCTCCACCGTGGGGGCCAGGTTGAGTTGCTGCCAACCCGGTGCCCCACCGAGGAAGCGGAACTCATAGCCGTCACTGGTGGAACTGATCAGGCACTGGTTCCCCGCGTTGGCGGTTTCGTACATGCACTGGGCTGGGCGGTAGACCGCCAGGCCGCCGTTGGTTTGGATGGCGGTGTTGCGCGCCAGGTTGAGGGCCCGAACGGCGCTGAAGGGCACCGGAGCCTCCTGGGCCAGGCCTGCCTGGGGCGCCAGCAGGGTGATGCCACCGGTCGCCGTTCCGGCCAGCAGCCCCGAGCAAAGGGCAGCCGCAGCTGCAGAAGCCAAACGGCTGGGCATGGGTCGCAAAGGCAAAGCGTTCAACCAGCTCAACCCTGGCCCATGGCCCTGTCAAGGGGCCTCAACCACACACCAGGGTGGACTGCTCCTTGGTGCAGGGCAGGTCGGTTTTGCTGCCGTCGGCCCAGTAGATGCGTAGCCGATCGTCCTCGGTGCCGCTGCGGTAGGTGAGCGACTTGATCGCTCCGGCCGGAGGCTTGCCGGCGGGGTCAGCCCCATTGCCTGGGCTCACCGCGTTGAGCTTTTGCTCCAGCTGCTGGATCTTCAGCTCCAGCTGCTCCTGGCGCTGTTGCAGGCGCTGGACCTCCGCGGACGGTTGCCGTTGGCAGCCGCTGATCAGGAGAGCGGTGCCGGCCAAGGCCGCCAGGGCGCCACGGACGGGCAGGGCGTGAAGCGGGGAAGGCAGTGCCATGCCGGGAGGAGGCCTGTGCTGGGCAACTCCTAGCAGTGGCAGCAGGCCCTGGCTACGGATTGCCGCCCCCGCGGCACACATCAGCAGGGCTTATTGGAGTCATCAGCAGCGCTGGGGCGCCCAGGTGGCGGCCTTCTCACCAGTGCCGCAATCTTCCGTTACAGTTGCGTGTGACGGGATTCCGTCCGGCGGTTTTCGCCCTGGCGGTTTACCGCCCTCCATACCCGTTCCTCTGGAACACCCTTCTCTCGTTCTCATGACAACCACTATTCAGCAGCGCCAAGGCGCTTCTGCGTGGAACCAGTTCTGCGAGTGGGTCACCTCCACCAACAACCGCCTGTACGTGGGCTGGTTCGGTGTGC
>NZ_JACJRT010000011.1 GCF_014697415.1 Cyanobium sp. FACHB-13342 | reverse complement strand
CAGAAGGAAACCACGCCCTTCTATCCGCGCAGCCCCTACGGGGTGGCCAAGCTCTACGCCTACTGGATCACGGTGAACTACCGCGAGGCCTACGGCATGTATGCCTGCAACGGGATCCTGTTCAACCACGAATCCCCGCGGCGTGGTGAAACGTTCGTGACGCGAAAGATCACCCGCGGGCTGGCGCGCATCAACGAGGGCCTGGAGGACTGCCTCTATATGGGCAACCTCGATTCGCTGCGCGACTGGGGCCACGCGCGCGACTACGTGGAGATGCAGTGGCGGATGCTGCAGCAGCCCGGCACCCCGGAAGACTTTGTGATCGCCACGGGCCGGCAGGAATCGGTGCGCCGCTTCATCGAGCTGGCTGCCCTGGAGCTGGGCTGGGGTGCCCTGCAATGGGAGGGCAGTGGCACTCAGGAAGTGGGCCGGCGCAGCAGCGGAGAGGTGGTGGTGCGGATCGACCCGCGCTACTTCCGTCCGGCGGAGGTGGAAACCCTGCTCGGCGATCCCAGCAAGGCCCACGAGAAGCTGGGTTGGACCCCCACAACCACGCTTGAAGAACTGGTGGCCGAGATGGTGGCGGCGGATCGGGAAGAGGCCCGCAAGGAGGCGATCCTGCGGCTGAAGGGCTTCAACGTGGTGGGGTCGATGGAGAACCCGCCCACCAATCCCTCGGCGGTGGCCGCCGCTGGAGAACAGGGCTGATGGCGCTACCAGAGAAGCCTGCAGGGGAACGCCTGAAGCGCTGGATCCACGGACACCAGGGTGAGCCTGGCCAGCTCAGCCTGGGCGGCCAGCAGACGATCAAACGGATCGCGATGGGGCATGGAGTAGCTGCCGGCATGCAGGCCGTGCTGCAGCGTGATGGGCAGCAGCTCAAAGCCTTGAGCGATCAGCAGCTGGGGCAGGTTGTTGAGCAGGTCGCCGATGCCAGGCAATTTCCCCAGGCGCACCTTGGTGGCGATCTCCCATCCGGAGGCGGCGCTCACATGAACCCCATGGGCGGGATCGCTGATCGCGGCGTGGGCGGCAGGCGAGAGGCGATCCGGCTCCGCCAGCCACCAGAGGAGGGCATGGGTGTCGAGCAACAGCTGCGTCATCACGGGCAAGGGGAGGGCAGGGGCTGCTCCAAGGCAGCAAGCTCCTCCTCTGGCAGAGGCTCGAGCAGCAGCTCCGGTGCTGGCAGCGTGATGCGGCCAGCCAGCACTCCGGCCTGGCGGCGCGGGCGAGGCTGCTCGAGAGGCACCAGGCGCGCCCAAGGCTTGCCTCCTTTGGCTACCAGGATGGTTTCGCCGGCATGGGCGGCATCGATCAGCCGTGAAAAGTGGGTTTTGGCCTCATGCACATTCACAACACGCTCAGCCATGGGGCGCAGATCCATAGATCATCAATTTAGTCCACTTGTGGACCAAGTGGGAGGCATCGGCTGATGGCGGCACTCATTACCCCTGCCGACCGGATCTTCGTGGCCGGCCACCGCGGCATGGCGGGCAGCGCCATCTGCCGGGCGCTGCAGCGGGCGGGCTACAGCAACCTGCTCACAGCCAGCCGCGCCGAGCTGGATCTGGAAGACGGCCCCGCCGTGCAGCGCTGGTTTGCCGAGCACCAACCCACGGTGGTGGTGCTGGCGGCGGCCAAGGTGGGCGGCATCCAGGCCAACAACACCTACCCGGCTGATTTCCTGCTCGAAAACCTCAAGATCCAGACCAACGTGATCGAAACGGTCTGGCGCTCCGGGGTGCGGCGCCTGTTGTTTCTGGGCAGCAGCTGCATCTACCCGAAGTTCGCCGAGCAGCCGATCCGCGAAGACGCGCTGCTCACCGGGCCGCTCGAGCCTACAAATGAGTGGTACGCGATCGCCAAGATCACTGGCATCAAGCTGTGTGAGGCGCTGCGCCGGCAACACGGCTTTGATGCCATCAGCCTGATGCCCACCAATCTGTATGGCCCGGGAGACAACTACCACCCCACCAACAGCCACGTGCTGCCGGCCCTGATCCGCCGATTCCACGAAGCGGCTGAGCGCGGAGACGCCAGCGTGACCTGCTGGGGCACAGGTACCCCCCTTAGGGAGTTTCTGCATGTGGATGATCTGGGCGAGGCCTGCGTGTTTGCGCTGGAGCACTGGCAGCCGGGGCCGGAAGAGCAACAGTTCCTCAATGTGGGCACCGGCGTGGATCTGACGATCCGCGAGCTCGCCGAAGCGGTGGCGGCGGCCACAGGATTCCAGGGCGAGATCCACTGGGATGCCTCCAAACCCGATGGCACTCCGAAGAAACAGCTGGATGTGAGCCTGCTGGCCGAGCTGGGTTGGCGGGCGCGTATCCCTCTGGCTGAGGGATTGCGGCGCACGGTGGCCGAGTTCCGGGATGGGTTGCAGCAGCAGGAGGTGCGGCTTTGATCTGGGAACGTTCATGCTGATTCGTCTCCCCTGGCTGTTCACGCGGCGCCGTTTGCTGGTGGCGTTGCTGCTGGATTGCAGTCTGTTTGCCCTGTTGTTCACGGGATGGTTTCAGTTGCGCTTCGGCAGCTGGCCCTCGTTTTCCCTGCCGCTCACCTGGCTGCTGCAATTTTGGCTGCTGTGCAGCTATGTGCTCGGCCGCTATTACGACCAGGAGGAGCAGGCTTCCGCCGTTGCCCTCAAGCAATTGGTGCGCACCCTGCTGACGCTGCTGCTCAGCACCGCTGTGTATCTGGCTTATCTCTGGATCACCGCGATCGCCGCGGCTCCAACAGACGCGCGGGCCTTTCTGCTGCCGTTCCTGCTGGCGCTGGCCCTGGGCAGCGGCCTGGCGCAGGTCGGCCTGAACACCCTGCTCCGGCAGCGTTATTCCCCAACCGACACCTGGGTGGTGCTGGGATCAGCCGGCTTCCATCAGCGCCTGCAGCGGGCGCTCCTCTGGGCGCGCCAAACCACCCGCCTGGAGCCAGCCAGCCTCCACGGTGAGTGTTTCGTAGTGGAGGATTTCAATGCCCTGTCCCCTGAGCAACAGCAGCACCTTTTGCGGCTTCAGTCCGAGGGTGGGCAGGTGCTGTCCGCCCTGGGCTGGTGTGAACAGGTGCTGCAGCGATTTCCCCCGGATCTGCTGCGGCCCGCCGATCTGCTGCGGGGTGAGTTCGCCGCGCCCCATGGATCGTTGCAGAAACGGCTGAAGCGCCTGGGAGATGTGCTGGTGAGCACTGTGCTGCTGCTACTCACGGCGCCCTTACTGCTGTTGGCGGCGTTGTTGATTCGCCTGGAAGATCGCGGCCCGGTGTTCTACGGCCAACTGCGCAGCGGCCTGGATGGTGCGCCATTCAAAGTGTGGAAACTGCGCAGCATGCGGGTGGACGCGGAGGCGAGCGGGGCGCAGTGGTCTGGCCGGGGGGATCCCCGCATCACCCGCATCGGCCAGCTGCTGCGGGTCACCCGCCTGGATGAACTGCCGCAGTTGTGGGCGGTGCTGCAGGGTCAGATGAGCCTGATTGGCCCTCGGCCGGAGCGCCCGGAGATCGAGGCGGAACTGGAACAGCAGATCCCGTACTACAGATTGCGCCATCTGATCCGGCCGGGGCTGAGCGGCTGGGCCCAGGTGAACTATCCCTATGGCGCCTCTGTGGAAGATGCGGCCAACAAACTCAGCTACGACCTGTACTACCTACGCAATTTCTCATTTTGGCTGGACCTGCTGATTCTGGTCAAAACCATTCGCCTTGTGTTCAATGCACGGGGTGCGGTGGCTTTAGTAGGAAGCTGATTCTGTTAATCTGTTGATATGAAAGCCGTCATTCTTGCTGGGGGCCTTGGCACCCGCATCAGCGAAGAAACCAGCCTCAAGCCCAAGCCGATGGTGGAGATCGGCGGGCGGCCGATTCTTTGGCACATCCTCAAGATCTTCAGTGCCCATGGGATCAATGAGTTTGTGATCTGCTGTGGCTATAAGGGTTATGTGATCAAGGAGTATTTCGCCAACTACTTCCTGCACATGAGCGATGTGACCTTTCACATGCGCATGAACTCGATGGAGGTGCACCACAAGAAAGCGGAGCCCTGGGAAGTCACCCTGGTGGATACGGGCGAAACCAGCATGACCGGCGGTCGCCTTAAGCGTGTGCGCGATTACGTGCGCGATGAAGCCTTCTGTTTCACCTACGGCGATGGTGTGGCGGATGTGGACATCACGGCCCTGATTGCCCATCACAGGGCCCACGGCCGCTTGGGCACGGTCACGGCGGTGCAACCGCCGGGCCGCTATGGGGCGCTGCAATTTGGCGAGAACGCGGCGGTTTCGGGATTCCAGGAAAAGCCCCAGGGGGATGGCGGCTGGATCAACGGCGGCTTCTTTGTGCTGGAGCCCGAGGTGATTGATCGCATCGAAGGCGATGCCACCATCTGGGAGCAGGATCCGCTGCGCAGCCTGGCGGCCGATGGCCAGCTCACGGCCTACCACCACACCGGCTTCTGGCAGCCGATGGACACGTTGCGCGATCGCGTGCATCTCGAAGAGCTCTGGGCCGAGGCTAAGGCGCCCTGGAAGGTGTGGTGATGCAGGATCTAGCGTTCTGGGCCGGCCGGCGGGTGCTGCTCACCGGGCACACCGGCTTCAAGGGCAGCTGGCTGCTGCTGTGGCTGCAGCAGCTGGGGGCCCAGGTATGGACCTACGCCCTTGAGCCCGAACCGGAGCCCAATCTGTTTCGCCAGCTGGCCCAGGCCTGCCCGCCAGGGGAGAGCTGGCAGCACCAGATCGGTGATCTGGCCGATCTCGAGGCCCTCAAGGCTTTGGTGCTCAGGGCCCAGCCGCAGGTGGTGCTGCACCTGGCTGCCCAGCCCCTGGTGCGGCGCAGCTACGAAGACCCGCTCGGCACCTGGGCCACCAACGTGATGGGCAGCCTGCATCTGCTGGAGGCCCTCAAGCCCCTGCAACACCCCTGCGCCGTGGTGATGGTCACCACCGACAAGGTGTACGAGAACCGGGAATGGGCTTATGGCTACCGGGAGCCCGACCGGCTTGGGGGTCACGATCCCTACAGCGCCAGCAAGGCGGGCGCTGAGATCGCCATCGCCAGCTGGCGATCGAGCTTCTGCGGCCAGGGCTCCCATCAGACGCCCCACCTACGCATCGCCACCGCCCGGGCGGGCAATGTGATCGGCGGGGGCGACTGGGCTGCCGATCGGATCGTGCCCGATGCCATGCGCTCCCTGGCCAAGGGGGAGCCGATCCCCGTGCGCAACCCCAGGGCCACCCGCCCCTGGCAGCACGTGATCGAACCGCTGGCCGGCTACCTGCGGCTGGCGGAAGCCCTGGCGATGGATCCGCAGCCCCCCTGCGAGGCCTTCAATTTCGGCCCCAGCCTGGCCAGCAATCGCCCCGTGGGCGACCTGGTGACCACAATCCTGGAGCACTGGCCAGGCCAGTGGCTGGATCAGAGCGATCCCCTCGCCCCGCACGAGGCCAACCTGCTGCATCTGCAGATCGACAAGGCCCATCACCGGCTGGGCTGGCAGCCCCGTTGGGACTACGCCACCACCCTGGCCCGGACCGTGGGCTGGTATCGCGCCGTGCATGAGGGGGCCAGCCCTCTGGACTGCTGCCTGGCGGATCTGAACGCTTACACATCACCCCTTTCCCCCAACGCATGACCGATCCCCAGGCCCTGAAGCAGGAAATCCTGCGCCTCACCCGCGAGTATTCCCGTCAGGTGCACGCATCCTTCCGGCCGGCGGCGGATCCCGAGCGCCAGCCCTGGCAGGAGGGCACCACCATCCCCTATGCGGGCCGGGTGTTCACCGAAGAGGAAGTGGAGGCTGCGGTGGGCAGCACCCTCGATTTCTGGCTCACCCTGGGCACAGAAGGCGAAGCGTTTCAGAAGGAGCTGGCGGCCTTCCTGGGCGTGCGCTACTCGCTGCTGGTGAACTCCGGCTCCAGCGCCAACCTGGTGGCAATCTCAGCCCTCACCTCCGCCAAGCTGCCGGAGGCGCGGCGGATCAAGCCGGGTGATGAGGTGATCACGGTGGCGGCCGGGTTCCCCACCACGGTGGCGCCGATCGTGCAGGTGGGCGCGGTGCCGGTGTTCATCGATGCCGATCCGATCACGGGCAACGCCCGCTGCGATCAGCTGGAAGCGGCCTACAGCGCGGGCAAAACCAAGGCCGTGATGATGGCCCACGCCCTGGGCAATCCCTTCGATCTGGCGGCCACCCTGGCCTTCTGCCAGAAGTACGACCTCTGGTTGGTGGAGGACAACTGCGATGC
Organism: Cyanobium sp. FACHB-13342; assembly: GCF_014697415.1. Lineage (GTDB taxonomy): Bacteria > Cyanobacteriota > Cyanobacteriia > PCC-6307 > Cyanobiaceae > Cyanobium_A. The sequence goes on along the minus strand of NZ_JACJRT010000011.1, from coordinate 125,809 downwards.
TCTGGGCTGCAGCTACTCGATGCCACGGGAGCTGGCCGAGAGCCTGGGCTTCAGCGAAAACAGCCCTGGCCTGGATGAGGGCCCTGATCGGGTGATCCGCTGGACCGGCACCTGGGGTGACATCAGCACCCAGAGCTTCTACCCGCCCCATCACCTCACCATGGGCGAGGGTGGTGCGGTGAACATCGTGCGCGACCAGAAGCTCAAGGTGATCGCCGAGAGCTTCCGCGACTGGGGCCGCGACTGCTGGTGCCCCAGTGGCATCGACAACACCTGCAACAAGCGCTTTGGCTGGCAGCTGGGAGAGCTGCCGGAGGGGTACGACCACAAGTACACCTACAGCCACTTGGGCTTCAACCTCAAGCCGCTCGATCCACAGGCGGCCATCGGCCGGGTGCAGCTGCGGCGATTGCCTGAGTTCATCGAGGCCCGCAAGCAGAACTGGGAGATCCTGCGCCGCGGCTTGGCAAGTCACGAGGCTGTGTTGGAGTTTGCCCTGCCCACCCATGCCACAGGCTGGGATGCGAAGAGGGGCTTCAGCTGGGACGAGAGCGGTTGCCGCACGGATTGTTCCTGGTTTGGCTTCAAGATCGCGGTCAAAGGTGGGGCTCCCTTCAGCCGGACGGAGCTGGCACAGGAGCTGGATCGCCACCAGGTCGGCAATCGCATGTTGTTCGGTGGCAACCTGCTGCGTCAACCGGCTTTTGTGCAGCTGCGTCAGGACAGGCCGGCGGCGCTGCGGGTGGTTGGCGAGATGAGTGGCTCTGATGAGATTATGGGCAGCACGTTGTTTTTGGGCACCTATCCGGGGTTGACGCGGCAGATGCTGGATCAGGAGATTGCCGTGATTCAGGCTTTTGTGGGGGGTCCGTTCCATGGCTGATCTGCTGATACGCGACCAACCTCTCCCAGGTGTATTTGTTCTGGATTGCCCGCATTTCGTAGATCGTCGCGGCGATTTCACCAAGCTGTTTCACGGGGAAACCCTCTTAGCCCAGGGCATTGCCTTTACACCGGCAGAATCATTTCTCACACGCTCTAAAAGAGGGGTGCTACGTGGCATGCATTTTCAAGTTGATACAGCTGCACATGACAAACTTGTGTCGTGCATCAAGGGGCATGTTCTAGATGTCATCGTCGATGTTAGGCCTGATAGCCCACACTTTAACAAGCCGTACTCTATCGACCTCTCCGAAAGTGGGCATACCGCAGTTCTTATCGGAAAAGGCTATGCCCACGGATTCCTGGCCATGTCTGAAGATAATTGGATGACTTATTATACTTCTACTATTCACTGCCCAGCCCTAGATCGCGGCGTGCTTTGGAGTTCGCTAGCGATAGACTGGCCATGTCATGACCCTATAATCTCTGAACGCGATAAACAGCATCCAGATATTAATTCATTGCGATGAAGATTGCGCTAACCGGGGGAACCGGATTTATCGGATCTCACTACCTCAATCGGGCCCTCGCCGACGGACATTTAGTGAGAGCTTTTAGGCGGAGCCCAGAAAGCAAGTGCCGAATACCGATTACTCAGCAGCCTGATTGGTTTGATCGCCAAATCAATCAAGTGGCAAGAGAAGACTTAAATGGTTGCGATGTACTTGTGCATCTTGCAACTCATACAGGCAATGTTCCATATGATAGTCTCGCTAATTGCTTTTACTGGAATGTTTCCGCGGCTATATCACTCTTTGAAGAGGCAAGGCTTGCAGGAATCAAGAGATATATTGTAGCTGGCAGTTGTTTTGAATATGGAGCGAGCGGAGCAAGATATGATCAGATTCCTACAGATGCTCCACTTGAGCCAACAAATAGCTACTCAGCGTCAAAATCGGCGGCATCCATTGCTTTAATGCAGTGGGCCAAGGAGTATAAACTGAATCTTGAGATCATTCGCGTCTTCCATGTTTATGGCGACGGCGAGCTCAGTACTCGTCTGTGGCCATCTCTCAAAAGTGCTGCGCTTTCAGGGCGCGACTTTGCCATGACCAAGGGCGAACAAGTCAGAGACTTTATAGACGTCAGACAATGCGCATCCATATTTCTCCGACGAACCACCCTGCAGCTTCAAGATGACAGGCACCAGCTCATATTCAATATGAGCAGTGGCAGGCCTCAGTCGATACTTGATTTTTCACGAACCTGGTGGAATCAGTGGAATGCAAAAGGAGAATTATTAGTTGGCCAACTCCCATACCGTGATGGCGAGGTAATGCAGTATATCCCTGGACCCAACATCCTTTCACCTGTAGACGATTAGTTGCGTCAGATTATTCGCCTTGGATAATCATAAGTCTTCAAAAAACTTCTTCCTGAAATTCTCTCTATATGGATGAGATCATCTCTCGCACACGAATTTCTAATGTTACTCTAGTTGCTGTCGCCACAACAGAAGTGGAGGCATCAGTTGAGGCATTAATGCATAGCATGAAGCATATTTCTTTTGATAAAGTCCTGCTCATTTCTAATTATAATCCGAAGCCAGGCATTTCCGCATATCGCTATCATAAAATAGAGCCCTTCAAAAACGTCGGAGAATGGGGAAAGTTTATCGTATTTGATTTGCATAAATACATAGATACTGATTATATAATCTTGATTCATGCTGATGGATTTATTGTAAATCCAGATAAATGGTCTGAAGATTTTAAGCAATACGACTATATTGGCGCGCCATGGCCTTTACCTAAAGACAGCTTCTCGTATCGCGATAATCTAGGTAACATAATCAGGGTTGGCAACAGTGTATCCCTACGCAGCTTAAAGTTACTCCAACTACCATCATCCCTTGATCTTGATTGGGAGAGTGCTGACCACGGATTCTTTCACGAAGATGGATTCTTGTGCGTTCAAAGTCGGCATATTCTACAAGCACATGGAGTCAAGTTTGCACCCTTATCAGTTGCTTGCAGATTCTCAAGAGAGGCTACACTCACAGAAAACCGAGATATTGAACCCTTTGCATTTCATAAGTGGAGAGGAAAAAACAGAAAATATCCAGATTTTAGAAAACCGCTTCCAATACATAAGCGTCTCCTGAGATTTGTAGCGCGCTTGAAGCAACTGTGACCACTAGATACGATCATGCCTAGACTAATTGATTGCTTCATGTTTTTCAACGAGTATGATCTCTTAGAGATCAGGCTAAAATACCTATACGACATTGTTGATGAATTTATTATTGTAGAAGCAGCCCAAACTTTCATGGGTGAATACAAGCCATTTAACTTCGAAGATCAAAAACATCGCTACAAGCAGTATCTTCCAAAAATCACATACTATAAAGTTGAAGGATTCCACTTGTCGCTCGAATCAGTCAAGAACTACCTTGAGCAAAATCATGGCAACAACTCAATCACCTTTAAAAAGATCGCGACCATGCTTGAGAAACATTCACATTACGACAAGAAAAAACTGTACTACGTATTGGATACATACCACAGAGAATCAATCCATCTGCCACTAGCTCATACCGCAAAAGAAGACGATATCGTCATAATCTCAGACTTGGACGAGATTCCATCTCGTGCTGCAATACACCTCTATCTAAAGGGTGATACTAGGAGCATCTCGGCATTTAAACAGCATGAATTTAGCTTTTATCTTAACTACTACAAAAACTCTGATTGGATCGGCAGCGTAATTGCTCCTTATAGCTTAATACAAGCCCAATCTTTTAACGAGCTCAGGATTGATTCAAAAAAACTAAGACATATAGTGTCCAAAGAGTTACTTTCAAATGGAGGATACCATTTTACCACATGCGGTAGTATAACTCAAATCAAAGAGAAGTTATCAGCATGGGCCCATCCCGAGTTCAACACAAAACGAAATAACATCAATCTAGAGCATAATATGAGAACAGGGCAAGACCCATTTGGGCGATCACTAGGTACAATATTCCAAGTCGTTTGCGTTGATTCAACAGAGTTGTACGACAATCATATCAAACTCATACTATCTGACTATCCGAGGCTATTGACATTCCATGATCTGGATAGCGTCAGTCCAACCAAAGTGCAAAAACTTATCTTTTATATGGCTAAGTTAGCCCAAAAAGCCTATGCCAAGCTTCCAAAGCGAATTCACTAACGCAACTTAGAGATGAATAACATTTTCTATGTCATTTCAAATTATAACTATGACTGCTCGCCGCTCCTAGCTTTACTGTCTGATTGTGATTATATTGTATGTGACCAGTCTATCGACAAGAGTTATATTGATCATATCAGTAATCATAATTTTGTTGACTCAGTACATACTGGTCACAATATTTCCGATTACTATTCCTACTTTTATGAAAACCACTCTTCACTGCCAGACTTTATTGGTCTCATTAAGGGAAACATTTTTCCCAGGCATCTTTCGGAGTCGTTCTTTAGAAAAGCTTACACGCAAAAAGCCTACACGTTCTTGTTTGAGCAGCAAAAAAATCCGCGCTATCCTCAAGCGGGCATATTTCAAGGAAATCAGTATTATGAATATGAAAACAACTGGTATATCAAGAATCATCCTCATTGGTTTTTTCAGTCAATTCATGAGCTTTATTATTTTATCTATGGAAAGCAGCTAGTTGATCCATTTGTGCTCTATTCACCAGGAGCCTGCTATGTAGTGCATAGGCAGCAAATTCAAAAGTACGCGAAAGAATTCTTTCTCAATATTAATTCAATCATTACATATTCAGACCCTGTTAATCCATTTCCAAGTGAAGCCCATCAAGTTGAACGCCTTAGTCATATTATCTACTCATCAATCGACTTGCCTCGTAGCTACTTAGCTAGTAAGGAGGAATTTCGCAAAGAGCTCTACGCAAACGTAGATTCCAAAAAGTATACGCAACATGCGCTGTCAAAAATCACCGGTTGTCACCCTCCTCGACAACCTTTGGCCCCACTCTCTAGCTCCGTTCTTAATTATATTGTCAAAATTCTTTCAGCAGCTTCTTCGCGTAAGCTTCCACCACGAATCCTAGTCACAGGATGCCATTCTTGGAGCGAAGCTAATCGATGGCAGAGTCTGCCGAATTCTGGCTTGTGTATAACCAGTATACTCGAACTCTTTGGATTCAGCCAGCCAGCATGTAATGCGAATCAAGTACGTTTTCTGCAGATGCCTATATCAGAAATTCCATATCATTTATCTGGCGACGACAAATTCGACCTATATATCTATGAAGGATATCACTTGCAAAATGAAGCTGCAATTATCCGGTCTATAGCCACTAGAGCTCTTAATCCTAACTCACATATTTTGGTGTTTGATGTATTGGGTAATCCATTCCAGATCCTTAAACTGCTTTGCCATTCGAAATATGGCCCTAAATTAGTTGTTTCTAATATCTTGTCTCTACCCATTAAGCACAGATGTCAAACTGAGTATATCTTTCACTTTCGACTCTCTACCAATAACATCATCGCCTCAATTCGAAATTTGTATTTTATGTTTATATTTGGTTTCCACTGGTTAGTTGCTAAGGCGTTTCTTGGTGTCAGAGTTTTTTTGATGACAAGAATGCTTCTGAGGCCTTAGAGCGCTCTAGATATCTGTCTACTAATCTCCTTGTAGATTAATCGTGCTGCAATCCGCTACGACTAATGCCCTTTAAGCGAACTCTTCTAGGGAGTACTTATTTAGGGGGCTCTCAGCTTGCATCCATATCTATCCAAGCGCTGGCGATACCACATTTAACCCATGCCTTGGGCCCAAGTGGCTGGGGTTTGCTAGCGTTTGTTCTACTAATATCAAACTATGCATCTTGGATTTGTAACTGGGGATTTTATCTAGAGGGAACTCAAAGAGTTGCTGCATCTAGGCAGTGTCGTAGCTCACTCGGCCATATCTTACGCGTCGGCATAATCACTCAAGTTACTTTATTCATAGCAGTCAGTACGTTTACCTTTCTAATATTTAGCCTATTCAGCTCATTGCATCAGTATTACGACCTCTACTTCTGTGGAATCGGTCTTGTCCTGGCTACGGCTATTACACCCTTATGGTTTGTTAATGGCCTTGAGAAATTTGGCATATTTGCATTGATCAATATTTTGCCTAAAGCCCTGTCATTGCCCTTGATGTATCTTTTCGTTAACAGCAAAAGTGATTTGCGCTCCTATCTTCTCATCTTGTCTCTATCTGCAATTGTTTCGGCTGTTCTGTTGCTGTGGTCTCTTCGCCCTTTCCTATTCGAAACCTATGAACGACGACCCCAGGAGGGATTTTGCCTTTCCACTATAAATACACTAAAAAATGGCTTCCCATCTTTTAGTTCATCAATCATTGCAAGTCTAAGCTCAGGATCCGTCTTTTGGATCCTACCACTATTTCTTCCCATTTCTTCCTTGGGTTATTTTGCTTTGGTCGATAAAATCAGAGGCTATCAAGTTACTATCACACAGCCTGTCACAGCCGCTCTCTTTCCGCGTATGTGTGCAATAGCATCTCAAGGAAGCCCGTGTGATCTGCGAATAGTTTTATTTAAGCCTTTCATTGCTTTAATGATAGCGGCATCATTTATTTCGTCATTCTTGTTTGTATTCTCTTCCGATGTCATCCTATTATTTGCTCCATCTGATTTTCTGCCAAGTTCTTTGGAGCCTTTTAGAATCATCTGCTTCGCTCCTGTATTTACGATCTTACTCGCTTTTATCACTCACCAAGTTCTCATCCCATCTGGCCGTCACCGTCAATACCTTAACATCTGTATTTTGCAGACTACAATACTCCCGGCCCTATTATTTGTCTTGGTTCCCTTGTATGCACTGCCAGGAGCGTCTTTGTCTGTGCTTTTAACTGAGGTGATTACAGCGCTCTATTCGGTATTCTGTGTTCGTAAAATTTTTAGTTCTTCGTCTGCGTGCTAATGATTAGTACTACCTTCTTGCCTGGACAAGGGCTTGGTAATCAGCTATGGGTTTACGCTGCATGCAGGGCAATTGCTAAATCGCATAACGTACCTTACTTAATAAATCAAACACAAAACTTCAAAGGGAGTGGTTTTCTCGATATTCAATTTGGATCAGATGAGCTATGCCAATATTCTGATGGCCATTCCCGATTATACCAGGCTAGAATCTTCCATGAATCACTTTATTATGATCCGGAACTAAATTACTTTGCCTCTTCCTATGATTCCAGAGTAGAGCAAATCGACTGTGATGTCGAGCTCTCCGGCCTCTTCCAGAGTGAAAAATATCTCTACAACTTTGCTGCGGACCTTAGAGACTGGATTGTTCTCGATCCGAAGTCTTTGTCAGCAGTTGAATCCTTTCGAGATGTCTGTGTCCTAAACCTTCGAGGAGGCGAGTATAAAAGGCATAAGAACCTCATTCTTCCCAAAAAATACTGGATTGATGCTATTGCGAATATTCGTAAGAACGTTGGAATCGATAGGTTCGTTATCGTCACAGATGATCCCCGGTATGCTTCCTCTTTTCTTCCTGGGATTCCGATTCTTCGAGGTGGAATTGCTGAGTGCTATGCAGCTCTGCACGTTGCAGCCTCGATTGTTGTATCCAATTCATCCTTCTCCTACTTTCCAATTAAAACGCGGGCAGATCTCCCATTCGTTATAGCTCCCATGTTCTGGTCTAGATTTGCAAATCAATACTCCAGGTGGGCTAGCCCAGCAAACATCTACAGACATTGGTTCTGGCAGGATTATAATGGCTGTCTTTATTCATTTGATGACTGTGAAAGTCATGCAATTTCTACGTATTCCTATTATCAGGACACTTGTACGATATTGTCGCCTGCTAGCTTCTTGCAGCCGCCCCCTCATCTAAGCTTTCTTAGTGCGGCGCATCGCAAGTTTATCAAGCGTCTATTGGCTTATCTCTTTCCTCGTCTTTTCGGCTAATCCTTGGATCTTCAACCCCTGCTCTTTCGTCGCAGCATGCAATTTGCTGCTAATTCGAATATTAATAATAACGTGCCTGGAATTATAGTGACCTTGTCGGCTTGCGTGCCTTTTATTCTGTCCATAGACTTCTTGGCCTTAGGATTCAAATGTCTAGTGGATATTCGCCAATTATTTATAAATATTGGTGTTCTATGAGCAATCTGCGATTGCATAGTCTATTATGCCAAGGCTATGCTGTATGCCGATGTCAAATCTGGTAATTCTTAGTATGAACAAATTGTTCTCAGCGCCAAAGAGTCTGTTGCAACTCCTCTTCTCTGAAGAACAGATCACTCCAAGTTTCCTCACCTAATAGCTCCTCTTGAATCAGGCCGGAGTTACACATGGTTAAACGCAACGATCTAAAGTTTGCGTCGGCACTCTTTTGCTTTCAGTTCAACGCTGGATTGCTTGCTGTTAGTTCTTTTCTTGGCGGCGCTCTTTTGCCCGCCAGGAAATCATTAAGTCTGGCTCGCATGTATGCGGTGTCACTCCTCTTTGTGAAGTTGGTGTTATTACTTGCGATAAGCATATCGAGAGGCATGCAGCCTTATAACTTGCTTGAGCTTGCCACTCCCGATCTAATCCTGATAGTTCTCTTGGTTAAAAATGTTACTTATTCATTTGTTAGATCAATCTCATTGCTTCTCGCCCTTTCTCTTTTTCTGTCCGTTCCCCTTGTTATTTACGAGGCGCTTACCGGGATAAATCTTGCACTTAATGGTTCAACACTGATTAGGAGCCAAGATCTGTTTAGCCGCTTTACTGGTATTTATCAATCATATTATGGTCTAATCAATGTCTCTGTTTTGGGTTTCTGTGCTTCGCCGTTTCTGTGGCCTAGGGCTCTTCGTGCGATCTCCTTTATTCTGCTCCTATTTAATGGTGCTCAGCGTGCACTCACGAGCCTTCTATTCTTGATCTCTGCGTCACTTCTGATTCGCCGTACGTACAGCTTTTTTGCTGCTATAATTCTTGCTTTTCTCTTTTCATGTCTTGTCTTCTCCCTCGCTTTGAATAGTGATTCGCCGGGAAATCTCTTAAGAGCATCTCTCTGGTATTCCTGCTTGGGAAAGGTGAGTGGTAGTCTAATCCTCGGAAACTCATTTGAGTCTTCCTCTTTTATTCAGAACTCTGCCGAGTCAATGGCCGATGCTGGCATTTGCGAATCCGGCGCGTTAGGCGATTTGGCGCATTTTGGTCTATTTATAATGCTATTGAGTTATTTATTCTATATATTTGGATTGAGGCAATCCTTGCTGGCGTTGCGTTGTGGGATCGACTCCAAGGTCGCATGCTCTTCCGCTACCCTATTTTGCTATTCGCTATCTGAATATACATGGGGAACTTCTTTCTCGCATTCTGTTATAGCTTCGCTATTTATGGGAGCTTTCCTGTCCATCGTCTTGTCTATGTATGATGTGAATCGTTATGTGCCTCTGAGGGAGCATTCAACCCCAGGGTTGCCTGATGGTTCTTAACAGGTGTAAATGTGTCATCATTCTCGTGATGGCTCTGGCGCCGTTTGCCATGCCCTCATCCAGGATCTGCAAAGCCTTCTGGCGGTCGATCGGTTAGGTCAGTCGTACCTGCCCCAGGTGAGCGGTGCCGTAGCGCCCGGGGGCCGGAGCTAACTGGAGCAGCAGGGATTCAGGCGTAGCCACCAACCGAGCACCAAGCCAGGCGAACGACTTGAAATTCAATCGTCCGGGTTCATCGTGAATGAGCGAAGCACGCATCTCCTCGCAAATAACAGCCCGTCATTCACCCCTGTTCACTCTCCGATCAGGCTAATTGGGCCTCGGAATTTACACCTCGCAAAGGGACGTGGCCGTGCTGGATCGCCCAGACCACCAGCGGGCCGTAGATCGCTCCCGCATCGATCCGATCGTTTCCCAGCCAACGCCTGCAGCGACGCTGCCAGCTGGCGGCCAGGCAATGCTGCATCGGCAAGGCCCGCTGCCAGTGGCCAAAACAGACGGTCTGACTGAGCAGCAGTCCAGCCACCATCCAGCCCAGCATCGCCAGGTGACGCTCGTCGCAGACGGGGCAGTGTTGACGGAGGAAGCCGGTCAGCTCAGCATGGAGCCGGGCGTGGGAATCCACGAGTGATTGGTTTGGTGTCGTAACCCGAACCTCTCATGGCTCCCTGCCCACCCAATGTCTTCAGCCCCATTCCGGTGTAAGGGGTCTCGCACTTGTGTCCGTCAGTCAGCGAAGCATCACCTCCAAAGGAAACTGAGGCCTTTCTCCCTTGGCAGAGGGCTGGTGGCAGACGGGATGAATCAGGGAGAAAAAGGTCTCACGGCTGCGTTACCTCTATCTGCTCAAGGAAGATCTGCCGCCGCGTTATATTCTTGGCGTGGTTCTGCTCGGAATTTGCAAAACCCAACACGAGGGAGATGGTCATTCGTTGCTACTCTCATTCCGAAATCTCGACTCGGTCAATCGAATTCTTCAGGCGCTCCTTAACTGCCTATCCGCTTCCGTGGCGACCACCACAAAGACGGATGGAACCCGACTTTACCTTTTTCTTGCAGCCCTTCTGACCACCTTCGACCATCTTGTGACTTGACAAACTCTCCCGAAGAAACCACAGTCTTATCGCTTCTGATACCGTCGTACGGCTATAGGGATGGGCTGCGGCTTGCCTTGGAGCCAATACTATTTCTCGATGAAAGCTTAAAGCACCTTGTCGAAGTTATTGTTGGAGACGATAGTGATACGCCGCTTCTCTCTGCAGACGAGGTTCGGTCATATCGGCGATACGTACATCGTTTTGTCTATCTCCATAACCGACCTTCTTTGGGAGCTGTGCATAACTGGAATCATTTGCTGCTCCTTGCCAAAGGCCGTTATTCTTGGCTTTGCCATCATGACGAGCATCTGTTAAATGTGCAATCATCTTTGCCGTTGCTTCTGCATGAGCTGCAAGCAGGTAAAGGTGATATCTATATTTTGCCTTTGTTCAAAGCCTGGCGTCATGGACGTTATTGGCTTCTTCAAAGGCATACACCATGCCCTATTCTCGTCTTATGGATCTTGCGCTATCCTTCGCTATTTATTCGCGTAAACCCAGTAGGCCCGCCATCCGCTGTAATCCACCGATCCGCCCTGTCTTGTCTGTACGATCAGAGCCTCAAGTGGCTTGTTGATGTCGAGTTCTATCGCAGACTTCTCATACATAATTCCAAAAATGTTGTCACTTTGCCTAGCTTGTTCGGCATTGTATCTGATCAGTCTTATGGCGAAACTATTACAGAATCGTTGCGCCCAGCCCTTGCGCAGACTAAAGCTCATGAGCTTTCCCGCATATTACCGGATAGACCCATGCATTTCCGGTTGTTAACTACTGTCTGCGCTGGCTTTGTGCGTGTCTTCCTTCACGTCTCAACACTTATCCAGTTTTCAATTGTGCGTCGATGAGCGTTATTCTGATGTCATCCTCACATTGTCTTCTGTTGCAGGGCGGATTAGCCAATCAGCTGTGTCAAGCCGCATTGGTTTCCTATGAAGAGCATGTCGGGTTAAAAGATCTTGTGGTAACAGATTCCCTCTTTGGCTCAAGGCTCCGTTCTCTACGGTCTGTTACCCGCCGTGATGTTTCCCCTTTGTTCGATTCTTTGCTGAACTCTTTGCCTTGGCACCGGCTCTTGGTATTGCGAGCATGCTTTCGCCTGGGTTTGTTCTCTAGCCTGTCTTGTAGTAATACTCTTGATCGAGTCGAGCTTGGAGGTTGCAACTACTACAAGGGTCACGGTGTCACAAGTGCTGTCTTTTCTGAATCATACGAGCCGTTTTGGAGTGCAGTAATTGATGAGCTTGATCTACGATTTGGTGTCGTTGCTCCTGTCTCTGCTTCTTTTGCGATGCACGTACGCCAAGGTGATTTCCTGAACCCCAAAACTCAGCTGGGATCAGGTTTGTATCCATTGAGCCTGAATTATTATCTTCGTGCCTTGTCGGTGCTTGTGGGCTGCGAGTCGCAGAGTTCTCCATGGCTAGTCTTTACCGACTCTCCAGAGACAGTGTCTGCTAATTTCATCCCAGCGCTTGGAGCTGCATGTAAAGTTGTTACTTCTGTTTCTGCGGAATACGACTTGTGGCGTCTATCTCATTGCTCCCAGCTTATTCTTAGTAATAGTACCTTCTCTTGTGTAGCTGCGCATTTAGCCTCTATTCGTAAGTCGCTTCGCCGGGTTGTCGCGCCTGCTCGCTGGTTCATTGATTCCCGTGATTTTCCCAATGGCGACCTTAGGAAGCCTGAATGGATTCAAGTCTAGCATGCTAATTGTCGGCCCCCGCATCGAGTTGTTTATGGCAATTGTTTCTTTCCTCGCTTTCTTTGGCTTGGCTGAGTGTATTTGAGCTTAGGCGCTAGATGACCACTGTCTCCTGTCTTGGCTCAGTCTACTCCGGAACTCTGGTCTGTGAGTTCCGTTCTTCCGTAGATTCACTTCTTCGTGGCAGCTGTCTGCCTGATCAAATTGTCGTCGTTGTTGATGGCCCTATATCTTCCGACTTGGCTTCGGTTATAGATGCCTACAAAGAATCTGGCTCAGTCCGGGTCGTTGACCTGCCTCATAATCTTGGTCTCGCGAAAGCGCTTAATGCTGGATTGGATGCATGTGTTGCTGATCTAATATGTCGATTTGACACGGATGACATCAGTTTCTCTACCCGAATCTCTTCGATAAAGTCAGAGTTTGCGTCTGACCCGTCGCTTGATATTCTTGGCTCCGCTGTTGTCGAGTTCTCTCCTTTCGCCGGTAGGGGAAATTTTATCAAGCTTAAGCGAGTTGCTCGCAGCCATCGAGCAGTCTCGCTGAGTATGCCATTTGTCAACCCTCTGAATCATCCTTCTGTTGCTATCCGCAGGGCTTCTTTGGAAAGTGTCGGTGGTTATTCCCATCAGCCATTCTTTGAGGACTACTACTTATGGCTGGTCGCTAGAAAGGCTGGCCTTGTCTTTCGAAATCTAGAATCACCCCAGGTTTTTATCCGTAGGTCCTCTGTTCTTGGCAGGCGTTGTGGGCTTCCATATGCTCTGTGTGAATGCAGATTCTATTTGCGATGCCTCAAGTCTGGTCTTTTGCCTTCATTCCTTATTCCTGTTTATATCATTCGTTGCATGTCCCGCTTGCTGCCTCGCCCCTTGCAAGCTTTTCAAGACTTTTTGCCTTGGCGAACGTCGATCGCTGCAACTGCTTACCCTGAGCTTGTCGCTTGGCTGGAACGCGAGTGCTAGGCATCGTTTCTCGCGGCAGTGTCACTTTGCGAGTTGTAAAACTTAGGTCCGATTTTCCTGATTCGAAGACGAGCAGAGGCGAATAACGGTCTGTCATCCTGAGGCAGATATGCGCCTCATTCATTAACGAAGAATCCCGGTGATTGACTTGTCAAGTCATTTGCTTAAATTGGCACCTGGTTGTTGGCTGCGCCCGAATCTCTGCTGCTACGGTTGGCGCCGGCCCCGGGCGCCGCTCCCCCCCCCCGCCCTCAGGAAAGTTGTCGCCCAAGTCTAGACTGATCGCGACCATCGATATAGGTGGGGATGCGCGCCAAATTGTTCCGCAATGGACGCAGCCAGGCGGTGCGTCTGCCGGCCAGTTGCCGGTTTGAGGGCACGGAGGTCGATGTCGAGCGTGATCCCGAGACGGGCATCGTCACCCTGCGTCCACTCCGCTCCAGCCCGTTGGACTGGTTGCGGCAGCGGGCTGTCCTGCTTGATCAGGATCCCCAGGCTGCAGAGGGCTTCACCGCCCTGATGGAGCGTGATGGCACCCCAGAGCCTGCCCAGGGGCGTGACTGGCCATGAAGCAACGCTTCATGCTCGACACCAACGCTGTGCGCCTGTTGCTGGAGCGCCGCTCCCTCCAGCTAGATCAATGGTTTGCAGAGGAACGCTGCAGCCTCTCGGCCATCGTTGCGGCCGAGATCCGCTTTGGCCTGGCGCGTCGCAGGTTGCCCGAAGCCCGTGCTGCGCTGGTTTGTGATCTGCTTGAGGTGCTCCCCGTAGAGGCCTTTGATGAGCAGGTGGCCAAAATTGTTGGCCAGTTGCGGCCAGATCTCCAGCGCCTTGGCATCACCTTGGCGGCGATGGATCTGCTAAACGCGGCCCATGCCCTGGCCCTGGAGCGCACCCTGGTCACTCACGATCAGGTGTTTGCCAACGTGCCCGGCTTGTTGTGTTGTTCGGCTGTGACGGCAACGGCACCCGATTCCACACAACCAGGCCTGCGCGTTGGATGTGGTCCCTCAGGCCTTCGTGGGTGATCAGGTGATCCAGTTGCAGATCGATCCGCCAGGGCAGCAGCAGATCATCCAGCTGGGCCCCCAGCTCCAGCAGCTCAGCCAAGCCCATCTCCGGCGCGAGGATGCAGAGATCCACATCCGAGCCACTGCGCTGACGACTCAGCGCGCGCGATCCGTAGAGCACCACCCGCTCCACCAGGGGATGGGCGCTGATGGCCATCAGCAGCTGCTCGCTGGCTTCATTCGGCAGGCCTGGGATGGTCATCGCTGCGTCGCGCGCCTTTCCATGCTGATCTGCAGCTCCAGCAGCGCTGGTGCGTAGCGCTCCACGATCAACTCAGCAATTTCCTTGGCGAGAGCTGGGTTGTAGGTGTGGCTGGTGAGGTTGCGGCTGCGGATCATCGCCATCCATGTGGCTTCGCTGCCCGGGCTCAGCAGCTCCCGCACCACCGCTTCACGCACGGCGTCGCGGGAGCCACTCACGCCGCTTACCCCTTGATCGGCGAGGAAGTCCTTCAGCAGCAGCCAGCTGAGTTCGTGGCTGAATTCAAAGGCCTGGATCAGACCCTGCTCCTCCAGTTCACTGAGGGGGCGCTCCCGGGCCGTGGCCACAGCCCGCTGCAGAGCGCCGAGGGCGCGGCCGTAATTGTCGAGCCGCTGCAACCAGCGCACATCTGCATCAGCCATGGCTGCGGTCTGGGCGTTTGGTGAGGGCGGGTGTGAATGTGAACCCGGCACCCTTGTGCCCCATCCTGCAATGCCGCTGGCGGGCTCCGCACACCTATCCCGGGTCAAATACCCGTTTGCCGTCGGCCCGTTTGTGGTTGTGGCGCCGGGCTTCGCGGCGGGTGTATTCGCTCACCGTGGGGTTCGCCCCCACCGGATCCACATGGGCCACCTGCTCCCAGAGATCCCGCGGCGCCCAGCGCACCGTGTGCTCCACCCGGTTGTGCTTGATCACATGGCACCAGCGGCTGGTGCCGCAGGCCGGGCAGAACAGCTCCTCCAGCCACTCGTTGCTGAGCACCAGCACCGGGAAGGCCTGGATCACCAGCTTGGCGGTTTTGTCGGGCATGCCCCGGGCCTTGAGCTGCTCCGGTGTCAGCAGGTGCAGGAAGTACTTCTGCCCGTTGCCCTCGATCCGCTGCTCAGGATGGGCGGGGCAACACAGCAGACGGCGTTGGGGCCGGCGGGAGCGGCGGGGGGTGTCGCTCAAAGCACAGCATTGGCTGACTTCAACGTAGCGCCGTTCGGCGCATGCGGGCAGGAGCTCGGCCGAGGTGTCAGACCTGGAGGATCGCCTTCGGGTGCTCGATGCCCTGTACATCCCCACCCGCTACCCCGATAGCCCCGGCTGCAAAGCCAAGACGCCCTCAGCCATGCCCGTGCGCTCGTTGACGCAATCTGTGCTGCGTTGGCCCCAGCCTGAGCAAGTGTTGCTGGAGGTGCGCGCCTGGGCCGATGAGCAGCGCCGTCTGCGGCCGAGCCTGCGGCGGATTGGTGTGTTCGGCAGCTATGGCCGGGGCACCGCCTCGGTGGGCAGTGATCTGGATCTGCTGCTGATCGATGAAGCCGCCGATGGTCCCCAGCACCAGCGCCTCTGCTCCTGGCCGCTGGAGCGTCTGCCGCTCAGCTGTGATGCCCTGGTGCTCACCCCCGCCGAACTGCAGGCGTTGCTCTCAGGTGGCAGCCGCATGGGCCAGGAACTGCAGCGCGATCTGCGCTGGCTCGACTCCACAGAAGATGGCTGTTGTTGATGAAGGCCCCATAGGCAGGGGATCAGCCCCCGCCGCCCTGATCGCGGCCCGTGAATGGGTTCAGCAGGGGAACGTCAAAGTGGCTGAAGTCGACCACGTTGCGGGTGACCACGGTGAGTTGATGCCCCTTGGCGATGGCGGCGATCATCGCGTCTTCGTAGAGGGTGTCTGACTGGCGGTGCATCAGCTGAGCCCAGCGGCGGAATGCAGGGCCATCCATGCTGAGGATGTTGAAGGTGGTGCACACCTGATCGAGCCAGCGCTCGATCGCATCGGCTTTTGTTGAGTCCTGTTCGCGGATGCGTTCGATCCCGGCCTGGATCTCGCCGATGGTCACGCTGGCGAGATAGAGATCGGCGTCGTCAACGCTCTGAATCCAGGCGACCACCCCGCCATGGGGGCGTGGCCTGCGCAGTTCGGACACCACATTGGTGTCGAGCAAAAAAGCCATGCCCTACAGCTCCACCACAGGCCGGCGGCGGGCACCACCACGGGCTGGCACTAGCTCCTCCGTGCGGGCATCCGGGGCCAGAAGCAGTTGCTTGAGGCTGGGCCTGGCGGCAGCCTGCAGACGGTTCCATTGCTCGATGGGCACCAGCACCGCGGCATCGGTGCCGCGCCGTGACACCACCTGGGGGCCTTCCCGCTGGCAGGTGTCGAGCAATTCACTGAAGCGCGCCTTGGCGTGCTGCACAGGCCAGACCGCCATTGGATCCACCTCCTGACTGGTTATCAGACTAGTCAGGAGTAGGTTTTGCCTGCACGGAGCTCGCCCTTCACCGGTGCTGGAGGAACTGCAGCGCGATCTGCGCTGGCTCGACTGATGCCTTGAGCGTCTGACATGGCCGCCAACCCTGTGAATGTTCTTGATTAGGATTTGGTAATTCACCCTTGCGGGTCTTGCTTGTGCGCAGCACCATCACCGCCCGCGGGCAAACCGTGATCCCGGCTCCCATTCGGGCCCGCTTTGCCCTCGGCCCATCCCAGCGCCTCGAATGGATCGTCGAGGACGATGGCTGCATCCGGGTCGTGCCCGTAGACCCCTCACCAGTGAAAGCCTTTCGCGGCATGGGAAGCCGGGGCGGCTCCACCCAGCGCCTGCTGGCTGATCGCGAAGCTGAGCGGCAGGCCGAGCCTGGGGCAAAACGCTGATGGCATCGCTGCTCCTGCTCGACACCTCCGCGCTGCTCACCCTGCGCGACGACGAACCGGGGGCTGAGCAGGTCGAACAAGCATTGGAGCAATCCCAGCGCTGTTATGCCTGCTTTCTCACCCGCATGGAGGTGCTCTACCGCGTTTGGAAAGACGAAAATGAGCGCGCTGGTCGGCTGGCCTATGAGCAACTCAAAGCCCTGCCCCTGAACTGGGTGGAGCCTTCCGAACCACTGCTGGAGCAAGCAGCCAGCATCAAGGCTCGCCATTCCTTGTCGCTGGCAGATGCCTGGATCGCTGCGGCCGCGCAACAGGTTGGCGCTGCCCTTCTCCACAAAGATCCCGAGTTTCGTGCCATCGCCGATCTCCCTCAGGTGTGGCTCGGCTGAAGCCTTGAGCGTCTGACCCTGGCGCGACTCAGCACCTCGCCCGGGTCAAACACCCGCTTGCGGCGCCCAGCGCACCGTGTGCTCCACCCGGTTGGGCTTGATCACCTGGCACCAGTGTCAGCAGGTGCAGGAAGTACTTCTGCCCGTTGGGGCCGGCGGGAGGTGTCGCTCAAGGGAGAGCTTTGGCTGAATTCAACGTAACGCTGCCGCGGCGAGATCCCGCGGCTCGCAACGGCTCCAGGCGCTTTGGGCCGCCGGCGTGGCCGCCACACCGAGTTTGGTGAGGGCCTGGCGCGCTTCGCTCTGACGGGCCGTGAGCTCCAGGCGCCGCGCCTCCTGCCCGGCTTCCCAGCGCCGCCGCTCGGCCCCATCGGCCTCCCGCCAGCGGGTCAGGGCCTGGGCATAGCGCTCCTGCTCCAGCTCCTGGTCTTCGCGGGTGAAGCGGTCGAGCACCGCCGGATCGGGCGCCGCCGGCCGGGGCAGGGGCAGGTAGCGCTGCTGGCTCAGCTGGCTGAGCGCGGCGCTGCTGCGGTTCTGCTCCTGCACGAGCTTTTGCACCGCCGGTTGCTGCTGGCGGCAGCGGCTCACCAGGCCATCCAGCTGCCGTTGCCGTTGGGCGGCGGCGGCTTGGTCGCGCTCCGCCTGCTCCCGCCGTTGTCGCTCGGCGCCGTTGCAGCCCACCAGCAGCACCGCCAGCAGGGCGGTCAACAGCAGGGGGTGGGAGGAGCGCTGGTGGCGCATGGCGGGAGCCTCAGGCGGCCTGGCGGCGGGGCGCATCCGCTGGCGGCAGGAACTGCCAGAGCCGCCGGTAGGCCTCCAGCTCCAGATCGCCCCAGCCGTCGAGCTGGGGATTGGTGCTCTGGATCGCCTGGTACAACTCCTGCCGCGTGCTGGGCAGGGCCTTGAGGCGAAGGATGGAGAGGGCCTCCGTCCGCTGCATGGGTGCTCTGGAACTGCCTCCAACCAACCGGATCGAACTGCCCCTGTCAAGACACACGGTCAAGCCACTCAGCCCAGGCAGCAGCAGGGCTGGCGGCACAGTTGATCGGCCACGTGCTGCCGGTCTTGGGTGGGCTCCATCCAGGTGCTCCACACCTCCCCGCCGTGGCGGGCCTCCAGCTGCATCCGCGAGCCGTGCAGGGCCAGTTGGAAGGTGAAGCCCGTGAGCCCCGGCAGTTCAAAGCCCTGGGTGCTGCCTCGAGTGGGGTGGGTCATGGCGTGCTCCTGGGCGATTACCCCTGCTCTAACGCCGGTGCCCACCCCGGCGGATGAGAGCCGGCTGAGAATCCCGCGGGGGCTCGCCTGGCCGTGGGCTGAACAAGGGTCCGTGATGGCTTTCCGTACTCGCCTTTTGGATTCCGTACAGCCTGTACAGAATTCAGCACACACCTGCTGTGGCTTCTGCCCTAGGCCCTGAGCTGCTGGGCCGCCCGCAGCAGCTCGGCTTCGGTGGCGGCGTACACCGCCTCGGCCTCTTCCGCGCTGCGGCCGATGCAGGTCATGCCGAGCTTGCCGTATTCCGACAGGCAGCCCAGCAGGTGAAACACGCTGCCGTGCAGCTGGGCCGGGTCGAAGTGCAGCCCCGCCTCCGCCACGATGTCGATCAGGTCCACCGGCAGCAGCCCGCGCAGGTGGGGGGCGGTGAGGTTGTCGGTGGCCTTGTAGTGCAGGGCCTGGCCGCTGGGGGCGTGGTACAGCCCGCTGGCCGGATCCAGCCGGCCGCCGGTGATCGCACTGAGGGCCATGTAGGGGTGGGTGGTGCCCCCCTGGCGCAGGTTCACCTCGATCGCTTGTAGGTCCCAGCGGTCTCCAAAGCGCCGGGCGATGAAATCCACCGCGTAGCGCTCCAGCGCCCCCTCCGCCGCCAGCGCCTCCCCCACCGCCTGGCCATGGCCCATCAGCGCGGCCCGGTACTCCCCGGCCGCCGGGAAGCTGCAGCCCAGGTAGGTCTGGCCGCTGGCGCCGCCCAGCACCTGCTCATGGCTGGAGAGCACCTCCACCGCCCCGGGCTGGCCGCCGGTCCCGGGATGGATGGTGCCCTGCACGCTGGGGGAGCGCAGGTCGTCGCCCCCTTCCAGCCAGGCCTCCACCAGGGCCCCCTGCACCGCCAGCTGCTCCTTCCAGCTGGGGGAGGGCATCGGCAGGGCCTCCAGGGCCTGGCGCAACCGCTGCCGCCGCTCCGCCCCGCTGAGCTCCGCCAGCTGCAGGGGCTCCAGCGGCAGGGGGGCATTGCCCTCGCCGCTGAAGCCCTCATTGAGCTTCACCACGCACTGGCGCAACTCGGGGTGGGCCTCCCACAGCTCGGCTGCCGCTTCGGTGAGGTCGTCGAGGTTGTGGGTGAGGGCCGAACCGGGGGGATGGGGCACGCCGCAGCGGGCAAACAGCTCCCGGCTGCCGGCCTTGCTGCCCCAGGTGCCCAGGGCCGGATCGGTGCCCAGCAGGGGCACCTGCAGCCGCTCCGAGAGCTGGCGTTCCAGGTCGCTCACCACGAAGCAGTTGATGAAGCTGCGCCCCGGCCGCAGCAGCTCGGCGATCCGCGCCAGCAGGGCCGGCCGCTCCAGCAGCTTGGCGGTGAGGGGCCGGTTGGAGGCGTCGTCGGTGTCGACCAGGTGCAGCCGCCGCCGGGCGTGGGAGGTGGGCACCCCCGGCAGCAGCTCCAGCACCGCATCCACCACCAGCTCCGCCAGGGGTTTGCTGGTGGCATACACCATCCTCACCCCCGGATCCCGCAGCCGGATCAGTGAAAACAGCTGGCGCTCCTCGTAGTGGTGGGCGCCGGTCACCAGGTCGATCTGGTTCTGGTCCATCGACAGCGACGGCACCATCAGCACATCCACATCCGGGCCCTGGGCGTTGGTGGCCAGGCCCCACTCCGGCTGCAGCTGGGCCTGGAGCTCGTGGAAGCTGAGCAACGTCATGGCGTCAGGTGCAGGATCTCGGCGTGTCCACCATGCTGGCCCCACCGCCACCCTCGCCCATGGCTGCAGCCCTGGAGTCCCTGCTGCACGGACTGATCAGCCTGGGCATCGCCCTGGTGCTGGCGGGCTTCATCCTGGCGACGGCCACCCAGCACGGCCGTCACGGCAACCCCCAGCTCGCCGCTGACAGCCTGCACATGCTCTGGTCGCCGGCGGTGTTTGCCGGGGTGGGCGCCCTGCTGATCGCCAATGGGCTGGTGCGCAGTCTCTGGCTGGTGCTGCCGAGGCGAACCAGGGTGCGGCCGGTGCGGGCCGTTCGCCGGGTGTGGCGGCCCCGGCCCGTGGTTCTGTCGCGTGACGCGCCGCCAGCGCCACCGCCGGCTCCGGTCCCCCCCGATGCCTACATCCGGGCCTGCGCCGAGCTGGGGGTGGAGCCCGGCAGCCCCTGGCCCGTGGTGCGCGCCACCTGGCGCCGCCATCTCTCCCGCTGGCACCCCGACCAGGGCGGCAGCCCAGAGCTCTGGAGCCGCAAACTGGCCGCCTACACCCTGCTTGAGGCCTGGCAGCAGTTCGAGCACCCGGACGGGTCCTAGGCGCTGTAGCCCTTGCGGGCCGGGATCGGATAGGGGATGCGGCGGTGGCGCATGCGCTTCCACACCCTCACGAAGGCCCGGATCAGCAGTTCCAGCTCGGCCCGGCTGATGCCACTTTCGGCCAGTTGGCCGTCGCTCTGGCGGGCCTCGATGATCCGCCGCACCATCGCCCGCGCCTCGGTTTCGCTGGTGCCTGGGGGCAGGGAGCGCAGGGCCGCCTCGCATCCGTCGGCCAGCATCAGGATCGCCGTCTCCCGGCTGCGGGGCGTGGGCCCCCGGTAGCGGAAGCGCTCCTCGGCCATGGCCGGATCCCGCTCCCGGGCCTGGTGCAGGAAGTAGCCCATCTTCAAGGTGCCCTGGTGCTCCGGAATGAAGTTGGCCAGGGGCCGGGGCAGGCGGTAGCGGCGGGCCAGCTTCAGGCCCTCATCCACATGGGCCTGGAGGATGGCGGCGCTGGCGAGCGGGTCGTTGAGCGTGTCGTGGGGGTTGGTGCCCTCGCCCTGGTTTTCGATGAACCACTCCGGGCCGTGCAGCTTGCCCACGTCGTGATACAGCGCCCCGGTGCGCACCAGGTCGATGTCGGCCTGGATGGCCCGGGCTCCCTCCTCCGCCAGGCCGGCGATCATCAGGGTGTGCTCAAAGGTGCCGGGGGCCTCCACCGAGAGCCGCCGCAGCAGGGGCCGCTGCAGGTCGGCCAGCTCCATCAGCCGCGCCCGGGTCACCAGCCCGAAGAAGGTCTCCATCAGCGGCGCCAGCAGCAGGCCCGCCATCAGCAGGCCGCCCAGCAGCAGCGCCTCGCTGAGCAGGTCCACCTGGCTGGGCCGCAGCAGCGATTGCAACAGCAGCCACTGCACCGCGAGGCCGGCGCCCGGCAGCAGCACCGCCAGTTGCAGCAGTTCGGCCCGGCTGCGCTGCCGGCCGGCTGCCACCGCCGCCACCGTGCCCACCGCCGCCGCCACCAGCAGGCGCACCCCGGCGAGGGCCGTGAACGGCACGGGCCAGAGCAGGCTGCCGGCCGCCAGCCAGGCCAGGCCGCAGGGGGTGCCGAGCCCCTGGGCCAGCAGCAGGGTGGGCGGCACCAGCAGCACCAGCGGACTCGCCAGTGGCCCTAGCCACAGCGAGAAGCCCTGCATCACCAGCAGGGCGCCGAGGGCCAGCAGGGCCTGACGCGGCTCCAGACAGGCGCGCCAGCGGCGCAGCACCAGCACCAGCACCCCCGCCACCGCCAGGGCCTCGAGAAAATGGCCCAGCCAGGTGAGCGGCCGAGGCCGCCGGTTCACCAGGCCGAAGTAATCGAGCACGTCGAAGGCCTGGGGGCTGATCGTTTCCCCCTGGCGGGTGATCAGGTCGCCCTGCTGCACCGTGATGGTGGGAATCCCCTGCTGGGTGATCAGGGCCTCGATGCGCCGCTGGCTCAGGCCCGGATCACTGCGCAGGTTGGAGTGGCCCTGCAGGGAGCGGGCCAGCAGCCGGGCCCCCAGACCCCGCGGCACTGGCGCCAGGGGTTCGAGCTGCAGCGTGGCCGCCTCCAGCAGCTGGCCCTCGGCCACCCCCGGGGCCAGCCCCTGGCTCAGCATGCGCAGCTGGGCCTGGCGCACCTCCCGGCCCCAGGCCGCCAGCTGGGTTGCTCCCACGGTCCGCAGCCAGGCCCGCTCCTCGGCGGTGATCGTCACCGGCTCCACCCGGGGCTGGTCGCTGTTGGCCTGCAGTTCCACCGCCCGCAGACCCTTCTCCAGTTCCTGGCCCAGTTGGCGGTTGGCCTGCTCGTCCACCACCTGCACGGTGGTGCGGGGCACCATTTCCTGGCGCCGTTGCTCCAGGGCCGTGCTGTCCACCACCCGGGCGGCCTTCGGGGCCCGGGCCGTGAAGGGGGCCGCCATGCCGGGCCGCAGGCTCGGCTCCACCAGCCAGGGCCAGCTGGCCACCAGGGCCACGAGGGCACACACCAGCAGCACCGAGGCCGTGTCCCGGGCGCGCCAGATTCCCGGCGACTGGCGCGGACGCTCCAGCCGCAGCAGCTGACGCCAGAGGGATCGCAGCCACCGCCACACCATGGGCAAACGCTAACCCTGCCGGTGGGCGGCCCAGCCCCTGGGATTGCAAGCTGGAGGGGCGCCGTCGTTGTTTGCCCCATGGCCACCCGTCTGGACGGCCGCCAGCTGGCCGCTGAGATCGAAGCCCGGCTGCAGGCGGTGATCGCCGAGCGTCTCTCGGCGGTGGGGCGGCCCCCCGGCCTGGCGGTGCTGCGGGTGGGCGATGACCCGGCCAGCGGCGTGTACGTGGCCAATAAGGAGAAGGCCTGTGCCCGGGTGGGTATCACCAGCCTCGGGGCCCACCTGAGTGCCACGGCCACCCCGGCCGAAGTGCTGGCCGCGGTGCAGCGCCTCAATGCAGACCCCGCCTGCGACGGCATCCTGCTGCAGCTGCCCCTGCCGGCCGGCCTCGACGAGGGCCCGCTGCTGCTGGCGATCGATCCCGATAAGGACGCCGACGGCCTGCACACCCTCAACCTCGGCCGGCTGCTCAAGGGGGAACCCGGCCCCCGCAGCTGCACCCCCGCCGGCGTGATGGCCCTGCTGGCCCGCCATGGGGTGGAGCTGGCCGGTAAGCGGGCCGCGGTGGTGGGCCGCAGCATCCTGGTGGGCCAGCCCATGGCCCTGATGCTCCAGGCCGCTGATGCCACCGTGAGCGTGGCCCACTCCCGCACCGCCGACCTGGCCGCCCTCACCCGCCAGGCCGATGTGCTGGTGGTGGCCGCCGGTCGGCCCCGCATGATCGGCGCCGAGCACGTGAAGCCCGGTGCCGTGGTGGTGGATGTGGGCATCCACCGCACCGAGAGCGGCCTCTGCGGCGACGTGCGCTTTGAGG
Source organism: Cyanobium sp. FACHB-13342 (assembly GCF_014697415.1). Taxonomy (GTDB): domain Bacteria; phylum Cyanobacteriota; class Cyanobacteriia; order PCC-6307; family Cyanobiaceae; genus Cyanobium_A. The sequence goes on along the minus strand of NZ_JACJRT010000011.1, from coordinate 101,971 downwards.
AGGTGGAGCCGATCGCCAGCGCCATCAGCCCGGTGCCCGGTGGCGTCGGCCCCATGACCGTCACCCTGCTGCTGGTGAACACGGTGGTGGCCTGGTGTCGCCGCGCCGGTGTGGACCACGGCCTGGGCGATCTGGTGCCCTGAGCAGTCGGGGCTGGGGGTGCCTGGGTCGGCCTGGAGAGACCGTGGAGCCCCGTTGAGGCCCCTCCTGGATTCCGTACAGGTTGTACAGAATTCAGGAGAAGTCCTGCAAGTAGTGGGGTGGGGACCCGTCAGCGCCGCTGGCGGAAGTCCTCCATCCAGGAGCGCCACTGCTCAGCGGCCACATCCCGGCCTCCCAGACCGAAGGCCAGGGCAGCGGCCACGGCGATGGCGCCGAGCAGCAGGCCGAAGGCCAGGTTGACGATGTCGGGGGCGACGCCGATCTGGCGCAGGGCCATGGCGCCGCTGAAGGTGACGATCGCCACCCGCGAGATCTGGGCCAGCAGGGCTCCCTGCTGGCTGCCGGAGCTGCGCAGCAGCCCAGCCGCCAGGTTGGCCAGGTAGAGCCCCACGCCGAACACCAACAGCCCCGCCAGCACCTGGCCGGACAGGGAGAGCAGCCCCGTGACCACGCCGGTCAGGGCCGGCAGGCCGAGCACGTCGGTGGCTGCCACCAGGGCGAACAGCAGGATGCCCACCATCACCACCACGCCCACCAGCTCTGACGGTCGGCGTCGGCCCGGCGCGCTGAAGGCACCCGCGTCGCCGTCGCTGAGGCTGGTGCCGCGGCTTTCAAAGCCCAGCCAGGCGAACACCCGGTCGAAGCCAAAGCCCTCGAGGATCTGGGCCACCAGCTGGCCCACGAAGCGGCCGATCGCCACCGCTGCCACCAGGATCACCACGGCGGTGAACAGCTGCGGCAAGCTGCCCATCACCTGGTTGAGCATGGCGGTGGCTGGCTGGGAGATGGCCGAGATCGCCAGGGCCTCCAGGGCCGCCGTAGCCGTGGGGATCAGCAGCAGCACGTAGGTGATCGTGCCCAGGAGCCAGGAGAGCCCCTGGCCGTTTTCAGCCCTGAGCCCAAAGCTTTCGCCGAGGCGATCCCCGCCGGCGGAGGTCACCAGTTGGCGCACGATCCGCCCCACGCTGCGGGCGATGAACCAGCCCACGGCCGCAATGGCGGCCGCCTTGATCAGCCGCGGCAGGGCGGCGAGCAGGTCGCTGAGCAGGTTGGCCAACGGCGCCAGCTGGCTGCCCAGGTTGAGGGCGTTGAGCACCAGCGGCAGGAAGAACAGCAGCACCAGCCAATAGAGGAGGTTGGCGAGCGTTTCGCTCACCAGCAGGTGTTGACCGCTGTCGTCCGCATCGATGAAGCGCTCTTCGAAGCGCAGCAGTTTGTTGCTGCGGCGCACCGCCGAGCGGCCCAAGCTGGCCACCAGCCAGCCCACGGCTGCCAGCACCGCCGCGGCGCCGAGTTTGGGCAGGAAGGCAAAAATCTGGTTGAGGAACTGGTTGAGCGGTTCTGAAACCGTGGCCAGGTTGAGCACATTCAGTGCCGCCACCACGGCCAGCACCAGGATCACCCAGAAAATCAGGGTGGCGATCCAGCGCTCCAGGGAGAAGCCGGGGCTGCTGGATTCCGGCCCACCGGCCACGAGCCGATCGAGGCGGGTGCGGCGCAGCAGTCGCCGGCAGGTGCTGGCCACCACGCCGGCAACCAGCCAGCCCACCAGCAGAATCGCCAGGGCGCCGATCAGGTTGATCACGATGGGCAGCACCTGGGTCTGCAGGAAGGCCAGCCAGTTGTCCGGGGCGGCTGCCGGGGGCATGACCGGGACCGGTGAAGCAAGGGGGCCGGGAGCGACCGGAGGCGCTGCCGGCAAGGATGTTGGGGCCATGGTTCAGAAACCATCACACCCACCCAGGCTGTGCAGCGCGATCCGGCCTGTCAGGTGTTTGTAGCGAACCTGCAGGGGCGACGAACCCAGTGACGCACTGCTTTGCTAAAAGCGCAGCGGTGCTGTGGCGGCTCGCCTGAGAGAATCCCCGCCAGGAATGGCCCGAGGCCCAGCCCCCATGACCGCGGCGGTATCCACCTCCTTTGATTTCGCCGCCTATCTGGAGGCCGCCCGGCTGAAGGTGGAGGCGGCCCTTGATGGCTCCCTCGGCCCCGAGCGGCCCGAATCCCTGCGGGAGGCCATGCGCTATTCCCTGCTGGCCGGGGGCAAGCGACTGCGGCCGATCCTCTGCCTGGCGGCCTGTGAGCTGGCTGGAGGCGAGAGCGCCCTGGCCATGCCCACGGCGGTGGCGCTGGAGATGGTGCACACCATGTCGCTGATCCATGACGACCTGCCCGCCATGGACAACGACGACCTGCGTCGCGGCCGGCCCACCAACCACAAGGTGTACGGCGAGGCCAACGCGATCCTGGCCGGCGATGCCCTGCTCACCCGCGCCTTCGAGATGGTGGCGCTGCGCAGTCCTGGCGTGCCCGCCGAGCGGCTGTTGGCGGTGGTGGGGGAGCTGAGCCTGGCCTCCGGCGCCCCCGGGCTGGTGGGCGGCCAGGTGGTGGATCTGGAGTGCGAGGGCAAGAGCGTCGACCTCGACACCCTCGAGTACATCCACCTGCACAAAACCGGTGCCCTGCTGCGCGCCTGCGTGCTCACCGGGGCCCTGATCGCCGGCGCCTCCGCCGAGCTGTTAGCGGCCCTGGGCACCTACGCCCGCGGCATCGGCCTGGCCTTTCAGATCATCGACGACATCCTCGATGTGACGGCCAGCAGTGAGGTGCTGGGCAAGACCGCCGGCAAGGACCTCACCGCCGACAAGACCACCTATCCCAAGCTGCTGGGCCTGGAGGAATCCCGCCAGCGGGCCGATGCCCTGGTGGCCGAGGCCAAGGCCGCCCTGGCCCCCTGGCACGCCAGTGCCGCCCCCCTGTTGGCCCTGGCCGACTACATCACGAGCCGCGACCGATGAGTGCTCCGGTTGTTGGGATCTTCGACAACGGGGTGCTGTGGTGGGGATTGGCGGCCTGCGGCGTCGCCCAGCTCTCCAAGCTGGTGATCGAGTTGGTGGTGCATCGCCGCTGGAACCCCAAGGTGCTGGTGGAAACCGGCGGCATGCCCTCGAGCCACTCGGCCCTGCTCACCGGCACCACTGCTGCGTTGGGCTGGGTGCAGGGCTTTGACGGGCCCCTGTTTGGCCTGGCGGCCGTGCTCTGCTTCGTGGTGCTCTACGACGCCTCCGGCGTGCGCCGCGCCGCAGGCCTCACCGCCGCCCGGGTGAATGCCCTGGTGGCCGACGGCGGTGGCCTGGTGGCGGGGGAGCCGCCGGCCAAGCCCCTCAAGGAAAATCTGGGCCACACCCGCCTGGAGGTGCTGATCGGTGCCCTGATGGGCCCGTTGGTGGCCCTGCCGGGGCTGGTGCTGGTGGGCTCACCGCTGCAGTTGGCCCAGGGCCTGGGCTGGTTCACCCCCGTTGGCTGACGCCGAAGCTCCCGGCCTCACCGCCGACCAGCAGGCCGCCGCCGCCGCCTTTGCCGATTGGTTGGCCACGCCGGGGGATGGCACGCCGTTTGTGCTGAGCGGCTACGCCGGCACGGGCAAAACCTTCCTCTCGATGCGTTTGTTGGCCCAGGTGGAGGCCACCGGCCTGTGCTGGACCGTGGTGGCCCCCACCCACAAAGCCGTGGGCGTGCTGCGCTCCCACCTGGCCCTGGCGGGCCTGTCGCCCACCTGGTTTCCCTCCACCATTCACCGGCTGCTGCGCCTCAAGCTCAAGCGCCAGCGCGACACCGAGCGCTGTGAGGAGACCGAGCAGACCGCCGTGGCCCTCGAGCACCTGGGCCTGGTGCTGATCGACGAGGCCTCGATGGTGGATTCCACCCTGCTGGAGATCAGCCTGCGCTGCGCCCACCCCTTCCGCACCCGGTTGGTGTTTGTGGGCGATCCGGCCCAGTTGCCGCCGGTGGGTGAGCCCGGGAGTCCCGTGTTCAGCCTGGGCCGGGCCTGCCGGGCCGAGTTGCGCCAGGTGGTGCGCCACCAGGGGCCGGTGCTGCGCCTGGCCTCGGGCCTGCGCCAGGGCGCCCTGCCCTGCCGTCGCCCGCCGGCCCTGCCGCCGATTCGCACCGCCACCGGCCAGGTGGCGGTGCTGGAGCGGGGCGCCTGGCTCGAGGCGGCCCAGGCCGCCCTGCGCCGCAGCGCCGAAACCGACAACCCCGACCTCGCCCGCATCCTCTGCTACACCAACCGCTCCCTCGAGCAGCTGGTGCCGATCGCCCGCCGCGCCCTGCACGGCGAGATGGCCGACCAGCTGCCGGTGTTGCCCGGCGAGGTGCTGATCACCCGCGCCGCCGTGATGGCGCCCGCCTGCCGCGAGGGCGAGGACGCCGCCGAGGAGCCCGACATGCTGCTGGGCTCCAACCGGGAGCTGGTGGTGCGCGATGTGACCCCCGAGCGCTGCGACCTGGCCGATTTCGGCGTAGCTGACGCGCCGGTGATCGACACGCTCATGGCCAAGGTGGAGGCCGGCGACAACCAGCTCAGCCTGCGGCTGCTGCCACCCCTGGGCACGGCGGCCCGGAGTGCCCTCGAGGCGGCGTTGGCCCGCCTGCGTCAAGGGGCCAGGGACGCTGGCAAGCAGGACGGCAAGGGCCTGTGGCGCCGCTTTTTCCTGGTGCGGGACGCCTTTGCTTCCCTTGGTCCGGCTGCTGTTCTGACCGTGCACCGCAGCCAGGGCAGCACCTTTGCGGAGGTGTTCGTCGATGCCGATGTGTTCTGGCCCAGCGACCCGGTGCTGCGCCGCCAGCTGGTGTACGTGGCCGTGAGCCGGGCCAGCCAAGCGGTGACCCTCCAGGCCGGCGCGCCGGCTGCCGGCCCCAGTGCCCTCACCGATCAGCAACTCTGGAGCACCTGGCTGCAGGCAGACGGGTGATCGAGGTTCGTGGGGGGCTGCAAAGGGATGGGATGGCCCGCAGGGGCTGGTGAGGAGGGGGACTCCTTCTCGTTGAGCCTCTCCTGAGTTCTGTACAACCTGTACAGAACCAAGGAGCGAGAACGGCGCAGAGAGGGCGCTGAGCAGAGACAGAACTGGGTAGATACGGAATCAAGGCCAGCCCGAGTCAAGGCCAGCCCGAATCCATAACGGCCCGAGCCCCCCGTTCACGCCAGCTGCAGGCCCTGGATGCCTTGCCAGCCCAGGTACACCGCCAGGGCCACGCTCACCAGGCCCACCAGTAGGTCGCCCTTGGCGAACAGCCACTGCTTGCCCCGCTCCAGCATGGGCAGCACCCGTTCGGGGCCGGCCAGCACCAAGGCCAGCAGGGGCGTCAGCAGCAGGCTGGCGCTCACCAGGCTGAACACGCCGGTGGCCAGCACCTCGCTGCTTCGGCCCAGGCCCGCCGCCAGCAGGCTGCCGGCCGTCTTGGCAAACAGGAACAGATCGTCGGGGCTGGCCACCTCCAGGGCGGCGCTGATCCCCACCAGCAGGGGCAGGGGCATGGCACAGAACTGGTCCAGCTTGCGGGTCCAGGCCGGTGGCTCGGCCCCGTCCTCCTCCTTGCTCAACAGCTCCTTGAGCCCCAGCCCCAGCAGGGCTCCGGCCGCCAGCAGGTCGAGGCCGGTGCGGTGGCTGCTGCCCTTGTCCATGGTGAGCAGCAGGCCATGGCCCACCGTGAGCAGAAGGGTCACCGCCAGGGCCGCCGTGGCCAGCCAGCCCACCACAAACCAGCCCCCCCGCTGCACGGGTTTGGGGCCTAGCAGCAGCAGCAGCAGCAGGCCGATGTGCAGGGGCGAGAAGCCGATCGCCAGGCCATAGGCGGCCAGCTCCCCCAGCAGGGCGGCCAGCCCCTGGCCCGTGCTCTGGAGATCAGTCATTCACGAGGACAGCGATCACGCTGGCGGCACCACGGGGGCATTCCAACGCACCACCGTGCGCCGCTCCCGCTCATGGCCGAGCACCGAGAGGGTGGCCGTGTTGAGATTCAGCAGCGCCCCACCGGCCGGCCCCAGGCCCAGCCAGGTGCCCGCCAGGCTGCGCAGGATATGGCCGTGGGCCACCAGCGCCACGGCGCCACCCTGCGATTGCACCAGCGATTCCGCCAGGGCGATCACCCGCTGGCAGCGCGCCTCCACCTGGGGGCTGCTCTCGCCCTCGGGGCAGCCGTGGCTCCACACGGTCCAGCCCGGCACCTGTTGGCGGATCTCGGCGGTGGTGATTCCCTCGTAGCGGCCGTAGTCCCATTCCCGCAGGTCGGGGCAGATCTGGGCGTCGGCCCCCAGCCCCGCCAACTCGGCGGTGCGCCGAGCCCGCTGCAGCGGGCTCACCAGCACGGCGGCGAAGGGCTGCCGGGCCAGTACCGGCGCCAGGGCCCGGGCTTCCGCCTCCCCCTCCGGCAGCAACGGCAGGTCGGTGCTGCCGGTGTGGCGCCCGTTTTGGGCCCATTCGGTGGCCCCGTGGCGCAACAGCCACAGCTCGAGCTTCGCTGCGGGCGTGGACTCTGTCGCCATCACCCCAGTCAGCCCCGCACCTCAAACCAGTCGGCGCCCGTGGCGGCCACCTGGCTGCTGGCCACGCTGTTCACCACCGCCTCCGCCGGACCCTTCTCGCACCAGAGGCGCAGTTCGGTGAGTTCGAGGGGGGAGCCCTCGGCCTCGATTTCCACCGAGCCATCGGCGCGGTTGCGCACCCAGCCGCTGAGGCCGAGGTCCTGGGCCCGGGAGCAGCAGGCGGCCCGGTAGCCCACTCCCTGCACCTGGCCCCGCACCATCAGCCGCCAGCGCTCCTGCTGGATCTGGGGCTTGGGCTCATGGGGCTGGATGAAGCGGCGCTCGTCGGCAGCGGCGCGGCGCGCCCGGCTGCGGCGGCCAGGCGCGAGGGAATCGCCGGGCATCCAGCCCAGTGGAGATGCAGCCAGCTGGCGTGCACGTTCGGCGCTGTCCATCCTTCGCTTCGCTGTGGAGTGCCCCACCCTTCAAGCTGCCACAGCCCGCCGTTTGTGGCCACAGGTTCGAGCTGCCAGCGGTGGAATTCATGGCCCCAAAGGGTTTCACCCGGCCGCACCAGCAGCCCGTGGGCGGTGGCCGTGGCCTGGCGGTAGCCCAGGCTCAGGGCCCCTTGTTGGGCAGAGAAGGGCAGCACCCCCGCCATCCGGTGCGGGCGGCCCTCGGCGTCGCTGAGGGTTGAGCCCAGCAGCAGCAGCCCACCGCACTCGGCCACCACGGGTAGGCCCGCCGCCGCCGCCCGGGCCAGGGCGTCCAGGCTGCGCCGGCTGGCGGCCAGCTGGGCGGCATGGAGTTCGGGATAGCCCCCCGGCAGCAGCACGGCCCTGCAGCCCGGCGGCAGGGGCTCATCGGCCAGGGGGCTCCAGGGCACCGGCTCGAGCCCCACCGCCTCCAGCAGCTCGCCGGCCTCCGGGTAGCGGAAGTGGAAGGCCGCGTCGCTGGCGATGGCCACCCTGGGCGGCTCCGGCTGCTCCAGGGCTACAGCGTGGTCCCGCAGGCACCAGCGGATCGGATCCTCGGCGCCGGCCTGGCGGGCGGGGGGTGCCAGCAATGGCTCGAGCTGCTCGAGGTTGAGGTGGCGGGCGGCCAGGTCGGCCCATTGGTGCTGGCGTTGCTCGAGGTCGTGCAGTTCCCCCGGCGGCAGCAGCCCTAGATGGCGGGAGGGCAGCTCCAGGCTGGGGTGGTGCGGCAGCACCCCCAGCAGCGGCACGGCGATACTCTCGAGCGCTTCCGCCAGCAGGGCGTGGTGCCGCGCGCTGCCCACCCGGTTGAGCACCACGCCGGCCAGCCGCACCGGTGGCGGGCCATGGTCGCGGAAGCCCCGCACCAGGGCCGCCAGGGAGCCCGCCTGGCGGGAGGCCTCCACCACCAGCACCACCGGCAGCTCCAGCTGGGCCGCCACCGCCGCCGAACTGCCCTCACTGCTGGGGCCGCGGCCGTCGAACAGGCCCATCACCCCCTCCACCAGGGCCAGGTCGGCCCGGCTGCCGTGCCAGGCGAAGCAGCGCGCCAGCCACTCCGGCCCGCACAGCAGGGGATCGAGGTTGCGGCAGGTGAGGCCGCTCACCCGGCTGAGCAGCTGGGGGTCGAGGTAGTCGGGCCCCACCTTGAAGGGCTGCAGGCGCCGGCCCTGGCGCCGGGCCCAGGCCGCCAGGCACAGGGACAGCAGGGTCTTGCCGCTGCCGCTGCTGGGCGCGGCGATCAGACACGCCATCTAGGGCAGCAGTTTGGCCGCGAGGGGGGCGGCGGCGGCCAGCAGGGGGTTGGTGGAGTCGTGGCCGCCCGAGAGCAGCCGCGCCATTTCCATCTCCTCGCTTTCCATCGGCAGGGGCACCACCTCCTCGGCCAGTTCCATGCTCGCCATGCCGCCGGATTCGAGCCGCATGCAGCCGCCCGACTCCGAGCAGAGGATCACGCATAGGGGCGACCCTTGGCTGCTCTGGCAGATCAGCCGCAAGCCCACCATCGCCCCGGGGTGGGTCTTGGGCACGCCCACCGGCACGGGCATCTGGCGGAACCGCACGGTTTCGCCATCGGTACGCTCGAATTCGGCGCCGATGCCTTCGCCGTCCACCGGGTAGGTGGAGATCAGGTGCCAGCCCAGCCGGTCGGCCAGCCAGGCGGCCAGCAGCAGGCCCTTCACCGGGTTGCTGCCCTCCACATCGAGGTCGAGCTGCACCACATGGTTGAGCGCGTCCCGCCGCGACGGTGGGTCGAACACCATCGCCAGGGATTCGCGCCAGCTGCGCAGGCGCAGCCAGTTGAGGTCGTTGATCGGTTGGCCCGCATCGATGCGATCCACCAGCAGGTCGAGGCAGCGGCGCGGATCCCCCAACGACGAATCCACCACCAGGCGCCGCTGGCCGCTGGCCAGGGCCGTCATCAGTTCGGGGGCCTCATCGAGGCTGCTGTTCCACCACACCCAGCAGGGCAGGTCGGGGGCGATCAGCGGCTGCACCAGCTCCAGGCTCTGGCGCAGGGCACCGGTGCCGCCGCGCAGCACCACCACATCGCCGCAGGCCGACCCGCCCGAGCCCTCCTCCGGCAGGGGGCAGTAGGCGGCCACGAGGGTTTCCAAGGGCTGGCCGCCATCGAGGGTGGGGGCCAGGGTGATCAGCCGCCGGGGCATGTGGGCGCTGATCGCCCCTTCCACAAACTGCCCCCGCAGGTCGTCGGCCTCGTGGTTGCCGCCCAGTTGGCCGATCGCCCAGGCCAGCTTGGGATCCATTGGCGCGGTGCTCAGCGGCAGGCCGCAACTGCTGGCCGCCGCCCGGGCCGCCTCCAGCACCGTCTCGTTGAGCAGGCCGGTGATCGGTCCATCCAGCCGGCCGCAGCGCACCAGCTGCTGCTCCAGCCAGGAGCCCTCCCACACCACCAGGGTGAAGGTGGCGGCTCCGTGGGAGCTGCCCAGCTCCTGGCTCCAGAGGCGCTCCAGGTAGCTGGGCACCTCGGAGGGGGGCAACGCCAGTGGGGCCTGGAGGGTGAGTTGGGTCGACATGGGGGTACGGGCGGGAAAACTAAGGGCGTCGCCAGGCCAGGCCGTCCTCGGCCAGCAGGTTGTCGGCGGCGCCAGGGCCCCAGGTGCGGGCCTCGTAGGGGTACACCGGTAGCTGGTGCGGGGCGTCTTCGATCAGCTCCAGCAGGGGGGTGTAGAGCCGCCAGGCGGCCTCCACTTCGTCGCTGCGGGTGTAGAGGGTGGGGTCGCCCAGCATGGCGTCGGCCAGCAGGCGCACGTAGCCCTCATCGCTGGGTTCGCCGAAGCTGTCGTCGTAGGAGAAGGCCATGTCCACCGGCCGGCTGCGCATGCCGGAGCCGGGGGCCTTCACCTCAAACTTGAACTCGGCCCCTTCGTCCGGCTGGATGCGCAGGATCAGCTGGTTGGGGGTGGGGGCGCCACCGGCGGCATCGAACAGGTGCACCGGGGCTTCCCGGAAGGTGAGCACCACCTCGGAGAGCCGCTTGGGCAGTCGTTTGCCGGTGCGCAGGTAGAAGGGCACCCCCTGCCAGCGCCAGTTGTTGATGAACAGCTTCATCGCCACGTAGGTCTCCGTGGTGCTCTCGGGGTTCACCCCTGGCTCCTGGCGGTAGCCGGCGATCGGCCGGGTGCTGGAGCCGCCGGGGCCGTACTGGCCCCGCACACAGCACTTCCACGGTTCGTCTTCGTTGGCCAGCCGCGCGGCCTGGATCACCTTGGCCTTTTCGTTGCGCATCGATTCGGGATCGAAGCGGCCCGGCGCCTCCATCGCGGTGAGGGCGAGCATCTGGGTGAGGTGGTTTTGCACCATGTCCCGCAGGGCTCCCGAGCTCTCGTAGTAGCCGGCCCGCTCCTCCACCCCCACCGTCTCGGCAGCGGTGATCTGCACGCTGGCGATGTAGTTGCGGTTCCAGATCGGCTCGAAGATCGTGTTGGCGAAGCGCAGCACCAGGATGTTCTGGACCGTCTCCTTGCCCAGGTAGTGGTCGATCCGGAAGATCTGGTTTTCCTGGGCACTGGCCCGCACCACCCGGTTCAGCTCCTGGGCGCTGCCGTAGTCGCGGCCGAAGGGCTTTTCGATCACCACCCGGCTGCGGGCCGGATCGCTCAGCAGGCCGGCGGCGGCCAGGGCCCGGCAGCCACTGCCGTAGAAATTCGGAGATACCGACAGGTAGAAGGTGCGGTTGCCGCGGGTGGCCCGCTGCCGGTCGATCGCCTCGAGCCGCTGGCCCAGCTGCACCACCGTGGGCGGATCCTGCAGGTCCACCGGCTCGTAGAAGAGCCCCGCCGCAAATTGCTCCCAGGCCATGCGGTGCTCGGTCACCTCGCTGGCCATCGCCTCCGCCATGCGCTGGCGGAATTCCTCATCGCTCCAGGGGCGGCGGGCGCAACCCAGCACTGCAAATTCGCTGGGCAGCCGTCGCTGGCGGAACAGCTCGAACAGCGCCGGAATCAGCTTGCGGTGGGTGAGGTCGCCACTGGCCCCGAAGATCACCAGGCATTGGGGCGGGATCACCCGCTCCTGCCGGAGGCCGACCCGCAGTGGATTGGTGAGCACGGCGCCCATGGATGCCTTCGCGGTGACCATGGTTTAACGGGCCTGGCGGCCCCGCCCACCGCTTGGCCCACTTTGTGATGGTTTCTGTGTGGGATTCGCCAAAAAAAAGCCCGCCTGGGCGGCGGGCTGGCAGACAGCAGCGGGCTGGGCCCGGGCTCAGTAGGTCTCCACGTGCCAGCGCTCGGCCTTCTTGAGCTGGGGCCGCAGCTCGGCCCAGTTGAGCCCCTTGGCGGCGGCGGCGGTGGCCATGGCTTCGTCGATGCCGGGTTCCATGCCCCGCAGGCCGCACATGTAGACGTGGGTCTTGGGATTTTCGATCCAGGAGAAGATCTCCTCGGCGTTCTCGCTGACGCGGTCCTGGATGTACATCCGGCCGCCGCTGGCGTTCTGCTGCTCGCGGCTGATGGCCTTGGTGTAGCGGAAGTTGTCCGGGTACTGCTCCTGGTAGCGGTTGAAGTCGTCGTCGTAGAGCAGGTTGGCCGTGGTGGGTGAGCCCATGAACAGCCAGGCCTTGCCGCGGAAATTCCAGCCGTTCTTCTCCCGCTCGGTGGGTTCGAACATGCGGCGCAGGTAGGTGCGCATCGGGGCGATGCCGGTGCCGGTGGCCAGCATGATCACGTTGGCGTCCTCGTCGGCGGGCAGCAGCATCTCCTTGCCCACCGGGCCGGTGATTTTCACCTTGGCGCCGGGTTCGATGTCACACAGGAAGGTGGAGCAAACGCCGTTGATCGTTTCGCCGTCCTTCTCGTACTGCAGCTGACGCACGCAGAGCGAGACGGTGTCGCCGGCCATGTTGTCGCCATGGCGGGTGCTGGCGATCGAATAGAGGCGCAGCTTGTGGGGCTTGCCGTTGGCGTCGGTGCCGTCGGGAATGATGCCGATGCTCTGGCCTTCCACGTAGTGGAGCTGGGGGTCGCCACCCTTGAGATCGAAGGTGATGTGGTTCACCCGGCCGATGGCGCCCTCCGCCAGCAGGCTGTAGTTCTCGGTCACGGTGCCGATGAACGGGTCCTTCGGCTTGTAGAGATTGACGGGGACGTCGGCGTGGGACACGGCAGCGGGTTTCGAAGGAGCGGCTTTGGCTTCGGGGGCAGGGGCGGCCGGGGCAGGAGCAGCGGCAGCCGTGTCGCCACCGGCGCCGTCGGCAGCCAGCACGGCACGGATCCGACCGCCCTGCTGGGCGATGGACTGCATCAACCCCTGGAGCTGGTTGAACGGCACGGTGAAGCGACGTTCAGCCTGGCGCTGGCGACCGATGCCGAAGCCTTCCACCACGACGGTGAACATGCGGCTGTCGGACTGGATGGCGCAACCGGTGGAAACACGCATGCAGACTCAGCCCCCTGAAAAGCGCGCTGATCATACGGAACCTTTCCGCAGCGGTTTTCCAGAAGACACCGCTAAGTTTGTGCGCCAGCACACCTTGACCGTGCTCCCTTGGCCCAGCTCCTCGCCCAGGCCCGCCCTTTCGACCCGTCTTTCAGCGACCCGTGTTCGGCCGTCGTGACTGACGCCTGCAGCCTCGACACCATCCAGCAGGTGATGGAGCGGTTGCCCCATGGAGCCCGGCGTTTGGCGGTGCAGCTACGACTGCCCCTCGACCCCGAGTGGCTCTGGGCCGTGCTCACCGATTACGCCAATCTCAACCTCTACATCCCCAACCTGGCCTCCTCACGGGAGCTCTGGCGTCGGGGCAACAAGGTGGGCCTGGAACAGGTGGGCACCCAGCAGTTCTGCGGGCTGCGCTTCAGTGCCCGGGTGGAGCTTGAGCTGGAGGAAGATCCCGAGGCTGGCGAGTTGCGGTTCTCCATGTGCCGCGGCGATTTCCGGCGCTTCGAGGGCATCTGGCAGATCGGCCGCTCCGGCGGGGTGACCCATCTCTTCTATGAGCTCACGGTGCAGGGCCGTCCAGGCATGCCGATCGGTCTGATCGAGCAACGCCTGCGGGAAGACCTAGCCAACAACCTGCGCGGGGTCCAGCGGGAAGCCGAACGGCGCGCCGCCCTGGGCTGATCTGAATCGCAATACCCCCAAGGGGATTCGAACCCCTGTCGCCTCCGTGAAAGGGAGGTGTCCTAGGCCTCTAGACGATGGGGGCGAGGCCACAACGCCGGTCGGCGTTGATGTGTTGGAAGCTACGGGTCGGTGGGACCCTTCGTCAAGGAGCTGCGTCGGTCTGGTCCCCTCGGGGTGAAGGCGGGTTGCACCTGGCCGCTCCACACCGGCACGGAGACGTGGAAGCAGGCTCCCTCGCCCGGTTCGGACACCACCCAGATGCGGCCGCCATGCACCTCGGCGATGCGCCGGCACACCGATAGCCCCACGCCGTAGCCGGAGGTGGTGCTGGAGGTTTGGGGCAGCCGCACCCGATCCAGAAAGATCCGCTGTTGCTCGGCCTTGGGGATGCCGGGCCCGCTGTCACAGACGCTCACCTGCACCCACTGGTCGGTGCGGTGCAGCAGGGTCAGGTGCACCCGCCCCCGGTCGGGGGTGAATTTGAGGGCGTTTTCCAACAGGTTGAGCAGCACCTGGCGCATGCGGCGCTGGTCGGCGAACACATCCGGCAGGTCGGCCGGGATGTCGGTGATCAGCTCCAGGTCGCGGCCGATCCACAGTTTTTCCAGTTCCAGGATCGCCTCGGCGGCCACCTTGCCCAGATCCAGGCGCTGGGGGTTGAACAGGGCTTCCCAGCGGGTGGTGCCCACCTCCAGCAGGTCCTTGGAGAGCTCCTGGATGTCGTCGAGGCGGCGGGTGAGCACATCGCGGAAGCGGGGCTCGTCGATCTGGCCGAGGGTGTGGCTCTGCAGGGCGAGCTTGGCCGCCGTCAGGGGGGTGCGCAGCTCGTGGGCCACCATCCGCAGCAGGCGCTCCTGCACCCCCAGCCGCTCGATCAGGGTTTCGTTCTCCTGGCGCAGCACCAGCACCTGGTCCTCCAGCTGCAGTTCGCGCTGGGTGCGACTGCCATCGCTCTCGGCGGGCCGCAGGCTCATGCCCAGGCTGGTGACCACCTCCATCTGCTGCCAGCGCGGCAGCCAGCTGCGCAGCTTCTGGGTGATGCCGTTGCCGGCGAACACCTGCTTGGGCAGGGGATGGAGCTTCACCAGGGCCGGGGTGGCCACCAGCCGGTGCAGCTCCAGCAATTCCGGCTGGCGGGCGGGATCGGCGATCTCCAGGCCCACCGTGAAGCCGCATTCCTCGCTTTTGAGGAACTGGAGCAGGTTGCGCAGATCCAGGCTGGCCAGATGGTGGTTGGCGGCCACAAGCAGCAGCTTCAGCTCCTGCCCCTCAGCAGGGCCCGCAGGGTTGGCCTGGTCAGCTGTGGGGGGGTGATCAGCAGTCACGTTGCTCACCCTATGGGGATTGAGCCAGTGCGGCCCATCCTCGCTATGACTAGTTCATTCAATGCCGTGCGCCCAAGGGCCGGGATGTCATGAGCATGCTTTCGGACCTCAGCCCCGCCAGGCATCCGTTGCCGGCCGATGGGTCTGCCAGTGCGGCCCTGCCGCGACCCCGCATCCAGCTCGACAGCAATCTGCGGCGTTGGTTTGCCCGCAATCTCGGCCTGTGGCGCTCGCGCCGGTTGTATTTCTTTGCGGATGGCGAGGCCCTGCGCGTCGACATGATGCTGCGGGTGGAGACCTTCAGCGAACCGGTGCAGGGCGATGCGGCCTACCGGTTCACCTGGTGGCCCGAGCAGGAGTACGAGTTTTTCGACAAGAAACCCCGCTATGTGCCCACGGGCACCATGGAGGCCTACCTCTGCGGCCACCAGCTGCGGCGCAGCCGCGGCTACCTCTGTGGCACCCCCACCAAGAGCCAGATCCGCCAGGTGGATGAGCACGAGCTGATCTTCGAGTCGCACTATCAGGAGTGGGACATCCTTGAGCACATTCGTTTGGTGGACCAGGACCGCTACCGCTCCCGCTCGATCTATTCCTGGAAGGACGGGGTGTTGGAGCTGGCGGAAACCCACCACGAAATCCGGGTGGAGGAGGCCGGCGCGGCCCTGGCCTCGGGCCCCGCGTCCGAGCCCTGATGGGGCCAGCCCCGATGCAGCAGCATGGCTGCATCTGATGTCCCGCCTTCGGCTTTCATGATGCCCCGCTCCGCGTTGTCGCTTGCCGCCCCCCTGTTGGTGGCCCCCCTGCTGGTGCTGCCGCTCGTGCTGGCCCCGGCCACAGCCCTGGCGGCTCCGGCCACCGAGGCAGAGATGAACCTCTACACCCGGATTGCGGCGGTGAATGTCTGCATCGCCCGGGGCGCCGGGGTGCCCTTCGACAAGGCTGTGGGCATCGCCGGCGAGACGGTCGCCCAGTTGATCCAGGGCCAGCACGACGGCGTGATCACCCAGGTGGGGCCCAAGCCCCTCAGCCTCGATGACCTGCGCAAGGGCTCGATCAACTCCGCCGTGCTTGGCGCCGCCGAGATCTGCCCCAAGGAGGTGCCCGCCGACGTGATGGCCAAGGTGCAGGACGCCCTCAAGCAACCGGCCCCCAAGCCCGTCGCGAAGCCCGCGACCCAACCCACCCCCAAGCCCGCCTCCCCCAGCAAGTAAGTCCCCATGGCCCTGGTGCGCCTCGCCGACTACCGTCCGGCGCCCTATCTGCTCGACCGCACCGACCTGACGGTGCAGCTGCACCCCGACCACACCGAAGTGGTGGCCCAGCTGGCCTTCCGCCCCAATCCCGCCGCTGGGTCCGCTGGGGAGTTGCCTGAGCCCCTGGTGCTCCAAGGGGTGGATCTGGAGCTGATCGAGCTGCGGCTCGATGGCCGGTTGCTGGAGCCGGCGGCCTATCAGCTCGGCAACGACCAGCTGCTGATTCCCGCGCCCCCCGCGGGCCCCTTCCAGCTGGAGAGCCGGGTGCGGATCCACCCGGAAACCAACACCAGTCTCGAAGGGCTGTACGTGAGCGGCGGGCTGTTCACCACCCAGTGCGAGGCGGAGGGGTTCCGCCACATCACCTTCCACCCCGACCGTCCCGACCTGCTCAGCCGCTTCCGGGTGCGGATCGAAGCCGATGTCGCCAGCTGCCCGGTGCTGCTCTCCAACGGCAACTGCGTCGAAACCGGTGGGTTGGAGGGCGGCCGCCACTACGCCATCTGGGACGATCCCTTCCCCAAGCCCTCCTATCTGTTCGCCCTGGTGGCCGGCCGACTCGAGGAGGTGCGCGGCAGCTTCACCACCGCCAGCGGCCGGTCGGTGGCCCTGCGCATCCACGTGGAGCCGGGCGATGCGCCCTACACCGCCCACGCCATGGCCTCCCTGCAGCGCTCGATGGCCTGGGATGAGCAGCGCTACGGCCTCGAATACGACCTCGATGAGTTCAACATCGTGGCGGTGCGCCACTTCAACATGGGCGCGATGGAGAACAAGAGCCTCAACATCTTCAACTCCAAGCTGGTGCTTGCCGATGCCGAAACCGCCACCGACGGCGAGCTCGAGCGGATCGAGAGCGTGATAGCCCATGAGTATTTCCACAACTGGACCGGCAACCGCATCACCTGCCGCGACTGGTTCCAGCTGTCGCTGAAGGAGGGCCTCACCGTGTTCCGGGATCAGAGCTTCACGGCCGATCTGCACGGTGCGGCGCTCAACCGCATCGAGAACGTGGCGATGCTGCGCAACACCCAGTTCCGGGAGGATGCCGGCCCCACGGCCCATCCGGTGCAACCCGATGCCTACCAGGCGATCGACAACTTTTACACCACGACGATCTACGAGAAGGGATCCGAGGTGATCCGCTGCCTCCACACCCTGCTGGGGGAGGAGACGTTCATGCGGGGGATGGCGCTGTACGTGAGCCGTCACGACGGCACCGCCGCCACCTGCGAAGACTTCGTGCAGGCGATGCAGGATGCCGCCGCCGGGCAGGCGACATTTGACTTTGCCCAGTTCCGCCGCTGGTACCACCAGGCCGGCACGCCGCGGCTGCACATCCAGCGCCATTGGGATGGGGAGGCCGGCGTGCTCGAGCTGCACGTGCAGCAGCACACCCCCGCCACCCCCGGCCAGGCCGACAAGATGGCGCTGGTGATTCCCTTGGCCCTGGGGCTGCTTGACCAGGCCGGCGATCCCCTGCCCGTTCAGCTGGAGGGAGAGGAGGCCGCCGCCGCACCCCTGCCGCCCTCCTGGGGCCAGGCCACCCGCCTGCTGGTGATCGACCAGCCCGACCAAACCCTGCGTCTGGTGGGGCTGCCGCGCCAGGCCCATCCGCCTGCCCTCTCGCTGCTGCGCCAGTTCTCCGCCCCGGTGGTGCTCGAGATGGGGCGGCCCACCGCCGAGCTGGTGCACCTGCTGGCGGCCGACAGCGACCCCTTCGCCCGCTGGGATGCGGGCCAGGTGCTGTTGCGCCAGGCCGTGCTGGCCCGGGCCGCCGGTGGTTCCGATGGTCTGCTGGAGGAGGAGCTGATCGATGCCTTTGGCCGGATCCTGGCGGACCCCTCCCTGTCGGAGGCCAGCCGCAGCGTGCTGATGGCGCTGCCGGGCATGCCCGAGCTGGAGGATGCCGCCACGGCCGCCGGCCAGGAACCCGATCCGCCGGCCCTGTTTGCCGCCCTGATGGCCCTGCAGCAGCGGTTTGGCACCGCCCTGGCCGAGCCCCTGGCGGCGGCCCTGGAGCGTTGCACCCCCCAGTGGGGGTTGGCCTGGCCCGAGGGCAATGGCGATCGCCTGCTCACCGGCACGGTGTGGAGCTGGCGGGTGGCGGCTGGCGACGGGGCCGTCTGCGCGGCGGCGGCCGCGGCGGTGCGGGGCCCCTCCATGACCCTGGCCCGCGCCGGCCTGCGGGCCCTGCAAGCCCACCCGCTTCCCGAGCGGCAGCAGGCGCTGGAGGCCTTCTACCAGCGCTGGCAGGACAAACCCGTGATCCTCGATGCCTGGTTTGCCCTTGAGGCCTCGGCCCCCTTCGCCGATGGGTTGGAGCGGGTGGATCGGCTGCTGGCCCATCCCCGCTTCGATCCGGCCGCGCCCAATTCCGTGCGGGCCGTGCTGGGCGGCCTGGCGGGCAATGCGCCGGTGTTCCACGCCGCCGATGGCGCCGGCTACCGCTTCATGGCGGAGCGCATCGCCGAGCTCGACCAGCGCAACCCGATCACCGCCTCACGGTTGGCCAAGGTGTTCAGCCGCTGGCAGAGCTACGGCCCGGGCCGCGCGGCCGCGATGCGTGCAGTCCTCGAGCAGCTCGCCGCCGCCCCCCTCTCGCCCAACACCGGCGAGGTGGTGAGCCAGTGCCTGGGGGCGGGTTAGGCCTCAGCGCAGGGGCAGGGGCGGCGGCGGGCGCAGGGGGCCATTCAGGCTCTGGTGCAGCTGGCGGAAGGCGGCCTGGCGGTAGGCCGCGCCCTCCGGCCCGGCGTGCAGCCCCCACAGGCCTTCCCAGTAGAAATAGATCACGCCGTGGCCCTTGCTGGCCGCCAACTGGGTCTTCTGGGCCAGGGTGGCCATGGGGGGCGTGCGGCCGCCGAAGCCCGCCAGGATGCCGATCTCCACGGGCATGCCCCAGCTGCGCGCCTTCACCAGGGCGGGCTGGTTGAGGTCTTTCTCGAAGCCCTGCACCGAGTAGGCGTAGTTCTGCACCACCAGGTCGTCGATCAGCTCGCCCAGGGCCCAGAGCTCCCAGTCCTGGAGCCAGTGGTTGTAGGCAAAGCGGAAGGGTCCGGGCGAGAGGCTGATCACCGTGCGCTTCGGCACCGACCCCGCCGGGGCATCCAGTCGCTTGAGCTGCCCCCGCAGCTCCCGCAGCAGCCCGGTGAGCTGCTGGCGCCGCCAGCGCATCCAGGCCCGGTCGGTGTGGTCCTCGGGGGGCTCGCGGCCGGTGTCCTGGAGGTAACGGGCGCGGCTGAAGGGGTCGTAGCCCAGTTCCACCGGCCAGGCGAAGTGGTCGTCGAGCTGGATGCCGTCGACGCTGCAGCGCTGCACGATCTCGCTGATCAACCCCAGGAACCGCTCCCGCACGCCGGGATGGGCCGGGTTGAGCCACACCATCGGCTTGCCGTGCATGGCCATCGTGCTGCTGCCATCGCGCCGTTGCAGCACCCACTCCGGGTGCTGCCGCACCACCGCGGCATCCGCGGGCTCCATCAGCCCGTACTCAAACCAGGGGATCACCTGCAGCCCGCGCCGGTGGGCGGCCTGGGTGAAGCGGCAGATCGGATCGAGGTTGGGGTTGGCCTGCTCCAGGGCCGGCTCCAGCGGGGCATGGCGGGACCGGTGGAAGGTGGCCCCCCGACTCCACACGTTGGGGTAGAGGGTGTTGAAGCCGGCGTCGGCCAGCTCGTTCACGGCCCGGTCAATGCGGGCCGGGTCGTAGTAGAGGGGGCTGGGGCTGTTGGTGAGCCACACGCCAATGCGGCGCGGGGGCGGCTGGCCCGGCAGGGGCCCGGCGGCGGCGGCCGAGAGGGCCCAAGGCAGGGTGACCAGCAGGCTCACCGCCGCGGGCAGGAAGGCCTTGAGCCGGGCGCCGCGGCGCAACCGGGCAGGGGGGCGGCGCAAGGGGCTCAGCGGCGGAACATCGAGCTCACCGAGCTCTCCTCGTGGATGCGCCAGATGGCTTCGCCGAGCATGTTGGCTACCGACAACACCTGCAGCTGGGGGAAGCGGCCGTCGTCGCTGCGGGGAATGCTGTTGGTGACGAGCACCTCCTCAAACAGGCCCGGTTCCGACAGCCGCTCAACCGCCGGCGGAGAAAACACCGCGTGGGTGGCGCAGGCCAGCACCCGGGTGGCGCCGCGCTGGCGCAGCAGGCGGGCCCCGGCGCAGATGGTGCCGCCGGTGTCGATCATGTCATCGATCAGGATGGCCGTCTTGCCGGCCACATCGCCGATCACCGTGAGGCTTTCGGCCACGTTGTGGCCGGAGCGGCGCTTGTCGATGATGGCCAGGGGGGCATCGTTCATCTGCTTGGCGAAGGCCCGCGCCCGCGCCACACCGCCCACGTCCGGCGACACCACCACCACCTCGCCCAGGTCGCGGGTGCGCAGGTAGTCCACCAGCACCGGCGAGCCGTAGATGTGGTCGCAGGGGATGTCGAAGTAGCCCTGGATCTGGGCCGAGTGCAGGTCCATGGCCAGCACCCGATCCACCCCGCTCTTGGCCAGCAGGTTGGCCACCAACTTGGCCGTGATCGATTCGCGCCCCGCCGTCTTGCGGTCGGCGCGGGCGTAGCCGTAATAGGGGATCACGGCGGTGATCTGGCGGGCGGAGGCCCGCTTGCAGGCGTCCACCATGATCAGCAGCTCCATCAGGTGATCGTTCACCGGAGCGCAGGTGGGCTGGATCAGGAACACATCGCAGCCGCGAATCGATTCCTGGATCTGGATGTAGAGCTCGCCGTCGGCAAAGCGCTTGATCACCCGCGGGCCGTCGGGCACCCCCAGGTAGGCGCCGATTTCCCTGGCCAGGGCCTGGTTCGAGGTGCCACTGAACAGGCGCAGCCGGCGGGTGTCGTGAGTCGACTGGGTCGCGCTGCCCTGGGGCGCCACGCGATCAGCGGTCAGGAAACTGGTCACGGCGGGCGCGGACGCGTCGGCTGAAACCTGATCGTAGAAGCGAGCCCGCCCCCCTAGTGCAAACATCCATGACGCTTTCCAGGCTTGGAATGCCGCGCCCCCTGGTGCTGGTGGCCGCCGGTCCGGCCGCTGCCGTGATTGCCCTGCAGCAGCAGGCCGGGCCGCCACTGGCGTCCGCCCTGGGCCTGCCCTGGTGTGGGCCCCTGGCTGATCGGGTGCCCCAGCTGGCCCTTGCCCCCCTGGCCCAGCAGGGACCGGGCCTGGTGCCCCTGCCCCTGGATCCGGGCTTGCCCCTGCCCGGGGTTGGCCACTGGGCCGAAGCCCTGGGGGCCTGGCGCCAGCCCGTGCTGCTGCTGCTGGCGGGTGACCAGCTCCACAGCGGCCTGCCGGCGGCGATGGTGGCCCTGCTGCTCCAGTGGCAGGTGCCCCTGGCGGGGCTGGTGCAATGGGGCGGGAGCTGGGATAGGGAGGCCCGCCGCGCTGACGGCCTGCCCTGGCTGGGCTGGCTCCCTCCAGAGGGCGCCGAGCTAGACGGGGCCGAGCGGGGCCAGTTGGCCCGGGCCCTGGAACTCCGCTGGCGTCAGATCGTCGACGCCTGAGTTCAGTTGGCCGTGGGCGGAGCCGGCCAGAGGGGCTCGGGGGCGGTGCTGGCGATCTGGCGCAGGGGCACGTTGGCGCTGGCGGGTGCCAGGGGCACCCGGCTGAACTGCACCGTTTCGCCGTGGCTGAGGCCGGCGGCCAGCAGGCTCAGGGTTTCCGATTGGCTCAGGTTGGTCACCACGCCGGCGTTGAGCGACTTCACCAGCCCGGAGAGCTGGCCGAGTTGCTCCGGCAGGGCCATCTCCCGCAACAGGCTGCGCAGCACCAGTTGCTGGTTCTCCTGCCGGCTGTCCTCCGGCCGGGCGGGGTCCCGGTAGCGCGCCAGCTGTTCCACCTGGCTGCCCGTTAGCCGTTGCAGGCCGCCCTGCAGGTTGATCGAGAACGACTGGCTGCGGTCGTTGTACCGCAGGGCCAAGGTGGGGTTGGCGGAAACGCTGCCCAGGCCATCCACCAGGCTGCGCAGGGTGGATCGTCCCATCACCAGGTAGCGCTCCGGTTGGCCGGAGTCGAGCTCCAGCAGGTTGCGCACCGCATCAGCCAGGAGCGCCGGCCCGCCCAGCCGGTAGAGGCGGCCCAGGCCGACGGGCTTGGTCTGGCCCGGCAACTGCACGGCCAGGTTGGTGGGCAGGGTGAGCACCTGCAGGGGCCCCTGGGGGTTGACCCGCACCAGCAGCAGGGCATCGACGTTGGCCGGACCCGGTGGGGCGGCCCTGTTCAGCCGATCCCCGGGACGGTCGCTGTCCAGGCCGATCACCAGCAGGGTGATGCTGCGGCTGGGGGGTTTGGCCAGGTCGGCCGGGGTGAGTTGCTGCACCGGCTGGATGGCGCGGTCGGGCTCGGGCCAGAGCAGGCCCAGCAGCCCCAGACCGGCCACCCCGCCCACGATGGCCGCCAGCGCCCTCACCAGGGCGGGCCCCCGGCGGAGCTTGGGCGGGGCGGGACGTCGGACCATTCGAGCTGGGGCGGCAATCCACTTTGGCCCACCCCTGCGGCCGGCACCCGATAGGTTGAGCCCCTGCTGATGTGGCGAGGGGACTCCGTAGATGGCTGCCAGTGCTCCCCAAGGGCAGGCGCCCCACGACAAAGCCCGGCCCCTGGCCAAGGGCAGCGTCTATCCCGCCAAGGATCTCTGCAGCCAATGCGGTCTGTGTGACAGCCGCTGGGTGGCCTACGTCAAGGACAGCTGCGCCTTCCTGAACCAGCGCTTTGAGGCGATGGAAACCGCAGCCCATGGCCGCAGCCGCGACCTCGACAACGACGACGAGCTCTACTTCGGCGTGCAGCAGCGCATGCTCACCGCCCGCCTGGCCCAGCCGATCGAGGGCGCCCAGTGGACGGGGATCGTCAGCCGCCTCGGTGTGCGCGCCCTGGAAACGGGCTTGGTGGATGCGGTGCTGTGCGTGGGCCAGAGCGACGACGATCGCTTCACGCCCGTGCCGCGGCTGGCCCGCACCCCCGAGGAGGTGCTCAGCGCCCGGGTGAACAAGCCCACCCTGTCGCCCAACCTGGAGGTGCTCGAGCAGTTGCCCGGCAGCGGCATCCGCCGCCTGCTCGCCATCGGTGTGGGCTGCCAGATCCAGGCCCTGCGGGCGGTGCAGCCCACCCTGCCCCTCGAGGAGCTGTATGTCCTGGGGCTGCCCTGCGTCGACAACGTGTCGCGGCAGGGTCTGCAGACCTTCCTGGAGAGCACGGTGAGCTCCCCGGAGACGGTGGTGCACTACGAGTTCATGCAGGACTTCCGCATCCACTTCCGCCACAGCGACGGCCGCGAGGAAACGGTGCCCTTCTTCGGGCTCGACACCCCGAAGCTCAAGGACGTGTTCGCCCCGAGCTGTCTGAGCTGCTTCGACTACACCAATGCCGGTGCCGATCTGGTGGTGGGCTACATGGGGGCGACGTTCGGGCGCCAGTGGCTCACCGTGCGCAACCCGAAGGGTCAGGTGCTGCTCGACCTGGTGGAGAGCGAGCTCGACGTGGCACCTGTCACCAGCGGTGGCAACCGCCTGGCGGCGGTGCAGCAGGGCATTGAGGCCTACGACAAGGCGGTGAAGCTGCCCCTGTGGCTGGCCAATCTGATTGGCTGCGTGGTGGGGCGCTTTGGCCCCAAGGGTCTGGAATACGGCCGCTTCTCGATCGATTCCCACTTCACCCGCAACGCCCTGTGGCTTCGGCGGAATCACCCCGAGAAGGTGGACGCCCACATCCCCGCCTTTGCCCAGAAGATCATTAGCCGTTACCGGCTGCCCGCCTCGTGAGACGGGCCGGCGTCCTGCTCCACCCCACCGCGCTGCCGGGCCCTGGCGGCTGCGGCGGCTTCGGCCAGGCCGCCCACGACTGGCTGGCGCTGCTCGGCCGCCATGGCATCGGCGTGTGGCAGCTGCTGCCCCTGGCCCCCACCGACGGCACCGGATCGCCCTACAGCTCCCCCAGCGGTTCGGCCCTCAACCCCTGGCTGCTGGATGCGGAGCTGCTGGTGCAGCAGGGTTTCCTGCAGGCTTCCGACCGGGACGCCCTGCCCGGAGCCGCTGACCGCTCCGGCCCCCTGGATCTGGCCGCCATGCCGGCCCGCAGCCGCGCCCTCGGCGAGGCCCTGGCCCGCCGCTGGCCGGCCCAGCCGCAGGAGCAGCAGCGTGCCTTTGGCCGCTGGCGCCGCCGCCAGCGCGGCTGGCTGCCCGACCACGCCCTGTTCATGGTGATCCGCCGTCTCCAGGACGGCCAGCCCTGGTGGCTCTGGCCGGCGCCCCTGGCCCGCCGGCAGCGTCCGGTCTTGCGCCGCCTGGCCAGCGAGCGGGCCGACTGGCTGTTGCAGGAGGAGCTGCTCCAGTGGCAGCTCGAGTGTCAGTGGCAGCAGCTGCGGCAGCAGGCCCAGCGGGTGGGTGTGCAGCTGCTGGGCGATCTCCCCTTCTATGTGGCCCATGACAGCGCCGATGTGTGGGCCCACCGGGCCCTGTTTTCCCTGCGCGCCGATGGCAGCCTCACGGCCCAGAGCGGCGTGCCGCCCGACTACTTCTCGGCCACCGGCCAGCTCTGGGGCACGCCTGTTTACCGCTGGCCCCTGCACCTGCTCAGCGGCTTCCGCTGGTGGCTCAACCGGCTGGGGCGTCAGTTTGCCCTGCTCGATCTGCTGCGGCTCGACCACTTCCGCGCCCTGCAGGCCTTCTGGAGCGTGCCCGGCGATGCCCCCACCGCCGAACACGGCCGCTGGCGCTGGTTTCCGGGCTGGCCCCTGCTCACCCTGCTGTGGCTGCGGCGGGGGCTGAAGCTGCCCCTGATCGCCGAAGACCTCGGCGTGATCACCCCCGCGGTGGAGGCCCTGCGCGATGGCTTTCGCCTGCCGGGCATGAAGATCCTCCAGTTCGCCTTCGACGGCGATCCCACCAACCCCTACCTGCCCGCCAACATCCGCGGCCCCCGTTGGGTGGTGTATACCGGCACCCACGACAACGCCACCAGCGTGGGCTGGTGGCAGAGCCTCGATGCGGCAGGTCGCCGGCGGGTGGCGGAGGCGGTGGGGGCGCCGATCACGTCCCCGGCCTGGCAGCTGCTGGAGCTGGCCCTGGCCAGTTCCGCCGACCTGGCGGTGGTGCCCCTGCAGGACCTGCTGGAGCTCGATGATCGGGCCCGCTTCAACACCCCCGGCACCAGCTCCGGCAACTGGACCTGGCGCCTCGACCAGCCCGTCGCCGCCCTCGATGGGGCCCTGCAGGGCTACGGCACCATGGCTGCCCGCTACGGCAGGGCTCCTCGTTAAAGCTGCCCGTTAGGGCTGGCTGAACGTGCCGGGCTTGCCCTGGACGGGCTTCAGGGCCGTGCCGTTCCAGCTCACCCGGTCGCCGGGGCGGGGAGGGGGCTCAACCTCCAGCTGGAAGCGGCCGGTGAGGGGCAGGCTGAGGCTGCCGCTGGCGCTACGCAGGTTGGTGCGCACGCCGCTGGCGCTGTCGAGGCTGAGCTGGCTGGGCTGGGCCAGCTGCAGCTCCAGCACCCCCGAGCGCAGCGGCTGGGCGGCCGGTGCCCGCCGCAGTTGGCCGAGTCCCTGGCCCCGGGCCGCCAGCTCGAGGGGCCGCAGATCGGGATAGAGGGTCAGCAGGGCCTGCTCGGGCCGCGGCGGCTTGGCCTGCTCCTGGGCCGGCAGGGGCGGGATCGGCCGCAGGGCCAGCAGGCCCTGGGCCGCCAGATGTTGCTGCTGCAGATTCACGGCGTAGATCAGCCCCACGGTGAGCAGGCCGTACAGCAACGTGCCCTGCCAGGTGGTGAACACATCGATCGACCCCGGTGTGAACCGGCGCAGCAGTGGCTCCCGCCGTTGGCTCTGGGGCAGCCGGTCGTTGTCGGGCAACACCGACTCGAGGCAGCCGGAGGGCAGCTCCAGGTGCCGCTCGATCAACGGCAGCATGGTGCGCAGATAGGTGGCCTCGGGCAGCCGGTCGCGCCAGCCCCGTTCCAGGGCTTCCAGCACCGCCGTGCTGATGCGGGTGTCGAGGGCCAGCTGCCGCAGGCTCAGCCCCCGCTCCTCGCGCCGTTGCCGCAGCCGTTGCCCCGCCGCCAGCAGGGGATCGGCAGGCGGCTGCTGGGCGCTCACGGGCTCCGGCAGGGGGGCCCGGCGCCACCAGCGGCCGAGCCGGCCCTGGGGGCGCTTGGGTGGCAGCTGGGGGGGGCGGGTCAGGGCTGGGTTGTCAGTGCTTGCCATTCTTGGCGATCGAGGCGCCGCCAGCGACCCTCGGGCAGATCCCCCAACGGCAGGGGGCCGATCGCCAGCCGCTGCAGATCCCGCACCGGATGGCCGAGCAGGGCTGCGGTGCGCCGGATCTGCCGGTTGCGTCCCTCCCCCATCTCCAGTTCCAGTTCCGTGGTTTGGGGTGTGCGCCGCCGCACCTGCAGCCCCACCGGTTGGCTGGCCCGGCCGTCGAGGGGCACGCCGGCGGCCCACCGGCTCAGGGTTGGGCCATCGGGCCGGCCCTGCACCCATACCCGGTAGGTCTTGCGGTGGCCGTAGCGGGGGTGGGTGAGCCGCAGGGTCAGGTCGCCCTGGTTGCTGAGCAGCAGGGCGCCGCGGCTTTCCGCGTCCAGTCGGCCCACCGGGTGCAGCCCGCAGCCGTCGCGCAGCTCGGCCGGCAGCAGGTCGAGCACGGTGGGGCGCCCCTCGGGGTCATGGCAGCTGCAGACCACCCCAGCCGGTTTGTTGAGCAGCAGCAGCAGGGGCTCCGGCCGGCTGGCCAGGGGCTGGCCCCGCACGCTGATCCGGTCGTGGGCGGGGTCGGCCCGATCCCCCAGCTGGGCGACGGCGCCGTTCACCTGCACCAGCCCCTGCCGCAACAGGGTTTCGGCCTGGCGTCGGGAGCACAGCCCGGCGGCGGCCATCAGTTTCTGGAGCCGTTCAAGGGCCATGTCCCCCATGCTGCCTCCTGGAAAAGGATGGTAGGTTTGCGAAACAAAAGCGTTTCGTAATTCCGGCTGCCATGCCTGCCCTGCCCGTTCTCGGCTCCAGCTCAGGTTCGGACGGCTCCTCGGCCCAGGGTGGCGGCGACCTGGTGCGCAGTTACCTGCGGGACATCGGCCGGGTGCCGCTGCTGACGCACGAGCAGGAGATCACGCTGGGGCGTCAGGTGCAGGAGCTGGTGGCGCTCGAAGAGCTCGAGGGAGAGCTGGAGAGCCGGATGGGGAGCAAGCCGAGCCAGGCGGAACTGGCCCAGGCGGCGGGCCTGAGCGCGCCCTTGCTGAAAAAGCGTCTGCAGGCGGGGCGGCGAGCCAAGGAGCGGATGGTGGCGGCGAACCTGCGGCTGGTGGTGAGCGTGGCCAAGAAGTACACGCGGCGGAACATGGAGCTGCTGGACCTGATCCAGGAGGGGACCATTGGTTTGGTGCGGGGGGTGGAGAAGTTCGACCCGACGCGGGGCTACAAGTTCAGTACCTATGCGTACTGGTGGATTCGCCAGGGGATCACGCGGGCGATTGCGGAGAAGAGCCGCACGATCCGGCTGCCGATCCACATCACCGAAACGCTGAACAAGCTCAAGAAGGGTCAGCGGGAACTGAGCCAACTGCTGGGCCGCACGCCCACGGTGACGGAACTGGCGGAAGCGGTGGAGCTCCCCGAGGAGGAGGTGAAGGACCTGCTGTGCCGGGCGCGCCAGCCGGTGAGCCTGGAGACGAAGGTGGGCGATGGGGATGACACCGAACTGTTGGACCTGCTGGCGGGGGATGGGGAGCTGCCGGAGGAGCGGGTGGATGGGGAGTGCCTGAAGGGCGACCTGCGGGCACTGCTGGAGCAGCTGCCGGAGCTGCAGGGTCGGGTGCTGAAGATGCGCTACGGCATCCCCTGCGAGCAGGCCCCCGGTGAGTCCGAGCCCATGAGCCTCAGCGCCATTGCCAAGCACCTGGGCATGAGCCGCGACAAGACGCGCAACCTGGAGCGCAAGGCCCTTGAGGGGGTGCGGGCCCAGGCCGCCATGCTCGAGGGCTATCTGGCGGCCTGAGCCTGCACTTGAGACCCTGTGAAAGGGCGAACTCAGCTGGTGGAGCTCACGGAGCGGGCGATCAGCACGGTGAGCATCAAGATCGCCAATAACACCTGCAACGCCATCACCAGCTTGGCCCGCCGTGACATCACCGCTTCGGAGGTGGGGCCGTAGGTGGAGTTGACGTTCAGTGAAATGAACAGGTAGTCGATGATGTGGGGCTCAGGCGGATCTTCACCTTCACGGCTGGGCCAGACAAACGCCCCGCCCGGGGTGCTCACATCCAGGAAGATGTACACGAACATGAACACCAGCACGCTTTCCATGTAAACGGCGGCCACGTCCCAGAGTCCGCCAAGCCCTCCTCCCCTTTGACTGCCCGCACTGGCCACCATCGAGAGCACGTTGGTGATCACCTGCACCATCGAAAACAGCAGATAGGCCAGGGCCCAGCGAAACAGCTCGCGCTTTTGGCCGCGAAACAGGCTAATGGTGAGACCCAGCGTCACGGCGATGAACGCAATCGTGCCGATGAGATCGATGTTGTGCACCAAAGTGCCGAGATTGGGGGTAATGACGTCCCGGTTTTTGAGGTGGTGTACCAACAGCAAATCCATCATCCACACCCCTGTGGTGGCGGCGATCACGGCAAGCCGGCCCCTGCCATGGGTGAGGCGATCGCGCAGCAGGTCGGCGGGTCCGCTGCCGGAGTTTTTGGGGGTGGATGGGGCCATGGGCTCAGCCCTGTTCGTGGGTGGATGGATGGGGGGCGTGTGGGGGGCGGTGGTGGCCGCTCCGCTGGAAGATCACCAAGCCAATGGTGACCGCCAGAAAGCCAAGCCCTCCATAGAGCAGGGCTTCCGGTTGGCTTTTGGTGCTCAACTCCATCTGCTTGAGGGAAGCCATGCTCTCCAGGTAGAGAATGGCCATGATCAGAATCAAAAAGCTGGAAAAGGTGCTCTTGAGTTGATGGAGGTCGTGAAACCGCAGCCCCCGAGGCATCGGGATGTTTCGCATGGTCAGGCTGATCATGCCAGCGGCAATAATCAAAATACCAATCCCAAGCAATAGGAGGTCGACCGTTCCAATCATTTCCAGTTCTTCGGCAAAACTGGCCTGGCCCCTGAGGATGTTTTCCCCCACCTTGGCCATCCGCAGCGCGGCCAGGGAAAAGACAAGCCCGGTGGCCACCACCAGCCCTACGACCCCCGTAAAGATGCCGATCCGAAAGAATCTGGGCATGGGTTCAGAAGAACTGGTCGAAGTTGTCGAAATCAACGGCGCTGAAGGTTCCATCTTCCACCTGACCCATCAGTCGCTCCAGCTGAACCCACAGGGCTCCGGCCGTGGCGATGGACAGCACAAAGGACACCAGCAAGGCCACCCCGGCGGAGAAGCCAAACACCTGCAGGCTGCCGCCGATGAACAGGGTGATGCCGAGTACCACGCCGATGTAGGGCAGGGTGATGGCCAGGGTGCCCAGGGGCAGCAGGGCCAGGCGATCCTGTTTCCAGCCTTCCAGCCGGTTCTGCACCAGCTTGGCGAAGGTGAGGCCGCAGAGCACGCCGATCGCCAAGCCCACACCCGCCACCAGGTAGGGCGGCTGCATGATTTGGGCGTATTCCAGCAGGATGTCGCTGGAATCCAGGTCGCCAAACATCCAGCCCTCGGCCAGGTCGGGTGGCAGATCGGGCGGCAGGCTGGCCATCGGCAGCATGGGTTGGGGTGGCCGAGACCCTAGGCCCTCAGGGCTCCCAGCGCTGGGAGCCCAGAAAGGTGAGATCCACGTAATGGCTGCCGTTGTGGTCGTTGGGGCCCAGTTGCACCCGGTACCCGCCGAGGTCGACATTGCCCATCGTTTCCAGGGCTGTCACAAACCGCTGGCGGGTTGGGGAAGGCCCCGCCCGGCGCAGGCCCTCCACCGTCATCTTGGCGGCCAGAAAGCCCTCCAGGCTGGAGAAGCCGAAGTGCGGTTTGGCCTGTTGGCGCCGCATCAGCTGCTGGTATTCGCGCACCACCGGCACCCGCTCATTCCAGGGGAAGGGCACCACCTGGGCCACGCCGATGCCGCTGGCTTCGTGGCTCTGCAGGGAGGCCCTCAGGGCGCTCGTGCCCACAAAGGACACATTCATCAGCTGGGCGGTGCTGCCCTGCCGGTGCATGTCGCGGCTGAAGGAGGCGGAGCTGGGGTAGGCGGCCACGATCAACACGGCGTTGGCATTGGCCTGCTGCACCGTGCGCACGGCCCCACCCGTCTGGGTGGAGTTGCGCTCCACCCTCGCTGTGGCCACCGGCTTGAGGCCGTGACGCTTCAGGGCCTTGAGGGCGCCTTTGAGCCCGTCCTGGCCGAAGGCATCATTTTGAACAACCACGGCGATTCGATGGCGACCGCTGCGCACCAGGTCATTCACCATCCGGTCCATTTCCTGGTGGTAGCTGGCGCGCAGGTTGAACACCATCGGCCGGTGGGGCTGGCGCAGCAGCTGGGCCCCGGTGAGGGGGGCGATCAGCGGGATCTTGGCGCTCTCCACCAGGGGCAGTACCGCTTTGACGGTGGGGGTCCCCACATAGCCGAACAGGGCGAACACCTTGTCGCGCTCGATCAGCTGCCGGGTGTTGCGCAGGGTCAGGGGTGGCTCGTAGCGGTCGTCGAGGCTGACCAGCTTCAGCCGCTTGCCATGGATGCCGCCCCGGCGATTCACCTCGGCGAAGTAGGCCAGGGCCCCGTCTCGATATTCCTGCCCGAGCAGGGCGGAGGGGCCGCTGAAGGGGGCTGACTGGCCCAGCACCAGTGGCGCCGGCGTGGGTTTGGGGCGGGGTTGGGGATCGGCGGCGCCCAGGGCGGGGAGAGCCGGGAGTGCCAGGGCCAGGGTGAGTCCGAGCACACCCATCGCCGCCCCTGGCTGATGCCCGCTGTTCAGCTTTAACTTCGGGGCACAGCAGCGGCTTGGCATGGGGCAGCGCAGGCAAAGGCCGTGGAACGTTTTGGCGATGGTGGCCGTTGTTCTGGCTGCCATCCTGGCCATTCTTGGGATCAGCCGCATTGACGTGAGTCCGGTGCAGAGCCGGGATGCCCTGCGCCTGTCTTCGGCCTCGCGCGCCCTCACCACCCTGCCCCTGGGCGAGAAGCCCCCCATCGGCGTCTGGAGCGCCATGCGGGGCGATCAACTCAGCGCTGGGGAGGAGCGGGTCGATCGCGCCGAGTTGGAGCAGGCTCCCTACAAGGTGCAGGTGGGGGTGTACTCCACCAGCAATTACGAGCTCGATCTCACGGTGCCCAGCTATTCCAGCAGTGGCTATGTGTGGCTGCGCTGGGAGGAGCCCATGCAGCGCTATGTGGAGAGTCGTGGGGGTGATATCTCCAGTTTCTTCATTGTCTTGAACACGCTGCTTTCAGATAAGGATTCAAGTCTCGCTCCGGTGGGCGCGGGCCCGATCAAATTGGCTGATGGCAGTTATTACCAGCTTTTTACCTACATCGGCCGTTACTACGTCGATCGGGCCAGTTTCCGTCACTATCCCTTCATGACCATCAGCCTGCCGCTGGTGATTGAGGCCAATGATGTGGATGGTCAACTGGGCTATCGCAATCTCCGCCTGATTCCCGAAATCCGCAACAGCGGCATGGGCCTCTATGCCCGCATCATCGGCTGGCTCAACACGGGCTGGTCGATCGCCGAATACCGCCACCACTACGCCACCAACTTCGGCCTGGGTGGGGAGGAAAACGACTACAGCCAGATTCTATTTGAGATCTCCTACGGCACCTCCTCCTGGTCGTCCTTCTGGCGGCTGCTGCTGCCCTTGGCCGTGCTGATGACGATGGTGTTGCTGGTGTTCAAGGTGCGTCCAGATGAACAGGATGCCCGCGCGAGTATCCCGGTCACCGTGCTGTTGACCCTGGTTTTCCTACAGCAGACCTATCGCGACCAACTGCCGAATCTGCCCTTCCTCACCTTTTTGGATCAGGTGTATGTGGTGGCCTATGTGGTCACCTTGGCGGCCTTTGTGTTGGTGCTTTGGATTGGCCGTCGCTACGCCGTCATGGAAACGATGGAGGATCCTGTTGCCAAGGAGGCCCTCCAGCGTCACCTGCATCGCCTCGATGACACCTGGCCCTTGGTGGTGGTGCTCCTGGGAGGAGCCGCCATCACCTTCTGCTGGATCACGATTCCCCAGGTGATTTGAAGGCTCAGGCCGCCAGTGGCGACAGCCGGGAGAGCATGCCACCCACGAGTTTGCGGGGGCTGAAGGTGCGACCCATCAGGTTCAGGAGGGCGCGCAGGTCGTCGGTGTGGAGCCGATCGCCCTGCACCAGCGTGAGCAGCAGCCGCTGCCGCAGGCTGCTGCCCCCTGGCCCCAGCAGCAATTTCAGGCCCGCCCCAGCCACCGGCAGCAGGTTCGGGCTGGTGCTGTCGTTCTCCACCACGGCCAGCAGGTTTTCCAGCCGTTCGATCCGCAGTCGACCCTCCCGATCGAACAGCACCTCGAGCAGCTTGTCGCGCATCTCGCTGGTGTCCCCGGCCAGCAGCCGGCGGGCCACGTAGGGATAGGCCACGTTGATGATCTTGAAGCTGGGATCCAGTCGCAGGGCCAGGCCCTCCTGGCTCACCACGGCCCGGATGATCAGGGCGAAGCGGGCCGGCACCCGGAAGGGGTAGGCATACATCAACTCCGAAAAGCGATCGGTGATCGCCTTGAAGTTGAAGGAGCCCACGTTGTCCCCCAGGGCCCCCCCCAGCACTTCTTCCAGGGCGGGCACGATCGGGTCCAGATCGGCCTTGGGATTGAGGAATCCCAGGGTCACAAAGTCCCTGGCGAGGGAGCGGAAATCCCGGTTGATCAGGTGCACCACGGCCCCGGTGAGGGTGAGGCGATCGCTGTCGCTGATCGAATCCATCATCCCGAAATCCACGTAGGCCACGTGGCCCAGGGCCCCGGTTTTGCCGGAGAGGGCAAACAGGTTGCCGGGGTGGGGATCGGCGTGGAAGTAGCCAAATTCCAGCAGTTGCTGCAGGCCCGCGATCACCCCAGTGCGGATCAGGGCAGCCGGATCCAGGTTGCGGGCCTCCAGGGCCTGGCGTTCCTGCAGCTTCGTGCCATTGATCCACTGGGTGGTGAGCACGTGTTCGCTGGAGAGCAGCCGCTCCACCCGGGGCACCGTCACCTCCGGCTGGGCAGCGAACAGATCGGCGAACCGCTCGGCGTTGTTGGCCTCGAGCCGGTAGTCGATCTCCTCAAACAGGGTGGAGCCGAATTCATCGATGATGTCGCCCAGCCCGAAGCCCAGGTTGAGCGGCAGGAACGGGGCCGTGAGCACCCCCAGCAGCCGGATGATCACCAGATCCCGCCGCAGAATCGTGGGCAGGTTGGGACGCTGCACCTTCACGGCCACCCAGTGGCCATCGGCGAGCTGGGCCTTGTACACCTGCCCCAGGCTGGCGGCAGCCACGGGGTAGTCGGGGAACTGCTCGAAGAGCTGATCGGCCGGAGCGCCCAACTCCCGCTCGATCGTGGCCAGGGCGATGGCGTGGGGGAAGGGGGGCAGGTTGTCCTGCAGCTGGGTGAGCTGTTCGAGCCAGTCGCGCCGCACCAGGTCGGGGCGGGTGGAGAGGGCCTGGCCCACCTTGATGAAGCAGGGGCCGAGGGCGGTGAGGGTGGTGAGGATGCGGCGCCCCAGCTGTTGCTGCACCTCGGTGCTGGTGCTGTTGCCCTGCACCACCAGCACCAGGGCCAGGCTGCCGAGCTGCCAGAGCACCACCAGCAGACGACTCACCAGCACCCACGGGCGCAGCAGCAGCCAGCTCAGATCCCGGCCAGGGTCGTAGCGCGGCCTGCTGGCGGCATCGGCGATGGTCACGGGCACGGCAGCCGGACGATCGACAGACTCTAGAAACGCGATCCGCCTGCCCAAGGGTGGGAACTCAGGGCCCCCAGCGTTGGGAACCGAGAAAGGTGAGCTCCACCAGATCACTGGCCTGGTTGTCGCCCGGCCCGAGCTGCACCTTGAAGCCGCCCAGGTCGAGGGACTTCAGGCTGCGGAAGGCCCCCACCACCTTGGCGCGACTGGGGTCGGGTCCAGCTTTGTCCAGGGCGGCGGTGAGCCAGCGGGCAGCCAGGAACCCCTCCAGGCTCGTGTAGCCGTAGCGGGCCTCCCCTTGCTGCCGCTGCATCAGCTGCTGGTACTGGGCCACCAGTGGGACCCTCCGGTTCCAGGGGAAGGGAACCACCTGGGAGATGCCGATGCCATTGGCCTGGCCCCCGGGCAAGGCATCTTGCAAGCCCTCGATCCCGACCGGCGAGAGGTTCATCAGTTGGGCCCTGCTGCCGAGTCGGGACAGGTCGCGCGTCAGGGAGGCGGAGGTGGTGAAGGTGGCGATCACCAGCACGGCATTGGCCTGGGCGGCCAGCACCTTTCGAGCCGCGGCGTCCGTGTTGGTCGAGTTGCGCTGGACCCCGGCAATCGCCACCGGCCGCAGGCCATGGCGGGCCAGGGCCACCTGGCTGGAGCGCAGACCGTCTTCTCCGTAGGCATCGGTGATGTGCACCACCGCCACCTGGTGGCGGCCATCGCGCACCAGTTGGTCGATCACCCGATCGATCTCGGCCTGGTAGCTGGCCCGCAGGTTGAACACCATCGGACGAAAGGGTTTCAGCACGGCCTTTGCCCCGGTGCGCGGCGCCACGTAGGGGATGCCCACCCTCTCCACCAAGGGAAGAACGGCCTTGGAGTTGGCCGTGCCGAAGTAGCCGATCAGGGCGATGGCCTGCTGTTGTTCCACCAGCTGGCGTGTGTTGCGCAGGGTGAGTTTCGGGTCGTAGCGGTCATCCAGGCTCACCAGGCGCAACCGCCGGCCGTGGATCCCCCCGCGCCGGTTCACGTCGGCAAACCAGGCGAGCAAGCCTTCCTGGTAGTCCCTGGCCGTTTGGGCGGAGGGCCCGCTGAACGGGGCCGACTGGCCGATCACCAGCTCTTGGGGCGCCTGAGCAGGTTGCCGCGCTGCCGGTGCCGATCGCACCAACAACGGTGCCAGAAGCGGTAGCAGTAGCAGGGCAAATCTGCGTCTGGCGCGTAATCTCGGGATCACCGGCCTCCTGAAACCAGTGCGGAAGCAGCGGCGCTGGAATCTGCTCGCCACATTGTCGCTCCTGCTGGCGGTGATTCTGGCCTTGATTGCGATCACGCGCATCGACATCAAACCGGTCCAGACCCGGGATGCCCTGCGGCTGTCCACCTCAGCTCGATCCCTCACCATCGATCCGGATCACTTGCCCGCCAGTGGCTGGACCACCCTGCGGGGTGACCTGCTCAATGCCGGTGAGGCCAAGGTGGATCAGGAGGCGTTGGCCACAGCCCCCTATCGGGCCCAGGTTGGGGTCTACGCCAATACCGCTTCCGAGCTCGATCTGAGCGTTCCCAGTTTTGCCTCCAGTGGCTACATCTGGTTGATCTGGGATGAGCCCCTTCAGCGCTATCTCGATGCGGCAGGTATCGCGATTGATCAGCGCTTCACCCTGCTCAACACCCTGATCACCGACGCCCCACCCGAGCTCAATCCGGTGGGTGAAGGCCCCGAGCGGCGTGCCGATGGGGGGTATTACCAACTGTTCACCTACCGCGGCCGCTATCTGCTCGATCAGGCGAGCTTTCGCCATTACCCCTTTATGAGCATCAGTCTCCCGTTGTTCATCGAGGCCGACGACGTGGATGGCAGCCTCAGCTACAACCAGCTGCGGCTTGAGCCCGACATTCGTGACAGTGGCATGGGGTTCAATGCCCGCATCCTGGGCTGGTTGAACCAGGGCTGGTCGATTGCTGAATACCGCCACCAGTACGCCACCAGTTTTGGCCAAGGGGGTGGTGAAAGTGATTACAGCCTGGTGTTGTACGAGATGTCCTTTGGCACCTCCGCCTGGGCTGCGGTGTGGCGGTTGTTGCTGCCCCTGGTGGTGCTGATGGCGATGGTGTTGCTGGTGTTCAAGGTGCGCCCGGATGAACAGGATGCCCGCGCCAGCATCCCGGTCACGGTGTTGCTGACGTTGGTCTTCCTGCAGCAGACCTATCGCAGTGATCTGCCCGTTCTTCCGTTCCTCACCTTCCTCGATCAGGTGTATGTGGTGGCCTATGTGGTCACCCTGGTGGCTTTTGTGTTGGTGATTTGGATTGGCCGTCGCTATGCCGACATGGAGGCGATGGAGGATCCCGCGGCCCAAGCCGCGTTGAGGGGGCGGCTCGAGCATCTGGATAACAGCTGGCCCGTGGTGGTGGTGCTCTTCAGCAGCCTGGCGATTGCCGTGGCCTGGTTCACGATTCCGCCCGGGGCCTGACCAGGCTTCGTGCCGCTGGGGCGATGGTTCTGGGCACGGCAGCCGGTCGATCGGCAGACTCAAGCCACGTGATCTGCTCGTCCATGGGCCTGCCGCTGCATCTGCCGGCCCATGGCCGCGGACGGGGGCTGTCGCCCGCCCTGCAACGCCTGCTGCGCCAGCGCCCGGGCCGCTGGGACCTGCCGGAACTGCCGGAGTTTGGCGGTCCCCTCATCGATAGCGGTGCCGTGGCCGAGGCCCAGCGGCGTTGTGCCCACCAGCTCGGTGCTGGGGCGGTGTGGTTTGGCGTCAATGGCGCCAGTGGCCTGCTGCAGGCGGGCCTGCTGGCCCTGGCCCCCCCCGGCAGCCGGGTGCTCCTGCCCCGCAACCTGCACCGCTCCCTGCTGCACGCCTGCGTGCTCGGCCAGGTGCGGCCGTTGCTGTATGACCTGCCCTTCGATCCGGCCACGGGGCTGTGGCGACCGCCCGGCCCGGCCCACCTGGCGGCCATCCTCAAGGCGGCCGGTCCCGTGGCGGCGCTGGTGCTGGTGTCCCCCAGCTATCAGGGCCAAAGGGCCGATCTGCCGGCGCTAGTGGCTCTGGCCCACGGCCATGGGGTGCCGGTGCTGGTGGACCAGGCCCATGGCCGTGGGGAGGCGCTGGGGGCTGGGGCCGACCTGGTGGTGCTCTCCGGCCAGAAGGCCGGAGGTGGCCTGGCCCAGAGCGCGGCCCTGTTGCTCCAGGGGCAGCGGGTCGATCCTGCTGCCGTGGCCCGGGCCCTGCTGTGGCTGCAGACCTCGAGCCCCAGTGCCCTGTTGCTGGCCTCGGCCGAGGCGATCCTGCAGGAGCTCACCAGCCCGGGGGGGCGCCACCGCCGCCGCCGGGCGGAGCAGATCGGCGAGCGCCTGCGTCGCCGCTGTCTGGCGGCGGGCTTGCCCCTGCTGGCCAATGACGACCCCCTGCGGCTGGTGCTGCACACGGCGGCCCTGGGGATCAATGGTCTGGATGCCGATGCCTGGCTGCTGGAGCGGGGCGTGATTGCCGAGTTGCCCGAGCCGGGGGCGCTCACCTTTTGTCTGGGCCTGGGGCCGCCGGTTGGGGTGGTGTGGCGGCTGCCCCGCCAGTTGCAGCGGCTGCGGCGTGCCCTGGGGGGCCATCCCCTGCCGCCCTTCAGTGCCCCGCCCCTGCCCCTGGTGGCGGAACCCGAGCTTCCGATCGGCCAGGCCTGGCGGGCTCCTGCCGAAACGGTGCCGCTGGCCGCGGCGGCTGGCCGGATCGCGGCTGAACCGCTCTGCCCCTACCCCCCCGGCATCCCCCTGCTGGTGCCAGGTGAGCGGATCGATTCGGCCCGGGCCGTTTGGCTGCAGGAGCAGGCCCGGCTTTGGCCTGGCCAGATCGCTGATACGGTGAGGGTTGTGGCCGGATCGGGGGGCGATGGATCTGCCTGCGTCGATGAATCACCAGCCATCGGTGGCTCCTGACCAGGCCTCGCCCCCGGCGCCCTACCAGTGGGATTTCGTCACTCCCGGGCTGCCCGACAGCGCCTTTGAGGATGCCCCGGGTTTCAGCCCCACCCCGATGGAGCTGCGGGTGATGCTGCTGGCCCATCTGCGCCCCCGGCCCGATTCCCTGGTGTGGGATGTGGGTGGGGGCACGGGTGCCCTGGCCCTCGAGATCGCCCGGCTGATGCCCAGGGGCGCGGTGCATACCCTCGAGCGTGATCCCGATGCCATCGAGCTGCTCGAGCAAAACCGGCGCCGGTTCGGCATCTCCAACCTGCACATCCATGCCGGGGCCGCTCCGGCCGACCTGGCCCAGCTTCCCCCCCACCCCGATCGGGTGCTGCTGGAGGTGGGCCGTCCCCTGGGCGATGTGCTGCTGGCGGTGTGGGAGGCCCTGGTGCCCCAGGGACGCCTGGTGATCAGCACCGCCAGCCTGGAGGGGCTGGTGGATGCCACCGACACCCTGGGCCATCTGCAGGCCAGGGATGTGCAGGTGGTGCAGGCCACCGTGCACCGCATGCAGCGGCGGGGCAGCCAGGCCAAGCTGGCGGCGGCGGAGCCCCTGTTCCTGATCGCCGCGGAGCGGTCCCCCCACCCCGAGCCCGCCTGATCTGCCCGCCTTGATTCCGTCCCCCCGCACCGCCACCTCCCTGCCCCGGCTGCTGAGCGGTTGGGCCGCGGGCGCCTTCGGCTTCGTGGTGGTGATGCTCGGCGGCTGGTGGTTCACCGTGGCGGTGGGCCTGATCGTGCATCTGGGCCTGCTGGAGTTTTTCCGGATGGCCCAGTTCAAGGGGATCCGGCCCGCCACCAAAACCACCCTGGTGGCGGTGCAGCTGCTGCTGGTCACCACCCAGCTGGCCAGTGGGGGCGGTTGGTTTGCCGGTGATGTGGCCGCCGCCGTGCTGCCCGCCTCCGGTGCCGTGATCTGCGGTTGGCTGTTGCTGCAACCGGTCACCGGCACCATCGCCGACATCGCCGCCTCGATCTTCGGGCTCTTTTATCTGGGGTTCTTGCCCAGCTACTGGATCCGTCTGCGGGACCTGGAGGGCTCTGGTCTGGCCCTCACCCTGTTGGCCTGTTTCCTGATCGTGGCCACCGACATCGGCTCCTACGTGGTCGGCCGCCGGCTTGGTCGACACCCCCTCTCGCCCATTTCCCCGGGCAAGACCGTGGAGGGGGCCCTCGGTGGGGTGGCCTGTTCGATGGCGGTGGGGGCCCTGGGGGGCACCTGGATTGGCTGGAGCTGGGGCTGGCTGATCGGTGCGGTGCTTGGGGCGGTGGTGGCGGTGTTTGCCCTGGTGGGGGATCTCACCGAATCGATGATGAAGCGAGATGCGGGCCTGAAGGATTCCGGCGATGCGATTCCGGGCCACGGCGGGGTGCTCGATCGCATCGACAGCTACCTGTTCGTGCCGGCGGTGGTGTATTCCCTGGTGACCCTGGTGTTGCCCCTGGTGCAGGGCTAAGGCTTGCTGTGGACTAGACGCTCACGCGGGCTTCGCCCACAAGCTGCACCATGCCGGCTTCCAGGCGGGCGTCGCTGATCGTGATGCCTGGATCCATCGGCAGCCGGCTGCGCAGGCTGCCGTCGCTGGATCGGATCTCCACGCTGCCCTCCACGGCGGCGATGGTGGTTTCCAGTGCGATCAGGTCTGGGCGGCCCAGGCCCCGGGCGGCGAAGATCAGCCGGTCGCGGCTCATGCGCAGCTCCACCAGCGGCACGATGCCCAGCAGGGCCTCGCCAAGGCTGTCTCCCAGGGCCCGCCACGGGGGGGCACTGAGGGAGCGGGTGAGACCATCGGGGGTGAAACTCACCTGGCCTTGAATCTGGAAGGCCCGTTCCAGCTGCAGCGGTTGCCCCTTCAGCAGGTTGCCGATGTGAACCTGGATTGGGCCGCTGCGCAGCTCCACCAGTTCGATGTGGAGCTCCCGGTACACCACCCGCCGGGCCAGCAGTTGCACCCCCGCCAGCCGCCCGCGCAGCAGCTGCAACGCCGAGCCCTCCAGCTGGATGTCGAGGCTGCCGATGCTCTGGCACTGTTGGCGCACCCACAGCTGGAGGCCGCTGGCCAGCAGCTGCATCACCGGTCCATTGGCCTTCTCCTCAGGACTGCTCATACTGGACTGAACCAGGTGGCGGCGACGGTAGCGGCCTGGTCGAGGTGGGGGAGGTGGCCGCAGGCCTCCAATTCGCGCACCCGTCCGCCCAACAGGGCCAGGGCTGCCTTTTTCTGGGGAGCCCGCAGGATCCGGTCATCCGCTCCCCACAGCACCTGGATCGGCTGCTCGGGCAAGGGTGCCCCACAGCCCGCGAAGCCGCCGGAGCGGGCGAAACGGCGCAGGGCTTCGCCCCAGTCCGGGCTCTGCAGATGCAGCGAGGCGATTTCGAGTTCCGCAGCACCCACCGAGGCCTCCGGATCGGCGAAGGCGGTGCGGCAGAGGCCCCGGCGCACGCCGGGCAGGGCCAGAAAGCGCACCCCCAGCCCGTCCAGCAGGGGTGGCAGGGGCATGGGCCGGCCCGTGAGGCCTGCGGGGGCCAGCAGCAGCAGCCGTGTCACCTGCTCTGGCAGGCGCCGGGCCAGCTCCACCGCCACCGAGCCCCCCATCGAGGCGCCGATCAGCCCGAGGGGGGCTGGGTTGCGTTGCTGGATGGCTGCCACCAGGGCCTCCAGGTGGCGCAGCACGCCGCTGGGGCTGTAGTCGCCACCCGCGGGTCGGGGGCAGAAGCCAAAGCCGAACAGGTCGGGGATGAACAGTTGGGCACCCCCGGCCAGCAGCGGTGCGAGCCGGCGAAATTCCAGAAAGGAGCTGTCAAAACCATGCAGCAGCAGCACCGGTGGGCCTTGCCCCAGCACGGCCACCGGCCAGGGCCCCCAGCCGTCGCCAGCCTCGAGCTCGGGCAGGGTCCACCACTCCACCTGGGCAGCCAGCTCCCGGCCCTGGGGGTCGAGCAGGTTGCGGGCCGCCGCGCGTACCAGGTCCTGTTGGGTTGGGGCCTCGGTGGTCACGCGGGCTGGCGCTCGCTGCT
The DNA here is from genome assembly GCF_014697415.1 of Cyanobium sp. FACHB-13342. Taxonomy (GTDB): domain Bacteria; phylum Cyanobacteriota; class Cyanobacteriia; order PCC-6307; family Cyanobiaceae; genus Cyanobium_A. The sequence continues at coordinate 61,559 of NZ_JACJRT010000011.1, read as the reverse complement.
GCAGGTGCTCACCAGGGCGGCCAGCAGGTCGTTGGGCCCCACGGCGAAGGGCAGATGGTGCAGATCGGAGCCGTCGCGGCAGGCGAAGCTGCAGGCCTGCTGCAGCTCGTGCAGGCCGGCCTGCCCCAGGCCCAGCTCTTCAAGGCTCACCGGCAGCCCCAGCCGGCGGAAGAGAGGCAGCAGTTGTCGCCGCGCCTGGCCGGCGAGCTGGTTGCCGCCGAGCACCTCCTCCAGCCGCAGCTGCACCAGGATGCCGAAACCCACCTTCTCGCCATGGAGGTGGCCGTGGCTGGCCTCCAGTTGGGTGAGGCCGTTGTGCACCGCGTGGGCGGCGACGGTGCGGCAGCGGGCCCCGCCGATCCCGCCAATCAGTCCGGCGCTGAGGCCACAGGCCTCCGCCACCCGTTCCCAGGCGGCGCTGGTCGGGTCGCCCAGGGCGGCTTCGGCCTCGAGCATCAGCTGGTCCCGCAGCACCCGGGCCATCTGCACCGCCTGCTGCACCAGTCCGTCGCCGCTGGCGCCGCTGCTCACGGAGGCCTCGTACCACTTGGCCATGGCGTCGGCGATGCCACTGGCCAGGGTGCGGGGCGGGGCCTGGCGCACCAGGGTGTGGTCGAAGATCAGCAGATCTGGGCAGCGGGCCAGGGCCACGTCGCCCAGAAAGGCTCCCGCAGGGGTGTACACATTGGCCAGGGCGGTCCAGCCGGCGCAGGTGGCCGCACTGGTGGGCACGGTGATGCACACCAGATCCTGTCGGTGGGCCAGCAGCTTGCCGGCGTCGAGCACCTTGCCGCCACCGATGGCGACCACGGCATCACAGGCGCCGTCCTGCAGTGCGATCGCCACCCGGCTGAGGTCCTCTTCGCAGCAGTCGTGGTGCAGTTGGGCGGCGCGGGGGGCCAGGCCCGCTGCGGCCAGATCGGCGTTGAGCTGCTGACGCAAGCCGGCGGTGGCGGCGCTGCGGCCGAGCAGCAGGGGCCTGCGGCAGAGCTGGGCGATGCGGGGTACACCCTGGCTCCAGGCCCCAGGGCCCCGCAGCACCTCGGCCGGAGCGATGGCGTGTTGGCTCAGGGGGTTGCTCATCCCGGTGTGGTCGTCATCCCCAATCGATGGTACGGGCCGGGGTCCCGGCCCGCGGGGCGTCAGACGCCGGCCGTGGCGAGCTCGGGCTCAGCCGGCAGGGCGACCTGTTTGCGGATGACCACCTGCTTGTCGTCGTTGACGTCCACGACGGCAGCATCGCCATCGCCGATCCGGCCGCTGAGGAACTCCTCGGCCAGGGAGTCTTCGAGCAGGCGCATCACGGCGCGGCGCAGGGGACGGGCCCCGTAGGACGGGTTGTAGCCCTCCTCCACCAATCGCTCCTTGAAGGCGTCGGTGACGGAGAGGGCGATGCCCTTCTCCAGCATCCGGCCGAACACCTCCTTGAGCATGATCTCGGCGATCTCCTTGACCTCGTCGCGGGTGAGCTGACGGAAGACGATGATCTCGTCGAGACGGTTAAGGAACTCGGGGCGGAAGTACTGCTTCAGCTCCTCATTCACCAGGGATCGGATGCGGTTGTAGTTGGTCTCATCCGCATCGCCACCGCCGAACTCGAAGCCGAGGCCGCCGCCGCCCTTCTCAATCACCTTCGAACCGATGTTCGAGGTCATGATGATCAGGGTGTTCTTGAAGTCCACCGTGCGTCCCTTGGAGTCGGTCAGGCGACCGTCTTCCAGCAGCTGCAGCAGCAGGTTGAACACGTCGGGGTGGGCCTTCTCAATCTCGTCGAACAGCACCACGGTGTAGGGGCGGCGGCGCACGGCTTCGGTGAGCTGCCCGCCTTCGTTGAAGCCCACGTAGCCCGGAGGGGAGCCGATCAGCTTGCTGACCGTGTGGCGCTCCATGAACTCCGACATGTCGAGGCGGATCATGGCCTCTTCGCTGCCGAAGAAGTAGGCCGCCAGGGACTTGGTGAGTTCGGTTTTGCCGACGCCGGTGGGGCCGGAGAAGATGAAGCTGGCGATGGGCCGGTTGGGGTTCTTCAGGCCCACCCGGGCGCGCCGGATGGCGCGGGACACCGCCTTGACGGCTTCGTCCTGGCCGATCAGGCGCTGGTGGAGGGTTTCCTCCATGTTCAGCAGCTTGGCCGACTCGCTTTCGGTGAGTTTCTGGACAGGCACCCCGGTCCAGGAGGCCACGATGTGGGCAATGTCTTCTTCGGTCACCATCGGGCTGCGCTCGCCGTCGACGGGTGCCTCGGCAACCGCCACAGCAACACCCTCGGAGCCGGCTTCCGGGGAGGCCTCAGCGGAGGGCTCCTCATCTTTGCGGGCCTGGAGGATGGAGCGGATCTGCTCGCGCAGCTCCACTTCCTTGTCACGCAGTTCACCCGCCTTGGTGAAGTCCTGCTCGCGTACGGCGTCTTCCTTCTCCTTCTGCACCGAGCGCAGTTGTTTATCCACCTCCTTGGCGGCCGGCGGCAGCTTGGAGTTCATCAGCCGAACCCGGCTGCCGGCCTCATCGATCAGGTCGATGGCCTTGTCCGGCAGGAAGCGGTCGGAGATATAGCGGTCGCCGAGGGTGGCCGCGGCGATCAGGGCCTCATCGGCAATCTTGAGGCGGTGGTGGGATTCGTAGCGCTCCTTCAGGCCCCGCAGGATTTCGATCGTGTCATCCACGGACGGTTCGCCCACCATGACCGGTTGGAAGCGCCGCTCTAGGGCGGCGTCCCGTTCGATGTGCTTGCGGTACTCATCGAGGGTGGTGGCGCCGATGCACTGCAGCTCGCCGCGGGCCAGGGCCGGCTTGAGGATGTTGGCCGCGTCGATGGCCCCCTCGGCGGCACCGGCGCCGATCAGGGTGTGCACCTCGTCGATCACGAGGATCACGTTTCCGGCGCTGCGGATCTCCTCCATGATTTTCTTGAGGCGCTCCTCAAATTCACCCCGGTACTTGGTGCCGGCCACCAGCAGGCCGATGTCCAGGGTGAGAACCCGTTTGTCTTCCAGGATGTCCGGGATGTCGCCGGAGTTGATGCGCTGGGCCAGTCCCTCGGCGATGGCGGTCTTGCCGACGCCGGGTTCGCCGATCAGGACGGGGTTGTTCTTGGTGCGGCGGCCCAGGATCTGGATCACCCGCTCAATTTCGTTCTGGCGGCCGACCACCGGATCCAGCTTGCCGTCGGCGGCCTGCTGGGTGAGGTTGCTGCCGAATTCGTCGAGGGTGGGGGTTTTGGTGGAGCCCTTGCCACCGCCGCCGCCAGCGGCCACCTCGGCGGTTTCGCCGAGCATGCGGATCACCTGGGTGCGCACCTTGGCGAGGTCGACGCCGAGGTTTTCCAGCACCCGGGCCGCCACACCCTCACCTTCACGGATCAGGCCCAGCAGCAGGTGCTCCGTACCGATGTAGTTGTGGCCCAGCTGGCGGGCTTCTTCCAGGGACAGCTCCAGCACCCGCTTGGCCCGCGGGGTGAAGGGAATCTCCACGGCCACGAAGCCGGAACCACGGCCGATGATCTTCTCCACCTCGACGCGGGCGTCCTTGAGGTTCACCCCCATCGACTTGAGCACCTTGGCGGCCACGCCGGTGCCCTCTCCAATCAGACCGAGCAGGATCTGTTCGGTGCCCACGAAGTTGTGGCCAAGGCGGCGGGCCTCCTCTTGGGCCAGCATGATCACCTTGATGGCCTTCTCGGTAAACCGCTCGAACATGGGCCGGGGCCTGGTGCAAGTGCATCCAAGCTACCAGGGTTGACCGGTCGGGTGTGATTTACGCCGAATCAAGGGCAGACCCATTGCGGGATCAGGAGCCCAAGCGGTTTTCGGCAACAACTCGGGATCGCAAATTGCTGGTTTTCAGCAATAAGAAAAGCCGGTTATCCACACCCCGGCTCCGCATCATTGATCGGTGGTAACCGCAGCCATTGGATCAGGGCATCCTCCCCGTTGCGGTAGTAACCGCGACGCAGGCCCGCATCCTGGAACCCCAAAGAGCGGTAGAGAGCCACTGCGGCCGCATTGGTGACTCCCACCTCCAGGGTGGCGTGCCGGGCGCCCTGCTGCCGGGCCTCAGCCAGCAGGGCTTCGAGCACCTGCCGTCCCAGGCCCCGGCGCCGCTGTTCGGGGGCCACCGCCACCAAGGTGATGTGCAGCTCGTCCAGCACCAGCCAGCCGCTGGCCATCGCCACCAGGTTGTCGGCCTGCCAGAGCCCCATCCCGGGGCGGCGGGGATCGGCCAGCTCGCTCTGCCACTGGGCGGTGGTCCAGAGGCCTCCCAGGCTGGCCTGGTCGAGGGCGAGGCAGGCCTGCAGATGGGCTGGCGTGAGATTCCTTACATTCATGACCTCTGAATCCCCCGCGGCCCCAGCCATGGTGATCTCCCGTGAGCCCGTCGCGGTGCCCCGGCCGTTCGAGCTGGAGCGCGATCCGCTCAGCCCCAACCGCAATCTCACCCCCCTCACCACCGCGCTGACCGCCGAGGGGGCCCTGAGTGTCGGGGGCTGCGTGCTCGGTGAGCTCGCCCGCAACTACGGCACGCCGCTCTATGTGCTCGATGAGGCCACCCTGCGGGGCACCTGCCGGGCCTACCGCGAAGCCCTGGCGGCCCACTACCCCGGGGAAGCCCTGGCGGTCTATGCCTCCAAGGCCAACAGCTCCCTCGCCCTGACCGCCCTGGTGGCTGGGGAGGGCCTGGGGCTGGACGCGGTGTCGGCCGGCGAACTGCTCACGGCGCTCCAGGGCGGCATGCCCGCCGACCGGATCGTGCTGCATGGCAACAACAAGAGTCGCGAGGAGTTGGCCCTGGCCGCCGGCTGCGGCGTCACGGTGGTGATCGACAACTGGCGCGACCTCGAGTTGCTGGCTGAGCTGGCTCCGGGCCTGGTGGAGTCGGGGCGGGCGCCCGTGCGGTTGATGCTGCGCTTCACGCCGGGCATCGAGTGCCACACCCACGAGTACATCCGCACCGGCCACCTGGACAGCAAGTTCGGCTTCGATCCCGACCAGCTCGAAGGGGTGTTGCAGCACCTGGTGGGTTGCCCCTGGGCCCGGCTCACCGGCCTGCATGCCCACATCGGCTCCCAGATTTTCGAGCTGCAGCCCCACCGCGACCTCGCGGCGGTGATGGCCGATGCCCTTTCCCTGGCCCGCTCCCTCGGGCACCCGGTGACCGACCTCAATGTCGGGGGCGGCCTGGGCATTCGCTACATCGCCAGCGACGACCCCCCCTCGATCGAGAGCTGGGTGCGCACCGTGGCGGAAGCGGTGGCGGCGGCCTGTCAGGAGCGGGGGCTGGACCTGCCCAGGCTGCTGTGCGAACCCGGTCGCTCCCTGGTGGCCACCGCCGGGGTAACCGTCTACGAGGTGGGCAGCCGCAAGGACATTCCCGGCCTGCGCACCTACCTCTCGGTGGACGGCGGCATGAGCGATAACCCCCGTCCCATCACCTATCAGTCCCAGTACACGGCCGTGCTGGCCGACCGCCCCACGGCGGCGGCCACCGAGACCGTCACCGTGGCGGGCAAGCACTGTGAGTCGGGCGACGTGCTGCTCAAGGACGTGGCGCTGCCGCCGGCCACCAGCGGCGATCTGCTCGTGGTGTTCGCCACCGGGGCCTACAACGCTTCGATGGGGTCCAACTACAACCGCATCCCCCGTCCGGCGGCGGTGCTGGTGCATGACGGGTTGGCCGACCTGGTGCAGCGCCGGGAGCAGCCGGAGGACCTACTGCGCTACGACGTTTTGCCGGAACGGTTGCGCTCGGTAGGCTGAACCCATCGACTTAGGCGTCTGTGATTGGGCCGCAACTGGGTGAGTTGCTACGGCTGATCGATCCGCGCCTGCTCCTGGATCTGCTGTTTGCCACAGGCTTGGGCGTCCTGGTGCTCGGCCGGGTCACCGAGGCCCGCACCCTGTGGTTGCTGCGCGGCTACCTGTTGCTGGTGGCCCTGGCCTGGGTGGTGCAGCGCTACGCCAACCTGCCTCTCACCAGCAAGCTGGTGGAGGCTTTGGTGCTGGCCTGCAGCCTCGCCCTGGCCATTCTCTGGCAGGGGGAACTGCGCCGGCTGATGGAGCTGCTGGGTACCGGACGCCTCGGCGTGCTGTTTGGCAGCCGCAACCGCGACCAGCTCGGCTCCGGTGCCGTCGCCATCCTCAGTGAGGCCGCCGGTCGCCTCTCCCAGGCCCGGCGTGGGGCCCTGATCGTGGTGGATCTGGGCAGCGACCTGCGCCCCGAGGATTTTCTCAATCCCGGCATTGGCCTCGACGCCAAGCTCACGGTGGATCTGCTGCTGAACTTGTTTGCCGCCGACACCCCGCTGCACGATGGGGCCGTGCTGGTGAAGGCCAACCGGATTGTGGCGGCCGGCGTGATCCTGCCCCTCTCCCGCCAGGGCATCAACCGCTACGGCACCCGTCACCTGGCGGCCCTCGGCCTCACGGAGCGTTTCGACCAGTGCCTGGCCATCGTGGTGTCAGAGGAAACCGGCACCCTGTCCCTGGCTAGCCAGGGCCGGTTGGAGCGGCCGATCACGAGCAGCCGTCTGCATGATCTGCTCAGCCAGGCCCTGGCCTTGCCGACGGGGCGTAGCGTGGCCAAGGACACGCCGGAATCCCGCGGATGAGTCGCGCCCTGGCGACCACCACTGCGAACGCCCCCCAGCCCGTTCCGGCGGGCCTCGATCCCGCGCGCCTGCCGGCCCATGTGGCCGTGATCATGGATGGCAACGGGCGCTGGGCCAAGCAGCGCAACCTGCCCCGGGTGATGGGCCACCGGGAAGGGGTGGAGGCCCTCAAGCGCACCCTGCGGCTCTGCAGCGACTGGGGCATCGGCGCCCTCACCGCCTACGCCTTCTCCACCGAAAACTGGAGCCGCCCCGGCGAGGAGGTGAGCTTCCTGATGACCCTGTTCGAGCGGGTGCTGGCCCGGGAACTTCAGGCCCTGGAGCAGGAGCAGGTGCGGATCCGTTTCCTGGGTGATCTCGAGCCCCTGCCCGAGGGGCTGCAACGGCTGATCGCCGATGCCACCGAGCGCACAGCCGCCAACACCGGCATCCATTTCAACGTCTGCACCAACTACGGCGGTCGAGCTGAGCTGGTGCGGGCGGCGCGGCGGCTGGCCGAGCGCTGCGCGGCCGGGGAGCTCGATCCGGCCGCCATCGACGAGCAGAGTTTCGGCGCCGAACTGCTCACGGCCGGCGAGCGGGATCCCGATCTGCTGATCCGCACCAGCGGCGAGCGGCGCATCAGCAACTTTCTGCTCTGGCAGTTGGCCTACGCCGAAATCCACATCACCGATGTGCTCTGGCCCGATTTCGACGAGGCCGCCCTACTGGGCGCCCTGCGCGACTATCAGAGCCGCCAGCGCCGCTTCGGCGGTGTCGATTCCTGCTGAATGCCCTTGATCACCCGTCACGACTGGTCCCGCTCCGAAATCCAGGCGCTGCTGGAGCTGCCCCTGATGGACCTGCTCTGGCAGGCCCAGCAGGTGCACCGGGCGGCCAATCCGGGCTACCACGTGCAGTTGGCCTCCCTGCTCAGCGTCAAAACCGGCGGCTGCGAGGAGGACTGCGCCTACTGCCCCCAGTCGCTGCACAACAGCAGTGACGTGGCCGGTCGCCCTGAGCTGGAGGTGGAGCCGGTGCTGGCGCGGGCCCGGGCGGCCAAGGAGGCCGGTGCCCATCGCTTCTGCATGGGCTGGGCCTGGCGCGAAATCCGCGATGGGGCGCCGTTTGAAGCGATGCTGGCGATGGTGCGTGGCGTGCGGGAGCTGGGGCTGGAGGCCTGCGTCACCGCCGGCATGCTCAGCGACTCCCAGGCCGAGCGCCTGGCGGAGGCTGGGCTCACGGCCTACAACCACAACCTCGACACCAGCCCCGAGCACTACGACCGGATCATCACCACCCGCACCTACCAGGAACGCCTGGAAACCCTGGCCCGGGTGCGCCGCTCCGGCATCACCCTCTGTTGCGGCGGCATCATCGGCATGGGCGAAACCGACGCTGACCGGGCCGGGTTGCTGGAGGTGCTGGCCAATCTCGATCCCCACCCGGAGAGCGTGCCGATCAATGCCCTGGTGGCGGTGGAGGGCACGCCCCTGGAAGACCTGCCGCCGGTGGATCCGCTCGAGCTGGTGCGGATGGTGGCCACGGCCCGGATCCTGATGCCCCACGCGCGGGTGCGTCTCAGTGCAGGCCGGGAGCAGCTGGGCCGGGAGGCCCAGATCCTCTGCCTGCTGGCGGGGGCCGATTCGATTTTCTACGGCGACACCTTGCTCACCACCGGCAATCCGGCGGTGGAGGCCGATCGGGAGCTGCTGGCCGCTGCCGGAGTGCGGGTGACCGCATGAGCGAGCTGGTGGCGGCGTTCTACCGCTTTGCCGCCCTGGGGGACTTGCCACACCTGCAGCGGGAGCTCGGCGCCCTGGCGGAAGGCCAGGGGGTGCGCGGCACCATCCTGTTGGCGCCGGAGGGGGTGAACGGCACGATTGCCGGAGCGGATGCCGGCGTGCAGGCGCTGTTGGCGCGGCTGCGGCAGGTGGCCGGCCTGGAGCGCTTGGAGGCGAAGTTCAGTCGCTCTGGCACCCAGGCGTTCCACCGGCTCAAAGTGCGGCTCAAGCGCGAGATCGTGACCATGGGTGAGCCCCAGGTGCAGCCCTATCTGGCCTCGGCGGTGGGCACCCACGTGCCGCCCGAGCACTGGGATGCCCTGATCGCCGACCCGGGCACCCTGGTGATCGACACCCGCAACACCTACGAGGTGGCCATCGGCAGCTTCGAGGGGGCCCTGGATCCGGGCACCACCACGTTCCGCGAGTTTCCCCGCTGGGTGGAGCAGGAACTGCGGCCCCTGGTGGAGCAGCGCCAGCCGAAGGCGATCGCCATGTTCTGCACCGGTGGCATCCGCTGCGAAAAGGCCACGGCCTATCTGCAGCAACGGGGATTCGAGGGGGTGCACCACCTGGAAGGGGGCATCCTGCGCTATCTGGAGGAGATCCCGGAGGAGCGCAGCCGCTGGCAGGGCGAGTGCTTCGTGTTTGACCACCGGGTGGCCGTGAACCACCGGCTCGAACCAGGCGATCACAGCCTCTGCCATGCCTGCGGCCTGCCGCTCTCACCCGCCGATCGCCAGCTGGCCAGTTACGTGGCGGGGGTGAGCTGCCGCCACTGCCTCGAGCGTTTCAGCGATTCCGATCGGCAACGCTTCGCCGAACGCCAGCGCCAAATGGAGCGGGCCCGTCACCGAGGCGAGTGCCATCTCGGTGGACCCACGCCGCGACCGGAGCGGTGAGGTGGTGAAGCCAGGACCTGCGGTTCTCTACAGCTTTCGGCGCTGCCCCTATGCCATCCGGGCGCGGCTGGCCTTGGCGGCTGCGGGCTGGGAGCCCGGAGTGGATCTGGAGCTGCGGGAGGTGAGTCTGCGGGCCAAGCCGCCCGAGCTCCTGGCAGCCTCGGCCAAGGGCACGGTGCCGGTGTTGGTGGCAGGCCAGCGGGTGCTGGACGAAAGCCTGGCGATCCAGCACTGGGCCCTGGAGCGTGGCGATCCCCACGGCTGGCTGGCGGGCTGGCGTGGGGATGAGGTGGCGGAGATGGAGGCGCTGATCGCCGAGAACGACGGCCCCTTCAAGCACCATCTCGACCGCTTCAAATACCCCAACCGCTACCCCGGCGAGCCATCCGAGCCCCATCGCCGCGCTGGTCTCGCCATCCTGCGGGACTGGGAGCGGCGCCTGGCTCCGGGGGGCTGGCTGCTGGGCAGCCGCCCCAGCCTGGCGGACTGGTCCCTGTTGCCGTTCGTGCGCCAGTTCCGCCTGGCCGATCCGCCGGCCTTTGATGCCTTGGCTGATCTCCCGGCTCTGCAGCACTGGCTGGGGCGTTTTCTGCAGGGTCCGGAGCTGGCCGCGGTGATGGCAGCGCCCTGGAGTGGCCGCTCCCCCTGGCGCTCCCCCCAGTGGCTCTACCACCTGGCCTTGCGGGAGGAGTGGCAGGCGGCGAAGGCCGACGGCCTCTACAGCCGCTCCACCCGGGGGTTGAGCCTGGAGGCGGTGGGGTTCATTCACCTCAGTGAGGCCCACCAGGTGCTGGCCACCGCCGCCCGCTTTTATGCCGATGTGCCCGCGCCTGACCTGCTCCTGCTCACCGTCGATCCCCAGCGTCTGGCCAACGCCGGTCTCCCTGTTCGCCGGGAGCCGGCTGATTCCCAGGCGGGTGCCGCTGCCGAGCGCTTTCCCCATCTCTATGGCGCCCTGCCCCTGGAGGCGGTGCTGCTGGCGGCGCCCTTCGCCCCGGAGTTGGCTGGCCAGGCGCGCGGGGTTGCGGCATGAGCGCGCCATTGCCCCAGCCCAGTCTTGAGGCCCTGGAGGCCGAGGCGGTTCGGCGGGGGCTGCTGCTGCGCCTGCAGGTGGGCCGTCCGCTGGGGCTGGCCTGGACCCTGCGGGTCGGCGTGGCGCGCCGGCTAACCAGTGAGGTGGGGCGGGGTGGCTTGGAGCTGCTGGGGGAGCTCAAGGGCTGGGCCCTGCCCACCGCCGCAGGCCTGCGCCTCGACACCCTGCGCGTGCAGGGCCAGGACACGGCTGCCGTCGGCCCGCTGATCTGCGCCGCCAGCTTTGCCTGGGCGCTGGAGGCCACCCCCTGCCGCCAGGCCACGATCCTGGCGATCCGCGACAGCGATTCCCAGCACCGCCGGCTGGTGCGTTATTTCCGCCAACTGGGTTTCCTGCCCCTGCGCGACCTGGGGGCAGGGCCCGCAGACCTGGCTCCCCGGTTGGTGTGGGGCGGCGCCGGTCTGCTGATGCGGGGCGATTGCCGGGAGGGGCTGGGACGCAGCGCCCGCCGGCTCGGTCTGGGGGGGCTGGATGGGCTTTGATCCCCGTCGCTGGCGGCCCGGCTCCAACGGTCCGCCGGTCACGAGCAATGTGGAGGCCCTGCTGGCCGAGAACGACTCCCTGCGCCGGGAGGTGCGGGCCCTGCGCCGCCGGCTGGAGCAGCTGCAGCAGTCCAGCCGGGCGGAGCCCCGTTTTGTCCATGGCCTCACGCCCCACCTGGTGGAGCGCTGGGGTGAGGCGATGGCTGCCCATCCCCAGTGGCAGGCCCTGCGGATCGGGCCGCCGGCCGGTTTGCGCGGGGTGATTGAGGAGCTGCGCCGTGGCTGGTGGAATCCGGAACTCAGCCTGGAGCAGGAGCTCGACCGCCGCTCCCCTGGCCTGGGTACCGAGTTGGCTGAAGCGCTGCGGGGGCCCCACAGCAGGGTGCGATGGGCCGTGCGGGCCGCCTTCGCCCTCTACGGCCTCCGGGCCCCGGAATGGCTGAGCGACGCCCCCTTGCAGGTGGTGGAGGAGTTGCTGCGTCGGGAGGCGCGGCTGGGCCAGCGCCGGCATCAGCGCCGTGGTGGTACCCGCACCGAGAACCACACCCAGTCCCACCACCAGGCTGAGGCCAAAGCCCAGGCCAAGGCGCCAGACCCCCGCTCGGTTGCCCTGCGGCAGCTCGGCCTGGAGCCCGGGGCGAGTGTGGCGATGATCAAGCGGGCCTACCGCCGCCTGGCCAAGGCCCACCACCCCGACCTGGGCGGCGACGCCGAGGCGTTTCACCGGCTGGAGGCGGCCTATCGGTTGCTGCTGGGCTGACTCAGAACTGCAGCGTCAGCCCCAGACCCAGTGCCAGGATCGGATCGGCAGAGCTGCCGTCGGGATTGAGGATCAGCTGCAGCACGGGCTGCAGGCTGAGGTTGGCGTTCACCAGCCAGCTGTAGTTGAGCTCCAGCACCGTTTCGCTGCTCTGGCCGGGTGAGAGGCTGGGGCTGAAGCGGCTGCTGCCCACGCCCAGGGCCAGCACATCCAGCGGCCGGCTGGGGATGATCCCCTGACTCAGCCAGCCGCCGCTGAGGAACAGCGGCACCGGGTTGGTGTCCCACTCCAAGCCGGCGTTGACGCCCAGCCAGAGCCGGTTGTCGAGACCCAGCGGCACCGGTGCCGCCAGGGTGAGGGTGGTGGCGAGGGCGGTGTTGAGATTGCCCGTGGTGCGGTTGTCCAAGTAGCCGCCGGCGATCTGCAGCAGGGGCGGCGGCAGCTGACGGGCGATCCGTTGCTCTCCCCGCTGGATGGGCTGCTGCAGGGCCTCCGCCCCGGGCAGGCGATCAAACGACCACTGCAGGAGCTGGGAGTGGCCGTTGAGCTGGTTCTCGTCGGGATCGACGCCAAACAGGGCCGCCAGGTTGTACTGCGGGTCGAGCAGGAAGGCGCCGTAGCGCAGCTCGCCCCATCGGCCCGAGGGCTCTGGACGCCAGCTCACCTGCAGCCCCGGGGCGACGTAGGGGTTGATCGGCAGCACCTCTACGTTGAGGTTGAGGGTGTTGTTGAGGGCCGAGTGCACGTAGGCATTCAGCACCGGTGCCTCCACAAAGCCCGGGTTGATTGACAGCACGCCGGCCTTCACGGCCACGTTGCCGCTCCCCATCTGCCGCTCCAGGCTGGCTTCCGTGAGCCAGAGCCCGGTGGGGTGGGCGGTGCTCTGCAAGGGGAATGCCGCTCCGATCTCCTCGCCCCAGTTGGGGTTGCCGCTGAACAGCATCAGCTGTACATGGCTGCGCCAGTGGTCGGCCTCGCTCCACTGCTCCACCGGCTTGGCCAGCCCCGGCCCCGCCACCACGTCCAGGCTGAGCTGCTGCATCCAGCTGGCGCCCCGGCGATCGCCTCCGGCCGGATTGGCGAGCGGCTGGGCCTGCAGCTGCAGTTGCAGGTCCAGCCAGCCGGGCAGCTGCAGCAGGCCGTTGAGGTCGGGTCCCTCGGCCTGCACCAGCGTCTCTTTGGCGGGCATCTCACAGCGCCCTGCGGGGGTGCTGCCCGCCAGTAGGGCGATCAGTAGGACTCTGCCGAGGCGCTGTCCGCCGGACTGGAGCCAGGACGGCAGCCAGGCCAGACCTCGGCGTGGCTCAGCTGCTGCCGATGCCGTCGGCGGCGTGGTAGCTACTGCGCACCAGGGGGCCGCTGCGCACCTGCGCGAATCCCAGCTCCCTGGCCGCCGCCCCCAGTTCCTCGAATTCCGCCGGGGTCCAGTAGCGGGCAACCGGAATGTGGGAGAGCGATGGCCGCAAGTATTGCCCCAGGGTGAGGCGCTGGCAATCGACGCTGCGCAGGTCCCGCAGGGTCTGCAGCACCTCCTGCTGGCTTTCGCCGAGTCCCAGCATCAGGCCGCTCTTGGTGGGAATGGTGGGCGCCAGGGCGCGGGCAGCGGCCAGCAGCCCCAGGGAGCGGCGGTAGGTGGCACCGCGGCGCACCTCGCCCTGGAGGCGCTCCACCGTTTCCAGGTTGTGGTTGAAGCAGGCCGGTGCGGCAGCCAGCACGGTGGCCAGCCGGCGCCGTTGGGCATCCAATCCCTCCGCCTCGTCGCGATGCCCGCCCCAGAAGTCGGGGGTGAGCACTTCGATGCCCACCCCAGGCGTGCGCCGCCGAATCGCCGCCATGGCGGCGGTGAACAGGCCGGCGCCATGGTCGGCCAGGTCGTCGCGGGCCACGGCGGTGAGCACCACGTAGGAGAGCTGCAGGCTGGCCACCGCTTCGGCCACCCGCTCCGCTTCGCCCGTATCCAGCGGGGCGGGGGCCTGCCCCTTGTCCACCTGGCAGAAGGCGCAGCTGCGGGTGCAGATCGGCCCCCCCAGCAGGAAGGTGGCCGTGCCGGCGGCGTAGCACTCGGCGCGGTTGGGGCAGCGTCCCTCCTCACAGATTGTGTGCAACCGCTGCTGCTTCACCACCCCCTGAACGGCCTCCAGCGCCGAGGCAGGACCCACGGGGCGTCGCAACCACGCCGGCAAACGCTCGGCGGGGGCGATGGTGGTGTAGCGGGATCGGCGCGTCATGGCAGGGTGTTTGTCCTGGTCACTCCACCTGGCGCCGTCCTTCGAAGGCCCGCGCCAGGGTGACTTCGTCGGCGTATTCCAGTTCGCTGCCCACCGGCAATCCGTAGGCGATGCGGCTCACGGTGGTGAAGGGTTTGAGCAGGCGGGCGAGGTACAGGCTGGTGGTGTCGCCCTCCACGCTGGGGGTGAGGGCGAGGATCACCTCACTGATCCCCTCGGCATCCACCCGGCGCACCAGCGGCTGGACCTGGAGCAGCTCGGGACCGATGCCATCCATGGGGGAGATCAGTCCGCCCAGCACGTGGTAGTGCCCCTTGAACTCCCGGGTGCGCTCCATGGCCAGCAGGTCGCGGGAATCGGCCACCACACACAACTGGCCGTTGCCCCGCTCGGCGTTGCGGCAGATCTCGCAGAGGGGCTCGGCCGACAGGTGGAAGCAGCGCTGGCATTGGCCCACCTGGCTGCGGGCCGCCAGCAGGGCATCGGCAAAGCTGCGGATCTGCTCTTCGGGCTGGCGCAGCAGATGGAGGGCCAGGCGCTGGGCCGTGCGCGGGCCGATGCCGGGCAGGCGCTCGAACTGGTCGATCAGCCGGGCCAACGGGCGGGTGAAGCCGCTCAGCGATTCGCCGCAAGTGCCCTGAATTTAGGCGGGACCGCCAATCAACCGACAGGGCTCCCCGCTCCCTCCAGGTTGGTCCCGGTGAGGTCGGCCCCGTCCAGTTGGGCCCCCGTGAGATCGACCCCGTCCAGGATGGCGTCGCGCAGGTTGGCTCCGCGCAGATCGGCCCCGCGCAGGTTGGAGCCGGTGAGGTCGGTGCCGGCCAGGTTGGCGTTGCGCAGCACGCTGTTCTCCAGGTTCACCTGATGCCAGTGGCCATGGGGGGCCTGGAGGTTGTGCAGGTCAAAGCCCGCCAGCTGCTGGCCGTCGATCGGCAATCCAGCTCCATTGAGGCTCTCCAGGGCCTGGATGCGCCCCATCAGCCAACGGGCGCTGGATTCATTGCAGGTTTTCAGCAGCTCGTAGGCCTCCAGGTTGTCCCGCTGCCGCCGTTTGTGGCCTTCGAGGATGTAGAGGAAGGCGGCGGTCACGATGCTCAGCGATTCCACATTGCCCACGCTGATCAGCGCCTCCGCATCGCGCCATAGGCACCCCTGGGCCCAACGGTGGTTGCGGCAGGTGGCGTAGCTGTTCACCACCATCAACAGGGCCAGGGCCCCCGCCGCCGCCAGGCTGAGGCGGAACACAAAGGAGCCATCCAGCAGGCGGAAGAAGGGGGAGTCGCGGCGGCGTTGCTGTCGGTCGACCCAGGTGGGCTTGCGAGGCATGCGGAGGGGCTGGGATCCGAGCCCATGCTGGCGGCCCAGCAGAATGGCGCCACGCAATCCGTCTGCAGCCATGGCTGTCTCCCGCAACGTGGCCCTTTGTCGCACCCTTTTGCCCCGTCTGGTTGCCCTGGTGTTGGCGGTGGCCCTGGTGGCCTGCAGCGCCACGGCCGCCGGCCTCAATTCCTTCCAGAGCCCCGATGGGCGCTACGCCTTCCTCTATCCCACCGGCTGGACCCGGGTGCAGGTGAGCGGCGGCCCCCAGGTGGTGTTTCACGACCTGATCAACAGCGATGAAACCCTCAGCCTGGTGATTTCCGAGGTGAACCCCACCAACGACCTGGAGAAGCTCGGCAGTGCGGTGGCTGTCGGGGAGCAGCTGCGTCGCACCGTGATCGCCCCCGAGGGCAGCGGCCGGGCCGCCGAGCTGGTGGAGGCGTCCGAGCGCCAGGAGGGGCCTCGCACCTTCTATGACCTGGAGTACGCCGTGCACCTTGACGATCGCGACCGCCACGAGCTGGCCACCGTGGTGCTTGACCGGGGCCGGCTCTACACCTTTGCCGCTAGCACCAACGAGATCCGCTGGGCCAAGGTGAAGGACATGTTCCACCAGGTGGTCACCTCGTTCACCCTGCTGGTGTGACGGCATCGGCCACGGCCGATGTGGTGATCGTCGGTGGCGGGGTGGCTGGGGGCCTCCTGGCCCTGGCGTTGCGGGAGCTGGGGGCAGTGGTCACGGTTGTGGATGCGCCCGCCCCTGCTGGCCTCTCCTCGGCTTCTGCCCTCAGCTATGGGGCCCTGCCGGGGTGGCCCCTGGCACCCACCCCCCTGGCCCGCCTGGCGGCAGGGGCTTCCAGGCGCTGGCGCCTCCTGCAAGGGCGCCATGGGGATCTGGGCTGGCGGCCCTGCCGCCTGCGGGTCCATGGCGGCGGCTCCAGCTTGGGGGCCCTGAGTGCCCGGTTGCCGCTTCCCTTTGCCCGGGTGGACACCGCCGTGTTGGCTGCGCGTTTGCCACCCGTGCTGGCGGCGGCGGACGTGAGCTGCTTGGCCGGTCAGGTGGATTCCCTGGAGCCCCATCCAAGCTCAGGCTGGCAGCTGCAGTTCCGTGACGGCACCAGCCTGCAGGCTCCGCAGCTGGTACTTGCCGCAGGTGCCCATTGCCGCCAGCTGTGGCCTGCCCTGCCGCCGCGCCTGCGCAGCAGTTGGGCAGCCGTGCTGGAGCTCGCTTGCAATCCGGCCCTTCCGGGGCCTGCTGTTGCCTGGCTGCCGGCCCGCTTCGGCCGGGTCGAGCTGGAGCGCCGCGCCGCCGGCCTGGGCCAACCGGAGTGGCTGGTGGATGGTGGCCTGGTGCCCCGGGGTACGGGGGCGCTGCTGGGCCAGCACACCCTGGTGCGGCCGGGCCTAGAGCTCGGTGCGCCGCCGCCGCCCGCCGAGGTGGAACGGCAGCTGCGCCGCAGCCTGGCGGACCAGGCCTGGGCGGCTGCCCTGGCCCAGCTGCCGGGTCGCCTGCATCAGGCTCCCGTGGCCTTCTGCAGCGGGGGTGTCCCCCTGGTGGGGCCGGTGGTGGCGGCGCCGGGGTTGTGGGTGTTCACTGGCTTCAGTGCGGGCTTCAGCCAGGTGCCGGTGCTGGCCCCGCTGGTGGCCCAGGCCCTGGGGGCGGCAGGGGCGCGGGCGGATTGGGCGAGACGGCGTCTCCAGCAGCTGGGTCTGGGCTGGCCGGATCAGCGGGGGGCTGACAGGGGCACCTGATTCCTGCAAGCTGGGCGCCATGACCCAAGCCCCGCCCACCGCTGCAGAGCCCGGTCCCCAGGGCCCGCTTCAGCGAATGCAGGGGCATTGGCAGGGGCTGAGCGATCACAGCCAGGTGGGCGTGACCCTGGCGGGAGTGGGCGGCGTGCTGGTGCTCTGGGCCCTGTTCTGGCCCGTGCCCACTGAGGTGGAAGGCATGGGCGTGCTCATCTATCCCAACAACGCCGGCATCCTCAACGCCCGTGCTGGCGGCCAGGTGCGGGAGGTGTTCGTCAAGGAAGGGCAGCCGGTGGCGCGAGGCCAGGTGTTGATGCAGCTGTATCTGCCGGTGCTGGAGCGCCAGCTCGACCAGCAGCGTGGCAACTTGCGGCAGTTGGAGCGCCACAATGCCCGGCTCGATGAGCGCGACGCCCTGCGACTGCTCACCGAGAAGCGGGCCCTGGACACGTCCCTGGCCAAGCTGTCCGACGATCGCCGCCGCTACGGCGAACTCCAGTCGACATACGCCAAGAAACTGCGCAACCTGGATTGGCTGGCCAAGCGTGAGGTGGTGGCTCCACTGTCCACTGAAGTGGTGTCGGCGGAGCAGGGGCTCACCAGCACCAGCGTGAATCTCGATGACGTGAAGATCAACGAGAAGAACGTGGTGACCAACTACCAGCAGGTGAAGCTCAACATCGAAACCCAGGCCCTGCAGCGCCGCTACCAGATCGACGACCTCAAGCGTCAGATCCAGGTGACCGAGGCCAAGATCGCCTACGACGGCAAGGTGCAGGCCGACCGCGACGGCACGGTGCTCGATCTGCAGGTGATTGCGGGTCAGACCGTCGGCACCGGCCAGCGGCTGGGCACGATCGGTCGGCCGGAGCAACCCAGTGCCAAAGACCGCCCATTGCGGGTGGTGGCCTACTTCGCGCCCGCCGATGCCCGTCGGTTGCCCCTGGGACTGCCGGTGGAGGTGGTGCCGCAGTGGAACCAGCGCGGCCGCTTCGGGGGCATCGTGGGCAAGGTGAAACAGGTGCTCACCCTGCCTGCCACCGAGGACGACATCTCCACCACCATCGGCAACCAGCAGTTGGCCCAGGAACTCACCAAGAACGGTCCGGTGATGCGCAGCGAAATTGAGCTGGAGCGTGATCCCGCCAGCGTCGATGGTTACCGCTGGACCCTCTCCGGAGGGAGTGGGGTGTTCCCGATCCGCGATGGCCTCACCGTGTCGACCCACGCCTACGTGGAATGGCGGTCGCCGATCAGCTATGTGATCCCGGGGTTGCGCTCGCTCACCGGTGGCTACCGCACGTCCGGCATCGACCTGCGCTGGAACCGGCCGTTCCTGCGCCAACCCAACACCGTGCCCTGAGTCCTCCATTGACCGCCAAACCGCGCCTCCCCTCGATCCGCAACCCGCTGCTGCGTCAGGAGTTTCCCTGGCTGGTCAGCGAGGTGGTGCTGCTGCTGATTCTGTTCAACGCCAACCCCCCGGAGCTGTGGTTCTGGTTGGTGGTGCTGGTGGTGGTGCTGCTCTACCGCGTGGAGCGCTGGTGGTCGTCGCGGCCCGACGCCTGAATCCAGAACGCCGGGTGGCCCGGCTCATGGCGACGCCTCAACGAGCTCTCGCCATTGCCGTTCGGTGTCGGCGATGGTGACGTCCATGCGGTTGAGCACCATCCATTGCGAGGCCACCCGCTGCAGTTGCTCGGGGTTGAGTTGCTGATAGGCGGTGCGGGATTCGGGGGATCGCAACATGACGAGCGGCAGGGTTGGCCGGGGGGCATCCGGGGGAGGCTGCAGCTGGTGGGAGCCGCCCAGCATCTGCTGCCAGCCCAGGAGCCGCTGGGCCACGCTCTCCACAAAGGCCCGACCAGCCTCCTTGTCGCCTTGCAGCCCCCAGTCCTGCCAGTTGGGTCTGGGAAGGCGGCGCAGCTCATCGAGATCGAGCAACAGGGACTCGCTGGCCTGGTCCAGCAGCGCCCACATCCGGGCCGCTGGGTGCCGGCTCGCCAGCGAGCCGAGTTCCAGCAGGGCTCCCTGACGTTGATCCCGCAGGCGCAACAGGCTGACGCGCAGGCTGCGGATCTCGTGAACCAGGTCGCGGCTGTGCTGCGTCGCCTCCAGCAGGGCGTGGCCCAGATCCACCAGCAGCTGCAGCAGTCCCTCCCGCTGCTGGATCCGGGCCCGCGAAGGCCAGAACAGCCGCAGGCTGAGCAGGGCCATCAGGATGCCGAACGCGGTCCAGAGCAGGCGCAGGGGAATCCAGGTCCCGAGCTGTTGGTCGTGGGTGAGCCAGCCCATCACCACCACGAAGCAGCACACTCCGTAGCCCACCGTGAGCCTGAGGGAACCGGCGATCAGGCGGGCCAGCAGCAGCGCCAGCGGCAGGGCCACCATCAGCGGCAGATGGCCCCAGGCCCGGTAGCCGAAGAACACCACCATGGCGCCAATGGCGGTGCCAACCAGCCGCTGACGGCCGAGTTCGAGCGTGTTGCCGTAATTGCCCACGGTCACGCTCAGCACCGCCAGGGAGGCATAGAGCCCAAACGGCAGGCCCGTGAGGCTGGCAAAGCCATTCACCACCGTCACGGTGACGGCGAGGCGCAGGCTGTCCCGTAGGGCTGTGCCGTTCATGGTGCGGGGGGCGAGAGCTCCGCCAGCGCTTGGCTCAGCAGGGTCCGGCTGTGGAGCAGTTTCTGCAGCTCCTGGCACTGCTGGCCGATGGCCAGCGCCAGGGGTTGGGGTGCACCCAGGCGGCTGGCCTGCTCCAGCCAATGCCCAGGGGTGGTCGCCAGGACCGCGGTGGGGGCGGCGGCTGGATCGCTTTGCAAGCGCTCGGCCAGATCGGCGAGCGAGAACGCGAGCAGCCCTGGGTCGGAATCCGGTGGCAGCGGTGTGCTCAGCTGCAACAGCAGCGGCTCCAGCAGCAGCCACTGGCGCAGCACCAGTCGCCAGAGGCTGCCGGCCTGGGCCCAGCGCACCCGCAGGCGTTGGGTCTGGGCGGGCATGGCGAAGCCCGGGTTCCCCTGGCGCAGCTGCTCCAACATCTGAATACTGGGCAGCAGATCCTGGGAGCGCAGGGCCGGTGGGGGTGGCCCGCCACTGGTCAGCCAGTGCCGCATGGCCCGGATCTGGGTGGCGAGTTGGCTGGCGATTCCGGCGTCCAGGGCCCTCAGCTGCTGCATGGGTCGCCGCGGCCATACGGCCCAGGTGGCGATCTGGGCCATGAGGATGCCGACCACCACCGCAAAGGCCAGATCGAAGATCACCGCCCAATTCACCTGGTTGCCGCGGTGCATCAGCTCCAGGGCCCAGCAGCTCAGGTATCCCGTTCCCAAGCCCTTCAGCAGCCCCAGGCTGCGCACCAGGATTCCCGTGAGCAGCAGGGCGATGCCGAGGGTCAGCCAGCTGGTGGAGAGCTCATGGGCCACCTGGGCGGTCAGGATGCCCACCAAGGCCCCCGCCACCTGCTGGCCGATGCTGCGGGCCGGCATCAGGTCGTTTTCGTTGACGAACAGCACCGCCATCACCAGCGCGGCCCCGAGGACGTGCCCCCGTCCCGACCAGAGCAGGATCCCGATGGTGAGCGTCGCAGCCAGCCAGATCCGCAGACTCATCCGGCCCAGGGGGCTCAAGCTCGGCAATGCGGCGGCCATGGCGTGCTCCCCGCTCAGGGTTGGCTGCTGCTGGGGAGCTGCAACTGCGGTTGGATCGGCAGGGCGGGGTCGCGCGGCACCGGCAGCAGTTCTCGCAGCAACTTGGCGTAGGTGATGTTCACGTCCACGGTGGCGTTGAGGCGCTGCACCAGGCTGTTGATCAGCCGGTCCTGGGTGTTGGAGAGGTTGAGCTCGCTGTCGAGCCCGGTGAGATAGCGCAGCCGCACGTCGCGGAAGGCCTCCAGGGCAGCGGCCACGCCCCGGCGGGCCGAGCTGAGCTTGGCCAGGCTGGCCTCGTGGTTGAAGAAGGCCTGCTCGATGCGCAGGCGGATGTCGTTGCGGCTGGCGGCGTACTGCTGGGCGGTGGCGGCTTCCTGCCTGGCCAGGGCCCGGGCCTGAGCGGCCGTGGTGCCGGCATCGAACAGCAGCCAGGTGAAGGTGAGTCCCACCGACCAGTCCCAGCCGTTGGTGGTGCTCAGAGGTAGGACCGTGGAGCCGCAGCAGCCGCCGCCACCAATCGTGAAGTCGCCCAGGCTGGTCTGGGAGCTGCTGCCCCCGCCGCTGGCAAACAGGGAGAGTTTCGGCAGGAGGCCTGCGGCGGTGGCCTGGCTCTGCTGGGCCAGGGCCGTACGGGCGGCCAGGATTGCTTCCAGCTCGGGATTGCCCCGGTACCCGGCCAGCAGACTGGCCTCCAGATCGAGGGGCCAGCGCGGCTGCACCACGATCGGATCGCTGGGGCTGGGGGTCACGTTGGCCGGCAGGTTCAGCAGCACGGCCAGCTGCCGGCGTGCCACGGCCCGGTCAGCCAGGGCCTGGATCAGGGTCTCCTCGTCGGTGGCCGCGATCGCCCGGCGTCGCAGCACGTCGAGCCGGGGTACCAGCCCGGCTTGCTTGAGATCAAGGCTGTCCTGCAGGATCAGCAGGTCGTTGCGCAGGTTGGCGTCGTAGATGCGCACCAGCTGTTCGTCCTGTTGCAGCTGGTAGTAGGCCTCGCTTACCTGCAGCTGCAGGGAACGCAGCTGGTTGGCGTAGCTGTTGCGCAGCTGCTCGAGGCGGGCGCGGGCGGCTCGCACCGTGGGGGTGCGGGCGAAGTCGAGCAGGGCGTAGTTGAGCTGCAAGCCCCCCTCGCCGCCCCATTCGCCCGAGGTGACGCCCGCGGAGCCGCCATCGGGGACGTAGAAGGCGCCGGCCGTCGGGCCTGTAGGCGTGAGCAGGCCGTTAGGCGCGAACTGCGGGCCGAAGCCCAGGTTGTCGTTGGGTTTGTTGGCGGTGGTGGTGGTGCGGCTGCCCTCATAGCCGCCGGCGGCAAAGGCACTGATCGTGGGCCAGTAGCTGCCCATGGCCGCCTGGAAGCTCGCCAGGGCTGCCGCCACCTGCTCCCGCTGGGCCTGCAGGCTGGCGCTGTTGGCAAAGGCGATCGCCAGGGCCTGCTCCAGACTCAGGCTCACCACACCGGCGGCCTGGAGCTGCTGGGGGGTGGGCAGATCTAGGGGGGGGCTGGCGACGCTGTCTGCTGGCTGAATCGGGCCGCTGGGGGCCTGGTTGGCGCGGATCAGATTGGCGGGCAGCGGCGGCGTGCTGAGCACATCCCCCACCGGGGGCTCGGGCTCACTGGGAAGCAGCCGATCGAGGGCTTGCAGCTCCGCATCGAGCTTTTGCCAGCTGCGCTCCAGCCGTTCGGTGCCTGGGGCAGGCTGCGGCGCACCCAGCGCGGCCGTGGGCATTACGCCCGGGGTGAGACCCAGCCACAACAGGGCCAGGGCGCAGTTGCGCAGTGCCACGATGATGCCGATCAGCGCCTGGTTCGACTGAGTTTGATGGGCACTGTGGCCCATCGGCCCCGGGGGTGTTCAGCTTCCGGGGCGGCAGCTTGGGGGCTCGATGCCGTTTCCAGGCAGGCCGCTCAGGGCACGGCAGCCCAGGCGGTTTCGAAGCTCCTGGTCGCCTCAACCATCTGGTGGCAGGTGATGGCCCGGCGTCCACCGCTGCTGCTCAGCAAGACTGCTGTGGCGAGCGGATCCTGAAAAGCTGCTGCTTCAGCCTGTTCCAGCAGCTCCAGGTCTGGACCTGGGGTGGTTTTGGCGGTTGGCGGTGGCAGCTCCGGCCAGGACTGGGCCCAGCCGGTCAGTTGGTCGGCCAGGTTTTGGAGGAGCGCGTGCTCAGCCTCGAGGAGCGCTTTGAGGCCGGGGCTTGTTAGGGGCACCACCGGCAAGCGCAGCATGGTTCGGTAGTGGCCGATCACGGCGCTGAGCCATTGTTCCTGGAGGTCCCAGAGGCGTTCCATCCGTTCACCCATGCGGTCGGGGCCCAGCTCCTGGCGCGCTTCCTGGCGCAGGTTCTGG
Source organism: Cyanobium sp. FACHB-13342 (assembly GCF_014697415.1). GTDB lineage: Bacteria > Cyanobacteriota > Cyanobacteriia > PCC-6307 > Cyanobiaceae > Cyanobium_A. The sequence goes on along the minus strand of NZ_JACJRT010000011.1, from coordinate 38,666 downwards.
AGCTGGAGCGTCGCTTTCAACAGTTGGTTGCGACGCTGGAGACGGGCACTGGCCTCCAGTTCCCGTTCCTCCAACAACAGGCTGGCCCGTTCCCGCAACAGGGTGGCGATTGCGCTGAACAGCGAGCGAGAGTGGTCCTGGTGCTGGGTCAGGGCGCGGCTGGGCCAGAGGCAGCTCACGGCCAGCCAGGCGGCCAACACGCCGATCAGGGTCACCACCAGTCGGGTGGGAATCCAGCTGGCCAGGTTGGTGTGGTGGACCGTCCAGCCCATGGACACCACGAGGCCGGCCACTTTGTAACCGGAGCGCAGGCCCAGGGATCCTCCGAAGATCCGTGTCAGGCCCAGGGCCAGAGCCACCCCCAGGGGCAGGGGCATGGCCTGGCTCATGGTGTTGAAACCGATCGCCACAATCAGGCCGCCGAGAACGGTGCCCAACACCCGTTGGGTACCCAGCAGCTGGGTGGCGCCCACGGTGCCTCCGAGGGCCGCCCCCACGGCCAACGGCGCATAAAAGGCATCGGGAAGCCCAAGCATGATCACGAAGCCGGCCGAGAGCCCGGCGGTGAGCGCCATCCGCAGGTCAGTGCGTGTGATCAGGGGTGGGGCGTTCATGGCCGGATGGCATCCCCCCGACTGGCCAGGGCCAGGCTCTGGGCACTGCAGGTGAGCCGTTGCAGCTCATCGTCGAGGGCCAGCAACAGCAGGGGGGGGAGGCCCTGGGCCTGGGCCAGGTCGGTGAGCCGCTGGCGTTCGGGCAGATCCAACACCTCCGTTCCGGGGGTTTGACTGAGCAGGGCCGGAAGCCTCTCTAGCCAGGGAGTCGCGGCCGAAGCCAGGGCCCCTGGAGGCAACAGTTGGCCGAGCCGCTGCAGCTGCAGGCTGTGGTGGTTGACCCGTTCCCAGAGCAGGCTGCGCTGGCGCCAGTGCAGCCGCTCGGCAGCGCCGTGGGGGTTGCTGCGCAGCTCATCGTTCACCAGCTGGTTGAGCTGTTGGCAGAGGCGACTGCCCACGATCGCCTGGGAGACCCGGCCGTTTTCAGCCATCGGATCCTTGAGTTGCTGACGGATCGCTGCGAGGCGCTGGATCAACACCCCCCTCAGCTGTTGGTCCAACTGACCCATCTCCGCCAGCCGGTTGATGGGCCAGAACAGGGCATTCACCACCAGGGTGGCCACCACCCCCACCAGGGTGTCGGCGGTGCGGTTGAGCACGTAGATCCAGTTGAGCTCGGCGTAATCAGCCACCAGAAACAGCATCGAGCTCATCACGATTCCCGTGGCCAGGCCGGCCTGCCAGCCCAACAGCCTGAGCAGGGGCACCACCACCAGCAATGACACCGTCAGCCCCAGCCAGCCGCCCATCAGGGTGTGCACCAGAAAACTGACCACCCCGGCGGCGATGGTGCCTAACACGCGACCCTGGGCTGCGGCCAGCACCCGGGTTTCGGTCTCGTCCATGCACATCACCACTGCGAGCAGCGGGTACCAGACAAAGCGCACGTCACGAAAACTGATGGCCCAGGCGCCGGCGAGGGCTGCAGCCAGAGCGATCTTGAGGGCAGCGCGCAGGGCAGAGGGGGGGAGAGCAGCGCGCGGCACACGGGTCAGATCCTTGGGCCGATTCTGGCGTTCTTGTCCAGTGGAAATGATGATGGTGTGACTGGCTGCGGATCATTGCCCTTCACCCTGGACCTGCAGATCCTGCTGCGCCTCGGTCTGGCGGTGCTGTGCGGCCTTGCCGTGGGCATGAACCGCGCCCACCACGGCAACACCAGCCACCCCAATCGCCTGCGCGTCCACGTGCTGGTGGGGCTCAGTGCCTGTCTGATGGTGCTGGCGGCCGGTCCCGATCCCCAGGCCCGCAGCCGGGTCATTCAGGGGGTCGCCACCGGAATTGGCTTCCTGGGGGCGGGCGAGATCCTGGTGCCCCCCAGTGGCGACAAGACAGGCGTGCCGGAGGTGCGTGGTCTGACCAGCGCCGCTTCGATCTGGTTCACCGCCGCCCTGGGCGTCACGGTGGCGGCCTCCACCCCCCTGCTGGCCGGGGCGGCCCTGGTGCTGGCCCTGATCACCCTGTCCCAGCGGACCAATGGCAGCACCAGGCCGACCATCGATCCAGAAGTGGATCAGAACAGGAAGCGGTAGCGTCCCTCGTTGGCGGAGTCTCCCTCGCTGCTCGAGCCGTCCAGCACCGGTTGGGGCCAATCCGCTTCCCAGTAGCTGATGTCGTTGCGATAGAAGGGCCGCCCGCCGAGGCGCTTGGTTTCCAGCTGGGTGGTGCCCATGGCCGTGATCAGCCCGCCCAGCTCCATGGGGCCCAGATCCGTTTTGAGGTCTTTCCCGGCGGCCGCCAGCAGCACCGGCAGGCGCACCAGGTGCTCCGGTCGGGTGAGTTTGCGGAACAGGGCCTGCAGGGCCAGCTGCTGGCGCTCCAGCCGACCGATGTCACCCATTTCGTCGTGGCGGAAGCGCAGGAAGCCCTCCAGGTCCCGTCCCTTCAGGGTCTGCAGGCCCGGTTGCAGGTCGATATACAGACCCTGGCTGTTGTCCGTGTAGGCCATCCGTTTCGGCACATCCACCTCAATGCCGCCGAGGGCATCGGCCATGCGCCGGATCGCGGAGAGGTTCACCACCACGTGGTGGGTGATCGGCCGGCCCAGCTTGCGGGCCAGCTCCCGTTTGAGCAGGTCGGTGCCGCCCAGGCTGTAGAGGGCGTTGATCTTGTGGGGGCCATAGCCCTCGGCCTCGATGTAGGTGTCGCGGGGCACCTGGGTGATCCGGGTGATGCCGCCATCCACCCGCAGGCTGGCGATCACATCGGTGTTGCCGCCACCCACATCGGTGCCGAGCAAAAGGACGTCCTGGTTGGTGATGCCACTCCAGGCCGCGAAGGGGTTGGTGATCGCGGTGTTGCTTCCCGAGGCCGTGTCGCTGAGCAGTTGGGAGAGCGGGCTCGCCAGCAGCAGACCACTGCCCAGGCCAACCCCGATCGCCAGCAGCACCGCGCTGCGGTTTCCTCGCTTTCGGGGCCGCTTGGCCGGAGGGGTTTTCATCCCCCAAAAGCTATTGCACGATCAGGGCCTTACAGCCGCAGGGGCTCGCCGGTGCGCAGGCCGGCCTGCACCCGCCACAAATTGGCGTAGGGACCCTCCGCTCCGATCAGCTGTTCATGGCAGCCCCGTTCCACGATCTGTCCCCGGTCCATCACCACGATCCGATCCGCGTGACGCACGGTGGAGAGCCGGTGGGCGATCACCAGGGTGGTGCGCTCCGCCGTGATCAGGTCGAGGGAGCGCTGGATGGCGGCCTCGGTTTCGTTGTCCACGGCCGCGGTGGCCTCATCGAGGATGAGCACCGGTGGGTTTTTGAGGATGGCGCGGGCCAGGGCGATGCGCTGGCGTTGACCACCGGAGAGACGCTGCCCCCGTTCGCCCACGACCGTGTTGTACCCCTGGGGCAACGCGTCGATGAAGGCTGCGGCTTCCGCCAGTTCCGCGGCGCGGGCGATGGCGGCGGGTGAGGCGTCGAAGCTGCCGTAGGCAATGTTCTCGGCCACGCTGCCGTGGAACAGGAACACCTCCTGGCTCACCAGACCGATGGCGCGTCGGAGGTCATCGAGGCGCAGGGACTGGAGTGGCGTGCCGTCCAGCAGGATGTCGCCGCCCTGGATCGCGTAGAGGCGCAGCAGCAGCTTCACCAGGGTGCTCTTACCCGAGCCGGTTGCTCCCACGATCCCCAGGGTGCTGCCGGCGGGGATGTCCAGGTTGAAATCCCGGAGCAGGGGCTCCCGGCCGGCATAGCCGAAGGTGACCGCCTCGAAGCGGATGGCGCCCCGCACCTGCTCCAGGGGCAGGGGGTGTTGCCCCCCCGGGATGGCGATCGGGGTGTCGAGCAGGTCGAGCACCCGGTTGGTGGAGGCCATGGCCCGCTGGTAGTCGTCGAGGGTGCGCCCCAGGCCGGTGAGGGGCCAGAGCAAGCGCTGGGTGACGTACACCAGAAAGGAGTAGGTACCGATCGCCAGGGTGCCGCGCCAGGCCTGGAGTCCCCCAATCACCAGGATGGCGAGGAAGGCAAACAGGATCGCGAAGCGGATCAGGGGAATGAAGGCCGCCGAGATTTGGATCGCCCGGGCATTGCTGCGCCGATAGGCCTGGCTGTCCTGTGCCAGCCGCTCCAGCTCCCAGGCCTCGGCGACGTAGCTCTTGATGGTGAGCATGCCGCCCAGGTTGTTGGCCAGGCGACTGGCCAGATCACCGGCCTTGTCACGCACCTCGGCATAGCGGGGGGCCAGGCGCTTCTGGAAGCGCAGCGACCCCCACAGGATCACGGGGATCGGCAGGAAGGACACCCCAGCCACGAGGGGGGAAAGGGCCATCATGGCGCCCCCAACCGCGAGCACCGTCGTGATCAGTTGCAGGATCTCATTGGCTCCCTGGTCCAGGAAGCGCTCCAGCTGGTTGATGTCGTCGTTGAGCACGGCCATCAGCCGGCCGCTGCTGCTGGCTTCAAAGAAGCCCATCTCCAGCTGCTGAAGGTGGCCGTAGGCCTCCAGACGCAGCTCGTGCTGCACGGTCTGGGCCAGGTTGCGCCAGAGCAGGGAATAAAGGTATTCGAACAGGGATTCGGCGCTCCAGATCAGGAAGGAGAGGGCCGCCAGGACCCCCAGCTGACCCGGCACGGTGGTGACGCCCAGGGACGCCAGCCAGGAGGTGTCCTGTTGCACCACCACATCCACCGCCAGGCCGATCAGCACTGGGGGGGCCAGGTCGAACAGCTTGTTCAGGACCGAGCAGCTGGAGGCCTGCCACACCAGCCGCCGGTGGGGCTTCAGGGTGCGCAGCAGCCGCTCCAGGGCTGGGGGGCGTCCGGCGATGGGCTGGGGCGACATGGCCGGGCGGGATTCGTTGGTGAAGATCTTGGCGTTTCCCTGGTTGGCTGGGTGCGGCAGGCGTAGACCGAAGGCATCTCCCCTGGAGGTGCCATGACGAAAAGCAGAGCGTTCAACCGCTTTCATCGCTGGACGGCCAAGGTGCGCCGTCGCCATCTGAAGGCCTGGTTGCCAGAGCCCCGCGAGGGTGAGCCCATCCCCGATCTGCCGGGCGCAGCCCTGCGTCAGCGGACCTGGCAAGACGACCAACTCCATGAACTGGAGCAGGAGCTGCCGCAGCTGCTCCGCTAGCACTCCCGCCCCCAAGGGCCTGGTCTCCGGCCAACAAAAGACCCCTGGCTGTGGAAGGCTCCACGACCAGGGGTTCTTGGCTGGGAACGGGACCAGGCCGAGGGACTTACCAGCGGTTGCCGCCGCCGCCCCCACCGCCGTAGCCCCCACCGCCGCCGCCGTAGCCACCGCCACCGCCGCCGTAGCCGCCACCGCCACCGCCACCACGGTTGCCGCCGCCGCCGTAGCCACCGCGGCCGCCGCCACCACCACCACCGCCCTCACGGGGCGTGGCCTTGTTGACGCGGATCATGCGGCCCATCCACTCGACGTCCTGGAGGTCGTCGATGGCTTTCTGTTCCGCCGCGTCATCGGCGAGTTCAACAAAGGCGAAGCCACGCTTGCGGCCGGTTTCCCGGTCGAGGGGCAGGCTGCACTGGCGCACCTCTCCGTACTGGCCGAAGAGATCAAGCAGGTCCTCCCGTTCGGCTTGGAACGAGAGGTTGCCAACGTAAATGGTCATTAATGGAGCAAATCCTGGAACTGATTCGGTTGATGCTGCGGGACCTCGGGCATGCCAGCAGGAGCTAACGGTGCCGGAAGGGGCCAGAACGCCTAGGAATCACCGCCAACCTTACCGTTCTGCCGCGCCGGTCTTCGCCAGGGAGGCCTGGATCATGGAGAACCATGAAGCGGTTTCTGAAGACACCCTGTAGTCCGCTCCGTGATCCCCGATCATGGCCCATTGTCAGCAAACCCTGATCAACCGCGAACTCCGTGATGACAGCACCTGTCCCCTGGAGCCTCGCCTGGCGCGAGGACGGCGAGCTGGCTCCCCAGGATCGCTTTGACCTGCTGCAGAGCCTGGTCAGCAGTGAAAGTGCCGCTGTGCAGAGCTCTTTGATCGCCGCTGTCGAGCGGCTCTCGCTCGCCGAGGTCACGAGTATCAGCCTTGGCGAGGTGACCCGTCTCTGCGCCTAGTTGATGGTCCCCGGGCCGGTTTGCGGTGAGGGAGCCCTCACGGCACGCTGGTCCGAGTGGCGCCCGCAGGCGTCGTGGGCTTCCTCCACGTCGCTGCCCTGGGCCACCCGCTCCCCCACGCATCCGCAGGTTCGGTCGATCTGGGCCAGGGGCAGGGCCTTCCCCTGTTTCTTCAGGTCGGCTTGATAGGCCGAGAGGCAGAAGGCCTTCACCACCTCCGCCACGCCGGTGGATTGACCCGCCGGTACCCAGGCAATCAGGCCCAGCAGCAGCAGGCCAACGGGGGCCAATCGCAGGGTGCGGGGACGCATGGTGGGTGGCCTGGTGCAGGCGGGTGGGGCTGCCCCGAGGGATTACCCCTGCAGGCGGGAGATCTGCAGCGGTTTGTTCATCACCCGCAGTTGGCGCAGACCTTGGAAGACCTCATCGGGCATGCCCTTGGGGAGGTCCACGGTGCTGTGGGTGTCAAAGATCTGGATGCGGCCGATGGAGCGACCGTTCAGACCGGCCTCGTTGGCAATGGCACCCACGATGTTGCCGGGCTTGATCCGGTCCCGCCAGCCCACTTCCACCCGGAAACGCTCCATGTGATCTTCCGGCGGTCCCATGGGGCGGTCACCCCGGGGGCCCCGATCCCCATCGCGGCCGAGCTCGCGACCCCGGCCCCGGTCGCGGCCAAATTCGCGGCCCCCATCCCGGGCAGGACCGTTCTGGCGCACCTGGTTGAAGTTCTCCTCGCTCTGCAGCAGCAGCGGTTTACCCGCCAGGCTCAGTTCCAGGGCGGCGAGGGCCAGTTGGTCCGGACTCGAGCCCAGTTCCTGGGCCACCCGCTGCAGGATTTCGCTCAGCAGGGCGCGCTCCTGCTCACTGCTGGCCGGCGTCTGCAGGCAGCCGGTGAGCCGGGCGCGCATCCGATCGAGCCGGTTCTGGTTGATGGTGGCGTTGCTGGGCACGTCCATCTCCTCGATCGGCTTGCCCACCGCCCGCTCCAGGCCGCCCAGGAAGCGTCGCTCCCGGGGGGTGAGAAACAGGATGGCGTCGCCGCTGCGGCCCGCCCGCCCCGTGCGGCCGATCCGGTGCACGTAGGCCTCGGAATCGAAGGGGATGTCGTAGTTGATCACCAGGCCGATCCGGTCCACATCGAGACCGCGGGCAGCCACGTCGGTGGCAACGAGCACGTCCACCTGGCCACTCTTGAGCCGTTCGATCGTGCGTTCCCGCTGGGCCTGGGGCACGTCGCCGTTGAGCACGGCCACGTCGTAGCCGTGCTGCTCCAGGGATTCCGCCACCGTGATGGTGATCGCCTTGGTGCGGGCAAAGATGATCACACCTTCGCTGGTTTCGGCCTCAAGCACCCGCTCCAGGGCGGACAGCTTGTGGGGGGCGTGCACCATCAAGAAGCGCTGACGGATGCGGCTGGCGTCCGCAGCCTTTTGCTTGATCGTGACCTCAGCCGGAGAGTTGAGATATTTCTGGGAAATGCGCCGAATCTCGGCCGGCATGGTGGCTGAGAACAGCACCACCTGACGCTGTTGGGGGAGTTGCTCGAGCACCCATTCGACGTCGTCGATGAAGCCCATGCGCAGCATTTCGTCGGCCTCGTCGAGCACCAGGGCCCGCAGATTGGAGAGGTCGAGGGTGCCCTGGCGCATGTGGTCCATAACCCGGCCCGGGGTGCCCACCACGATCTGAACACCGCGTTTGAGCTGGTGGATTTGGTCGCGGAAATCGGCACCGCCGTAGATCGCCAGGGTGCGCACGCCGGTCAGATTGACGGCATAGCTGTTGAAGGCATCGGCCACCTGCAGCGCCAGTTCCCGGGTTGGGGCCAGCACCAGCACCTGGGGCTTGCGCTCCTGGGGGTCGAGGGCGGCCAGCATCGGCAGGGCGAAGGCTGCGGTCTTGCCGGTGCCGGTCTGGGCCTGGCCCACCAGGTCCCGGCCCAGCATCAGCTCCGGGATGGCGGCTTTCTGGATCGGGGTGGGGTCCTGGTAGCCGAGGGTCTCGAGGGCCTTGAGCAGTTCGGGCCCGAAGCCGAAGCGGGCAAAGCCCTCGGCGTTGGAGGGTTCCCGCTCAGGCGTGGCCTCGAGGGGCGCATTGATTTCGACGGAGCAGGTGAAACTGCCGCCGTTGGAAAGTTCGGTCACTGGATTCAATTTGGCCTGGTTGAAGTCCTTGAACGCAGGCCGGCAGAAACCCAATGGAGACCAGAACGCTGAAGGGATGGGCCATGGCTGATCAGCTGAACGCTGCGCGGCCGAACCCGGTCTTCAGAGGCTCTCGCCTGCACTCAACAAAACTGCCCTGCCCTTGAAAAAGGCTGAACCAAAACTTTATCACTCGTGCTGGCGGCCTCTCAGAGCCTGCCGAAGTCATCGGCCAGGCGTTCAATGTCGGTTTCGCTGAGCCAATCCCCCCGCTGCACCTCGACGATCTCGAGGTCGGTGTGGCCTCCCTGGGCCCGATGCAGTGCTCCCTGGGGAATGAACACCGTGGTGCCCGGCACCGCAGCCGTCAGCACCTCACCCACCTGCAGCTCTCCACTGCCCGCCACCACCACCCAGTGTTCGCAGCGGTGCTGGTGACGCTGCAGGCTCAGGCGCCGGCCGCTGCGGATCAGCAGCCGTTTCACCAGGTAGTGGTCGCCGCTGGCCAGGGTTTCGAACCAGCCCCAAGGGCGTTCCGCCCGGCCGTCGGGGTTGGTGGGCTCGGGATGGGTCACGGCGCCAGGCTGGCGCTCGCGGCCGGCGCCCGCAAGGGGGTGATCAGCCGCGCCTGCTGCCGGGCCCGGGTGAGGGCCGTGTAGAGCAGGCGCCGCTGGGGCCGGCCCTTGTCGGGCATCAGCACCCACACCTCATCGGCCTCACTGCCCTGGGCCTTGTGCACGGTGAGGGCCAGGGCCGGTTCCGCATCCGGAAGCTGGGCGGGATGGATCCAGAGCGGTTCGGGTTGTCCCGGAGCACTGAACAGCAGCCGGCGCTCCCCGGTGGATCGGCCGGGCTGTTCCATCACCAGGCCCACGTCGCCGTTGGCCAGCCCCAGCTCCACCAGGTTGTGGCGGCACAACACCGGGGTCCCCACAGGCCAATGCTGGGCCGAGCGGCTGGCGGCCTCCCCCAGGAGGGCCTGGTGGATGGCTTCCACCCCCCAGCGACCGCGGCGCAGGGGGGTGAGCACCAGGCAGGCCTCGAGCGCGGCCAGCAGGGCGGCAGCGGCGGCGGGATCGTCCGGCGGGCAAGTCCGGCAGCGCTGCTCCAGCTGCTCCTGGTGCCGCCGCAGCCGTTCCAGCAGGGCGGCCGGCAGGCTGCGCGGCGGGGCCTCCAGCCAGCGCAGGTTGGCATCGGCTGGCAGCGGCTCCAGCAGGGAGGGCAGCCAGGCCTCGAGGGGGTCGTGCCCGGCCCGCAGGGCGGCGGCCACGGCGGCGATGGCGCCGTTGTTGCGGTAAGTGGTGCGCAAGCCGATGGCGGCGTCCCCCAGGGCCTGGCGGCGCTCGGGGGCCTGCAGGTCCAGCAGCACCGGGCCCGGGCCTACCGGCGGCAGCTGGGCGGCGTCGCCCACCAGCACCAGCCGGCAGTCCTGGGGCAGGGCGTCGAGCAGGGCCTCCATCAACGGCAGGTCGACCATGGACACCTCATCCACCACCAGCAGGTCGAGGGCCAGGGGATGGTCGCGGTTGCGGCCAAACCGCTCGCCCCGGCTTTCCAGCAGCCGGTGCAGGGTGCTGCAGGGCAGCTGCAGGTTGGCGTTGGCCAGGGCGGCCCGCAGGCGGGCGGCGGCCTTGCCGGTGGGGGCGGCCAGGTGGATGCGGCTCCCCGGTTGCTGGACCTGCACCGCCGCCAGCATGCGGGCCACGGTGCTGGTCTTGCCGGTGCCGGGGCCCCCTTCCAGCAGCACCAGGCCGTACCGCAGCACCGCGCTCACGGCCCGTTGCTGATCCCGATCCAGTCCGTCGGCGGGGGCGGCCTCCCCCGCGGGCTGCAGCGGCCGCTGGGCCCGGGCGATTAGGGCCTGCAGCACCCCGTCCCGCTGGCGTTGCCAGCGGCGCCACAGCAGCCGATCGCCATCCAGGGCCAGGGGGCCGTGGGGGGCGGCGCAGAGGGGCGAGCCGGCCAGGGCCTGGCGATGGCGGGCGCTGGGCACGGGGATCTCCAACTGGCCCTCCGCCAGGGCCACGGCCAGGGCTTCGATCAGCTCCCCCACCAGGGGATCGGGGTTGGCGCCATGCAGCCGTGGCACCGCTTCACCGAGGGCCGCGGCCAGGGCCTGGATCCAGGCGGGCTGGTCCGTGGGTTGGGGGGCGTTCATCGGGCTCCTCCCAAAACCTGGTCGAGGGCCAGCAGCCGGGCGAGGGGGGGCTGCTCGAGGAACATCCCCGGCACGGCGCCGGTGGTGCTGGTGGCTCCGGGCACTCCGCGCAGGAACACGTACACGTAGCCGCCCAGGTGCTGCTCCGGGCGATAGCCGGGCAGGCGCCAGCGCAGGTAGCGGTGCAGGGCCACCAGGTAGAGGTGGGCCTGGAGGGGGTAGTGGTTGGCGGCCATCAGCTCGGCCATGGCGGGAGGGGCGTAGTGATGGGGGCCGCAGCGCAGCGGTTGGCCCTGGCCGTCCCGTTCGCCCAGCCAGTTGCTCTTCCAGTCGGCCACCCACCAGCGTTCGCCGTGGCGGAACACCAGGTCGATCGAGCCGGTGAGGAAGCCCTGGCTCGCCACGTCCAGCTCGGCCAGGCGCTCGGCATAGGTGGCCCCAAACCAGCCCTTGGGATGGTCCTTGAAGGGGCGCGCCAGGGCCCGGGCCCGCACCAGGCCCAGGGGCAGGTCGAAATTCATTTCATTGAGGCGCCGCTCTGGCGTCAGCTGGGCCAACTGGAAGCCCCCCAACGCCCCGCCCAGGGGGGTCTGGCGCAGTTGCTCCAGACCCTGCACCACCGCCTGCAGCTGGGCTTCGGCGATGCCGGCCCGCTGCAGCTCCCGGGCGCAGAGGTCGGCCTGGGCCGCCACGGGCTGGCAGTAGTCGAGCTGCTCCAGGATCCGGTGGAGGCAATCCCCGGCCTGGGCACCGCGGGGGAAGTCGGCCAGGGGGCCATCGGCGGGCCAGGGTTGGCTGCCGTCTTCGCTGCTCGGCGGGCCGGCCTCGAGGTCGGCCACCAGGGCATCGGTTTCCCGGCCCTCCTCCACGGCCTGGGGTGCTGCGCTGTGGCTGCCCAGGGTCCAGCTGGTGTAGCTGCTGCGGCCCCAGGTGGGGTCGAATGGCTGGCTGGGCACGGGGCCCCGCGCTAGGGGCTCTCCTGTGGGGCTGGAGGCGGGTTGCCACCGGATCCGCAGGCCCTTGGCGGGGGGATCGATCAGGCTGAGCGGCAGGCCGCGGCGGCGGATTCCCTGCTCCAGCCGCTCGCGCCAGTCGGCATCGCTGCCGTCTCGATAGGGGTCGTGGTCGCGACCCGGCGGATCCTCCTGGTCGAACAGCCAGGGATGGAGCGGGTTGCCCTGCTGCCCCTGCACCGGCCCCCAGGCGAGCACCAGCAGCAGCCGGGCCCGGGTGGCGGCCACATAGGCCAGCCGTTCCCGTTCCTCCAGTTCGGCCTGGCGTTGCTGGCGGCGGGCCCCATAGCCCGCTCCCCAGTTGCCGTTGAGGTGCAGGTCGAGCACGGCCTCGCGGCGCTCCAGGTCGCCGTCCGCAGGCCGCCAGCGCACGCCAATCCGTCCCTGGCCGCCCCGATCGCCGCCGGGGGCCTGCCACAGGTAGGGACAGATCACCACCGGGTATTCCAGTCCCTTGCTCCGATGCACCGTCACCACCGACACGGCCGCGTCCACCACGTCGCTGTGGGGCTGGTGGGCGTCGGGCACGTCCTGGTCGGGGTCGAGCCGCAGGCGCCGCAGCCAGTCGGCCGCGGCCGCGGGGCCCAGTTGGTCGGCGTGCAGGCGTGCCGCCACCAGCTCACCGCACTGCTGCAGGTCGGCCAGCAGCCTCCCCCCCAGGGAGAGCCGGGCCAGGCCCCGCTGCTCCAGCAGGCTGGCCAGCACCCCCAGCAGGCCCCGGCGGGGGAGCTGGGCGGCCCATTGGGCCAGCCGGCCGGCCAGGGTGCTCCATTCCTCTGGCCCGGCGCCGGCGATCTCGGCGGCGCTCCAACCCAGCAGGGGGGAGGCGGCGAGCAGCCGCAGGCGGTGGGCCTGACCCGGTTCGGCCAGGGCATCGAGCAGCCGCTGCAGGGCCGTGGCTCCGGCACTTTCGAACACATCCCCCTGGCTCACCAGCCGGCTGGCGATGCCGCAGCCCTCGAGGGCGCCGCGCAGGGCGTCGGCCTGGCGGTGGGTGCCTACCAGCAGGCAGATGTCGTTGGGGCCCAAGGGCCGGCTGCTGGCCTCCCGTTGTTCGCTCAGCCCGCGGTTGAGCAGGTTGGCCGTGAAGCTGGCGATTCGAGCCGGGAGCTCACGCTCCAGGGCGGTGCGGCTGGGTGGTTTCTCTCCAGCGGACCGGTCGCCGCCGAGCCAGAGCAGCTGCAGGGGGTGTTCGTCCGCCGCCAGCGCCAGGTTGGTTTCACCCTGTTGGGCGCGCACCGGTGGCACGGCCAGGCCGGTGCGGCGCAGGCCCGGCTGCATCAGCCCATTCAGTCCGGCGATCAGGGCCCGGCTGGAGCGGTAGTTGTCGGTGAGGCTGCTCAGGCCCGCGCCCGCCTCGGCGGCCTGGCGGGCGTGCAGGTAGGTGCGCAGGTCGCCGCCGCGGAAGCGGTAGATGGCCTGCTTGGGATCACCCACCAGCACCAGCCGGTGGCGCTCGGGTTGGAAGGCCCCCGCCAGGATCCGCCATTGCACCGGGTCGGTGTCCTGAAATTCATCCACCAGGGCCACGGCGTAGCGCTCCCCCACCGCCTGCAGCAGCGGTGTCGTGGCCAACTCCCCGGGGTCGAGCCCCTCCAGCAACTGGGCGAAACCCAGGCGCCCGCTCTGGCGGCGCCGGCGGTTGAGCTCGGCCCGGCCCCAATGGCAGGCATGCAGCACCATCGCCTCCGCCGGCCCCTCCAGCAGCTGGGCCACCGCCTCCAGCAGGGGGCGCTCCGGCAGGGAGGGCTCCCGGGCGTCCTTGCCGTCATCCCCGGCCTGGCCCTCGATGCCCCGCGCCACCTTGAGGAAGGCTCCCGGGTGGAAGTAGTCGCGCAGCAACCCCTCCGCACCGCCGTTGCGGCCTGCCGTGGCGCCGTAGTCGCCCCCGGGGGGCTGGGCGGCGATCCAGCCATCCACCAGGCCGCAGCGGTCCTTGCGGGGGTTGGGGTTGTAGGGGGTGGTGGTCTTGACGCCCTGCTCCCGCCAGGCGGCGGCGGCGCTGCAGAAGCTCGCCTCCAGGTCCCGGCCGTGGGCGCTCCAGCGCTCCTGGAACCGGCCCCAGGCTTCGGCCCAGAGGGCCTCGAGTTGGTCGGCTAGGGGGGCTTCAACCGCGAATCCGCTTGGCAGGGGGTCGAGCTGCAGGGCGGGGTCGCCATCGAGGCTGCCCAGCAGGGCTTCCAGGGTGTCCGGGCCTTTCACCCACGTCTGCAGTCCCGCCACCAGGTGGCTGGCCAGGGGCAGCACCTGCTGCTGCCAGTAGTTGTGGGCCACCTGCCGCACCAGGGTGCCCTTGTCGGTTTCCAGTTGCAGCTCCGGGGGCAGGCCCGCCTCCAGGGCGTGGCGCTGCAGGGTGCGGCGGCAGAAGCCGTGGATGGTGGTGATGTCGGCGCCATCGAGCTCCTCGAGGGCCAGCAGCAGCCGGGCCCGGAGTCGGTCGCTGCGGGGCCGCTGCTGGTCCAGCCAGGCGGCCAGGGTGGGGTCGGGTGCCTCCAGCTCGGGATTCTCAAGGCCCGCCAGGGCCCGCTGCAGCCGCTGGCCGATGCGATCGCGCAGCTCGGCCGCGGCGGCGTCGGTGAAGGTCACCACCAGCAGCTGGCGCAGGTCCAGTTCGGCTTCGCCCACGTAGCGGAGCACCAGCTGGGCCAGGGCAAAGGTCTTGCCGGTGCCGGCGCTGGCCTCCAGCAGGCGTAGGCCAGGTTCGAGCGGAAAGCTGTTGGCCTCGAAGCGCTGCTCAGGCGCCGGGATCGCCGTCATGGCCGCTGCTCCCGCAGGGGGCCGAGCAGGATCTCGGCCTGGGCGGCCACCTCACCACTGGCCAGCAGGGCGCTGCCGCTGAGCTCGGCTCCGAAGCAGAGGGCCTGTTCCGGCTCCTGCCGTTCGCCCCGGGATCGCTCCGTGCCCTCCCAGGTTTCGATCGCCTGGTCCGCGCCCTTCTCCAGCAGGGTCCAGCCGGTTTCCGGGGGCACGGGCCAGCAGCGCTGGCGCCAGGCTTCACGCAGCTCCGCCAGCCGCTCCAGTTCCTGCCGGGCCATGGCCCCATCGGGGGGCACCAGGCGCAGCTCCACCCCGAAGTCCCGCTCGCCCCGGGCCACCAGCACCGCGGCGGCCGGGGCCTGATCGGCGGCGGCGGCCAGCAGCAGGGCCAGCCAGAGCTCCAGGCGCTGGGGGCTGCGGGGGCGGGCCGGGTGCAGCACCACCAGGGAGGAGCCCCGCCAGAGCAGGTCCTGCTGCCAGTCCTGCCATTGGGCCAGGGTCCGGCGTTCGGGCCCCAGGTCTTCCAGGGTGGTGTGCAGGCTGTGCCAGCGCCGGCTGAGGCCGCCGGCTTCCAGTTGTCCGGCCGCCAGCGGCGGCAGCAGACCCGTGCCCCGGTGGCGCTCCAGCCAGGTTTCGGGCGCGTCGAGGCTCGCCGCCCCGGGGTCGCTGAGGGCCTGGCGCAGCAGGGCGGCCCGGCTGCGCTCATCGAGGCTGAGGGGATCGAGGTCGTCGAGGCTGTCGGCCCATTCCCGGGGCCGCAGCCCCAGGGAGCGCAGCCAGCTGGCCTGGGGGGCCAGCAGCCATTCGCGCAGGTCGGCCGTGGCGTCCCACTCCTCGCGTTCCATCTCCAGGCTGGGCGGTCCGGGGGGCGCGCTGGCCGCCAGGGCTAAGGGGGGCGCCAGGGCGGCGGGCTGGTCCAGCAGCTGGCGGGCCTCCAGCAGACGCCGGTCGCAGCTGCCCGGGGGCCGTTCGCTGATCGGTTGGAAATTGGCCCGGTCGAGGGGGTTGGCGGGATGGTCCACCAGCAGGCCCTCGCCCTGGCAGGGCAGCTGGCCCTGCAGCCATTCCAGCCACTGGCGCACCGGGGTGGCCGGCGGCAGCTCCTCCCCACTGCGGGGGTCGCGGCTGCTCCAGGTCACCAGCAGGTGATCCCGGGTCGAGAGCAGGGCCTCCAGCAGCACGTAGCGGTCCTGGTCGGCCGGGTTGGGATCGCCCAGGCGGCGCTGCTGCTCCAGCAGGTGGAAGCCCGGCCGCTGGCTCTGGCGGGGGAAGGTGCCCGCATCCAGTCCCATCAACACGATCACCCGGTGGGGAATCGCCCGCATCGGCTCCAGGGCGCTGATCGTGAGGGCACCGCTGCGGTGGCCGAAGCGGCCCGAATCGGCGGCAAGGCGCTCATCGAGCACGGCCGCCACCACCGGTGCGGCCAGGTCGAGGGCGCAGCCCGCGGCGGCCCGCTGCCAGTCGTCGATGGCGGCCAGCACCAGCGGCAGCTCCCAGGCCTGGCTGCCGCCCTCGCCGAACAGATCGTTCAGCAGGGCCCGCAGGCAGTGGGCCCAGGCGTCGCAGCGGCGGGGGCGGCGCAGTTCCGTCAGCCAGTGGCGCAGCCGGTTGAGCAGGTGCAGCCAGCGGCCCAGCAGCTCCACGTTCACCCCACTGGCCAGGGGAGCGGTGTCGGCCGGGGCCAGGCCGGGCTCCTCGGGCAGCACCAGGCCCAGCAGCAACCGGTCGATGGCCCAGGCGAGGCTGCCGCAGGCCAGGCCGCCCCGCTCGGCGGCATCGAGGCCCCAGTGGAAGCCGCAGCGTTGCAGCAGGGGATGGAGCGCCGCCAGTTCGGCCCCACTGAGCTGGAAGTGCTCCTGCAGCACCGCACTCTCGAGCAGGGTTTCCAGGGCCGAGGCGGTGAGCCGGTCCCCCGCCAGCCGCAGCAGCTCCAGCAGGCTGCGGCTGAGGCTGGCGTCGCTCTGTTGGCTGCGGTCGGTGAGCCGCCAGTTGAGCGACACGCCCGTCGCCTCGCCGTCGCCGAATACGGCGGCCACCAGGGGGGCCAGCCCATCCACCTGGGGTGTCATCACCAGCACATCCCGGGGCTGGAGCGTGGGGTCGGCGGCCATCAGCTGCAGGATCCGATCCCGCACGATCTGCACCTGGCGCAGGGGGCCTGGGCAGCGGTGGAACTCCAGGGAGCTGTCTCCCGCGGCCCGCTGCAGCTGGGGGTGTCCAGCCGGATCCGCCAGTTGCTGCTGCAGCTGGTGGAGCAGGGGCGCAGGTCCTTCCCCGCGATGGCTCGCGGCGGGTGCCACGAACAGATCCCTCTCCTCCCATTGGCCCTCACGGCTGTCGCCGCTGCCCTCGAGCAACTGCTGGAATTCGCCCCCCAGACGCCCGAAGCGGGCCTCCAGGCCGGAGGCCTGCAGCAGCCAGTCGCCGTCGAGGGGCTGGCGCAGGGCGATGGCGTCGCTCAGCACCCGCCGGCGACTGGTGCAGCGCTGCCACAGGTCGCGGCAGGGGGTGAGCAGGTAGAGGTCCACGTTGGTGTGGATGCTGAGGGCCTGGAGCAGCTGCACCTGGATCGGGGCCAGGCTGCTGAGGCCAAACAGCCGCAGGGGATTGGGCAGGCTGCCGGCGGGTGGGGGCCCTTCCTGGAGCAGGGCGATGGCCTCGAGCACCCGCAGGCCAAAGGGCTTCACACCCAGGCGCTCCCCCAGCCGCAGCACCAGCAGCCGCTGCCAGGCCGCACTCTCGCCCTCGGCTGGGGTGCGCCCGTCCCACCAGTTCTCCAGCAGCTCCGGGCGGTAGAGGGCGAGGTCGTCGAGGGCATCGGCGATGCTGCGACCCAGCTGCCAGCGGGCCAGGTCGAGCTCCTGGTCGTGGCCCTGGCGGCGCCCCAACCAGTGCCGCAGGGCGGCGGCTTCCGGCTGCTCCACCAGCTCCGGCAGCAGCTCCAGCACGGGCCACACCAGCTGGCTGGCGCGCCAGGGGTCGGTGTCGCCGCTGCCGTCACCCAGCAGGGCCTGCACGATCTGGCGCAGCTGGCTGCCGGGAAAGGGGTAGCGGATGTTGGCGGCGATGCCCCCCAGCCCCACCGCCAGCTGCTCCCCCAGCCAGCGGCTGGTGGGCCAGGTGTTGACCACCACCTGCACCGTCTCGAAGGGGCCCGGTGGGTTCAGCCGCAGCTGGGCGGCCAGGAGGTCGGCGAGATGTTCAGCCCGGTTGCCCCGGAAAACGGTGAGCAAGGCGTGGGCTCAGCGGTGGGCCATCAGGGCAGGCAGCCCGCCAGCTGCTGGCGGAAGGCGGTGATGCCGCGGTCCCGCAGGCCGGGAACAGACTGAATGGCGCCGGTTTCGGGGCAGTAGGCGGAGAGGTCGCCGCCGTAGCAGGCGCCGGTGTCCACCATCACGATCTGGCCGAGGCGCCGGACGTGGGGGCCCGGGGTATGGCCGATCACCACATCGCCGAAGCGGCCGTCGTAGGCCTGCCAGAAGGGCATGCGGATGGAGAGGTCCGGTTCCCAGCTGGTGGGATCGAAGCCGGCGTGGGTGGCCACCCAGCCCGGACCGCCGTAGGTGCAGGGCAGCTGGTCGAGGCGCTCCTCCCAGATGCGGCAATGGCGATCGCCCAGCTGGCGGTAGGTGTCACAGCCCGCCAGGGCCCGGTGGGCCATCCAGTTGCCCTGGTGCAGGGCGGCTACCAGGTCGGCCTCGTGGTTGCCCTTGAGCCACACCGCCCGCCCCGATTCCACCAGGCCCCAGGCCAGTTCCATGGTGCGCCGGATCTGGGGGCCCCGGTTGATCACATCGCCGCACAGCACCAGCCGATCCCCAACCGGAAGCAGGGCCACCAGCCGTTCGAGGGAGTCGGCGCAGCCGTGGACGTCCCCGATCACCCAATGGTGGCAGGCACGGGAGGGGGACGTCATCGGTCCATCGCGTTGGATCCAGTCTTGCCTCCCCACCGGCTCCTTGTCAGCCCCCCCTGGCCGGCCATCGCTGGTACGGTCGCCCCCAGCGCTGCCGAAATCCCGATGAACCCAGCCTCGTTGCCGGTGGGACAGCGGGTGAATGCCCTGGTGAAGGCCCTCAACGGCGCCAAGCGCACCAATGAGGCCCTGGCCCGCTGCAGCTCTGGTGAAGAGATGCTTGACGTGCTGCTCGATGCCTCCGCCAAGCTCGGGCTGGGTTTGACCCGCCAACAGCTGGCCAACACGCCGCCCATCCGCGACTGGGTGTGGTGGAAGAACAAGGAGGCCCTGCTCACCATCGGGGACAACAAGCCCCGCTACCAGCAGGACGGCGGCCAGGGCAAGGCCGAGCCGGCCCAACCCGGTGAGGAGGCTCCGCGCAAGCGCTTCTTGGGGCTGTTTTAGGCCGCGCTGGCCAGGGCGTCGGGAATCGCGGTGCTGGGTGCCTCGAAGCGGCCGCAGGCCACGAATTCCAGGCGCAGTTTCAGGAAGGTGATGAACTTCTCATCGGTGGACACCACCGCAGCGGCCGGCCTGGGCACCGCACTGCCGATGGGCTCGAGTTCGGGGGCCTCGAGGAAGGCAGGACGTTTCACCAGCCAGAAATCAATCGCCTTGCCCTGTTCGCCGTAGTGGCGCACCCGCTCCCGCAGCACCTCCTCCAGGGGCTCCTCCACGGTGAGGAACGCCTCGCTGGCGGCAATGAAGTGATAGGTGCTCATGGCTGGCGGCTGCCGAACAGGGGGTCGCGGCGGGGATTCTGAATCAGCGCCTTCATCTGCCGCACTGCCGCCTCCAGGCCCACGGCCAGGGCGCGGGCCACGATCGTGTGGCCGATGTTGAGCTCCTCCATTCCCTCGATGGCGGCCACCGGCTCCACGTTTTGGTAGGTGAGGCCGTGGCCGGCATTCACCCGCAACCCGAGGCTGCGGGCGATGAAGCTGCCCTCGGTGAGCCGGGCTAGCTCCCCGGGTTGCTGCTGCCCATCGGCTTCGGCGTAGCGGCCGGTGTGCAGTTCCACCCAGCGGGCTCCCGTGGCCCGGCTGGCCTCGAGTTGGGCGGGGTCGGCATCGACAAACAGGCTCACGCCGATGCCGCTGTCCTGCAGCCGGCCCACCAGGCCGGTGAGGGCCTGCTGCTGGCCGGCCACATCCAGGCCGCCCTCGGTGGTCACTTCCTGGCGCTTCTCGGGCACCAGGGTCACCATGTCGGGCCGGATCCGCAGGGCGATCGCCTCCATCTCGGCGGTGGCGGCCATCTCCAGGTTGAGCCGGCTGCGCACCGTCTGCCGCAGCAACTCCACATCCCGGTCCTGGATGTGGCGGCGGTCTTCGCGCAGGTGCACGGTGATGCCGTCAGCGCCGCCCAGCTCCGCCAGGAGGGCATGGGTCACCGGGTCGGGTTCCACGCTGCGGCGGGCCTGGCGCACGTTGGCGAGGTGGTCGATGTTGACGCCGAGGCTGGCCATGGCGGGGGAAGGGTGTGGCCGAAATCCTATGGAGCTTCCCTGGGCGGTGCCCCAACTGCCCGTGCTCCGAGCTGGACGGCGACCGTGGCCCCTAGCGTCAGAAAACCTCCTTTTGATGCGGTTGTTGGCGGCGCAGACCGGCTCCACGGCTTTCCTTCCCCAGGTGCGGGAGCGGGGTCTGTGCAACGGCATCAGCCCCTGGTTGTCGCCGTTGGCCATGGTGGCCAGCCAGGACATCGCCCTGCGCCTCTTCTTCCGCTCGGTGCGGGTGCTGGGCCGGGAGCACCTCCCCGATGCGGGCCCCGTGCTGCTGGCCCCCACCCACCGGGCCCGCTGGGATGCCCTGCTGCTGCCCCACGC
This sequence comes from Cyanobium sp. FACHB-13342, assembly GCF_014697415.1. Classification (GTDB taxonomy): domain Bacteria; phylum Cyanobacteriota; class Cyanobacteriia; order PCC-6307; family Cyanobiaceae; genus Cyanobium_A. Next base: position 18,662 of record NZ_JACJRT010000011.1, on the reverse strand, counting down.
CGCAGGCCGTCGCGTCACCGGCCGCGATTGCCGCTTCATGGTGACGGTGGACGAAATGCGCGGCCTGCAGGGCTGGTTTCTGCATCGGTTGGGCTGCTTCCCCGTCAACCAGGGCCGTCCATCGATGGCCAGCCTCCGCTATCCGGTCGACCTGCTGGCGGCCGGTGAGCAGCTGGTGGTGTTTCCCGAGGGTCGCATCGTGCGGGAGCAGGCGCCCCTGCGACTGCACCAGGGCCTGGCCCGTTTGGCCCTGCTGGCTGCCGGCCGGGGGGTCACGGTGCCCGTGGTACCGGTGGGCCTTGCCTATGGCCATCGGCCGCCCCGCTGGGGGGATGGGGCGGCACTTTGCTTCGGCCCGCCGCTCACCCTGGAGGGGCAAGGACGCGAGGCAGCCGTCGCGTTCACCGACCACCTGGCGCTGGCGATGGCCGCCGCAGAGGCCCGGGCCCGCGGCGCCCTTGGGCTGTCCCCCTAGAGTTTGGCGGCATGTGTTTGCTCCCAGTGCTGAGGTCGTCCCGCCTGTTCTGCGGCTCCCTGTTGGCCGCGCTGGCCCTCGCGGCACCGCTGGTCCCGGGTGCTGTTCAGGCCCAACAGGATCCCCAACGGGCCCTGGAGTCCTCGGGTAGTCCGTTCAACCTCGATGCGGTGCGAGCCCTGTTGGCTCGGGGCGATGCCGCCGCCGCCAACGGCAACCTCGCCGAAGCCCGCAAGCTCTACGACCAGGCCCGCGATGCCTGTCGCCGGCTGCTGGGCTTCTACCGCGATTTGAGTGGCTCCTTCCGGGGCCTGGATGCCCGCATTCCCCGGGAGATGGACCAGAAGGGCCGTGAGGCCCTGGAAACCATGGCCCAGGCCAACCTGCGGCTGGCGGCGGTGTTCCGCCGCCAGAACCAGCCCGAGGTGGCCGTTCCGCTGCTGGTGGAGGTCGTCAAGGTGATGACCCCGGCCAACCCCGAAGGCCGCAAGGCCTACCAAAACCTGGTGGAGATCGGCTTCGCGGCCACGCCTTACACCGCCGGGGATGCGGCCGCTCCCGGGAAGTGAGCTCTAGATTCCCGTCGTTCGCCGCATGCTCTCCCCGATGGTGCATCCCGACCAGGTGAAGGCGGCCATCACCCTGGCCATGCCCGATGCCTCCGTAGAGGTTGAAGACCTCACCGGCGGGGGCGACCACCTGCAGGTGACGGTGGTGTCGTCAGCCTTCAACGGCCTCACCCGGGTCAAGCAGCACCAGCTTGTGTATGGCGCCCTGCGCCAGGAACTGGCCAGCGAAGCGATCCACGCCCTGGCCTTGCAAACCTCCACTCCTGCCTGAGTTCATGGAAGCCACCACCCGTCAACGCATTGAAGAGCTGCTGGCGACCAGCCCGGTGTTCGTCTTCATGAAGGGCAGCAAGCTGATGCCCCAGTGCGGCTTTTCCAACAACGTGGTGCAGATCCTGCACTCGGTGGGGGTGCCGTTTGAAACCTTCGATGTGCTTTCCGATCCGGAGATTCGTCAGGGCATCAAGGAGTTTTCCGAGTGGCCCACCATTCCCCAGGTGTATGTGAAAGGGGAATTCATTGGTGGATCCGACATCCTGATCGAGATGTACAACTCGGGCGAGCTGCGCGAGAAGCTCGAGGTGGCCCTGGCCAGCTGAGGCCCCAGATCAGTAGCGCTCGCTTTCGTACAGGCTGCGCGGGTCCCCGTCCGGTCCGATGAAGCTGGACGGATCCTGAATCCAGCGGTCAATCAGCTCCTCGAGCCGGCGCTGGGTGAGGGGATCCAGCACGGCCGTGCGCCGCAGGGCGTGCAGGTAGCCGTCGGCGTACAGGCGCAGTTCCGCGGGGCTGTGGAAGCGATGGGCCAGTTCCTGGCAGGCATCACACAGCGATTGGAAGTGGCGGATGGCGTCCGGATGGTGCAGCGCGGTCATGGGGTCAACAACCCTCCACCCATTCTGACCCTCCGGGCTAGGGGGTGCGATCGTCAGGGTCTGAGCAAGCGCATCGGCTGATACGCGATTGGTCTGGCCCACCCCGTTAGCCTGAGGGGACTACTTCACTGGATCCCATCAGCTCAACGTCCCCGCCAATTTCAGCCAGCCTGTCCCCATCCCAGGCCGGAGGTCAGCCCCAGCGGGTTCTGGTGGTAGACCCCCACGCGACCCTCCGGACCGTTCTGGCCCAACGCCTGCGACAGGACGGACATCTGGCGGCCGCGGTGGCCACAGCCCGTGAAGCCCTCGAGGTCTGCCACGACCAGTCTCCCGATCTGCTGATCAGCGCTGAGCTACTGGATGAAAGCTCGGCCCTGCGGTTGGCGGCCCAGCTGCGTTGCCCGGTGATGGTGTTGACGGCCCGCACCGGTTCCGAGCCCGTGGTGACCCTGCTCGATGCCGGCGCCGACGACGTGCTGCGCAAGCCCTTCGGCCTCGAGGAACTCGCAGCCCGCTGCCGCACCCTGCTGCGCCGCAGCGGCACTGGCCTGCAGGAGCGGGTGTGTGTGGGTCCCCTTGAGGTGCATGTGTTGCTGCGCCAGGTGACCCTGCGCGACCAACCGGTGGAGCTCAGCCCCCGGGAATTCGCCCTGCTCTGCGCCCTGTTGATGCCTCCTGGCGTGGTGCGCAGCCGTCAGGAGCTGCTGCGCATGGCCTGGCCTCCCTTCAGCGGGGGCCCTCGCTCCGTGGATACCCAGGTGCTCACCCTGCGGCGCAAGCTGGAGCAGGCCGGGCTGGGAGAGGGGGGTGGTATCGAAACGATGCGCCAGCAGGGCTATCGCTTCAGCCTTGAAACCCTGCCTGAAGCCCAGGCCGAGGAAGAGTCTTCGGTGCGGCAGCCCCAGAACAGCCTGGCCTGATCGGGGCCTGGCTTGATCAGCTTGGCGCTCCAGCAGCCCAAGCCAGCCAGACCAGTTCCCCGAGCAGCATGGCGCCGCTCAGCACTGCCAGCAGCTGGTAGGTCCAGGGCGGGCTGATCCGGCCGATGGAACTGACGTCGAGGCCCGTTTCCTGGCCGAAGCGGCCCAGAAACTCTTCGAAGGCGGCAACCCGCTGGGGGAGCAGGTAGGCCGATCCGTCTGCCGCCCGCACGTAGAACACCCGGCCTCCCTGGCTGGTGGCCACTGGCGTGAGCCCCTGGATCGCACTCCAGGGCAGGCTCCAGCCGCGGCGCAGCAACCAGGCGCACCAGCGGGGGTGGCCCACCCGGATGGTGCTGCCGCTGAGCTCCACCCGTTCACTGGTGGCGGCCACCACCAGTGCAAGCCCCAGGGGCAGGGCCAGCCAGAGGGCGGCCTGCAGGGCTCCGCTGGCGAGCACGGGGAGGGGGGCCACCAGGGCCAGGTAGAGGCTGATCAGGGTGAAGCGGATCAGGGGCGCCATCGGGTAGCGCTCCTCCCCCTCCACCTGCGGGGTGGTCATCGATCCTCGGGGGATCCGGGCAGGGGTTCGATCAGCTCGGGGGGCTGGTACCGGCCGCTGAAAACCTCCTGCTCCCGGCCTTTCCAGAACTCCCCGAGGCGCATCAGGTCGGCATGGGCTTCCTGCAGGCTCGCCAGGTAGGCATCGGGATCCATGCTGTCTTTGGCCTCCTTGAGCTTGGTGAGCCGCAGCAGTTGCAGCATCCAGGGCTTGCCAAGTTCGCCCCGTTGCTCCAGGTAGCGGGCGAGCTCCTCAGAACTGGGGGTCGGGATGCCGGGCATGCCTTGCATGGAGACGAGATGGCCCAGGCTATGGAGCGGGAAGGGAGATTGTGAGTCGGTTTCCCCCCATGCGCGCCACCAGGGAGGCGACGTCCAGGGGCTCCGAGAAGAGATAGCCCTGGAATCGGTCCACACCCAGTTGCTGCAGCCGTTGAAAGCTCTCGTCTGTATCCACTCCTTCCGCGATGAGGGCCATGGAGACGGAGTTCGTGAGCTTGGGGAGCAGTTCCACGATTTGTTCCGCATAGGAATCGTTGAGTACTCCGATCACAAAACTGCGATCGATCTTCAGCTCGTCGGGCTTCAGAGACAGCAACAAACCCATCGAGGAGAATCCCGTTCCAAAGTCATCGAGGGAAATCCGCATCCCCGCTTCACGGCACTGGCGCAGATTGGTCTCAACCGCGGCTGTGGAGTTGAAGATGGCGGTTTCAGTGAGTTCGAGAATGATGTGGTGGCAAGATAGTCCTTGGGCCGAAATGGCGTTGATCAAGTGGCCTGAAAAGGATGCATCCGTCAGTTGGGATGGGCTGACGTTGATTGCCAGCTTGAGCTGTTTTGGAGTGATCTGCAGGGCCTGGATCAGCTGCTTGAAGGTCCCTAATGAGGCTTCGATTAACTGGCGGCCGACGCGACCCATGATGCGATAATGTTCGGCGACCGGGATAAACAGAGTTGGGGGGATTTCTCCCAGGTCTGGGTGGTCCCAGCGGGCTAGCGCCTCAACCGCTAGCACTTCGCCTGCGGCGTTGACGATCGGTTGGAACAAAATGTGGAAGGAGTCTGGCCTCGACGATTCATAGGAGGCTCCTGAGGCCAGTTGCAGTGCGGTAAATAGGCGATGGTCGCTGAGGGGATTGGACTCATTTTCTGCTGTGAACAGGTGAATATGTTCCCCTTGGGATGCCTTTGCCTTGTACATCGCCAGGTCTGCTTTTCGAATGATGTCTTCACTGCTGAACTGGTGTGGGTCGCTGATCGTGATCCCAATGCTGAGGCTGAGTCGGTAGGGCGAGACGGAATCCACTTGACCCTTCTCAAAGGCTTCGAGGATCCGGTGGGCTGTCTGTTGGGCCTGCAGACCCAGGGATTCGTGGTTTGTATTGGGAGTGTCGCCCGGATTGAGAATGAGAATGAACTCGTCGCCGCCGTAGCGCGCCAGAAAGTCACCCTGGCGGCAGAGGGCCTGGAGTTGGTTGGCCACCTTGCAGAGGGCTTGATCGCCGATGCGATGGCCATAGGTGTCGTTGATGCTTTTGAATTTGTCGATATCGATAAACAGCAAGCTCAGCAGGACGTGTTGTTCTTTGAGACGAACAAGTTCTCTTTCCAGGTGTTCGATGCAGTAGCGGCGGTTGGCCAGGCCGGTGAGCGCATCGTGCATGGCCAGATCTCGGGCGGAGCCCAGAATCTGTTCAAACCGATTGGCAATCATCTGGATGTTTACGCCTTGGCGACCAGCGGTTTCCTTGCTGGTTGCGGACGACCCATCGACCGGTTGGCTGGCGCGGGGCGAGGCAGGGTGGCGCCGTTCCCCTTGCAGCATCCCCCTGAAGATCAAGGTGCTGTCAGGAAGTGGGCTGGTTGGGCTGGGATCTGCGGCAGGCTCTGACGGGGAGGCCTTGAAATCAAGGATTTCAATCAGGGCGCGGTGCGTGCGTCGGATGCGTTGGGTGCCCCAGCGTTCCTGTTGGCGCAGCAGCAATTTCTGCCGTCGTTCGGCCAATTTCCAGCGAACCCGCAGGGCCAGGGCAATCACTCCTCCGCCGGTTAGCAGGAGCAGCAGATCGGTCAGTTCCCGGCGCAGCTCCGCCTGGCTATTGGCGGGTCTGACCCCCATCAGGCGGCCGTTGTTGCTGAAGGTCTGGGGTTGGAGCGGCGTCAAGGCCACTCCCGTGGCGATCGCTCCAGCTGGCGGCAGGGGCTGCAGCTGGGCTTGGATCCGGTTGAGCTCGTTTTTCAGGTGGCTGCCGAACTGGGCTTCAACCAGCGGGTTGAGGTAAACCAGGGTGGCTGCGCTGGATCGGCTGTTGTCGCTGGTGCTGATCGTGCTCGCATAGCCGACGTAGAGGTTGTTGGCTTCGCCGGAGCAGATCACCCGGATGCCGGGGAGTCCCAGGTGGCGCCGGGTGCGGGCCGTGGAGTCCATGCAGCCCACCAGCCGTGGATCAGGGGGCCGGTTCGGGCTGCTCAGGCCCACCCGAAGCGCTTGGCGTTGGGATTGGGCGTCGTAGAGCGCCATGGCAGCCCCGTCGTCAAAGAGGCTGCTGGTGGCCAGGTCTTCGGAGGGGAAGGAGGGGTTTCTCCCCTCAATGAAGGCATAGCTGTCATCCCACCAGCCCCAATCCCGGGCCGTTCGCTCGGCGTCCCGGAATTCGGCTTCGAGTTTTTCCAGGCCGATCGTCTGGCTGGTGACGCTTCGGTCTTTGGTCAGCTGGATCCTGCGGAGCCCTTCAACCCCAGCCAGGGTGACCATCACCAACAGGATCACGGCAGTGCGTGAAGGGCCGCGCTGGCGCCAGCTGATCTGCTCTTCCTTGATCCATGAACGCCATAGCCTTCGCGGGGACTGGCACCTTGCGCCCGTAGACGGCTGCGCGATCGCCTTGGTTGTGCCGCCCACCACCGGGCCACCCGATTGCCCCATGGGCTCAGCCTAGGCAGGCAGGCGCCAGGGGTTGAGCCCCAGGTCGGCGCCGATGCGGTGGGCGCAGGCAAAGCCGCTGAAGGCCACCGCATTGAGCCCCTGGCCGGGGAAGCAGGAGTCGCCCACGGCGTAGAGCCCCGTGATGCCGGTGCGGTTGAAGGGCATGGGCAGCAGGCCTGGCAGCCGCAGGGCCGGGATCGGGCCGTAGCTACCGCCCATGCGGCCGAGAAAGCGCCGGTGGCTGCGGGGGGTGCCCACCTCGCGGTGGCGGATGGCGCCCTTCAGGCCCGGCAGGATCGCCTCAAGGCGCTCAATCAGCCGGTCGGCGTCGGCCTGCTTCTTGGCCCGGTAGGCCCCTGGGCTCAGCCCCTGCCAGGGCTCCATGGAGCTGGGGGTGAAGCTGTGCAGGATGTGGCGCCCGGCCGGCGCTAGCCCGGGATCCAGCAGGGTCGGCATCGACACGAACACCACCCCCTGCTCCGCCTCCATCTCCTCCCAGCGCTCCAGCAGCAGGTGGTGGCAATGGAAGCCCTCCGGCACCACCGCCGCATCGATGCCCAGGTGCAGGGAGAGAAAGGAGGGGGAGGGTTTGTAGCGCCGCCGCCAAGTGGTTTCCGCCGCGGGCGTGTGGGCGGCATCCACCAGGGGCTGGGCCACGGCGCCCTCGCTGCCGGGGCTGCCGGCAAACGTGTCCCAGCGGGTGGCGTTGCTCACCACGCGGCGGGCGCGGATCGTTTCGCCGCTGGCCAGCTGCACGCCCACGGCCGCGCCGTTGTCGATCACCACTTTGGTGACGCGGGCCTTGTAGCGGATCGCGCCACCATGGCTCTCCAAGCCGGCCACCAGCTTCTCGGCGATCACACCCACGCCGCCTTGGGGGTAGTTGATGCCGCCGGCATGGCGATCGGAGAACACCATCCCCGCGTTGATCATCGGCGTGAGGTCGGCCGGCATCACGCTCCAGCAGAAGCACTCCATGTCGATGAACTTGAGCAGGGCCGGATCGCTGATGTGCTTCCGCGCCACGTCGCCCACGTTCACCGGCAGCCAGCGGGCCAGGCCCAGACAGGCCAAGGGCGCCCGGAAGAATACCTTCGCCAGGTAGGCGGGGTCTTCGAGCGAGAGCAGCGGCATCGCGTCCAGGCAGCGGAACACCTGCCAGCAGGCGTCGTAGAAGGCGCGGATGCCCTGGGCCTCGTGGGGGAACAGGGCGGTGAGGTCGGCCAGGAAGCGCTCGTAGTCGCGGTCCACGGCCACGTTCAGGCCGCCGGGCAGGTGGTACTCGAGCTGGGCCGGATCGGGCACCGTGGCGCAGTGCTGGCCCACATCGGCGAGGGCCCGGGTGAGGAGGTTGGTGTGTCCCTTCTCGCCGAAGCCGAAGATCATCGAGGCACCCACATCAAAGGTGTAGCCCTCGCGTTTGAAGCTGCCGCCCGAGCCGCCGGGGATCAGGTAGCGCTCCAGCACCAGCACCTTGGCCCCCTTGGCGGCCAGCTGTGATGCGGTGACGAGGCCACCAATGCCGGCGCCAATCACGATCACATCCCAGGTGGGAGCGGGGCTGGTGGTCACCGGAGGGCAGCGGCAGGTGTGGCCGACCCTAGGAAGGGGGCCAGATCCGCCAAGGCGCGGTCGCGGTAGGCGCCATAGCGGGCGCGCTTCTCGCGGATCCGTGTGGGCAGCTCCGGCAGCAGGCCGAAGTTAGGGGGCATGGGCTGGAACTTCGCGCTGGGGGCTTCGGCGATGAAGTGGGTGAGGGCGCCGATCATGGTGGTGGGCGGCAGCTGGATCGGCTCCAGGCCTTGGGCCAGCAGGGCGGCATTGGTGCCGGCCAGCCAGCCGCCGGCCACCGCCGCCGCGTAGCCCTCGGTGCCGGTGATCTGGCCAGCGGCCAGCAGGCTGGGCCGCTGGCGGAACTGCAGGCTCGGATCGAGCAGCTGGGGCGACTCCAGAAAGGTGTTGCGGTGCATCACGCCGAAGCGCACGAACTCGGCGTTCTCCAGTCCCGGGATCAGCCGCAGCACCCGCTTCTGCTCGCCCCATTTGAGGTTGGTCTGGAAGCCCACCAGGTTCCAGAGGCGGCCGTCCTTGTCTTCCTGGCGCAGTTGCACCACGGCGTAGGCGCGCTTGGCCCGGCGCACGTCGCGGTCGTTCAGATCGCCCCAGCGGGGATCCCAGAGGCCGATCGGTTTGAGCGGGCCGTAGCGCATCGTGTCTTCGCCGCGGCGGGCCAGCTCCTCGATCGGCAGGCAGCCCTCGAAGAACGTCGCACTCTCTTTTTCGAAGTCCTTGAGCTCGGCCTGCTCCGCCGCCAACAGCGCCTCGCGGAAGGCCAGAAACTGCTCCCGGTCCATCGGGCAGTTGATGTAGTCGGCGTCGCCCTTGTCGTAGCGGGAGGCCCGGAAGGCCACGGAGAGATCGATGCTCTCGCCCTCCACGATCGGGCTGGCGGCATCGAAGAAGTGGCAGTCGGCCCGGCCGGTGAAGGCCCGCAGCTGCTCGGCCAGGGGCTCACTGGTGAGCGGGCCGGTGGCCAGCACGGCGATCTCGCCGGGGCCGGGCAGCTCGGTGTGTTCCCGCCGATCCACCGTCACCAGGGGGTGCTGCTCGAGGGCGGCGGTGAGGGCGGCGCTGTAGCGGCCCCGATCCACCGCCAGGGCGCCGCCGGCGGGCACGGCATGGGCATCGGCGGTGCGGATCACCAGGGAGCCCAGCCGGCGCAGCTCCTCCTGCAGCAGGCCGGCGGCGCGGTCGCTGCTCAGGGCGCCGAAGCTGTTGCTGCACACCAACTCGGCGAATTCAGCGCTGTGGTGGGCGGGGGAACGGCGCAACGGCCGCATCTCCACCAGCCGCACCGGCAAACCGGCACTGGCGATCTGCCAGGCCGCTTCCGTGCCCGCCAGACCGGCGCCGATGACGAGCAGTTCTGGACGCAAACGATCAGGCGCGGGCGCGCTTGAGCATCAGCTGCAGCTGGCCCACGGCGGCGCGGCCGATGTGGAACACGGCCCAACCGGCGGCCAGGAGGATGGGAGCGGCAACCAGCACCAGCCGAGCGTCCATGGAAGGCAGGGAAACGAGATGGGGAGATCTTAAGGACTGCGCCGTGTCTGCGGCCCGCCCGCCTGGGGATTTGTCGTCATCTGCGTTGCCGTGCCTGATCGGCTGTCATCCCTGGACCCGGGCGGCATGGGCCCGGGCCAACTCCCTGTAGCGGCGGGCGTGCTGGCGCTGATCGGCCTGGGCCTCGGCGCTGAGCTCGCGTTTCACCTGGGCCGGGGCCCCCATCACCAGGGCGCCGGCGGGCACATCGCGGGTTACCACCGAACCCGCCGCCACCAGGGCGCCGGCCCCCACCGTGACGCCGTTGAGCACGATGGCGCCGATGCCGATCAGGCAGCCGTCTTCGAGGGTGGCACCGTGGATCACGGCCCGGTGGCCGATGGTCACATCGGTGCCGATGCGCACGGGCTGGCCTGGATCGCCGTGGAGCACGGCGCCGTCCTGCACGTTGCTGCCCTCCCCCACCACGATCGGACACACATCCCCGCGGGCCACGGCCGTGGGCCAGAGGCTGGCGCCGGCCGCCAGCTGCACATCGCCAATCACCACCGCTGACGCGGCCACCCAGGCTTCGGGGTGGATCCGGGGTTCGGGCCAGTGAGCGGCCCAGGCAACGCTGCTCATCCGCTGTGGCACCAGGGCTCCCCATTCTCCCGGCGTCCCCGCCCCCTTGGAGGAGGTCGCCCCTGGGTGATACGTTCCCTACGTGCCCAACGGGCGCGGGTCGCTAGCTCAGCGGTAGAGCACTCGGCTTTTAACCGATTGGTCCTGAGTTCGAATCTCAGGCGACCCATAGAACGATCCGGCCAGTCCTGAGGCCCTTGGCGAGACCCAGCCGGGCTGGGCGCTCCCACTCGGTGAAGCTCTCTTCATGAAGTCCCATGTGCGCTCGTGAAGACCCATTGCCGCTGGGGTCGGCGGCCTTGCCTCTTCGGTCCGCCGGCGCGATTGTTTGTGCATCGGGATTCGGAGGCTCCATTGATGGAAGACACCCCCCCTGAGCATCAGACAGGAGCGCGCTGACGATCCGGCCCCTGCTCCAACACTCTCGACGGATCTCTGGCTTCTCTGGGTTTGACGTCCTCGCGTCCACCCGTCCACTGCACCGCCCTAGGTGCCCCGGACCGAAATGGGAAGTCCCACTTGTCACCTGGCCCCAGGTGCCAGCGCCGGCAGCTCCGACCCACAACTGAAGACCCTCAGATCCCACGATCTGATTACCAAGCACAAACCTCGCGCAGCTGCGCCCGCACCCCCGAGGGTCGGCACTCCAGCTGAGCAGACAAACGCCCGGGGCTCGCGCTCCGGGCGTTGTTGTGTCCTGGCCGGCGAGATCCGGCCTTCCTAGCCTCAGGGCAGCAGGGAGCCCCCATGGCGGTGTCGCCCGAGGTTGGGGCTGAAGCGGCCGAGCGCCGGGCCGAAGCAGTGCTGGCTCAGCTCAGCAGTGCCGAGAAGCTCGCCCTGCTCGAGGGCGACACCGACTTCTGGCCCGGCATGGTGGACATCGCCAGCCGCGATGCCTCCCACGTCCATCCCTGGCCCGCCGGGGCCGTGCCCCGCCTGGGTCTGGCCGGGTTGCAGTTCGTCGATGGCCCGCGGGGGGTGGTGCTCCAGGGTGGCGCCACCACCTTCCCGCCGCCGATCGCCCGCGGTGCCTGCTGGGACGTCGACCTGGAGGAGCGGATCGGCGAGGCCATGGCGCGGGAGGCCCGTAGCTTCGGCGCCAACTGGTTGGCGGCGGTGTGCGTCAACCTGCTGCGCCACCCCGGCTGGGGCCGGGCCCAGGAGACCTACGGTGAAGATCCGGTGCTGCTCGGCGATCTGGGGGCAGCCTGCACCCGCGGCATCCAGCGCCATGCCGTGGCCTGCGTCAAACACCTGGCCCTCAACTCGATCGACAGCTCCCGCTTCCTGGTGGACGTGCAGGTGAGTGAGCGGGTGCTGCATGAGTTGTATCTGCCCCATTTCCGCGACTGCGTCGAGGCGGGGGCGGGCTCGGTGATGAGCGCCTACAACCGGGTGAATGGCGAATGGTGCGGCCAGCACCCGGAGCTGCTCACGGCGATCCTCAAGCAGCGCTGGGGGTTCCGCGGTTTCGTCGTGACCGACTTCATCTTCGGGGTGCGCGATGGCGTGGCGGCGGTGCGGGCCGGCCAGGACCTGGAGATGCCGTTCCGGATGATCTTTGCCGGCGGCCTGGAGCAGGCCCTGGCCGATGGACGCCTCTGCCTGGATCGGATTGACGACGCCGTGCTGCGCCAGCTGCGGGTGCAGTTGGCGGTGCCGCAGGGGACCTACCCCGTCAGCCTGCGGGGCTGCCCCGAGCACCGCGCCCTGGCGCGGGAGGCGGCCACCAAGGCGATCGTGCTGCTCCAAAACGAGGCTCCAGAACGTGCTCCCCATGGCGCGCCGGCCCTGCTCCCGCTCGATCCGGCCCGCTCCCTGGCGGTGATCGGCCCCCTCGCCGCGGTGGCCAACCTGGGCGACCGGGGCTCCTCCGACACCCGGCCCGAGCCGGGGGTGGTGGTGACGCCCTTGGAGGGGCTGCGGGCGGTCGCTGCGCCGGGAGCGGTGCACCACGCCAGCGGCGAGCATCTCCAGGAGGCCATTGCCCTGGCGGCTCGCTGTGACACGGCCCTGCTGGTGCTCGGCCTGGACTGGCGCCTGGAGGGGGAGCACATCCACCCCGGCGACATCGCCCCGATCCTGCGCCAGATGCCGGCCCCCCACCCCCTGCTGCGCCGTTGGTGGCCGCCGGTGGCCCGGGCGATTGCGGCCCTCACCAGCTACGGCTCTGCCCGCCAGGGGGGAGACTTCGCCGCCGGCGACCGCACCCAGCTGGAGCTCCCCGCCGCGCAGGTGGCCCTGATCGAGGCGGTGGTGGCGGCCAACCCCCGCACGGTGGTGGTGCTGATGGGCGGCGGCGCGATCCTGATGGAGGCCTGGCGCCGCGCCGTGCCGGCGATTTTGCTGCTCTGGTATCCGGGCGAGCGGGGCGGCGAGGCCCTGGCTGATGTGGTGTTTGGTGCGGTGTCGCCCTCCGGGCGCCTGCCCTTCGCCATCCCCACCAGCGCCAACCACCTGCCCCCGTTCGAGCCCCGGGCCCCCCAGGTGCACTACGACCTCTGGCACGGCTACCGCCGGCTCCAGCGCGACGGCCATCCGGCCGCCTTTCCCTTTGGCTTCGGCCTCTCCTACGCCGCCCTGCGCCTCAGCGCTGCGGAGGCCGAGCTCAGCCCCGGTGGTCCCCACCCGGCGCTGCGGGTTGGGGTGACGCTGCACAACGACGGGGCCATGGCCAGTGAGGGGGTGGTGCAGGTCTACGTCGAACCACCGGGGCTTGTGCTGGAACGCCCCCGGCGCACCCTGGTGGGTTTTGGCCGGGTGAGCCTTGAGCCTGGCGGGTGCCAGCGGCTCAGCCTGGCGATTCCCCTGCGCCGGTTGGCCTATTTCGATGAGGCCACCAGCCGCTTCTGGCTCGAGGCGGGGCCCCACCGGCTGCGGCTTGGCCAGCACAGTGAAGACGCCGGCCTGGTGGTGGAACTGGCCTTGGCGGCCACCGATCTGGGCCCCTGATGGCTGGATCCAGCTCAGGGGCGGCCGAGCAGCTGCTGCAGCCGCAGGCGGTTGTAGCGCTGCACCCACAGGCAGGGCAGGTTGAACAGGGTGGCGAAGCCCAGATTGATCAGCACCCCCAGCGGCGGCAGCCACAGGGCTGTGGCGATCCAGAACGGCCACAGGGCCAGGTGCACCAACTCGGCCCGCCGGGTTTCGAGCACGAGCCGTTCCAGGTTGCGGCGATCGCGGCCCACCAAGCTGGCCTTGGCCACCCCATTGGGCAGCGCGTTGCCGGCATCGGGCAGCCAGGGTTTCCAGCGGCGGATCGCCCAGCGCCGTTCATAGCTCTGCAGGGATTCCGGCCAGGGCCGTTGCCACAGCACCCGGCTCCGCGCCAGCCAGGGGAGCGGCAGGCGATTGGCCAGCGCCCCCACCACCCCACTCCACAGCAGCCAGCCCAGGATGCTGGTGAGCAGGGCCATCAGGGGTGACAGGGGAGTGGTCATGGCCGCAGGAGTTCTTCGGCCAGCAGTTGCACCGATTGGGGAGCACGCAGCAGCTGGGGATGGGCCCACACCGGCAACATCTGGGTGCGCCCGAGTGGCAGCACCGCCCGCCAGCCCGGCAGCACCGCCAGGTCGATGGCGGAATAGAAGCTGCAGCACTCCACGCCCGCCAGGGTGTCGAGGTTGCCGTTGAGCTGCTCCAGCAGGGGACTGCCCCACTTCAGATCGGCGATGCCCGCCAGCAGCCTCCCAGGCCAGGGCTGGGCTGTAAGCGTGCCCTGTTGGGGGCTGCCCACGCTGATGAAGCGACGGGTGCGCCGATGGCCGCCCAGCAGCTGGATCCAGGTGCGGGCGATCACCCCGCCGATGGAGAAGCCCAGCAGGTCGACGGGTTGCTCCAGCCCAAACGCCGCCTCGATGTGACTGCCCAGCAGTTCGGCGGCCTCCGGCACGGGCGTGAGCCCCAGGCGCAGCGGTAGATCGGGGATCAGCAGGGGCTGGCGCTGCTCGCCCAGGCGCTGTTTCAGCGCGTTGAACACCCGGGGGCTATCCAGCAGCCCGTGCACGAGCACCAGGGGCGTGGGGTCTCGGGGGGGCGCGGTGCCTGGGGTTGGGGGGCTGATGGGGTGGTGCTGGGAGGTTCAATCCCAATCTGATCCGCTCCGGGGTGTTCTGGGGATCAGTCCTCCTGGCGCCCCAGCAGTTGGTCCCGCGCCCCGTTCACCCGCTGCATCGTGTCGTGGCTGCCGCCGCGGTCGGGATGGTGTGCCGCCGCCGCCCGTTTCCAGGCTCGGTTCACCTCGCTGGAGCTGAGGCGTCCGGCCAGGGGGAGCTCCAGCCGTTGCCGCGCCACGATGGAGTCGAGATCCGGATGTTTGCCGAGGGGGCCCCAGTCGGCCTTGCTGAGGGCTGGACTGCGTTTGCGCCCCCCCTTGCGGCGGCCGGAGCGGGCTGGGCCGGATCCCCCGAATCCCTTGTGCTCAGCATCCGGATCCGCGGCCGTCGGGGTCTGACGGACGGACGGGGCGGTGGCGACGAGACCCATGGGATGCGAGAGGCAATTCCCCCACTTTCGGCCATGGCGTGCCAGGCCAAGAACTCAGCTTTTGGTGGGGGCCAGGTAGCGGTCGTAGAAGAGCCCGGACTCGATCGGTGTTTCGAAGGCCAGGCCGAGAAAATAGGTAATGCCTTCCTGGGCTTGCCAGGCCAGCCGGGCTTCCATCCGGTGATCGATCCGTTCGAAGCGATCAAAAATGGTCAGCTGGATGCTGCTGCCGTCCAGGTTGTCGATGCTGGTCTGGGTGAAGACGCACACGCCTCCTTCTCCCAGGTCCCAGACCTTGAAGATCCAGCGACCCCCCGCCGCATCGACGAGCTCACCCTGCATGGCCCCGCTCCCCATGGGAGCGGGGCGACGGAGATAGGCCCGTCGAGGCGTTCCCCGGCGGTCTGAGCCCTTGCTGTCGTCCCGGCGGCTTGCGCGTCGATCCGCCTCTCCACGGCGATCCCGACCTGGGGCCCGGAAGGGAGGCTGGCTGTCCTTGGCCATGGGGGTCCGTATCCTCCGGTCCGCGACTGCGGCACGGTGTCTCTTGACTCGGGCGCAGTATCGCAAACCCGCGGGGCGGGCCCCGCCACCCGCCACCCTCCAGCCCAGGCGGCTCGTTATCCGGCAAAGGCAAGCGTGTATTCACTTGGCGAATAACTATATTAGCAACTTGGGCATCTCTCGATACATTTAGGCGCCAATTTTCTCTATCTGTTTATAGTGATGCAGCTCGACTTCTTCATTCTTGGTTACCCCGGAGGCTTTGGATGCCCTCGATTTTCTGATATGGCTCAACAGTGGCTATCGGGCGGCTGAATTCTGTGGTTGCCATCAGTCTTCGATTTCGCGTCGTGCCCAAGAGGCCGCTGAGGCCTTTGGGGTGACCCTGGCTCGGGATCCAGCAGGCTGGCGACTGGGCGGTTCCACCGTGTTGCTCGATCTGGAGCGGGAGGTTCACCAGTTGCACCGGCTGTTGCGGGGCTCGGAGCTGCGGTTGGAGCTCGCTCCAGGCTTCGAAGGCCTTCTGCCTCGCCTGGCGTCCAGTGGCTGGATTGCCGTCCCTGCCGAGACGGCTCCGCAGGAGCGGTCGTGGAGGTTGGTGGAATCGCGCGTCATCGATGGCTGGCTCACCAAGCATCAACCGGCGGCGATGGGTGAATGGGATGGTTTGGCGGCTTGCGAGCTGCAGGGGGGCTTTTTGGTTGTGCGCCGCGAGCTGGCGGACCATCCGGTCTTCAGCGCGCTTCGCTCGACCCTCTTGGGCTCGAGTGGGTCTAAGGTTGAGAAAAGTCCATCCGGGTGCGCTCCGGCCGTCCGTCGCTGAGGAGGCTGTATGGGGTCTTGGGCACGATTTCGTCTACGGCCTGGTCTGCAAGCGGGGGCTCGGCGCAGGCGCTACAGGGTTGTTCCCGCCAACGAGCGGGAGGGACAGCGCTGGCCCGTGGAGCAGCCCATGGAGGGTTGGCTGCAGTGGGAAGGCCGGGTGTTGCCCGCCATTCCTGTGGAGATCGCCAATTTCAGTGCCGGGGGCGTGGCCGTTTGGGTTGACCCCCGTCTGAACCTGGCGCCGGGAAGCCATGGTGTGCTGATCACCCAAGCCCATGGCCGGGGGTGTGGCTACCGGCCCGTCAAGGGCTGTTGGCAGGTGAGGGGAGACGCCCGATCCTTGGTGGGGCTCGCCTTCGAGCGTTGAACGGTCACGGGTGCCCTCCCGGGGCCTTACTGCTCAATCAACCGCTCGATGCGGCTCGACTGGGAGCCGGCAACGGGATTGGATCCATCCGGGCTCAAGCTTGTCACCGGCAGCCGGCGCGAGGGCTGAACGTCCTTCACCCGTATGGCATACACGTGCAGGCCGATGGCCAGGCCCAGCAGAAGCAGCAGGCTGAGGGCTGTGCTGTGGCTGCCGTCACGGCTGGACATCAGCAGAAGGGTTACAAGATCTGTCTGGAGCAGTCTCTCAGGCCTGGGACGGACCAACCCCGGGCGATCCCCCTTAGGATTTGCTTAAGAAGTTCGGGCTGTCCAGACCCATGCGGGTGCCGTCCCTGCTCGCTCTTGCGGCCCTGGTGGGATTCCTGATCATCGAGCTGGTGTTGCGGGTCTGATCGGAGTCATCGGTCCCGGCTGGCATCGGAGCGCACCACTGCAGCGACCCAGCGCTTCTAGGGTCCGATGACATTGCCGTTTTGCACCAACTCGGTCCGATGCTCCA
This sequence comes from Cyanobium sp. FACHB-13342, assembly GCF_014697415.1. GTDB lineage: Bacteria > Cyanobacteriota > Cyanobacteriia > PCC-6307 > Cyanobiaceae > Cyanobium_A. Next base: position 1,940 of record NZ_JACJRT010000011.1, on the reverse strand, counting down.
CTCCCTCGCCTTTGTGCTCGCTCGGGACGGGCAGCTTCCCGGCGACGGTCTCGGTTGGTCCGATCTGGTCGCTGCCCAGGGACAGGGGCCCGACAGGGGCCGCGCTCTGCGCCTGTTCCGTCTTCCTGATCATTGGCAGGGCAACCTGGATGACCTGGTGGCCACGGGTTGCGCCACCATCCGGGGCGAGGACCCCCTACCTGCTGCTTCGGAGCATCGCTCCCTGATCTGCGATGCGGTGGTGCCCCTGCTGGAGGTTCCCTCCCTGTGGATCGGGGTGTATGCCCTGAGGGGCCCAGCCTGGCCTGAGGGCCAGGCCCCGCGCCCGGTCGATGGACCTCCCCTGCAGGTGCAGGACGTGCAGTTGCTGGATCGTTTCCCCCTGGCGGAAGCGGCCAACGAAACCTGCTGGTTCTATCCCACGGATAACGGCACCTACCTCTGCTGGGAGAACCGCACCCACGTCACCCTTTTGCCGGGCTGGCTGCCAGAGCACGGAGTGCAGCAGAGCCCGATCAGCTACGACCGGGGTGAGGTGCACGTGCTGTGGTCGCTGATGGCGGATGACGAGGCCCTCACCTGCGTTGGTCTCACCTACCAGCGCCGTCGGATCGAGTGGCCGCTGGGGAGCCGCATCCCGGAGCCGAGTGCCAATTGGACCTGGTTTGAGGTCGACACCATGGCCGACCCCAGCTACATCGAACGGGCGAGTATTGATGTGTTCCCGCAGTGACAGCTCAGCGCATGAACAGCATCTCCTGGTAGCTGGGCAGGGGCCAGAGCTCGTCGTCCACCACGCGCTCGAGGCCATCCACCGCGGCGCGCAGCGATCCGATCAGGGGCATCAGGGTGTCGGCGCAGTGGCGCATGTGGGCTTCGGTGCCGTGGGGAGCGTTGCCGAGGCCCTGCTCCAGGGCCTCGCAGCCGTTGTTGAGCTGCTCGAGCAGTTCGCCCAGCTGGTTGCGCAGGCTGAGGTTGGGGTGGAGCCCCATCGCCTGTTGCTCCTGCAGCGCCTTGCCTAGGTCGCCCAGGTAGCGAACCGCCGCCGGGTACACCTGGGTGCGGGCGATCTGGAGGGCCAGCTTCGCCTCCACCTCGATGGCCAGCACGTATTGCTCGCTGTACACCTCGAAACGGCTCTCCAGCTCCACCAGACTCAGCACGCCCTGGCGCTCGAACAGCTCCCGCACGTCCTGGCGCTGCAGCACCGGCAGGGCATCGGCGCAGCTGCGCAGGTTTTCCAGGCCCCGCTCTTCGACGGCCAGGCGGTGCCATTCACTGGAGTAGCCATCGCCGCCGAACACCACGGCGCCGTGCTCGCGCATCACCTGCTGCAGCACGTTGAACGCCGCCTCGCCCAGGGATGTGCCGCTGTCCAGCTGGCTCTGCAGCCGGTCGGCGATCCAGCCGATCGAGTCGGCCAGCACGGTGTTCATCGCCACCAGAGGCCCGGCCACCGACTGGCCGGAGCCAACGGCGCGGAACTCAAAGCGGTTGCCGGTGAAGGCGAAGGGTGAGGTGCGGTTGCGGTCGCCTGGATCCTTGGTGAATTCCGGCAGGGTGTCGACCCCCAGGGTCATCACGCCGCCCTTGGCGGAACTCTGCAGGTTGCCCTCGCGGATCTGGTTGAACACGTCCTCGAGCTGGCTGCCGAGGTACACCGAGATGATCGCTGGCGGGGCCTCATTGGCGCCGAGGCGATGGTCGTTGCCGGCCGTGGCCACCACCGAACGCAGCAATGGCCCGTAGCAGTGGACGCCGCGGATGACGGCGGCGCAGAAGAGGAGGAACTGGAGGTTGTCGTGGGGTGTCTGGCCGGGGTCGAGGAGGTTGCCCTGGGTGGCGTTGCCGATGGACCAGTTGACGTGCTTGCCGGAGCCGTTGATGCCGGCGAAGGGCTTTTCGTGGAGCAGGCAGGTGAAGCCGTGCTTTTTGGCGGT
>NZ_JACJRT010000010.1 GCF_014697415.1 Cyanobium sp. FACHB-13342 | reverse complement strand
GGCGACTCAGAAAACTTACAACACCGTCGGCTCGCGCCTCCTTCTGTCGTAAGCCTGCTCGCTCAGGTCTCCCTTCCGCGCGCAGTCCAAAAACATAACACCTCAGTGCCCCCAAGGACAAGGTCAGGAGATCAGCGCCTCGGCCCAGGGCATGAAGCGCGCCAGGGTCTCCGGCCGATCCGCCGCCAGCACTGGGAAATCTGCGGCAGAGAGATCCACCCCAGCGCCAATCCCTTCCGGCGAGCGCACCAACCACCGGGTGGGGCAGTTGAGTTCGGAGAGCACCAGCCAAGCCGCAGCCAGATCCCAGATCTTCGGCGTCGCTTCCAGCGCCGACACGGTCTGCCCCATGGCCACACTCACCAGATTGAGGCTGGCCACCCCCAACAGCCGGATTTTCCCTGGGAAGCGTTGGTTGGGGAGCTTCTGCAGCACCCCAATCGAACGGCTGCAGAGGGAGGCACAACCCGCCGGATGGGTCTGCAACGAGGGGGGCTGCAGCAGGCGGCCATTGCGCCAGGCCCCCTGACCCCGGATCGCCACAATGCGCTGACGCAATGGGGGAACGTCCAGCACCGCCAGCACCGGGAGGCCGCCCTCAAAACGGGCCAGGGAGATGGCCCAGTAGGGAATCCCCGCCGCAAAATTGGTGGTGCCATCCAGGGGATCGACCACCCAGTAGGCGTCGGATCCGGGCACGGTCTTGTCGCCTTCCTCGCTCAGCACCCCCTCTCCTGGAAAGCAGCGCGCCAGCCCCTCCACCAGGGTGGCGTCACTCCAGCGATCGCAGGCGGTGATCAGGCTGCCGTCGGCCTTGAGATCGGAGGCCATGTGGCCGAAATCAGCCCGTTGCCGTTCGGCCACCTGATCAATCAGGGCAACCAGTCCGGGGTCAAGGGCCGGGGCCAACGGGGCGAGGGGTTCAGCGTTCATCCGAGCTCGAGGGCCAGCACCTTGCTGAGACTCCTACCCGTATCCTCCCTGAACTGACGCAGGTTGAGACGACTCAGCAACACCAGGGCCGCAAACGCCACCGTCGCTTCCACGAGGAACACCAGGGCATAGGGGGGATAGGGGGACGCCCCGAGATCGAAAATCTGCTGGAGCCCCCGGCCGAGATCAAACAATCCGCCGCCCATGACCTTGCCCAGGGCGCGGGAGAGGGCCTGGGCCAAGCCCCACACTCCGACAAAGGTGCCGGCCGCCTCCGGCAGGGTGAGGTCGAGCATCAACACCAGGGCACTGTTGGTGCCGATGCCGGCCGCCAGGCCGAATAGCACCATCACCACCTGGAGCACGGGCACCCTGGCCACCAGACCGGCCAGCGCCAGCAGCACCAGGCTGGCCAGAATCAACTGACAGCCCAGACGGGCCGTGGCCAGCTTGCCGAGTTGGGGCACGATCCAGAAGCCCGCCAACAGCAGACCCGCCAACGTGCCCATCCCCCAGAGGGCATTGAGGGAGGCGGTGGCGGCGATGGGCATGCCAAACACGTCGGCGGCATAGCTTTCCAGAATTGGGTCCTGGAGAAACAGGCCCAGGGTGAACAGCACCAGAAAGGAGAAGAAGACCAGCACCTGACGGCTGGAGGTGATCAGGGTCCAGGCCTGGGCCAGGGTGATGGCGTCATCCCGCCGTTCTCCAGCTGAACCGGTGGGGCCGCCCGTGCTGACGCGGGGGTCCAGGCCCAGGGTGGCCACGACCGTGAGGCCCAGCACCACCCCTGCGACCCGACCCATGAAGCCCAGCAAGACGGGTTCCAGCAAGGAGGGATCGGTGATGCCATCGAGTCGGCGCAGACTGAGGCTGATGGCGATGGCTCCGATCACGATCCCCACCGTGAGCAGGCACCAGATCAGTCCCACCGCCCGGGGCCGTTCCGCCTCGCTGGTGCGGTCAATCACCAGGGCCAGATAGGGGGTGGTGGCCAGGGAAATGGCCAGCCCGTAGAGCGCAAACAGTCCACACAAGGCCGCAATCCCAAAGGCGAGCTCCGGCTGGGCGCCTGCCTGCAGCAGGCGCCCCACATGGAAAATCAGCGGGATGGACAGCACCGCCAGGCCACAGAACAGGGCTGTGCCCAACCAGATGTAGGGGATGCGGTGGCGACCGGCCCACGGATGGGCATCGGAGATCTGACCGAACAGCACCCGCGAGGGGGCCACGAACTGTTCAAAGGCCAGGGCTCCGCCCACCAGCAGCCCGGGGAAGTCAAGCTCGCTGAGCATGATCCGGTTGAGCAAACCGGCAAAAATCACCGCCAGGCAACCCAGGCAACCCTGAAACAGCCCCAGCCGCATGGTGTTGACCAGGCCCAGGGAGCGGCCCTGGTCCGCTGGGGCCCCAGTCACCGAATCAGATGGCCCCCATCGATGCGGCCTGGCAGGCCGGGATCAGGGGAGTGGGCTCAACGGGCACCGCTGAAGCCCCAGGTGGTTTGACCGCCGGCAGCGCCAGGGGTGTGCACCCGGCCACCTGGTCGAGGCCCGTGCGGCGGCGCAACTCGGCCAAACGCTTGTTGTAATCGGTGATGGAGTTGGAGTAGCGCACCTCGGCCTGGGTGAGATCGCGCTGGTTGTCCACCACTTCCCGTTGGGTGGTGACGCCGGCCTGGAACCTCAGGCGGGCGAGCCGCAACGACTCCCGGGCCGAGATCACTTCCCGGGAGGTGGTGACGATGTTGCGGTTGTTCTTCTCCAGCTCGTAGAAGCTGGTTTCCACCTCCTGGCGGATGCCGTCACGACGCTGGGCAAAGCGGAAGGTGTTCTCCTGGGCGAGCTGCTTGTTCTGGCGGGACTGGGCTGCCGCCGCACCGCCATCGAAGATCCGCCAGCTGAGGTTGACGCCCAGGGCCGTGTCGTAGTTGGTGCCATCCACGCCAGGCTGGGCCACGATCACGGGATCCTGGCCGTCAAACACGTTGCCGGAGAAGCCGGCAAAGATGTTGAGGAACGGCTGCACCTGCCCCAGGGCTGCATTGGCCTGGCTGTTGGCAATGGAGATGTCGAGCAGGGCCTGATCCAGCTCCTCGCGGAAGGTGTAGGCCGCGATGATGCTCTCCTGGAGGGATGGCTGCCAAACACCGACCACCCGGGAGGGATCCTTGGCGGTAGGGGTGACGTTCTGCGGCAAGTCCAGCAGAGCCGCCAGGGCGCGGCGGGCAATCGCCTGCTCCGCCAGGGACGAGGTGAGCAGCTGCTGGTCGCGGGAGAGCTGGGTTTCCGCCTCGAGCACCTCAAGCTTGGTGGCCACACCAGCCTGGAAGCGGGCTTTGGCATCCCGCAGGCTCACGATCGAAGCCCGCACCGACTCCTGACCAATGCGCACTTGGTCGTCGGCCTGCTGCAAATCGAAATAGGCCGTCGCCGCCTGGAGACGCAGGTCCCGGAGGGAAATCACATATTGGTATTTGGCCTTCTCAAACTGGTCACGGGCCGCCGCAATCGTGGGCACCCGCTGGGGGTTGATCAACGACCACTGGGCCGTGATGGCCGCACCCAAGTCCCAGCGATCCGTGGCCGCCTCGGTGGTGATGCCGGCGGCATTTTTAGATCTGGCCTGACCCGTCGTGAAGACAGGCAGGGAGGAGGCGTCCAAGTTGAGGTTGGGATACCACTGGGAAATCTGGGCCCGCAGGTTGCTCTGGGCCTGATCCACCTGGCTGGCGATCGCCTTGAGGTTGGGGTTGTTGACCTCGGCCAGGTTCTCCACGTCCCCGAGGCTGAGGGGCCGCAGTTCCATGATGCGGACCTGATCGATGCTCACGGGCAGAGCCAGGGACGCCGGGGCCGGCAGGTTCTCCAGACCAGGGGCCAGCTTGGTGGCGGCGGGGGTGACCAGGGTTGGGTTCAACCGGGGGCGATACCCCCGCTGCTTGGTGGTGGTGGTGGTGGTGCGCTCGGTGACTTCGGTCACGGGCACGGGCTGGCGCGGTCTGGTGGCGTCCTGCAGCTTGAGGTTAACCACCTCGGCCGGACCGGTGGTGGTGACGCTGCGCAGGGTTTCCGGGGCCAGCGGCAGGGGCGGGGGCATCGGCAGGCCGGCATCGGCCTGGGAGGCCACCTGCTGGGACGCGGTGGATGCAGGTGCAGTGGGCTCCTGGGCCTCGGCGGCAAGCGCAACCATCGGCGCCCCCAGCAGGCCGAGGAGAGCTATACGCAGGTGGAATTGAGACACGCCAGGAACAGTGCTATCGCGCGAATCTTACGGAGATTGACAAGGAACGCCCAAACATGAGGCCACAAGATCGTCTGCACCATGGAGCAGACGCACCGGCACGGGCAATTGGCGTTCCAGTTCGGCCAGGCTGAGATCATCAAGGAAGACGGGCTCGCCCTGACGCAGCATCACGGCTGGCAGGAGCAGCGCTTCGCCCAGGTCGCGTTCCGCGAGGCCGCTCAGCAGATCAGAACCCGTCAACAACCCCGTCACCACTTGGTCCTGGCCCCAATAGGGGCTGGGCAGGCCGTAGAGCAACAACTCCAGACCCTCCACCGCATTCAGGCGGGCAACCACCGGCTGGAGCGCTTCGGCCACGAGGCGGCCCACCACCCAGCTGAGCCGCCGGGGCTGGGGCAGGGCATGGGGCAAGTCTTGGGTGGCCTGATCGAGCGCCTCCAGGAAGGCCCGAATGCTGCCCACACCGTTCTCCTGCTGGGGCAGATCCTCGTAGGCATCCCGGGGAGGCAAGGGGCGTCCCGCGATCAGATACCACTCATCTGACAGCCAGGCAAAACGGCTGTCCAGGCGCCGCTGGAATTGCTGCTGGAGCGGCTCCACCTGGGCGATCACCCGGCGCGCCCGATCCCGATCAACAGGAACCAGGGCATCGCCAGCGGGACGGAACCGGGTGAGGCCCACGGGCACCACGGCCGCTGACAGCACCGCAGGCCAGTCGCCACCAGCAAATCCCGCCAGGTCCTCCAGGGTGCGCGTCAGGGCCTCGCCATCGTTGACGCCGGGGCAGACCACCACCTGGGCGTGAATCTGGAGATTGCGCTGGGCAAACCAGGCCAGCTGCTCCAGCAGCTGGCCTGCCCGGGGGTTCACCAGCAGGCGACGGCGCAGCTCGGGCTCGGTGGCATGCACCGAGACATACAAAGGGGAGAGCCGCTGCTCCTCAATGCGCTGCCAATCGGCGGCGGTGAGATTGGTGAGGGTGAGGTAGGAACCGTATAAAAAACTCAGCCGAAAGTCGTCGTCCTTGAGGTAGAGGCTGCTGCGCCGTCCCGGGGGCTGCTGGTCGATGAAACAGAAGGGGCAGGCGTTGTTGCACTGTTTGAGCCCATCAAAAAGAGCTTCGGTAAACCCCAGTCCCAGGCCCTCATCGAGATCCTTCTCCAGTTCCACGGTGTGACGGGTGCCGTCCGGGTCCTCCACCTCGAGAACCAGCTCCTCCTCGCCCACCAGAACCTGCAGATCGATCAGATCGCGCGGTCGTCTGCCGTTGATGCTGAGCAGGCGGTCTCCCGGCTGAAAACCGAGTTCCTCGCCGATCGAACCGGGCTCCACCGAAGCCACCACCGCAGGCGAAGGGAGCCTGGGGGCGTCGCCCTCCAGGGCGGCAAGGGCAATGCCCGCAGAGGGCTCATTCCACACGGCGTCAAGGCCTTGGCTAGGCCCCCACTTTGGCGCCCAGCCACACCAGGATGCCGACCCCGAACAGGAGGCGATACACCACGAACACCCAGGTGCTGTTGTGCTGCAGAAAACGCAGCAACCAGGCAATCGCGAGCCAGGACACCACTGCCGCAGCGACGATGCCCACCAACAGGGGCCATGGCCCCCCTCCGGCGGGGGCCGAGAAGGCCTCCTTCAGCGACACCAGACCCGCCAGGGTGATGGCCGGGATGCCCAACAGAAACGAGAACCGGGCCGCCGCGGGCCGCTGCCAGCTGTCGAACAGGGCCGCAGTGAGGGTGCTGCCGGAGCGGGACACCCCAGGCACTAGGGCCAGGGCCTGGGCCAGGCCAACCCAGAGGCCGTCTCGCGGCTGCACGTCGTCCAGCTCCCGCCGGCGACGGCCCACCAACTCGGCCCAAGCCAGCAACAGGGCCATCCCAATCGAGACCAGCGCGATCGAAGCCATGCTGCGCAGCGGCGAGTTGTCGTAGCCCGGCACCCACAGCTTCAGGGCCAGACCCGCCAACACAATGGGCACCGTGCCCAGGGCAATGGCCACCCCCATGCGGGCCGAGGGGTCGTTCCACTGCCCATGGCGAAAGGCCCTGGCCACCCCCCGCAGCACCTCAGCCAGGTCTGCACGGAAATAGGCCAGCACTGCGGCGATGCTGCCCAGCTGGATCACGGCCGTCACCGCCACACCGGGATCTCCCCAGCCCAGCAACACCGGAACCACCTTGAGATGGGCCGTGCTGCTGATCGGCAGGAACTCGGTCAATCCCTGCACCACGCCGAGCACCAAGGAGCGAAAACAGGCTTCCCAAAAGCCCACGTCCGCAGGGGGCAGAACCGGCTCGGCGGCAAACAGGAACATCACGACGCACAGAGATTGGGGCGACCCTATGGCCGGACTCCCCCGTTCGACCCCTTAAGGTTGGACAACTTTCTTCACATCCCTTGGTGGTCGGGGCCCGTCCCAGCGCACTTCTCCCGGCCCCCCTCACAGCCGGAGTTGGCTTCCAGGCTGGCGACAGGACGGTTCCTGAGCAACCGAGCTGGCCATTTTTTGTCAGCCTCAGGAGCCCCGGCCTCAGCCTGATCAGCGGGCTGCTGGTGACCTTGCCGGTGTTCCTGCAGGCCCCCTGGGTACGACTTGCTCCCTTCAGCGCCGCCCTGTTCACGGCCCCACTGCTGGCCCTGGCCTTGCTGTGCAGCCAACAGGCCAACCCCAGGCTCAGCCGGGCGGGCCAACTGTTGGTGGGGTTCAGCGGCAGTTGGCTGGCGGGCTGCCTCTTTTGGGGCTGGTGCCGGCTCCATCCGGTCTGGCACCTACCGATTGAGGCCTTCGTGCTGCCCTTGGCCCTGGCCGGCCTGCGCGGACCCTGGAAATTGGCCTGCGGCTTTTACCTGGGATCCCTGTTGGGCACTGCCGCGACGGACGCCGCCATGGCCGCCAGCGGCGTAATGGGCTTCTGGCCCCAGGTGCTCAGTGCCAGCCCGGCAGACGCGCCTTTGCTGCTGCAAACGGCGGCCCTCCAGGTGCTGTCACCACTGCCCCTGCTGCTGGTGATCGGCTGTGCCGTGGTGCTGCTTCAAGCCTGCCGCTGGCTTTGGCAACGGGGCGAGGTGGGGCGTGTCACCAGCGCAGCCCTGGCCACAACCTTGGCCGTGGATGCCCTCTTCCTCCTGGCAGCCCTGTTGGCACCAGGCCTCAGTGGCTTGATTTAACCCGGTTTCATCTGAAGATCTGCAAAAGGCTTCCGGCCTGAAGGAAGGGATTCCGTCTCTCCTCTGTAACGTTGGGCTTCCGGTGGCCCCGGCCGCCTCCCTTCCCGTAGTTCAACGGAGTGTCGTGATGAAACGGCTGGTTGCCTGGCTGATGAGTGGGGTGGTGCTGGCCGGCCTCCTGGTCACACTGTTGATCCCCCCGGCCGCCCAGGCCGCAGACCTGCGCAATCTGGCCGACGACAAAATCGCCGAGCGGGCCGGCAAGGTGGATCTCAACAACTGCTCCGTCCGCCGGTTTCAGGCTTACCCAGGCATGTATCCAACCCTCGCCGGCAAGATCGTGCTGGGGGGCCCCTACAACAGCGTCGATGATGTGCTGAAGCTCGATCTCACCGAGCGTCAGAAGGAGCTGTTCAACAAGTACAAGGACAACTTCACCGTCACGGCGGCCTCCATCGCCCTCAACGAAGGCGACGACCGCATCAACGACGGCCAGTACCGCTGACCCTTAAAGTTCCGTTCACCTTGAAAGCCGTCGGGGCCTTCCGGCGGCTTTTTTCGTGCCGGCCCTTGCCGGATGCCTTCAGCCGCCATGGCAGAGCAGTCCTGGGATGTGGTGGTCGTCGGTAGCGGAGCCGCGGGCCTGATGGCCTGCCTCGAACTGCCCCACCATCTGCGGGTGCTGCTGCTCAGCAAGGACCAGGATCCGCCCGGTGATGCCCGCACCAATCCCCGATCCGCCAGTCGCTGGGCCCAGGGCGGCATCGCGGCGGTCACCCGCCCCAACGACAGCTTCACCAGCCACGTCATCGATACCCTGCGTGCCGGTGCGGGACTGTGCGATCGGGCGGCCGTGGAGCGGCTGGTGCATGAGGCCCCGGTGTGCGTGGAGCGTCTGCTCCAGCTGGGCATGGCCTTTGACCGGGATGGCGACGGTCTCAGCACCACCCTGGAGGCCGCCCACAGCCACCGACGGGTGCTCCATGCCCAGGACCGAACCGGCGGGGCCCTGGTGGACGCCCTCGAACGGGAGGTGCAGCGAAGGCCCCAGCTGGAGCAGCGCAAAGGGGTTCTAGCCCTTCAGCTCTGGGTGGAGCACGGTCGCTGCGTTGGACTGCAGGTGCTCGACGGCGATCGCATCCACTGGCTGGGGGCCCGGGCCGTGGTTCTGGCCACCGGGGGGGGGGGCCACCTGTTTGCCCACACCACCAATCCCAACCTGGCCAGCGGCGATGGGGTGGTGATGGCCTGGCAAGCCGGGGCCGTCGTGCGCGACCTGGAATTCGTGCAATTCCATCCCACGGCCCTGATGCTGCCGGGGGCTCCCCATTTCCTGATTTCCGAGGCGGTGCGCGGCGAAGGGGCCCGGCTGGTGGACGCGCACGGGGCCAGCCCCGTGGCCGGCCTGCCCGGGGGTGATCTGGCCCCCCGGGACGCCGTCAGCCGCGCCCTGGCCCGCCGGATGGCCAGCCTCGGCGTCGACCATCTCTGGTTGGATCTGCGTCCCGTTGGCGTGGCCCGCCTGGAGCAGCAATTCCCAACCATCCTGGGCCGATGCCGCGACCTGGGCCTGGACCCCACCAGCGCCCCCATCCCGGTGGCCCCCGCGGCCCACTACTGGATGGGCGGCGTGTGGACCGATCTGGAGGCGGCCACCAGCCTGCCCGGCCTCTATGCCGTGGGGGAGGTGGCCTGCACCGGTGTGCATGGAGCCAACCGGCTGGCCAGCAATTCGCTGATGGAGTGCCTGGTGTTTGCCCGCCAGCTCCGGGAGATCCGCCTTAGCGCGGGGGCAGCACCAACCCTGCCCGACCAGCCTCCCGCAGATCCCCCGCTCAAAAGCCTGGATCTACCAAGCCAGGCCAGTCTGGAAGCCAAGATCAGTGCCCTGCGGGAGCTCTGCTGGCAGGTGGCGGGGGTGGAACGCAGCCCCCATGCCCTGGCACCGGCCCTCCTGCAGGTGCGCCGCCAGCGCCAAGAGCTGGAGGCCAGCCCGGCATGGCGGCAGCTCCAGGCCCTGAAGCCAGGCCCCTCCCTCCCCCTGCCCACCGCCATCGTGCCTGCGCTCAAACGGCTGCAGGAGTGCCACCAGCGCCTGGTTCTAGCCGGCCTGCTGATGGAGGCAGCCCTGTTCCGTCAGGAGAGCCGCGGCGGCCATCACCGCACGGACGCTCCCGCAGCCCAACCGTTTTGGCAACGCCACACCGATCAACGGCGCGATCACCCCCCCTCCACCGCCAGGGTGCTCATCTAAGGGGGCCCGTGTAGCCCGAGAGCTGGGCGAGTTCAGCCAGGGATTTCACCCCGGAGTCGAGTTGGCCGTTGATCTCCCAGGTGGGGAAACCCTGGATCTTTTTGGCGTCACAGAGGGCTTTCTGGCTGTTGCGCCCATCGGCGGCGCACTCCACCAGGGTGAGTTGCTCGGTAGCAGCCTTGCCGAACAGCTCCTTCTGTTCATGGCAGTGGGGACACCAATAGGCGGTGTACATCACCGCTCCAGTGCGGGTGAGATGGTCAGCCAGAGCCACCGCCTGCGGGCTGCTGATGGCGACAACGGCGGGGGGCACGCCCTTCCCGGCCGCTGTCTCGGGGCGATCCACGGAGGCCGCCCAGCCCAGGCCGAGCATGGCCACGATCAGGGCCACAATCACGGCGCGGAACAGCACCTGGCCCCGGTCGTCCCATTCCCCGCCCACCAGGCTGAGCACGAACAGTCCCAGGCTCAGGGATGCGGAAAGCACACAGAAAAAGCAGAACGCCTGGATCTTCACGACCATCAGCCCCATCAACAGGAGGCTGAAGACCGCCATGCCGGTGCTGAGCAGCAGCAGGCCCCACCAGCTGCGCTGGGCCAGGGCAGCCCGTGAATCTCCCCGCAACACCAGCGGCAGCACCGCCAGCACCAGCACCGCCGCGTAGGCCAAACAGCCGAAGAGCGACAGGGGCTGCCCAAACAGACTGCCCCAGGCACTGTTGAGCACCTTGTCGCAGCCTTCGGCACCGCCAGGGCAGCTCAAGGGGCCCAGCAGGCCCCATCGCTTCAGGGTGATGGCGCCGGTGTCGATGAAGCCAATCGTGGCGAGCACGGCCATGGCCACCCGAGCCCAGCGACGGGCTGGGTCACTGCGGCGCCGGGACGAGCTGAGTCGCTGGCTGAGGCGGGTGGAGGTCACGGCAACGGCTGCACTGGGTGGATTCTCGCAGCCCCAGGCTCAACCGCCACCTCAGACGCCCCCATAGGGTGGACAGTCGGCTGGCCCTTTCCCATGACCAAACCAACCGTGGCCTTCGCCCACCTGGGCTGCGAAAAAAATCGGGTGGACACCGAGCACATGCTCGGCCTCTTGGCCCAGGCCGGCTATGGCGTGAGCGCCGACGAAAGCGAGGCCAACGTGGTGGTGGTCAACACCTGCAGCTTCATCCAGGACGCGCGGGAGGAATCGGTGCGCACCCTGGTGGAGCTGGCGGAACAGGGCAAGGAGCTGATCATCGCTGGATGCCTGGCCCAACACTTCCAGGAGGAGCTGCTCGACTCCCTGCCGGAGGCCAAGGCCATTGTGGGCACAGGCGATTACCAGCACATCGTCAGCGTGCTGGAGCGGGTGGAAGCCGGCGAGCGGGTCAACCAGGTGAGTGCCATCCCCACCTTCGTGGCCGATGAGCACCTGCCCCGCTACCGCACCACCTCCGAGGCCGTGGCCTATCTGAAGGTGGCCGAGGGCTGCGACTACCGCTGCGCCTTCTGCATCATTCCCCACCTGCGCGGCGATCAACGCTCCCGCCCGATCGAGAGCATCGTGGCGGAAGCCCAACAGTTGGCCGCCCAGGGTGTGCAGGAGCTGGTGCTGATCAGCCAGATCACCACCAACTACGGCCTGGATCTCTACGGCAAACCCCAGCTGGCCCAGCTGCTGCGGGCCCTCGGCGAGGTGGAAATCCCCTGGATCCGGGTGCATTACGCCTACCCCACCGGACTGACGCCCGAGGTGCTGGCGGCCTATCGGGAGGTGCCCAACGTGCTGCCTTACCTGGATCTACCCCTGCAACACAGCCATCCCGATGTGCTGCGGGCCATGAATCGCCCCTGGCAGGCGGACGTCACCGCGGGCCTGCTGCAACGCATCCGCGAGCAACTGCCCGAGGCGGTGCTGCGCACCACCTTCATCGTGGGCTTCCCGGGCGAAACCGAGGCGCACTTCCAGCACCTGCTCGATTTTGTGGCCGAGCAGCGCTTCGACCACGTGGGCGTGTTCACCTTCTCCCCGGAGGAAGGCACCCCGGCGGCCGCCCTGCCGGATCCGGTGCCGGCCGCGATCGCCCAGGAGCGCAAAGACCGCCTGATGGCCCTGCAGCAGCCGATCGCCGCCGAGCGCAATGGCGCCTGGGTGGGCCGGATCGTGGATGTGCTGATCGAACAGGAGAACCCGAGCACCGGCGAGATGCTGGGCCGCTGCGCCCGCTATGCCCCTGACGTGGATGGCGAGGTGCGGGTGCTGCCGGGAGAGGGAGGCCTCTGCGCCGCCCCGGGAACGATGGTGCCGGTGCGCATCACCGCCGCCGATACCTACGACCTGGTGGGTGAAGTGGTGGGGGCCAGGGCCATGGTGGACGACGTGCTCGCCTCCCGACGGACGGGAGCTTGAACTGGCGGGAGCACCAACGCACCACCTTTCTGGTGGCGTCGGGGCTGAGCACGGCCGGCTCGTTCGGGGGCCTCACCGCCAAGGGCTGGATCCTGATCGATGGCAGCAACAACCCCCTGCTGCTGGCCCTGCATTTCGCCGTTCTGGCCATGCCCACCCTGCTGGTGAGTGGTCCCGCCGGCGTGATGACCGACAGGCTGGGCTGCGAAAGCGTGCTGATCCGATCCCAGTGGGGGCTGTTCGGCGCCGGCCTGCTCGGGGCCATTGCGATTCCGCTCACCGATGGGGGGCTGCAGGTGAGCCTGCTGTTGTTGAGCACCCTGCTGGTGGGCATCGCCAGCGCCTACGAACTCTCGGCCCGCAACAAGTACTGCGCCCTGCTGGTGGAGAGCCCCGAGCAACTGGCGCCCTACCTCACCAGCTTCTCGGTGGTGTTCAACGTGGGCAAGCTGGTGGGGCCACCTCTCGGGGGCTGGTTGCTGGCCTGGACGGGAGCGGGCACCGCCCTGGCGATCGATGCCGCCACCTTTTTGTTGCCCATCGCCTCGGTGGTCTGGCTGCTCAGCCCAGACCGGAGCCGGGAACAACGCAGTGCCCCCGGTGCCTCCGCCAGCCTGAGGGCCGCCTGGAGCACCAGTGGACCAGTGCTCCGCCACGTGCTGCGCTTCACGGCCGTGGCCTGCCTGGTGGGGTTCTTCCACCCCGGTCTGGCCCCCCTGATGGCCCGGGATCTTCTGGGGCCATCACCCCAGGCCCTGGGCCTGTTCACCAGCGTGCTGGCCGCCGGCAGCATCAGCGGCGGGCTGGTACTGCAACGCCACAGTCGCTGGCTGAGCCAAAGGCCAGCCCTGCTGCTGGGCAGCTGCACCCTGATCACGGCCATCGCCCAGCTGGCGTTGGCCCGCTTCAGCCAACCCACCACCAGCGGCTTGGGACTGGCCGCCACCTTTGCCATTGGCGCCGGCACCGCCAGCCTGTTGTCGGGGGTCAACCTGATCAGCCAGGTGGGCTCCCCCATGGCCATTCGGGGGCGTATGGCCGGCCTGGGGCAGATCGCCTTCCTGGGGGGCGGCGGCCTCAGTGGCCTGATGGCCGCCGCCCTGAGCCTGATGATCGGGCTGCAGGCCACGATGGCCCTCCTCGGCGGAACGGGCCTGGTGCTGGGGTTGGCGGAACTCCAGCTCCGCCACCGACTGCGACTAGAACTCAGATCAGCTTGATGCCGCGCAGCACGATGGATGCGGCGATGGCCACGGCCAGTCCGCCGCCAACGAGACCCAGATAGATCGCGACACCCATGGCTATCCAGAAAATGATGGGGCCATTACAGCAGAACGGCGGCGAGCTTCAGGATTTCCGTAAACCTCCTAGGCTTTTACCCACTTACGACGCTTTCCAGCGCAGCCTCAGCGCCCTGGCCCCAGGGGCCAAGCGCCTAGAGCTCCGGCTCAGCCCAGTTTTCTCCCCAGCTCTGCTGCCCTGAATGCGCACGCTCTTTGTTTATCCCGAGTTCCCGAAAACCTTCTGGAGCTACGAAAAAATCCTCGAGCTGATCGACCGCAAGGTGCTGCTCCCACCGCTGGGACTGGTAACCGTGGCGGCCCTGCTTCCCCAGCACTGGGAGATGAAGCTGGTGGACCGCAACGTGCGCGAGGTGACGCCGGCGGAGTGGGACTGGGCTGAACTGGTGGTGATCTCCGGCATGATCGTGCAGAAGGCCGACATGGCCGTGCAGATCGCCACGGCCAAGGAACGGGGGATCCCCGTGGCCGTGGGTGGGCCCTTTGCCAGTTCCACCCCGGATGCCCCGGAACTCGACCTAGCCGATTTCAAGGTCCTCGATGAGGGTGAAATCACCCTGCCGATGTTCATCGAAGCCTTGGAGCGGGGAGAGACCTCCGGCCGCTTCAGCTCCGATGGGGTCAAGCCGGATGTCACCGGCACGCCGATTCCGCGCTTCGACCTGCTCGAACTGAACGCCTATTCGGAGATGTCTGTGCAGTTCTCCCGGGGCTGCCCCTTTCAGTGCGAGTTTTGCGACATCATCGTGTTGTACGGGCGGAAGCCCCGCACCAAAAATCCAGAACAGCTAATCGCCGAACTCCAAACCCTCTACGACCTGGGTTGGCGTCGATCTGTCTTCCTCGTGGACGACAACTTCATCGGCAACAAGCGCAACGTCAAACTGCTGCTCCCCCTGCTGCGCCAATGGCAGATTGACCACGGATTCCCCTTCAGCTTCGCCACCGAGGCCTCCGTGGATCTGGCGGCCGATGACGACCTGATGCAGATGATGGTGGAATGCCGCTTTGAAAGCGTCTTCCTCGGCATCGAGACCCCCGACGAATCGAGCCTCGAAACCGCGGGCAAACTTCAGAACACCCGCAGCTCCCTGGAGGACTCGGTCAACAAGATCACCTCCTACGGCCTGCGGGTGATGGCCGGATTCATCATCGGTTTTGATGGCGAAAAAGATGGCGCCGGCCGCCGCATCGTCGAATTTGTGACCCGCACGGGGATCCCCCACGCGATGATGGGCATGCTCCAGGCCCTGCCGAATACGGCCCTCTGGCATCGCCTCGAGAAGGAAGGTCGTCTGATTGAAGGCAAGGCGGCGGCCAAGGGTGTCAACCAGACCAACCTGCTCAATTTCGTTCCCACCCGGCCGATTCGCGACATCGCGAATGAATACGTGGATGCCTTTGGCGCCCTCTATGAACCCAACGCTTTCATTGATCGCGTCTATTCCTACTTCCTGAAGCTGCCGCCCCAGAAATACAAAGAACTGATCGTGCCGGGCAGCCGCCCCGCCAAGCCCCCGAGCTGGGTAGACCTCAGGGCCCTGGGAATCATTCTCTGGCGCCAGGGGGTCAAGCGGAACACCCGGGTTCGGTTCTGGAAGGCGCTCTACGGCATGGCGCGCCAGAATCCCAAGCGCTTCACCGGGTTCCTCTCGATCCTGGCCCACAACGAGCATTTCCTCGAATACCGCTCGATCGTGCGCCGCGAGATCGAAGAACAGTTGGCCACCCTGCCGCCCGATCCCCCCAAAGCCCCGGCCGAACCCAGCCGCGAACTGCAGCCGGTCTGAACCGGGACCCGTCGGTCGTCCGACCCCGTCAGTCCTGGACGTAGTCCAGGCCCTGCTCCAGGCAGGCCTCGGCACGCTGGAGTTCCCGGCCGAGGTAGAGGGCGTGGTCCAGTCGGCTCAAGGGATGGGGGCCAGGACCCTCCGTGAGGGCGATACCCAGCTGCTTGGCCGATCGGGCCCGATACACGGCGATCGGCACGCGGGGGCCAGCGCCCCGGCAGCTCAACACCTCTCCGGTGTCTGGATCGGTGGCCAGGCCCCGCTCATCGATGCCGTTGCCGTAGTGCTCAGCCACCAACTCCTGGGTGTCCCGGTCGAGGCGAATCAGGAAGTAGCCCAGCGGATCCAGAGCGATAAACCGCTGGGAGAGCCGGTCGTCGAGCTCCTGGCGGGTGGGAGGCAGATCAGGCATGGGGTGGATCGTAGGCAGCCGTAAAGGGCAGCTCCGCATTCATGGCCGCCATCAGCTCGGCCATCTCCGCATTGGCGCCGGGCAGCCAGCCCCGCAGAATCCCAGCGAAGCGGGGATCGCTCCAGCGGTGGAGGCTGACGCGGGGCTGGGCCACGAATCCCCGGCGGCGCTTGTGACTGCCGCCGGCACCGGGATCGAACGTCCGAATGCCCCGCTCGATCGCCCAGGCGATCGGCGCGTAGTAACAGACCTCGAAATGCAGGCAGTCGATCTCCTCGTCGCTGCCCCAGTAACGCCCCCAGAGCTGGTCCCCGGCGGACACGCACAGGGACATGGCCACCGGCTCTGCCGGATCGCCGCGGTGGGCACTGAACAGCACCAGATGGCGGCGCAGGTCCGGGTCCGAAGCCAGGGCCGCGAAAAAGGCCTCACTGAGGTACTTGCTGCCCCAGGCACCCCAGCGGCTGCAGTGCTGGGCATAGAACGCGTGCATCCGCCCCACCAGGGCCGGCGGAATGGCTTCCCCCTCCAGGGGGGTGACCACCAGACCCGCCGCCGCCACGGCCTGGCGCTCCCGCTTGATGTTGCGGCGTTGGTTGGCATTGAAACTGGCCAGATAGGCCTGAAAGTCGCCATGGCCGGGATTGGTCCACAGGCTCTGCTGGTTGACCCAGGCCGCGCAGCCGGCCGCCTCAGCCAGGGGCTGCCACTGGGGATCGACGTAGAGCAAGTTGCAGCTGAGGATCCCGTGCTGGCGGCAGAAATCATCGATCAGATCGAGCATCAGGGCCGTGAAGGCCGCCCCGTCTTCGTGGGGATCGATCAGAAAGCGGTAGCCCTGAATCGGGCTCACCGGGCTCATCCCCACCAACTTCGGGTAGTAGCGCAGGCCGAGTTGGCCGGCGAGCTGGGCGAAGCTCTGGTCGAAAACAAATTCGCCGTAGCTGTGGCCCTTGAGATACAGCGGCGCCACCGCCACCAACTGCTCACCGCGCCACAGGGCCAGGTGGCAGCCCTGCCAGCCCTCCCGCGGCACGATGCTGCCACTGGCCTCGAGCTGGTGGAGCCAGCGCCAGCGATAGAAGGGCAGCTCCTGGGGGTGGGCGGCGGTCAGCAGGCGATCCCAGCTGTCCTCAGGGATGGCGGAGAGGCTCTGGTGCCAGCGGGCCTGCAACTCAGCCATGGCTGCCACGACGGCCGGCAAGGGGGGTGAGGGGCAAAACTAACCAGAGCTGTGCCGTTGCGGTGCCCCAACCGATCCGTGCCCTGGTCGCACCCGTGCTGCTCACGAGCCTGCTGTTGCCCGTGCTGCAGCTGATGCGCCCCCAACTGGAGCAGCGGCTCAAAACCGTCTGCGTGGAGACCGGCTCATCCGGCAATGCCGCCCTGGCCGCCAAGCTGGAATCCCCCTGCGCCCAGCTGGCCCGGCCCACCAGCCAGTGCCTGGTGCAGGAAACCGCGGACAGCGGCCGCAGCCTGGCGATTCTGGGGGACATGATTCGGGGCGACTTGGGCACCGACAGCGAAGTGGTGGTCAAACGCTGCCTGGCCAAGATGCTGGGGCTCCCGGCCGACAGCCTCCAGGCCATCCCACTCAAGGAGCTGGCTCAAGGCTTCGCCAAAACACGCCGGTAGCGCACCAGCAGCTCATCAGCGGGCAAACGGCGGAGCTCCTCCAGCTGCCAGGCGCCCCCCTGAACGGCCGCCTGCAGCGGCACCCAACTGTGGGGCCCACCCAGCAGACGGGGGCAAAGGGTGAGTTGGAGTGCATCGATCCAGCCTCCCGCCAGCAGGCCAGCCGCCAGGTTGGCGCCGCCCAGCACCACCAGCCGCTCCAATCCAGCGGCCTGAAGGGCCGCCAGGGCCCCAGGCCACCCCGCGTGGTCCAGCTGCCGCTGAAATCCCTGCTGCGGCAGCGTCCCTGCTGGGGCCAGCAACCAGCGCTCCAGGGGCTGCTGCCAGAACGGAAGATCAGCGGACAAACGCGCCGTGCTGCTCACCACCACGGCCACCGGCTGGTTGCCGCGGCCAGACGCCAGCCGCTGGGCCAGCAGGTCGGGAGCATGGATCAGGCAGGTGCTGCCGTGGCGCCGCAGGGTTTCCGCACCGATCAGACAGCCGTCGGCCCAGGCCAGGGCCTCCTCCAGCACCCGACGGTCCCCACTGCCTCCCAGCTGGGCCGCACCGCCCTCGGGAGGGGCCAGCCGGCCATCCAGGCTCACGGCCAGCACAAGACGCAGGCTGGGCACCTTCAGGCCCGACACCGGCGTGGCTCAGCCGGCCACCAGGGCTTCCAGGGCCGCGGGCACCATCTCCAGCTGGGGAGTTTCGGCGAACACCTCGGCGGCGTTGTTGGGGCTCTCCTGCAGGCGCACCTTGTGCAGCCGGGCACCGGTGGCGGCGATCGGGCCGGTGAGCAGATCGGCGATGTGGAGGGCGATGTTCTCGGCGGTGGGCACGGTGCTGGCGAAGTGCTCCACGTCCTTGTTCAGGAAGGTGTGGTCAAAGGGCTCCACCACCAGGTCGTCGACCAGCTGCTGCAGGGCCGCCAGATCACACACCATGCCGGTGCGGGCGTCGATAGGACCCCGCACGGTGACATCCAGCAGATAGTTGTGGCCGTGGCCGTGGGGCCGGGCGCACTTGCCATAGATCGCTTCGTTCTCCCCCTGGGAGAGCTCGGGACGGGCCAGGCGATGGGCGGCGGCGAAGTGGGTGCGGATCGAGAGGAAGGCTTCCATGGGGGTCGGGGCAGAGAGGGGAGCGAGCAGGTCGACCCAGAGGGTGTCGGTTTCGTGCAGGCGCAGCCCCACCAGGGGCAGCTTGGGGGCCAGGCGGGTCCAGATCGCCTGGCAGAGGGCTTCGGTGGTGGGCAGCCGTCCCTCGGGACGGCTGAGGTCGAACTCCGGCCAGGCGTCGTTGAGGAAGCGGAAATCGAGCTGGGCCGTCACCTCAGCCCGAATGGCGTGCTTCACGTCCGAGAGGTTGAGCACCATGCCATCGCCGTCGAGGGGCCCGCCCATCGCCACGATCAAGGTGTAGTTGTGGCCATGGCCAGGGGCCAGGCTGCAGGGTCCGAACCGGACCTGGTTCTCCTCCGCACTCAGCTCCGGCAACCAATAGAGGTGGCTGGCACTGAAGGTGGCCCGCCGTGTGATCACGCAGGGCCGGCCCCGGCCATGGCGGGAAACGGCCTGGTGAGGGGAGAGGTTCGGGCCCGAAGAACTCCCTTGGGCGGGTGCAGTGGCCGTCATCGCCCTGGGCTGGAGGCCCTCCATCCTAGAAACGGGCCTAGGGCCCCGGCGTCCACGCCATCACCACCCCGCCATGACCACCCCCTCCCACCATGCCCTGGCCCAGCGGCTGCAGGGCCTCAATCTGTATCTGGTCGGCATGATGGGGGCCGGGAAAAGCGCCGTGGGTCGGCCCCTGGCCGAGGCGCTGGGCTATCGGTTTCTCGATGCCGATGACGCCCTCCAACAGGTGGCGGGGCGCACGATCCCAGACATTTTTGCCAGCGACGGGGAAGCCGGATTCCGCGACCTGGAAACGGCGGTGCTCGGCCAGATCGCCGGTTGGCATTCCCTGGTGGTGGCCACCGGCGGAGGGGTCGTGACCCGACCGGAGAACTGGGGCCACATGCGCCAGGGCGTGGTGGTGTGGCTGGATGCGCCCGCAGGGCTGCTGATGGAGCGCCTCCTCGCCGATCCGACGCCGCGGCCCCTCCTGGAGGCCGACGACCCCAGCGTCCGCCTCGGCGAGCTGCTGGGCCAGCGGCAGCCCCTCTATGCCCAGGCCGACCTGCATGTGCAACAGGGCGACCATGGCCCCGCGGAGGTGGCCCTCCAGGTGCTGGCGGGCCTGCCCTCGATCCTCAAGGATCCGGCAGCGGCCCCGCCGTCCCCCATCAGCCTGCGCCACGCCGACGGCACGATCAGCCCATCCTTGAACTGAGCCAACCCGCGGACATCAGCCGGGAGGCTCGAGCCGCACCGCAAACCACTGGATCGCGAGGCCCGGTGCCAGTTCCAGCTCACAGGCCGTCTCGAGGAGGCGCTGGGCTCGCTCCATGGCGGTGGGCAGGGGTGCCAGATCCGCCGGCACCACCTCCAGGGTTTCGAGCTGGTCCGCCAGCCAGGCCAGGGTTTCGGCCGCCGTGAGGATCCGCTCCCCCCCCACCGGCTCCAGCACCACGTAATGATCAAGCTCCCGGAGGAGGGGATCGGACATGGCAGGAGCCCTACTGGCCCCCATCCTGGCGCTGCTGCTGGCGCTCAGCCCAACCGCCCTGGCGGAGCGGGCCAGCCAATGGCCCGACTGGCGCCTGCCCGCTCCCCTGGAGCGCCCCTCGAACCGACCCGGACAGCAGGACCTCACCTACCCCGCCTGGATGGCCGGCCAGTGGCAGGTGCACAGCGACGACCTCGACTACCAGGTGCGGTTTGCGCGCAATGCCAAGGGCGCCGTGGTGGGGGATCGGGCCTACAACGCCACCGCGATCGGCCGGGCCCTGCTGGGCGAGGCCCTGCTGCAGGTGGCCAACGACCCCACCAACCCCAACCGCCAGATTGCCGTGCTGGCCGGCGATCAACAGCTGGAATCCACGGTGGTAGGGCGGCGCAGCGCCCAGCCGGACCCAGCCCACTTCTGGGCCGATGAGCTGGCCCTGCAGGTGCTGCATGGCCCCGGCGATCCACGGGTGAGCCGGGTGGAGACCCTGAGCCGCTATGCCCTGGATCCGGACGGCACGGTGAGCGCCGAGCAGTGGCAGGCCAGCTATCCCTCACCAGCCCTCGGCTTGGCGGCCAAGGCCACCAGCAGCGGCCACTACCAGCTGGCGCTGACGCCGCTCAACCCCGGCCCGCCTCCGTTGCAATCCGATCCCGCCAGCTGAACAGGGGCTCCAGCAGGGGATGGTCGGCGATCCCGCTGACCCCCAGGCCCGCCAGGGGGGCTCCGCTGCTGGCGGGAAACTTGAGCAACCCCAGCTGGGCCGCCACGGCCAGATCGGCCAAGCTGAGTCGGTCGCCGACCAGGTAGGGCTGGTCGGTCACCAGCAGGGCAAGTTGCTCCAGGTTGGTCTGCAGCTGCTGGCGCTCGGCCGTTCCCACCACGCTGACCAGCGCCTCACCCATGCCGGCCATCACCCCTGAGGGCAGGTTGCTGACGAGCTGGCGCAGGGGGCCCGGGGTGGAATCGGGCAGCAGGGCCGTGCGCAGCAGGGGATCCACCGCGGCCGCCTGCACCAGGGCCAGCCGGCAGCCCGCCGCCAGGGCCGTATCGGCCCAGTCTTCAATCAGCAGCACCCGGGCCCGCTCGGCCGGTGCCGTGGGCAGCAGGGGCACGTCGGGATGGTGCCGCTCGAGGTAGAGGGCAATCGCCGTGGAATCGGCGATCACCTCGGCGCCATCCACCAGCACCGGCACCTGCCGCTGGCCGGAGAGGCGGAACAGCTCGAGTTGGCCGATGCCGGGGGTGACCTCCACCACGGTGTAGTCGAGGCGTTTGGCGGCGAGCACCAGCCTCACCTTCTCGCAGAAGGCGGAATGCCTGAACTGGTGCAGCTGCATGCGTCAAATCCGGCCTCTGGGCGGCAGAGTAGCCAGCACGCAGCAGACACCGACCACCCCGGGCGATGAAGGACTTCTTCCTGAATGTGACGCGCTACCCGCGCTATCTGGTGGCCTTTGGCCTGGGGGTGGCCAATTCGGTGTTCGAACCCCTCGCCGCCCGGGGCCGCAATCCGGTCACGGCGGTGGCCCTGATCGGGGCCGGTGTCAGCGGCATGCTCAGCCTGGGGCTGAT
This sequence comes from Cyanobium sp. FACHB-13342, assembly GCF_014697415.1. Classification (GTDB taxonomy): domain Bacteria; phylum Cyanobacteriota; class Cyanobacteriia; order PCC-6307; family Cyanobiaceae; genus Cyanobium_A. Next base: position 14,648 of record NZ_JACJRT010000010.1, on the reverse strand, counting down.
CCTGCGTGCGATGGTGAACCCAGCACCACTGGCATAGCCATGGCACAGAGCCGACGGGTGGAGCGGGTGGCCTCCCTGATCCGCCGCGAAGTGAGCGAGCTGCTGATCGGCGGCATCAAGGACGAGCGGGTCAGCCAGGGGATGGTGAGCGTCACCACCGTGGAGGTGGCCGGCGATCTGCAGCACTGCAAGATTTTCGTGAGCGTCTTTGGCAGCGAAGACGACCGCAGCCAGGCCATGGAGGGGCTGCGCTCCGCCAGCACCTTTGTGAAGGGCGAGCTGGGCAGACGACTGAAGATGCGCCGCACCCCCGAGGTGGTGTTCGTGCTCGACCGCGGCATTGAACGGGGCACTTCGGTGCTGGGCCTGCTCAACCGGCTGGAGGAAGAGCGGCAGGAGAAGGGCGAACCGGCCGAAGCCAGTGAGCTCTGAAGCCGCCTCAGATCGAGCCCTGCTGCGGCTGATCCACCAGCTGCTGGTGGTGCGGGCCAGCGGCAAGTTGGCCGACCATCAACGGGGCTATCCCCGCTGGGAGCTGGCGAATGCGGAACTGCAGGAGCTGCTGGAGGCGGGGGTCGGCGGCGTGATCCTGCTGGGCGGCAGCGCCGCCGAGGTGGCCCTGCGCTGCGCCCAGCTGCGCCGCTGGGCCGGCCAACCCCTGCTGCTCTGTGCCGATGTGGAAGAGGGCGTGGGCCAGCGCTTTGACGGGGCCACCTGGCTGGTGCCACCCCTGGCCCTGGGGCGGCTCTACGGGCGGGAACCGGAGCGGGCGGTGGCCCTGGCCGAGCGCTATGGCCAGTGCACCGGCCGGGACGCCCGGGCCCTCGGCCTGAACTGGGTGCTGGGCCCGGTGTGCGACGTCAACAACAACCCCGCCAATCCCGTGATCAACGTGCGGGCCTGGGGGGACGACCCGATGGCGGCAGGGGCGCTGGCGGCGGCCTTCATCCGCGGAGCCCAAGCGGAGGGGGTGCTCACCAGCGCCAAGCACTTCCCCGGCCACGGCGACACCAGCAGCGATTCCCACCTCACCCTGCCGCTGCTGCCCCACAGCCGCGAGCGGCTGGCGGCGATCGAGCTGCCCCCGTTTCAGCAGGCGATCGCCGCCGGCGTGGCCTCGGTGATGACCGCCCACCTGATGCTGCCGGCCCTCGACCCAGACCGGCCCGCCACCCTCTCGAAGCCGGTGCTCACCGGCCTGCTGCGCCAGGAGCTGGGCTTTGACGGACTCGTGGTCACCGATGCCCTGGTGATGGAGGCGATCACTGGCCGCTACGGCGCTGGCGAAGCGGCGGTGCTGGCCCTGGAGGCCGGTGCCGACCTGGTGCTGATGCCCGCCGATGCCAGGGCCGCCATTGCGGCCATCGCGGCGGCCGTCCAGAACGGTCGGTTGAGCCAGGCCCAGCTAGAAGCCAGTGCCGAGCGCCGCGAGCGGGCCCTGGCGCGCTGGGGGAACCACGCGGCGGCGGCGGACTCCGACCCCGAGGTCGCCGCCCAGCCCGACCAGGCCCTGGCCCTCGAGCTGGTGCGCGCCACCCTGGAGGCCACGGCACCTGCGGCGGCGGGCGCCGGGGCAACCAGGGCTCCCGAGGCCAGCCCGCCCGGCATCAGCCTGATCCGGGTGGACACGGCGTTGGCGGCCAGCTTTCTGCCGCCCACCGCCCCGGCCCTGGCGCGACCCGAGGCCCGGGGCTGGCGCAGCGTGCTGCTGGAGAGCCGCAGCCCGAGCCTGTGGAGCGGCATCCCCACAGCTCCGCTGGCCCTGGACCTCCTCGGCCCGGGGCCCGTGCTGCTGCAGCTGTTCGTGCGGGGCAATCCCTTCCGGGGCAGTGCCGGCAGCGCCGAGGCCTGGCCGGCTGCCCTGCGCCAACTGGCCGCCGCCGACCGCCTGGCTGGCTTGGTGGTGTACGGCAGCCCCTACCTGTGGGACGAGCTGCGGCCGCTGCTGCCGGCGGGCGTTGCTGGGGTGTACAGCCCCGGCCAGATGCCCCTGGCCCAGGCGGAGGCCCTGAACGCCCTGGGCAGCGCCCTGGGGCTGGGGGACACTGGCGGCGGCGCCGGCTTCACCGACTGACGCTCCCCCTGCGCCTTCCGTCCAGTCCGGGCCCATGCTCAGCCTCTCGATGATCGTGCGCAACGAAGCCGAGCGGCTGGAGCGCTGCCTGCGCTCGGTGGCGGGATTTGTCGACGAGATGGTGCTGCTCGACACCGGCTCCAGCGACGCCACGGTGGCCATCGCCGAGGGGCTGGGGGCCGTGGTGCACCACCTGCCCTGGCCCGGGGACTTTGCCCCGGCCCGCAATGCGGCCCTGGAGCACGTGCACGGCGACTGGGTGCTGGTGCTCGATGCCGATGAGTGGCTCCTGGACGGGGCCCGCGCCCCGCTGCAGACCCTGATGACGCAGCCGGATCTGCTGCTGATCAACCTGCTGCGGGAGGAGCGGGGTGCCACCCAGTCGCCCTACTCCAACGTCAGCCGGCTGTTTCGCCGCCATCCGGCCATCCACTGGAGCCGCCCGTACCACTCGATGGTGGATGACAGCGTGCTGGCCCTCCTGGAGCGCGAACCCCACTGGCGCCTGGCCGATTGCGGGGTACCGGCCCTGGGCCATGACGGCTACAGGCCCGAGCTGCTGGCCAGCGGCGCCAAGGCCGCACGGCTGCGGCAGGCCATGGAGGCCGACCTGGCCGCCCACCCCGGCGACCCCTACGCCTGCGCCAAGCTCGGCAGCCTGGAGGTGAGCGAAGGCCACCATGACCGCGGCATCGCCTTGCTGGAGCTGGGGCTGACCCACTGCCCGGCCAACCGCCATCCCGAGCGCTACGAGCTGCTGCTGCACCTGGCCATGGCCCAAACCGGCAGCGACCCAGCCCGCGCCAGCGCCCTCTACCGCCAGGCCCTGGCCCTGCCCCTGCCGCCACGGCTCACCCTGGCGGCCAGGCTGAACCTGGCCGCCCTGCTGCAGGAGAGCGATGCCCCGAGCCCGGGCGCCCTGGACGAGGCCTGCAGCCTCTGCCGCGACGCCACCAGCGCGGCCCCGGAGCTGGCCCTGGGCTGGCTGCACCTGGGGCTGGCCGAGCGCCGTCGGGGGCGCATCCCGGAGGCGATCACGGCCTATCGCGCCGCCCTGCAACGCGACCCCAACCTGGCTGCAGCCCAACAGAACCTGGCGGTGGCCCTGCTGCTCAGCGGCGACATCGGTGGGGCGCGGCTGGCCTTTCGCCAGGCGATCGCCCTGCTGATCCAGCAGAACCGGAGCGCCGAAGCCGAGGCCCTGCGCCTCCAGGCCGGCACGATGGTGAAGCTGGACGACTGACCCCAAGATCCCGCCATGGCCCTGGCCCCCGAGTTGTCCCTACGCGGCCGCACCATCGCGGTGACGCGGGCCGAGACCCAGCTGGGGGAGGCCAGGCGCCTGTTTGAAGCCGCGGGCGCCTCGGTGGTGGACCTGCCGGCCCTGGTGGTGACCCCCCCCGATGAATGGGGCCCCCTCGACGACGCCCTGGCCGAGCTCGACGACTTCCACTGGCTGGTGTTCTCCAGCGGCAATGGGGTGGAAGCGGTGGAGCAGCGACTCCGCCGGCTGGGCCGGGGCCTGGCCCACCGGCCGGCCCACCTGAAGATCGCCGCGGTGGGCCGCAAAACCGCTGCCCAGCTGGAGGCGCTCGGGGCCCCCGCCGATTTCATCCCGCCCAGCTTCGTGGCCGACAGCCTGCTGGACCATTTCCCCGCCTCCGGCTGGGGGCTGCGGTTGCTGCTACCGCGGGTGCAGAGCGGTGGCCGCACCCTGCTGGCAGAAGCCTTCGCCGATGCCGGTGCCCGGGTGGTGGAGGTGGCGGCCTACGAAACCCGCTGCCCGGAGGGCCTGCCCAGCGCTGCCGTGGCGGCCCTAGAGCAACGCCGTCTCGACGCCATCACCTTCAGCAGCGGCAAGACGGTGACGCACACCTGCCGGATGCTGGAAGCGGCCTATGGACCCACCTGGCTCGCCAGCCTGGACGGGGTGGCCGTGGTGTCGATCGGGCCCCAAACCAGCGAACGCTGCCGAGACCTGCTCGGCCGTGTGGACCAGGAGGCTGATCCCCACGACCTGGACGGGCTGGTGGAGGCCTGTGGCCGCTGCCTCAGAGCTCAGCCGTCACCGACTGACCCGCTTGACGCAGGGTGAGTCGGCCCCTCTGGACGTCGATGCTGGCCACACTCCAGCCATCGGGAAGCAGGGAGGTGGTGCGGCCGCCCTTCTGACCGACCCGCAGGGTTCCGGACTCGCCAGAGAACTGCACCAGGGCCTCCGGCGTGCCCCCGGACCGGATCACCCCGTTGAAGACCAACCCTTGGGGCAGGGTGAGCGCGGGACGCACGCCACCCTGGGTAGCAGTGGTCTGAAGGGGGGCGAACGGATCCACCCGACCTGAGGAGACGGAGGCCACCACCTGGTCGGTGCTGGGCAGCGGCGTCAGGCCCGCCACGGGCCCCGGAGCGGCCACAGGAGCGGCTGCCACGGGCGCAGGGGGTGGAGACGGAGGGGGCTGGCTGCTGACGTCTGGAGGGGTTTCTCCGCCGCAGGCGGCCAGCAAGAGGGCAACGCCGAGGACAACGCCAGGGGATTTAGGGGTTGCGGCTTTCAAGCTGACGGCTCTCAGGGTTGCGGCTTTCGACGAGGTCACGGAATCGGTCAAGGTTGGCCTGCAGCTCCTTGGTGACAATTCCACCCAGGATGCTTGGTTCCATGAGCGGTGCCAAGACCCCCGGCAATTCATAACTCACGCTGAGCTTCACCGCCGTGCATTCAGGGGCCTGGGGATAGAAGCGGACCGCGCCTTTGGTGGGCAACCCTCCCACCGACTCCCAGTGCAGTTGCTGGGCCTCCACCCGCTGGGTGATCCGGGCCTTCCAGTGAAAGCGGAAGCCTTGGGCCGCCAGGGTCCAGTCAGTGAGGTCGGGATCCTCCAGCGTCTCCACGGACTCAATCCAGCGCATCCACTGGGGCATGGACTCCAGATCACTCCACACCTCCCACACCTGCTGCACCGAAGCTTGGATCTCCGCAGTGACGCTGTGCTCAAGCCAACGGCCCATGGAATCTCCTACGCGACAGAGGTGTTGGTAGCCAAAGCAGCCTGGCGGCCCAGGATCGCCGCCGCGGCCAGCCTGCCACTCATGGTGGCGCCTTCCATCGAGTCGATGTAGTCCTGCTTGGTGTAGCTGCCAGCCAGGAAGAAGTTCGCCACCGGCGTGCGCTGATCGGGCCGGAAGGGCTCCATCCCCGGGGCTTCCCGATAGAGCGACTGGGCCAGTTTCACCACGTTGCTCCACACCAGGGTGAGGTTGGCCGCGGAGGGGAACAGGGCGCGCACCTGGGCATCGGTGTGGGCCACGATCTCTTCGGTTTTCTTGGGGATCCAGGGATCACCCGGGGTGAGCACGCACTGCAGCAGCGAACCCAGCCCTTCCTTGCGGTAATCCGCCGGGCTGGCCAGGGCCAGGTCGGCAAAGCAGCTGAAGTCGGCGTCGGCGGTATAGAGCAAGTTGTCGAGGCCGGTGGGGCGGCTGAGGTCGACCCGGGCAGCCTGGGCCTGGGGGGATTCACCCAGTTCGGTCACCCAGCCGTCGTAACGCAACTGCACGGTGGCCACCGGCACGGCTTCGAGCTTGTAGATGGCGTCAAACAGGGGCCAGCGGCGCCAGGCCTCCGGGATCATCCGCTGAATGCCCGGCACATCGCATGCCGCCAGGTAGGTGTCGGCCTGCACCTGAATCTCCCCGTCGGGGGTGCCCAAGGTGAGCCCGGTGACGCGGGTGTCGCCCGTCACCGCCTCTTCAAAATGCACCTCGGTGACCCGATGACGCAGGTGCAGCTGGCCGCCCCGTTGCTGGATGTAGTCGAGGATCGGACCGGTGAGCCAGCGGTGGGGGGAGCCCTTGAGCAGGTTGAGCTTGGAGGCCTCGGTTTTCGCGGCAAACATCATGAAGATGGTGAGCATGCAGCGGGCCGAGATCGCCTCGCAATCGATGAACCCGAGGGCGTAGGCGATCGGGTTCCACATGCGCTTGATGCTCTGCTCGCTGCCCCCGTGGCCCACAAACCACTCCTGAAAGCTGATGCGATCCAGGGCCCGGATCGTCTTCATCGCCCCCTCGTAATCCACCAGACCCCGCACGATCGGGCTGGTGCCCAGGGCCAGGGCGTTGCGCAGCTTGTCGATCCAGTCGAGCTGGGGAGTGGTGAAGAAGGCCTTGAGGCCGTTGAAGGGGGCGCCGAGGGCGAAACGGAAATCGAGCTCGCGCAGATCCCCGCCCGTATTCACAAACAGGTGGGTGTGGTCCTTGGGCAGCAGGTTGTCGATGGCACCCACCTTGCGCAGCAGGGCGAAGAGGTTGGCGTAGTTGAAGAAGAACACATGCAGCCCCATCTCGATGTGGTTGCCGCCCTCATCCACCCAGCTGCCCACCTTGCCGCCCATGAAGGGCCGGGCCTCGTAGAGGTCCACCTGGTGGCCGGCATCCACCAGATCCACCGCCGCCGCCAGTCCGGCCAGCCCTGCACCCACGATGGCGACGCGCACCCTGCTCTCCTTTGGTGTGCCGACTCTATGGAGCGGGCCGCTGGCCTGAGGGTGATGGGACTGAAGCGACAGGCCCAACCCACCCTGCCTACAGTTCAGGCACGACCATTTCTTGCGACCGAGGCAGCGCCATGACGGCCGAAACGGTGACTCCTGTGCCCGCAGCAGCTACCGCCCCAGCAGCGGACACCCCAGCTCCCTCCACCGCCGCTCCGGCCACCCACACCGGCCGGGATGGCAAGGGCATTCAGGTGACCGAACCGGCCATGAAGCAGCTGGCCGCCCTGATGGCCCAGCAGGGTGCGGGCAAGGTGCTGCGGGTGGGCGTGCGCTCCGGGGGCTGCAGTGGCATGAGCTACACGATGGATTTCGTGGCGGCTGAGGAGATCCGCTCCGACGACGAGCGCTACACCTACGAACCGGCCGATGCCCCCAGCTTTGAGGTGGTGTGCGATCCCAAGAGCTTGCTCTACATCTACGGAATGCAGCTCGACTTCTCCACCGCCCTGATCGGCGGTGGCTTCAACTTCACCAACCCCAATGCCAGCCAGACCTGCGGCTGCGGCAGCTCGTTTGCGGTGTAGTCCCCACCGGGTGGCAATCTGAGGGCACGACCAGGCCCGCGCGCCCATGACAGCCACCGACGCCCCCTCGCTGTTCGAGCAGGCCCTGCAGGGCTACCACGATGGTCGCCCCCTGCCCGAAGTGATCGCCAGCTTCCAGCAGATCACCCAGCAGGAACCACGCCTTTCCGCCGGCTGGACCTGCCTGGCCTGGTTGCAATTGCTGGACGACCAGCCCCAGGAAGCCCTGCGGTCCGCCAAAACGGCGGTGCGCCTGAACGGCCAGGACCCCCAGGCCCGCATCAACCTGAGCCTGGCCATGCTCGAAACCGGCGCCAAGGGGGTTCGGGAGCACGTGGAGATCGTGCAGCGGGTGATGGTGATGGCCCCCGAGATGGCCGAAGACCTCCACGCGGCCATCGCCGACGGCCTCCAGCGCAAACCCGGCTGGAAGGCCATGGAAAAGGTGAAGGCCTGGCTGGCAGGTTGAAACCGGTTCTGCTGGTCAGCAACGGCCACGGGGAAGACCTCAGTGGCGCCCTGGTTGCCGCCCAGCTCCGCGAGCGGGGCATCGCCGTGGAAGCCCTGCCCCTGGTGGGCCACGGATCTCCCTACCGGCAGCTGGGCATTCCGGTGCTGGGCCGCACCCGCAGCTGCAGCACCGGAGGCCTGGGGTACACCAGCCTGGCGGGACGCCTGAGTGAGCTGGTGGAGGGCCAGCTCCTCTATGTGCTGGGGCGCCTGCTGCTGCTGCGGCGCCGCCGCCAGGGCTACGGGCTGGTGCTGGCGGTGGGTGACGTGCTGGCGGTGCTGGGGGGCTGGCTGTCGGGCCTGCCCACCGCCGTGTACCTGGTGGCCTACTCCAGCCACTACGAGGGCCGCCTGCAACTGCCCTGGCCCTGCAGCTGGCTGCTGGGGCGACCGGCCATCCGGGCCATCTGGAGCCGGGATGGCCTCACCGCCAGCGACCTCAGCCAGCAGCTGGCCCGGCCCGTGACCTTCCTGGGCAACCCCTTTCTGGATGTGGTGAGCCCCTCCCCTGCGGCGCAGCCTTCGCGCCCTCCATCAAGCGGCGCCGCCCAGCAGCCGCAATTGCTGCTGGTGCCCGGCAGCCGCCTGCCGGAAGCGGCGCGCAACCTGAAGCTGATGCTGCAGCTGGTGGCGCTGCTGCCCGGCGACTGGGTGCAAGCCCAGAACCTGAGGCTTCGGGCCGCCCTGGTGCCCGACCTCAGCCTGGATCGCATCACCCAGCTGGCCCGCCCCCTGGGCTGGCAGCTGGAGGGGCAGGACCATCTCAGCTGCGGCTCCCTGCGCCTGGAGCTGGCCTGGGGCCAATTTGCGGCAATTCTGCCCCAGGCCTCGCTGGTGCTCTGCATGGCCGGCACGGCAGCGGAGCAGGCCGTGGGACTGGGCAAACCGGTGTTGCAGCTACCAGGCCAGGGGCCCCAGTTCACGGCGGGCTTTGCCGAAGCCCAGCGCCGCCTGCTGGGCCCTGGCGTGCACTGGGCTGGTGGGGGCAGGGGCCAGACTCCCAGCCTCCAGGCTTCCGCCGCTTTGGCCCGCACCCTGCTGGACGAGCAAACCGATCCGAAACGAGGGCCCACCCGGCGGCAGCAGCTCGCCGCCATCGGCCTGGAGCGGATCGGCCAGCCCGGTGGCAGCCAAACCATGGCAGCCGCGATCATGGCCCTGCTTGCGGCCAGCCCCCCATGACCACTCCGAACCCCTCTCCCGGGCCCCTGCAGCAGCTCAAGGGCGCCATGGACACGGTGCTGGTGGTGGATGTGTTCGTGGTGATCGCTGGGGCGATCTGGTTTGCCACGGCCGTGGCCCTGCACAGCCAGCACGTGGAGGCGCCCCTGGCGCTGTTCCAACGGCTGTGGGAGCCCCTGTTCACCCCGGCGATCGGTCTGCTGATGGGCGCCGCCCTGCTCAGTGGGCTGCTGGGCTGGTGGCAGCGGCGAGGGCAGCGCTGAGCCCGGGGTACTGGAACGGGAAGCCCTGGGCCAGCAGCCGCTCCGGCAGCACCTGCTGACCTTCCAGCACCACCTGGGCCCCATCCCCGAGCAGCAGCTGCAGGATCGGTCCCGGCACCGGCAGCAGACTGGGCCTGCCCAACGCCTTGCCCAGGGCAGCAGCGAAGACGCCCATGGTGGCGGGCTCCGGACTCACCGCGTTGTAGGTGCCGCTGTAGGCGGAATCCTCCAACGCCGTCGCGATCAGGCGGCAGAGGTCGTGGCGGTGAATCCAGCTCATCCACTGGCGACCGGATCCGATCGGCCCGCCAAACCCCATGCGGAACACCGGCAGCATTTTGCCGAGAGCGCCCCCATCGGGCCCCAGCACAATGCCAATGCGCAGGGTCACCAGGCGGCAGCCGGGGGGCACCTGATCTGCGGCCGCTTCCCAGCGCTGACAGATCTGCGCCAGAAAATCGCGGCCAGCGGGGCTCGCCTCGGAGAACCGGGATTCGAGGCTGGAGCCGTAGAAGCCCACGGCAGAGCCATTGACAAGCACCGCGGGAGGGCGGTCCTGCCGCGCCATAGCGGCGACGAGCAGCTCGGTGGTGCGCACCCGGCTCTGCAGCAGCAGTTCGCAATGGGTTGGGGTCCAGCGGCGCTCAGCAATCGGCTCTCCGGCCAGATTCACCACACCCTCGGCCTGGGCCAGGGCCGCCTCGAGCCCGTTATGGGCCCAACTGGCGGGATCGGCCGGATCAAGGCGGATGCAGGCGAGGCGCTTGCCCACCAGGGCGGGGAAGGGCTGGGGCTGGCGGCTCACCAGGGTCACCTCGTGGCCGAGTTCCAGCAGAAACGGCACCAGCTCGCGCCCCACAAACCCCGAGCAGCCCAGCAGCAACAGGCGCATCCGTTCATCCCCATGCGTGCAGGGGAGGCTAGGTCGTCAGGCCGGGCCCGTGGCCTCCGGCCTTAGCCTGACGAGAGCCTTTCTCTGTCGTCCATGGCCGATCCCACCGCCGCGGTGAGCCCCACCAACGCAGCGCCAGCACCGCTCAAGAAGGGCAGCCTGGTGCGGGTCAAACCAACGGCCTACGCCGGCAGCCTGGAAGCGGCTGCCAGCGAGTCCCCCCTGCCGGGTTATGTGGTGGAGGGCCCTGGGGAAATCCTGGCCGTCAAGGGGGAGTACGCCCAATTGCGCTGGCGACGCCCCGTGCCCGATGTGTGGCTGCGACTGGATCAGCTGGAAGCGTTTAGCGCGTGAAGGACAAGCTCCGCCTGCCGTGGCCGAAGCGGGCCGCGCTGAGACAAGCCTGCACCCTGCCCAATCTCTGCCGGTTGTTTGCCTTGCTGCTGGTGGCCTGGCAGCCCTTCCCGGGCGAATACCGGGTGCCCTTGGTGGGCTCGGCCCTACTGGGCCTGGCAATCAGCCTGCGGGGGGAGCTGCCCGCTGTGGCCGAACCCGCCAGGCGCCTGGGGATCCTGCTGCTGTGTCTGGTGATTCCAGGCCTGCTCTCCATCCCCACCTCCTTGGCCCCGAGCAAAAGCTGGGGAGAGATCGCGTCCGTCGCCCTAGCGGCCCTGGCGGGCATCAGCGTGCTCTATGGCTTGCGCACCCGAGCCGATCACCAGTGGCTGCAAACAGGCCTGGTGGTGGTGCTCGCGGCCTGGATCGGCGATGGACTCCTGCAGGCCATCACGGGAGCCGATGTGTTTGGCATCACGCCGAAAGCGGAGGGGATGATCAATGGCCCCTTCAGCACCAATGGCATTTTTGGCATCATTTTGGCGGTGCTCACCCCCCTGGTGCTCTGGGAACCGCTGAGGCAGCGGCAGCGCTGGGCTATCGCCCTGACCGGCGGATTGGTGGTCACGGTGATCCTCTCGGGCCAGCGGAACAACCTGCTGCTGTTGGTGCTGGGGCTGATCGCCCTCTCGACCCTCTGGAACAAGCGCACGCGCCTGATCGGCGCTGCCACCCTGATCGCAGCCGTGCTGGCCATCTATCCCTTGGCCCCAACCCTGCAACAACGGGTGGGCTGGATGTCCACATCCGCCACGGACATGGCGTCCTCCTTGCAACGGCTGCAAGACAATCCGGCAGATACGGATGCCAGCAAACAGCTGTTTGATTCGCTCAATCGTTTCAGCAGTAATCGCGGCTTCTTGATTGATGCTGGCCTGAAGATGATTCACGATCGACCACTGACAGGTGTGGGCATCAACGCCTTTCGGCCGGCCTATCCACTGTATGCCCAGCTGGCGCCCCATCAGCAACGAAGCAAGCCGCAGCACGCTCATAACATCTACCTGGAAGTAACGGCTGAAACTGGGTTGCTTGGGCTGGCTGGATTGCTGTTGGCCATTGGCCTGGGCTGGCGCTGGTTTCTCCTGGCCACGCCCGAACGCCAGGCCCTGGCATCACCCTATGGAGCCACGCTGTTCGTGATTCTGTTTCCGCTCACCACCCACACCGTGTTGTTCGCCGCGTTTTACTTCAGCTTGCTGTTAATGGTTCTAGGCGGATATTTATCCGCCCTGTTTTCACCTGAGCTTGCCTTGATCGCCAACCTAAGGGAGAGCTCAGAGGCCTAATTCCCGCCGCTGGGCCTGGAGGCCTTGCCTCAACAAGCGGGCCTGGCGCAGGAGTTCGCGGCCATCGTGGAGGTAGGAATCCACATAGCCCATGGTGTAGCGCTCCAACTCCGCCAGCGCATCCTTCGCCAGGCTGAGGCAGTGGTAGAGATCGAGGGCAAAGGCCTGGCTTCCGGGCGGACAAGGCTGGGATTGATAGAGCGATTCCACTTTCTCTAGGCGTGCCTGGCCCTGCTCTAAAAACGTGCAGAAAGCCTCCATCAGGCTGTCGTCATAAGGATCGGCCGACAGCGCCTTCAATTGCGAGGGGAAGGGGTTGATCACCTGAGCCAACAGGCGATCAATCGGCGCATGCACCAGCTGCAGCCACTGCTGTAGCGCGGTGTCTTGGACGGCACTACGACCAGGCTGGGCGCGGCCGCGCTTGACGGCGGCACCAGACCCCCCGGGTTCTGCAGCGGCGACAGGCTGATGACGGTGATCATGGTGACGGCGACGGTCCCCATCGCCCAGCACCTCCCAGGCCGCATTGAGCTCCAGGATGGTGCGGTCGTCACCGCCGGCATCGGGGTGATGGCGCTTCACCAGGGCGCGGTAGGCGGCCTTGATCTCGGCAGCGGTGGCCGCAGGCGACACGCCCAGCACGCGATAGGGATCGGAAGGGAAATCAGCAGCAGCCAGGGAAACGCCTCCGCATGCAACAGGGCTTTGCACGCGACTTTAGGAACGCAGGCCGCGACGCCCAGGAGAATCGGCAGCCAACAAAAAACCCCAGCGCGAGCCGGGGTTGATTGAGGGTGTGTTGAGAAGTGGAGGACGAAGGGCCGGAGATGTGTGAGGGATCCGGCCCCAGTTGGTTCTGAGGATCAGAACTTGAAGGTGGTCTTCAGCACGGCGCCGAAGCTGTCTTCGGTAGTACCAGCGAAAACATCTGCACCACCGTTCTCGATCCAGAAGATCGCGGGGGTCACGCTGATGTTGTCGGTGACCTGGAACTTGTACCAAACTTCGAAAGCAAACTGGTTGAATTCGGTGTTGGCTTCACCCAGGCCGATGCCGAAGGCATTGCCCTTGATGATCGCGTCGGCCCACTGCAGGCCAACCATCCAGGACCAAGCATCATCGGAGACATTGGAGTCACCGTTGAACTGCTGGGCACCCACACCGGCACTGATCGAGGGGATCCAACCGGACTCCTCAGGCTGCCAGTAGGCACTCAGGGCGTAGTTGTTGACGCCTGCGGTGTTGTAGACGTCAAGTTGGGTGGGCAGGAAGCTGAAGTTGCCAACCAAGCTGGCCGCTTCGGTGTAGTTGTAAGCAAAAGCGGCACCCCAGTTGTTGCCGGCGTAGCCGACTTGAACCGTGGTAGTGCTGCCATCACCGAGGCCGCCACCGGTGATCTCAGTTTGGTAGCTGTAGGGAGCGGCGTACTCGTTGGAGACGTAGCTCACGCTAACGCTGAAGCCTTCCTTCTCGTACCAGATACCGGCACCGGCACCCAGGTTGAGGTTGTAAGCACCGTTGGCACCGGCGGTGGTGAAACGATCCAGGATCGAATCAGCGGGGTACACGCTGGGCCACATGGCCAGCATGTCGCCCTGGCTCACCTTGGCACCGAAGGTACCGGTGAAGTTTTCACCGATCGGGAACTGGTAGAAGAGGCGATCGATCGTGACGGTGTCGTTGCCGTTGCCTTCCTGCTGGAAGTAGCTCTCAAGCAGGGCGGAACCGCCACCACCGAACACCGAGCCACCGGCGTTGCCGGAGCGCAGGGTGGTGCGCAGCAGGTCCTTGCCGGTGAAGCTGGTGTCCAGCATCAGCTTGACGTCGTAGTTGAACGCGACGCGCTCAGCCTGGACAGCGGCGGGGGTGACAACAGGGAGACCGGTTGCTGCAGCAGCAACGGTCTGGTTCGCAATTGGGTTGACGACACCGTTGGAGGCACCGCCGATGGTGAAGGTGGCGATCCCCTTCAGCTTGGTGGTGGTGGAGAACTGGTTGGCTTCCAGTTCGCCCACTTTGGCCTCAAGACCGTCCACGCGGCCCTTGAGGATGGCGAGTTCCTTCTCGAACTCAGCCATCAGCTTCTTGAGCTCGTCGGTCACTTCGGTGACGCGGTCGAGGCAAGCGTTGAGCAGAGCAGCCGCTTCAAAGCGGGTCATGGCCCGGCCACCCTTGTAGGTGCCATCGGGATAACCAGCAACGCAGCCGTAGCGCTCGATCAGGTTGGACAGAGCCTGGTAAGCCCAGTCGGTGGGCTTGACGTCAGAGAACTGGGAGATGCTGGTGACTTGCTCCTCGGCGGCGTACTTGTTGACGCCGTCCAGGTTGAGCTCGGCAGCGGTAGCGGCCACAGGGGCCAGCAGACCAAGAGCTGCAGGAGCAACCAGGAGTTGCTTAAAGAGTTTCATGGGTTCCTCACACGAGTAGGCGCAATGCGCCGCACACATCTTGACCCGGTATCACAGCCCCAGCCCCTGGCCCTGTGCCACTGCGCACAATGACACGCAGCTCCGGGGGCAGGCTCCATGAACGATGCCCCCGGTGCCGGGGTCCGAAGACCGCAGCACCGGGGGCTCTCGCCGGGCCTGATTCAGCCGCGAAACCAACTAGAGGGCGTTCTCCGCGATCAGCAGACCCTGGGTGAAACAACTGGAACTCACGGGCACCTCCTCCTGTGGGGATTGGCGTCAGCCGGCGATGCCTTCGGCGCCAGCCGGGCCCGAAGGCACGAACGGCACCACATCACTGCTGACAGAACCCCTGAAATGTAGCCAAGAAAAAAGCGCCCCCGTGGAGGCGCTTTGAGCAATCCAAAACCGAGTGAACCCAGGAATCAGAGGGCGTTGCCGCGGGGCAGAACCTCTTCAGGGAAGACGAAGTTTTCGTGCGGCTGGTCAGCCGGTGCCATCCAGGCACGCAGACCTTCATTCAGAAGAATGTTCTTCGTGTAGAAGGTTTCAAA
>NZ_JACJRT010000001.1 GCF_014697415.1 Cyanobium sp. FACHB-13342 | reverse complement strand
CTGGTGATGTCCCAGGCGGTGTAACCGCGGGCCTCGAAGGTGGAGCGGATGCCGCCGTTGGGGAAGGAGGAGCCGTCGGGCTCGCCCTGCACCAGCAGCTTGCCGGTGAACTCGGTGATCACCCGGCCATCGCTCTTCGGCGAGATGAAGCCGTCGTGCTTCTCAGCCGTGGAGTTGGTGAGCGGATAGAAGACGTGGGCGTAGTAGAGGGCGCCGCGGCTGGTGGCCCAGGTCTTCATGGCGTCGGCCACGGCATTGGCCACCGAGAGATCGAGCTTGCCGCCCTCGCGGATGGTGCGCTGAACGGACTTGAAGATGCGACCGGGCAGCGCCTCTTTCATCGTGTCCAGGGTGAACACGTCGCTGGCCCAGAGCTCCCCGAACGGCGCGATCGCTGCGGTGGCCACCGGGCGTCGCCGCTGAATGGCCTGCAGGGCGGCAAAGCGCTGGGGGTTGGGCATGGGATGGACCACGGAGAACGCCATCATCCACCGCTGCTGGCGTGGCCAGACCCCCGGTTCAGATCAGATAGCGCCGGATGCTGGGTCGGCTCCAATACACGAGTGCGGCGGTGGTCGCCGCCCAGAGCAGGCCGGAGAGCACGGCGGTCTGGGGCCGCCCCTCGCTCAGCAGCACCAGCCGCACGATGCCGTAGGGCAGGCCCACCGCCAGGGCCATGGCCAGGGCCACGATCGCCAGGATCTGCCCCCAGGCCCGCCACTTGAGCAGGGCGATGGAGGCCACGAGCCCCACCACGGCCGTGGGCAGCACGGCGCTGGCGCCCACCACGATGTTGGCCGTGCGCCAGGTGGGATCCAGCAGGATGACGGCCAGGCCCAGGGGAATGGCCAACCCATTGGCCACCAGGCCCAGGCGGGCCAGGGTGACGTAGCCGCGGGGGGGCTGCTCCAACATCGCGAACTCAGCGCAGGCCAGCCACCATCGTCGGTCATGGGGACGCGGCAGGATGGGCTGGTTGAAGCCGCACCAGCCGGTGCCCGCCAATCCCCTGCCCCAGCTCCCCTCCCTGCTTGAGGCTCCGGCGTTCCCGCCGATCCGGCGCGGCCCCCTCACCACCCTGCAGGTGAACTTGGGCTACCGCTGCAACCAGGCCTGCAGCCATTGCCATGTGAATGCGGGGCCCAACCGCACCGAAATGATGGATGGGGCCACGGTGGCCCTGATTCCGCCCGTGCTGGCGGCCCGGGGTCTCCGTTGCCTCGATCTCACCGGTGGAGCCCCCGAGCTCCATCCCCAGTTCCGGGAGCTGGTGGTGGCGGCCCGGCGGCTCGGGGTGGAGGTGATCGACCGCTGCAATCTCACGATCCTGTCGGAACCGGGTCAGGAGGATCTGGCTGGCTTTTTGGCCGATCAGGGTGTCACGGTGGTGGCCTCGCTCCCCTGCTACTCGGCCGACAACGTCGATCGTCAGAGGGGATCGGGGGTGTTTGCCCGCAGCATTGCAGCCCTCCGCCAGCTCAACGCTCTGGGCTACGGCCAACCGGGCCGTGGCCTGCCCCTGCATCTCGTCTACAACCCCCAGGGCCCGACGCTGCCCCCCCCCCAGGCCCAGCTGGAAGCGGAGTACAGGCGCGTGCTCGCCGCTGAGTTTGGCGTGGAGTTCACCAGCCTCTACGCCCTGGCCAACATGCCGATCCAGCGCTTTGCCACCTGGCTCGAGGCCCAGGGGCAACTGGCGGCCTATCAGGCCCTGCTGCAGGCTCGGCACCGCCCGGAGAACCTGGCCCAGGTCATGTGTCGCTCCCTGATCAGCGTCGACTGGCAGGGCTGGCTGTTCGATTGTGATTTCAACCAGCAATTGGGACTGGCGGCGGCGGGGAGCCGGCCGCGCCCCCACCTGCGCTCCCTGCTGGAGTGGGATCCCGAGGGCGACCCGGTCGTGGTGGCCCACCATTGCTTCGGTTGCACCGCCGGTGGTGGCTCCAGCTGTGGGGGTGCCTTGGGATCCGGCTGATGGACCTTGCGTCCAAGCCTTGCGTGCAAGCCTTGGGTCCCTGTTCTGGGACATTTTCAATCGTTGAACTTTTACTTCTGGCGCGACCTTGCCGCGTGCATGGCCGGTTCCTTAGTATTGACTTGAACCAAACTCGCTGACCCGTGCAGACACATTCTCCTGTCTGCATTCTTCTGTCCTGATGCCGGATCCTTCCCCCAGGAATGAAGAACGGCACATCGTGCCATCGATCAGCATGACGATTCAGATCGATTTCCATGTCGATCCAGTTCCGTTTGTTGGCCGTCTCTGGGACGTGAGTGCCTCAGGGGCCTGTCTGTTGTTTCCCATCCGGGAGCCCGTGGTGCCAGGACTCTCCGGCTCCCTCACCATTCACCATCCCACCTTTGGTGATCCCATCCGTCTCCGGGCCAGTTCCCTGTGGGTCGACCGGCTGGAGTCGTCGGCCTATGTGGGGGTTCGCTTCCTCGAGACCATCGATTTTGAGGACACGTTCCTGCGGGTGCTGATGCGGCGCAGCGGGGGCTTCACGCCGGTGGAGCGGTTTGGCGATCTCCACTCCGGTACCGCGTTCGGCAGGTTCGGTTGAGCCGCGGCCCCATCCTGTTTGCGCTGGTGGTGTCCTTGGGGCTCGTCCCCACCATGGCGGCCCAGGCTTTGCAGCGATCGGCCGATCCCGTGGCGGTCTGTGTGGTGGCTCCCCGGGTGGAGCCCGTGGCGGAGGGTGATGCGGTGGGATTGGTGCCCATGCCAGCCCCCCAGCTGGTAGTGGTTGAGCCCTTGCGGGAACTTCGCATCGAACGCCACGGCCGCCTGGTGTGGCGCCAGCAGGCCCCCGTGGGCCAACCCTTCCGGGCTCCCCTGGCCTGGCCTGTCGCGCCGATTGCGCCAGGGGAGGTGGTGCTGCTGCGCTTGCGGCCCGAGCAGGCGGCCGAAGGGGCCTTTGCCCATGTGCAGCTGGTGGGCGCCTCAGCCGAACGGATGGCGAGCACCGACGCCTTGATCCGTTCCCTCGGTGAGCGTCCCCTGGCCTGGCTGGCCGCCATCGAGGCGGCTCTGGAGGTTGGTGATGTGCCCCTGGCCTGGGCGCTGCTGTTTGCCCCAGTACTGCCGGAAGCCCCCGACCTCACGGCCCTGAGGGCTGAGGTGGTGCGCCGGGGCTGTGGTGAGTGAGCAGTACAGGTGTACTGACAATGCGCTAGTCTGTCTATAGGCGTGCGGCGCCCTGGCTTGTGATCTCGCCCCTCCTCCCGTGACGGATCTGATCTGGCTTGGCCCCCTCCGCCAGGACAAGGCCAAGTGCCAAGACCAAGACCAGGGCCAGGAGTCCCTGTTGCTGCCCTTCGCCCTGGAAGCGGTGCCGGCCGGCTTCCCCAGTCCGGCCGACGACTACGTCGAGGCGGCGATCGATCTCAATAGCGTCCTGATTCCCCGTCCCAGTTCCACCTTCCTGATGCGGGTGGATGGTGAGGCCATGCGCGGGGAGGGGATCCACCACGGTGATCTGCTGGTGGTCGACCGCAGCGTGGCGCCGCGCCCGGGGGCCACCGTGGTGGCGGTGCATGAAGGCCGATTCGTGCTGCGTCGGCTGGAGGGACATCCCCGCCGCTGGCGGCTGGAGGCCAGCGATCCCCGCATCCCTGTGATTGCGTTGCGCGGGGAGGATCCGGATCTGCTGATCTGGGGCGTGGTGACCCATGCGGTGCACCACCTCTGCGCTCCATCATCCCGGTCCCGACAGCGCGGTGCAGCTACTCAGGCTTCACCAGAAGCCCTGGGAGTGCAGCCATAGGCCCAGCAATCCCATCGGCACGAACACGGCACCCAGGATCTGGAGCTTGATGGTGCGGGAAGAGGGCTGCGCGTTCCGGGGCGGCATGAAGAGGGGAGATGGGGGCAGGGCTTGGTCCTAGGCGAGGGACTGTTGGAGCAGGGCGGCGAGTTCCTCCAATTGGTCGTGGTTCAGCATCCAATCCCCCTGGCCGTCCTTGGTGATGTGCTGGGCTTCCAGCATCCAGCCGTCCTCCGTCTGTTCCAGTACGAAGTGGGGGGATTGGTGGCGGGTCATGGCAGCAGCAGGGGGATCAGGCGGAGGGGGAGAAGAGGATTGGCCGGTAGGTGGGCGGGGTGGTCGGGGTCAGGCTCCACTTCACCCGGCAGGTAAAGGTGGCGTATTCGCCGCTGATCGCGGTAGACACGCGCATGGCTTTGACGATGGCCGATGGAGGCATGCGGTATTGGGCCTGGTTGCAGGCGTCCACCTCGGAAACGGGCGAGCTGTATTCCGTGGTGGTATTCACAGGCGTCACCGTGGTTCCGGGACGCCCGGCCAGGGCCATGCCGGGAACCAGCAGGGTGGCGGCGGCGCTGAGCGCAAGCAGCCGGGGAGCGATCACGGGATGGAGCATGGCCCGTCAAGAGGTTTGAAGCTGTCCTAGCCGAACTTGTGCCATTGCGCCCGTCTCTGCGGACAGTGCGTTGTTCTGGCTGACGGTTTTGGGAGCGCTCTGGTTAACTGAAGGCGCTGGCGTGCTGCAAGAGCAACACCGCCCCAAATTGCCCGTTCAGGTTATGGACCTTCGTCGCCGCAGAATCCTGTTGACCATTCTGGTGGTGGTCCTTGCGGTGGTGGTCGCCAGCATGGCCGCGGGCGCACTGGTGAGTTTTCCCACGTCCTTGCTGATTCCGTTGCTGCTGATGGCTGTGGCCACGGCGCTCTTTTACATCTGGGCCTAGCGGGGCGCCCGTTGACGCGCGGGTCCCCTTCCCACGCTGAAGTTGACGATGGCCCCCCATCCACCCCTCTGGAGCGACCGTTACACGGCGGGTCTGGCCCTGGCTGCGCGGGTGCGATCCAGCCTGAGCCCTGGTGATCCGGACACGGTTGTGGCGCTGCCCCGCGGCGGCGTCCCTGTGGCGGTGGCTGTGGCCGAGGGTCTTCAGCTGCCCCTGGTCACCTGGTCGGTGCGCAAGGTGGCCGATCCCCGTTGGCCGGAGCTGGCGATCGGGGCCGTTGCCAGCGGCGGCGTGGCGGTGTGGCGCCAGGGCCAGGCGGGCGTGGAGCCAGAGGCCATGGCGATTCGGCAGGGATGGCTGCAGGCCCAGGAACGGGAATTGGGGCGGCGTCAGCAGCTCTTCGGTGATCCCAGCCCTGCGGCGCTGCGTGGACGCCATCTGGTCGTGGTGGACGACGGCATCGCCACCGGCATGACCGTTAAAGCTGCGTTGCTGTCTCTGGCTCAGGTCCAGCCCCGACGCCTCACCCTGGCCGTGCCGGTGGTGGACCGCAGGGTGGCTCAAGAGCTGGCCGGATTGATGGATCAGTTGGTGGCGTTGGCAGTGGTGGACGACCTGCAGGCCGTGGGCCTGTGGTACGAGACGTTTCCCCAACTCAGCGATGTTGAGGTGCTCGAGCTTCTGCGGCCGTGGACTGGCGCCACCAGCGCCAGCCCTCCACGTTGATCAAGAGCCCGAACACCGTGAGCGCCAGCATCAGCACGATCTGATCCATCCGGGCATCGGGCACGAGGATGTCGGCAAGCAGATGGGGCAGGTTCGTCACCGAATAGATGACGCTGAACCAGAAGTGGAGGCGCCGCCAGGGGCGCCAGCGCGGGGCGGGTGCGGCGGCCGTGTCGGCGTAGGCGATCAGCACGATCGCGATCAACGGCAGCAGGAAGTAGCCGAGCATGGCCCCGAACAGCAGCGGCAGGGCCTCCGCCTGGATTTGGCTATGGATTTCGGGCGACTGGCCGTGGAACAGGGGCATCAGGCCCAGGTCCACGTGAAACAGCATGGCCAACAGCCAGGCGATCCAGAGGGTGATTAGCCGCTGGGCATGGTTCGTGGTCGGGTGCATGCCATCTGGGGAGGAACCTCCCATCAGTGTGAAGGCGATTCGTGGGCGATCACGCCCTCCAGCGGGTAGCCCCCATCGGCCCAGCGGGCCAGGCCGCCGTGGAGATTGGCCACCCGGAGGCGGCCAGCTTTGAGCAGTTGCTGGGTGGCCAGGGCGGAGCGGCTGCCGGAATGGCAGACCACCACCACGGGCGCTCCGGCGGGGATCTCCGCGGCGCGGGCCTCCAGCTCCGGCAGCGGGATCAGCAGGCTGCCGCTGATCCGTCCATCCGGGCCGCTGAATTCCTCCAGGGAGCGCACATCGAGCAGCGTGAGCTGGTCGCGGTGGCTGGCCACCCACTCGGGGCTGACCTCGGGCAGTCCGGCATAGCTGCGCCCCAGCGGTGCCCAGACCTCGCCTGCGGCGGGCTGGCCCGCACCGGCCCCAGTCGGGCGAGGTTTGCCAGAGCGCATGTTGCCGGGCAGGGCCTCGGCGATCCGGTGGGGGTGGGGCAGCTTCATGTTCTCCATGTGGCCCACGAAATCCCGCTCGGTGGCAGCGCCGCCGAGCCGGGCGTTGAATGCCCGTTCTTCAGCGACGGAGGTGACGGTGCGGCCGGTGTAGTCGTGGCCGGGGTAGAGCAGGCAGGCCGCTGGCAACGACAGGATCTGCTCGGTAATTGAGCGGTAGAGGGTGTGGGCGTTGCCCTGCTGGAAGTCGCAGCGGCCGCAGCCACGCACCAGCAGGGCGTCACCGGTACAGGCCATGGAGTGGTCGTCCAGCACCACACTGATGCAGCCATCGGTGTGCCCGGGGGTGCTGCGCACCTCCAGGTGGCGCCCGCCGAAGGCCACCCGGTCGCCGTGATGCAGCGGCAGGGTTACGTTCTCGGCCCCCACCGCCGCCGCCAGGCCGATGGCGCAGCCGGTGGCCTGGCGCATCAGCCAACTTCCCGTGACGTGGTCGGCGTGGGCGTGGGTGTCGATTGACGCCACCAGGTCGACGCCCAGTTCTCGGATCAGGGAGAGGTCGCGGCTGTGCTGCTCGAACACCGGATCGATCAGCACCCCTTCGCCGCTCGGAACATCAACCAGCAGGTAGGTGAAGGTGCCGGTGTCGGCATCAAAGAGCTGGCGGAACAGCAACAGGCCCCCACCGGCAGCGGCGCGGAGGTCGAAGTCCGGGGTGGCGGAACCGGTATCTGACATGCTTATGACGATAGCCGCATAAAGGCGGAGCTCGCCATGCCCGGCCGGCTGGCGGCATGATGCGTGTAGCGTCATAAAGCGTTGCAATGGCGGCCGCCGGTTCCCTGCCCTCTCCCCAGTTGCTGGAGGAGTACAGCCAGTTCTTCCGGCTGCTCAGTGAGCCGGCCCGGCTCCAGCTGCTCTGTCAGCTCCGGCAGGGGCCCAGGGATGTGGCCTCCCTGATCGCGGCCACCGGGTTTTCCCAGTCCCACATCAGCCGCCAGTTGGGTCAGCTGCAGAGGGCCGGTCTGGTGTGCTGCGACCGCGAGGGCGTCCGCACGATCTGGCGGGCGGAGGGGGAGCTGGTCGACGATCTCTGTGCCCTCGTGCAGACCAGGCTGCGCCAGCGACTCCAGAGCCAGCTTGCCCAGCTCCAGTCGCTCTGAGCCCGCCACCACCCCGGCCTCGCCTCGTCCCTGGAGCGTTCAAAAGGCGCCCCGTGGGGGGCGCCTTTGCACCGGTTGCGGATCACGGCCTTGGCATCTGGGGCTGGATTGGGTCGGGTGTCTGTGGATCACGCATGGCCTGCTTGGGGCCTGGCAGGACAGGAAAGGGGATCACGTCTCGGAGAAGAGATGCTCGGGGCTTGACCTTCTCGGCTGTGATCTCAGCTCGGGCTGTGCAGCCCAAGGTTGGAGAACGCGGGAATCAGAACTGGCCTATGGCTCTCTGCGGCTTTGGGATGGCGTTCGCGCCGCGCCATCACGTTCACGTTGGGTTGACGCATCTGGGGCGCACCTCCGCTCTGTACACCGGCTCAGGGACAGCCCTGGCCGGACTCTTTGGGGGGTGAGGATCGGGTTGGGACCCGCCCTCCCCTCAACTTCAAGTTACGGTCCTTTGGGGGTAGTGGCGGCCTGCCGGATGGGCCTGTTCCCGAACCACCGTGCTGGCCTGCCTCCCCGCGCCATGCTGGCCCCACTGGCCCTGATGCCCCCATGCCTGCCGCGGCACCCGCCTTCGCCCAGCTTCATCAGCACCTGCACCAGACGCGGCTGCTGGGCTCGATCAGCAGCGCCCTCTACTACGACCAGAACACCGTGATGCCGGCCGCTGGGGCTCCCTGGCGGGGGGACCAGCTGGCCCTGCTGGCCGGCCAGCTGCATGCGCGTCAGTGCAGCGCCGAATACGCCGATCTGGTGGCAGCGGCGGAAGCCGAGCTCGGTGCCGATGCGGCGCCTGAGCGTCGCCGCAACCTGGCGCTGCTGCGCCTGGAGCTGGAGCGCCAGCGGTGCCTGGATCCCGATCTGGTGGCTGCCCTGGCCAAGGCCCAGTCCCGGGGCAATGCCGTCTGGCAGGACGCTCGAGCTCGCGACGACTTCCGTGCCTTCGCCCCAGCCCTGCAGGAGCTGGTTGCCCTGCGCCGCCAGCAGGCCAGCCAGTTGGCAGCCGCCGAGCCGGTGCAACGCAGCACCTGGGAAATCCTGGCCCAACCCTTCGAGCCCGATGTGAGCAAGGTGCGCCTGGAGGAGCTGTTTGCCCCCCTCAAGGCGGAGCTACCGGCGCTGCTGGAGCAGGTGGCCGGCACCGGCCAGGCCGAGCCCGCCCCAGCGGATCTGCCCGAGGCCCTTCAGGAGCAGCTCTGCGCCGACCTGCTCGAGAGCTGGGGCTGGGATGGGGCCCTCTGCCAGCGCGCCCGCTCCGCCCATCCCTTCTCCTGCACCGTGGGGCCGCAGGACTTCCGCATTACCACCCGGGTGGTGCCGGGCCAGCCGCTCTCGGCCTTTTTGGCCACGGCCCACGAATGGGGCCATTCGCTCTATGAGCAGGGTCTGCCCCGCACCGGCGACCACTACTTCCCCTGGCCCCTGGGGGAGGCCACCTCCATGGGCGTGCATGAGTCGCAGTCACTGTTCTGGGAGTGCCGCGTGGCCCGCAGCCGGGCCTTTGCCGAACGCTGGCATGGCCGTTTTTGCCCCGGGCCGGCCGGCGATCCGTGGGACGGGCCCGTTGGTTTCTGGCGCGCGCTCAATCCCCTTCAGCCTGGCCTGATCCGGGTGGAGGCCGATGAACTCAGCTACGGCCTCCACATCGTGCTGCGCTTTGAGCTGGAGTTGGCCCTGCTGGAGCAGGAGATGCCGGTGGAGGAGTTGCCGCAACAGTGGAATCAGCGGATGCACGACCTGCTTGGCATCCAGCCGGCGACGGACTCTGAGGGGTGCCTTCAGGACATCCACTGGGCCGAGGGCCTGTTTGGCTACTTCCCCTCCTATGCCCTCGGCCACCTGATCAGCGCCCAGTTGGCGGAAGCCATGGAGCGGGAGCTGGGGGGCAGCGGCGCGATCGAAACGGCCATTGCCGCTGGGGAGGAGCCCAGGCTGCGCCAGTGGCTGAGCCAACGGGTCTATCCCCACGGCCGCAGCGTCAATGCCGAAGATCTGGTGCGGCAGGTGAGTGGGGAACCCCTCAGCGCCGCCCCCTTCCTTCGTTATCTACGCGACAAGCTGGAGCGTCTGCAGACGGCTCCTTAGGATGCCGCCCAATTCCGTTGCCCAGCAGCGCCCATGGCGAACATCGACCACGCCCCCAGCCGCACGATGCTCAACCTGCTGCACGTGCTGCCGGCCTTTGCCGATGAAGCCGAGCTGCGTCTGAACGCCATCGTGGAGCTCAACTCCATGACGATCAACAAATACGAACTGATCACCGAGACCGGCCACCTCAAGCTCGACCGGGTGGGCTATTCCTCCCTGGCCTACCCCTTTGCCTACGGCTGCATTCCCCGCACCTGGGACGAGGATGGCGATCCCCTCGACATCGAGATCGTGGGCGTGACCGAACCCCTGGTGTCCGGCTCCCTGGTGGAGGCCCGCATCATTGGCATCATGACCTTCGACGATGGCGGCGAGGTGGACGACAAGGTGATCGCCGTGCTGGCCGATGACAAGCGCATGGACCACATCACCAGCTACACCCAGTTGGGCCCCCAGTGGGTGAAGGAAACCCAGTACTACTGGGAGCACTACAAGGACCTCAAGAAGCCCGGCACCTGCAAGGTGAACGGCTTCCTGGAGCCCGCCGAGGCCGTGCGGATCATCAAGGAGTGCGAGCGGCGCTATCTGCACGTCATCGACGCCAAGTTGGTCAACTGAGCCCGGAGCCAACCGTGAACGCCTCGCGTCTCCCCTTCTGGCTGGCGGCCACGATGCTGGCCGCAGGCCCCGTTCTGGCCCAGGCGGTGCTTGCCCAGTCAGCACCTCTCCAGCCCGCAGTTCCCCAGCCTGTGCAGGCTCCGGCGGCTCCCGCTGCCCAGGGGAACACCCGCGAAATCCTGCTGCAGCTGGGCAAGCGCACCATCAGCCTGCGGGACAATGGCAAGGTCATCGGCAGCTGGCCCGTGGCGATTGGGGACCCCAGCACCCCCACCCCCGTGGGTCGCTTCACGGTCCAGAACAAGGTGGTCAATCCCAAGTACCAGAGCACCAAGAGCGGCAAGATCAACGCCACCGTGGGCCCCAATGGGCCCCTGGGCGATCGCTGGATGGGCTTCCAAAAGAGCGGTCCCAACCAGTACGGGATCCATGGGACCCCCTCGGCCTGGGCCTGGACGGTGACCTCCCGGGCAGCCGTCACCAATGGCTGCGTGCGGATGCTCCATGAGCACGTGCGCAAGTTGTTCGACCTGGTCGATGTCGGCACCCCGGTGATCGTTCAGCGTTAAGCGGCGGCCTCGGGGGCTGCGGCCCCATCTGAAAACATTCAGGAGATCGCTGCCAGTAACACGGAAACGGGCCGATTCACCGGTACTTTGTTGGCCTTCACTGGGGCCGAGGGCCTCTTCAGGTCCCCGTTCATGTCTCCGGCTTCCCCATCCCGCCAATCCGCCGAACCCCAGATCAGCACAACGCTCAAGTGGGCCAGTGATGGGGAACTGTCGGCCCTCGATCTGGAGAGAATCCTGGCCCGGCTGAGTGCGGTCGACCCCGCGGCTGAGGCCCTGTCAGCCCAACTTCAGCCCCAGCGGTGAAGCTGGCGGGCCAGGGCCCGTGCCATGCCGTCACGGGTAGCCATGCCCTGCAGGGACGCCACCGGCAGGCCGGGATTGGGGAGGCCGTGGGGTAGGGCGGCCGCGGTTGTGGCCGGCACGTCGAACACCGGCACCTGGCGCAGGCCGTTGGGGGTGAGTTGATCCTCCAGTTGGGCGAGATGGGCGCCCAGCGGCAGCCACACCAGATCCCCGCGGCGACAGGCAATCAGGCTCGGCATCACAGCCGTCCCGTCCGCACCGTGTCGCGGTTCGGCACTGAGGGCCCGCTGCAGATCCGGCAGGGTGACCAGCCCCACCACCCAGCTGCCATCCGCCACCACCAGGCAGTGGCTGTGGGCCTCCACCAGCTGGCGCAGGGCCTGGTCGGCCGGTAGGGATGCGGGCAGCACCAGGGGGGCCTCGGGTTCGAAGGCGTCGGCCACCGGCAGGGCCGCCAGTTGGCGCCGCCGCTGCTCTTCAAGGGGATCGGGGCCCAGCAGACCCGGATCCGCCAGCCCCTGCCAGCGCTCCACCAGGGCGGCACTCAGACCGGCGGCGGCCATCAGGGGAAGCACGATGCGGATGTCGCGGGTGAGTTCAAACAGCAGCAATAGCGCTGTGAGGGGGGCCCGGGCGCTACCGGCCAGAACGGCGGCCATGCCCACCATGGCGTAGGCCGGGGGCTCGGCCACCGGCAGGTGCAGGCCGCTGTCCCCGAGCAACTGGCCGTAGCAGTTACCCAGCACCGCCCCCAGAAACAGGGAGGGGGCGAAGCCGCCGCCCACAAAGCCGGTGGCGTTGCTGATGCCGGTGGCCAGCAGTTTCACTCCCAGCAGGGCCAGCAACGTGAACAGGGGGACGCCGCCGTCACTCCCCAACAAGGCTTCAATCGTGTCGTAGCCCACGCCCAGCACCTGGGGAAAGCCAAGGGCCATCAGGCCCACGCAGGCGCCTCCCAGGGCCGTGGGCAAGCCCGGGGGCAGTTGGGCCAACCAGGTTTGCAGGCGTTCGCTGCGGCCGGCCGCCAGCAGGCTCACCAGCGCCCACGACATCAGGCTGGCCACCAACCCCAGACCCAGGTACAGGGGCAACTCCAGTGGCGAGCGCACCTCATAGGCGGGCAGTCGCAGGATCGGAGTGTCGCCCAGCAGCAGTTGGGTCACCAGGGAGGAGGCCACGGCCGCCACCAGCACGGCCCGCAGGCTGGGGCGGCCCTGGATCGCACTGAAGCTGCCCTCAAAGGCAAAAAACACACCGGCAATCGGGGCTTTGAAGCCCGCGGCCAGGCCTGCGGCTACCCCCGCGGCCACCAGGGCTTTCTGGCTCTGGGGCGACAGCCCGCCCCGCAGGGCGGTCCAGAGGCCGATGTTGCCGCCGCTCTCGACGCTGGGTCCCTCGGGGCCCAGGGAAGCTCCGCTGCCGAGGCTGAGGGAGGCCCCCAGCAGGCGCTGCAGGGGCAGGCGCGGGCTGGCGGGCACGGCTCCGTCGGCCATGGCCATCAGGCTCGGCAGCCCGGGGCCCAACTCGCCGCCGTAGCGCCGCAGCAGCCCCACGGCCAGGCCCCCCAGGGTCGGCACCACCACCACGGGCCAGAGGCTGATCCAGTCGGGCAGGGTGGAAACGGGCAGGGGCGGCGGTTCCGGGGCTGCCGGCGGGGGGGGCAGAAAGCCCAAACCGCCAAGCCCCACCTGCAGGAGAGCCTTCAGGGGCGTGCCCGTATCCGGTGGCAGGGGCGGCAGCTCTGGGGGCAGCTCCGGCAGCGGATTGCGACCCACGGCCAGCAGTCCCTCCACAAACGGGCCGAACAGTCCGTTATTGATGAAGCCCAGCAACTCATGGAATCCCACCACCGCCAGGCCCGTGGCCACCCCGACGAGGGCGGCCCAGGCCAACAGATTCCATTGGTAAGGCAGGGCACGCGCCTCGCCGTCGGGACCCGGGACCTGCTCTTCAGCGGGGTCGGGGCTGGTTTCAGGCTTCAGGCCGGACCGTTGCAAAGATCTCCTCCAGGATCTCTCCTGCACCTTGGGCCTTCAAGCTATGGGCCAGGGCGATACCGATGGCTTCCGGATCCTCCTGGGGACCGCGGGCCTCGTCCCGAATCAGGCGCAGACCATCCAGGCTGGCCACCATGCCCGTGAGCACCAGGGTGTCCCCCTCGAAGCGGGTGTTGACACCGATGGGCACCTGGCAACCACCCTCCAGTTCCCGCAGGAAGGCCCGCTCCGCCAGGCAGCGCCGCGCCGTGGGGGTGTGTTCGAGCACCTTGATCTGCTCCAGCACCGTGGCATCGCCCGCGCGGCACTCGATGCCGAGGGCCCCCTGGCCCACGGCATGGAGCGAAATGGAGGGGTCGATCAGCTCGTGAATGCGATCCCCGAGTCCCAGCCGGCCCAGGCCGGCCGCCGCCAGGATCAGGCAGTCGTACTCGCCGGCATCGAGTTTCTCCAGCCGGGTGATCACGTTGCCCCGCACATCCTTGAACACCAGGTGGGGGAAGTGATGGCGCAGCTGGGCCAGGCGGCGCAGGGAGCTGGTGCCCACCACGGCACCAGCGGGCAGGGTGGCCAGCGTTTTGTCCTGGTGCTTGGCGTGCACCACGAGGGCATCGGCGGGATCCTCCCGCTCAGTGATGCAGCCCAACATCAGGCCTTCGGGGAGGTTGGTGGGCAGGTCCTTGAGGCTGTGGACGGCGATGTCGGCCTGGTTGACCAACATCTGGGCCTCCAGCTCCTTCGTGAACAGACCCTTGTCCCCGATCTTGGCCAGGGCCACATCCAGGATCTTGTCGCCCTGGGTGGCCATGGCCTCGATTCTGATCTCCAGGCCCGCGTGGGCCTTGGCCAGCTCATCGCGCACCCAGTGGGTCTGCACCATGGCCAGCTGGCTGCGGCGGGAGGCGATGCGCAGGGGGTTGGCCATCGGTGCCAGATAACAGCCGACCAGCCTAAGGAGTGGCCTTCACCGTTCCGGCGGCTTCAGTCCAGACCGTGATCAGCTGAAGAAATCCAGGGGCAGGGGCCCCCAGGTGTCTTCGGCGTCCGGGTTGGCCGGGGCGTGGCCGGTGATCAGGATTCCAGTTCCCAGGCCGTCCTCCTGGCGCAGGCTGAACTGTCCCGTCGATTGGTTGCCCTTCAGGAACACGGGGCCCGCCCCTTGGGGGGACGGGATCTCGGCGGCGGGAGATGCCTCCAGGGCGCTCCAGTGGAGCCGGGCTTCCGTGGCCCGCAGGGCGGTGATCGCCCCTGCCGAGGAGGGGGCCATGATCCCGATGGTGAACCACGCGCAGCCAGCGAGGCGCGGCTCCAACTCGAGCATGAGCTGGCCGCGCTGGTCGCCATCGAGCTCCGGCGCGGTCCTGAGACCGCGCAGCTCCTGCAAGCTGGCCACTTACTTGATGTACTCCTTGAGCACCCCATTGCGGTTGGGGTGGCGCAGCTTGCGCAGGGCCTTGGCCTCGATCTGGCGGATGCGCTCCCGGGTCACATCGAAGATCTGGCCGATCTCCTCCAACGTTTTCATGCGGCCGTCATCGAGGCCGTAACGCAGCCGCAGCACATCGCGCTCGCGGGGGCTGAGGGTGGCCAGCACCCCTTCGAGGTCTTCGCGCAGCAGGTTCTTCGCCACGTCCTGCTCCGGGTTCTCGATGTCCGCTTCGATGAAGTCGCCGAGGCGGGAATCCTCTTCCTTGCCGATCGGGGTTTCCAGGGAGATGGGCAGCTGGGCGCTCTTGGCGATAAAGCGCAGCTTCTCGATGGTCATCTCCATCGATTCGGCGATCTCCTCCTCGGTGGGCTTGCGGCCGAACTCCTGGGAGAGGGTCTTGGTGGTTTTCTTGATGCGCGAGATGGTCTCGTAGAGGTGCACCGGCAGGCGAATGGTGCGCGATTGGTCGGCGATGGCGCGGGTGATCGCCTGGCGGATCCACCAGGTGGCGTAGGTGGAGAACTTGTAGCCCTTCTCGTGGTCGAACTTCTCGGCGGCACGAATCAGGCCGAGGGAGCCTTCCTGGATCAGATCCTGGAAGCTCAGGCCCCGGTTCATGTATTTCTTGGCGATCGACACCACCAGACGCAGGTTCGACTGCACCATCTTTTCCTTGGCCCGGCGGCCGAGCATCAGGCGCCGGCGGAACTTGATCAGGGGCATGTCGACCAGGGCCGCCCACTCCTTGTTGTCGGGGTGGTGGCCGTGGTCCGCCTCAAATTGGGTGGCGAGCTCCTCGAGCTGCAGCAGGTCGGCGATCTTGCGGGCCAGCTCGATTTCCTCGTCGGGCCGCAGCAGGCGAATCCGACCGATCTCCTGGAGATAGACGCGGATCGAATCTTCGGTGTAGACGCCCTTTGGCCCCACCTTGATGCTGGCGAGGGCTTTGGCGGCCTTTTCGTCCTTGTCTGGCTTGTCGGCTTCGTCTGCCTGGTCTAGGGCTGCGCTGGCGAGATCGGTTGCCACAGCTGCCGCTGGATCCCCAGGGGCCATCCCATCGTGGGCAGCGGGCTTGGCTTTGGTTGCTGCCTTGGCTTTCGGCGCAGGCTTGGCTTTGGCCGCCTTGACCCCAGAGCCCTTGTCGGCGGTGGATTTCGGTGCCGCGGCCTTGGCTGCGGTGCCCTTGGATGCAGCGGTCTTGGCTTTCGGGGGAGCCTTCTTGGCCTTGGCCTTCACGGCCACCTCCTCACCGGCCGCCGTGGCCACCAACAGAATTTCCGGGCTTGCTTTCGGCTGGGCTGCGGTGGGGCTCATGGGATACGGGAATGGAGAAGCGGAGCGCAAACGGGGATGGGCTCTGGGGGTGCCTCAGGGGGCGTGGCTCAGCGGGGAGCGTGCCGGATGGGAACGGGCCTCAGGGCGCGTGGACGGAAGGGGAAACGAACGGGACGATTCGGACTGGTCTGAGTGGACTGGGCCTGAGTGGTCTGGGTCTGAGCGGCCTGGGTCTGTAGCCAGAGGGGGAGTCGACGGCTGGGTCGACGGAAGCTCACGTCTGGTGACGACCCAGCAAAAAGAAAGGTCGGAGGCGGAAGCCGGGATGGGTTGGCTAAGGCAGTGCTGTCAGGGGTGGTCGCAGACCGGGAGGCCGAATGGTGGGAGGCAGGCTCCCAAGGTCTCTCTTCAGGTCTTCCCGCTGGACGGAACTCTGCAAGGTTCCGACGGCAGCCATTGGACTGCCCAACAGTCACATCCTAAGAATGGGCCGTGACCTTTGCAAGCTTGACCAGCCCCTGGATCGAGATCTGGCTGGAGGCCGGCCGGGAGGGGCAGGTCTTCACCTACGCCAATGATCCTGAGACCCCAGCCGGGATCGGCGATTTGGTGCGCGTGCGGCTGCAGGGACGGCCCCACTCAGGCCTTGTGGTGGGCGGACTTGATCAGCTCCCGGCCAGTCTCAGCGGCAAGACCATCCAGCCGATCCACGGGGTCTGGCAGCGCGCAGCTGTGGATGCCCAGTGGCGGGCGTTGCTGGAGGAGGTGGCCGCGATGTGCCACACGAGCCTCTTTAAAACCCTCAAAAGCGCCCTGCCGCCAGGATGGCTCGGCCAGCGCACCCAGTCCGCCCGCCGCGGCAGTCGGCCGATCTGGCTGGTGGAGCCCAGCGCGGCCTCCCGGCCCGGGACGTCCCTCCCCCCCCGGCAGCAGCAGTTGCTGGACCATCTGGAACGGCAAACCGCCCCGGTTCCCCTACGGGACCTCTGCGGCGTCGGCGGTTTCAGCCGTGCGGTGCTGAAGGGATTGGAGGACAAGGGGCTGGTGCGGCGCCGGCAGGGGGCTTTGCACGAGCTGCCCCAGCCTGGCCTGGATGGCCCGTGCTGGCCCGCCCTCAGTGATGCCCAGGCCACGGCGGTGCAGGCCCTGGGCGCGGCGGAACCCGGAGCGGCGTTCCTGCTCTGGGGGGTCACGGGCGCCGGCAAAACCGAGGTGTACCTGCGGGCTGTGGCCCAGGCCCTGGCGGCCGGCCATGGCTCCCTGCTGCTCACTCCGGAGATCGGACTGATCCCCCAGCTGCTGGACCGGGCCCGTGAGCGCTTTGGGGAGCGGGTGCTGGAATTCCACAGCGGCCTCTCCGAGGGGGCCCGGGTCGCCACCTGGCGCCGTTGCCTCGAGCCGGGGCCGGTGGTGGTGGTGGGCACCCGCTCGGCCATCTTCCTGCCGATGGCGCGGCTGGGCTTGATCGTGCTCGATGAGGAGCACGACACCTC
Source organism: Cyanobium sp. FACHB-13342 (assembly GCF_014697415.1). Classification (GTDB taxonomy): domain Bacteria; phylum Cyanobacteriota; class Cyanobacteriia; order PCC-6307; family Cyanobiaceae; genus Cyanobium_A. The sequence continues at coordinate 152,799 of NZ_JACJRT010000001.1, read as the reverse complement.
CTACAAGCAGGACAGCCCCATGCCCTGCTACCACGCCCGCGACGTGGCCCGGCTGCGGGCCCGCAGCAGCGGAGCCCGCCTCGTGCTGGGCAGTGCTACCCCATCGCTCGAGAGCTGGTTGGCTTGCCAGGGAGCCTCCGCCTCCACCCGCCTGTTGCGGCTGCCGGAGCGGATCGGTGCCCGGCCCCTGCCGGCCGTGCGGGTGATTGACATGCGCCATGAGCTGGCCGACGGGCACCGTCGCCTGCTCAGCCGGGCCCTGATGGGCCGGTTGGAGCAGCTGCAGGAGAAGGGCGAGCAGGCCGTGGTGCTGGTGCCCCGCCGCGGCTACCGGGCCTTCCTGAGCTGCCGCAGCTGTGGGGAGGCGGTGCTCTGCCCCCATTGCGATGTGGCCCTCACCGTGCATCGCTCCAAGGGCGGCCAGGAGTGGTTGCGTTGCCACTGGTGTGACCACCGTGCCGAGGTGGGTGATCGCTGCGGCCACTGCGGCTCCACCGCCTTCAAGCCCTTTGGCGCCGGCACCCAAAGGGTGATGGAACAGCTGGCCGCCGAGCTGGAGGGGCTGCGGTTGCTGCGCTTTGACCGCGACACCACCCGGGGGCGGGATGGCCATCGCCGCCTGCTGGAGCGCTTTGCCCAGGGGGAGGCGGACGTGCTGGTGGGCACCCAGATGCTCGCCAAAGGCATGGACCTGCCCCGGGTCACCCTGGCGGCCGTGTTGGCGGCGGATGGGCTGTTGCATCGCCCGGATCTGCGCTCCTCCGAGCAGTGCCTGCAGTTGTTGTTGCAGCTGGCGGGCCGGGCCGGTCGGGGCGAGCGGCCCGGCGAAGTGCTGGTGCAGACCTACAGCCCAGACCACCCCGTCATTCGCCATCTGGTGGACGGCCGCTACGAGCAGTTCCTGGCTGAGGAGATCCAGCTGCGCCGTCAGGCTGCGCTCGTGCCCTTCAGCCGGGCCTGCCTGCTGCGCCTGAGCGGCCCCAGTGCCAGCGGCACCGCCACGGCGGCGGCGGTGCTGGCCGAACGGATTCGCTCGGGGGTGGAGGTTGCCGGCTGGCTGCTGATCGGACCGGCCCCAGCCCCGGTGGCCCGGGTGGCGGGCAAGAGTCGCTGGCAGCTGTTGTTGCATGGTCCGGCGGATCCATCCGGTTCCGGTGGCCTGCCCCTGCCCAGCGAGGCCGTGCTGCGCCAGGGCTTGCCGCCGGGCGTGGGGCTGGCGATCGACCCCGATCCCCTCACCCTTTAAGGGGCGATTCGTTCAGGCCGGCAGTTCTGGCAGGCCGAAGCCCAGCAGCCGGCGCAGCCGCTCCAGGGCCAGCACCAGGGTGAGGGCTGCAGCGATCAGCAGACCCCCCAGCCCGAGGCTGCTCCAGCGCCAACAGTGCAGCCGCAGGCTGTTGCGTGCTCCGAAGCGCAGGGGCCAGACCAGGCCAGCTTGGCCGGGGACCGGGGTGGCAACCTCCGGGGAGGCCTGCTCCACGGCCGATGGCCGGACGGGGGTGAGTGCAACGCTGGCGCCCACCCCGGGCAGGGGGGCGATCTCCCGCAGATCCACCCCCAGCTCCAGGGTCTGCCACACCCCCACCAGCCAGTTCCGCTCGTCGAGTTGAAGGGTCGGGGTGGGCAGGCTGAAGCCACCGAGCCGGGCCGCTTCCTCCAGATTGGCCGTCAACAGCGCCAGGGCCCTGGGAGCCGCCAGCACCGGGCTGGCCAGCCGTTGGGCGACGCCCCCCTGGGGCAGGGAGGCGGGATCTGGGCTGCGGTGGAAGCCCTGGGCCTGCAGGCTCTGGCTGAACTGGCGCTGCCAGGGGCTGGGCTGGGGGCCAGGGCTCACCAGGGTGTGGGCGATCTGCAGTCGCCCCGGCCCCTGGAACGACAACTCGGTGCGCACCTCCATGCAGCCACCGAGCAGCACGGTGAGCAGCAGCAGCACGATCGCCAGCACGGCAAATCCGATCGGGGCCTGGGTCGGCCCCACCGGCGGTGGCGGCGGCGGCGGTGGCTTGTTGGACCGGCGCCGCTGGCGGGCAAGCTGCTGCATCTGGCCGCCCATGGCCTCGGCCGTCCCCAGATCCGGCAGGGTGATCGACCACTCCCGGGGCCGTTCCAGGGCCGGCGCTTCCAGCACCGTGATCAGATCCTCGGCCTGGGCCCGCAGGGTTGCGTCCCGGCAGCGCTTGATCAGGCGACAGCACACCATGGCCCGCGCCGGGTCCCCCTGACCCATCCAGGCCGTGGCCAGCAGCAGCTGGATCTCTGCTCCGGTCTGGGTGGCAGGGGGATGCTCGCGGGTCAGGGGCTCGAGCAACCGCACCACCCGGCCGTAGTCGCCCCGCTCCAGCAGGTCGCGGGCCTGCGCCAGCTGCGCATCAGGCATGGCAGTTGCGCTGGCTTCCCACCACCATCGTGCCGATGCCCGCGTCGGTGAACACCTCCAGCAACAGGGCATGGGGCACCCGGCCGTCGACGATGTGGGCCGCGGCCACGCCTTGTGCCAGCGCCCGGATGCAGCACTCCGTCTTTGGGGTCATGCCGCCTTCCACCACGCCGTCGCGGATCAGGTCCCGGGCCTGGGCCAGGCTGAGTTGCCGAATCAGGGAAGCCGGATCGTGGCGGTCCCGCAGGATTCCGGCCGTATCGGTCAGCAGGATCAGCTTTTCCGCCTGGAGGGCCGCCGCCAGTTCCCCGGCCACCGTGTCGGCATTGATGTTGTGCGCCTGCCCCTCCTCATCGGCGGCCACGCTGGAAATCACCGGGATGTAGCCCGCGTCGAGCAGCGGAAACAGCACGGAGGGGTCCACCGCCGCCACCTCCCCCACCAGCCCATTGGCCCCTTCGGCGTAGGTGCGGGCCCGCACCAGCGAGCCATCGCTGCCGCAGAGGCCCACGGCCCGCCCCCCGACCCGATGGAGGCCGTTGACGATCTGCTTGTTGACCCGGCCCACCAGCACCATTTCGACCACATCCATGGTCTCCGGGGTGGTCACCCGCAGTCCGTTGCGGAAGGCCGGCTCGATGTTGAGGCGGGTGAGCCAGTCATTGATCTCCGGGCCGCCGCCATGCACCACAACCGGCTGAACGCCGACGGAGGCCAGCAGGGCCAGATCGCGGTAAACGGCGTCCCTCAGATCGGCGTTGACCATGGCCGCACCGCCGTACTTGACCACCACCCGGCGGCCGGCGAAGCGTTGGATGTAGGGGAGGGCCTCACTGAGGACCGACACCCTCAGGGTGTCCTGATTGCTGATCAAGGGTTCGGGGCTGGGGGCGCGGGGAGTGGGACGCGGTGCGATGCGGCAACGCCGTCAGCCTGGTGTTAGCTCGCTGCGGGCTGGGGAACCAGGGCCAGGCTGAATTCGTCGCGGCGGCCGGGCTGGATGTCGGCCGTCAGCCCGGGTCCGAAGAACCGTCCGAGCCGTTCCGCCTGCGCCTGCCAACGCTCCAGGGGAACCCCTTCGCAGCGAAAACAGAGTTTGAGGCCGTAGCGGCCGTCACAGTCGAGTTCCTCGATGGTGAGGAGCTGGGGCGGGGCCTCCTCGTCCCAGAGCTTGAGCACTTCGAGGGAGCTCTCCAGGTGGGCTTTCTGGCCGTAGCGCCAGCGATCGACGTCGGCCAACAGCTTGCGCAGGGGTTCGCTCTCGGGCAGATCCCGCAGGGCCTTGAAGCGGGCGGCCGGCGTCAGGCGCTGGGGAGGGGGGAGTTCCGAGGATTTCAGGGCCAGGCCGCCCAGGAAGATGGGAATGCCGTAGAAAATCGTCGGCAGGCTCAGGTTGGGACTGTCGGTGGCATAGGCGATCGAACCGACCACCGTGAGCACGGCTCCAGCAATCGTGACGAGGCTGCCGGGGGAGAGAATGGCTTGCATTCAGCCATCTTCCTGTATCCCCATGGCGACTGAGACCAGCACGATGGGGACCGAGCCCACCACGACGGCGACCGAGCCCACCACCAGTGAGCTGATCGAGACCCTGCGGGCCGACCGGCTCTGGCTGCTGCGCCAGATCGATGCCGGCCGTTGGCCCGAGTGGCGCCTGGATCTGGCCGCTCTCGAGCGGGAACTGGGCCAGTTGCTCGACCAGGTGAGTGAGCACCAGGCCAGCCGCCCCACGGCGGACTGATCGGGCACCCCACCCGGCCGAGGCTTCAGAAGGGGATGTCGTCGTCCTCAGGCAGATCCGGCACCAGCGGCGAGGTGTTCCAGGTGGGGGGCTGGCTGGCCGCCTGCGGGGCTGGGGCGGCCGCTGGGCTCGGGGCCGCCGCGGAGGGGCCTGGCGCCCGGCGCACCGGGGCGGCACTGGCCTGGGGCTGGGGAACGGCAGGGGAAGGCGCCATGGCCGGGGCTGCCCCGCTGCTGCCGAGGGGATGGAGTCGTGCCAGGGTGAATTCGGCACGCTTTTCCTTGACCCCATCTTGACGGGTCACGGTGTTCATGCGCAGCCGCCCTTCGAGCATCAGCCGCTGACCCACCTGCACCCGGCTCTGCAGCTCCTGGGCCAGATTGCCCCAGCCCACCACCTTGAGCTGGGACGGGGGGTCGTCGGGCCGCAGGCCGTCGAACTGGACGGCCATCTCCGCCACCGGCGTCTGGTTGTCCTGGGTGTAGCGCACCTGGGGCGCTTCCAGCACCTCGACCTCAATCAGACAGTGATTCACTCCCCGGTAACCATGGGTGGGGCCCCATCCTGATGCACCGACCTGAAATGCACCAGGACTGTCCGCGGCTGTGGCTGGTTTCCGGCACGGGGGAGGGGCCAGAGCTGGCCGCCCAGCTGCTCCAGCGGGGCTGGCAGCTCACCGTGAGTGTGGTCAGTCCGTCCGCGGCCCAGGCCTACCGGTCCCATCCGGGGCTGGCCATCCATGTCGGCGCCCTGGGGGACGAAGCCGGTGTGGAGGCCGAACTGGCCAGGGCCGCTGCCGCTGGGCGGCCCTATGGGGTGGTGGTGGATGCCAGCCATCCCTTTGCCCGCCAGGTGAGCCACCAGCTCGCCGCGGTCTGCAGGCGCCGCGGGCAACGGCTGCTGCGCCTGCAGCGGCCCATTCCGGAGGGCCCGGCCACCCTTCTCCCCGAGCTCAAGGAGCTCCGTGGCCTCCCCCTCCAGGGCGAGTCCCTGCTGCTGGCCATCGGCGCTCGCCAGTTGGGCCAGGCCGTGGCCTGCAGCCCTGGGGCCCGGCACCACGCCAGGCTGCTGCCGCGTGCCCACGCCCTCCAACAGGCGATGGCGGCTGGCCTGTCCCCCGAGCGGGTGGCCTGCCTGCGCCCTGGTGCAGGCCTGGCGGTGGAGGGGGCCCTGCTGCGTCGCTGGCGGATCGGCACCGTGCTAGCGCGCCAGTCGGGGGGAGCTACCGAGCGGCTCTGGCGGCACCTGTGCAGCCGCGAGGGGCTGCGGCTGATTCTGCTGGCCCGACCCCCTGAGCCCGAGGGCTCGGAGCTCCTCGCCCAGGGGGCCCTGTTGGAGGTCCTGGATGCCCTGCTTCCACCACCGGGGCTCTGACCTCACCATGGCCCTGTCTTCCACGCGGCCCATGCCCCCATCCCCCCCGGCCCAGTCCATTGCGCTGGTGCTCACCACGGAAGCCAGTCCTGATCTGGCCCGCGCCCTGGCGGCGACGCTGCTGGAGCGCCGGTTGGTGGCCTGCGCCAGCCTGCTGCCGGTGCAGTCCCACTACCGCTGGCAGGGAGGGGTCACGGCGGAGGAGGAGGTGCAGCTGTTGTTGAAAACCAGCCCCGAGCAGCTGGAGCCCCTGCGCGAAGCCTTGCTGGACCTGCACAGCTATCAGACCCCCGAGTGGATCCACTGGATAGCGTTCACCGCCGGGGGCTATGGCCAGTGGCTCACGGAGAGCCTCAGCCCAGATGCTGGGCCACCAGCTCCTTGAGGGATCCCTGGGGACGGGGCCCCAGCTGGGTCACCACCTGGCCGGCGCAGAGGGAGCCGAGTCGGCCACAGGCCTCGAGATCCTGGCCCTGGGTGTAGGCGTGCAGGAAGCCGGCGGCGTAAAGATCACCCGCGCCGGTGGTGTCCACGAGGGGCCCGAGCCTGAAGGGCTCGATGGTGTGGCTGGCCGCGCCGTTGAGGATCACGGAGCCCAGCTCACTGCGGGTGAGGGCCGCCACCTGGCAGCGTCCCCGCACCTGGTCGGCGGCCTCCTCAAAGCTGTTGGCCTTGTAGAGAGCGGTGATCTCCATCTCGTTGGCGAAGAGGATGTCCACGTGGCCATCCACCAGCTCCTGGAAGCTGTCGCGGTGGCGCTCCACGCAGAAGGCATCGGACAGGCTCAGGGCGACCTCGCCGCCATGGGCGCGGGCCACTTCGGCCGCGGCGATGAAGGCCGCTTTGGCGTCGTCGCTGTCCCAGAGGTAGCCCTCCAGGTAGAGAAGTTTGGCCTGGGCCACCATCTCCAGATCGAGATCGGCCGGATCCAGCCCCACCGAAGCGCCCAGGTAGGTGCACATCGTGCGCTGGGCATCGGGGGTCACCAGGATCAGGCAGCGGGCGGTGGAGGGCCCTTCCGTGGCCGCGGGTGTCTCAAAACGAGCGCCAACCGAGCGAATGTCGTGGGCAAAGATGCCGCCGAGTTGGTCGTTGCGCACTCGGCCGATGAAGCCGGCCCGGCCCCCCAGTTGGGCCACACCGGCCAGGGTGTTGGCCGCTGAGCCGCCGGAGGTTTCCAGGCCTGGCCCCACGCGGGCATAGAGGGTCTCGGCCTGCTGTTCATCCACCAGGGCCATGGTGCCCTTGGTGAGTTCGAAGTTGTCGAGCAGGTCGTCATCGGCCTGCACCAGCACATCCACGATGGCGTTGCCGATGCCGACAACGTCGAAGGTCTTGGTCATCAGACGCTCAGCAGGGCTCGTTTGGGACCGTGGATGGGGTCTTCCACCACGATGGTCTGGTCGCGGTTAGCGCCCAGGGAGACGATGGCGATCGGCACTTCCATCAGGTCGGCCAGGAAGCGCAGATAGCTCATGGCCGTGGCCGGCAGCTCCTCGAGGCTGCGGCAGTCGGCGGTGGACGTCTGCCAACCGGGCAGGGTTTCGAAGATCGGCCGGCAGCGGGCGAAGTCTTCGGAACTGCTGGGGAAGTATTCGATGCGCTCGCCGTCGAGTTCGTAGGCGACGCACACCTGGATCTCATCGAGCTCGTCAAGCACGTCGAGCTTGGTGATGGCCAGGCAATCGAGGCCATTCACTTCGACGGCATAGCGACCGATCACCCCGTCGAACCAGCCGCAGCGGCGGCGTCGACCGGTGGTGGTGCCGAATTCCCCACCGCGGTCGCAGAGGTGGTCGTTGAGGCTGCCTTCGAGTTCGGTGGGGAAGGGGCCTTCCCCCACGCGGGTGGTGTAGGCCTTGGCGACGCCAATCACCCGGTCGATCAGGGTGGGGCCCACGCCAGCGCCGATGCAGGCTCCGCCACTCACCGGGTTGGAGGAGGTGACGTAGGGATAGGTGCCGTGGTCCAGGTCGAGCAGGGTGCCCTGGGCACCCTCGAACAGAATGTTCTTACGGGCGCGGGCGGCCTGGTGAATGGCCCGGGTGCAATCCACCACATGGGGGGCGAGCCGCTGGCCGTAGCCGACGTACTGGGCCACCACCCCCTCGAAATCGAGGGGGTCGAGGCCGTAGAGCTTGGTGAGAATCTCGTTCTTCTCCGCCAGCACCCCGGCCAGGCGATCACGCAGGCGGCCTTCATCGAGGATGTCGAGGATGCGAATGCCGTTGCGCTCGGATTTGTCGGCATAGGTGGGGCCGATGCCCCGGCCGGTGGTGCCGATGCGGCGGTCGCCGCGGCGCTGCTCCATCGCCTGATCCAGCAGGCGGTGGTAGGGCATGGTCACGTGGGCGGTGGAGGCCAGCTGCAGGCCATCCACGGCGATGCCGTTCTCCGCGAGCATGTCCAGCTCGCCCAGCATCACCTTGGGATCCACCACCGTGCCCGAGCCAATCAGACAGACGGTGTCGGGATAGAGGATGCCGGAGGGGATCAGGTGCAGCTTGAGCACCTTGTTGTCCACCACGATGGTGTGACCGGCATTGACCCCGCCCTGGTAGCGCACCACCACGTCGGCGGAGCGGCTCAGCAGATCGGTGATCTTGCCCTTCCCCTCGTCACCCCACTGCGCACCGATGACGACAACGTTGGCCAAGGACACAGCGGCCCGCAGCCGCTTCTGAGCACAACGCGTGAGCCTCTCAGATCAGGGGGCCGTTCGTCAAAGTGAACGGGCGGCCCCGGCGGGGGGCGTAGGGGTCAAGCGCCGCGGACGACGTTGGTTTCAGCTTTTTTGAGTTCCTTGCTGATGCGCTCCTTCAGGGCGTCGGGTACCGGCCGATTGGGATAGTTGGTGTAGTGACCGGCCAGGGAGTTGAGCGCGGTCTGCATGGTGGTGAAGGATCCCAGGCCATTCACGGTGCTGCGGGGCCGGTAGCGTGCCATGTAGCCGTTGATCAAGGAGCGGGCCTGGGTTTCGGCCTCGCTGCGGCCGGGATCGTCAGCGCCCAGGGCAAGGGTGGCCAGCAGGCTGTCGGCCACGGCCACGGTGTCCTCGACATAATTTCCCGTCAGGCCGCCGGCACTGGAGCTGCAGGCGGTCAAGGCCAGGCTTAGGCAGAGCACCAGGGCGATGGCCAGCCGGGAGAGAAGCCTCAGCCGCTGGCTGATGGTGGTGAGCACAGCGGCCATGGGGACTTTGCAAGTGATCCAATCCTAGAAGCCGCCTCTGGAGGGGCCAGAAGACTTCAGATCTCCAGGCCCCGTCGCTGGGTCTGGAGGCTGGGCAGCAGGGCCGCAAGCAGGTTGCTGGCGGGCAGCTCCTGTTTGTGGCCCGTGGAGCGCTCCACCAGTTCCACCAGGCCTGCCGCGGCGCCCCGGCCGACCACCACCCGCCAGGGGATGCCGATCAGGTCCGCATCCTTGAATTTCACCCCGGCCCGTTCCGCGCGGTCGTCCAGCAGTACGTCCACGCCGGCGTCCTGCAGCTCGTTGTAGGTGCGTTCGCCAAGGCTGAGTTGGTCGCTTTCGGCCCCATTGGCCACCACCACGATCACCTCAAAGGGGGCGATCGACACCGGCCAGCAGATGCCGTGGTCGTCGTGGTGCTGCTCCACCGCTGCCTGGGCCAGGCGGGACACACCGATGCCGTAGCAGCCCATCCAGAGGGCTTCCTCGACACCGGCCTCGTTGGTGAATCGGGCTTCGAGCGCTTCCGAGTATTTACGGCCGAGCTGGAAGATGTGCCCCACTTCGATGCCCCGGCTGGCTTCCAGCCGCTGGCTGGGGTCGTGCTGGCAGCGATCCCCCGGCTGGGCAGCCCGTAGATCCAGGCTCTCGGGAGAGGGGCAGAGCCCTCCCCAGGCGGCTCCCACCAGGTGGGTGTCAACCGCGTTGCCTCCGCAGACGAAGGCGTCCAGGTCGGTGGCGGTGGGGTCGGCGAGTCGCAGGAAGGTCGGGGCCCAGTTGCGGGCCCCCTCCAGCACGGCGTCGCCCAGATGGGGCCCCATGAATCCGAAGGGGATGGGGCCCAGGCCCTCCTTGGTGGCCGCCTCGGCGCTGAGGGGGGCGATGTCCAGCAGGGCACCGTGGGCCGCCGAGCACCGGGCCGTGACCGCATTGGCCAGTTTCACCGCGTTGAGCTGCTGGTCGCCCCGCAGGCTGATCAGCAGGGGTTGTTGGTTGCCGTCTTCGAAGCGGGCCAACAACAGCAGCACCTTCACCGTTTGGGTGGGGTGGAAGCCATGGGCCTCACAGAGGGCTTCGATGCTGGTTTGCTTCGGTGTGGAGAGGGGGGCACCCTGCCCAGCTGCGCGGACTCCATCCGGCAGGGCCACCGGCTCCGGGGCCTGGGAGACGGCGCGCTCCTGGTTGGCGGCGTAGCGGCCATCGGCACTGGCCAAAATCAGATCTTCCCCGGCCGCGGCGGTTACCATGAATTCCTGGCTGGCGGAGCCGCCGATGGCGCCGCTGTCGGCTTCCACGGCCACGGCCCGCAGGCCGCAGCGGGCAAAGATGCGCCGGTAGGCCCCGTCCATTGCCGCGTAGGTCTCGCGCAGAGAGGCCTCGTCGGCATGAAAGGAATAGGCATCTTTCATGATGAATTCCCGGCCCCGCATCAGCCCGAAACGGGGGCGGATCTCATCGCGGAATTTGCCCTGAATCTGATAGAGATTCACAGGCAATTGCCGGTAGGAACGCAGCAGGTCGGCGGCCAGAGCCGTGATCACTTCTTCATGGGTCGGCCCCAGGCCCAGCTCGCGGCCCTGACGGTCTTTGAGGTGAAACATGATTCCCTCCCCGGCCGTGTAGCCAGCCCAGCGGCCGCTGCGTTGCCACAGCTCCGCAGGTTGCAGCTGGGGGAGCAGGGTCTCGAGGGCTCCGGTGTGGTCCATTTCTTCGCGCACCACCCGGGACACCTTTTGGAGCACCCGCCACATCAAGGGGAGGTAGGCGTAGATCCCGGAGGCGACCCGACGGATGTAGCCGGCGCGCAACAGCAACTTGTGGGAGGGGATTTCCGCCTCCGCTGGGTCATCGCGGAGCGTCACCAGCATCAGGCGGGAGACGCGCATGGCCAGGGATTTCAGGGGATCGCGGAACCTATCACCGCCCCCTCCTGAGGGGCGCAATCTCCAGGGTGGCCATTGCTGCTGCTGGCCCCCAGAACAGCTGCTATGGTCTGGCCTCGATCCCACCGGTCCAAGAGCTGTCTCATGTCCCCCCAGCCCAGCTCTGTCAATGCATTGGGCAACACTTTGGGGATGGCTTCAGGCGCCCTGCTCGGGTCGGACCTGACTTCAGGTGAGAAGGCGGCCGAGGCCGAAGCCGCTTCTGAAGCCAGCGAAGGGCTGATTGGCATTGATGAGGTGCAGAAGGCGCTGAATCGATCGAGGGCTTCGGTGTATCGCTACACCAACACCGATCCGCGCAATCTCAATCCCCCGTTCAATCCCCGCAAGCTCAATCCGGAATACCGCAGCGATCAGAAGGATCCGCTGATGTTCCACCCCAACGAGGTGGCTCGATTCGCCCGCGACGTGTTGCGGATCAAGGAAGTCACCGTGGAGGTGCTCAATTCCCCCTCCACCGCCACCCAGCAACTCTTGGGGGCCATCCTCGAGGAGCTGCGGGTCATCCGTTCGCGGCTTGACCATCTCGATGGCCGTCCCGCCGATCTGAGCATCCGGCGTGATCAGCAGGGGGCCCGTCCCGCCGCCTGAGAGGGGGTGCGCCGGCCATGGCTGCCCAGTTCGGCCTGGCGATCGCTGCAGGTGCCAGAATTGATCTACGTCCTTTGACCTGTCTGTTGTGGTCCGGGTGCCCGCACCCCCCACGTCCCCATGGATGACGTTCCCCGAGAATCCCAGCCCCATTCCATTGCCACCGGGTTCGCCAGTGGCCCAGCCCCCAGTCCGGATCTGGACGGGCCTGGGCAGGATCAGCAGGGCGATGGTGCCGATGATCCCTACAGTCCGGGGCCCGAAGCCCTTCCCCTGCTCCTGGGCAGCCTGATTGCCCTGATGACCGTCATCGTTCCCCTCGCCACGGTGGTGACAGGACGACCCGTTCCCCATCCCTCGCCCAGCTTCGATGGATCTGCGCCATCTGCCGGCCTCCCCGGAGCCTGGGCTGGTGAACCTGGTGGTGGAAATCCCCGCCGGCAGCCGCAATAAATACGAGTACAACCAGCAGGCCGGGGTGATGGCCCTGGATCGGGTGCTGCACTCCTCGGTGCGTTACCCGTTCGACTACGGCTTTGTGCCCAATACCCTCGCCGAAGACGGCGCTCCCCTCGATGCCATGGTGATCATGGAGGAGCCCACCTTTGCCGGTTGTCTGATCCGGGCCCGACCTATCGGCATTCTGGACATGGTCGACTGCGGAGCCCACGACGGCAAATTGCTGTGTGTTCCCGAGGCAGGCTTTCGGCACAAAGACATCCACTCGATCCGTCAGATCGCGCCGAATCAGCTGGAGGAGGTGGCGGAATTTTTCCGCACCTACAAAAATCTTGAGGGCCGGGTCACCGAGATCGCCGGCTGGTTGGATGTGGAGGCGGTGCCGGAGCTGCTGGAGCGCTGCATCGCGTCGGCCCGCGGCCTCTGAGGTTCTCCCTGGTACGGGGCCGCTGTTGTTTCAGAGCCGCCCTGTTTCAGGGCCGCCGTTGCAGCAGAAAGCCCTCATAGCCCAGGGCTTGAAAAATCCGTGCCGGGTCCGTGAACCCGGCCGCGTTGACCAGGGCGGTGAGACGGGCTTCGCCAATCGGATGGAGTCCCTGGGTCAGGGGTTCGAGGGCCTGGGGATCGGCCTGGAGACCGCTGGCCCGTTGGAAGGCCAGCCAGGCGGCCTCCACCTGGTGCTGCAGGGGCGACCGTTCCGGGGCCATCAGATCCACAAGCACGAGCTGGCCGCCGGGCTCCAGGCTGCGGGCCAGGGCCGTGAGAAACGCCAGTTTGCTGCCGTCATCGGCCAGGGATTGCAGCACCAGCACGGAGAGGGCTCCGGCGAAGCAGGCATCCGCCTGGAGCGCTTCCACGGTGCTTTGGTGCCAGCGGATGCCCTCGCTGCCCATCCGCTGCTGCGCGGCGGCCAGCATCTCGGCTGAGGGATCGATGGCGGTGAGTTGCCAGTCGGGGCGCTGGGCTCTGGCCTCCACCAGTTCCGCCCCGGTGCCGCAACCTGCCACCAGCACCGCCGCCCCCGGTCGGCAGGCCAGGGGCGACACCGACAGCAGGGCCACCGCCAGACGCGCCAGGCTGGCGTAGCCCGGAATCAGCTGCTGCACGATCAGGTCGTAGCCGTGGGACGCGGACAAGGCTTGAGGTCGAAGGGCCCGATGCTAGGCATTGGGACGGGCGTGGCTTAAGTTGGGCGGCGCACTTTGCCCCCGCTCGACCGTGCCCACCATCCGTTTTGAACAGGAAGGCCAGCAGGTCGGTTGCATCGAGGGGGCCAATCTGCGCAAGGCCGCACTGGATGCGGGCATCAACCCCTACAAGGGCCTCAACAACGTCAACAACTGCGGTGGCCTGGGCCAGTGCGGCACCTGCGTGATGGAGGTTGTGGAGGGCATGCAGAACCTCTCGCCCCGCAGCGACGTCGAGGAGGTGTATCTGGCCGACCGCCCCGCCAACTTCCGCCTCAGCTGCCGCACCAGCGTCAACGGCGACGTCACGGTGCGCACCCGCCCCACCAATGCCGTGGGCAAGGGCTCCAACAGCCTGGTGGGCGCCCTCAAGGCCCTGGTCGGCCGCAAATAGTTCCAGCTGGATGAAGCTTTACAGCTATTCCCGCTGCAGCACCTGCCGCAAGGCCCTCGCCTGGCTGGGGACCCGTCAGTTGGCTGTCGAGGTGATCGACATCACCCAACAGCCCCCCAGCACCGCCGAACTCGAACAGGCCCTGGCCCAGCTTGGCCGCCAGCGCCTGTTCAACACCAGCGGCCAGAGCTACCGGGCCCTCGGTGCCTCAGCCGTCCAGGCCCTGGATGACCGGGCCGCCCTGGCGGCGCTGGCAGCCGACGGCAAATTGATCAAACGGCCCTTCCTGGTGACCGATGACGGCCGCATCGTCACGGGTTTCAAGGAGCCGGAGTGGTTGGAGCTTCTCGGCTGAGGCCTTCTTCGTCCTCCCGGCTGGGAGCGGTGATCAGCTGGTCGAGCTCCTGGATCAGGGCCTCGATGCCGGCCCGGTTGATCTGGCTGACATAGGTGCCCTTGGCCCCATCGATCAGGGCGCAGAGCAACTCCTGGGAGCGCTCCAGGGCGGGGCCCCTTTCCAGGGCCGCCGCCAGTTCTTCCCAGAAGCGGTCGATGAACCGCTGCAGCAGATCCAACTGCACATCGTCGCGACGGGAGAGGCGGTTGCCCGTGCTGCGGGAGAGTTCCAGCAGGCTGTCGACCATCCCCGAGGCCAGCTGGCGGCTGATGCCACTTTCCACCTGGAGCAGGGGTTGCAGCTGGCGCAGGGGGGGAGGCACCACGGTGCGGTCGAGGCTCTGGCGCAGGCTGTAGCCCAGCAACCCCTGCAGCTCCGGGGCCAGCCTGGGGGCCACCTGGCTGAGCAACAGGGGTGCCCAGATGCGCACCAGCTCCACCAGTTCCCGCTCGTCGCTGCTGCTGGCCACACTCTGGTGGCTGCGCAGGGCCCGCAGCCGCTGGGGCCAGCGCCGCGAGCGGATCAACCCCTGGGTGCCATCGAGGATTTGCAGCGAGAGAACCTCGAACAGCTCCACGGCCAGCAGGGCCACGACGCCCCGGCTCACCACGGCCCGCAGGGGCTCAAAGTTGACCAGGCCAGAGGTCTGCAGACGTTCCAGCACCGGTACCAGACGTAACCAGCGCCAAAAGGGCAGCAGCAGGGGCAGGTCGCTCCAGCGCCTCAGCAGGGCATCCCCCCAGCTCAGACCCGGCAGCCGGCGTCGCAGCCGGATCAGGCGCAGCAGGATGTCCAGGGCGAAGACGCCCTGGAATAGCAGCAGGTCGATCCGCCAGAAATGGTCGGTGGGGCGGCCGTTCTCATCGATGGATCGCCAGTAATTGGTGGCCACCAGCGGCAGGATCTGGTCGTTCCAGAAGCGCCGTTCCCGACTCCACCCCTCGGCCTGGATCCAGGCCGGACTCAGCAGCAGGCCCGAGGCCTGGCGTGCCGAATCCCGGTCGGCTCGCTGGCGCAGGCGGTTTTTGATCTTCTCGAGGGTGCCCGATGCCCCGGAGGAGAGGAACGGATTGCTGTCGATCAGCTGGGCCGTGAGCTGGGCCTGGCGGTTGAGCAGTGCCACCTGTCCAGCCTGGGGGGCCTGGCCGGTCGGCAGCTGTTGCAGGGCCGCATCCAAGCGCTGGAACTGTTGCAGGTAGGCCTGGGTTTCCCGATGGGGTTCGATCCCCTTGATCGGATCCATCAACGGCGTCACATCCGGGAGCACCGTGAGGGGCACCACCAGGGGGACGGAGGGAATCGGGTAGAGGTTGCGCTGCAGCCAGAAGGTGCGCAGCGGCACGTAGGTGAGGTCGAAGGCCACCCACACCAGATTGAGGCTGGCCCAGATCGCCACGAAGCGGTCCCAGCCGCGCACCCATCGGCCCGAGGCATCAGCGGAGGGGGCTTGCCAGCGGGGGCGCGCCATGGGCCTTGGCGAGGGGGGATCGGTGCCTAATCTGCCGTGTCTGGCCAGGCGAGCCTGAACCTGGGGAGATCAGAAATCTTGAGCCACGAAAACAGTCCGAAGAATCCTGAGCTCAACGGCCCGCTGAACGGGCAGGAGCCCCCGGGGCCCGCAGCCCATGCCGCGGCCCAGGACGGACCCTGGGCCTTTTGGCGGAGCGTGCTGATCACCCTGGCGGTGGCCCTGGGCATTCGCCAGTATTTGGTGGAGGCCCGCTACATCCCGTCGGGCTCGATGCTCCCAGGGCTGCAGCTGCAGGACCGGCTGCTGGTGGAGAAGCTCAGCTATCGCCAGCGTGCCCCCCGTCGGGGCGAAATCGTGGTGTTCCACTCCCCCCACCATTTCGATCCGGTGCTCTCGGCCGGTGCCAGCCCCAATCCCCTGCGCTGTCTGGTGGTGAACCTGCCCCTGCTGGGCAGCCTGCCGGGCATCGCCAATCCCGCCTGCGACGCCTACATCAAGCGGGTGGTGGCCCTCCCCGGGGAACGGGTGAGCGTGGATCCCAGGGGCCATGTCTTTATCAACGGGCGCAGGTTGCCCGAGCCCTACGTGCAGAACCACTGCCCCGTCGACAGCCAGGGGATGGGCCCCTGCCGCACCCTCAACGCCCTGGTGCCCCCTGGCCATGTCTTGGTGCTCGGCGACAACCGGGCCAACAGCTGGGATGGTCGCTTCTGGCCGGGGGGGGCCTTCCTGCCCCAGCGCGAAATCATCGGCCGGGCCTTCTGGCGCTTTTACCCCTTCAACCAGACAGGAGCCCTGGGCGTCACAGCCTCCACTGCGTCGCCGGCAGTAGGCCGCTAGCCCGCACGCCGCCGCGAATCGTCTGACCGGCGAGGGGGTGGTTGGCCGCCTGGGAGGGGGATTGTTCCGGCTCCCAGGTCCAGGCATGGTGGGGATCGAACAGCAGCCAGCGGCGGGATCCTGGGCTGAGCTGTTCTGGACCCCGTCCCAGCAGCTCGGAGCCTCCCCAGCTCAGGGCCTGCCAGAGCCGCTCCACCGGCCAGCCGCGAGCCTGCACCAGCTCCTGCCAGAGCAGGGGCAGCACCAGGCCGTGGTGGCCCGCGAGACCGGGTCGGCGCTGGTCGAGGGGGAGCAGCTGCTCTTCCGCATCGAGGGGCAGGTGGTGCACCGCCACCGCCGTGATCACCCCCTCGGCCAGGCCGAGGATCAGGCCTTCGCGATCCTCGGGAGACCCCAGGGAGGGCCGCAGCCGCCAGCCTTCGGCGGTGGGATCAAGGTTGCCGCTGTCGGCCAGCAGGTGCCACCAGCCCACGGTGGCCTGGGGGCGTCGCCGGGCCTGCCGCACCAGCGCCGTGCCGGCGGCGGTGGAGAGGTTCATCAGCACGAGCTTCACGGCCGGACGGAGCTCGGCCAGGGTGAGCAGGCCCTGCAGCGGCAGGGTCTCGCTCAACACGGGATCGGGCGGCCAGCCGGCCCGCAGGGCCTCCACGCTTTCGCGCACGAAGCCGCCGCCGGTGAGACTGGCGTCACGAGGGGCCACCAGCACCGGCTGGGAGCCCATTTCGGCCAGGAGCAGGCCGCGCTCCAACAGGGCCAGGGGTGGGGTTTGGTCGGAGCAGGCCAGGCCGATGGCTCCGGCGTCCAGTTGGTCCCGGTGGGCAGCCAGCTCCTGATCGGCCCCCTCCTGGCTGAAGCTGCCCCAGAGGGCCAGCGCCATCGGGGCGGGCCAGCGCAGGCCCAAGCGCTCGGGCCTGTCTCGCCACGGCGTGGCCCAGGGCAGTAGCCCCACCGTGCCGTAGCCCCCCGCGGCGGCCGCGGCGGCCAGGCTGTCGAGATCCTCGGCCCGTCCCCCCAGCGGCTGCTCCAGCACGCTGTGGGGATCCACCAGGGACGGTGCCAGCAGCCAGCCCTCGGCGGACGTGGGGCTGAGTTCGAGGCTGGCCGCTTGCCGGGTGGCCTCCTCCCCCCAGGCCAGCAGGGCGCCATCGGTGTCGATCAGGGCATCGCCCGTAACCATCGCCTGGCCTGGACCAGCCAGCAGCTGCACCTGGTGAAGCCAGAGGGGGCGGATCAAGATTTCAGAGGGCACCCGCTGCGGTGCGATCCAACACGCCCCCAAGATGCTGGGTGAGGTTCATGGCGGCCACCACCGGCCGGCCCTCGGCACCGTCGGGATAGTCGATCACGGTCACCCCGCCATTGCCCTGCTTGATGGCCCAGATGTCAGCGGGGCCCAGTCCCAGCAGGCCGCAGAGGATGGTTTTGTTGACGGCGTCATGGGCCACCACCAGGGCCGTTTCGTCGGGGTCCAGGCCGGCGGCGATGCGTTGCCAGGTTGTAAGGGAGCGGTTCCAGACCTGCTGAAGGTTTTCCCCTTCGGGCATCTGCACCGTCTCCGGAGCCCGTTTCCAGTCGGCCAGCAATTCTGGCCACCCCTCGGCGATCTCCTGTTCGAGCCGTCCCTCCCAGAGCCCATGGCCGATCTCCACCAGGCCGCTGCTGCTGGTGAGCGGCACGCCGGGGTGGGCCGCCAGGATCGCCTCAGCGGTCTGGCGGGGCCGGGCCATGCAGCTGGTGTAGGCGCGGTGAATCGTCACCGGGGCGAGGAACCGGCCGGCGGCCTCGGCCTGGGAGCGGCCGGTGGCATTGAGGGGAATGTCGATCTGGCCCTGGAAGCGGCCTTCCCGGTTCCAGTCGGTTTCGCCATGGCGGACCAGCAGTAGGCGCGCCCCGTTTCCTTTGGCGGGCAGGGGATCCCCCAGGTGGGCCAGCCCATTCAGCGACTCCACCTGGACACCACTGGAGGTGAGGTTGAGCACCGAGATGCTGCAGTTGTCGACCCGCAGCCGGCGGAATCCGCTGAGCGGCAGATCCAGCAGGGCCAGCAGCAGGCAGCGCAGGATGGCGTTGTGGCCGACCACCAGCACGGTCTGGGGGGCTGCTTGGTCGTCCGCCAGGGCGGCAGCATGGCGACCCAGCAGCCGTTGGCGAAACTCCTTGGCCTGAACCATGAGCTCCTCCAGGGGGCGGTAGGTGCTGCCATTGGCCCGCTGCAGCTCCAGCAGTTCGGGTGCTTGGCGCCACTGGCGCTCCTGGGCGCTGAACTGGTCCTTCAGCTCGCGGCGCAGTAGCCCGCTCCAGGGTTCCAGGTCAATCTCCAGCAGCCCCCCATCGAGCTGGGCGTCCAGGCCCTGGCCCTGGGCTTCCAGGAGCAGTCGGGCGGTTTCGGCAGCCCGCCCTAGGGGGGAGCTGTAGGCCGCTGCAAAGGTGAGGTCTTGCAGGGCTGTTCCGGTGGTGCGGGCCTGGGTTTGACCGATGTCCGTGAGGCTGGAGAGATCGTCGCGGCCCTGGATCCGATGCTCCACGTTGAAGCTGCTCAGCCCATGGCGCACCAACACAATCCGAAGGGGCACGGGCTGGAGGCTGCTCGCCGCCCATCGTATGGGAGGGGCCAGAATCCCCATTCCTAAGCGCCCCGGAGGGCCTGCGGTTGAACGTCAGTCCCCCGCCACAACCCCGCCAGAGCGCGGGTTGGACCACCGGACTGGCCCTGCTCAGCCTCGCGCTCAGTGCCCTGCTGTGGCTCAACGGCCTGGTGGACAGCCTGCAGCGCCCGTCGGTGGGCAATGCCCTGGAGCTGCGCCAGCTCGAGCTGACGGCCCTGGCCGCTCCGGCCCTGCCCGCCAGCCTCCGGTCCAGCCTGGCGGGGGAGCAGCCCCTCGATGCCCTGCGTCGGGCGTTGCGCAAGCAGCTCGACGATTCTCCGGTGCCTCCGGCTCCCCAGCTCGAGCTGCAATTGGCCCTGCTGGAGCGTCAGGCGGGCCAGATCGCTGAAGCCACCCAACGGCTGCAGCAGCTGGGTCAGCAGGTGCCCCCCAGCCAACGCGCCTTGGTGCAGGCCCTGCTCCCCGGCAGGGGCCAGGACGCCCGAAGGACCGACTTTGAGACGGGAGAGCTGCTGGAGGGTTGGCAGGCGTCGCCCCTCAGTCGCCAGTTGGTCTGCCAGGCCCTGGGCGGCCCCCCCGACAGCTGCGCCGATCTCCCTGCTCAGCGGGCTGCGGTGGGGCGCCTGCTGGGTACGGCCGTGGCGCCCGTGCTGCTGCTCGTGCTCGGCACGGCACTGCTGCTGCGCCAGTTGTGGCTGCGCTGGCGCGGCAAGGCGCCGGCCGCCTCCCCCCTGGTGGGCCCACCTCTGAATCTGGCGGAAGCCACCCTGCTCATTGCCGGGGGCTTCGTGGTGCTCGGCGAGCTGGTGATGCCCCTGCTGCTGGCCCCCCTGCTGCAGGGGGTGCTGAGTCCCCTGGCTGCCCAGCCGGCCCTGCAGCAAGGGCTGCTGGTGATGGGGCTCTATCTGGGCCTGATGGCCGTTCCCCTGGCGCTGTTGTGGGGCCAGCTGCGGCCCCATGGCTCCGCTCCGGTGGGCGGCTGGCTCCAGTGGCATTGGCTGCCCCTGGGCAGTGCCCTGCGCCGGGCCGTGGCCCAGGTGCTGATGGTGCTGCCCGTGGTGGCCCTGGTGGGTTGGCTGCTGGAGCGGCTGGTGGGCGATCCGGGCGGCAGCAACCCCCTGCTGGAGCTTGTGCTCACCAGTGCCAACCCCCTCGCCCTGCTGTGTTTTGCCGTTACGGCTGTGGTGCTGGCGCCCCTGTTTGAGGAAACCCTGTTCCGCGGCGTGTTGCTGCCCGTGCTCGCCCAGCGTTGGGGCGGTGTGGCCGCCGTGACGATCAGTGCCCTGGTGTTCGGCATCGCCCACCTCAGCCTGGGGGAGTTGCCACCCCTGTTCGTTCTGGGCCTGGGCCTGGGTTGGCTGCGGCTGCAGAGCGGGCGCCTTGGCGCCAGCGTGCTGATGCACGGTCTCTGGAACGGTCTCACCTTCGCCAACCTGTTGCTCCTGGCCGGTTGAGAGGGCCCAGCACCCTTGCTGGGCCGCACCGGGGGTGGTTCAATCGCGCAGTGCTCGGCCCCTCCCCTTGGTTGCCTCCCCATCTCCACGGCAGGCTCCCGGCGGTCCCCTTCCTGCGGCGCCTCGCCCCCGCTGGGGCATGACCAGGTCCCCCATGGCCAGCGGGGCAGGGCCTGCCGGCAAGCGCGTTCAGCGACGCACCCTGGAATTGATCCAAGGCTCCCTTTCGGGACGCAAGTTGGAGCGCCGCGCCCCCTGGATCACCAGCCTGCACCGCGCCACTGACGGAACCCTGGCCGGACTTGGTGTGTGCATGCTGGCCCTGAGTGCGCTCACCCTCCACTGGCAAAACCAGTGGGGGGTGAGCTACCAGCAGATGGAGGCCGCCCAGGTGCTCGAGCACAAGTTGCAGGAATCGTCGGCCTTGCTGGAGCAACACCACCTGGGGGCGGTGAAGCGGCCGGGTTGGTTGGTACCCACCAGCAGCGAAAAGCTGATCTATCTCCCCAGCCCCAGGTCCGCTGCCACGGCGTCTGGCCTGCCCTTGCTGGGCAGCATCCAGTTGCGCCAGATCCGCTCGGGCTACTGATGACGCCGAGCCGTCAACGGGGACCGACACGCGGCCGGAAAGAGAGCCAGCAACGGGTGGTGGCGATCCAGCCGGTGCCGACTGGGAGGCTGCTGGCGGTGTACGGCCTGCTCTGTGCGGGCTTGGTGGGGTTGGCCTGTCGGTTGGCCTGGCTGCAGGTGGTGGATGCCACCAATCTCCAGAACCGGGCCCACGCCATCCAGACCCAGACCACCAAGCCGATCGGCAAGCGCCGCACGATCGTTGATCGCAATGGCCGCCTGGTGGCCCTCGACGAGCAGCGCTTCACCCTCTGGGCCCACCCCCGCTACTTCAACTTCCCGGGCGATGACCCCCAGAAGGTCCGCAGTGCCGATGAGGTGGCCGGCAAGTTAGCGGCCGTGCTGGCGCTGCCCAAGCCGGTGCTGCTCCAGACCATGGCGGGCCGTCGCAGCGGCGTGAAGCTGCGCACCGATCTCGATCCTGAAACGGCTGAACGGGTTCGTCAGCTCGGCATCAGCGGCCTCGACCTGGAGGCCTATCCCCACCGGATCTATCCCCAGGGCCCGCTGTTCGCCAACGTGGTGGGCTTCCTCAACCTGGAGCGCGTGCCCCAGGCCGGCCTGGAGCAGAGCCGCGATAGCGACCTCAAGCGCCAGGAAACGGCCCTGCAGATGCGTCGGGGCGCCGATGGCACCCCCCTGCCTGCCGGCCTGACGGCCGGTTCGCTCTATGGCGACGACCTGCGTCTGCAGCTGACGCTGGATGCCCGCCTGCAGCAGGTGGCCCAGCAGGCCCTGGTGAAGCAGGTGAAGACGTGGAACGCCAAGCGCGGCGCGGCCCTGGTGATGGATGTGCGCAACGGCGAGATGCTGGCGCTTGCCTCCACCCCCACCTACGACCCCAACCAATTCTGGAAGTTCAATCCCGGGCTGTTCCGGGAATGGTCGGTGCAGGACCTCTACGAGCCGGGCTCGACCTTCAAGCCGATCAACCTGGCCCTGGCCCTGCAGGAAAAGGCCATTCAGGCCAATGGCCGGGTGTCCGATACCGGCCAGCTCACCATCGGCGGCTGGCCGATCTTCAACCATGACAAGCGGGCCAACGGTCTGATTGATTTCCCCACCGTGCTGCAGGTGTCGAGCAACGTCGGCATGGTGCAGGCCATGTCCCAGGTGAAGCGGGATCGCTTCTGGCACTGGTTGCACACCCTGGGCATCGATGGCACCCCCGACACCGATCTGCCTGGAGCGGTGGCCGGGGAACTCAAGTCCCGCAAAGCCTTCACCAGCCAGGCCATCGAACCGGCCGTGGCCGCCTTCGGCCAGGGGTTCTCCCTCACTCCCCTGAAGCTGCTGCAGCTGCACGCCATGCTGGCCAATGGGGGCTGGTTGGTGAGTCCCCACATCACCCGGGGCCTGCGCTCGGGCGATGCCCTGGCCAGCTCCCCGGCCCGCGGAGGCTTGCGGCTGCTGGACCCCACCGTCACCCGCACGGTGATGGGCTGGATGGAGTCGGTGGTGGAGAACAGCAGCGGCCTGGGCATGAAGATTCCCGGCTACCGCATCGGGGGCAAGACCGGCACCGCCCAGAAGGCCGAGCGCGGTGTGTACATCCCAGGAGCGCTGATCACGAGTTTTGTGGGCCACTTGCCCATCGACGACCCCCGCTATGTGGTGCTGGTGGTGGTGGATGAGCCCAAGGGGGGCAACACCTACGGCTCCACGGTGGCCGCCCCCGTGGCCAGGCAGATCATCGATGCCCTGCTGGTGCTCGAGCGCATTCCTCCCTCCGGACCCACGGCCGCCCCGAAACCGGTCGCCAAGCCCCCGGCCTGAGTTCGGCCTGCGGGCTCCTGCCTGTTGCCGTTCCCTCAAGGATCGCCATTTCCCTCTAGGTGAGCCCGGAAACGCTGGCTAGCGTGACGCCAATCAGGGCTGTGCGTCAGCCATCCCGACCCTCCTGCCGCCCGCCTCCTGCCCATGGCCAACCTGCTCGATCAACTCGCCGCCATGACCGTGGTGGTGTCCGACACCGGTGACATTGATGCGATCAAGCAGTTCACGCCCCGCGATGCCACCACGAACCCGTCGCTGATCCTGGCGGCGGCCCAAATTCCCGCGTACCAAAACCTGATCGATCGCTCCCTGCAGGAGTCGCGTCAGGTGATGGGCGTGGATGCCGGTGCCGATGCGGTGGTGCGGGAAGCCCTCGATGAGATCTGCGTCACCTTCGGCAAGGAGATTCTCAAGATCGTGCCGGGGCGGGTGTCCACGGAAGTCGATGCGCGGCTGAGCTACGACACCGAGGCCACCATCAGCAAGGCCCGCAAGCTGATCGGGCTCTACAACCAGGCCGGCATCAGCAACGACCGGGTGCTGATCAAGGTGGCTTCCACCTGGGAAGGCATCCGGGCCGCCGAGCAGCTGGAGCGCGAAGGCATCCACTGCAACCTCACCCTGTTGTTTGGCTTTGCCCAGGCGGTGGCCTGTGCCGAAGCGGGGGTCACGCTGATTTCCCCGTTTGTGGGGCGCATTCTCGATTGGTACAAAAAGAGCACCGGCCGTGACGCCTATCCCGGACCCGAGGATCCCGGCGTGATTTCGGTGACCCAGATCTTCAATTACTTCAAGACCTACGGCTACAAGACCGAGGTGATGGGGGCCAGCTTCCGCAACATCGAGGAGATCATCGAGTTGGCGGGCTGCGACCTGCTCACCATTTCCCCGGCCCTCTTGGATCAGTTGCGCCACACCGAAGGGGAACTGGAGCGCAAGCTGAATGCCTTCGATCCCGCTCCCACGGAAGCCCAGATCCATCTCGACGAGGCCCACTTCCGCCAGATGCTGGCCTCCGACCCCATGGCCACCGAAAAGCTCGACGAGGGCATCCGGGGTTTTTGCAAGGCGATCGAAACCCTCGAAGCCCAGTTGGCCCATCGCCTCGCCGAGCTCGAGGGCGGTGCCGCCTTCAGCCATGCCGTGCACGAAATCTTCCTGCTCAACGACCTCGATGGCGACGGCTGCATCACCCGTGAGGAGTGGCTTGGCAGCGATGCGGTGTTCGATGCCCTCGACACCGACAAGGATGGCCGCCTGGCCCCTGAGGACATCAAGGGTGGTCTGGGTGCCGCCTTGGTGGGTGCGGGCACGGGCCAGCCTTAACCGGCTTCAGGCACACTGGCGGCATCTGACCCCCCAACTGTCGCCCCGTGAACGCCCTCGACACCATGCGCGCCCTGGCCAGCAAAGGGGAGGTGGTGACGGTTGAACCCGGTGCGCTCATTTTTTCTTCGGGGGAGTCGGGGGATTGCATGTTCGGCCTGTTGGAGGGGTCCGTTCAGCTCAGCTGGAACGGAGACCAGGGCCATGAGCAGATCAATGCGGGTGATGTCTTTGGGGCCGGGGCGCTGGTCACCAACGAGCACCGCCGCTACGGCAACGCCCGGGCCCTGACCCCCTGCAAGCTGCTGGTGATGAACCGCGAGAAATTCCTCTTTGCGGTGCAGGAGTCGCCGATGTTTGCCATTGAGCTGCTGGGATCGATTGATCAGCGGCTGCGCCAGCTCAAGGACTGCACCAGGAGTTAGCTAGCGGCGCTGGAACAGCAGCCGTCGGATCACCCGCTGGGCGATGTCGCCGTAGCCCATCTCCCCCGAGAGGATCTGGGCGATTCGCTGGGGCGCAGTGGGGCGTTTGATGCCGAGTTGGTAGCCCACCCGGGGCACCCGGTAGAACACCTGGGCCATCCGTTTGCCCCAGGCCATCGACTCGCCCCAGTCCTGCCGCATGCGACGCGAATAGGTCGCCAGGGCCGTGGGATCCCCGTCCAGCCAGGGCCCCAGGGCCTCGGCGGCCCGGCAGCCGCTGATCAGGGCGGGCCGGATCCCCTCGGCCAGGAAGGGATCGCACAGGGAGGCCGCATCCCCCACGACCACCAGGCCGTTGTTGTCTCCCTGGCCATGGAGGGGATGGTGGCCATCCCAGATGCGCAGTTGGCCGCTGCGCCGGTCGCCCGCATCCGGCGGCAGGCCCAGGCTGGGCAGCAGTTGGGTCAGCACCGCGTCGGCATCAGCCGGATCGCGGCCGATGAAGGTGCCCACGCCGATGCTGTAGCCCCCCTGGCGGGGAAAGGCCCAGCAGAAGCCATGGCGCACCAGGCCGAATTCAAAGCGGGCGGTGCTGGGCTCCGCTACCCCACAGTCCACTTCCACCGACACCGTGTCGGCGAAGCGGGGGCGGGCAGGCCCCAGGCCATGGCGGCCGGCCAGCTCGGAGCCGGAGCCATCGGCCACCACCACGGCCCGCGCCTCAAAGTCCAGGGTCTCGCCACCCGAACCGCGGCAGAGCAGCTGCCAGCGATCGCCGCTGCGGCGCAGCGCCTGCACGCACACCCCCACCTGGACGTCGGCACCGGCTGCCCTGGCCTGCTCCACCAGGTAGGCATCGAGCACGGAACGGCGCACGATCCAGAACGGTGCATCCCCCGGCAGCTCGGCCGTGACCGGATCGCCCAGGCACCAGGTGAACCGCACCCGCTCGATCACCGCATCCACGGCCGGGCTCAGATCGAAGGGAAACAGGGCCTGCATGGAGGCGGCCATCCCCCCCCCACAGGGTTTGGCCCGGGGGAAGGGGCCCTGATCGAGCAGCAGCACGCTGCGGCCCTGATGGGCCAGATGGAAGGTGGCGGTGGCGCCGGCCGCGCCGGCCCCCACGACGATCACATCGGGGTGCCCGCTGGCGGAGTGGCTCACACCTTGAGGATGTCGGCTTCCTTCTCGGCCAGAAGCTTCTCGAGTTCGGCGATGTACTTGTCCGTCAGCTTCTGCACCTTGTCCTGCTCATCGCGGCTCTGGTCCTCCGAGAGCTCGCCGTCCTTTTCCTGCTTCTTCACCCGGTCGATGGCGTCGCGCCGCACGTTGCGCAGGGCCACCTTGCCTTCCTCGGCGTACTTGGCGGCGAGTTTGCAGAGCTCCTTGCGCCGATCTTCGGTGAGGGGTGGGATGTTGATCCGGATCACCTTGCCGTCGTTGTTCGGTGTGAGGCCCAGGTCGCTCATGGCGATGGCCTTCTCGATCAAGGCCATCGAACCGGTGTCGAAGGGCTGGATCTGAATGGTCTGGGAGTCGGGAACGGAGAGGGTGGCCAGCGACTTGAGCGGGGTGTCGGCGCCGTAGTACTCCACCGTCAGCTTGTCGAGCAGGGAGGGGTTGGCCCGACCCGTGCGGATGGTGTTGAAGGTGCGCTGGGTTGCGTCCAACGACTTGCGCATGCTGGCGTCCAAATCCATGGCGGGGTCAGGGGTGAATGCGGGTACCGATGGGCTGGCCGGCCACGGCACGGCCGATGTTGCCGGCGCCGAACAGATCAAACACCACGATCGGAATGGCGTTGTCCTTGCAGAGGGCAATGGCCGTGCCGTCCATCACCTCAAGCTCCGAACTCAGCACCTCCAGGAAGGAGAGGCTGTCGTAGCGCACGGCGCTGGGGTCTTTGTTGGGGTCCTTGTCGTACACCCCGTCCACCTTGGTGGCCTTGAGCACCACGTCGGCGCCGATCTCCGCCGCCCGCAGGGCGGCCGTGGTGTCGGTGGTGAAGAAGGGGTTGCCCGTGCCGGCGGCAAAGATCACCACCCGTCCCTTCTCCATGTGGCGGATGGCCCGGCGGCGGATGTAGGGCTCAGCCACCTCCTGCATGGAGATGGCGCTCTGCACCCGGGTGGGCACCCCGGCCCGTTCGAGGCCGTCCTGGAGGGTGATGGCGTTCATCACGGTGGCGAGCATGCCGACGTAGTCGGCCGTGGCCCGGTCCATCCCGGCGGCCGAGCCCTTGAGGCCCCGGAAGATGTTGCCGCCGCCCACCACGATCGCCATTTCGGTGCCGGCCGCGACGCAGGCCGCCACGTCAGCGGCAATCGACTGCACGATCGCCGGATCGATGCCATAGCCCTGCTCACCCATCAGCGCTTCGCCGCTGAGCTTGAGGAGCACGCGCTTGTAACCCATCGACCCCATTGATTTGCCGCACCGTAGCAACGGCCTTGCGTCCTGCCTTCCCCGCCGCTTCACTGCCCCAAAGCGAGCGTGCCATGCCCCAGCTCCCCTCCGGCACCCCCAGGCCGACCAGCGTCATGGCCCGGCTGACGCTCTCGGCCCTGGAGAGGGCCAGCCAGGATCCGGCCATCTGGCGCCAACCCGATGTGCACCGGGCGGTGCTGGTGACGGGTCTCACCGTGCTGGTGAGCGCCCTGGCCCAGCTCCAGGACGACCTGGGCTGAACGGGGCCTAGAACTCGATGCCCCGCTGGGCCTTCACCCCCTGTTCCCGGAAGGGGTGGCGCACCAGTTTCATCTCGGTCACCAGGTCGGCCCGCTCCACCAGGCCCGGCGGTGCCCCGCGGCCGGTGAGGGCCACATGGGTGAGCTCGGGACGCAGGGCCAGGCCCTCGAGCACCTGCTCCAGGGCGAGATAGCCGAGCTTGAGGGCCACGTTCACCTCGTCAAGCACCACCAGCTTGCGGCTAGGGTCCGCCAGATAGCGACAGGATTGCTCCCAGGCGGCCTGGACCAGGGCCCGATCCCGCTCCCGGTCCTGGGTTTCCCAGGTGAAGCCTTCGCCGAGGGCATGCCACGCCAGGGCATCGCCAAAGAGGTCTAGGGCCTTGGCTTCGCCGGGCTGCCAGCCCCCCTTGATGAACTGCACCACCGCCACCGCGTCGCCGTGGCCCAGGGTGCGCAGCACCAGCCCGAGGGCGGCGGTGGTTTTGCCCTTGCCGTCGCCGGTGAACACCAGCACCAGGCCCTTTTCCAGATTGCGTTCGCCCACCCGCTGCTGCTGGACCTCCTTGCGCCGGGCCATGCGGCGGCGGTAGCCATCGGCATCCCCCTCCGGGGCCAGGTCACCGCCGGGGCCGAGTTCGGCGGCCACCGCATCCAGGGCTGTGGCCGCCGCTGGGGCTTCGGAGGGATCGGCTGGGGGCTGGCTCACGGGACGGCTAGGGCAGGGTCCCCACTCTGGCGGCGGCGCGAGAGGGCCGCATCCACGGCCTGTTGCTGGTCCCGGCGGGTGATCCAGTGGTGGTAGGTGCGGGTGTGGATCGCCACTGAGTGGCCCATCATCCGCGCCGCCACCGTGTCGGGCAGCCCGATGTGAATGGTGCGCACGGCCCAGGCATGGCGCAGGTCGTAGGGCGTGATCGGCAGGGCGTAGCGGCGAAACTGCTCGGCCACCCGCCGGCCCACCTGCTGCAGGGTGGTGCGGCGCAGGTCGGTGGTCACCGGCGGCAGGGGGGGCTGGAGGGCACCCAGCTGCTCCAGGCCAAAGTGGTCCACCCATTCCGGCTGGAAGGGCCACACCTGGTGTTCGCCCGTCTTGCTGGTGGGCAGCACCCGGATCACCCGGTCGCCGCCGGGGGCCAGGGCGGACAGGTCGCAGAAAAACACCTCGTGGTTGCGCAGGCCGTAGGTGGCCATCAGGCCGTAGGCCAGCCGCCAGGCCGGGTTGGGGATCTGCTCCACCAGGGCGAGGATCTGGGGATCGCCGGGCAGGCGCCTGAACTGGGCGGCGTGCAGGCCGTAGCCCGCCGCCCGAACGCTCCAGTCGTCGGGGAGGGGTTCACCCAAGTGGCGGGCCAGGGCGGCCAGGGCGATGCCGCATTGCTGGCGCCCGCGGCTGGTGGGGGGGTAGCTCTCCAACACAGCGTCCAGCAGGGGGAGCCCCATCGGTTGCCCCCGCTCCTGGGCCATCGCCGCCAGCCGCCGCAGGTAGGGGCGGTAGGCGCCGGTCCAGGTGGTGCGGCAGCCGGCTGGGTTGCGGCGCCGACGGGGGTCGGCGAAGAAGGCGGTTTGGAAGCTCGCCAACCCCAGGGGATCCGCGGGGGGGCTGGCCATCCGCCGGGGAACGGCCGGGCTGCGGCGGCCCCACTCCGACCAGTCGAACCGTCCCTGCTGCAACTGGCGCACCACCTCCTTGAGCCGCTCCCTGGCCCGGTCCACCCCGGCCCCATCGGCATTCAGCCCCAGGCTGATGCGTTGGACCCGATGGCCCCCGGATCCCCGCCGGCAGGGCAGGGGGCCGCGCAGCCCCAGCCGCTGGCCGCGTAGCTCCAGCCGCAGCGCAATTCCAGCCGCCGCCAGTTGGCCGTTCTCCTGGGCCAGGCGGGCCTGGATGGTCTGCGGGCTGACCGGCTCCGCCATTCCCTCCAGATCGGGCTCCCCAGCTCCGCTTGCCATGGGCTTTGCACAGGGCCCGACCTTATCGATCCTGGGCCGATGCCGCTAGAGGCGAGGTGGCAGCGTTACGCTCCTGCTCTCCCTGAGCTGCACGGAACGAAGGCATGGCCAAGGTTGGCGTGCTGCTGCTGAACCTCGGGGGGCCCGAGCGGATCCAGGACGTCGGTCCGTTTCTCTACAACCTGTTTTCCGATCCGGAGATCATCCGGCTGCCCAATCCGGCCCTGCAGAAGCCCCTGGCCTGGCTGATCAGCAGCCTGCGGGCCGGAAAATCCCAGGAGGCCTATCGCTCGATTGGCGGTGGTTCGCCGCTGCGCCGGATCACCGAGCAGCAGGCCCGTGAACTGCAGAGCGAACTGCGGTCCCGGGGGATCGAGGCCACCAGCTACGTGGCCATGCGCTACTGGCATCCGTTCACCGAATCGGCCGTGGCCGACATCAAGGCCGACGGGGTGGATGCGGTGGTGGTGCTGCCCCTCTATCCCCACTTCTCGATCAGCACCAGCGGTTCGAGCTTCCGCGAGCTGCAGCGCCTGCGTCAGGCCGACACCGGCTTTTCACGCTTGCCGATCCGCTGCATCCGCAGTTACTACGACGATCCCGGCTACATCGGCGCCATGGCCGGCCTGATCGCCAAGGAGATCCAGGCTTGTCCTGAACCGGCCACGGCCCATGTGTTCTTCAGCGCCCATGGCGTGCCCAAGAGCTATGTGGAGGAGGCCGGTGATCCCTATCAGCAGGAGATCGAAGCCTGCGCGCGCCTGATCATGGAGCGGCTGGAGCGCGATCTCGGCCATCCCAACCCCTTCACCCTGGCCTACCAGAGTCGGGTGGGGCCGGTGGAGTGGCTCAAGCCCTACACCGACGACGCCCTGCAGGAGCTGGGGGCGGCGGGCGTGACCGATCTGGTGGTGGTGCCGATCAGTTTCGTCAGCGAGCACATCGAAACGCTCGAAGAAATCGACATCGAATACCGGGAAATTGCCACCGAAGCTGGCATCATCAATTTCCGCCGGGTTCCGGCTCTGGACACCACCCCCGCCTTCATCCACGGCCTGGCCGACCTGGTGCAGCATGCCCTGGAGGGACCGGAGGTGAACCTCGATCAGGCGGCGGAGTTGCCCACCAAGGTGAAGCTCTATCCCCAGGACAAGTGGGCCTGGGGCTGGAACAACAGCTCCGAGGTTTGGAACGGGCGCTTGGCGATGGTGGGTTTTTCCGCTTTCCTGCTGGAGCTGATCAGCGGACGGGGACCGCTCCATGCGCTGGGCCTGCTTTAAACGCTGGGGGCTGGCTGGACTGGCGGCCTTGCAGCTGTCCAGCTCCTCGGCGGTCGCCCAGAGCCGCTGGCAGATGGGGGTCTTCCCGGTGACGACCTTTCAGGCCTACACCAGCCACTTCGGCACCCGCACCGGGCCCTGGGGACGGGTGGAGCCCCACTACGGTCTCGACATCGCCGCCCCCATGGGCTCGCCCATCCGGAACTGGTGGGCCGGGGTGGTGCAGGACGTGATCCATGACGGCGCCTGTGGCGTCGGTCTGGTGATCCGCTCCGGCAACTACGAGCACATCTATTGCCACCTCTCGGGCTCTGCAGCCGGAGGGATCTACAGCAGTGGCCCGGTGCTGCTGCGCCAGGGCCAGCGCCTGCGGACCGGCCAACTGATCGGCCATGTGGGCATGAGCGGCCGCACCACCGGGCCCCATCTGCACTGGGGCATGCGCCATGGCGGCCGCTGGCTGGATCCGGCCCAGATTCTGCGGGCCATGGCCGCCGGCCGGCGCCAACAAGCGGCCCGCGGCACCGCGCCAAAAGCCCCACCGGCACCTAGGGTTGCCGTAGTCCGTTAACCAGCCAAGGTGATTGGCCTGTCGCAGCCGTGACGCTGACGCCCCTCACACCTGCGGCCCTGTCCGCCCCGGCCACCTCGAGTGGCGCCGGCTCCGCCGCTGACGGCACCGCACCCCAACGGGTGAACGGTGGATACGCCCTGATGGACGCGCTCCACCGCCATGGGGTGAAGCACATTTTTGGCTACCCCGGCGGGGCGATCCTGCCCATTTACGACGAGCTGCACAAGGCGGAGTCCCGCGGCTGGCTCAAGCACATCCTGGTGCGCCACGAGCAGGGCGGCACCCATGCGGCCGATGCCTACGCCCGGGCCACCGGCCAGGTGGGCGTGTGCTTCGGCACCTCCGGCCCCGGCGCCACCAACCTGGTGACCGGCATCGCCACCGCCCAGATGGATTCGGTGCCCATGGTGGTGATCACCGGTCAGGTGCCCCGGGCGGCGATCGGCACCGACGCCTTCCAGGAAACCGACATCTTCGGCATCACCCTGCCGATCGTGAAACACTCCTGGGTGGTGCGCGATCCCCGCGACATCGGTCGGATCGTGGCCGAGGCCTTCCTGATTGCCGCCAGTGGCCGCCCGGGCCCGGTGTTGATCGACGTGCCCAAGGATGTGGGGCTGGAGGAATTTGACTACACCCCGGTGGCCCCAGGCACGGCCATCCCTGCCGGTTTCAAGCTGCCGGTCAGTCCGGATCCCGCTGCGGTGGCGGCTGCCCTGGCCCTGATCCGTCAGGCGCGGCGTCCGCTCCTCTACGTGGGCGGTGGTGCCATCAGCAGCGGGGCCCACGCCGCGGTGAAGCAATTGGCGGAGCGCTTCCGGCTGCCTGTCACCACCACCTTGATGGGCAAAGGGGCCTTCGATGAGAAACATCCCCAGTCGGTGGGCATGCTCGGCATGCACGGCACCGCCTATGCCAATTTCGCCGTCACCGAATGCGATCTGCTGATCGCCGCCGGTGCCCGCTTCGACGACCGGGTCACGGGCCGCCTGGATGGCTTCGCCCCCCGGGCCCAGGTGATCCACATCGACATCGATGCGGCCGAGATGGGCAAGACGCGCCTGCCGGATGTGGCGCTCGTGGCCGATGTGCAGGCTGCCCTCGAGGCCCTGCTGGCCGCGTCGGCCCAGGACAACTCGGAGGGTCGCACCGAGGCCTGGTTGCAGCGCATCGACACCTGGAAGCAGCACTATCCCCTGGTGGTGCCGGCACCGGAAGGGGAAATCGCCCCCCAGGAGGTGGTTGTGGCCCTGCGGGAGCTGGCTCCCGATGCCTTCTACACCACCGATGTGGGGCAGCATCAGATGTGGGCGGCCCAGTTCCTCCACAACGGCCCCCGCCGCTGGATCAGTTCGGCTGGCCTGGGCACGATGGGCTTCGGCATGCCCGCCGCCATGGGCGTGCAGACCGCCTTCCCTGGCGAACAGGTGATCTGCGTCGCCGGCGACGCCAGCATCCTGATGAACATCCAGGAGCTGGGCACCCTCAGCCAGTACAACCTGCCGGTGAAGGTGGTGGTGCTCAACAACGGCTGGCAGGGCATGGTGCGCCAGTGGCAGGAAAGTTTCTACGGCGAGCGCTATTCCGCCTCGGAGATGACGGGCGGCATGCCTGATTTCGCTGCCCTGGCCGAGGCGTTTGGGGTTCGGGGGGTGTGCATCGAAGAGCGATCCACCCTGCGCCAGCAGCTTCAGGAGGCCCTCGACCATCCCGGACCCGCCTTCATTGATGTGAAGGTGCGCCGCAACGAAAACTGCTACCCGATGGTGCCGCCGGGTGCCAGCAATGCCCAGATGGTGGGCCTGCCCAGCCACCCTGAACTGGCCATCGACACCAGTCGCCATTGCCACGCCTGCGGCAGCACCACCGAAAGCGCCCACCTCTTCTGCCCCAGCTGTGGCGCCAAGCTTTGAGGTGGTTCGCGGCTGTCCTGGCCGTTCTGCTGTGGTGCCCCGGCGTCGCGGCTGCCGCTGAAGTGCTGCAGGTGCGCGGTGCCACCCTGCTCCAGCTGGGGGATCAGAACCGCAGCTACACCGTCGAACTGGCCTGTATTGCCGTGCCGGAGGCCCAGCAGGATCAGGCCCTGGCCTGGTTGCGTCAGGCGGTGCCGCGCCACAGCCGGGTCAACCTGCGTCCCATGGGCCAGAACCAGGGGGTGCTGTTGGCGCGGGTTCAAAAGATTGGCGCGGCTGACGACCTGGGCGCCGGCCTGATCGCCGCTGGTCTGGCCCAAACTGACCTCACCGCCCCCGGCGACTGTGCCAGGGTCGGCGCCTGATCCCCCTGTTGTCTGAGAGCCCGTGAGCCTGAACCGCACTGCCAAGGGCATCGTGCTGGTGCCATCCCTGTTGCTGGGGGGAGCCTTCCTGGCGGCCGGTGTCTGGAGTGACGGACCCGCTGCCAGCAACAAGGGATTGGCCCTGACCCTGGGGGGCGTGCTGATGGCCGCAGGCCTGCTGGCCCAGTTGCTCCCCGAGAGCGTCCCGGAGAACCCGGATCAGGACTGATCGCGATTGGCTTGGCTTGGAGTGGGCCGAACCTCCCTGTCGACCGCTGATTGGATCGATGGGGTTACTTCTTCTGCTGTTGTTTGGCCTGGGCGGTGAACTGGGCGATCACCTCGTCGACGAATTTCTTGTCGGCTGCCGTGATTTTGGGATAGCAACCCTGCTTCACCCGGCCCACAATCTGCACAATCGTGCCGTTGACGATCTGGGAGGCTTCCAGTTTTCCGGCTCCGGCAATCTGCCCCCCGTGGGCTGCGGTCACCACATAGGTGATGGCCTTGGCATTGGAGATGACCGCGTTCTGGACCGGCACCTTTTGCTCCACCGCCAGCTCACAGACGCTGACGGCGGCGGCCAGGGCCATGTCATTCATCGTCTCGAGGGAGGCGGGCTTGGCCGCCGCTGCGGCAGCGGCTCCGGACTGGGCCAGGGCTGGAGCACCCAGCAACAGGGCTGTCGTGCCAAGGGCGGAGGCTGCGATCCAGGCCAGGGGAGAACGAGACACGGAAACCGTTCGACGACGAAAAGGCTCGCCCCACTGTGGCACCCGAGCCGGGCCCGCGACAGGGGGTGAGCGGCCGGCTGCGCTGGCTTCACAGTTGCCCCAACGGCGCCGAACGGGGCCAAAGTCAAGTTGGCTGCCCTGGTCCGATGCTGTCTGCGGAAACCCTGGTGGTGCCCTTCGCTGCGGTGGGCATCGAGGCGATCGCCGATGTGGGCGGGAAGAACGCCTCCCTCGGCGAGATGATTCGCGAGCTCGCCAGCGAGGGCGTGCGGGTACCGGGCGGCTTTGCCACCACCGCCGCCGCCTACCGCCACCTGCTGCACACCAATGGCTTGATCGGCCCTCTCCGGGCGCTGCTGGGGGCCTTGGATGCGGACGATCTCGTTGCCCTGCAGGCCGCCGGGAAGGCCGCCCGCACGCTGGTGCTGGAGGCGACCCTTCCCCTCGATCTCACCGAGGCGATCCTGGCGGCCTATCGGCAGCTCGCCGCCCCCGACGGCACGTTGCCGGCCGTTGCCGTGCGCTCCAGCGCCACCGCTGAAGACCTCCCCGATGCCAGCTTTGCCGGCCAGCAGGAAACCTTCCTGCACATCGAGGGGGAGGAGGCCCTGCTGGAGGCCTGCCGGCGCTGCTACGCCTCCCTGTTCACCGACCGGGCCATCTCCTACCGCCAACTGAACGGTTTCGATCACCTCGAGGTGGCCCTCTCGATCGGGGTGCAGCGCATGGTGCGCTCGGATCGAGCCTGCGCCGGCGTGATGTTCAGCATCGACACCGAAACCGGCTTCCGGGATGCGGTGCTGCTCACCGCCGCCTACGGCCTGGGCGAGAACGTGGTGCAGGGGGCGGTCAATCCCGATGAGGTGCTGATCTTCAAGCCCACCTTGGAGCAGGGCTTCGCGCCGATCCTCAGCAAGCGGCTGGGCAGCAAGGCGATCCGGATGGTTTACGGAGCTGGGCCTTCAGGTGGGGAGGGGGCTGGCGGCGCTCCGGTGCACAACGAGCCGGTGCCCCAGGCCGAGCGCGAGCGCTTTGCCCTCAGCGACGACGACTGCCTCACCCTGGCGCGCTGGGCCTGCCGGATCGAGCGCCACTACAGCGCCCGGCGAGGCCAGCCCACGCCGATGGACATCGAGTGGGCCAAGGACGGCCTCAGCGGCGAGCTGTTCATCCTCCAGGCCCGCCCCGAAACGGTGCAGTCGCGGCAGCAGCAGGCCATGCTGCGCAGCTGGCACCTGGAGCCCAACCAGGCGGAGCTCCTGGTGAGTGGCCGCGCCATCGGCGCCTCCGTGAGCAGTGGCGTGGCCCGGGTGATTCGCCATCCCGACGAAATCGAGCGGTTCGAGAGTGGCGATCTGCTGATCACCGAGCGCACCGATCCCGATTGGGAGCCGATCCTCAAGCGGGCCAGCGGTGTGGTGACCGACCAGGGGGGGCGGACCTGCCACGCGGCGATCATTGCCCGGGAGATGGGCCTCACCGCCATCGTCGGCACCGGGGAGGCCACCCGCCGCATCCAGGACGGCGATGCCATCACGATCAGCTGCTGCGAGGGCGATGTGGGCCGGGTCTACCGGGGCACGTTGCCGTTTTCGGTGACGGAGCAGGCCATCGGCGACCTGCCCACCACCCGCACCCGGATCCTGATGAATGTGGGCAATCCGGAGGAGGCCTTCAAGCTGGCCGCCATCCCCTGCGACGGGGTGGGACTGGCCCGGCTGGAGTTCATCATCGCCAACCACATCAAGGTGCATCCCATGGCCCTGCTCCGGCCGGAGCGGGTCGCCGACCCCGGACAACGCCAGGAGATCAATCGGCTGACAGCGGGCCATGCCAGTCCGGCGGAGTACTACGTGGACCTGTTGGCCCAGGGCATGGCCCGCATTGCGGCGGCCTTTTATCCCAGGCCGGTGATCCTGCGCTTCTCGGATTTCAAGAGCAACGAATATGCCCGCCTGCTCGGCGGTGGCGCCTTCGAGCCCAGCGAGGAAAACCCGATGATTGGCTGGCGGGGGGCATCGCGGTACTACGCCCCCGATTTCCGCGAGGCCTTTGCCCTGGAATGCCACGCGTTCCGGCGGGTGCGCGACCGGATGGGCCTCACCAACGTGATCCCGATGGTGCCCTTCTGCCGCACCCCGGAGGAGGGGGACCGGGTGCTGGCGGAAATGGCCCGATCCGGCCTGGTGCGCGGCGAGAACGGCTTGGAGGTGTATGTGATGTGCGAGCTGCCCAGCAATGTGGTCGGGGCCGAGGCGTTTGCCGAGCGCTTCGATGGCTTTTCGATCGGCTCCAACGACCTCACCCAGCTCACCCTGGGCCTGGATCGGGATTCCGCGTTGGTGGCCGACCTGTTCGACGAGCGCCATCCCACCGTGAAGGCCATGATCCGGCTGGCGATCCAGACGGCCCACCGCTGCGGCCGCAAGATCGGCATCTGTGGCCAGGCCCCCAGCGACTATCCCGATTTCGCCCGCTTTCTGGTGGAGGAGGGCATCGATTCGATCAGCCTCAACCCCGATGCCCTGATCGCCACCCGCCTGGAGGTGGCCCGGATCGAAGCCAGTCTGGGCTGCGCGCCTGGGTTGCTCCCTTAACCGATCCGGCGCAGCGGGGGGCCCTGGCTGGGGCGGATCTGGGCTGGCAACTGCTGGCTGCTGATCGGCTGCAAGCTGGTCATGTTGTAAGTCGTGTACACCGTGCGGCCCGCCGAGCTGCCCTCGGTGGCCCCCTCGCCCTGGGGCCAGAAGGCGTCGATCAGGGTGAGGGTCTGCACCGGTGGGGTGCTGTCCTGCAGGCGGCGGCGGGGGCCACTGCCCAGGGCCCCGAGGTTCAACAGATCCAGTTGCCCCACCCGACCGGGGAAGTAGGCGTGGTGATGGCCACTGATGTACGCGTGGGCCCCGGTGCGCTCCAGCAGCTGGCGCAGGGCTTCGCTGTGTTGCAACACGTTGCCAGGGGTGTCCCGGCCCTGGCCCACCGCCAGCAGGGGCAGGTGGCCCAAGACCAGCCGCATCCGGGCGGAGCGGGCCTGCGGACTGCGCAGTTGCTGTTCCGCCCAGGCCACCTGCTCGGCGGGCACCGTGGCGGAGGAGGCATCCCACACCAGCAGGAACAGGTCGTGCTGGCGCACGCTGTAGGCGAAGGGGAACCCGGTGGCATCCACGAACTGCAGCCCCAGGGCGTCCTGCTGCCCGCGCCAGTAACGCTCCGCCTCCTGGCGGTCGAGCTCGAAGGTGTAGCGCCCGCCGGAGCGGGCCGATGAGGCGTCGTGGTTGCCCATGGTGATGGCCACCGGCAGCCCGGCCCGCTCCAGGGGGGCGAGCAGCTGGCGGTGGAAGGAGGCCCACATCGCACTGAGGTGCACCCGGCTCAGTCCCAGCTTCTGGCCCGCCACCATGTCGCCGCCGCAGAGCACCAGGTCGGGTTTCCAGCTGGGGATCAGTTCCACCGCCCGCAGCACCTCCGGCAGGTAGCTGGTGGAGCCGTAGCTGCTGTTGAGATCGCTGATGGCCACTAGGCGCAGGTCGCCGCGGCGGGGCAGCTTGATGCCGGAGGCGCGGGATGGCCCCGGGGTGAGGGCCCAGGTTCCCAGGGCCAGGCCGGCCAGGCTGAGAAAGCCCCGGCGGCTGAGGGTGACTCCGAACCTCGGATCCATGGCAGGGTGGCGCGGGCGAGGCCGCCTAACGGGCCAGTTTCCACAGCAGGGTGCCATGGGCCGTGGCCCGCAGCACACACATCACCGCCAGGGCAACGCAGAGGGGGCAGTGGCTGATCCCCATCGAACCGGCAGTGCAGCAGCATCCACCCTGGCAGTCTCTGGCGATTTCCGGTTGGCTGGCCCAGCGACTGCTGGAATAACGCCATGAATTGGATCCATCGCCGCAAGGGCTCCGGCAGGAGTGGGCTGTGCTGCGGCTGAGCGAACTGAAGCTGCCCCTCGACCACAGCGACGCCGATCTCAAGGCTGCGGTGTGCCGGCGACTACGGCTGGAGCCCCAGCAGCTGCAGGGCCTGCGGCTGGTCAAACGCAGTGTCGATGCCCGCAAGCCCCAGGCAATTGCGCTGGTCTACAGCCTGGATCTGGACCTGGCCCTGGATGCCCGGGCTGAGGCACGCCTACTCAAACGCTTCGCCGGCGATCCCCATCTGCGACCGAGCCCCGATACCACCTACCACCCGGTCGCCATCGCCTCGGGTCCTGTTCAGCGTCCAGTGGTGGTGGGGGCTGGACCCTGTGGCTACTTTGCCGCCCTGCTCCTGGCCCAGATGGGCTTCCGCCCCCTGTTGTTGGAGCGCGGCAAGGCCATCCGGGAGCGCACCGCCGACACCTTCGGTTTCTGGAAGGGCACCCGGGCTTTCGATCCCGAATCCAATGCCCAGTTCGGCGAGGGCGGAGCCGGCACCTTCTCTGACGGCAAGCTCTATAGCCAGGTGAGCGAGGCCAAGCCCTACGTGCGCAAGGTGCTGGAGGAGTTGGTGGCGGCGGGGGCCAATCCCGAGATCCTCACCCTGCACCATCCCCACATCGGCACCTACAAGTTGGCCACGGTGGTGCGCGGCCTGCGCCGGCGCATCGAAGCTCTCGGCGGGGAGGTGCGGTTTGGCGCCAGGGTGGAGGGCCTGGAGCTGGCGGGGGAGGATCGCTCCGTGCAGGGCCTGTGGCTGGCTGGGGGGGAGAGGATTGCCGCCCGTCAGGTGGTGCTGGCCCTGGGCCACAGCGCCCGCGACAGCTTCGCCATGCTCAAGGCCAGCGGTGTGGCGATGCAGCCCAAGCCCTTTGCGGTGGGTCTGCGCATCGAACACCCCCAGAACCTGATTGACCGGGCCCGCTGGGGAGGGGCCGCCGGCCATCCCCGCCTGGGTCCGGCCGAGTACAAGCTGGTGCACCACTGCAAAGAGCCGGCCAGCGCGGGGCGCAGCGTGTACAGCTTCTGCATGTGTCCTGGAGGGCTGGTGGTGGGAGCCACCTCCGAGGAGGGACATGTGGTGACCAATGGCATGAGTCAGCACACCCGCAATGAGCGCAACGCCAACAGCGGCATCGTCGTCACCGTGGAACTGGCCGACCTGCTGCCCTACGGCGAGGGACCGGAGGACCCGCTGGCCGGCGTGGCCTTCCAGCGCCATTGGGAAGCGCGGGCCTTTGCCGCCGGTGGATCCAGCTATCGGGCGCCGGCCCAACGGGTAGGGGATTTCCTGGCCCACCGGCCCAGCATCGGGGCGGTCCAGGGCGTGGAGCCTTCATACCAGCCAGGGGTGCAGTTCGGGGCATTGGACGACTGCTTGCCGGAGTTTGCGCTGACGGCCATCCGCGAAGCGTTGCCGGCTTTCGCCCGTCGCATCCCCGGGTTTCTGATGGATGACGCCTTGCTCACTGGCGTCGAGACCCGCACCTCATCGCCCGTGCGCTTGCCCAGAGACGGCACAACCCTGGAGTGCTGCAACACACCAGGGTTGTATCCGGCTGGGGAGGGGGCCGGTTATGCGGGAGGGATCCTCTCGGCGGCGATTGATGGCATCAAGGTCGCCGAGCAGGTAGCTCTGGCGATCACTCCTCCTCGTCCTCAGCCCCCAGGGGAACCAGGCGGATCTGCTTGCGCCCCAGCTTGATCTCAAACTCATCACCGGGCTTGAGGTCGAGCATGGCGGTGTAGGCCTTGCCCACCATCAGGTTGCCGTTGAATTGCACCTTGGTGTTGAAGCTGAGCTTGCGGCCGCCTTTGCCCGTTTTGGCCGTGCTGCCGAAATCCACACCTTTGGCATTCAGCAGGGCTTCATAGAAGGCCGTGAAGTTGAGGCGCTCTGAGCCATCTTTTTTGTGTGAGACGTATCCGCAAGCTCGCACGAGATCGGACTTGCTCACATCCCCGAGTTCTTTGACCTTTGCGAGGAGGTCAGCGCCTGTGAGCATGGATGAGATTTATGCAACATTCGCATTATCGCTCAGTGATGGGTGCCGCTGCAAGCAAGGGTCGGGAATCGGATGCGGGATGAATTGCGTTTTCAGTCAAATCCCCCCTCTCGCGTGCGGCCCATCAAGGCCAACGGACGGCCCAATAATCAAGCCTGGGACACGATGCCGCTCCATTGCACGGCCTTCACCTGATCGCGTCGCCAGGAGTGAAACAGCAGCGACTCCTCGGCCGTGCAGAGCGGACAGGTCGCGATGCGATCCGTCTGGAGCCCCAGGACCTCCAGTTGGCGCCTGGCCGCGGCCCGGATGTCCAGGCGGTCCCGAGCGGGATCCGGATCATCCAGCAGAGCCCCACACTGGCGAAGGTCCTCCAGCAGGGCGGGCAGTTGACCCGGATCGGCACTGGGCGCCAGGGAGCGTGCCACCTGCTCGCTCACAGCACGCTCCACCTGGTAGCGGGATCCACCAATGGCTGGGCCGAGGGCCACAAGCAGGTCGCTCCGGTGACTGCCCCCGGCTTCCAGCTGTTGAATGGCCGCGCCCAGAATGCCGCCGGCCACCCCGCGCCAGCCCGCATGGCAGGCCGCCACGCGGCCGTACACCGGATCGGCGACCAGTACCGGGGTGCAGTCGGCTCCGCAGGCCCAGAGGCTTTGGCCCCCCGCATCGCTCACCAGGCCGTCCGCCTCTGGCCAGGGGTCGGCCGTGGCCTGGCTGGCTGGCAGGACCTGGGCACTGTGCACCTGGCGCAGCCGGTGGACGCTGATCCCCGCGCTCACGTAGCCCGCCAGCACGTCCGGCCCCCGCCCCTGCCATTGGCGGGTGAAAAACCCGTGCTCAAACCCCTGCAGCAGATCGCACTGCAGGTAGTAGCCGCCGTAGGTGCCCACCCAGGTCCAGCCCGGCAGGCTGTTGAAGTCCCGGTCGGGCCGGTCAAAGGGCGGATCGAGCGCTTCGGCCATGGGTGGGGAGCCAGGGGCTGGCTGGGTTCAGGCGTCAGGGAGGTCGCGCAGCAGCCAGAACCCCTCGAAGCGCTGGTCGTCTTCGCGGGCTTGGACCGCCAGGAATTGCAGGCCTCCAGCCTGATCGCGGGCTGCGGCGAAGGCCGCCGCCGCGGCACCGGCCTCATCGGCGGGCAGATCGCTCAGTAGCCAGCGGTCTTCGAGGCCGGCTTCCAGCACCAGCTGTTGGCCGCTGATCTCCAGGCGCACGGGCTCGAGACCGGCCAGCCAGCCCGCCAGGGCCAGGGCCCGGGCGGAGCTGAACAGACGAATCCCCGGCACCGGCACCTGGGGGGGCAGACCCGGCGGCAGGGGCACCAGGCCGGCAAAGCCCAGCTCCCACTCCGGAGCCCCTGCCAGGGCCTCGAGGGGCAGGGTGGCCCAGGCCCAACTGTCGCCCCGGGCCGCCTCCGGCAGGGGCACGGCGATGGGGCGGATCGGCTGGGGCGGGGGAGCCAGGGGGCCGGCCAGGTAGCCAGGCTCCTGGGGGTACACCTCCCGCTCCCGCTCCTGCAGCCAGCTCACCAGGGCGTAGGTGCGGCGGCTGGGAACCAGTTCCAGGCCCAGCCCCTCCGCCGCCCGCTGCACCATGGTGCGCATCGAGGCGCGCCAGCAGCGCAGCCGCCGTGGAGGGCCGAAGCCCTGTCCAGCGGCGGCCTCCAGGGCTTGCTCCAGGGCCTCCCGCAGCCAGATGGAATTGACGCTTGAGGCCGGGCAGGGCATCACCCAGCGAAAGGAGGGGACTGGCTCCTCCCCATGGGCCGGGACCTGCGGGGTGGAGCAGATCAGCAGTTCCCAACGCTTCTTGCCGTCGGGCTCGAGAATCGGCCGGGAGTAGTAGTCGAGCTCCCAGTCCGGTGGGGTGGTGAGGCTCACCGCGGCAGCAGGGGCCTCGCTCATCCGGCCTGTTGCTCCTGTTGACGCAGCACGGAGCGGGCCCGGTTGGCCCGGTCGGCGGCTTCGGCCATCACCTTGTCGCGATCGATCAGCAGTTCGCCGGGCTGGCCCTCCAGCAGGGCCGTGTTGAGGGCAATGCGCCCCCGGCCCGGATCCAGCTCGGTGATCAGCGCCTGCACCCGGTCGCCCTGGCCGAACACCTCGCGCAGATCGCGCAGTTGGCCGCCGGTAATCGCGGACTGGTGGAGCAGGCCGCTGACGCCGCCCAGATCGATGAACAGGCCATAGGGCTTGATCGACACCACCTGCCCCTCCACCAGCTGGCCCACCTCCAGGTTTTGGAACAGGGCCGCGGTGGCGGCTTTCTTCTCGGAGAGCACCAGCTTTCTGGTTTCGGGATTCACCTCCAGGAAGGCTGCGCCAAGGGTTTTGCCCACCAGGGCCTCGTGGTTGTCTCCCTCCTGGAGCTGGGAGCGGGGAATGAAGCCGCGCAGCCCTTCCAGATCGCAGGTGATGCCGCCGCGGTTGAAGCCATTCACTTTCACCTGCACCACCTTGCCCTCCTTCTCCAGCTGCCGCACCTTCTCCCAGCTTTGGCGCAGGGCGAGGGCGCGGGCGCTGATGGTGACCATGCCGTCGGCGTTCTGCTCCCGGGTCACCAGCACTTCCACCTCGAGGCCCTTGGGGAAGCGCTCTTTGAGGTTGGTGATCACCCCGAGGCCGCATTCCTTTTTGGGCATGAAGCCGGGGGCCTTGCCGCCGATGTCGACATAGATGCCGTCGCTCTCCAGGCCAATCACCGTGCCCCGCACCACTTCCCCGGTGGTGCCATGGGGTTCGTGGTCGTCCAGGGCAGCCAGGAAAGCCTCTTCGTCGAAATCGAAATCGTCAACGCTGCGTGCCGGGGCCGCAACGGCTTGGGACGCGGCGGGAGTGACGGCCTTGGCCGGACGCTGGCGGCCCGGGTCCGGGCCCAGCAGGTCGGCCATGGTGAGGCCCTCCATGGACCCCATCTCAAAGAGCTCGTCGTCGCTGCGCTCAGGGGTGCGTGCAGGCGTGGGAACCGGGGCTGCCGCCGCCGGGCTGGGCGCCTGGGGGGCCGAGGCCGCCACGGGGGGCTCGGCCGACTCGACAGGAGGAGCCGGGGTGGGCTCGTCCTTGCGGATCATCAGCACCTGGGGAGGCTTGCGCAGGGGCGCCACCGGCTGGGGTCTGGCGGCACCGGGGGGCACGGGCCGGGAGGACGCAGACGAAGGCGGTTGGCTGCCGGTACCGGCCATCTCCACTGGGGGCTGAGAGCTCCACACTGTAGGGATCAGTTCTGACGTGATGGAGCACTCGCGCCACTTGCAGCAGCTGGCCTGGCCCCAGGTCGAGCAGCTCGCGGCCCGACCTGGCAGCACGGTGGTTTGGCCCTGGGGGGCGGTGGAGCAGCACGGGCCCCACCTGCCGCTGGGCACCGACGCGCTCTTTGCCGAGCGGGTGCTGGATGCGGTGTTGGCCCGGCTGGATGCCGCGTTGCCGGTGTTGCGGCTGCCGCTTCAGAGCATCGGCT
The DNA here is from genome assembly GCF_014697415.1 of Cyanobium sp. FACHB-13342. Taxonomy (GTDB): domain Bacteria; phylum Cyanobacteriota; class Cyanobacteriia; order PCC-6307; family Cyanobiaceae; genus Cyanobium_A. Next base: position 109,740 of record NZ_JACJRT010000001.1, on the reverse strand, counting down.
TCTCTCCCGAACACCGCGGCTTCAGCGGCACCCTCAGCCTTCCCCCCGAGCTGCTGATCAACCAGCTGGTGGGCGTCGGCCATGAGCTGGCTGCCGCCGGTTTCCAGCGTCTCGTGCTGTTCAACGCCCATGGGGGCCAGATCGCGCTGTTGCAGACCGCGGCACGCCAACTCCGCTCCGAGCGCCCGGAGCTGGCCGTGCTGCCCTGCTTCCTCTGGAGTGGCCCTGAGGGCGTCGCCGCCCTGATCCCTGAGCCGGAGCGTTCCGCTGGGCTCCATGCCGGTTTGGCGGAAACGAGCCTGATGCTGCATCTGGCCCCTGAACTGGTGGGCCCAGAGCGTCCCCGCGATGGCCATCTGGGCGCCCCCATTCCCCAGGGGTGGAGCCTGGAGGGCCAAGCCCCTCTGGCCTGGCTCACCCAGGACCTCAGCCGCTCTGGGGTGATCGGCGATGCCGGAGGCGCCTCTGCTGCCCTCGGGGCCCAGTTGTTTGAGCGGTTGGTGGAGGGTTGGCGGCAGCGGCTGGATGCCCTGCTGCGCAGTTCGTGGCCGGCTTCTGACCTGGTGTCCGGCCAGGGGCCAGATCCCAGCTGAGGGTGGTTACAGTCGTCTGATCTGATCCAACCGCGCGGTAGCCATGGCAACCCTTGCTTCCCCAGCAGTGTCCGAGGCCTTTGCCGCCGACCAGCTGCCCGACTTCAGCACCGACGCCTACAAGGACGCCTACAGCCGCATCAACGCCATCGTGATCGAGGGCGAGCAGGAAGCGCACGACAACTACATCTCCATCGGCACCCTGATTCCGGACCAAGCCGAGGAGCTCGCCAAGTTGGCCCGCATGGAGCTGAAGCACATGAAGGGCTTCACGGCTTGCGCCAACAACCTCGGTGTCACCGCCGACATGCCCTTCGCCAAGGAATTCTTCGCCCCCCTGCACGGCAACTTCCAGAAGGCTCTGGCGGAGGGCAAGGTGACCACCTGCCTGTTGATTCAGGCCATTCTGATTGAGGCCTTTGCGATTTCGGCCTACCACATCTATATCCCTGTCGCCGATCCCTTCGCCCGCAAGATCACCGAGGGAGTGGTCAAGGACGAGTACACCCACCTCAACTACGGCCAGGAGTGGCTCAAGGCCAACCTGGACACCTGCCGTGAGGAGCTCGAGCAGGCCAACCGCGACAACCTGCCCCTGGTGCGCAAGATGCTCGAGCAGGTGGCCGGCGATGCGGCCGTGCTGCACATGGACGAAGAGGACCTGATGGCCGATTTCCTCACCTCGTACCAGGAAGCCCTGATGGAAGTGGGACTCACCTCCCGGGAGATTGCCAAGATGGCGGCAGCCGCCCTGGTTGGTTGAGGATTGGCCAGACCAGACGTGGCAGGATGTAGCGTCCGCGACATCCTCTGGGGTTGCCCATGTTCGGCCTGATCGGTCACTCCACAAGCTTTGAGGAGGCCCGCGCCAAGGCCCGCACCCTCGGGTTCGAGGAGTTTGCTGACGGCGACCTCGATGTGTGGTGCAGTGCCCCTCCCCAGTTGGTGGAGCGTCTGCAGGTGACGAGCGCCACGGGCAAGACGATCGAAGGGGCCTACATCGATTCCTGTTTTGTGCCGGAGATGCTCAGCCGGTTCAAAACGGCCCGGCGCAAAGTGCTCAGCGCCATGGAGCTGGCCCAGAAAAATGGCATCGACATCACGGCTCTAGGGGGCTTCACCTCGATCATTTTTGAAAACTTCAACCTGCTCAAAGAGCAGCAAATCCGCTCCACAACCCTCCAATGGGAGCGGTTCACCACCGGCAACACCCACACCGCCTGGGTGATCTGTCGGCAAGTGGAAACCAATGCGCCCCTGCTCGGCATCGACCTGGCCCAGGCCCGGGTGGCGGTGGTGGGAGCAACCGGAGACATTGGCAGTGCGGTGTGCCGCTGGTTGAGTCAGCGCACCGGCGTGAAGGAGCTGTTGTTGGTGGCTCGCCAGCCCCAACCACTCCTGGATCTGCAGCAGGAGTTGGGCGGTGGTCGCATCCTGAGCCTGGACGAAGCCCTGCCGGAAGCCGACGTGGTGGTCTGGGTGGCCAGCCTGCCCCAGACCCTGACCATCGATGCCGCGAACCTCAAGTCGCCCTGCCTGATGATTGATGGCGGCTATCCCAAAAACCTCGACAGCAAGGCCAATGGGGAGGGAATCCATGTGCTGAAAGGAGGAATCGTTGAATTCTTCAGCGACATCACCTGGCAGATGATGGAAATGGCGGAAATGGACAATCCCAAGCGTCAGATGTTTGCCTGCTTTGCTGAGGCGATCCTGCTTGAGTTCGAAGGAATTCACACCAATTTTAGCTGGGGACGAAACAACATCACCCTCGAGAAAATGGATCTGATCGGCGCTGCTTCCCAGCGCCATGGTTTCCACAGCCTGGGCCTCACCCTGCCTGCCGATCCCGCCCCGGCCGACCGCGTTCAGCCAGCCCTCACCCCGGCCTGACCCCACCAACCCTCCGGGTTGCTTTCCCCTCTCCCCTCCCGACATCCCCGCCATGGCCCGTCGCGCCCTGCTGGAGTTCGAAAAACCGCTGGTTGAGCTGGAGGAGCAGATCGAGCAGATCCGGCAGCTGGCGCGGGATTCGGAAGTGGATGTGAGCCAGCAGCTGCTCCAGCTCGAAACCCTGGCCACCCGTCGCCGCAAGGACATTTTCGATGCCCTGACGCCCTCCCAGAAGATTCAGGTGGCCCGCCATCCCCAGCGGCCCAGCACCCTGGACTACATCCAGGTGATCACCGATGAGTGGCTCGAGTTGCACGGCGATCGGCGAGGCAGCGACGACCGGGCGCTGGTGGGTGGCGTGGGCCGCATCGGCGACCAGGGCGTGGTGCTCCTCGGCCACCAGAAGGGGCGCGATACCAAGGAGAACGTGGCCCGCAACTTCGGCATGGCTTCCCCCGGGGGATACCGCAAGGCGATGCGGCTGATGGAGCACGCCGACCGTTTTCGCCTGCCGATCCTGAGTTTCATTGATACCCCTGGGGCCTATGCCGGGGTGCTGGCGGAGGAGCAGGGCCAGGGGGAGGCCATCGCCGTCAATCTGCGCGAGATGTTCCGCCTGCGGGTGCCGATTTTGGCCACCGTGATCGGGGAGGGCGGCTCCGGCGGCGCCCTGGGGATCGGTGTGGCCGATCGCTTGTTGATGTTCGAGCACAGCGTCTACACCGTGGCGAGCCCGGAGGCCTGCGCGTCGATTCTCTGGCGGGATGCCGGCAAGGCGTCCACCGCGGCGGAGGCCCTCAAGATCACCGGCCCCGACCTGCTCAAGCTGGGCATCGTTGATCGGGTGTTGCCGGAACCCTCGGGCGGCAACCACTGGGCGCCGCTGCAGGCTGCGGAAACCCTCAAAGCCGCCCTGCTCGAGCAACTCGCCGAGCTTCAGCTCCTCAGCGAGCAGCAGCTGATCGACCAGCGCTATGCCAAGTTTCGGCGTATGGGTCGCTATCTCGAGAGTGAGGCCCAGGACCCGTCTCGCAGTTCCTAGGCCCGCACCTTGCCTGACCCCACTCCCGTCGCACTGATCTCCGGGGCTTCCCGGGGCATTGGCGCTGCTGCTGCCCGATGCTTCGCCGCTGCCGGCTACGACCTGCTGCTGCTGGCCCGCTCGGCGGCGGACCTCGCTGCCCTTGCGGCAGAGTTGGCCCCGCTGGGCCGTCGCGTCGAGACCTTGGCCCTGGACCTGGCCGATGCCGCCGCCATTGCCCCGGGTCTGGACCAGCTCTGTGGACGGGGCCTCACCCCTTCGGTGGTGATCAACAACGCGGGCATGGCCTACACGGGCTCCCTGGCTGACATGCCCCTGGAGCAGTGGCAGCGACTGATGCAGCTCAACCTGACCGCGGTCTTCCAGGTTTGCCAGGCCCTGCTGCCACGGCTGCGGGCCAGCGGGGGCGGGCACATCATCAACGTGAGCAGCCATGCCGCCCATCACGCCTTCCCCGACTGGGGGGCCTACTGCGTCAGCAAGGCCGCCCTGGGCTCCCTGGGGCGCTGTCTGGCGGTGGAGGAACGCTCCCATGGGATCCGGGTCAGCACGCTCACCCTGGGTGCGGTGAATACGCCACTCTGGGAGAGCGAAACCGTCCACAGTTCCTTCGATCGCCGTGCCATGCTTGAGGCCGAGCGGGCGGCCGAAGCCCTGCTGTATCTGGCCCAACAGCCCGCCACCCTGGTGGTGGAAGACCTCACCCTGATGCCGGCCGCCGGCGCGTTCTGAGCCCCTTCATGACCTCCACCCTGCCGTCCAGCCTTCCCTCCCGTGCCAGTGCTCCGGATGCGGGTCCCTTGCCGGTGAGCCTGCGGATCCGCGAGCGCCTCGATGCAGCCGGCGTGGCTTACCTCGCCAACGACAACATTTCAGCCCACCTCAAGGATGGTGAGCTGGATCAGCTGGAAATTGAGGTAGCTGGCAAGGTGCGCGAGTTGCTGCGCAGCTTGGTGATCGACATCGACAAAGATCACAACACCGAAGAAACCGCCGAGCGTGTAGCCCGGATGTATCTCCATGAGGTGTTCAAGGGTCGCTATCACGAACAGCCCAAGATCGCCAGTTTCCCTAACGTCAAAAAGCTCGACGAGATCTATACGGTTGGTCCTATTTCCGTTCGTTCAGCCTGTTCCCATCACCTGGTTCCGATTCTCGGCAATTGCTGGATCGGCATCAAGCCGGGGGATCGGGTGATTGGCCTGTCCAAATTCTCCCGCGTTGCCGACTGGGTGTTCTCTCGCCCCCACATCCAGGAAGAGGCGGTGATGATTCTGGCCGACGAGATTGAGCGCCTATGCGAGCCCCAAGGCCTGGCGATTCTGGTCAAGGCCCAGCACTACTGCATGAAGTGGCGCGGGGTCAAAGAGCCCCAGACCAGCATGGTGAACTCGGTGGTGCGCGGTGATTTCCGGGCCGACCCCAGCCTCAAGGCGGAGTTCTTTGAGCTGGTGAAGCAACAGGAATCGATGTTGTCCACCTGAGTCCCTAGGGCGCCGGCCGCACCGGTCCCACAACCGTTGAGGCCTGGCGCTTCGCGCCGCCCCCGGGGACCGTCACGGCCACCACCACCATCACCTGGGCTGAGACGTCCTGGGGTTGCAGCACGTAGGTGGGGCCCGCGGCCTCGGTGATCAACACCCACGCGGCGGCTCCGGCTGGGCGCCGGTACCAGTGGAAAGCCTGGGGTGGCAGGGCCGCCAGTGCGTCCGCGACTGCCGTGGCCTCGAGCAGCTGGCCCTGTACGGCCGCACCCTGCAGCTCCAGCTGCTGCAACCCATCGATCTGCTGCTGGACGCCGCTTTCCAGCTGCAGGTTGGTGGAGATCTCCTGGCGCAGGGCCCGGATCTGGCTCTGGGGATCGGCGCTCACCCCCGGGACGCAGGAGAGCTGACCATCCACCAGCTGGCAGCCCACCAGGTCCTGGGCCTGCAGGGGCGCGACCTGGCCCGCCAGGGTGCTGGCTGCCACCAAGCTGAGCAGCAGGGCTCGGGGGCGGAGCGGGGAGGTGGTGGGACGGGGCATCGGCCAGCACAGGTATGCCCCGATCCTGCCCCCAATCGCGCCGTTCAACCAGCGGTTGGGTCTGAACCCTGCTGGATCGCGGCCACCAGCGCGGCCACCTGGACCAGATCCTTGTCCCCGGGGGAGCGCTCCACGCCGCTGGAGGCATCCAGGCCCGTGGGCCTGAGCCGAGCCAGCACGGTCGGCACCCGATCGGCGCGCATGCCCCCGGCTAGCCACCAGGGGAGCGGGGGCGCAAATCGCTCCAGCCACTCGATCGGGATGCGATGGCCCGATCCGCCCAGTTGGTCCGGCACCCAGGCATCCAGCAGCAGGGCGTCCACCACGTCGGCGTAGTCGGCAGCCCGGTCCAGGTCGGCGGCGGAGCGGATGCGCAGGGCCTTCCAGAGCTCACAGCCCAGCTGCCGCCGGAGCTGTTGGCACCGCTCCGGGGTCTCCGCCCCATGCAGCTGGACCACCGTGTGGCCCCGGCCCGCTTCCAGCTCGGCCAACTGGCCTTCGTCGGGATCGGCCACCACCAGGACCCGCCGGCAGGAGGGAGCCACCGCCTGCACGGCCCCAAACAGCATCGGCCGCAGCCCCGCCTCCACAAACCTGGGCGTGCCCTCCACCGCGACCACGCCGATCCCATCCACCCCCAGCCGGGCAACGGCGGCAGCCTGCTCGGCACTCCGCAAGCCGCAGATCTTGAGCAGGGGAGGCGTCATGGGGAAGGGCGCCGACGGGTATGCCTTTCTAGGATTGGGGCTCTGACGCCCTGGGGGGCCGTGGGGGAAGGCTGGCAACTCTTCAAGATCCGCGGCATTCCCCTGCGCATCCATCCCAGTTGGTTCGTGATCCTGGCGCTCGCCACGGCCGCCTTCCAGCAGCACTACAGCCTCAGCCTGAAGGATCCGGTTAGCGCGACGGTGCTGTGGGGGTTGGGCCTGGCCACGGCCGTGCTGCTGTTTGTCTCGGTGCTGCTGCACGAGTTGGGCCACTCGCTGGTGGCCCTGGCCCAGGGGGTGCAGGTGCGCAGCATCACGTTGTTTCTGCTGGGCGGCGTGGCCAGCGTGGAGCGGGAATGCAGCACCGCCCGCGGCGCCTTGCTGGTGGCGGCGGCTGGCCCGGCGGTGAGCCTGGTGCTGGGGGTGGGATTGCTCGCGGGCACCCACGGGGCCTCCCACCTGTCGCCGCTGCTGGGCGCCATGGTGTACCAGCTGGGCAGCCTCAACCTGGTGCTGGGTCTGTTCAATCTGTTGCCGGGCCTGCCCCTGGATGGGGGCTTGATCGTCAAAGCCCTCGTTTGGCAGGTCAGTGGCAGTCAGCGGCGGGGGGTGGAGGTGGCCAATGGCTGCGGCCGCTTCCTCTCGTTGATGGCGATCGGCTTCGGGGTCGTGTTGCTGCTACGGGGTGCCGGCCTGGGGGGGGCCTGGTTGATGTTGCTGGGCTGGTTCGGCCTGGGGGCGTCCCGTAACCAGCGCCAGATGCTCGCCCTCCAGCAGGCGCTCAACGACCTCAAGGTGCGCGATGCGGCTGGCCGGCGCTTCCGGGTGTTGGAGGCGTCGGGCCGGTTGCGGGAGCTGAGCCAGATCCGCCTTTCCCAGACCGCCGAGGTCGACCAAGGCGACTGGCTGCTGGTGTGCGACCGGGGCCGTTGGCAGGGGGTCATCGATGACCAGCCGCTCCAGGAGTTGCCGGTGCAGCGCTGGGATAGTGACCGGATCGGCGACCACCTCCAGCCCCTCTCCAGCCTGCCGTCGATTCAGGAATCGGCGCCGCTCTGGCAGGCCGTGCAGCAACTCGAGGACAGCGGCCGCAACCGCTTGCTGGTGCTCAGCCCGGCCGGGTTGCCCAGTGGCACCCTTGAGCGCCCCGAGCTGGGGGAAGCGGTGTTGGCCAAGTTGGGGCTGCGTCTGCCGCCACCCCTGCTTGAGGCGGCCCGGCGTCAGGGCACCTATCCCCTGGGTCTGGCCCTGCCCCAGGTGGTGCGCTCGATGCTGGCCTCGGGCGAGGCCAGGGCCACGCCCTGAGGCCTCAGCCCTGAATCCCAACGCCATACCCGCTGCGGCGGCCGGCGATGGTGGCCAGCTCTGCGGCGTCCAGCGGTTGCAGGTTGCTGCCGGTCCCGGCCGTCGGTAGAGACGCCAGGGCAATCTTCGTGAGCAGGTTGTCCAGGGCGCTGGCGTCCAGGGGCAGGGGCGGTAACCGGGGGGGAGGGGTCCTGAAGACCAGCTCCCAGAGGTCGGCCGGTGGGTGAATCAGGATGGAGCCGTGCTGCAGCAGGCAGCCGCGGCGCCAGAGCTGGGCACTGCCGATCCGCTTAGCGCCGCAGCTATGCACCAGGTCGGCGGGGGTGCTGGTGGCGAAGCAGCTGCTGCGCTGGGAGCTGGCGGCCTGGCGGCCGGGCTCCAGGGGGAGCCCCATCTGGGCAAAGGCCTCCAGCAGCCAGCCGCAGGCCTGGGCATAGGCCTGTTGGCGGTTCGCCACGGCTTCCGGCCAGACCAGGGCATAGGTGAGTTCGCCGGCGTGGAGCACGGCCCGGCCGCCGCTGGGGCGACGGATGAGGTCGATCACCCCGGCCGCCGCCAGTTCGCCCCAGTGGGCTTCAAGGCTGCGTTGGTGGAATCCCAGGGACAGGGTGGGTCGCTCCCAGCGGTACAGCCGAAAGGCCGGCGTCCGCTGCTCCAGCAGCCAGCCATCGATGGCCATCTGCCAGTCGCCCGTCAGGCAGCTCGTGGGCAGGTGGCGCAGGGGGGGCATGGGGGATGCTGTGGTGGCCTCCATCGCCCCAGATTGCCCGGATGCTGTGGAGCCTGCTGCCCTATCTGCCCCTGGGCCTTTTGGCGGGGCTGCTCTCGGGCCTGCTGGGCATCGGCGGCGGGTTGGTGTTTTCACCACTGCTGCTGCTGATGGGCCTGGACCCACACCAGGCCCTGGCCACCAGCACCCTGGCCATCGTGCCCACCACCTTCGGCGGCACCTGGGCCCATCTGCGCAGCCGCAGCCTGCCCTGGCGCGGCTGCCTGGCGATCGCCCTGGGCTCAGCCCTGGGCGCGGCCCTGTTCAGTCACGTGGGCTTCGGGGTGCAGGGTTGGTTGCTGTTGACCCTGCAGGCCCTGATGTACGGGGTGCTGGCCTCCACGATCCGCTCCCAGGCGGGCCTGGCGGAGCCGGCTGGGGCGTCGTGGAATCTGGCTGGGCTTGCCGGTGTGGGGTGCGTTGCGGGTTTGGGCACCGGCATGCTCGGCGTGGGCGGTGGCTTGGTGATGGTGCCGCTGATGGTGCGGTTCCTGCAGGTGCCGATCCATCTGGCGATTCGCTTCAGCACCCTGGCCGTGCTGGTGTCTGCCTCGGTCGCCTCGGTCAGGTTTTTGGGGGATGGTCGGGGATTGCTGCCCGTCGGCCTCGCCCTCGGGGCCACCGCAGCCCTGGCGGCCCGCTGGTCCGCCTCCCGTCTGGACCGGGTGAGCGACGCTGCCCTGGTGTGGATGCTGCGGGCCCTCACGCTGCTTCTCGCCCTTGATAGCGGCCGACGGGCCCTGGCCCTGGTGCTTTGGCCCGCTAGCGCGGGTCTGTGATCAGACGGGGGGCAGATGGGTCCAGAAGCTGGTGTCGAGCTCAAATCCGAGCACCGCGGCCATCTGGGCGAGACCCTGGCGGATGCTCAGGCCGTTCTGGCGGGCCCAGGCATCGAGGCCGAACAGGCGGTGGGTGATCCAGAGCTCGAGGGCCTCGGGGGCGAAACGGATGCCCTCCGTGCGGCTGAACTGGTGGGGCAGCAGCATGGCCCCGTGGCGGGTGAGCTGGCCACTGCTGCGTTCGAGCAGCAGGGGGAGCCAAGGACATTCCGCATCGGCCCGCAAGGACCAGAGCCGCAGCTCGGGAATCTCGGAGAGTTCCCGGGGGTCATCGCTGGCGCGGGGCCACTGGAAGTGGAGCTCCAGGGACCCCGCCTGCTGCACCAGTTCAGCCGCCCCCAGGCCGCACCAGGGCTGCAGGCTGGCCAGATCCAGATTGCGGATCTGCTGTTCGGAGATCTCTAGGAACGCCATCAAGAGCTGTGACAGCAAGGCCGCGCAAGGGTGGACCGTAGCCACCGAAGGGCAAAGAATGGAACACATCCCGTCAATTCCCGAACCTCCATGGTTTCCGCACTCAGCCAGGCCGAAGTGTTGATTGCCCTGGTGGTGGCCGCCCATGCGGGCGTGCTGGCGGTGCGCCTTTGCTTCAGCCTCTACAAGGCCTGATCCGCCCTCCCCGGCCCCTTGGCAAGGGGGGGCGGGGCCGCTAGAAGCGTGCAGGCCCCCGTGGGGCTCTGGTCCATCGGTGTCACCATGCCGCCTTTCCCCACCCCAGGCTTAAAGCCAGCCTCGACGAACCGGCCGGCCCAGGCCCCTGGTCGGCCTGCCCGTCGTGGGCGTCGGGAACCTTCGGCTGTTGTGGCCATGCCCAGTGGTGACGTCGCCATGCAGCAGGGCCTCTCCAGCGAACGGCAGGAGCTCCTCTGCAGCGTCATCGGCCTGGTGGTGAAGGTGGGCCTGGTGCTCGTGGCTGGAGTCAGCCTTGCCCGCCTGGCCACGGCCTATCAGGAACGGATGGAGCGCCAGGGGGAGCTCGCCGCCGTGCTTGACCTGGAGCGGGCCAAGCTCGCCAAGGCGCGCGATCGCTTTGACCACCTGTTCATGGTGGCTGGCGAACAGCGTCTGATCCGCGAGCAGAACCAGTGGATTGCCCCCAACCGCCTACGGGTGGTGTGGCAAGGCTCCGAGGCCGGTCGCCCCAACCCGTAGGTTAGGGCCCGTTTTGACGACGGGTTCGATGGCCGAAGCTGCTGCTGCGGGAACGGTTCTGATCACAGGGACCACCTCGGGAGTCGGCCTCCATGCCGCCAAGGCCCTGGCTGATCGGGGCTGGCAGGTGGTGACCGCCAACCGGGATCCGGTGCGGGCTGCGGCGGCTGCCGAAACCCTGGGGATTCCCCACGGGCAGCTCACCCACCTGCGCATCGATCTGGGCGACCTCGACAGCGTGCGGGTGGGGGTGGAAACCCTTGTGGCTTCCCTGGGGCGCCCCCTCGATGCCCTGGTGATCAATGCCGCCGTCTACAAGCCCCGCCTCAAGGAGCCGGAGCGCTCTCCCCAGGGTTATGAAATTTCGATGGCCACCAACCACCTGGGCCATTTCCTGCTGATTCAGTTGCTGCTGCCCGATCTGCAGCGCTCCACCCATGCCTCGCGCCGGTTGGTGGTGCTGGGCACGGTCACGGCCAACTCCAAGGAGCTGGGCGGCAAGATTCCCATTCCTGCGCCCGCCGATCTCGGCGATCTGGCGGGTTTCAAGGCGGGCTTCAAGGCTCCGATCGCCATGGCCGATGGCAAGCCCTTCAAGCCCGGCAAGGCCTACAAGGACAGCAAGCTCTGCAACATGATCACCACCCAGGAGCTGCATCGCCGTCTGCACGCCTCAACGGGCCTGGTGTTCAGCTCGCTCTATCCGGGCTGCGTGGCCGATACGCCCCTGTTCCGGAATGCCCCCAAGGCCTTCCAGAAGATTTTCCCATGGTTCCAGAAGAACATCACGGGCGGCTACGTCAGCCAGGCCCTTGCGGGCGAGCGGGTGGCCCAGGTCGTTGCCGACCCGGCCTTTGCCGTGTCCGGGGTGCACTGGAGTTGGGGCAACCGCCAGAAGCAGGGCGGCAAGCAGTTCAGCCAGGAGCTCTCCGACAAGGCCAGCAACCCGGGCACGGCCCAGGGCGTCTGGGACGAATCGATGAAGCTGGTCGGGCTGGCCTAGAAGCGGCGGCGGAAGGCGTCGTCGCTGCGACCGGCCGTCTCATCCAGTCGGCTGAGCTTCCAGACGTTGCGGCTGAGGCGGCGTGCCTTGAGGCCGCCCCGTTCGACGGCTTCACTGGTGGGCCGGATTCCCAGCAGCTGGGTCACTTCCGCGGTGGTCAGGGGGGCACCGGTCTGGAGGGCCAGCTGGGTGAGCTCGAGCCGCTGGCGCAGGGCCGCCAGATCGGCCTGGCCACCGTCCTCGGCCTCGGACCAGATCCAGGGCAACTCCTGACCCGAGCCAGCCATCTTCTGCATCAGTCCGAGCCCGATGAAGGCCAGGGCCTGCTCGGGCTTGACGCCCTGGGCGGCCGCCTGGGCCATCCACTCGGGCACGGCGCCGTCGGGGCAGGTGTCGGTGTGGGGCATGGGTTCGGCCTGGGCCGCCTTGGTGCGGCTGCTGGTGCGTCTGGTGGCCATGGACCCGTCCCATCAAGGTTGGCCGGACGGTACCGGCTCCATCCGGATGGGCAAGGGGCGGGGGGGACCAGGGTTAAGATCCAGCCGCAGCTGAGCCGATGAACGGGCAGTTGCCGGAAGGTTCCTCCCTTGTCAGCCCGCCAGCCCTCTCGTGAAGACCTGGCGTTCCGTCGCCGGCAGGATGGGTCGTTGGGCCAGTCCACCGGGCGGGCCCCATCCCGATCAGCGATGGGCTCGGTCCGATCGGGGTCCCTGATCACCGGCACCCAGGTGGACTCCGACAGCGACGGGGCCAGCTGTGTGATCACCACCGACAGCGAAGGCTCGCGGCTCGCCCGCCAATCCAGCCATGTGCAGTCGATTGAGCTGCGCACCTACGTCTTTCTCGATTCGCTGCAGCCCCAACTGGCTGCCTACATGGGCACGGTGAGCCAGGGCTTTCTGCCCATTCCCGGCGATGCCTGTCTCTGGCTGGAGGTGTCCCCCGGCATGGCCGTGCACCGGGTCACCGACATTGCCCTGAAGGCCAGCACCGTGCGCCTCGGCCAGATGATTGTGGAGCGGGCCTTTGGCTCGCTGGCGCTCTACCACCGCGACCAGAGCAACGTGCTCCACTCGGGCGACGTGGTGCTCGAGGCGATCGGCAACCGCAAGGAGGATCGCAGCCGCGCCGAGGTGAGCTGGACCGAGATCATCCGTGCCGTCACCCCCGACCATGCGGTGTTGATCAACCGCCAGAACCGCCGCGGTTCGATGATCCAGGCCGGCATGAGCATGTTCATTCTGGAAACCGAGCCGGCTGGCTACGTGTTGATCGCGGCCAACGAGGCCGAGAAGGCGGCGAATATCACGGTGGTGGATGTCAAGGCGGTGGGGGCCTTTGGGCGGCTCACCCTGGCGGGCAAGGAGGGGGATGTGGAGGAGGCGGCCGCTGCGGCCATGCGGGCGATCAACCACATCAACAGCAGCGCGCGCTGAGCGGCTCGGGCGGGCCCCGTTCAGCCGGAGATCCCCAGCAGCCGTCGCAGGTCTGGGGCCAACTGCCGGGCCGCCTTGCCGCGACTGCCCAATTTGGCCTTGAGGTGGGGACCCATCAGGGCATAGGAGCTGCCGGCCTCACGCACGTAGAAGAGGCTGTCGTAGCCCGGTCCATGGCCCTGGGGCTCCCGCAGGATCTGCCCCCGGCAGATGCCCTCGGCTTCGGCCCGGATCGTGCCCGCTGGATCGGCCAGCACCATGGCGCTGCGGAAGCTGGCCCCCCGATAGAGCGAATCCCCCAGCTCCTTCAACAGCCGATGGATACGCTCGTGGTCGGTGGGGGCATAGCGGGCCGAATAGATCCCTGGCGCCCCATCGAGGGCATCGACCTCGATGCCGGAGTCATCGGCCAGGGCCCATTCGCCGGTGAGTTGGGCCACCGTTTCGGCCTTGAGCCGGGCGTTTTCGAGATAGGTGGAGCCGGTCTCCTCGATCTCCAGCCCCTCGGGTTGCTGGCGCACCTGAAGATCGATCAGATCGAGCATGGCGCCGATTTCCGCCACCTTGTGGGGGTTGCCACTGGCGATGACCAAGGCAGGCATCCACGAACCCCGGGGGACGCCATTGTGTCGCAAGACCAGCCCACGGGCGCCATTCCCCAGAGGCCCCAGTAGGGGGCGCAGGATCGCTGACGGATTGGGGGGGAACCGGCTGGGTTGAACATTCCACCCCCTGAATGGCTCCAGGGGTGCCGGTTCCGACAAGACCGTAGGCAGAAATGCCTGGTTTCTTGTCGTCAGGGCTGAAATTTGAGCGGCCGCTGACAGCCGGTTGTCCCAATCGACCTACGGTTGCGGCAGGCCTGAAGCGGTCCCACTGGAGTTTGGCGCCATGGATTCAAGCCTGATCCTGCAGAACCTGCTCTCCCCTCCGGTTCTGTTTTTTTTCCTGGGGGTGATTGCGGTGCTGGTGGGCTCCGATCTGGAGATTCCGTCGCCCCTGCCCAAACTGTTCTCGCTGTATCTGTTGCTGGCCATCGGCTTCAAGGGCGGGCTGGAGCTTCAGCACAGCGGCCTCGGCGGACAGGTGCTCCCCACCATTGGCGCAGCGGTTGCCATGTCGTTGGTGGTGCCGCTCTATAGCTTTCTGGTGCTGAAAACCCGGTTTGATGGGTTTAACGCCGCAGCCATTGCGGCCACCTACGGCTCGATCAGTGCGGTCACCTTCATCACCGCCGAGAGCTTTTTGGAAACCCAGAAGCTGCCCTTCGATGGCTTCATGGTGGCGGCACTGGCCCTGATGGAGTCGCCCGCGATCATCGTGGGTCTGCTGCTGGTAACCCTGGCTGCTCCCCAGAAGCGGCCGGGCGCAGCGGGCATGCGCTGGGGGGCGGTGCTGCGTGAGGCCTGCCTCAACAGCTCCGTGTTTCTGCTGGTGGGCAGCCTGGTGATCGGACTGTTGGTGGCGGCCTACAGCCCCGCCGGCATCGTCAAGATGGAGCCCTTCAGCGACAAGCTCTTCTACGGGGCTCTGAGCTTCTTTCTGCTCGACATGGGCATCGTGGCGGCCCAGCGGATTCGGGATCTGCGGCAGGCCGGGGCCTTCCTGATCGCCTTCTCGGTGTTGATGCCCCTGTTCAACGCCCTTGTGGGCGTGCTGCTGGCCCGGGGGCTGGGGCTGGGGCCCGGCAATGCCCTGCTGTTTGTGGTGCTGTGCGCCAGCGCCTCCTACATCGCCGTTCCGGCGGCCATGCGCATGACCGTGCCGGAGGCCAATCCCAGCCTCTACATCTCCTCGGCCCTAGGGGTCACCTTCCCCTTCAACATCATCGTGGGCATCCCGCTCTACATGGTGTTGGTCAATGCCGTTCTTCCCGCCGCTCCCTGACCCATGAAACGCGTCGATCTGATCCTGAGCGAACGGGAACTGGATGCGGTGCTCAAGGCCGTGGATGCGGCTGGAGCGCCGGGCTACTCCGTGATCAAGCACGTCACCGGCAAGGGCCCCCACGGGTGGGTCTCCGACGCCATGGATTTCAGCGGCCTGGGGGCCAATGCCCACGTCATCGTGTTCTGTGAGGCCGGGATCCTGCCCAAATTGCGGGAAGGCATCCAGCCCTTGCTGGATTACTACGGCGGCGTGGCCTATGTGGCCGATGCGGAACCGCTCTGAGCAGCGCCGCCCAAAACCCTTGCCAGCACTACATCGGCAAGCATTGCCTAACGATTTGTGATGCACTGATCAGCGTGGCTTATCTGAACGCGTGGTAACGGTGATGGCCAGACGGGCCCAAATGGCTTGACGGAGGGTTTGCCTGCCGACCATGGTTGCGAGCGAACATTCCACCCCCCTCCTCCAGGAGCAGGTAATGGCAACTGAAACCATGGGCATCGCCCTCGGCATGATCGAAACCCGGGGTCTGGTCCCCGCGATCGAAGCGGCTGACGCCATGACCAAGGCCGCCGAAGTGCGCCTGATCGCCCGCGAATTCGTCGGCGGCGGTTACGTCACCGTGATGGTGCGCGGTGAAACCGGCGCCGTGAACGCAGCCGTGCGCGCCGGCGCCGATGCCTGCGAGCGCGTTGGCGATGGCCTCGTGGCGGCCCACATCATTGCCCGTCCCCACCGTGAGGTGGAGCCGGCTCTGAATGGCAGCGCCGGTTTCACGGGTTCCAAGGACTGAGTGGTGTAAGGCCTGAGCGTTGAACGGCTCGGCACCCACAACCATTCACCTTTTTCGACCCAACCGGAGAATCACTCATGGCTAAGAAGTACGACGCCGGGGTCAAGGAGTACCGCGACACGTATTGGACTCCTGATTACGTCCCCCTCGACACCGACCTGCTGGCCTGCTTCAAGTGCACCGGCCAGGAAGGTGTGCCCAAGGAAGAAGTCGCCGCCGCTGTGGCCGCTGAATCCTCCACCGGCACCTGGTCCACCGTGTGGTCCGAGCTCCTCACCGATCTCGACTTCTACAAGGGCCGTTGCTACCGCATCGAAGACGTTCCTGGCGACAAGGAATCCTTCTATGCCTTCATCGCCTATCCCCTCGACCTGTTCGAGGAAGGCTCCATCACCAACGTGCTGACCTCCCTGGTCGGCAACGTGTTCGGCTTCAAGGCTCTGCGCCACCTGCGTCTGGAAGACATCCGCTTCCCGATGGCGTTCATCAAGACCTGCATGGGTCCCCCGAACGGCATCGTCGTGGAACGCGACCGGATGAACAAGTACGGCCGTCCCCTGCTGGGTTGCACCATCAAGCCGAAGCTCGGCCTGAGCGGTAAGAACTACGGCCGGGTCGTGTACGAGTGCCTCCGTGGCGGTCTCGACTTCACCAAGGACGACGAGAACATCAACTCCCAGCCCTTCCAGCGCTGGCAGAACCGTTTCGAGTTCGTGGCTGAAGCCGTCAAGCTGGCCGAACAGGAAACCGGCGAGAAGAAGGGGCACTACCTCAACTGCACCGCCGCCACTCCTGAGGAGATGTATGAGCGTGCCGAGTTCGCCAAAGAACTGGGCCAGCCCATCATCATGCACGACTACATCACCGGTGGCTTCACGGCCAACACCGGTCTGGCCAAGTGGTGCCGTAAGAACGGCATGCTGCTGCACATTCACCGTGCCATGCACGCGGTGATTGACCGTCACCCCAAGCACGGCATTCACTTCCGTGTGCTGGCCAAGTGCCTGCGTCTCTCCGGTGGTGACCAGCTCCACACCGGCACCGTGGTCGGCAAGCTCGAAGGCGACCGTCAGTCGACCCTCGGCTACATCGACCAGCTGCGTGAATCCTTCGTTCCCGAAGATCGCAGCCGCGGCAACTTCTTCGACCAAGACTGGGGTTCCATGGGCGGCGTGTTCGCCGTGGCCTCCGGCGGTATCCACGTGTGGCACATGCCCGCCCTCGTGGCCATCTTCGGCGACGACTCGGTGCTGCAGTTCGGTGGTGGTACCCACGGTCACCCCTGGGGTTCCGCCGCTGGTGCCGCTGCCAACCGGGTGGCTCTTGAGGCTTGCGTCAAGGCCCGTAACGCCGGTCGTGAGATCGAGCGCGAAGGTCGCGACATCCTTCTGGAAGCTGCGAAGCACAGCCCCGAGCTGGCGATCGCCCTGGAGACCTGGAAGGAAATCAAGTTCGAGTTCGACACCGTCGACAAGCTCGACGTCAACTGAGGTTCGTCGGTTGGAAATGGGCGGTTGCCGAGTCTTCGGCACCCCCATTCCCGGCCAGACCACTCCAGTGAACGCGATCCGAACCCTTGGAATCAGGGTTCAACCATTCCATCCACACAAGGATCCCCATGCCTTTCAAGAGCACCGTGGGTGACTACCAAACAGTCGCCACCCTGGAGACCTTCGGCTTCCTCCCGCCGATGACCCAGGACGAGATCTACGACCAAATTGCTTACATCATTGCCCAGGGTTGGAGCCCGCTCGTTGAGCACGTCCATCCCAGCAACTCCATGGCGACCTACTGGTCGTTCTGGAAGCTGCCCTTCTTCGGCGAGAAGGATCTGGGTGTGATTGTGAGTGAGCTCGAGGCTTGCCACCGCGCCTACCCCGACCACCACGTGCGTCTGGTGGGCTACGACGCCTACACCCAAAGCCAGGGTGCCTGCTTCGTGGTGTTCGAAGGTCGCTGATTCTCAGCACCCCGTGGGGTTCTGGTTGACCACCGGGACCCCCATCCCCTTTCTTTGCGGGTCGGTTCGCGCTGCGGACTGATCGGCCTCTTTTCAGACACTCCATTCGACGGGCGGACATGGCCAGCACATCCAGCCGGGAAGCAGCTCTGGAGCGCCGCAGGGCCCTCACCAACGGTGGCAAGAAAGCCGCCAGCCGGTTTACCTCCGGTCCGAGCCGTGTGCGCTCGGTGGAGGATGCCCGGCCTACCCGTACCGCCGCGGCTGCGGTCGAGTCCGCTCCCGCAGCCCCAACCCCAGCTCCGGCCAGGGCCGTAGCTCCCAGCCGCAGCCTGGCTGCTCCATCCAGCGGCAGCCACCGCAGCGCGGCCCGTCCAATCGCCAACCCCAGCCGTGATCTGGTGCTGGCCCGAAGGGAAGCCCTCTCCAAGCGCGGCAAGCGGGCCGATTCCTCCACCGATCGCACCCGCACCGATCTGGCGAAATCCGCCCCAGCCCCCGCCGCTGCGGCTGCCCCTGCCGTTGAGAAGCCCTGCAAGTGCCAGGGCGAAACCCGTCAGGCCGCCCCGGCCCTGAGCAGCCTCAGCAGCCCCGCCAGCCAGGGCGCCGAGCGCCGCTCCACGCCGAAGCGCACGGCCCAGCGCGATCCCAGCCGTGCCCTGGTGCTGGCGCGCCGTGAAGCCCTCTCCAAGCGGGGCAAGTCGGCCAGCACCCCCCGGAGCACCACGGCGGCGACCGTGTCCCGTCAGGGCAACCCCGACATGAGCGCCCGCGAGCTCTCCCAGAAGGTGCGGGAGCTGCGGGCCAAGGTCGGCAGTGCCGGCTCCTCCCGCAGTGGCGGCACCCGCCCCTCGGGCCCCAATCGCCATGGCGCCAAGCAATCCGCCGCCAGCGATGCCCATTGGAAGGTGGGCGTGAGTGAAACCAGCTCCGGTCAGGTGGTCACCGGCACCCAGGCCAACCGCTCCGTCAAGACCACCGGCAACGAAGCGGCCACCTGCCGCGCCATCACCGGCACCGAATATCTCGGCGCTGAGGTGTTCCAGACCTTCTGCCAGAGCGGTCCTGTCGCCTCCCAGCCCGCCAAGGTGCGGGTCACGGCCACCACCCATGGCAACCGGGTCACCGGCAATGAGGTCGGTCGTTCCGAAAAGGTCACCGGTGATGAGCCCGGCACCTGCAAGAACGTCACCGGCACCGAATACGTGTCCGCCAACCAATCCGCCGCCTACTGCGGTGGCACCACCCCGTCCCCCCGCAAGGTGGGTCGCAGCCAGACCCTCGGCGGCCAACCCGTCTCGGGGGTGATGGTGGGCCGCTCCAGCAAGGTGACCGGCGATGAGCCCGGCTCCGGCAAGCAGCTCACCGGCACCCAATATGTGGCTGACCAAAGCCAGGTGACCGGCCGGGCCCCCACCAAGGTGGCCAGCCTCCATACCCTGCGTGGCACCGGCATCACCGGCACCCATGTGGGCCGCAGTGAGCATGTCACCGGTGATGAACCCGGCAGCTGCCGCCTGGTCACGGGTGATGAATACGTGGGCAGCCAGCAGTACGCCGATTTCTGCGGCACCAAACCCGCTCCAGAGGCCCCCAAGGTTGGCTTCAGTGTCACCAACAAGGCCCAGGTGGTGAGCGGTACCCGCACGGGCCGGTCCACCAACGTGACCGGCGATGAGCCCGGCACCTGCAAGGCGGTAACCGGCACCCCCTATGCCGGCCTGGAGCAGGCCGGGGATTTCTGCAGCGGCAAGGCCGTGGGCGCCATCCGCCAGCGCACCCCCGTGCGGGGCTCCAATCGGATGAGCGGGATCCAGCCGGGGATCGGCGGCGTGATGACCGGCGCCGAGCGTGGGGCCTGTGAGGCCGTCACCGGCACGCCCTACATCGGCAACGACCAGCTGGTGGAAGCCTGTGGCGCCGCCGCTGCCCAGGATGCCGATTTTCCCCAGGCCCTGGCCGGCAGCCAGCCCTGGCAGCAGTTCAGCATTCAGTCGCCCGCCAGGGCGGCCCAGGTGGGGCGAGAACGCGGTGGCTCGGTCACGGGAAACAGCTACGAGCAGGGTGGCAGGGTTACCGGCCCTTTTGACATGGCCGGTGACAAGGTCACCGGCACCGAGCAGTTCCGTTTCGACCGCCGCGGCCCCCAGCTGTCCCGCGGTCCGATCGAGCGTGCTCCGATTCAGCGCAGCCCCATGGACGCTCCCGTGAGCGTCGATGAGGATGCCCGCCCCATGTCCCGGGTCACCGGCGAAGGCATCTCAGCTGGGCTGAAGATCACCGGCGACGACTGGGATCGGGGTGAGCGGGTCACGGGAACCGAGGGCGCTTCCGCCCGTCGCCGCAACCCGACCCGTCCCGGTTCGATGGCCGCCATGCCGGCGTTCCAGGCCAAGCGCAACGAGGAGCGTCCCGAGCCGGTGAGTCGGGTCACCGGCTCCAGTGGCAACACCACTGCAGGCTCCCTGATCACCGTGTCCGGCGGAGCCCGCGGTTGAATCCCTGATGCCCCCCCGTCGCTCGTCCACTCCCTACCGCCCCCTGGCGCCGACGGCTCCCCGCCGTCGCCCCAGCGGCGCCAGCACGGGCGAGCCCTCCCGGCCCCTCGCTGGCGGACGCATGGGACGGTCGGCAGCGGTTGGCCTCCATCCCCTCACGGATCGCCAGGCCAATGCGGCCCTGCAGGCCTACGACGAGCAGGTGAAAGGGGCTTTCGACCGAATTGTGCCCGTGCTCAAGCGCCTCTCCGCGCTCCAGCACGAGCCCGATTTCATTGAACAGGCCCAGCGTCTGGCCCGGGCCGAGCTCGGCTTTGAGCTGCCCCTGCCGATCCTGGAGAAGGCCTGGGTGAGCCAGCTCGACATGCGCACCCTGTTTGCCTGGTGCCTGTTCGAGACCTACGAGCAGACCAGCGACGCCTTCTTCCAGCACGATCCGTTGGCGGGCAAGCCCGGCAGCCCCGCCGGTGAAGCGTTCAACGCGTTCCTGCTCTCCTGCGGCTTCCACCTGCTCGACATCACGCCCTGCGCCGATGGCCGTCTGGCCCACGCGGTGGCCTATGCCCTGCGGGTTCCCTTCAGTGCGGTGCGGCGCCGTTCCCATGCGGGTGCCCTGTTCGATGTGGAGAACACGGTGAACCGCTGGGTCAAGACCGAGCACCGCCGCTACCGCGAAGGGCTGCCCAATCCCGCCCACGACGACACCCGCTACCTGAAGGTGGTGATCTACCACTTCAGTTCCAAGGATCCCCTGCGCGAAGGTTGCGCCGCCCACGGCAGCGACGATGCCCTGGCGGCCTCCTGTGGCCTCTCCCGGCTCAAGGATTTCCAGCAGGCGGTGGAAAACAGCTTTTGCTGCGGGGCGTCGGTGGATCTGCTGTTGATGGGCATCGACACCGATACCGACACCATTCGGGTGCATGTGCCCGGCATGGACGGCAGCACCAACCTGGAGCGGTGGCTGGATGCCCAGGCGGTCTACGACGCCACCCGCCATCTCAATCCCGACGAGGGCCGGGCCCGCATCCTGGCGATGGTGGAGCAGGCGGCCGCCAGCAGCCCCGATCCCGGCATGGTGCAGCTCATTGCCCGTCTGCTAGAGCACAATCTCTCCCAGATCGACTACGTGCGGCAGGTGCACGGCGGTAGCTACGCCGATGCCGGCCATGCCGAACGCTTCATCGGTGTGGGTATTGGGTTCAAGGAGATCCACCTGCGCAATCTCACCTACTTCGCCTACATGGACACGGTGGAAGAGGGTGCGCCGGATCTGGATGTGGGCGTGAAGATCTTCAAGGGTCTGAATGTCTCCCGTGGTCTACCGGTGCCCGTGGTCGTTCGCTTCGACTACAACAGCCAGGTGCCGGGCGCCCGGGAGCGGGCCATCCGCAACTGCCAGCGGGTGCAGGCGGCCATGGAAAACCGCTATCCCGACCTGTTTGCGCAGGGCCTGCTCCACGCCCTGCTCACCGTGCGGGATCAGGACCGCCATACCCCTGCAGAGGCGGTAGGTTCCACCATCACATTCGCGAGCGGAGGAGGGCACTGACATGTTGATCTGCAAGGTGATCAAGCCCCTGGTTTCCACCAACCGCATTCCCGATTTCGAGCACAAGCACCTCCAGGTGGTGCTCGATGGCAGCACCCAGAAGGTGGCCGTGGATGCGGTGGGCTGCATCCCCGGGGACTGGGTGATCTGCGTGGGCAGTTCCGCAGCCCGTGAAGCGGCCGGCAGCAAGTCGTACCCGAGCGACCTGACGATTGTCGGGATCATTGACCACTGGGATCCCGAGGCGGCCAAAGCCCCCGCTCCGGGTGCTCCCCCGGCGTCAGCGGGAGGGACCAAGTAATGGAAATCATGCAGGTCACGGGCTCTTTGGTGTGCACCCAGCGGGTGCCCGGTCTCGACCACTCCAACCTGCGCGTGCTGCGCACCCCCAAGGGCAAACTCAGCGTCGCCGTCGATCCGGTGGGGGCCTCCCCGGGCAACTGGGTGTTCACCGCCAGCGGATCGGCGGCCCGCTTTGCCTGCGGCAATCCCGAGGTGCAGACCGATCTGACGATCGGCGGAATCATCGATTTCTGGGAGCCAGACGGCTAGGCCGTTCGGGTCGTTCGCGACTCGCCCGTCCTGTCATCCCACCAGCCCCCAACCCCCTGAGCCATGGCCACCCCCACTCCCCGACCCACCCCCAGCGCCGCTGCCGCTGCCAAACCCGCCCCTGCGGCGGCAGCGGCAGCTAGCACCACGCCGGCGACGGGTACGGCGGCGGGCTCAACCCCCGCGGCAGCGGCCCCCAAGGCCCTGCCGGCAGCGGCGGCCAAACCGGCTGCAGCCGCTAAGGCCGCCGCGAAACCGGCGGCCAAGGCAGCTCCCAGGACTGCCGCCAAGGCCAGTGGCGGCCGTGCATCCAGCACGACCCGTCGCTCCAGTGCCACCCCATCCGGTACCGGCGGCGGCGCCGGGACCAACCGTCCATCCACCCCCTCGCGCAGCAACGCCATGGCTCCTTCCATTCAGGGCATCGCCCTCGGCATGATCGAAACCCGTGGCCTGGTGCCGGCGATTGAAGCCGCTGACGCCATGACCAAAGCGGCTGAAGTGACCCTGATTGCCCGCGAATTCGTCGGCGGCGGTTACGTCACCGTGATGGTCCGCGGCGAAACCGGTGCGGTCAACGCCGCCGTGCGCGCCGGTGCCGATGCCTGCGAGCGCGTTGGTGATGGCCTGGTGGCGGCCCACATCATTGCCCGTCCCCACAGTGAAGTGGAGCCCGCCCTCACCGGCACCGCCACCATCCGCCGTCTCTGATTCCCATGGGCGCCGTTCATCCGCGCGTCCTGGGTTATCTCGGTCGCGCCCTGAGCCTTGAGCTCTCTGCCGTTCAGCAGTACATGACCCAGGCCTCCCTTGTGGAGCTCTGGGGAGAGGCTGAGGCGGCCACCCGTTTCCGCCGCGAAACCGTGGAGGAACTGCAGCACGCCGAGCAGATTGTCCAGCGGATGCTGGCCCTTGGGGTGGCACCAGCTGCGTCCCAGCTGCGGCCCGTGGGCCATGCCCCCGACCTGGCTGGCCTGCTGCGGCTCGACCTCACCCTCGAAGCAGACCTGATCCAGCATTACGCCGAGGCGGTGCGCTTCTGCGTGTTGGTGGGTGATGCCGCCAGCGAAGCCTTCTTCCAGGCCCTCTGGACGGACGAACAACATCACGCTGAGGAGCTGGGCGCCTGGCTGCGCAGCCTGGGCCCCAACCATGATCCGTCGATGGAACGGGCCACCTTCTAGTCCCCGGATTCCGCGGCCGGTCTTCAGGGATCGCCGCCGGCTGATCTGTTCCTTCCGAACACTGCCGATCGACACCCTCCTCCCCCTTGTTCGCCCCCCCCCTGCCACTCCCGATCCAGCTGGCCTGGCTGCTTCCCCTCTACGGGTTCAGCGGGATGGTGCTCTCGCTGCCCTGGGCGGCGGGGTGGTTCAAGCGGAATGGTCCCCGTCCGGCGGCCTACCTGAACCTGCTGGTCACCCTGCTGGCGGTGGCGCACAGCTCCCTGATCCTCCAGCAGGTGTGGATCCTGGGCCCCCAGCACCTGGAGTTTCCCTGGTTCCAGGCGGCCGATCTCAACCTGCGCATCGGCTTCGATCTCTCCCTCACCAACCTGGCGGCGTTGGAGTTGGTGACCACCATGAGCCTGATCTGCCAGGTGTTCGCCCTCGGCTACATGGACAAGGAGTGGTCGTTGGCCCGCTTCTTTGCCCTGGTGGGTTTCTTCGAGGGGGCCATGAGCGGCGTGGTGCTGAGCAGCAACCTGTTCATGAGCTATTTCCTGTTGGAGATGCTCACCCTCTCCACCTACCTGCTGGTGGGCTTCTGGTATGCCCAGCCCCTGGTGGTGACGGCGGCCCGCGATGCCTTCCTCACCAAACGCGTCGGCGATGTGCTGCTGCTGATGGGGGTGGTGGCGCTTTCGGCCTGGGCGGGCTCGATGGAATTCAACGATCTCTATGCCTGGGCCGCCCAAGCCCGGGAGCAGCAGCTGATCAGCCCCCTGGCCGGCACCCTGCTGGGGCTTGGCCTGATTGCGGGTCCGATGGGCAAGTGCGCCCAGTTCCCGATGCATCTCTGGCTGGATGAGGCGATGGAGGGTCCGAACCCCGCCTCGATCCTGCGCAATTCGGTGGTGGTGACCTGCGGCGCCATCGTGCTGATGAAGCTGATGCCGATCGTGGCCCTCTCCCCCCTGGCCACCCAGGTGTTGCTGGCGGTGGGCAGCATCAGCGCCGTGGGTGGCGCCCTGGTGGCCCTGGCCCAGGTGGATCTCAAGCGGGCCTTCAGCTACTCCACCACCTCCTATCTGGGCCTGGTGTTCATCGCCATCGCCCTCCAGCTTCCCGGCATTGCCCTGCTGCTGCTGTTTGCCCATGGCCTGGCCCGGGCGCTGCAGTTCATGGGGGTGGGCAGCATCATCGCCACCACCAATTGCCAGGACCTCACCGAACTGGGCGGGTTGGGCACCCGCATGCCCGCCACCTCCATGGCCTTCCTGCTGGGCAGTGCCGGTCTTTTGGGGCTGCTGCCCCTTGGCGGCTTCTGGTGTATGGGGCTGATGGTGGAGAGCCTGCGCTTCGATGCGCCGCTGTTCGCCTTGGTGTTCCTGCTCACCAATCTGCTGGCCGCCGCCAACGTCACCCGTGTCTACCGCTCGGTGTTTCTCGGCCCAGTGCGGCCCAAGACCAAGCGGGCCCCCGAGGTCAACTGGTGGATGGCCCTGCCGATGGTGAGCCTCTCGGTGCTGGTGGTGCTGCTGCCTTGGATCATGCAGCGCATCGATCCGGTGCCCGGCATTGCCGCCTTCCCCCTGCCGGTGGGTCTGGCGGTGGCCGGCAGCGGCCTGTTGGGGCTGGTGATTGGCTCTCTGGTGCGTCTCGATCAGTTCTGGTCGCGCTCCACCCAGCCCACCCTGCGGGTGCTGCAGGATCTGCTCGCCTACGACTTCTACACGCCTGAGATCTACAAGCGCACGATCGTCTTTCTGGTGGCGTCCCTGGCCCGTCTCACCCGCTGGTTTGACATCACCGTGATCAAGGGGCTGGTGGATGGGGTGGGCCGCCTCTCGCTCACCACGGCCGAAGGACTGAAGTTCAGCATCAGTGGTCAACTGCAGAGCTACGTGCTCACGGTGGTCATGGCGATCGTGTTGCTGCTGGTCTCGCTCCAGGTGTGGCGGGGAGCGCTCTGACCATGCTGCTCACCTGCCTGCTGCTGATTCCCTTCGCCGGAAGCCTGGCCTTGTTGCTCTGGCCGGGCGGCCCTCGCCCATCGCGGCTCCGGCTGATCACGATCGCCATCCTGGTGCTGCAGCTGGGGGTGAGCGTGGCGGTGGCGCTGGCCTTTGACACAACCCAGGCCGGCATGCAGTTACAGGTGCGCCACGCCTGGGTGCCGGGGATCGGCCTCGACTACGCCCTGGGCGTGGACGGGCTGTCCCTGCCGTTGGTGCTGATCAACGGCGCCCTCACCCTGGTGTCGGCGGTGATCACCCGCGACATCGACAAGCGGCCGCGCATCTACTTCGCGATGCTGCTGCTGATCAGCGGTGCGGTGAACGGAGCCTTCCTGTCGGAAAACCTGCTGCTGTTCTTCCTCTTCTATGAGCTGGAGCTGATCCCGCTCTGGTTGCTGGTGTCGGTGTGGGGCGGGGTCAACCGGGCCTATGCGGCCACCAAATTCCTGATCTTCACGGCCGTCTCCGGGATGCTGATCCTGGGGGCCTTCCTGGGGTTGGCCCTGCTCACCGGCAGTGTGGATTTCAGTCTCACGCCCGTGCTCAGCGACCGGCTGGCCATGGGCGGCCAGCTGTGGCTGCTGGGGGCGTTGCTGATCGGCTTCGGCATCAAGATTCCGCTGGTGCCCCTGCACAACTGGCTGCCCGACACCCACACCCAGGCCTCCACGCCGGTGTCGGTGCTGCTGGCGGGGGTGCTGCTCAAGCTCGGCACCTACGGCATGTTGCGTTTTGGGCTGCAGCTGTTCCCCGAGGCCTGGGCGAAGTTGGCGCCGGTGCTGGCGATCTGGGCGGCCATCTCGGTGCTGTATGGGTCCCTGGCGGCCATTGCCCAGACGGACATGAAACGGATGGTGGCCTACAGCTCCGTGGGCCACATGGGCTACGTGCTGCTAGCTGCTGCCGCCCATACCCCCGTGAGCATGCTGGGGGCCGTGTTCCAGATGGTGAGTCACGGCCTGATCTCGGCCCTGCTGTTCCTGTTGGTCGGGATCGTGTACCGCAAGACCGGCACCCGCGATCTGGAGGTGCTGCGCGGTCTGCTCAACCCCGAAAAGGGACTCCCCTTCACCGGCTCGCTGATGATCGTGGCGGTGATGGCCAGCGCCGGCCTGCCCGGCATGGCCGGCTTCATCTCGGAGTTTCTGGTGTTCCGCGGCAGCATCGGCGTCTTTCCGGTGGCGACGTTGCTGTCGATGGTGGGTTCCGGCCTCACCGCCGTGTATTTCCTGTTGCTGGTGAACCGGGCCTTCTTCGGCCGGTTGGCGATCACCCCCCCCAGCGCGGATCCGGTGGCGGATGGGCGGCTGGATGTGCAGCTGGCGCCGGTGGCGCCCCGGGAAACCATCCCCGCCGTGGCCTTGGCGGCCGCTGTGGTGGTGCTGGGCTTGGTGCCCAGCAGCCTCGGCCGGCTGAGCGAGGTGGCCACCACTGCCCTGGCCGGCATCACGGCGATCCCGGGAGGGCTGGGCTGAAATGCCGATCATTCCCGCCGAGCTGGTGCAGGCCAACCTCTCGATCGAACGGGAGGAGGTGCAACGGCGCCTGCTGGCCGGTGAAACCCTCTTGGGCGAGAGCGCCGACCACCTGGTGGAGGTGGTGGATGTGCTCAAGAGCTATGGCGAAGTGCTGGATGCCTACAGCATCAACCTGATCTACCAGGCCGAGCATCAATTCCTCAATCCATTTCCGATCTTCAAATATCTCGATGGCGATTTGAATCCCGCCAAGATCTGGCGCCATCTCAACCACGACCGCATCAACTTCGAGTACGCGGAGTACTGCCAGAAGGCGATGTTCTGGCATGCCACGGGCGGCATGGACGCCTACTTCGATTCCGAGGCCTTCGCCGCCAATTGCAGGCGGATCATTGCGGCGAAGAGCCGGCGGGATCCCCTGCTGGCCATCCTCAACCCGCTGTTCCCGGGCTTCCTGCCGGAAATGATCCGCTCGGCGGCCACCACCCATGCCCTGGGTCAGTTCTGGCGGGTGATGAGCGATCTGTTCCTGGATCTGGCCGCCGCCGAAGCGGATGGCCGGGTGCGCTCCATTGCGGCGGTGGTGGAGTTCATCAAGAACGGCCTGGTGGCTGCCGCCGCCAACCCGATTGAGTACGGGGTGCAGATCGGTGGTGAGCACTTTTGGGTGCTGCCGCCGGAGGCGGGGCTCACCTTTCTGGTGGATGTGGCGGTGCCCTATGTGGAAGCGGTGTTCCTGCGCGGCATGCCCTTCCTCGGCACCGTGAGCTTCAACGCCCAGGCCCAGCAGATCTCCCCCGACCAGGCCCAGTTCACCTACGGGGCCCTCTACGCCGATCCGTTGCCGAGCATGGGCTCCGGGATTCCGCCCAGCCTGCTGATGCAGGACATGTACCGCCACCTGCCGGAGCGGTTGCACCAGTGGTACCGGGAGCGCACCCGCGGCGAGGGCGACGTGCGCGTGAAGATCTGCATGAGCTTCCAGAAGTCGATGTTCTGCGTCACCAACGCGGCCATCAATGGCACCATGCCCCACCCACTGGACAGCACCGATCCGGAGGCCCGGGCGGCCAACGCGGCCTATGCCGGCGCCTGGGCCCAACGCCTGGGTATCGCCCGCACCGACTGCTTGGAGGCGTAGCGTCGAAGCCATGGATCAAGCCTGGACTCCCCGCCCCAAACCCGATCAGCCCGAGCGGCTGGAGCGGCGGCTGGAATTTGATGACTACGCCACCACCCGCGACTTTCTGGAGCGGCTCAATGCCCTCTGTGAGGAGCAGCAGCGTTTCCCCGACATCAGTTTCGGCCGCACCTACGTGAATCTCACCGTGCGGGCTGAAGCGGAAGAGGCCCTGATCGCCGAGCCCGAATGGGCCTTCGCTGCTGCCATCGATGCCCTGATCGCCTAACTCCCCCATGGGCTCCCCAGCTGACAGTTCCGCCGCAGCGTCCTCGGACAACACGGTCATTGATCTGCAGGCCGCCTATGAGGGGGCGGGCATCCAGGCGATGCTGGATCAACTGGACCAGGAGCTGATCGGCCTGCGGCCCGTGAAGGCCCGCATCCGCGAGATCGCCGCCCTGCTGGTGGTGGATCGGGCGCGCCAGCAGGTGGGTTTGGACACCACCCCGCCCAGCCTGCACATGTCCTTCACCGGGCGGCCCGGCACGGGAAAGACCACCGTGGCGGAACGGATGAGCAAGATCCTGCACGGGCTGGGCTACGTGCGCAAAGGCCATGTGGTGACGGCCACCCGCGATGACCTGGTGGGGCAGTACATCGGCCACACCGCCCCCAAGACCCGGGAGATGCTCAAGAAGGCGATGGGCGGCGTGCTGTTCATCGATGAGGCCTATTACCTCTACCGACCAGAAAACGAGCGGGACTACGGGGCCGAGGCCATCGAAATCCTGTTGCAGGTGATGGAGAGCAACCGCGACGACCTCGTGGTGATCTTCGCCGGCTACAAGGATCGGATGGATGTGTTTTACCAGTCGAATCCGGGGCTGTCGTCGCGGGTGGCGAACCACATCGATTTCCCCGACTACAGCGCCGATGAGCTGCTGGCGATTGCCCGTCTCGTGCTTGCGGCTGAGAACTACCGCTTCAGCGATGAGGCCACTGCTGCCTTCTCGGACTACATCCACAGGCGGATGCAGCTGCCGTTCTTCGCCAATGCCCGCTCGATCCGCAACGCCATCGACCGGTCACGGATGCGCCAGGCCAACCGCCTGTTCAGCCGCATGGGGAGCCCGCTGACCAAGCGCGATCTGATGACGATCGAGGCCGAGGACATCACGGCCAGCCGGGTGTTTGCTGGGGAAGTGGAGGGACTGGATCCGGCTCGCCCCCTCACCTAAGGTCTGGGCAGTGTTTCCTTGGCCCATGCCCGCCGCCCAGCTTGTAGCCGCGCTCCTGAAAGCCCCAACCCTGGTGGCGGCGAGCCTGACGGTTGGCGTCAGCCTGGCGGGTCTGTCGGCCAACGCCGCCCCCACCTGCACCTTCCTGCAGCCGGTGGGCGGTAACGGCACCTCGCCGATCGTGTCGAAGTCGGTGGGGCGGGGCAAGTTGATCGGCAACACCAACTGGAACACCGATTTCTTCGTCACCCAGCCCTACACCAGCTACAAGTTTTTCTTCACGGCCAACTCCTCCGACCCCAACGCCCAGTACCCGGTGGAGGGCTACATGAAGTTCAGCGATGGCTCCAACCTGCAGATGTTCAACACCCTGATGAACCCGCCGATGGGCACCGGCAAGATGTTCGGTCCGTTTGCAGCGGTGCCGGGCAAGCAGGCCACCCAGATGAACTTCAAGATCGGCGCCAGCAACGACCCTGGCGCCCTGGGCTTCAGCTACCGCATCTCCGTGCAGGGCTGCCGCTGAGGTGTTGGCCCCTGAGGGAGATCAGCGCCGCTTGCGGGAATCGATCTGCAGCAGGTCGCGCACCTGCTGCACCTGGCGGGAGAGGGCGGGGTCACTGTTGAGTTTGCGGTCGATCTGCTCAACCGCGTACATCACCGTGGAGTGATCCTTGCCGCCGAAGGCTTCGCCGATGCGCGGCAGGCTGAGGTTGGTGCTCTGGCGCATCAGATACATGCCCACCTGGCGGGCCTGGCTCACGGCCCGCTTGCGGCTGGCGCTGCGCATCTCCTCCACCCCCACACCGAACACCTCGGCCACCTTTTCGATCACCTGGCTGGGTTTCACCTCCACGTCGCCGCCGGCGGGGTCGAGCATCGGCGCCACCGATTCCACCGTCATCGGCAGGCCGGTGATCGAGGCGAAGGCCACCGCCCGGGTGAGGGCCCCCTCGAGTTCCCGGATGTTGGAGGTGAAGCGGCCGGCGATGAACTGGATCAGGTCGCGGGGCAGCACCATCTGCTCCTGCTCGGCCTTCTTGTGGAGGATCGCCATGCGGGTTTCCAGGTCGGGCGCCTGGATGTCGGCGATCAGGCCCATCGAGAAGCGGGAGATCAACCGCTCCTGCAGCCGGGGGATCTGGCTGGGGGGGCGGTCGGAGGCGATCACGATCTGGCGACCCGCCTCGTGCAGGGCGTTGAAGGTGTGGAAGAACTCCTCCTGGGTGTACTCCTTGCCCTCGATGAACTGGATGTCATCCACCAGGATCAGATCGGCGGCGCGGTAGCGGTCGCGGAAGGCCTGCATGCCGTCCTTGCGGATTGCCTGGATCAGGTCGTTGGTGAAGGTTTCGGTGCTCACGTAGAACACCCGCGCCTCGGGGTTGATTTCCAGGCGGTAGTGGCCGATCGCCTGCATCAGGTGGGTCTTGCCCAGCCCTACGCCGCCGCAGAGGAACAGGGGGTTGAACTCCCGGCCGGGGGCCTCGGCCACCGCCAGGGCCGCGGCGTGGGCCATGCGGCTGTTGGGCCCCACCACGAAGCGGTTGAACACGTAGCGGGGGTTGAGGCCCGGGGCGAGTTTGCGTGGGGTCTCCCCCGTGGCCCGAGCCGACGCCGCCCGACCGGTGGGGCTTGTTGCCTGGTTGGCGGGGGTTGGTGGGGAGGCCGGAAGGCCATTGCTGGCCGGTGCGATCACGTCATCCCCGCTGGCGGCCGTGACCAGCACCTGCACCGGCCGTCCGGCGATCTCGCTGGCGACGGCCTCGATGGTGCCGAGATAGTTCTTGCGCAGCCAGCCGCAGGCAAAGCTGTTGGGTGCTTCGAGCTGGAGACGATCCGCGCTGAAGCCCTCGCAGCGGGCGGGCCGGATCCAGGTTTCAAAGGTGGGTTTGCTGAGGTTGGCCTGAAGGGCCTGCTGAACCTGGTGCCACAGCTCGTCTCCCTGCTGCTTCGATCGCTGCACCGATCCCTGCTGCACCGACCGCGCCGACTCGTGGGTGCCGAATCTACGCGTGGTGTTGCGGCCAGTCCGTCTTAAATGAACGGATTCAGACCTGGCCTCCATCCCGTCCCCATGCCGCGCCGTTTCCCCTCCCGTCGAATCGCGCTGATCGCCCCCGCCGCCTTGCTGCTGGTGGGTTGCAGCCAGGGCCTGCAAGGGCTGCCGGGTCGCAGCGGTGCCCAGACGCCGATCAGCGACGCGGCTCCCACCCCGCCCCTGCAGCAGGGCAACACCCTGATCGTGGATGCGGTGGCCAAGGTGGGGCCCGCGGTGGTGCGGATCGACACCGTCAAGCGGATGGTGAACCCCCTGGGCGGCCTGTTTGGCGGCGGGCCGACGATCCAGCAGCAACAGGGCCAGGGTTCGGGCTTTATCACCCGCTCCGATGGGGTGCTGCTCACCAACGCCCACGTGGTGGAGGGGGCCAGTGAGGTGACCGTGACCCTGCCCGATGGCCGCAGCTTCACCGGCAAGGTGCTCGGCAGTGATCCCCTCACCGACGTGGCCGTGGTGAAGGTGGTGGCCAGCAAGCTGCCGGTGGCCCCCCTGGGCGATTCCGCCAAGGTGCGGCCCGGGGAGTGGGCCATAGCCATCGGCAATCCCCTCGGCCTCGACAACACGGTGACCGCCGGGATCATCAGCGCCATCCAGCGCACCAATGCGGTGGGCGAGGGCCAGCGGGTGCCTTACATCCAGACCGACGCCGCCGTGAACCCCGGCAACAGCGGCGGACCGCTGATCAATGACCGGGGTCAGGTGATCGGCATCAACACGGCGATTCGCCAGGCGCCGGGGGCGGGGCTGAGCTTTGCGATCCCCATCAACGTGGCGCGCCAGATCGCCGCCCAGATCCTGGAGAAGGGCTCCGCCAGCCACCCCTACATCGGTGTGCGGCTGCAGGCCCTCACGCCCCAGCTGGCCCGGGAGATCAATGCCAGCACCGATGAATGCCGCCTGCCCGAGGTGAACGGGGTGGTGGTGGTGGAGGTGATGCCGGGCAGTCCGGCGGCCAAGGGAGGGCTCAAGCCCTGCGACCTGATCGACCAGGTGGGCGGCAAGGCGGTGAAGAACCCCTCGGAGGTGCAGCTGGCCGTGGACCAGGGCCGGGTGGGTCAGGCGCTGGGGGTGTCCCTGCGGCGCGGGGACCAGCGCTTGACCCTGGAGGTGAAGCCGGCGGAATTGCCGCGCCAGGGGTGAGGCGATCCGGCCGGGGCCAGCTGGTGGTGATGGCCCGCTGGCCCGCGCCAGGCCGCTGCAAGCGCCGCCTGGCCAGCAGCATGGGGGCAGTGGCGGCGGCTCGGATTCAGGCACGGCTCACCCGCCACACCTTGGCGGTCGCCCGCAGCCTGGCCAGCCAGCTGGACCTCGAGCTGGTGCTGGCCGTCGATGGGCTGGGTCCGAGGGCGGCCTGCCGCTGGGCCGCTGAGCTGGGGGCCGACCGCTTCCGGCTGCAGGGTCGGGGCGGCCTGGGGTTGCGGATGCACCGCCAGTTCCTGCGGGCGGCGGCCGAGGGGGCCGGGCGGGTGGTGCTCATCGGCAGTGATCTGCCCCGGCTGGAGGGCAGCGACCTGGCGGCGGCCTTCGAGGCCCTCAACCGCCGGCCCGCGGTGCTGGGGCCGGCCGACGATGGCGGCTACTGGCTGCTGGGCCTGCACCGGCCCGATCCCGCCCTGCTGGCGGGGATGGCCTGGGGCTCGGCCCAGGTGCTGGAGCAGACCCTGGCGGTGATGGCGCAGCGGGGCTTGGAGCCGGCCCTGCTGCCCTGCCGGGGCGATCTCGATCGGGGCGAGGACCTGGGGCCGTGGCGCTGAGGCTGCCGCCGATCTCCGTGGTGATCGCCGCGCGCAACGAGGCGCCGCGGTTGCCGGCGCTGCTGGCCGATCTGGCCGCTGCTCCGGAGCTGGTGGCGGAGGTGCTGGTGGTGGATGGGGCCAGCGGCGATGGCACCCGTCGCGTGGCGGCCCTGGCCGGGGC
Organism: Cyanobium sp. FACHB-13342; assembly: GCF_014697415.1. Taxonomy (GTDB): domain Bacteria; phylum Cyanobacteriota; class Cyanobacteriia; order PCC-6307; family Cyanobiaceae; genus Cyanobium_A. Next base: position 76,735 of record NZ_JACJRT010000001.1, on the reverse strand, counting down.
GCGGGTGTTGGTGAGCCCCCCCGGGCGGGGCCTGCAGCTGGCCTGCGGGATCGCCCGTAGCAGTGGCCCCTGGCTGTGGTTGCTGCATGCCGATGCCCGGCTGGAGGCCGGCTGGCGTCCGGCCGTGGCGGCGGCCCTGGGCCTGCCGGAGGCCGCCTGGTACTTCGACCTGGCCATCGACGGCCCCCACCCCGCCCTGCGGCTGGTGGAGATGGCCGTGGCCTGGCGCAGCCGCTGGCGCCAGCAGCCCTATGGCGACCAGGGCCTGCTGCTGCCAAGGCCGCTGCTGGATCGGGCCGGAGGGCTGGCTCCGCTGCCGCTGATGGAAGACCTCGACCTGGTGCAGCGCCTGCGGAAGCACACCCGGCTGCGGCCCCTGCAGGCCCGGTTGCGGGTGGATGGCCGGCGCTGGCGGGCCCTGGGGATTGGCCAGACGGCCCTGGCCAATGCCCGGCTGCGGCGCGCCTGGCGGCAGGGCGTACCAGCCGAACGGTTGGCGGCGCGGTACTACGGAGCTCCGGATTAGGGGGCGTACCAGAAGGCGCAGCGGCGCTGCAGGGGCTCCAGCTCCCAGCCCTGGGCGGCGTAGAAGGCCACCACTTCCGGGTCGGCGAACAGGCTCACCCGATCCACCTCCATGGTGCGCAGTTGGTCGAGCACGTAGACCATCAGTTGTTTCCCCAGCCCGGCGCCTTGGTAGAGGGGATGGACCGCCACATCCCAGACGGTGGCCTCCACCACGCCATCGCCGGTGCAGCGGGCGAATCCCACCAGCTTGGGCAGGCGGGGGTCGTGGCGCCAGAGGCCGACGCGCAGCAGGCTGTGTTGCAGGGCCTTGCGCACCCGGCGCAGGGGCCGGCGGCTCCAGCCCACCGCATCGCAGAGCTGCTCCAGCTCGATCAGGTCGATCTCCCGCTCCCGGCTCAGCACCAGGCTGAGTTCGGAGTTGGGAGTGGGGCAGAGCCGGTGCTGCTCCCCGTAGAGGCTGGTGAGGAGCTCGGCCGAGGCCACGACTGCCGCGTGCAACGCAATGGCACGATCCTGCCCGATGGCCGCCCAGGGTGCGACCGGTGGGCCAGCCTGGAGACTCCTGAGCCCGGATCCCTGGCCCACGCCACTTCACCGCCCCTGTTGGTGGCCCTGCATGGCTGGTTGCTGGCGGGGCGGCTGTGGACGCCGTTGGCCGAGGCCCTCGCCCCGGACTGGGAGCTCTGGGCCCCCGATCTGCCTGGCTTTGGCCACCGGCCGCGGCCGCGGGGCCTGCACGCCAGCCTGGCCAGCTACGGCCGCTGGCTGGCCCAGGCGGCGCGGGAGCAGGCGGGGGAGCGCCCGATCGTGCTGATGGGCCACTCGCTGGGGGGCAGCGTCGCCCTGCACGCCGCCCCCCACCTGGGGGATCAGCTGGTGGGCCTGGTGCAGATCGCCGCCGGTGGGGGGGTGTACCAGCCCCGGGCCTTTGCCCAGGTGCGGCGGGGTGGGGCCCTGTTTCTGCGCTGGCGGCCCGGCTGGCTGGCCGAGCTGCCGGGCAGCGATCCTTGGCGCAGCCCCCTGCTGGCCGAGCGTCGCGCCGCCCAGGGGCTGCTGGCCTGCAGCACCAACCGGGGGGCGGTGCGTCAGATTCCCCAGCTCACCGCCCGGCTGCAGGTGCCCAGCCTCTGGATCGCCGGCAGCCGCGACCAGGTGATGGAGCCCCGCTATGTGCGCCACCTGGCCGGCTATGCCGCCCAGCACCAGGTCGTGGAACTGGAAGGGGTGGGGCACCTGCCCATGCGCCAGAGGCCCGCCCAGCTCGCCGGGGTGCTGCGACCCTGGCTGGAGCAGCTCGGCTGAGTTCGGCTGACTTCGGCTGAATTCAGAGGGCCGCCAGCCCGCGCTCCTGCAGGTCGGCCAACTGGGCATACACCCCCCCCGCCTGGCGCAGTTCGGTGTGGGTGCCCTGCTCGATCAGGTGGCCCTTGCGCAGCACCAGGATGCGATCGGAGGCCTCCACCGTGGCCAGGCGGTGGGCGATCACGATGGCCGTGCGCTGCTGCAGCAGGCGGGCCAGGTCGCGCTGCAGGGTGGCTTCGGTGGAGGGGTCCATGAAGGCGGTGGCTTCATCCATCACCAGCACCGAGGGGTCGCGGATCGCCACCCGGGCCACCGAGAGCAGTTGGCGCTCGCCGGAGGAGAGGTTGCCGCCCCGTTCGCGCAGCTCGGTGGCCAGGCCATCGGGAAGGCGCCGCAGCAGGGGCTCCAGGCCGAGCTCGGCGCAGAGCTTCTGCAGGTCGTCGCTGCTGATCGGCGCATCGAGGCGCAGGTTGTCGGCCACGTTGCCGCTGAACAGAAACGTGTCCTGCAGCACCACCCCGAGCCGCTGGCGCAGGGTGGGAATGGGGAGCTGACGGATGTCGACGCCATCGAGCAGGATCCGGCCCTGCTGGGGCTCGTAGAGCCGGCAGAGCAGGCGGATCACGGTGGTTTTGCCGGAACCGGTGGGTCCCACCAGGGCCACGTGTTCGCCGGGGCCAATCCGGAAGGAGAGGTTGGTGAGGATGGGGTCGTCGTCCCGGTAGGCAAAGCTGACGTTGTCGAACACCACCTCGCCGGCACTGGCGCGTTGGCTGCCGCTCTGAATCGCCGCCGCCGTGCGCTCGCTGGAGGGCAGCTCGGCGATCTCGATGGGTTGTTCGAGCAGTTCGCCGATGCGTTCGACGGCGGTGAGGCCGCCCTGGATCTGGGTGAAGCGCTCCGCCAGCTGGCGCAGGGGATCAAACAGGCGCTGGGAATAGAGGATGAAGGTGGTGAGGGTGCCCAGGCCCATGGCGCTGCCGAGCACCATCCAGCCCCCGAGGGCCAGCACCACGGCCACGGCGCTGAGGGCCACCCACTCGATGAAGGCCGAGATGGCGCTGTCGTAGAGGATCGTGCCCGTCACCGCTTCGCGGTAGGCCGTGGTGACGCGGGAGAAGCGGGCACTGTTGGTGGCTTCCCGGCGGAACATCTGCACCACCTCCAGACCCTGCAGGTTTTCCTGCAGGTCGGCGTTGAGCTGGCTGAGCTCTTCCCGCACCCGGTAGTTGGCCGTGCGGTAGCGACCCTGTAGCCAGAGGATGCCCAGCACCACCGGCACCTGGCTCACCAGCAGCAGCAGGCCGAGGCGCCATTCGATCGAGATCATCGTGGCCGCGATCACCAGCAGGGTCACCAGGTCGGCGAGCACCCCCACGGCGCCGCTGCCGAACACCTCGGCCAGGGCGTCCACATCGCTGGTGAGGCGGGTGAGCAGCTTGCCGACGGGCGTGCGGTCGTGGAACCGCAAGGACAGCGCCATGGCATGGGCGAACAGGTCGTTGCGGATTCGGGCGGTGAGCCGTTGGCCGACGGCCTGGACGTTGAAGGTTTGGATGCCCTGCAGGCCGAGGCGCAGCAGCACCGCCAGCAACAGCAGCAGCACCAGTTGCTGGAGCGCCGCCGCCACCGACAGGCCGTTGAGCCAGGCCAGGGTGGGCTCGCGCCGCAGCACGGCAATCGCCTGGCCCACCAGCAGTGGCTGCACCGCGGCGGCGAAGGCCACGGGGATCAGCAGCAGCAGGGTGAGGCCGAGGCGGCGGCGGTCCTTGCCCAGGTAGGGCAACAGGCGGGTCAGGCGTTGCCGATCAAGGCGGGCCATCAGCGGCTCCGCTGCGGCACCGCCACCCCAAGGCGATCGACGAGCCCCTGGAGCACGCCGTCATCGAGGCGCAGGGCCAGGGGGTGGCCCACTAGTCGGGCGGTGCTGTGGAACAGGTCTTCGATGGCGATCAATCCGTTTTCCTCGAGGGTGCGGCCGGTGGCCACCAGATCCACGATCGCCTCACTCATGCCAGTGATCGGGCCGAGCTCCACCGATCCCGCCAGGTGAATCAGCTCCACCGGCAGATCGAGGGCATCAAAGAAGGCCTGGGCGCAGCCGGTGAACTTGCTGGCCACGCGGCAGTGGGCGGGGAGGTCTGCCGCCCGGCGGTAGCCACTGCTGGCCTTGACGGCCACGCTCATGCGGCAGCCGCCGAAGCCCAGATCGAGCAGCTGGGCCACCGGCAGCTGGTGTTCACGGATCACGTCGTAACCCACCACTCCGAGCTGGGCCTGGCCGTAGGCCACATACACCGGCACGTCGGCGTTGCGCACCAGCAGGGCCCGGGCCTGGCCGCAGGCACTCGGCACCATCAGCTGGCGGTTGCTGGGTTCCAGCAGGGCCGAGAAGTCGAGGCCGGCGGCGGCGAAGCGGGCCACCGAATCCTTGAGCAGGGCGCCTTTGGCGAGGGCGACGGTGATCATGGGGGTACGCCTCAGGCTGGACTTTAACGATGCAGCAACTCCGCGTTGGCCTGATCCCGGTGCTGCACGACAACTACGTGTTTGTGCTGCAGCGGCAGGGCCAGGCCGCCGTGGTGGATCCGGCCGTGGCCGAGCCGGTGATCGCCGCCCTTGAGCAGCAGGGGCTCGAGCTGGTGGCGATCCTGCACACCCACCACCACAGCGACCACATCGGTGGCACCCCCGGGCTGCTGGCCCGCTGGCCCGGTGCGGCGGTGCTGGCCAGCCGGGAAGACCGGGATCGGATTCCCCTGCAGACCCAGGGTGTGGCCGACGGCGACCGGTTTGCGCTGCTGGGGGAGCCGGTGGAGGTGCTGGCCGTGCCGGGTCACACCCGCGCCCACATCGCTTACCACCTGCCCGCCTCGGGCCATCTGTTCTGCGGCGACACCCTGTTCGCCGGCGGCTGCGGCCGCCTGTTTGAGGGCAGTGCGGCCCAGATGCGGGACTCCTTGCAGCGGCTGGCCGCCCTTCCCCCGGCCACCCGGGTGTGGTGCGCCCATGAGTACACCGAAGCCAATCTGCGCTGGGCCGCCGCCACCGTGGCCCCCCAGGACCCTTGCGCGGCGGCGGTTAGCGCCCGGTTGGCATCGGTGCGCCAGGCCCGGGCCCGGGGCGAGGCCACCATCCCCAGCACGGTGGAGCTGGAGCGGGCCACCAACCTGTTTGTGCGTGCCAGCAGCGCCGAGCAGCTCGCCAGCCTGCGGGCCAGCAAGGACCACTGGGCGGGCTAGGCGGGGCCGGCGTCGAGCACCCGCAGCGGCTCACGCGTGGGGAAGAGGATGCCCGTGGACCCGGGGCGCAGGCTGAGCTGGCAGCGCTGACCGCGGCCATATTCCGCCTCCAGGGGCAGCCGCAGCCGCAGTTTGAGGGTGCCGAGCTGCACCTGATAGAGCCATTCGCGGCCCAGAAATTCGCGGCCCTGCACCCAGGCTTCGCCGTCCCCATCGGGGAGGAGGGCGATGGCCTCCGGACTCACCAGCACCTCCAGGGGCTGCTCGCCTGGAGACAACGCCCCCTCGCTGCTGGCTAGATCGCCGAGGGGTGTGTGGATGCGGTTGCCCTGGGCGGTGGCGGGCAGCAGGTTGCCCTGCAACACGAAGCGCCCCACAAAGGCGGTGGCGGGTTGCTGCACCAGCTGGCGGGGCCTGGCGCACTGATGCAACACCCCATCGCGCAGCACCGCCACCCGATCGCAGATGGCCAGGGCTTCCTCCGGATCGTGGGTCACGATCAGGCCGCTGGCGCCACAGCGGGAGAGCACGGCGGGCAGTTCGCTGCGCAGCCGCAGCCGCACTTCCACATCGAGGTTGGAGAACGGTTCATCCAGCAGCACCACCGAGGGGCCGGGGGCGAGGGCCCTGGCCAGGGCCAGCCGCTGGCGTTGACCTCCGGAGAGTTCGTGGGGGTAGCGCTCCTCGAGTCCCTTGAGGCCGAGCAGCTCCAGCAGCCAACCGGCGCGGCTGGTGTCCTGGCCGCGCCGCAGCCCGAAGCAGGCATTGCGCCAGGCATCGAGGTGAGGGAACAGGGCGTAGTCCTGAAACACCATGCCTACGCCGCGGCGCTCGGGCGCTAGCCAGCGGCCCGGCCCGGCCACGGTGCGGCCATCGATGCAGACGGAACCCCGCTCCGGCCGTTCAAAGCCGGCGATCAGCCGCAGCAGGGTGGTTTTGCCGCAGCCCGATGGTCCCAGCAGGCCCACCAGTTCTCCCTGGCCGAGGGCCAGATCGATGCCCTGGAGGGTCCACTCCTCGGCGGCGGCGTTGGGGTAGCGGTGCCAGAGGCCCTTGAGCTGCACGTGCTCACGCACCGGCAACTCGGCAGGCATCAGCTCGGTCAGGGGGCTGGCGATCGGCGCAGGGCCGGCAAGGGCCATAAGCTCGGCCACCATCCTGACCTGGCATGAGCCCCACGATGCAGCCGGAAGCCGTGATCACCGCCCAAGCACCAGCTCCCGTGGGCCCCTACAACCAGGCGGTGAAGGCCGGTGGGGTGCTCTATTGCTCCGGCCAGATCGCCCTGGATCCGGCCACCGGGGCGATGGTGGGCGACGGCGACGTAGAGGCGGAGACCCGCCAGGTGTTGAGCAACCTCAAGGCCGTGCTGGCCGCGGGCGGCAGCAGCCCCCAGCTGGTGCTGCGCACCACCGTGTTTCTGGCGGATCTGGGCGATTTTGCCCGGGTGAATGGGATCTATGCCGAGGTGTTCGGCGAGGGGGTGTCGCCGGCGCGGGCCTGTGTGGAAGTGGCGGCCCTGCCCAAGGGGGCGCGGGTGGAGATCGATGCCATTGCCCTCACCTCCTGACGGAACCTGCCGGGATTCAGTGGGGGGGCTCGAGGGGGCAGTCCATCAGGCTTGCCGCCTGGGCATCCACGGCGCTGAGCCGCTGCAGGATCGCTTGCAGGTCGGGCGCTGAGAGCTCGCCATCCTGTCCCCACTTCATCACAGAGCGGCCGATGTCGGTGGAGTCGTCTGCTCCAGCACTGGAGCCGAAACCGGAGTGCATCGCCACGACCCAGACCTCCCTGAGGGATTCAAAAGTGTGTTGGTTTCAACACTAGCGAGCCATTGGGCGTCTGTCTGCTGGCGCTGGGGCGGTTCAGGCGAGGGGCAGGGGCTGGAAGAGGTCGCCCTGCACCAAGGTGGCCCAGCGGGCGCGACCGGCGGCGGCTTTGGCAGGGGTGGGGACGCGGCGTTTTGGGGCGGCGGAGGGGCGGTTGTTGATCGAAGGGGATGCGGATGCGAGGAGCCAGTCTTCGGCGCGGAAGACGGCGTAGGGGGAGCAGGCGGGCACGGCGCAGGCGCGTATGGATACACATGTACTACTCAAGATTTCCGCGAGTGTCAAGCGCCGCTGGGCTGTCTTTGGTCGGGCTGGTGGCACCGGGATGATTGAGCCAGCTGTTGGTTGTGGTTATGGCGAGGTCGGCAGGGGTGCTGCTTGCTCTGGGGCTCGCGCTGATGCCGCCGGCGCAGGCCGACGACGGCCACGGCGGCACGGCCCAGGGAGTGACGGTGCAAACCCTGGCCCGCAGCGATCGCTCCTGGGATGGGGCCCTTCTGCCGCCGCTGGCTGCAGTCCAGCCGGAGGTGTCTGTACTGCGGATCACAGTGCCTCCAGGCGTGAAGCTGCAGCGCCACCTGCACCCGGTGATCAACGCCGGCGTGCTGTTGCAGGGGCGGTTGCGGGTTGAGGGAGACGACGGCGCCACCCTGTTGCTAGAGCCCGGTCAGGCCTTGATCGAAGTGGTCAACACCGTGCATCGGGGCGTGAGCCTCGGGCCCGATCCCGCGGTGATCGTGGTGGTTTACGTCGGCCCGAAGGGCCAGGCCACCACCCTTCCTGTTGCCCCCTAAGCTCCAAACGACGGGGCGTGGCGCAGCTTGGTAGCGCGGGTGCTTTGGGAGCACTAGGTCGCAGGTTCGAATCCTGTCGCCCCGACTTCTCAGATCGACTGCAGCGCAAGGGTTTTGCGCCGTCTGCCTTGCGACCTAGGTGCTCGGGCCGACAGCCGACGCCGACAAAACGCCGACAAATGAACCCAGAACAGCTTCAGAGCCTTGCTGTGCTGGCACTGGCGATGGTGCCGGTGGCTCTGCTGTGGTGGGTCTGGATCCGGATGCTGGACTGATTGCCGCTTTGCCCAGCTCACCTCTCACGCCTAAGCCACGCCGCCAGCAGCTTGTGGCGGTCCTGACCGTCGAGCAGCTCTGCCGGCACTGCTGACAGCCTTCCCTTGGGGTGCTGCGCTCGGGCGATGTCATGGGCGTGGGTAAGGCCCTGTCGCCATCCCCTGGTTCAAGCGCGTCCTGGCTTGACGTTTCGCGCAACTCTTGCAATAAAGCGCACGGGAAGCGGATCAGTTCAACCGAGTCCTGTCGAGGGGGTGCCACGCATCCCTTCACCCCTACACCGTGAGCCACGCGGCAAGCCCCGCCAACGGCCGCAGGCTCTGTTTTTGCACGTCGGTCATGCCGGTCTGTGACATCGGCTGCATGCCGGTGCAGCCGATGGTCAGCACGAGGTCACTGGCGGCGCGAGGGTGAACCCAGTTGCTTTCACCGTCATGTTCCGGCTTCACGGAGATCATCAGAGCCTCTTGGCAGCCCTGGCTTGCCACTGGGTTGATCAACAGCTCTGCATCCCAGTGAGAGAGGTCACAACACCAGCGCCAGCTAGTCCGAACCGGAGCACGGCAGGTCGCGGCATAGCTTCTCGGCAGTGAAGCGCTCCCTGTCTCGCCAGCCCCCTAATACCTCTTGCGCTGTACCGGACTCCTTTACCCACAATCTGGCCAAGATGGGATTAGCAGCTCAGCGGAGGTGCCGATGGCCCGGTTTCTGAATGGTTGCGGCGCAGGGAGTCGTCGATCGTTGAAAGCCCTCGCCCCAGCGGCAGCGGCTTTGCTGGTTTTGGCGAGCACAGTTCAGGCGGGCCCCAGCGCCCCTGGCGCTGGATCTGTCACCCAGGCTCCAAACACCGCGATGCCGCCCGGCCGTGGTTGGAGCGGTATGCCGATGGGCCAGCGTTCCGCTGATGCCCATTTCATCGTGATGATGATTCCCCACCACGACGGGGCAATCGCCATGGCGGAGCTGGCTCTGCAGCGCTCCAAGCGACCGGAGATTCGACGCCTGGCGGAGAAGATCCGCACCAGTCAGAGTCAGGAAAATGCCCAGATGCGCCGCTGGTATCGCCAGTGGTACGGCAGCGATGTGCCGACTTGGCCAGGTCCGGGCTGGGGCCAAGGGATGGGCATGAGGGGTGGCATGGGTATGGGAATGCCGGGCTTTTCCACCAGTCTCGATGCCCTGCGCCGAGCACCCGACTTCGATCGAGCCTTCCTGGAGCAGATGATCGCCCACCACCGCATGGGCGTGATGATGGCGTCCCATGCCGAGTGGGGCACCGTCCATCCCGAGCTGCGGGAGTTGGAAGCGGCGATGGTGCGGGTGCAGAGCGAAGAGATCGATCAAATGGCCCGGTGGTATCGCCAGTGGTTCGGCACGGCGAACCGATGAAGCCGCCGGGGAGATGGTGAGCAGGTTGACCTGCTGATCCGCGCCTTTTGGTCACAGCAGGTGGGAAACGGTGGTTTATCTAAGTTGACGAGCTCGCATTTTCGTGCCCCTTGATGTGGAGTCTGTTGGTGTAGATCATCCAAACAATTAGGACTGATAGCAGCGCACTGAAATAGCACCAGACTGAAGCGAAAGTTTCGCGGTAGGCCCATTCCGCAACCAGGCCGCTGCCCAGCAGTGCCACCCCGAAGATCCGCATCCAAATGTAGGGCAGGAGCAGAAGCGGTAGGCCAACCACAGCGGCATAGATGAAGCGAATCGAATCCGCTTCGCCGCCGCCCACCAGCAGCTTTAGGCCGTAGTCGATTGACCCGTGTACCACCACCGGTTCGAACCGCGTTGGCTGAAAGAGCAGTGGCAGCCAGAGCAATGTTCCCAGCATCAGTCCCATCCCCTGAAGCGTCCAAAGCAGCTTCCGGTCAGGCTGACGACGATGCTGGGGCCAGAGGCATAAGGCCACATGGGGAATCCAGATCGGCCAGAAGGCCAGGGCAAAGAACAGATAGCCCAGGGCTCCTCCCTTCAGGAGCGGAGTTGCAGGCCCATGGTTGAGTCCAAGCCATACCACCCCTTCAAGGGCCTGCTGCAGGCCAAAACCCACCGGCATCAGCGCCAGGGGAAGTAGTTCAGGACGATGATCTCGCCGTGACTGCGCTACAGCGCTGATGCCCAGTGGCAGCAGCAGCGCTGCAGTGGTGAAGCTGGCGGCGGCTGAGAAACACATCGCACGCCGGGCCTCTTAGGTGTAATTCACCCTAGTTGTCATTCCCCTTCCGCACTTGCCCACTTCGCGACGGGGCTCGGCGTCCTTGGCCACGACCACTTCCCGATGGCCAGCGCGAGTTTGAAGATCACCGGCACCTCTTCTCTGCCTGAACCGTATCCAGGCCGAAAAACCGTGACCGCAATCCTCAGCAGCGCGGCGGTCTGCGTGGTGCCGCCCGATGCGTCAGCGGTGTTTCAGCACGAGGGGGTGCGCTTTGTGGCCTGTCCCGCCAACTGCTGGGGGAGAGGCGGCCACAAAATCCAGTGCATCAGCAGCGGAGGTCGCTTTGGCATCCCCTTCTGCGCCCAGGCCAATCGGCCGTTTGTGATCACCTTCCCCGCCCATGGCCCCTGCGTGTCGACGCCAGCGGCCCACTGCAGCTGAGGCTGGAGTGTTCTGAGCAGCGATCAACAAGCGCAGCGCCTCGCCATAGTTCGGCACGGTTGGAAGAGGAGGCGCACCATGACGCTCCAGGACCAAGGCGATACGGCGAGTAGCCAGGGGCAGACGCTCACTGGGAATCGCGGGAAAAGCGTGGTGGGCGGAGTGGTGAGGAAGCCCTCCTAGCAGGGCATTGAGCCACCTGCCTGCGTTGATGGTGCGGCTGGTATAGAGCTGCGTCAGCAACTGGGCTTCCCCGGCTCGCCACAACAGGTGATGTTCCACCATGCCGCGAAACTGCACCATCGCGCCGATCACACGCTCCAGCAGTAGCCAGAACAGCAGGTACCTCCCCAACTCACCCTGGGTCAGAGCGATGAGGAGCATGGCCGTGTGCACGGCCGTCACGCCGGCCCCGTCGATGAAACGCGCTCGAACCAGTCCCTGATCTTGTTGCTGAAGCAAGAGGCCCTTGTGCGCTACATCAACGATCAAGCCCACGCCTCCCAGCACGCCAACACGCCAGCCGAGCAGATGGCGCTGCACCAGGCGCCTCAGTGGTCCCGCCGCCAGGCGCTCCTGGAGGAGGGGTGTGGTGCGCTCCGGATCCCGCGAATCGCAGCCATTCCAGCGGTGATGCAGATGATGCAGTCGTGCATAGGTGAAATAGGGCCAGGCCATCGGCCAGCTGAGCAAACACCCCAGCAACGGCTCCAGCGTCCGGCAACCCAGCAGGGTGCCATGCACCATCTCGTGGGTGGCGATCAGCAGCAGGCCATAGGCCACACCGGCGATGAGGACGGCTCCGATCGCGGCCCCTCCAATGGGCAGTCGCCAGTAGAGCCAAGCGCCGCCAAGTAGCAAGGCGCTCAGCGCTATGAGGCGGAGGGTGGCCCTGGCTTTCTCTCCGGTGGTGGGAGCAGCTCCGAGGTCCCTCACCACTGCGCAGAGATCACGGACCAGTGGGGTAGCGGTCAGCGACGCCATCGTTTCCGGGGCGAGACACTCATTCTGATCCAGATTTCGCCTTACGGGCGGCCCCAATACCGCTTTGATTCAGACAAATGCATCAAATGCATAGCGCACACATAACTACAAGTTTGGTGGACTGAAATCGCTGGAGGATCTACTTTGCCCACCCAACAAGTGGCACAGCCGAACAGCTAATCCCAGGGATTATCCATGTCTCGCATACATCTATGCATTGCGGGCGCCATCTCTGATCCGCCGAGGTTTTGAAGTCTCCGCCCCTCTGCCTTTGATGACCGCATCCCCCACGCCCACCATCGGCGCCCGGCGCATGACGGGCCTCTGGATCCTCCTGATCGGGATCTTCGTGGTGGATGTGGCCATGCCACTGGACGTCGAACTGCTGCCCTACTTCTGGCTGCCACTGGTGTTTGCCGCAGGCTTCGCCGATCTAAAGCCGCTACGGCGGATGACCCTGGCCAGCATCGGGTTGGCGCTGATTGCGGAGCAGCGCTGGGCGCACCTGCAAACGCCGCAGGTCCTGGAGCAACTGGCCCTGCTAGTCGTGGTTGGCGTAGTCAGCCTGAGCGTCGCCGCCAAACGGGCTCGGGCCCACCGGATTCAGCGCGAGTCGGAGAAGAACTACCAGCTGCTGGCCGAAAACGCCTGCGATGTGGTGTTCCGGGCCAGCCGGCAGGGGGGGCTGGAGTGGATCTCCCCATCGGTCACGCGGTTGCTTGGCTGGACACCCGCCCAGATGATTGGCAAACCCTTCAGGGAGTTTGTTCACCCCGACGATCTGGAGCTGTTGCAGAGGGTTCAAGCCGCCTTTGCCCAGGGCGAAGAACCGCAGTTTCGGCTGCGGGTGCGCCGGGCCCAGGGGGGATACCGCTGGGTGGAGGTGAACGCCCGGGGGGCCCGCGATGGCGGGCCGGACGTGCTGGCGATCATCGGCAGCTGGAGCGACATCGAGGCAAAGGTGGCGGGTGAGCAGGCCATGACCCAGACCCTGGCGCGCCTGAAGGCCACCCTCGATTCCTTACTCGATCCCCACGTGGTGCTGAAGGCCCGCCGCAATGCCATGGGGGCGATTGAGGACTTCACCTACGTAGAAGCCAATGGGGCCGCCTGCCGTTACAACCTGCTCAGCCACGACGAGCTGATCGGTCGCACTGTCTTGGATGTTCTGCCGGGCCACAGCGCCAGAGGGCTGTTGGCGCTGTACATCCAGGCGGTGGAATCCGGCGAGCCGTTGGTGCTCGATGACTACCCCTATCCCCACGAGATCCTGGGCCAGACCCGCCGCTACGACATCCGTGCCGTACCCCAGGGCGAGGAACTCGTTTACACCTGGCGTGATGTGACCGAGCGCTACGAGAGCCTTCGCGAGCTGGCGGCCTCCGAGGAGGCCTACCGGCTGCTGGCCCTGAACGCGTCGGATGTGGTGGTGCGCCTCCGGAATGACGTGATCACCTACGTGTCGCCCTCCCTGGCTGGGGCCCTGGGTTGGTCTCCAGAGGAGTGGCTGGGCCGATCCTCACGGGAGGTGCTCCACCCAGACGATCTCCTGGAATACGCCAACAACCTGGAAGCCATCGCCGCAGGCCAGTGCGTCGTGTGCCGCCACCGGATCCGCGCCAAGGACAACAGCTGGCACTGGGCCGAACTGCATGTGGGCCCCTACCTCGACAGCCAGAACTGCCTCGATGGCATGGTGGCCTCCTTTCGGCTGATCGATCGGGAAATGGCGGCCTGGCACGAACTGGAGCGCCATGCCCGCACCGATGCACTCACCGGTCTGCTCAACCGCCGGGAGGTTCTGGAGCAGATCCACGCCTTGTCCTCCCCCGACCAGCGCAGCGGCGAACAGACGGCGCTGTTGTTCTGCGACCTCGACCACTTCAAGGGCATCAATGACCGCTGGGGCCATGCGGCCGGCGACCAACTGCTGCGCACCGTGGCCAGCCGCATCCAGGCGTGCCTGCGCAGTGAAGATGTGGCGGCCCGGATGGGGGGTGACGAGCTGCTGGTGGTGTTGAAGGGGGTGCAGAACCTCGACTGCGTTTTGGTGATCGCTGAAAAAATCCGCAACTCCGTGCAGGATCCGGTGCCTACTACGGCGGGCGACCTGCAGATCACCCTCAGCATTGGCGCCACCCTGGTGGTGCCTGGCGAAAGCAGTGACGCCATGATCGACCGGGCGGATACCGCCATGTATCAGGCCAAGCAGACTGGCCGCAACCGGGTGATCGGCTTCTCGTGAGCGCTGCATACGCCACCCTGGTTATCCCCGGTACCGGCCCCCAGCTGGTGGCTTGATTTGATGCCCTGCTGGCGGCCTGCGATGGATCCACTTGACGCAGCACAGCGCTATCAAACCGCAAGCGGCCTGAGAACAGCCCTACAACACACTTCAAAGACAAGACAAGCAACCCGCTCGCTTGATCCAGCGACTGCATATAAATATGCTCGCCTCTTTGGCGGCTTTCAGGATTTTTTCGGATAAATTTGTGTTGACTTTGTGGCAGTCAATGCTGCGCAGTCCTGGCTCTTTCTTATAATTACTACAGGAATACGAAGGTCAGCCCATGGAGGTCTCGCGCAGGCCCGGAAGCCAGATTCTTGCTCTAAGTGAAGATGAGGCCTCGACGCTACTCGAAGCCTGCTCGCTGCTGGTCCAGATGGCAAAGAACATGCCACATGGCCAGCTCAGCCCGAAGATATCGCAGCTTATGTCTGCTCTTTTTACTGGTTTTGGTCAGGGAACCATCCAACGCAGATACGCCCTGCTGTTCCCATCGGACGGGGTTGTGATGCAGTGCGGAGAGGATGGCGAAAAGCGAACTCTGATTATCAGTGACGCAGAGATGGAGCTTTTGGTCGAACTGTGCCGCGTCGGCTCGGTGGTGTTTCAGGTTGATTCGTCGCCTAAGGACAAAGGCGAGATCTTGGCTTTCTTGTCAGAGTTGCAGCATTCACTTGCGCCAGTCAACCAGCGCTAGCTCTTTAGTCTCATCAGGTTTGTTGGCTAAGCAGCTCACTCAGCCACTGCTGGGCTGATCTACCAGCCCTTTCAGCCCAGTGTGCTCATCAAGCGATCTTGGGCCTACAATTTGGATTGAGCATCCAGCCGATCTGGATATGACTGAGAATCTTGAGAACGAATTAAGCGCGGCCGATGCCGTCATCGGCCTGGACCTTCTCATAGCCATGCACCTTGAAGCAAATAACTCTGTGGTAATGAGAGAAGACTTGGTGCACGACGAAAATCTCGACTTGGTTTTGAACGATGTACTGGGCATCGGTCCTGATAGCAGCTCTAGCAGTGAAGACCCTTCTAGCAGTATTGATTCATACTTGCCCGCTGAAGGCCTTTCTAGTGATCCATTCCCAGATCTTGTTCATCACGACCAATTCGGCCACGGATTTCCCCATGTTGCTTCTGACTCTGCTCACCCTTTGCTGTGACACGTTCGCGCTGAGATCTGTGATCACTATTGTGTTGGGCGGTGCAGAGAGTTATTTGGTTCTTCCCACAACTCTTGTGCACCCTCTCGCAGGAGGGATCGTCCTCTGACCATCACACAAAAAGGTCACTGGTGATTGGATCGGCTCATCAGCAAGTGCACCAGCGCATCGAGACTGGCCCTAACGCTGCAGGAATGGGAGGGCCGCAAGCAGGATGCCCACTAGCAACTGCCCCACGAAGCCCGGTAAGTCGTAAGGCTCCACGATCAGTAGCAGTCCGCAGAGCATCTGGAGGCCCGCAGCCTGTTTGCGGCCGTAGAGCAGGTAGGCCGAGCCCAGGAGACTCAGCATCACGTTGAGGAACAGATCCTGAGGCTGCACGGCTAAGCAGCGGCTGCAGTCAGTTTGGAGGTGTCAGCCCCTGAAACCGAGCCGGTCGCCCAGGTCGTCGGTTTAGCTGGGCCGCCAACAGCATGGCCACTCCCGTGGTCACCAGCACGGCGAGCATCTGGATTGGCTGCAGAGGAGCCAAACGCAGCACCGTTTGCAGGCTGGGTGACACCAGCAGAATCAGCCATAGGCCGATGCCGATGCCGGCCCCTGCGGCAGTCAGCCAGGTGGCAGCGCCGCTGTTGAGCCATACCAGACCACCGCCGGCCAATAGCAACAGGGAGAACACCAAGCTGCGGCGCACCTCCAGGTCGCATGCGGGCCAAAAGGCCAACACCAGGGCCGCCAGCATCACCACCGATCCCTGGCTCAGGGCCTGGCGCCAGGTGCTGGTGCCAAACAGCGGCGCCTCGGCGGGTCGAGGAGGCTGACGCATCAGGCCCGCAGCCGGCGGCAAGGCCTCGAACACCACCGTGCAGGCCGGATCAATCACCAGGTGCAGCAGGGCGATGTGCACCGGCAACAGGATCAGGCTCTGCCCTGGGAGCAGCAGCGGCACCAACCCCAACACCGCGATCGGCAGGTGGATGGCCAGGGTGTAGGCGAAGGCGCGATGGAGATTGGCATCGACGCGCCGTCCCAGTTCGATCGCCGCCACCAAGCTGCTGAAGGAGTCGTGCAGCAACACCAGATCGGCCGATTCCCGGGCGACGGCCGTGCCGCGCTGGCCCATGGCCACACCGATGTCAGCGGCCTTGAGGGCGGGCGCGTCATTGACGCCGTCACCGGTCATGGCCACCACTTCGCCGGCGGTCTGGAGGGCCCGCACCAGCTCCAACTTCTGCGCGGGCATCACCCGGGCGAACACCGAGACATCGCGCACGCGGCTCGCCAACGCCGCCGGGGTCAACCCCTGCAGGTCGGCCCCAGAGAGAACAGGGCCGGCGGGCAGGCCCGCCTGATCGGCGATGGAGCGGGCTGTGATGGGCCCGTCCCCGGTGAGCATCACCACCTTGACGCCGGCCCGCTGGGCCGTGGCGATGGCGGCTGGAACCTCAGCGCGTAGGGGATCCGCCAACCCCAGCAGCCCCATGGGCTGGAACAGGAAGTCGTGGACGCCAGCCGGTGGACTCGGCTCGGCCGGCGGCTCCAGCTCGGGATGCAGCGGAGCACCGTGAAGACTGGAGGCCACCGCCAGCACCCGCAGGCCCAGACCCGCAAGGGCATCGGCCGCTGCCAGGAACGCGGCCGAGGCATCCGGATCAAGATGGCAGAGGTTGGCAATGGCTTCCGGCGCCCCCTTGGCTGCCACCTGCCAGCCAGCGGAGGGGTCACGCCACAGCTGGGAGAACACAAGCAGCTCCGGCTCCAGGGGGTACTCCCGCTCCAGGGGCCAATCGGGATGAAGGTGCTCGGTGTGGGTGAGGTGATCGGAGGCCAGCCGTTGGATCGCCAGTTCCATTGCATCCACCGGGTCGTGGCGGCTGGCCAGCACCGCCAGCTCCAGCAGCCGATGCCAGGGCTCGGCCAGGGGCTCACCGGCGCTCCACAGAGCGCCATCGGGCCAGCTGAGCAGGCGCTGCACTGCCATCCGGTTCTCTGTGAGGGTGCCGGTTTTGTCGACCGCCAGCACCGTGGCGCTGCCCAGGCTCTCCACCGCCGCCGGCCAGCGCGCCAACACACCGATCCGCGCCAGGCGCAGGGCCCCGAGGGCCAGAAACAGGGCCAGCACCACCGGGATCTCATTGGGCAGCACCGCCAGGGCCAGCGCTAGCGCCGCCAGCAGCGCCTGCACCCAGTTCCCGGTGAAGCCACCCTGCAGCACGGCCAAGGCGGCGCAGAGCCCGAGAGCCAGCACCGTCAACCGTGCCGTGAGTCGTCGCGTCTGGCGTTGCAGCCGGGTCGGCGGGGGCGTCACCGTTGCAAGGCTTTGGCCCAGACGCCCCAGCTCCGTGGCCGCCGCGACGGCTTCCACTTCAGCCCAACCTCGACCACTGGCCACCAGCGAACCGGCCAGCACCGGCTCCCCAGGGTTCTGGCGCTGCACCGGCAGCGATTCACCGGTGAGCAGGGATTCATCGAGCCAGAGGCCCAGGGATTCCGTGAGCCGGGAATCGGCCGCGACCCGATCGCCTTCCTCCAGGCGCAGGAGATCCCCCACCCGCACCTGGTCGGGGGCCAGCTCCAGCAGCTCCCCATCCCGACGCACATGGGCCCGGGGAGCCGAGAGACGGGCCAGCTCAGCCAACGCCCGGCTGCTGCGTCGCTGTTGGAGGGCATCCAACAGGGTGATGCCCAGCACGAAGACCAGCAGGATGGCCGCTTCCTCCGGCTCGCCGATGAGGGCGTAGATCAGCGCGCAGGCGAGCAGCAGCAGATTGGTGGGCTCCAGCAAGGCCATGGCCCTAGGGCTGCTGGTCCCTGCTTAGCGCGATCCGCCAGCCGCCGCAGGGGAAATGGCACGGTGGCGCTGGTCACAGCGTCGCCTATGACGACGGCAACGCCTGCCCCTGGATTGAGGTGCCATGAAGCTTCTGGTGGTGGAAGACGACCCCCCGCTGCAGTCAGCCCTGCTGCGTCTCCTGGCTCAGTGGGGATATGCAGCCGAAATGGCATCCACCGCTGGAGAGGCCCTGGGCTGGCTGGAGCGCGAGCTGTTCGATCTGGTGCTGCTCGATCTGGGTCTGCCCGATTGCGATGGCCTCTCCCTCTGCTGCCAGCTGCGCCGCCTCCCCATGCATCAGCCTCTTGTGCTGATGCTCACCGCGCGGGACGAGCGGGCAGACAAGGTACGGGGCTTCGAGGAGGGGGCCGACGACTATGTGGTCAAACCCTTCGATCCGGAGCTGTTGCGCGCCCGGTTGCAGGCCCTGTTGCGCCGGGCACACCGGCCGCTGCAACTCGAGCTGGTCTTCGGACCGGTGCGCCTTGTGGCCGGCCAGACCAACGCTGCTGTGAACGGCGCCTCCCTGGAACTCACGCGCAAGGAAGCGCTGCTGCTTGAGCAGCTGCTGCGGGCCGCCGGCGACAGCCGCAGCAAGGGACAGCTGCTGCATGGCATCAGCGATGGCCGCCGCGAGGTGGGCGAGGACGCCCTGAGAGCCCACATGCGCAACCTGCGTCAAAAGCTGACGGGTGCCGGCTGCCATCCCAACCTGATTGAAACGGTGTATGGCGTTGGCTACCGGCTCAATCCCACGGTTTCCTGTTGATCCCTTGCCACCTGATCCATTGCAGCTGCGGCGCCGCCTGGCCCTGCAGGGGGGAGGCTTTGCATTGCTGCTGCTGGCGGCATTCTCCGGGTCCCTGTACTGGGGGATCGCCAGCCAGCGCCAACAAGATCAGCGCACCGAACTGCGCCAGCTGGCGGGCAGTGCAGCGGCCCAGCTGCCGCTGATCGCCCACGAGACGCGCGAGGCGGAGGGGCGCGCCAAGTTCCGTGCCGGGCCCCGGCTGATCGACTCTCCAACCCTGCAGCAGCAACGGCTGCAATGGTTCGATGCCCAGGGGGCTCTTCTCAGCGAGCAGGGCGGCCTCACCGTGCCTTCCCTGTCAGGTCAGCCGGCTGGCGCTCTGGCATCCGCCCGCGGGATCCGAGTCCCCAGTCGGGCGCTCTGGCAGCGCTGGCCGGGGGGGATGAGCCTCTGGCAACCGGTCGACAGCCAGGCCGAACGGCTTGGCTATGTGCGGGTGGCCCTCTCCGATCAGGCCGCCCGGGCCGATCTGTCCCGGCTCAAGCGCGGGCTGCTGCTGGGCGGTGTCGTCACGGTGCTGGCGGCGTTGCTGGTGGGCCGCCGCATGCTGCGGATGGCCTTCCTCCCCCTGCAGCGTCAGGTGAGCGCCTTGCAACGGTTTACCGCCGACGCCTCGCACGAACTGCGCCACCCGCTCACGGCCCTACGCACCCAGCTGGCGGCGGTGCCGCCGGAGCTGCGCCAGCAGCCGGCCCTGGCCTGGGGTGAGCTCGACGGCCTCAGCCGCCGCATGGGCGAGCTGCTCGATGATCTGCTGCTGCTCGCTCGCCAGGAGCAGGCCGGCCTGGACGGGCCGCTCAGCACGGCGGAGCTTCAGGAGTTTGACCTGCTGGAGCTGCTGGAGGACCTGCTTCGCTGCTACGCGCCCCAGGCAGCTGCCCGTTCCGTCCGCCTACAGCTCAGTCCAGACCCGGCAACCCAGAGCGTCCCCTTCCGTGGGCAGAGCGAGCCGCTGCTGCGGCTGTTCACCAACCTGCTCCTCAATGCCATCCGCCACAGCCCCGAGGGGGGCACGGTCTCGCTGCAGGTGAGCAGGGCAGGTCGTCTGATCCGGGTGACGGTGGCCGACCAGGGCCCTGGCATCCCGCTGCAGGAACGCGAGCAGGTGTTCGAGCGCTTTTGGAGCGGCACCGACCGCGGCGGTCACAGCGGTCTGGGCCTGGCGATCGGCCGCGCCATCGCCCGCCGCCATGGCGGCGAACTGCGCATCGGCGAGAGCCGAACGGGCCGCTGCGAGCTGGTGGTGGAGCTGCCCCCCACGGACGCTCTATGAAGCGTCGCCAGAGCCGCAAACCTCATGACTTCTTCATGGGGTGTGCCGCACTCTGATGCGATGAGCGCACCTCTTCCCTCCGATCCCGGCGTGGCGGCCTTCGGGGCCAGCCTCACCGCCATCACCCTGGCCGAACTGGGTGACAAGACCTTTTTCATGGCATTGATCCTGGCGGCGCGCCACCGCGGCCGGAATGTGTTCATCGGCGCCTTCACGGCGCTCACCGCCGTCACCCTCCTTTCGCTGGGCCTGGGTTATGGCCTGCGCGAGCTGCTGCCGCCCACGGTGGTGCCCTGGCTGGCGGCGGCGCTGTTCCTGGGCTTCGGGGTCAAGCTGCTGATCGATGCCCAAGGCATGCGGGCCGATGAGGCGGACGAGGAAGAGCAGGAAGCTGAGCAGGCAATCAACGAGGCCGAAAGCCGCCGCCGCATCAGCACCACCTGGGCGGTGATCTGGGAAGCCTTCGTGCTGGTGTTCCTCGCTGAGCTGGGCGATCGCACCCAGTTCACCACCATCTTTCTGGCCACGGCGCCGGCGTTCACATTCGCGGGCCTGCTGGCCGGCACCCTGCTCGGGCATGCCCTGGTCACCTGGTTGGCGGTCGGGGCCGGCAAGTGGATCGGCGGCCGCATCAGCGAGAAACTGCTCTATCGACTCAGCGGCGGACTGTTCCTGGTGTTCGGTCTGTTCTCGCTCAAGCAGGCCCTGGGTTGACTGAGGTCTGCTGACGATCCCGATGTTGTTTGCCTCTCCCCGCCACTTCATGCTCCTGTCGGTGGCCGCAGCGGTGGCCACCATCGTTCTCAAGACCTGGGCTTGGCGCCTGACCGGTTCGGTGGGCCTGCTCTCCGATGCGATGGAGTCGGGAGTGAATCTGGTGGCGGCGCTCGGTGCCTTCTGGGCGCTGACGTTGGCCGCCAAGCCAGCCGATCGCAGCCACCACTACGGCCATTTCAAGGCCGAATACTTCTCCAGCGGTCTGGAGAGCGTGCTGATCGTGGCGGCCGCCCTGGCGATCATTTATGCCGCCATCGGCCGTCTGCAGGAGCCCCAGCCGCTGGAGCAAGTGGGCCTAGGCCTGGCCATCTCCCTACTGGCAACGGCCCTCAACGGCCTGGTGGCCTGGGTGTTGCTGAAAGCCGCGAACCGCTTTCATTCGATCACCCTCCGCGCTGATGCCCACCACCTGCTGACCGACGTCTGGACCTCCGCAGGCGTTGTGCTGGGCATCGGTCTGGTGAAGCTGACGGGGTTGACGATCCTTGACCCCCTGATCGCGATCGGGGTGGCGCTCAACATCATTGTCACGGGCTGGAAGCTGTTTCACGAAACCGCCTCCGGTCTGCTCGATCGCTCGCTGCCGGACGAGGAACAACGCCAGCTGGAGCAGCTGCTCGCCTCACACGAAACGGAGCAGATCCGCTTCCATGCCCTGCGCACCCGCGTGGCCGGCTCTCGCCGCTTCGTGTCGTTCCACGTCCTGGTTCCCGGTCACTGGAGTGTCCAGCAAGGGCATGACCTGTGCGAGCTGCTGGAGCAAGAGATCGCCACGGCACTCACCCGCACCCACGTGCTGACCCATCTCGAGCCGATCGAGGACCCCACCTCCTGGGATGACCAGAACTTCCGCTGGGAGCAGGGCTGAGCCCTTGGGACCCCAGCCCTCCGAAGACCGTTCCGCTGAGTCCTGAATCCCATCCCCGCCATGCCCCGTCCCTACCAACCCTCGCTGCTGCGACTGCTTCACGGCGTCACCGCCTTGATGGTGCCACTGGCCTGGATCACGGGACTGCTGGTCTATTCCAGCCATGACGGGCGCTTCGGGCGGCTGCCGTTCGCGCTTCCCGGTGAGTGGATCGATATCCACGGCACGGTCGGGCTGATTCTCTGGCCGGTCGCTCTGCTGTTCGGCCTCTATGCCCTCACGGCCGGCCAGCCTCGCTTGCGCCAGCCAGCCAATGCCATCGCTCTGCTGGCCCTGGTCCTGGCTGTGGGCAGCGGCAAGTTGATGGACGAGGACTGGCTGCGCGACGGCCAGTTCGATCACCTCGTCTACGGCGTGCATCTGCTGGCATGGCTGCTGATCGCCCTGGCCATCGCCATGCATGTTGGTTCCGTGCTGCGGCGCGGTGGCCTGCCGCTGGCCCGGTCGATGGCCAGCCTGCATCTGCGCTCCGGAGATCTTCCCGGCAACTGGTTGGATCAGATCCGCAGGTCTCTCAAGATCGGCCGCTGAGACAGCTTCACTGAAATGTGCGGCAGCCTGGAGCTTTCCCGAGTGGCGAAGCGACCTCGACACAACAAAGCCCGGAGCGTTGGCCCCGGGCGTTTGTCTGCTCAGCCGTGGTGCCTTCCCAAGGGGGTTGGGCGCAGCTTTGCTGTCGGTTGATCGTTTTCAGATCAAAGAGTCTTCAGTTGTGGTCGGAGCTGCTGGCGCTGGCACCTGGGGCCAGGTGTCGAGGGTGACGTTCCGTCAGGTCCGGGGCACCTAGGGCGATGCAGTGGACGGCCGTTGCGGCCTGGAACATCAAGGATCCGTTGAGAGTGTTGGAGCAGGGGCCGGATCGTCAGCGCGCTCCTATCTGGTGCTCAGGGGGGGTGTCTTCCATCAATGGAGCCTCCGAATCCCGTTGCAACCACGATGGATCTGCCGGTAGGGGCTGACAAGCGCTCGAGGGCGATCGACACCGGTCTTCATCGGGGGCAATGGGAGTTCATGAAGGGTGCTTCACGGGGCAGAGCGCTGCAGAGCGCCCCAGCGGCCGGATGCTGCTCACAGCAACACCTGGGCAGCGGCGCACGCGTACCCGGTAAGCGCAGTGGGCTGGGCCGACATGCTCAATCAGGGCTTCTCGAGCCTCGTGCTGCAGATCCTCCAGGGTCGGAGCGGTGATGTGGATGGGCAGGGTGTCGGCCTGGGCTTCCAGGTGGCCGGGGCGTTCAGCCAGAACGCGGAACACAACCTCACGCATGCGGGGGGTATCTCCTTTCTTTCCGCATCCATCCTTGGCCTGCTGGCGCGTTCTGGCAGGTACGGCCGGATACGGGGAACCGCCCCTGCGCGCTGCCCGGACAAAGTGGGGCCGATGAACTGGGGTTTCCATCGAGACAGGCGCATCGGAGTTACGAAGAAATCCCGCGACCTTCACCCACACCAGTCCAGGGACTCTAAAAACCTGCAGTAAGCAATCCACCGCCGTCATTGTGATCAAGCGCGCCCAAATCGCCCTCATGGCCCTGGCTCTCGCTGCCCTGCAAACGGGCACCAGCGAGGCCTGCACCAGCTTCACCCTGAAGGGGAACGACAATGGGCGTGTCTATGGGCGCACTATGGAGTTCGGGATGCCGATGAAAAGCAAGGCGATCCTGATCCAGCGCGGCACGAAGCTGGTGGGCGTCGGCCCGAACGGCAAGGCCGGAAGCGGCAAGCCGTGGACCACCCGCTATGCCGTGGCGGGCCTGAATGTTCTCGGCCTCGACATGGTGGTCGACGGCATGAATGAAAAGGGACTCTCCGGCGGCATGCTGAATTTCCCGGGCTGGGCCAAGTACCAGAACGTGTCTGCCGCTCAGGCGCGCAACTCGATCGTGAGCTGGCAGATGCTCACCTACGTGCTCAGTCAGTTCGGCACGCTGGATGAGGTGAAGGCCGGGCTCCCGAAGGTGCTGGTGAATGGAGCACCGTTGGCGTCCTTCGGCGGCACCGTGGGCGTTCACATGACCCTGCATGACAACCAGGGCCGCTCCCTCTCGGTGGAATACATCGATGGCGCCCTGGAACTAAAGGAAAATCCCACGGGCGTCTACACCAACAATCCCCCCCTGGCCTTCCACCTGGCGAGTGTGGGTGACGCCGCCAACATGAGCAACAACCCAGCACCCACCCTCAAGGCGGGACGGATGCCCTTACCTCCCGCCAGCTCCGGCGAAGGCTTCTACGGGTTGCCGGGAGATTTCCTCTCCTCCTCACGCTTCGTGCAGGCCTTCACCTTTGCCCGCTATGCGCCCACCAACCTGACTACGCAGCAGCAGGTGGGCACTGCCTTTCGCATCTTGGGGCAGTTCGATCTTCCGCCCGGCAGCATCAATCTGCCGGTGGGCAGCGCCTACGGCGGCGCTGACACATCGGCGGGCTACGAAATCACCGAGTGGACAGTCGCCGCCGACATGAAGAACCTCGTGTATTACATCCAGACCTACGACAACCCAGACCTGCGGAGCCTGAGGTTTGACCAGCTGCCCCTGGCGGGCGGGCAGATCAAAACCATGCCCTTGGATCAACCCATGCGCGTCACCACCCTGATGCCCTGAGGTCGGTCAGGTTGACCAGGCCCTGCTGTGGTGGTGGGTCTGGATCCGGATGCTGGGCTGATTGCTGCTGCAGTGCCCAGCTCGCCCTTCGCCCCTGAGCTACGCGGTGGTCAACCAGTCGCTGGCCCGGTCGGGCCACAGACAGGCCATGGACGCGACAGCATGTAACGAACTCGTTACATGGCTCCCATGACTGTCGGGGAAGTCTTTCTGGAGTCCCTCTCCAGCGGCGTGATCACGGAACGCGAGATCTCTTGGGTTGCCTCCCAGCAGGGGGCTTTTGTTCGGCACGAGGAAGCCCTGGCTATTCGGTTGGGTCGCTTGGTCGACGAAGGGCAGATCAACCTTGGCTGCCGCCTGCCAGGTCGTCTTGTCCAGCACCAGGTGGTGTTGAACGAATGGATCGAACCGCTGGGCCGGCGGCGCGGCAGACAGACCGTTTGCGCCTGAGACCGCCGTAGCTCTCATGACGCAAGACCAAACATTGCACTATTGGCAGAACATGCGCATTGCCATGGAGGCTGCCGGCGAGACCTCAAGCGCCATCTACAAGCGCGCTCTTGCGATCAGCCAGGGGCTGCCCGATCCTCTTGCAATCCCCGAAACCGCTCACCCCTCCCCCTGAGCCACACACAAAGCAGTTTCTGGCGGTTCTTGCCAGCGAGCCGCTCAGTCGGCACTGCTGACAGCTTCCCAGTGGAGCGCTGGGCATGGGCGATGTCTGCGCATGTTCGGTGTTATCGGTGCTCTGACCCCCCAATCAGGCCCCGCCGGACTTGGCGGGCATGATGCACCCATGAGGACTTGCGCCACGCTCACCCTGCTGTCGCTCATTCCCTTCGCAGCCTTTGCGGAGCCCATGCAACGCGGCGCCTGCGCCGCACAAGAGGCCGCCTTCCCCGCACTGATCGGCAAGCCCCACCCGGAGGTCGAGGCGGTGCTGCGAGCCATGCCGGGAATCCGCGCGCTCCGTGCGGGCGGCCCCAATGCGCCCATGACCACGGACTACCGCGAAGATCGCGCGACCCTGACCGTTTTGGACGGCCGCGTCATGCGCATCGTCTGCGGCTGATCAGCCGCGGCCACAGTCTTCTCTTTCACTTCCTGCTAGCGGCTGAGGCTCAGCTGGCCCTCTGGGCGTGACCATGAGTTTCGGTCTCACCCTGCATCAGCAGCTCCCCTGTCTTGTTGGATGCAAAGCAGATCGCGTGCTGAGGAAGCCCCAAGCAGACTTGGCCAAGGTCAACGCTGACATCTGGATCAAGGCATTCCGAGCACTCCATGCCTGGTAGCGGCCTGTGAGCTTCAGCGCTGCAACAGCCAGCGCAACAGCGACAGGCCAATGATCACCCCGATGCCTGCGTTCCACAGCCAGGACGGGCGCTCGGCCAACCGCTGCAGCCACGTCGGCAGCCGATCACCCCACTGCTTCAGGGCCAGCCCCGCCAGCAGCAGCACCAGCAGGGGGATGCCGATCGCCAGCACGAGTTCGCGGAGCATCGACACCTCTTCTCTCCCCGAACCGTATCCAGCCCCGAGGGCTGCGGCAGTCAACCCGCTCCAACCGTGCTCGACCAGGTGTACGCATTTGGAGTGACGCATGGGTGTGCCCTTGCCCCGGCCTGCGGCCCTGGCCGCCCGACTTGAAGCCCCGATCGAGGCGTGGCCCTACCTCGTCAGCGAGGTGCTCGTGACAACCCGCAGCCGCCAGGTCTGCATGCCCTCGCATTGGTTCAGGCACTACGCCGGGGTGAACTGCATCCCCGTGCTCACCAGACGCTGCCAGGGCTGGACCGATGTCAGCTGTGACCGCTCGCTGTGAGCTGGTGGCCTTCAGCTCAACAACCAGCCTTGCAGCAGGGGAATCGTCACGAATGAAGCTGCGGTGTTGAGCAGAATGCAAAGCGCCAAGCGCTCCACATCCAGGCCCACCCGATCGGCGATCACGAAGGTGAGCAGCTGGGTGGGCATCGCACCCTCCAGCACCACGGCCTGAAGGTAGGGCTGCTCCAGGCCGATCCAGCGGGCGGCGGCCAGCACCACCAGCGGCGAAACCAGCAATTTGATGGTGCTGGCCAGCAGCAACGGCCAAGGCCGGTGCAGGCTGCGATAACGCAGGCCCATCCCCAGCGACAACATCATCAACCCGGTCACCGTGTTGCCAAGTATCCGGGTGGCCTCCATCAGAAACCCCGGCACTGGTATGCCGCTACCGGTCCAGACAAGGGCCAGCACGATGGCCCAGAGCGCCGGCATCGTGACCACCGCGCGCAGGGCCTGACGCCAGACGCCGCGACTCACCGTGCCCCTGAAGCTCTCGCCCAGCGCCACCCCCACGCTGAGATTGAGGGGCGTGGTGGTCACCTCGCTGAGGATCGCCACCTTGGCCACCTGCAGCGCAAGCCCTGGGAACAGACCCTGCAGCACCGGCAGCCCCAGATAGGTGACATTGCCAAAGGCACTGGCCAGAACCAGCGCCCCCTTCTCCTCAGCAGGCATCGCCAGGGGTCGAAAGAGCAGGAGGGCCAGCCCCAGGCAGCAGACCACAGCGATCCCCATGACCAGAGGGATCTGCACCATTTCCGGGCCACTCGGCACGCTGCAGATCACCCGAAACACCAGGGCCGGCAGGAACACATTCAGCACCAGCACGCCGATGCTGCGGCGGGCAGCTTCCACATCGAAGTCGGGGAGCCAATAGCGCAGCAGGCTGCCCAGCAAGGCAATCAGCCCGAGGGCCAGCAGCACGTCAGCCACGGCAACCACCCGGCGGTGAGGCTGGAACAGAGGCCATCCCCATGGATCAGCAGCATCCAAGAAAGGGGGCCACAGCCATGATCCTGCGGCAGCATCAATTGCGCAAGCGCTGGCCGGCCGCCTTGGCGGAGCCTGACAGCAACGGGATCATGGGAGTTATCCCCGATGGGTCCATCGGCCATGGCCGTTCTGCAGAACCGTCTCGAACTGAGCAGCGAAGGGGCGCTGATCGTGCTGCAGGCAGCCACGGCCAAAGCCCAGGAGATCGGCGTTCCCCAGTGCATCGCCATCGTCGATCGCGGCGGCCATCTGCTCGCCTTCCTGCGCATGGATGGCGCCAAGGTGCTCAGCCAGTGGTCCGCCACCCAGAAGGCCGTCACGGCCGCCTCATCCGCCAAGCCCAGCGGCGAATTGGCCGAGCCGCTGGCGGCAGGACTGGTCGCGGCCACCCAGGGCCGCTTCACCAACCTCCGCGGCGGGCTACCGATCATGGTGAGTGGCTGCCTGGTGGGGGCTATCGGCGTCGGCTCCGGCACCGCCGAGCAGGATCTGATCGTGGCCCAGGCTGGTATCGATGCCCTGCTGGCATGCCTAGCCTGAGTTAAGGCACCTTGCCCACTCCACTTGAACAAGATCACCGGACCACTGCGCAGGGCCTTGATCTATGGCGCGGTCAGCTATGGCGGGTTGGTGTTGATCAACAACGCAGAGCTTGACCTCCCGAACATGTGGATCGCCTATCTGCCGATGTTCATCGGGGTCTATGTGCTCACCCAGTGGTTGGATCGCAAGATTGGCAGCTGAGGAGCTGGCGCAGCGTTCGTGGCTCCAGAGGAGTCGCCACCCAGTCAGTCCCTGCACCTCCGCCCTTCACTAAAGACCAACTGGGCTACTCCCCAACCAAATGGCAGGCAATCCGCCGGCGTTGCGGCATGGCTCGGTGTTCCCACAGGTAAATCCCCTGCCATGTCCCCAGGAGCAGGCGACCGCTTTTGACGCTCAGGGTCATGGTCTGCGCCGTCAGTGCGGTACGGATGTGGGCCGGCATGTCGTCGTCGCCCTCATCGTCGTGGAGGTAACGCGTGCGCTGGCCCTGCCCATCGAGGGGGCCGAGGCCATCCTGAGGAACGACTGCATCCATCCACATCGCCAGGTCCTTCAGCACCCGTGGGTCGGCGTTTTCGTTGATGGTGAGGCTGGCGCTGGTGTGCAGGCAGGTGAGGTGCAGCACGCCCAACTGGATGGCGGCGTCAGCAATCCACGTGTTGAGCGATTCGTTCAGCCGGGTAAAGCCCTGGCCGCTGGTGCGGAGTTCAAGCTGCTCGAGAACCTGGCGCATTGCAGTGGCTGCGGCGACGAGCCCAACCCATAGCAGCGCAGCTGGGCAGTCGGGCAAGGGAAACGGCTCACGCCTCCCCCCCCCCAGCCAGGCCGCCGCCGTGGATGCCCGCAAGTGCGCAGGGTCTTCATTGCCTGGTCGGTGTGCCATTGCCAATCTGACGGCAGGCCTGGCGCGGAGAGCCCAGCGATGAACTCAGGTCCACGCCTGGATCCGCTGGAGCTGCTGAGACAACAGGAGGCCAACCGCCTGCCCTGGCTGTTGCCTGAACGCCAGCGGCGCATGGCCGAGAGCCCGTTTGCCTTTTTCCGCGGCGCCGCCATCGTGATGGCGGCCGACCTTGGCCGCGAGCCCCACTCGGGCTTGATGGTGCAGCTTTGCGGCGATGCCCATCTGCTCAACTTTGGCTTCTATGGCTCCCCTGAGCGGCAACTGCTGTTCGGCATCAACGACTTCGATGAAACCCATCCCGGGCCCTTCGAGTGGGATGTGCTGCGGTTGGCCGCCAGTTTTGTGTTGGCAGCCCGCAGCCTGGGGCTGAGCGAGAAGCAGCAGAGCCGGATCTGCCGCCGCACGGTGCGTGCCTATGGCGAGGCGATGGCGGAGTTTGCCGCCATGGCCCTGATGCCGATGTGGGTGGCACGGCTGCCGCTGGAACGGTTGATCGACGAACGCGCCAGCGCCAACTTCCGCACCCACCTGAGCCAGGTGACAGAGGTCGCCCTGCACAGGGACAGTCGCCAGGCGGTGCGCAAACTCTGTGAAGCCGATGGCAGGGGTGCGCTGCGTTTTCGCCATCAGCCGCCGCTGATCTGGCGCTTTGACGAGCTCGAGCCAACCTGGCTGGCCGGCATGGACTGGCAGGACTGGTCGCTGACCATGCTGCGCAGCTACATGGGCTCGATCTCTTCCGCCATGCAGCACCTGCTGGGGCAGTATCAGTTCACCGATTCCGCCCTCAAGGCGGTGGGCGTGGGCTCCATTGGCACCCGCTGTGGCATCACCCTGTTCGTGGGCCCGCATCCAGACGACATCCTGGTGCTGCAGGGCAAGCAGGCCGAACCCTCCGTGCTGGCTCCCTTTGTGAATCTGCCTGCACCGAAGCATCAAGGGCAGCGGGTGGTGGAGGGGCAGCGGTTGCTGCAAACCGCCAGTGATGCCTTTCTGGGTTGGACCACCAACCCCGCAGGTGATCACATCTATATCCGCCATTTCCGCGATTGGAAGGCCTCGGTGGATGTGGCCCAGTTGGATGGCGATGGCCTCAAGGATTACGGCTGGCTCTGCGGCTGGACCCTGGCCAAGGCCCACGCCAGAGGCGGCGACCGCCGTGCCATGGCCGCCCACATCGATGACCCGAAGCACTTTGCCCAGGGTCTTTTGCAGCAGGCCGTGCACCATGCGGATCTGGCCGAGGCCGACCATGCCTCCTTTGTGGGAGCCATGAGCCAAGGCCATGAACCCGGAGCAGAGATGCCCTCGGCGTAGGCATTTCTCGGTCTGCGCCATTGAATGGGGGTTGATCTTCCCTGCTGCATGACTCCCCACTGGTTGAAGCTGCGCTGGCCGGTCACCGCCCTAGCGCTCGGCGGTATGGCACTGGCCGGCTTGGTGCGCCTCAGCCAACACCCAATCCAAGTGAAGTTGGAGCACAGCTTTACGGAGCCGCTGCAACTCGGCGGCAAGGTGAAGGGGGAGCTGAACATGCCAAGGCCGGTTCAGATTGAACCCAGCCGCAGCCTGGCAGTGAAAGTGGTCGAGCATGCTCCGATCAATCTGAGCGTGACCAACAGAGCGCCACTGGAGGTGCAGGTTCGCAATGCCCAGCCGATCCAGGTTCAGGTGGATGAGACCAAACCGATCCAGGTGGATATGGATCCCCAGGCACCAGTCAAGGTGAAAGTTGGCCTCTGACAGGGGATGTGGGCACCCGCTCAACCAGCACCAGTGGACCGTTGTCCCTACCTTGACCAGGCTTTCGTCTCGATGCCGATGATCCGAGTTGCGACCGTTGGAGTTTGCATCGCTCTGGGATTGCTCGCCGGGTGTGGTCGTCCAGATCCCCAGGCCCTGAAAAAGCTGGCCTGCGAGCAGGTGGCCAGCACGATCGATCTCCAGTCCGTGGCTCAGCTCGATGCGTTGCGCAAGGCCTTGGGTCTTGCTCCGGGGGTTGATCCAATCGCGTCGTGCCGTGCCCTTGGCGCCGCGATGGGCTCCGGACCTCAGGGGGAGAGAACGGGAGAGGGCGGCAGCGGGGAGAACTGATCGGGGGATCCCTTTTCCCCTGCCCCTTCCGCAACATCGATCCGATGCAAGGGTGTATCGCGGTTCAGGCGCAGGGCACGGATTAGAAGAATCCCGGACTTTTGGGCTGCGCTTGCGGCGCCAGCCCACCGGGCGGTGCAGCGAACCGGGCCCGCTGCAGATCCCAGAACGCCAGCAGCGCCGAGAACGCCACCAACATCACCAGCCCGATCCCCAAGGAGACCCTTTGCCGGTGCGATCGGGTGCGCCTCCGCCTAGGCGCCTGAGCACCCCCCAGTGGCTGAGCGCAACGCCCGCACACCAGCCTCCCGGCCAGGCTGCGATCCGCCTTCACCGACCAACTTCCGCAGTTGGGGCATGCCATGTCCTCAACAAACCTGGGTGGCGTTCAACGACTTCAACTATCGCCTCCACGGCGGCTATCGGCTGGATCAACCCGGGCGGGTTGCCGCCAGAGCGGCAACCAGGGGCTCCAACTTGCGCCGCCAGGCCTCGGCTCCATGACGACCTTGATCGGCCTCGGCAGCGCGAAGCAAACCGGCCAGCTTGTAGGCCACAACAGAGCGGGTGCGCTCGGGTCCCAGGGACGAGGGTGTCATCGCGATGGACGTCTCACGAACCCCCAACCTGAATCACCCAAGCCGTTGCTGTCAGCAAAATTGGGCAAGGTCTCAGGCAGTTCTCACCAAAGCTTTCACGGCTGTTTGGAGCGAGTTGCGGCGACCTAGGCCCGCGTCCCCTGTTCCACACCCTCTTGCCGGTGGCCAATCACCAGCAGCAGCAGGCTGATGGCGCCGAGCAATCCCACCAGCAAGGCTGCAACAAGCATGGTGCCCGCCAGGCCACTGGCGTAGGTGTCGCTCATCAGCTGGATGGCCTGCGCCGGCAATCCTGTGGCGTGGCTCAGCCTGCCGCTGCCCAGGGCCGCCCGCACCTTGGCTTCGAGTTCCGAACTCCAAACGGTTGTGCCGCCCAGCTTCAGCACCTGTTGATGCAGGTTGGCGGCACCAAAGCCATTCACCATCGCGGCGCTGGCGGCGAAACCCAAGGCGAAGCCAAACTGACCGGTGGTGGTGCGAAAGGCCGTAACGGGGCCGAGCGAGCCCGGCGGAGCTTCCTGGACGAACAACGTCGCCTGGGGCACGATCATGAAGGCCAGGCCACTGCCCACCAGCACCATCGGCATCACCAGGGCGCTGTAGGCGCTGTCGGCGCGGATGGCGGCAAACCACAGCAGGCCGAGCACGAGCACCAGGATGCCACCAGCCATCAGCTGGGTGGTGCGGCGACCGGGACGCATCAGCCAGCCGGCCGGCACAGCGGCCACGGCAGAACTGACGAGCAGGGGGAGCTGGGCCATGGCTACTTGCGCGGTGCTGAAGTGCTGAACCAGCTGCCAGAAATTGCTCGTTTGCAACTGCACCACGGCCCAGGCGACGTTGCCGGCGATGCCGCTCACGATCGCCGCCGCGAAGCAACCACGCCGGTAGAGCGCAACCGGGAAGATCGGCTCCTGACGGTGACGCTCGATCAGCAGATGCACGCCGAACAGCACCACCCCAGACAGGCTGGGCACCAGAAACTGCGGCGAGCTGAGCCCCTGGATGGCGTGACAGACACCGCTGAGAAAGAGCACCATCGCTGCCGCGATGCTGATCAACCCTGGCCAATCGGGCCTGAGCTTGGTGTCGGCGGGCATCGGCGGCACCAGCAGCGGCAGCAACGCCAGACACAGCAGCGCCAGTAAGGGCACCAGGCCCAGACCCAGGCGCCAGCTGCTGTTGGCCAACAGGCCGCCCAGGAGTGAGCCGGCGATAAAGCCAGCAATGGTCCAGAGGTGCCACACGCCCAACGCCTTGCCGAGCTGGTCGGCACGGCTCACGGCGCCCACGGCTGCAAACGACAGCACGAGCACACCGCCCACGGCGATGCCGGCCAGGGCACGACCCAAGAGAAACAAGCCCGCATGGGGTGCCGCCAGGGCGATGCCATCCCCGGCGATGGCCAAGAGCAAGGCGCCCATCAACACCTGCCGGCGCTCCAGGCGATCTCCGAGAAAGCCCATCAAGAGAACGGTGGCCGCCTGAGCCAGGGTGGAGATGCTGGCTGCCAGGGCCAACGTGGGGCCCTGCATCGCCAGGGATTGGCCGGCCTTCACCAGGGCGTTGTTGGCCACGCTCGGGTCGATCAGTTGCAGGCTGGCCAGAATCCCAAGGAAGGGCACCGCCAGGGCTCGGGTGGGGTGAGGGCTCAACGGGCTGAAAGCATCGGACTCAGCGCACGCTGGTGTGTGCTTGGGGCATGTTCCCCGTCGCGCCCTGGGCCAGACGACTCTCCTGGGTGTTGGCGGCGAAAAAGTGGATCAGATTCGCCACCAGGCCACTCCAGCCGGTCTGGTGGCTGGCGCCAATGCCAGCGCCGTTGTCACCGTGGAAATATTCATAGAACAGCAGATGATCCTTCCAATGGGGGTCGTGCTGAAAGGTCTGCTGACTGCCGAAGACCGGCCTGAGGCCCTCTGCATTGCGCGTGAAGATCGACACCAATCGGTGCGCGAGTTGCTCGGCAACCTCATAGAGATTCATCATCTGGCCACTGCCTGTCGGGAATTCAACTTTGAAGTCATTTCCGCAATACGTGAAATAGACGAGCAAGGCACGAATAATCATGGTGTTGACGGGCATCCAGATCGGGCCGGATTTAACGCATCCCATGCCCAACTATTTTGCATCCGTAGCTTCGGCCCCTTCCCTACCCTTCTCCGCTTAACGGCCGTCAGCCACAGTGACAGTCGCCCAGGGTGTTGCTGCGGGGGGCAGCCATCTCAGCTCCGATGAGCTGGACAGGGGCCCTCAGACCCGTGGTGGTGGCTCGAGTGTTTTGCCAATTGCGCACCCACCCCCGGCTTCGCTGCGCATTTGGCATGGTCGGATGGCCTCGCTCTGTCGCCATGGTCACAATCGGAAGACCCATCCACCTGATTTCCGATGTGGCGCGCCGGTCTGCCTGTTCTGTTGGCCGTCTCCGGGGTGATGCCGGCCGCGCCTGCGTTAGCTGAATCGGCGGTGATCTCCCAGCAGGCCCTATCGCCTGCTGAAATTCGCCAGATCGCTCGGGATGCCTACGTGTATGGCTTCCCGATGGTGGACAACTACCGCATCCAATACGCCTATTTCGTCGATCCCACCAATCCCGACTACAAGGCGCCCTACAACCAGCTCCTCAACGTTCCGCGCGTCTACACACCGGCCGACAGGGCCGTGCAGACCCCCAACTCCGACACGCCCTATTCGTTTGTGGGCCTGGATTTGCGCCAGGAACCAATCGTGTTCACGGTGCCCCCGATCGAGCAGAAGCGCTACTGGAGCATTCAGCTGATCGACCTCTACACCCACAACTTCGCCTATCTCGGTAGCCGGACCACCGGTAACGCCGGTGGCTCCTTCCTGATTGCGGGCCCCAACTGGAAGGGCAGCACGCCCCCGGGAATCACGAAGGTGATTCGCTCCGAAACGGATCTGGCCTTGGCCCTCTATCGCACGCAGCTGTTCAACGCCGCAGACCTCAAGGCGGTGCAGGCGATCCAGGCCCAATACAAGGTGCAACCCCTTTCGGCGTTCCTCGGTCGTCCCGCCCCGCCCACGGTGCCGGCCCTTCGACTGGAGAAGCCACTCACCCCTGAGGAGCAGAAAACTTCACTGCGTTTTTTCGCGGTGATGAATGCTCTGCTGCCCTATGCCCCCACCCATCCAGCAGACCAGAAGCTGCGCGAGTCGTTCGCTCGCATTGGCATCGCACCAGGCCAGCCCTTTGACCCCAGCAAGCTCTCCCCCCAGAGTCGCGCCGCACTGGAAGCGGGCATGGCC
This sequence comes from Cyanobium sp. FACHB-13342, assembly GCF_014697415.1. Lineage (GTDB taxonomy): Bacteria > Cyanobacteriota > Cyanobacteriia > PCC-6307 > Cyanobiaceae > Cyanobium_A. The sequence continues at coordinate 42,276 of NZ_JACJRT010000001.1, read as the reverse complement.
GACGCCTGGAGGGATTTCGCCGCGCTCAAGGTGCGCATCGACAAGGGGGAGGTGACCTCCGGTGATCTGTTCGGCACGCGTGAGTTTCTGGACAACAACAGCCTCAACCGGATGACCGGCGCCGTGCTGGGCATTTATGGCAACAGCCGCGAGGAGGCCCTCTATCCGGCCTATTTCGTGGATGCGGATGGCAGCAAGCTCGATGGCCGCCGCCATGCCTACCGCCTGCGCTTTGCACCGGGGGGGCTACCACCGGTGAATTCGTTCTGGTCGCTGACGCTGTATCGCTTGCCAGAGAGTTTGCTGTATGCCAATCCGCTGAACCGCTACCTGATCAATTCGCCGATGCTGCCGGGGCTGAAACGGGATCCCGATGGCGGCCTCAGCCTGCTGGTGCAACACCAGGCCCCCTCCAAGGCCCTGGAGTCGAACTGGCTGCCCGCACCTGATGGGCCCTTTGCTTTGTTCCTGCGCCTGTACGGGCCGAAAGCGGCGGCACTCCAGGGGCAGTGGAAGCCGCCCTCGCTCCAGCCCGAGCCCCTTCCGGCCCAGCCAGCCCAAGCCCAGGCTCCATCGCCACGTGGCGAGGTGGTGACGCCCCAGACCTACATCCGTGCGGAGACCGATCGCACCTTCCACAACATCGCCCGCCAGGCTGGCGGGGTGAACCGCTGGTTTGTGATCCGCAAGCCCACACCGCTGGATCAGCAGACGGTGGTGCGCATGAATCTCGACACGCTGTATTCCGCCTCGATTGTGGATACCTCCAAGGGCGCCACGGTCACGATCCCGCCGCACCCCAAGGGGCGCTTCATGTCGGTGCTGCTGGTTGACAATGATCACTACGCACCGGCCGTGCTCTATGAGCCCGGCACCTATTCCCTGCCGAAGGACACCAAGTATCTGGCGGTGGTGGTGCGCACCCAGCTGTTCAATCCCAAGGATCCCGCGGAGATTGCTGAGGTGAATCGCCTCCAGGATTCGGTGGTGGTGAAGGCGGCCAGTGCCGACCCCCTGCCGCCGCAGCGTTGGGATCAGGTTTCCCTCCAAGCCCTCACCCAACGCTATGAGCGGGAAGCCAAGGCCTATTCCAGTTACAAGGGAATGATGGGGCCCCGCGGAACGGTGAATGAACGCACGCGCCATCTGGCGGCGGCCGCCGCTTGGGGCCTGAATCCGGAGACCGATGCCACCTATCTGAGCACTGCCGGTGCGTTTAATCCCCGCCTTTGCCACATCGCCACCTATACGGTGCCGGAGAACAAGGCCTTCTGGTCGATCACCCTCTACGGCGAGGATGGCTACATGAAGCATGCCAATGCTGTGGTCAATTCCAGCAACGTGGTGCTCAACCCCAATGGCACCTTTACGGTGGCGTTTGGCTCTGAGCAGGCCTGCGGTCAGCGACCCAATCGGCTGGATGTGGCGCCGGGTTGGAATCTGATTATGCGCATTTATCGGCCGGGTCCTTCGGTGCTCAGCGGCGCCTACAAGCTGCCGACACCCACTCCTGTGCCCTGATGCATGGCGGTTTGCCTGTGCGCATGCCCCTGCTGGGCCAGCCAGGCCTGAGTCACGCGTTTGATTGCCCGCAATCCTGGGCTGACCAACTCAACGCGTGGACGCCGAGCCATGTCTGTGAGCCCAGGGCGCGTCAGGGCCAATTCGTCAATCGCATGGCCATGCTCCCCCTCGGCTGCATGCGGATTCTGAGCACCCACGGAAGTGCGATTCAACTCGAAAGCACGGGCTCTGGGCTCGCCCATCTGGTGATGCCCTATCGGGGCCTGACGCGTTGGCGTGTGGAGCGCCATTGGTTGGACAGTTGGACCCACGAATCCCTGTTGTATGTGCCTCCCGGTCCGCTGCAGATTGAGAACACGGTGACGGCTGGTGTGGTGACATTTGTTGATCCCGATGCCCTTCTGCAAACCGCACTGTCGATGGCAGGTGTCCATGAAAGCAGCGTGATGATCAAGGCGATGCTCTCGTCACCACAGTTGATCCCAGTGCAGGGAGTTCGCAATCAACGCCTTGCCAAGGTTCTCTACTCGACGTATCAAAATCTTGATCTTTTGATTTCTGCAGGGGCTGATGTTCTGCACCACTCCCGGATTGATGATCAGATTTTGCGCCTTTGGGTGTTGCTGCTGATCCCAGGGCTGCATGCAGGCGATGACTGTTCAAGCCGGTTTTCCTTGGGGGAGACTGGCTCCGCTTGGGTGAAAACTCTTGCCACCTGGATTGAAGCCCATGCCGATCAACCCTTGGCGCTGAGTGATCTGGAACGGCAGTCGGGTTATTCGCGCCGCAGTCTTCAGTTGGCTTTTCGCGCCCACCTGGGCTGCAGCCCAGGTGCAATGGGTGAAGCGCTGCCGGATGCAGAAAGCCCGTGAGCGTCTCCAGCATCCCGCGCACGGTGATTCCGTTGGTTCGGTGGCCCTGGGTCTGGGTTTTGTGAATGCCGCTTCCTTTACCCGTGATTTCACGCGCCTCTTTGGTGAGCGCCCTTCGGCCGTGCTCCGCCAGGCGCGCCTTCGACCGAATTAGTACGGGCGTCAGCCTCTTGCGGGGCCCTGCCGGGCAGGAGTGGGGCTTCTACCTACAGCCATCTCGTGTTGGGCTCAGCAGAGTGACGATCAGCGACCCCATTGCCATGCACGCTGCAGCGGCGCCATCAGGCCCCATGGCCAAGGATCCGATCTGCGGCATGGTGGTGCCCACGGCCACCGCGCTCTCGGCCCAGCGGGGCAGCCGCACCTACTACTTCTGCAGCCAGGGCTGCCGCCAGACCTTCCTGGCGCCCGAACACGAGATGCGCCGGATGCGCCGCCGCGTCGGGATTGCCCTCACGGGAGTTCTGGCTCTGGCGATCCTGCGGGCTGCGGCCTTCATCGCCCTGGCCGCTGGGGTCAGCCTGCTGAGCTGGGCGCCCGTGCCCCAGTTGCCCTGGCTCACCTGGGGGGTGTGGCTGTTTCTGCTCGCCACCCCTGTGCAGCTGATCGGCGGCTGGGGCTTTTACACCGGTGCTTGGGCAGCCCTGAGGCGCCGGGCCCTGAACATGGATGTGTTGATCGCGCTGGGCACCTCGGTGGCCTACCTCTACAGCGTGGTTGTCGTGTTTGCACCCCAACTCCTGCCGGTTGGCATCGATGAGCGGGGCGTCTACTTCGAGGTGTCGGCGGTGGTGATCGCCTTCGTGTTGATGGGCAAATACATGGAAGAGATCATCAAGCAGCGCTCCTCCGCAGCCGTGCGCCGGCTGCTGGATCTCCAACCTGCCCAGGCCACGGTGATCCGTGAAGGCCAGGAGATGGTCGTGCCGGCCGAGACGGTGCTGCAAGGCGAGTTGCTGCTGGTGCGACCCGGCGAAACGGTGCCGGCCGATGGGGTTGTGCTGGAGGGGCAATCGGCGGTGGATGAGGCGCTGATCACCGGTGAATCCCTACCGGTGGCCAAACAGGTGGGCTCCGAGCTGATCGGCGGCACGCTCAACGGAGCCGGTGTGCTGCGCTTCACGGCCACCCGGGTGGGTGCCGACACCGCCCTGGCCCAGATCATCCGCATCGTGGAGCAAGCTCAAGCCAGCTCGGCCCCGGTGCAGCGGCTGGCCGATCAGGTGACGGCTTGGTTCGTGCCAGCGGTGGTGGGTGTGGCCGTTGCGGCCTTGGCGCTGTGGACCTTGGCCGGCAGCTTCAGCCAGGGGCTGCTGGCCTTCATCGCCGTGCTGGTGATTTCCTGTCCCTGTGCCCTGGGCATTGCCACCCCGGCGGCGCTGATGGTGGGCGTCGGCAAGGGCGCCGAGCTGGGCATCCTGATCCGCAGCGGCGAGGTGCTCGAACGCGTGGAGCGGCTCACCACCGTGGTGTTCGACAAGACCGGCACCCTCACCCGCGGCAGGCCGACCGTCACCCAGGTTGTGCCCCTGGGCTCCGCCACCCCGGAGCAGCTGTTGCAGCGGGCCGCTTCGTTGGAGCACGGCTCCGAGCATCCCCTGGCGGCAGCTGTGCTGAACGCCGCGGCGGAGCAGGGGCTGGAGTTGCTGCCCGCCACCCAGTTCGAGGCCCAGGTGGGCGAGGGGGTGCAGGCCGTTGTGGCTGGCCAGAGCCTGTGGCTGGGCAATCGCAGCCTGGCGGGCCGGTTTGTGCCGCAGCTCAGCGATGCCGTGCAGCGCCCCCTGCAGCAGCTGGAAGCCGCCGGCAACACGGTGACACTGATCGGCCAGGGCGGCGAGGTGCTCGGCCTGCTGGCGGTAGCCGACACGGTGCGGCCCGAAGCCCGGCGGGCCGTTGAGCTGCTGCAGCGTCGCCGGATCCGGGTGGTGATGCTCAGCGGCGACAACCGCACCACGGCCCAGGCCATCGCCGCCCAGGTGGGCATCACCGAGGTGATCGCCGAGGTGCGCCCTGCCGACAAGGCCAGCACCATCCGGGCCTTGCAGCAGGCCGGCCAGGTGGTGGCGATGGTGGGCGATGGCGTGAACGATGCCCCGGCCCTGGCCACCGCCGACATCGGCATCGCCATCGGCACCGGCTCCGACGTGGCCAAGGAGGCTGGCGACCTGCTGCTGCTGGGCAACGACCTGCGCGATGTGGTGACGGCCATTGGCCTCTCCCGAGCCACGATGCGCAAGATTCGCCAGAACCTGTTCTGGGCGTTCATCTACAACAGCCTGGGCGTGCCAATCGCCGCCCTCGGCTGGCTCAACCCGATGATTGCCGGTGCGGCGATGGCGCTCAGTTCGCTCTCGGTGATCGTGAATTCGTCGTTGCTGCGGAACTACAAAAAAGCTGCGGCATAGGGCATCAGGGCAGCAGAACCTCTCTGCCTCATCCCATCCCCAAGGCCAGTGCCTTGGCGGCCCATCCCCAGCCTGCATATCTTGAGCGTCCCGTCACATCCGCAGGAAGGAGGAGAACGGGCGATGCGGAACGCGCCCAGATTGCGCCACTTCCTTCAGGCATGGATGCCGTTGATTGACCAGGAGGATGACGATGGGGCGCGCATCATGGCTGAGGGGGGAACGCTCTCAGCGGGTGGTATTCACCGCTGTTCCTAATGCTTGGCGTGGTCGCACCTCGATCAGCATTCACATCTACGGCGCCAATAGTGGTGCAGTGAGACGTCATCTCTATGATCGCGATACCGGTCGTCAGTCCGTCTTTGTTTCCGGCGATGCCAACCATGTAATGCTGAGGATCTGGGATCGATCCGCCCAATCGTCGGCTTTACCCTGACCAGCCTGTCCAGGATGAATGGTCTTCAACCCAGTCCGATGCCCCGTCCCCTGGCACTCCTGATGGCGGCTGTGCTCGCCATCTTCTACCTCGATGCCTTTGTGATAGGGGCATCAGGACCAGAGGTGGTGGCCTTCATCCTGCTCGGGGTTCTGACGGTGGTTGGTTTTCGGCAGCATGCCGACCACGGCCCGCACCGTTGGCCCGCAGTCCTGCCAATCGTGCTGGGGGCGTTGGGCGCCACTGCCGTGCAGGCCCTCAGCCGGGCAGAGCTCATGACCATGGTTTCGGCCACGGCCCTGGTGGGTTGCCTGGGGGCCCTGCTGGAGCGACGGAGCGGCGCGATGTCCCTTGCAGCACCGCTCTATTGCGGAGCCTTTGCGGGGATGACGTCGAAGCTTGTCTTGCACCATCCCGGCTGGTTGGTGCTGGCCGGTGCCCTGGCCGGCGCCGTGCTCACCCTGCTGAGCAACAGCTGGGGCGGCATCGGCGGCAAACTCGGCACCACCGCCTTCCTGAGCGTCTTCGGCATCTGTGGCCTGGCCTGGACCTTCGGAGCCCTGGGGGCAGGCGCACCGCTGCATGCCTACTCGGCAGCGGAACGGCTGGGGGTGGTGATCGCGGCGGTGGCCTCCCCGTTGCTGACGCACTGGCTCAGTGAGCGCTGCGCCCTGGGGCCCATTCAGGGCTCCGCCTTGCCATCACTTCTGGTGGGGCTGCTGCTGCCGCTGCTGGCCGCCCCGCTCGGCATCACGCCCCAACCGCTCGCCGTGGTGTGGCTGGGCAGCAGCTTTGTGGGGATGACGGCGCACGAGCGCTTGGGCCGGCACCCCCAGGCCATGCTGATCGCCATGGGCCTGCTGTTTGCCCTGTTCAGCCTGAGCTTTGAGCCCCGCCTGGCCGGCATCGGCGGAGACCTTGGCGCCACGGCGGCGGTGTCGGTGTTCACCGTGCTGGGCGCGCGCCGGCTGCTGCCGTCGTGATGGGCTCCCTGCGCTCAGGGCCTGGGCCGCAGCACCAGCCACACCACCAGCAACAGGCTGGTGGTGCTCACCGCGGTGAAGATCAAATCGGCGTAGGGCGTCCACGGCATCGCCCCAGCCTGCCAGCATGGAGAGCCTCCAAGGTCAGCCCGTGCTTCTGAATCCCTTCTGCCCGTTCGGCGCGGCCAAGGTGCTTGCCCTGAAAGCCACGGTGCTGTTGCTGCTCACCCTGCTGATCAAGTCCAGGGTGCAGATCGCGACCGGATCGGCCATTGGGATTGGTCTCCTGCTGCTGCAGACCCTGGTGTTCCTGGCCGTCAGCGGTGGTCTGGTGGTGGCGGCTGGTGGGGCTGCGTTCGTCGCGACGCAACAGCGCCGCTCGGCAGCTGCCTGAGGCCAGGGGTTGGGCGCCCGGGCTGGCCATGCCCGTCGCCGGGATCCAGAATTGGCGGTGGCTGCTTCCACGCCGCTGCCCCCATCCAGCACTTCTCCCCAGGCCACGGCGGCTGAATCGGCCCAGGTCTGGCGCGGCCGGATGCTGGCCGTCGGCTATTGCAGCCTGCTTGGAGGCCTGTCAACCCTGCCGGGCTGGGGCTTTTTGCTCTTTCCGGAGCTGGGCCCCCTGGCCGTGATTGTGCTGAGCCGGCCCAACAGCCGCTGGGCCGCATCGCCCTGGCAGCTGATCGGGGTGCCCACAGCGGCGGCGGTGTGCGGGCTGTGGATCCACAACCACGTGCCCATCGAAAGCCTGGCGCTGCTGTTGGCGGTGCTGGCGACCCGGCTGTTGCTCAGCCTGCTGCGCAGCAGCCTGGTGCCGGCGCTTTCGGCTGCTGCCCTGCCGGTGATCCTGGGCATCCACAGCTGGGCCTACCCCGGGCAGATTGCCCTCGGGCTGATTGGTCTGACTGCCCTGCTGGCCGTTGTGCGTCGCTGGCAGGGAGCGTCGGCTGAAGCAGGGGCCCAGGTTGCCGCGGAGGGTGCCGCCCCCCCGGGCTGGCAGAGGCCCTGGTGGATCTACCTGCTCCTGATGGTGGGGCTGGTGCAGCTCACGGGGTGGCGGATGCTGCTGCTCCCGCCGCTGATCGTGATCTCCCATGAGCGCTTCGCCGAGCCAGATCACTGCCCCTGGCTGGGGCGGGCCTGGCAACTGCCGCTGGCCTGCGGCATCGCCGCTGGGGTGGGGCTGCTCGTCACCGAGCTGCTGAAGCCCCACATCGCCGTGGCGATGGCGGTGAGCCTGGGGCTCAACCTGCTGCTGATGCAGCGGCTGCGACTGGCGCTGCCGCCCCTGCTCGCGGCGGGCCTGCTGCCATTGCTGATCCCCAATGTCGACGGCCATTACGTCCTCGGCATCACCGCCTCGGCAGCAGTGCTGGCGTTCGGCTTTCCCCATGTGCGGGCCCGCTGGTGGAGGCGGGGGCCTTGGCTCCGCAGCCCATCGCCCTAGGGGTTGGCAGCCGTCCCCCCCCTGCTGCTCGTCTCAGTTGATTGGCCTGTTCTCCTTCACTCCACCCAACAGCTGCTCCACCACCAGTTTCAGCAGCAGCGACACCAGGCCCACGCCACCGAGCACCAATGCCGCGCCGTAGGCCAGTTCGGTGTCGTACTGCTTGTAGGCATCCTCCACAAACAGGGGCAGCGTTTGGGTTTGGCCGGCGATGTTGCCGCTCACCACGGCCACGGCGCCGAATTCACCCAGAGCCCGTGCGGTGGTGAGGATCAGGCCGTACACCACGGCCCAGCGCACCGAGGGCAGGGTGACCTTCCAGAACACCTGCCAATTGCTGGCACCGAGCGTGCGGGCGGCCTCCTCCTGATCCCAGCCCTCCTCCTCCAGTAGGGGAATCACTTCCCGGGCCATGAAGGGGAAGGTGACGATGATCGTGGCGAGGGCCATGCCCGGCCAGGAGAAGATGATCTTCCAGCCCAGGCTGCTCACGATGCCGCCCAGCAATCCGTTGGTGGGGCTGTACAGCAGCACCAGCATCAGCCCCACCACCACCGGTGAGATCGAAAAGGGCAGATCGATCACGCTGAGCAACAGGGCCTTGCCCGGGAACTGACGCCGGGCGATGGCGGTTGCCGCTGCCAGTCCAAAGATTGTGTTGGCGGGAACGGCGATCAGCGTGCAGCGCAGGGTGAGCAACACCGCCGAACGCAGCTCTTCCGAGCCCAGGTTCTCCATCAGGGGGCCGACCCCCTTGGCGAAGGCGCCGGCCACCACCTCCAGGGCCGGCAGCAGGATGATCACCCCCACATACAGGCACGCAATCACCGGGATGATCAGCGCAGCCGAGGGCTGAGGAAAGCGTTGACGCAGCGATTGAAGGCGTGGAGGCATGGCAGGTCAGGGAAGGGGACGTGGAACCACGAGCGCGTTTCGCTTAGATGCTTTGGGCTGGATTGGCTTCCCAGTGGCGACCCCACACCTGCAGGCCGTTGATCACCAACAGGCTCAGCAGGGAGAACAGCAGCATCACCATGCCGATCACCGTGGCGGAGGCGAAGTCGTATTCCTCCAGCTTCTGGATGATCAGGGTTGGGGTGATCAGGTCTTTGAAGGGCACGTTGGAGGAGATCATCACCACGGAGCCGTATTCGCCCACAGCGCGGCTGTAGCCCTGGGCCATGCCTGAAAGGATCGCGGGCATCAGTTGGGGCAACACCACCTTGGTCAGGGTCTGAACCGGGCTCGCCCCTAGGCACCAGGCGGCTTCCTCCTGGTCGCGCTCCAGGGCCTCTAACACCGGCTCGACGCTGCGCACCACAAAGGGCAGGGAGATGAACACCATGGCGATGGCTACCCCCAGCCAGGTGAACGACACCTTCAGTCCGAACAGCGCCTGAAGCGGCGCCCCGAGCCAACCATTGGTGCTGTAGATCGCAGCCAGCGCCAACCCGGCCACAGCGGTGGGCAGGGCGAAGGGCAGGTCGATCAGGGAGTCCAGCAGTCGGCGCCCAGGGAACTGGCAGCGCACCAGTGCCCACGCGACGACCACCCCGAACAGACCATTCACCAGGGCCGCCAGCATCGAGAGCCCGAAGCTGATGCGGTAGGTGGCCAGGGCCTCCGGGGTGGTGGCCAACTCCCAGAACTGGACCGGTCCCACGGCAGAGGCCTTGAGGGCCAGGGCTCCCAGAGGTACGAACAGCACCAGGGTGAGGTAGAGCCAGGTGATGCGCCACGACCAGGAGAGCCCCCGTTGGCGGGGCGGGACTGCTTGCGCCATGGCTGCCGTGCCGCGAACTGATCGGACCGTATCACCCAGTCGCGGTTTATTCAACGGTATGCCGGTAGGGAAAAGGAGTATGGGTTAGGGTGTTGTCGTTGCTGCTGGTGTGGTGGTCATGGGCATCCGGGTCTCCGGCGTCTGCAAGGAGTTCGGCTCCTTTCGGGCGGTCGACAACGTCAGCCTCGATGTCGAGTCCGGCTCGTTGGTGGCGCTGCTTGGGCCCTCGGGCTCCGGCAAGAGCACCTTGCTGCGGCTGATCGCCGGCCTGGAGGAGGCCGATGCCGGCCGGGTCTGGATTACCGGCGAGGAGGCCACCACCCGATCGGTGCAGGAGCGTCAGGTGGGCTTTGTCTTTCAGCACTTCGCCCTGTTCAAGCACCGCAGCGTGCGTCAGAACGTGGGCTTCGGCCTGGAGCTGCGGGGCTGGAAGCACGAGGCGATCCGGCGGCGGGTGGATGAACTGCTGGAGTTGGTGCAGCTCCAGGGGTTTGGCAACCGCTACCCCTCCCAGCTCTCCGGTGGCCAGCGTCAGCGCGTGGCCCTGGCAAGGGCCCTGGCCGTTCAGCCCCGGGTGCTGCTGCTCGATGAGCCCTTCAGCGCTCTCGACGCCAAAGTGCGCAAGGAATTGCGGGCCTGGCTGCGCAATCTCCACGACGAGATGCACGTCACCACCGTGATCGTCACCCACGACCAGGAGGAGGCCATGGAAGTGGCCGACAAGATCGTGGTGATGAACCAGGGGCGCGTTGAGCAGATCGGTACCCCCGCCGAGATCTACGACCAACCGGCCAGCCCCTTTGTCATGCGTTTCGTCGGGGCGGTGAACGTGTTGCCGTCCCATATCCACCTGGCTCCCCATCGGAACCAGCGGGGGGAGGTGTTCATCAGGCCCCATGACCTGGAGTTGCACCGCGAGCCCCAGGAGGGCAGCGTGCCAGCGGTGTTACGGCGTCTCACGCACCTAGGCCGCGACATCCAAGCTGAACTCATCCTCGAAGGCGGGGAAGAGGTGGTGGCCCAACTTCCCCGGGAGCGCATGGATTACCACGACCTTCAGGCCGGCGATGCCCTGCACGTCACCAGCCGTGAATCGCGCACCTTTGTGCCGGACTTTGTGATCTGAGCAGGGATCAGGGTCGGCTGTGAACCCGCGGAGTCCTGGCCTCGCAGCATCTGCGTCAGCAGATCCTGCCGATCTGGATCCATGAGCTCTCCATCGCTGCTCCAGTGCAGGCACCAGGGAGGGGTCTGGAGCGTCATGGCAGCTTCGGTAGCAGGAGATCGTTCTCGCCAACGACGACGAGTTGTCCCTCCTGACGAAAGCGACTCAAGATCTTGGTCACCGTGACCCGGGTCAGACCGCAGAGATCCGCCAGGTTGCGATGGGTGAGGTTGAGTTCGCTGAGCGACAGTCGGCAGCCATGACTGTTGACCTGCCCGAAGGTGCGGCCGATCCAATGGAGCAGGGCCAGCATCCGCCGTTCGCCGGAGCGGATCCGTTGGATGGCATGCAGCTCGGCCAGCATCTGACGCTCGCGGCGCAGATGCCAGTCCTGCTCATCCGAGCTCAGCTCAACGTGCTCCACCAGGACTGTGGTGAGGCATTGCAGCTCCAGGGGCTGCAGCATCGGCTCTTCAGAACTGATGACATCGCCAGGTCCCCAGAGCCCGAGGGTGATGGCCTCGCCTTCCGGATCCCAGGTGGAAGAGCGCACGTAGCCCTCATGCAGCCTCCAGCTCATCCCCTCGGGGAGAACGTCCTGGGGGTGCAGCGTCAGGCGCAAGGGGCGTTTCACAAGAGCAATGGTCATGGCGTCGGCTGGTTGCGTGGCGGGTCATCGATCGGGGCGGAGAGGAGCAAACGAGGCATTCGCAGAGAACAGGCCATGACGGGCGAGCAACTGAACGACAGTATGCGCTATTCCCGATAGGGGTACCGGTATTTTCGGGCACACGCTTTGAGGCGCCTGCGTCTCAGATGTAGAACATGGGTGAAGGCTGCCGCAGGCGGTCTCGTTCTTGAAGCAGGTGGGCCAGCGTGGTCTGCCGGAGAATCGTGCAACGGGCTTCCTCAAGGCGGCGGCTGAGGACGCCAAGGGCCTGGAACTCGGCGTCCTGCCGATCGCCCTTGCGCTCTTCGCTCGTCTCCCCCTCCAGGCAGGCTTCGACGTCGGCCACGGTGATCTGCTCAGGAGAGCGGAAAAGCTGAAAGCCTCCGCGGGGACCGCGGATGCTCTTCAGAAAGCCCCCTTTGCGTAAGGCCGTGAGCATCTGCTCCAGATACCGCTCCGGAATTGCGTGCCGCCGGCAGATTTCGCCGGTTTGAACCAATGCGCCGCTGGGATAGGCCGTGGCGAGATCGAGGAGGGCGACCAGGCCGTATTCCGTTTTGGCGCTGAATGCCACCGTTTCTCCCGCAAGGCTGCGGGCATTCTGACAGGGAAAGAACGGTAAGTGGATAGGAAATTGGCGTCCAGGGGTGTGGCTTGAGGCACACCGCAGAGCTGAGGGCGGCGGTTACTTTCCTGTGGTTCCCGATCGAAGAACCGTGGTAACTACCTCTCTGTTCCGCCCAGTGCCCCGTCGGTCCGTGGTGCTCGCCGCGCTATCCGCCCTGCCCCTGGCTGCAACCGCCGCCGCAACGCTGGGCGCGCCGATCGTGCGGGCCCAGCAGCCGGCCAAGCCCCAGAGCCTGACGGTGGTTTCCTATGCGGTCACCAAAACCGCCTACGACCAGATCTTCAAGCTCTTCGCGGCCGACTGGAAGAAGAGGACCGGCCAGACGGTCACCTTCCAGGGCAGCTACGGCGGCTCAGGTTCCCAGACGCGCGCGGTGATCGACGGGCTGGAGGCGGATGTGGTCAGTCTGGCCATGGCCGCTGATGTCAACAAGATTCAGCAGGCCGGCCTGATTCAGTCCGGTTGGGAGCGGGAGAACCCTTGCAACTCCACGCCGATCAACTCAACCGTGGCGGTGTTTGTGCGGCCTGGTAACCCCAAGAAGATCAGCAGCTGGAAGGATCTCGACAACAAAAACGTGGATGTGGTGTTGGCCAACCCCAAAACCTCCGGTGGCGCCCGCTGGAACTTCCTGGCCCTCTGGGGGGCCATCACCCGCACGGGTGGCAGCGAGGCCCAGGCGCGCAGCTTCATCACGGGCGTCTACAAGAACGCTGATGTGCTGCCCAAAGATGCCCGTGAAGCCACTGATGCCTTCGTCAAGCGTCGCCAGGGCGATGTGCTGTTGAACTGGGAAACCGAGGCGATCCTGGCCAGGCGCAAGGGGGAGTGGACCACGCCCTACAAGCTGTTCAGCCCCAACGTGCTGACCGAGCAACCCGTGACCGTCGTGGACAAGGTGGTGGACCGTCGCGGCACCCGCAAGGTGGCGGAAGCCTTCGTGCGCTTCCTCTATTCGCCAGCCGCACAGAAGGTTTTTGCCGACAACGGCTTTCGCCCCACCACCCCGGAGGGCAAGGCCTACGCGAAGGGCAAATTCCAGAACGTGAGCTTCTTCAAGGTGGGCGATTTCGGCGGCTGGCCCGGCGTGGATCGCAAGTTCTTCGGCAAGGGCGGCATCTGGGATCAGATCTTCGCCAAGAGCCGCTGAGCCAGCTGGCGCAGTGCCCCGATCAAGCCCCGGCTCGTCGCCGGGGCTTTTGCTTGATCACCAGTCAGTCGTTAAGTCGACCGGGTAACCGTGGTATCATTATTTAACAGTTGTCGATCGGCTTAGGTGACAATTTTTCGGTCCGTCCTCCCCCGTCCTCTGGTTGCCCCCTTGCTGCTTGCGCTTGGAGGCTCGTTGTTGCTGGTGGCCTGCGAATCGTCCAAGGCCCCATCTGCCACTGGCGAGGCCAGCAAGCAGCAGGAATTGCTCGTCGTCAGCTACGCCGTCACCAAAGGCGCCTACGACCGGATCCTGCCCCGGTTCGCGGCCGACTGGAAAGCCAAAACGGGCCAGGACCTCAAGATCCGCACCAGCTATGGCGGATCGGGCACGCAGACGCGGGCGATCATCGACGGGCTGGAGGCCGATGTGGCCACCCTGGCGCTTTCGGCTGATGTGCTGAAGCTGCAGCAGGCCGGTTTGATCCAGCCCGGCTGGGAGCAGGAGCTGCCCAGCGGCAGCATCATCACCAACTCCGCTGTGGCCTTCCTGACCCGGCCTGGCAATCCCAAGGGAATCCGCAGCTGGAACGATCTGGTCAAGCCCGGGGTCACGGTGGTGACGGCCAATCCCAAGACTTCCGGTGGCGCCCGCTGGAACTTCCTCGGCCTCTGGGGATCGATCAGCCAGACCGGCGGCAGCCAGCAGGCGGCGGAGGCTTATGTGACGAGCGTCTACCGGAACGTCGAGAACCTCCCCAAGGACGCCCGTGAGGCCTCGGATGTGTTCCTCAAGCGCGACCAGGGTGACGTGCTGCTGAACTACGAGAACGAAGCGATCCTGGCCACCCGCACCGGTGATCTCAAGGCGCCGTTTGTGGTGCCGGAGCTCAACATCCGCATCGAGGGGCCCGTCGCCGTGGTCGACCAGGTGGTGGATCGCAAGGGCACCCGTAAGGCCGCTGAGGCCCTGGCGGCCTATCTGTTTTCCGAGGAGGCCCAGCAGGTCTTCGCCGAGGAGGGCTTCCGGCCCACCAATCCCACGGTGTGGGCGCAGGTGAAAAGCCGCTTTGCGCCGGTGAAGCAGTTCTTCTCCGTGAAAGATTTCGGTGGCTGGGAGGCCGTGAACAAGACCTTCTTCGACAACGGCGGCCTCTGGGATCGCCTCTTTGCCAAGTCGCGCTGAAGCCGATGTGTGAACTGCTGGCCCTCAACGCCAACACCCCCACCGACATGGCCTTCTCCTTCCGCGGCCTCAGTCGCCGCGGTGGTGCGAGTGGGGAGCATGCCGATGGCTGGGGGTTGGCCAGCTTCACCCCTGATGGCTCGGGGCTCAACCTGATCCGGGAGGACGCCCCGGCCGCCTTCTCGCTGTTGGCGGATCAGCTGGCGGACCGCTCTCCCCGGGCGCTGGTGTCGATCGCCCACATCCGCAAGGCCACCCAGGGGCAGGTGGCGCTGGAGAACTGCCATCCCTTTGCGCGCAGCTGGCAGGGACAGACCTGGGTGTTTGCCCACAACGGCAATCTCGCCGGAGCCATTCCCCATGGCGATCCCTACCGGCCTTTCGGCGACACCGACAGCGAAGCGGCCTTCTGCTGGATCCTCGATCAGCTCGATGCAGCCGGCGTGGACGCCACGGACCCGGAAGCGCTGGCCGCTCTGCTGCACCGCTGCGCCACAGACTTGGCCCAGCGCGGCACGTTCAACGCCCTGATCAGCAACGGCCAGTGGCTGTTCGCCACCGCCACCACTGGCCTGCACTGGCTCACGCGCCGGGCCCCCTTTCGCACCGCCACCCTGGTGGATCCGCCGGTCCAGGTGGATTTCTCCAGGGTCACCACCGCCAAGGATGTGGTGACGATCCTCAGCACCGAGCCACTCACCACCGATGAGCATTGGCAGGCCATCGCCCCCGGATGCTCGATGCTGTGGAGCAACGGTGAGCTGCTCTGCCAAACCAATCCATGACGCCAACGGTTTCGTCTGCCACGCCCCGCGCCGTGAGCCTCGCTGAGGCCTCCCGCTTCTGGTTTCAGTTGGGCTGGGTGAGCTTCGGGGGGCCGGCCGGGCAGATCGCCCTGCTGCATCGCGAGCTGGTGGATCGGCGCCGCTGGCTCTCGGAACGGCGCTACCTGCACGCCCTCAACTACTGCATGCTGCTGCCGGGGCCCGAGGCCATGCAGCTGGCCACCTATCTGGGCTGGCTGATGCACGGCGTGCCCGGCGGGCTGATCGCCGGTGGACTGTTCGTGATCCCCTCGGTATTCGTGCTCACGGCCCTGGCCAGCGTCTACGCGCTCTGGGGGCAGCTGCCGCTGCTGGCCTCGGTGTTCGCCGTGCTCAAACCGGCGGTGCTGGCCATCGTGCTGATGGCCGCCTGGCGCATCGGCCGCCGCACCTTGCACACGCCGCTGCTGGTGGGCCTGGCTATTGCCGGTTTCCTGGCCCTGGCCCTGCTGGATCTGCCCTATCCGCTCGTGGTGATTGCGGCGGGCGTGATCGGCCTGCTGGTCGCCCGCTGGCGACCGGCCCTGTTGCGCCGTGGTGATGCCCATGGATCCGCGGCGGCCAACCCAGATGGGGATCGGCCGGATGCGCTCCACGACGACCACACCGACACTCCCGAGCACGCCCGCTTCTGCCGCCGCCGCCTGGCCCTCACCCTGTTGATCTGGGCCCTGGCCCTGCTGCTGCCCCTCGCCGCCCTGGCGATCGCCGGCGGTTGGGGCGGCACCCTGGCGTTGATGGCCCGCTTCTTCACGCGGGTGGCGCTGCTCAGCTTTGGCGGGGCCTATGCCGTGCTGCCCTACGTGGCCCAGGGCGCGGTGGAGCACTTTGGCTGGCTCTCGGCTCCGCAGATGCTCGACGGCCTGGCCCTGGGGGAGACCACCCCGGGGCCGTTGATCATGGTGGTGGCGTTCGTGGGCTTCATGGGCGGCTGGAACCAGTCGCTCGCCGCTGGCTTGAGCCCCTGGCCCCTGGCCCTTGCGGCGGTGGCCGTCACGGTGTGGTTCACCTTCCTGCCGTCTTTCGGCTTCATCCTGGCCGGGGCACCCCTGGTGGAGGCGAGCCGCGGGGATCTGCGTTTCGGCGCGCCACTGAGCGCCATCACGGCGGTGGTGGTTGGGGTGATCGCCAGCCTGGCGCTGTTCTTCGCCGGCCCGGTGCTCTGGCCCGCCGGCGCCTTCAATCCCTGGGCGGCACTGGTGGTGGCGGCCGCGTTGTTTGCCCAGCTGCGGCTGCGCTGGAGCGTGCTCCAGGTGATCGGTGCGGCGGCGGGCCTCGGTGCCCTGCTGGCAGGGGTGGCGGCGCTTTCCAGTTGAGCGCCCGCAGAGAAGCAAAGCCCGGAGCGTTGGTCCACGTGTCATCCCCCCTGCAGATCCGCCCCTACGAGCCGGCCGACTGGCCCGCGGTGTGGGCGTTGCTGGAGCCGGTGTTCCGCGCCGGTGAAACCTTTCCCCACGACCCAGGGATCAGCGAGTCAGAAGCCCTGGCGGCGTGGGTGGAGCAGAGCCAGGCGGTGATGGTGGCCGTGGAAGGGGCGGGGGCCGTGGTGGGCACCTACTACCTCAGACCCAACTCCCTGGCCCTGGGGGCCCATGTGGCCAATGCCGGCACGGTGGTGGCGGAGCACTGCCGCGGCCAGGGCATCGGCAGCCGTCTCTGCCAGCACTCGCTGCAGGAGGCCCGGCGGCTGGGGTTTCGGGCGATGCAGTTCAACTTGGTGGTGAGCACCAACACCGCCGGCATCCGCTGCTGGCTGCGTAATGGCTTTGCGGTGGTGGGCACCCTGCCGGGGGCGTTTCGCCACAGCCAGTTGGGCTATGTGGATGCCTTGGTGATGGTGCAGGGGCTGGTGGATGGGGCAACCCCATAACGGTGGTGCCGATCCACGATCGCCACCGTGCTGGCGCCGATGCGCGAGCCCCGCACTAGCCCCTGCGTGCAACTCAGCTTGTGCTGCCACCCACCTGCCGCTCGGCGTAGCTGGCTGCCCACACGGCCGCAGCCATGCCCTCGGGCACAAGTTGTTGGAAGGGTGCACTGGCCAGGATTTCGCGCACCGCTTCCCCCAGCAGTTCGGTGGAGCGGCTCTGGGGCAGGCGATGGCTGAGCTGCTGGTGCATGCGCAGCAGGTACCAGGCTGAGCCCTCCAGCCCGGCATTGAATTTGTTCCACATCGCCGGATCGCGGCGGGCATCCAGCACCATGTCGCGGGCGTTGTGGGCCTTGTCGGCCGCTGTTACCAGCAGGGAGGTCTCGGGCTTGTGCGCCAGGGCTTCGAGGTAACGGGTCTTGCGCAGCAGCCAGGGCTCCTTCTCGCCTGCCGGGGTCTCTTCGCTGGTGTCGGTGCAGTCGCGCACGATGTCGGCCACCACCACGCCAAAGCGTTCGGCAATGGAGCTGTGGCTCTGGCCGGCGTCTTCGATGGCGTCGTGCAGCAGGCCGGCAATCGCCTGATCCTCCGTGCCGCCGTCTTCCCACACCAGGCCACTGACCGCGATCAGGTGGGAGATGTAGGGCACGGCCTTGCCCTTTCGCCGCTGGTCGCGATGCAGTGCATCGGCCCAGGCCAGCGCGTCGCCATAGCGGGGGGTGATGGGCATCGGTTCCCAGCTGGGGCTTCAACGTAATCAGCGCTGGTCAAACGCGCGCTCCAGCCGCTCGCGCTGCACCTCGGTGTTGATCCGCTCCACCTGCGCCAGTGCCTGGGCCCGCACCTGAGGATCCAGCACAGGGCCAATGGGATGCGGGCTGACGGCCGGTGCCTGGGGGGCTGGGGGGCGTGGTTGCCCCTTAGCGCCAGCCCTGGAGAGCACTGCAGCCAGCACCAGCAGGGCCAGCAGCGGCAGCACCAGGGGCCAGAGCGCCACGCCCAGCGCCACGCCGATTCCCAGCAGCAGCAGACGGGACAGGGTCTACAGAGCAGATCTAGACAGCTTGCTCAGCATGGCCTGGGCAGCAGCAACTCGCCAACATGTTGACAGCTGCACTGCAACCGTATACGTTTGCGGGATGGCTGACCTCCCCGCTGCTGCTCCTGTTCCTTCTCCGGTCTACGGGCTGGAGGAGCTGCTGGCCCTTGCCGGCGAGCGCCTTGGTGAGGAGGTCACACCGCGCACCGTGCGTCTGTATGCCACCGAGGGGCTGATTGATCGCCCGGGCAAGGACGGCCGCCGCGCGGTCTACGGGCAGCGTCAGCTGCTGCAGCTGCTGCTGGTGCGCACCCTGGCCAGGCGCGGCCTGAGCCTCACGGCCATTGCTCCGCTGCTGGCCGCCGGCAACAGCGAGCTGGAGCGCCAGCTCGCCCAGCTGGAGGAGCCGCCGGCCACCAATGCCGCCCTCGACTACCTCCAGGAGCTGCAAAGCGCGCCACCCCTCCAAAGCCCTCCGGATCTGGATCTGCTGGAGGTGCTGGGTGCTCCGATCTGCCAGTCGGCCCCGTTCGAGGAGCCCAGCCGGCGCCTGTCGCCGCGCAGCGGTGGCCGCAGCTCCAGCCGCTGGCATCGCCTCGCCCTGGCCCCCGGCGTGGAGCTGCATCTGAGCGACAGCGCCTCTCTGCCACCACCTGGCAGTCGCCGTGAGGCCTGGCTGCAGCGCCTGCTCGATCGCCTCCGCGACCACCTCGACGACCTCTCCTGAATCCCTACCCCCTAGACACCATGCAACCCACGATCACCATCCGTCCGCTGCGGCCCGCTGTTGCGGGCGATGCGCCCACCACGCTCGATCTGCTGATCAGCATCGAGCCACCCCAGCCGCCGGCTGAGCTGCAAACGCCGCAGCGGCCGCCGCTGAACCTGGCGCTGGTGATCGATCGCTCCGGCTCCATGGCCGGCGAGAAGATCAGCCATGCCCGCAAGGCAGCGCGCAGCCTGGCCGCTGAACTCACCAGCCGCGACCGGCTCGCCATCGTCACCTTCGATGACGAGGTGCGGGTTGTTGTTCCCTCTAGGCGGGTTGACTCCGCGTTGCCATTCCTGCAGGCGATCAACACGATCGAGGCCGGCGGCACCACTGCCCTGTTTGATGGCTGGCTGGCCGGCGCCCTGCAGGTGGCGGAACACCTCGATGGTGCGGCTCTCAACCGGGTGCTGCTGCTCTCCGATGGCCAGGCCAACGAAGGCCTATCGGACGCATCCGCCATTGCCGAGAAGGTGGCCGGCCTCAACCAGCGCGGCATCAGCACCAGCGCCTTTGGCCTGGGTGCTGGCTTCGATGAAGACCTGATGGGCGCCATCGCCGCCGCTGGTGATGGCACCCTGGCCCAGATCGAAAGCCCCGACCAACTGGCCGACCTCTACGCCAGCGAGCTGCAGGGCCTGGCGACTACGAGTGGACGCCGGGTCAGCATCGGTATCCGCCCCCAGCACGGCGCCGAGTTGGTTGACGTGATCAACGACCTCACCGTCACCAGCGCCGGCAATCTGCAGCTGCCCAACCTGCGTCAGGGCCAGACCCTGCAGGTGGGCCTGCGCCTGCAGCTCCCCGCCTGGACGCCCAACCAACCGATCACCGGCATCCGCCTGGCGTGGGACAGCCCGGGCGTCGAGCGGCGCCAGGAGCTGCGCCGGCAGTTGATCTTGCCGGTGCTGAGCGCTGCTGAACTTCGGGAGCTGGACGTGGATCTGGAGGCAGCCGAACAGCTGGCCCTGCTGCAGGCCAGCCGCGACCGCCGCAGCGTCATTGCGGCCCTCGATCGTGGTGACGAGGGCGCCGCCTTCGCCAGCCTGGAGTCGATCGATCTTGAACTGGCGGCCATGCCCCAGAGCAGCAGCATCAGCCACGAGCGCCAGCGCCTGGCCGAACAACGCCAGTTGCTCGCCAGCGACCGCAACCTCAGCCGCAAACGGCTGCGCCACGACGTGCTGCGCAGCAGCCTGAATGTGTGGGATGGCACCAACAACACCCAAGAGGACTGAATCGATGAAGGAACTGACCAACCGTCAACTGCAGCTCGCGCGCATTCCCGATCCCGATGGCGATCTGCGGAAATGGGAAATGTTCGCCCACACCATGAATGGCTACGACGTGGCGGGGAGCTTTGAACACTGCGCGGCCCTCTACAACGACAACAGCGCCACCACCCTCACCGAACTGCGCTGCGCCCTGTTCTTCGCGGCCCGCGTGGAACGGCACAGCGCCGGTGGCCCGAGCGACGAATCAGAAGGCGCCCGCGTGCTGCTGCGCCGCATCCGCGCCAAGGTGGCTGCAGGGGAGCTGGAGTGAACCGATGCCAGACGACCACGCGCGGATCTCGATGGAGGAGCAGCGCCGCATTCACACCCGCGCGCTGAGCGAATCGGGTCCGCCAGTAGTGGGTGAAACCAAAGCGCAGGAGGCCTACCGGCTGCAGTGTGAGGCCAACATCGCCCGCGACCGGGCCACCGCTGAGCGCCTTGGCCTCACCCTTGTTTACGAGTATCCCTTCGACTGACAGCGCCCCTGAGCGGGGCTGAGCACAGCGGTGAGCTCCATCAGGCCTTGTGCTCAGAACTAAGACGAACTGGGGGCATCGGCGGGGTCAAGCGGTTGGAGCTGGTGCAGGCTTTCTGGCGTGCAGGCGAGGGCCTCATGGATCGCTTCACTGAGGGGGTAGTCGTAGAGGCCGGGAGGTAGCTCCTGCGGGGCCATGGTACGGGTGCGAAGCAGGGCGCTGATTCAGGTGTAGCAGTCACAAAGCCTGATACGAACGCCCGGAGCTCGCTCTGCTGCGCTGGCCTGGGCTGGGAACTCTGTATTGGATAAGCCAGAGATGCGCCATGTCTGCAGAGGCCAAGCCCCCAGGGCTGATCCAGCGCTATCGCGAACTGCTTCAAACCCGCCACTACGCCCGCCGCACGGTGAAGACCTACGAACAGTGGCTGCGGAGATTTCTCCGCTTTCATCGCATGCGCCACCCACGGGAGATGGGCAGCGCCGAGGTGAATGCGTTTCTCAGTCACCTGGCTGTAGACGAGCAAGTGAGCGCCTCCACGCAAAACCAGGCCCTGGCAGCGTTGCTGTTCCTCTACCGGGATCTGCTGGAGCGGGAGCTTGAGACCGATGGGGTGGTGCGGGCCCGCACGCGGCAGCGGCTGCCGGTAGTGCTCAGCGAGGCAGAGGTGCTCGCTGTGCGGCAGCGGCTGGAGGGCGAGCCAGCGCTGGTGGTGGGGCTCCTCTATGGCAGTGGCCTGCGCCTGTAGCCAACGGCTTCCGCGAAGCGGTTGGAGGCCCTGCGGCTACGGGTCAAGGATCTGGATTTCACGCGGCGGGAACTTACCGTGCGCGATGGAAAGGGAGGCAAAGACCGACTGACCCTGCTGCCCCAGAGCCTGGCGCCGGCACTGCAGGAGCATCTGCTGAGAGTGCGAAATCTGCACCAGAGCGATCTGGCTGCTGGGTGGGGGAGTGTGGCGATGCCCTACGCACTGGCCCGCAAATACCCAAGCGCCAGCCAGGAATGGGGCTGGCAATGGGTGTTTCCGCAGCTGAATCGCTGGCGCGACAGGGAAACTGGCGCCCAAGGCCGTCATCATCTGGATCCAAGCGTGGTGCAGAAGGCTGTGAAGCGTGCCGTGATGGAAGCAGGGCTGAGCAAGGCCGCCAGTTGCCACACCTTCCGTCACTCCTTTGCGACTCACCTGCTGGAACGGGGGCAGGACATCCGCACAATCCAGGAGCTCCTAGGCCATAAGGATGTGAGCACCACCATGATCTATACCCATGTGCTCAACCGTGGCCCCCTCGGCGTGCGGAGCCCTGCAGACCTTTTGTAGCAAATTGAACAGGTGGTTCACGGACCCGTGAACCTGAGCTAGGGATAGGCAGACAAAGCCTCGAATCCTTGCCAGCACTGGATTCGCCCTGCCAACCGGATAGCACCCCGGCACGGTTCATGGAAAGTCCGGGGGCAATAGCCCTGGTTCACGGAACCTTCCAATAAAGAGTTAGACGCATCAAGGGCTTTCTTGCTGCGACCGGCATACTTTGGTTACCCTAAACAGGCAGGCATTATCTAGGAGTGCGCTCATGGCAGGCTACCAAGCAAATCTGGAGGCCCTTAAGTCTCATTTGGATCAAGGAGAAGACGTTCTTGTTTCTTGCTACGGTGCATATGATACAAAATCATTAGGCAGTAAGACTGTTAAGAACGGAGTCTTGGTAGCCACCTCGAAGCGAGTCATTCAGTTCGGCAAGCGACTCTCTGGATTCAACCTGGAAACATTCCCACTGGAAAAGATAACTGCAATTGAGGTATCAAAGGGTTTTATGGGCAAGAGGATTGTTATCAAGATGTCTGGTAACGAATCTGAGATGAAGTGGATAAGTCAGGGTGATCCAGATCGCCTCGTCGCGTTAGTGCGCGAAAAGATGTCTTCCACATCCGCGCCTCTTCAGATCGAGGCTCCAGCGACCACTTCCCAAGGGGGCAGCGATATTCTAGATCAAATCAAAAAGCTCTCAGAACTGCGCGACAGCGGAATCTTGTCAGAAGCGGAGTTCACTGCCAAGAAGCAGGAACTTCTTTCGCGGATGTAACTTATCCTCTTTATGGCATGAGGCCTATAACACGGCCATGCACCTTACCCGCCACCCCAGAATCCCTGCACCTACTAGTGTGCTTCAGCTCCAGCCCTCTGCGGGCAGGTGATGGCCAGCGTTAGCAGCACAGTGACTGAGAGGAAGCATCACCGCAAGTGAACCAGAGCATGAACAACATCAAGTCCAAGCAACGCGTCGCCGACCACGGGGAGGTCTTCACCCCGAAGTGGTTGGTCGAGGCGATGCTTGACCTTGTAAAGGGCGAGACGGAGCGCATTGACGCCCGCTTCCTGGAGCCGGCGTGCGGGAGCGGGAACTTCCTTGTCCGCATCCTGCAGCGGAAGCTCGCTGCCGTCGAGCTCAAGTTCGGGAAGTCCGCCTTTGAGAGGCGGCACTACGCACTCCTTGCTGTGATGTGCACCTACGGCATTGAGCTCTTGGAGGACAACATCGCCGAGTGCCGCGCGAACATGCTGGACATCCTCGCCGACTACCTCAAGGTCGGAGAGTCGGAGGATCTCTATCAGGCTGCTTCCTACGTGCTGTCGCAAAACCTTGTCCACGGCGATGCGCTGAAGATGCGCACCTACGATGGCAGGGCAATCACCTTTGCCGAGTGGGGCTACCTGGGTAAGGGCAAGTTCCAACGGCGTGACTTCCGGCTAGAGACCCTGGCGCTTTCTTCGTCATTCAGCGCCGAAGACTCACTCTTTGCGCAACTCGGCAAGCACGAGATATTCACACCGGCTAAGATCTATCCGCCGATGACCGTGGGTGAACTGGCTGACCTTGCACCGGAGGCCACCGTATGATTGAACAAGCAAACTTCTCCCTGCGCGGACGCAACCCGGATGTGCTGACGTGCATCGCGAACCTCTCCAACGATGAGGTGTTCACGCCGCCGGAGTTAGCCAACCGCATGCTCGACACGCTGGCCGAGGCGTGGGCGGCAAACCACAAAGGTGCAAATATCTGGGCCGACAAAACGGCGAGGTTCCTTGACCCCTGCACGAAATCCGGCGTGTTCCTGCGCGAAATCACCAGCCGCCTTACTCAGGGACTAGAAACGGAGATTCCGAATCTGGAGAAGCGCGTGAACCACATCCTCACCCAGCAGGTGTTTGGCATTGGCATCACGCAAATCACCAGCTTGCTCGCGCGGCGCAGCGTCTATTGCTCCAAGCATGCACAAGGCGAACACTCGATTGCCAACGGCTTTGCCAGCGACGATGGGAACATCTGGTTCCAGCGCCTCAGACACACTTGGGAGAGCGACAAGTGCAAGTTTTGCGGCGCGGTCAAATCCGTTTACGATCGGGCGGCAGGCCTAGAAACTCACGCCTACGCGTTCATTCACACCACCAACATCAAGACTCGGCTTGCCGAGATCTTCGGAGGCAATATGCAATTCGATGTCATCATTGGAAATCCACCGTATCAACTTGGCGATGGCGGTGGAGGTGGCGGGGCATCAGCCACGCCAATTTACAATAAGTTTGTAGAAGCGGCACTTTCACTTGAGCCGCGTTATGTCTCGATGATTACCCCGTCGCGGTGGTTCTCAGGCGGCAAAGGATTGGATGATTTTAGAGATCGAATGCTTCGAGATGGCCGATTCGTTAAGCTCGTCGATTTTCCACAGCTTTACGATGTGTTCCCAGGGGTAAAAATTCGTGGAGGTGTTTCCTACTGGCTTTGGGGGAGAGATCACGAAGGTGGCTGTGAAGTCGTGACAATGATTGGAAATGATGTCATCGGCGAACCCGCAGTGCGAAGTCTCAATGCTTACGATGTTCTGATTCGGCGCAACGAAGCGGTGCGTATACTCGACAAAGTGACTGGATTCAGAATTCAAAACGAGAGTGAACCAAGCGTTGCCGATCGAGTATCAGCTAGGAAGCCGTTCGGGTTAACAAACCAACGCGGTAAGCCGACGAAACAAGGTCTTAAAGAGCCTGTTCTGGTTTATGGTAATCAGCAGACATCGTTCATGGAACGCTCCGCAATCACCAGTAACATTGATTGGATTGATCAGTGGAAAGTTCTTTTGGTCAAAGCTCATGGCACTAGCGGAAGAGATGACGTAACGATTCTCGGTGAACCAGTTGTCGCAGCTCCGGGTTCCGCTTGCACTGAAACATATCTCGTGATTGGCGTTTGTAATTCCGAGGTCGAAGCGAAAAATCTCGCTGCGTATATGCGAACACGATTCGTTCGATTCCTCGTCTCATTGCGAAAGATCACCCAGAACATTACCCGTGACTCTTACCGTTTCGTCCCGCAACTGCCGATGAATCGGGTGTGGACCGATAAGGATTTGTTTGAGCGGTATGGAATCACACTGAGGCAAATTACGTTCATTGAGTCTCTGATTGCTGAACGGCTCAGCGACGAGGCAGGTGGTCATGGGGAGAACGGCGATGAGTAAAACCATCGAAGAAATCCTGGCGCCAAAGCCAGAGGCGCGTCCGCGTATCTACGCTTATGCGATTGACGACAAGGCGCACGCGGGCTTGCTCAAGATCGGCCAGACAACGCGCGAAGTGAAGCAGCGCGTCGCCGAACAGCTCAAGACAGCCAACATCAAGAACTACACCATCGTGCTGGATGAGTCCGCCGAGCGCGACGACGGAACAACATTCACTGACCACGAGGTGCGCGCAGCACTTATCAAGAAGGGCTTCGATAGCGCGGAACTGGAGTGGGTGCGCTGCTCAGTCAACGATGTGAAGACCGTACTGACCGAGCTGCGCACCGGCCAACGGTTCAAAGGCACGCATCACGAGACGTTCGCCATGCGTCGGGAGCAGGTCGAGGCTGTGGAGAAGACGCACGACTACTTCCATTCGATATGGAAGGAAGATATACACGCCGTCCCGCGCTTCTTATGGAACGCAAAGATGCGCTTCGGCAAGACGTTTACCACCTATCAGCTCGCCAAGAAGCTCGGAGGAAAACGTGTCCTCGTTGTGACCTTTAAGCCCGCCGTCGAGGATGCGTGGCAAACTGACCTCGAAAATCACATTGACTTCGACGGTTGGCAATACCTGTCCCGAAACTCCGATGGCGATCCCAGAAAGATCAGCACTTGGGACCCGGTGGTGTATTTCGGATCCTTTCAGGACTTGCTCGGCCGCGATGCGGCGGGGAACATCAAGCCCAAGAATGAATGGCTCCACAAGGTGAAGTGGGACCTCGTGGTCTTCGACGAGTACCACTTTGGAGCATGGCGAGAGACTGCCAAGGAGCTATTCGAGGGAGAGGAAACTGTCGTTTCCAAAAAGGAGGCCAAGCTGGAGTACGCAGTCGGGCTGGAAGCGGTGAACGAAGACCTTTCCGTCCTCTCGGAGAAGGAAACAGAGTTCCTCCCTATCACAACCAAGGCCTACCTCTACCTGTCCGGCACCCCTTTCAGGGCGCTTGCCACGGGCGAATTCATCGAAGAGCAGATATTCAACTGGACGTACACCGATGAGCAACGCGCCAAGGAGGAGTTCGCCCTCAAGAGCCCCGGACAGTGGAACCCCTACGGTGCGCTACCACAGATGCGCCTGCTGACCTACCAGATGCCAGATGAACTGTTGGCGGTCGCAAGTACTGGGGAGTTCGACGAGTTTGACCTCAATGCGTTCTTCGATGCGACGGGCATGGGTGTCGAGGCGCGTTTCAAGCACAAAAACGATGTCCAGAGATGGCTGGATATCGTCCGCGGGGGGTACGCGCCCAAGGCGGTCGAGCACCTAAAGACGGGCACACGTCCACCGTTTCCGTATTCGGATGTTCGCTTGCTGCCTTACCTCCAGCATTCGTTTTGGTTTCTTCCCAACGTGGCCGCCTGCCACGCGATGGCGAATCTGCTAGCTGAGCGGCAGAACATATTCTGGTGCGACTACAAGGTGGTCATCGCCGCTGGTGCTTCTGCGGGCATAGGTTTGGAGGCCCTGCCCCCCGTGCGAAGAGCCATCGGGAGCGGGTTCGAAACAAAGACCATCACCCTCACCTGCGGGAAGCTAACAACAGGTGTCACCGTGCCGCAGTGGACGTCCATTCTGATGCTGCGCAATCTCAAGTCACCTGAGACCTACTTCCAATCCGCCTTCCGCGTCCAGTCGCCGTGGTCCATCAAGAATCCCAACGGCGACAACCCGAACGAAGAGGAGATTCTTAAACCCGTCTGTTTCGTGTTCGACTTCGCACCCACTCGCGCACTGCGCCAGCTCTCCGAATACGGCATTGGCCTGTCGCCGAATGAGCCGAATCCCGAGAACGCGGTGAAGGAGCTGATTTCGTTCCTGCCGGTGCTGGCCTATGACGGAGCGAACATGACGCAGATAGACGCGGGCGGCATTCTTGACATCGCTATGGCGGGCACGTCTGCAACTCTGCTGGCCCGCAAGTGGGAAAGTGCGCTTCTGGTAAACGTAGACAATGACACCTTGCGCCGCATCTTGAACAACCCAGAGGCGATGGAGGCCGTCGAGCGCATCGAGGGCTGGCGCACACTTGGTGACAACATCATTGAGACCATCATCAACAAGAGCGAGAAGGTCAAAGAACTCAAGAATAAGGCCAAGGACAAGGAGTTGACCGATAAACAAAAGAAGCAGCTCACTGAAGAGGAAAAGGAATACAAGTCCAAGCGCAAGCTCGTGCAGGAGAAGCTAATCAAGTTTGCGACGCGGATTCCCGCTTTCATGTATCTAACCGACTTCCGTGAAAACACGCTACAAGACGTGATCACCAAGCTCGAGCCAGACCTGTTCCTCGCAGTTACTGGCCTGACAGTCAAAGACTTCCATCTACTCGTTCGTCTCAGAGTGTTCAATACTGAACAGATGAACCAAGCAGTATTCGCGTTCCGAAGGTACGAAGACGCGTCGCTCCGCTACACCGGAATAGACAGCCACTTGGGTCTCACGCACTACGGTTTGTACGACACAGTGATCGCAAGGGAGCAAGAGCCGCCCTGTGAGATTGCGGGCTAACAACAGCATCCAGCTGTCGGCGCTTCTCTCCGCAGCTGATGCTGAGCGTTAGAATGCCTGGTTAAAAGTTTCAGGTCGTGCATGATGTTGGCTGCCGACTTGCCATCGCCAACAGCGTCTTGATGTCGTGCATCACCGCTTTCATGCCGGATCGAATCGACTGAAATCGAGCCAGGCGCAGCAAGTTCAACACTGCCTTGCGCAGCGAGGCCATCGCTCCAGTACCACTGCCCCTGTAACGATTGAGATGGTCCATCAACGCCATGCCAGCAACGGACTGAACTCGTGGACAATCACGACAGCAGTGATCGGTGGCAAGAGGGCTGGCATAATGAAAACTTAATTCTCAGGCAACAGCATGCGGCTGCAACAGCGGGTGGCTCTGATCACCGGTGGAGACCAGGGTCTGGGTTTCGGCATAGCCCAAGCATTTGCGCGCGACGGCGCCCGGGTTTGCATTGCCAACCGCCATCTTGATGCAGGCCAGGCCGCAGCTACTCAGATCTGCAAGGCAGGCGGATCGGCCATGGCGGTCGCTATGGATGTCAGTGATGAGGCGCAGGTGGATCAAGCCTTTGCCCAATGTGACCAGCAGTGGGGAAGCGTTGACCTCCTGGTGAGCAATGCTGGAGTGCAACACATTGAGGCGCTGCGTAACCCGGCGCTGGCGGATTGGCAACGTATGATGGCCGTTCACCTTGACGGGGCATTTTTAACTACGCGAGCCGCACTGCGCAGTATGGAGAATACCGAAAAGGGGGGAATATAATCTACATTGGTTCCTTGTACAGCATCACATCCGCCAAGCTCAAGGCCCCCTATATCACGGCCAAGCACGGCTTGGTGGGCCTCTGTCAGGCCACAGCACGGGAGGGCGTTGACCACGGCATCCGCTGCAACATCATCGAGCCTGGCTTTATCCGCACCCAATTATTGGAGAAACAAATTCCCGAGCAGGCCAAAGCCCTCGGTATCTCAGAGGATGAGGTCATAAAAAGGTTATTTCTAGCTGACACCGTTGACAACTGCTTCACCACAGTGGAGGAAGTGGCAGAAGCAGCTGTGTTCTTCGCCTCCTATCCTACAAGCGCTCTTACCGGCCAGTCTTTGGCGGTCGGCCACGGCATGGTGATGCATTAGGGACAAAACTTTGGTAAATGAAAGGTGACGTCTCACTCAGAGGAATTTAGCAAACAGATGGTGCCGGTAACCATTGGCAGGTTCAACAGTTTGATTTAAGCGACTCGACTCCCACGCCGTCAGGAAAGATGATGCCGCCCTATTCTTACTCTTCAAGCATCAAGGGTCTTGGCGGAGGCAAGCAATACGTTCTTACAGCGAGGCCGTCAAATCTTATGTCAGTTGGTGGAATGGGGCCTCCTCAGCTGAAGACTGCAAAAGAGAGCGATTCGTCGATTGAGGCTGTGTAGGTCAGCAAATGCTGCCTGTGGAGATGCGTCACCTTTGAACAAGCCCCTGGTGTGGACAGGCCACCATGATTCACTTCTGGTTCCATATACTCTTTGCCTGCCACTCAAGGGCGGCGTTAGAGGTAGCCTTCTATACCTTTGTTTCTCACTGATCCCCCCCCCCCCGCACCCCACCCCGCGGCTCCGCGCAATCCCCCACCCGCCGGGGAATCAGATGCCAGTGCGCATGAAACACCGTCTGCACCGCCGCCTCACCTGAGTTCAGTCCCACATTCCAGCCGCTTATCGGGGCGTCCTTGGCGCTGAGCTGCTCTCGCCGATGCTTCAGCTGCTCCACCACACCGTTCCACTCCGGCTGGAGCAGCGCCAGCCTATCGGCCACATGACGCCGCGGGATCACCAGGCTGTGGCCCGGCGTCACCGGATTGGCATCGGCGATGCACAGCGCCAGCTCGTTCTCCAGCCGCACCCGGCCGCTGCCCGCCAGCGTGCAGAACACACAGCCCGCCTCGCGCCGGGCGTAGCTGGCCCCCAGACCACGGAAGTCGGTGGAATCGGTGTCGCGCTTGCCGGCGTTGAAGTCGAAGCAGAGGGCCTGCAGGTTGCTGAGGTCGTCGGAACCGCCGTGGTGTTTGGCACGATCTGATCCACTTCAGGGGCCCTCTGTTGCTTGTGAGCGCCGCAGCACTTGCAGCGGCCCCTGGCGCGGATGAGGCTGCGGTGGGCAAACACCTCCTCGCCACGCTGCTCGCGGAAGGCATCGAGGCGCTGGCGGCAGAGCTCCAGCAGCTGGTCGCGCTCGGCGTCGCCCAGCTCGTCGCCGCCCACCAGGGCGTCAGTGCCCCGCTCGCAGCGGGTGATGCCGTTGCCGGTGAGCACCTTGCCCACCTTTCGTTTCACGCGCTCCGGTAGACGTCGATCTGGGTCACGTCTTCCCCCAGGATCCGGCGGGCCACGACCTGCGCAGGCGCTGGTAGGTGGCGGAGGGGGGCGGGGGCATGGGGGGATGCTGGCGGGGTGAGACGGGGGTGGCACTTGTAGAGGAGACGCCTTGCTGTCATGCCGCTCTCGCAACCGCCAGACCAAGCCGATCCGCCGCTTCACTCCGAAGGTGCAAGCACCACGAGGTGTTAGCACGCGCGCTAACATGGAACGGTTGTTTCGGGTTGAGTACTACAGCCCTCGGGTTCGCGAAGACATCGAGTCCTGGCCCGTGGATCTGCTGGCGCGCTGCGACGAGCTGCTCGACCTGCTGGAAGACCACGGACCCCAGCTCGGGGCTCCACACTCCAAGGCCATGGGTGGCGGCCTGTTCGAGATCAGGCCAAGGGCCCGCTCCGGCATTGCTCGGGCCTTCTACTGCTTCTGCTCTGGTCGGGTGATCACCGTGCTCCATGCCTTCGTGAAGAAGACCCAGAAAACACCCACGCGCGAACTCCTCATCGCTCGGGAACGCCTCAGGAACGTCAAACGCCATGGCTGACATCCCCTATCAACCGCTCATCCGCGATCGCGATGCCGAACGCGCCAGGCTTGATCCGGTGCCGGGCTACAGCGAAGCGCGGCAGGAGGCTGCTGTGGAATTCCGTCTGCTCAAGCAGCTCCTTGGGGCCCGCAAGCGGGCCGGTCTCACCCAGGAGGAGGTGGCCCTGCGGATGGGCACCACGCGCAGCGCCATCAGTCGGCTCGAGGGATCTCGCAAGCACCTGCCTGCACTCTCCACGCTTCGCCGCTATGCCGATGTGCTCGGCTGCGATGTGGAGATCCAGCTTGTGCCTCGGTTTCCTGAGGGCGTTTCAGCGGTGAGCAGCTCCACTGCCGCGCAGAAGCCCTGGGCTACGCCGCCCACCAGGGCGTAGCTGCCCCGCTAGCAGCGGGTGATGCCGTTGAAGGTGAACCTTGCCCGCCACGCGATGCGCAGGATCCGGCGGGGTGTGACGGCGGGTGGCACTTGTAGGGGATAAGCCCTTCTGCCATGCCCTCCGTCATGCCCACAGCCAAGCCTGACGGGACACCCTCACGTGCGTCGTTTGTACTAACACTTTCCAGTACTTCAAGTGGGAGACGGTCGGCCATGGCTGCCATCGGTGCTTCGCCTCCTGCGCGCTCAGCCCGGCTCGGCCTGCGCGCCACGCCGGAACAGGAAGCCGTGCTGCGCCGTGCCGCCGAGGCGACCCACAAGTCGCTCACCGACTTCATCCTCGACAGTGCCTGTCTCGCTGCCGAGCAAACGCTCCTTGATCAGCGCCTGTTCATGGTCTCGGGCTCCCAGGCCCAGGCCCTGATCGATCTGCTGGACCGTCCCGAACAGACCAACGAGGGGCTCTGTGATTTGTTCGCCAGGCAGGCACCCTGGGACGCCCAGTGACCTGGCGGCCGCCGGATCGCTGGAGGCCGGTGCAGTCTCCAGATCGGCGATGGCGATCCGCAGCAGGCCTTGCGGCTCAGAGAGCACCATCCAGCAATCGCCCCTCCCGGAACGCCCTGCCGATCACCCCGGAGATTGCCCTCCTGTCGCGTAGCGATCGGTTTCTGCACGGCGATTCCGCTGATCACCGCTGACGCCAAGCTGCGTGCTCTGCCCGACCTGTTCACCGGACCAGGCCGTCAAAGCTCAGGTCATCTGCATGCGAACGAGCGTGTCCCAAACCCGCGTGGGCAGGAGCTGGCTGGCGATCACGGAAGCCGATTGGTGGCCGCTGCGGTAGCGGGCCTGGGGATTGGGGGCGGTGAGGGCCCGTTCGATGGTGCGTGCCACCTCCAGCGGTGGTGAGGCACTGCGGAAGACCGACTCCCAGCTTTTGGAGACGGCTCGCATCATCGTGCTGTAGGTGCGGCACGAGAACGATTGCTCCATCGAGGCGGAAGCCACGTGGGGAAAGTCGGTGGCGATCACACCCGGCTCCACCACCACCACGCGCACACCAAAGGCCTTGAGCTCGAGTCGCAAGGCATCGCTGAGGGCTTCCAGCGCAAACTTGCTGGCCCCGTACCAGCCAGCCCCAGGTGACACCCAGCGACCGGCAATCGAGGAGATGTTGACGATGCGACCGCTACCCCGCTCCCGCATGGCCGGGAGCAACTGCTGGGTGAGCCCCATCAGCCCAAACACGTTGACGTCGAACATCGCCCGGGCTCGCTCCAGGGGCAACGTCTCAACCGGTCCGACGTCCCCGTAGCCGGCATTGTTGACCAGGGCGTCGAGGGCACCCACCTTGGCGCTCACCTGATCAGCCAGCTGGCGGCGCGACTGCTCATCACTGACATCCAGTGCCATCACCTCGGCGCCTAGGGCAGCCAGCGGCTCCATCGCCTCCAGCCGGCGCGCCGCCGCCAACACGCGCCAGCCCCGTTCCAGCAACAGGCGCGCTGTCGCCGCCCCAATGCCGCTGGAGGCTCCGGTCACGAGAACGGTTGGGGCTGGCATGGCGAATTCTCATGGGCATGCATCCGCGAACTGTGGCAGCCTCAAGGCCTGGCAGCCCACCCCTGGCGATGATCACCCTCCGCACCCTTCCTGTTCTGCTGCTCCTGGCCGCTGGGTTCGCCCCCCTGGCCCCGCTCGAGGCCCAGGCCGGCCCGATCCTGCGCCGCGCCCAGGAACGCAAGGCCTGCCAGGACTTCGCCGGCAAGCTCCAGGCCGCCAGCAGCAACCCCCAGCAAGCCCAACTGGTGTACCAGCAGGGCGTGCTGAAGCTGGTCGAAACCTTCGGTGAAAACCCCTGCGGCGACATCCCCGCCCCCGTCGCCGCGGCACCTGCTCCTGCTCCTGCGGCGGCCGTCAGTCCCGTGACGGCACCTGCACCTGCGGCGGCTGCCAAGCCCGCCAATCCCCAGCAGGCCCAGGCCTGCCAGGAGTTCGCTGGCAAGCTCCAGGGCGCCCAGGGCAATCCTGCCCAGGCCCAGCAGATCTATGCGATGGGCACCCAGAAGCTGAGCGGCATGTTTGGCCCCAACCCCTGCCCCAACGTGCCCAAGCCCTGAGCGGCCGGCCTGGCTCGTGGGGAGCCCTGATAGGGCCCCCTCAGGGAAAGCACAGAACCTCAATCCTCCGAATCGAGCAAAATCCAACGCCCCCCTTCCATGACGGCATCGGGCACGCCGTCGCCATCGAAATCGATCTCCTGCCCTTCAGCCGCGGGCCTTTCCTCCAGGCTTTGGAGGGCTTGCCCTGGGGGTGGGGCCATCAGATCCCCTCGGCACACCTCATACCCTGCGGCTTGCGCAATCCGCACGGCAAGATCGAGCACCCCAGGCTGGGTGAGGGCCTGTTGCACGGTCCGGTCTGCATGCAGGGCGGCCAGGAAGGTCGTCTGTGCCGGGTGGGTCATGGAGAACGGGGTGGCTCTGCTGCACAGCTAGCGAGGCCAGGGCGTTCTGGCCATCGACGGCCCCAGGCTGGCTGGGATGGGCCTGCAGCAACACCTTGGCGGGCTCCAGCACGGCCATAGCCCCAAGACGGCTGACCGAGCCGCAGTGCTGAGGTGTCGCGCAACAGCTAGTTGCTTTAAGGGATGAGACGCCCATCAGAGTTCATGGATGGCATTTGGACATGACAACTCCGCAGGTTGGGAAGTGCCACCGGAGACCATGGCTTTATGAGGTAATAGGCCTTCTTTCGTTGACAGCGAGTTGTTATGTCAACCCAATCGGCCGCCAAGCTGACTACAGTCAGCCGTTCTTCAACTCAGCGCGGCTCCATGAACCATCGTCTGGCCACGGCCTGTAGCGCCCTAGTCGTGCCTTTACTCGTTGCGTCCCCAGGCGTCGCCATGGCTGATAGCTTGCCAGTGCGGATGAATACAAATATCACGGAGCAGCAAGTATTGAACACTCAACAAGGCTGGTGTAATGGCTTGTTGGCGATCAGTCAGGCTTATAAGAAAGGGGGTTTTGCGGCCGCTGAGATGACGGCCAATAAGGTTCTTGATCAAGCCTATGGCTACCAGTATGGGGCTGTGGCCTTCAAGCCCACGCTGACTCAAAATCCACAGACCTTCAGGGCTACTAAGGCAGGTGCACTGGCCTATTTTGTCGGTGGAAATTCAAGCTATCCCAATGACAAGGGCTTCGCCATCAAGCCATGGCAGAAATGCGCGATCCGCAATGAGGTGATTCAGTTGCATGGCAATTTAGCCATCACGATGGGTAATGTTGATCTCACCGACGCCAGCGGTAAGGTGACCACGGTTGACAAAACCTGGGCATTCGTCTTGGAGCCGGACGGACAAATTCGCATTGTGTTGCATCACTCCTCCCTGCCTTTCGCTGGGAAATAAGGTTGATCCCGCCGTTTTAGGTTTCTGGGGCATAGCCACTTAGCTTTTGCCCCAGTTATTGGGGTTCGCCCGGCTCGCTAGAGCGCTATTTGAGGATTAATTCGGGTTGGTGGTGATGGGCGTTGGCAGGCCTCGACCAAGCCAAGGCAAAGGGTTCCCCCAGGTGCCCTAGGCCGCTTCCTCGGCGCCACCACGCGCCGCTGGATCGCCCACCAGCTCAGCAGACTCACAAGCGGTGATCCAGCTGCGCAGCAGTGGATAGCGCTGCACCATGGCGGCGTATTCCGCGGATTGGCGGTAGGTGGCCTGCAACAGCCGGTAGTCCTGCTCGGGTTGCATCGATGGCTGCTCGCCTGCGACCAGGTCTGTGTCCTGGGCGAGCGACCTGGGGCCTGGGTGTTCGGTTGTCATGGAAATCCTGGGGGCGCTCAGGGTTGCTGCAGTGCGCTCCGCTGCAACGTTGTCGAGGCCGGCGGGTTGTGGGGGCCGCTGTCAGGGGGATCAGACAGACGCCCCACTGCCAGAGTGCCTTGTGGCGGCCTGCGCCAGGAGAAGGGAACGTGCTCAGAGCGCTGGTTGTGGTGGCCTTGGGCCTGGTGCTGCTGCTGAAGGCACCCTGCGCTGACGCCAGCAGCAGTGCGGGGCAGCGTTTTCTCTGTGAGGGCGACCCGCTGGAAGCCATCGCCTTCAACGGGGCGGTGGATGCGGCGGACATCCCCAACAGCACCGCCGACACCGTGCCTGGTGCGTTCCTGGTGTTGCGGTGGCGCCAATGGAACCTGCAACTTCCGCGCACCAACAACGCCGGCGTGCCCAGTTACTCCGATGGCCGCTGGTGGTGGCAGGCACGCGATCCAGAGCACCCAGATTTCGCCCAGTTGCGCGGCAATGTGGAGCACTACAGCTGCCAGCGTGACCAATCGGGCCAAGCAAGCCCAGAATGAACAGGCTTTCCTCAGGCTCTCCCATGGCTGATCACGACGGTCGCAAGCTCAGCGTCCGGGAGATGATCAATGCCCACCTGTTCCCGGTGTTGGCCTTGCTGGCCACCGCCAGCTCCGTGTCCATCGCCTGGTCCCTGGGACCCATTGCCGGCCAGGCCACCCGGTGGAACGCCTGCTACGACGCTGGGTTGGCTTGGTTGCAGCGCAACAGCCCTAGCATCCAGGGTGATGACCGAACGGCCATCGCGGCGAACTACTGCAATGGTGGCTTGCCCAACAAGCCGGCGCGTTGAAGCGGGCAGGCTTGGCCACGAGGGGTAACGATTGGCGGCTGATCGCGTGCTGGGTGATTGAACGAGCTGTTCCGCGCATTGGTGCAGCAATCCACCCGCTGAAGATCAGCCTCTGCGGGGGTGTCATCCGATTCTCAGCCCCGTAGGCCGAGGCCAGGCATGGACACCACGAGCCCGCAGTCGATCAGCCCGGAGCCGAACGGCCTCGATCCGATGATCGCGGCCCTCTTGCGGCCGCAGGCCTACCCCCATCCCACCGGGATGATTCAGGTGCTGCAAACCCACAGCGCCTGGGTCATTCTCACCGGCCCCTACGCCTACAAGATCAAGAAGCCCGTCAACTTCGGCTTCCTCGATTTCTCCACCCAGGCCCTACGCCAGCAGGACAGCGAGGAGGAGCTGCGCCTGAACCGGCGCCTCTTCCCCGAGCTGTATCTCGATCTCCAGCCCGTGCATGGCCCGCCGTCGCAGGCCTCCTTCTGCGGTGCTGGCCCTGGGATTGATGTGGCGCTGCGCATGCGTCAGTTCGACCAGGACCAGCTGCTCAGCGCGGTGGTGCAGCGCGGCGGCCTGACGCCAGCGATGATCGATGCCCTGGCCGATGAGCTCTCCGGGTTCCAGCGTGGGGCGGCCGTGGCCCCTGCCGGCGGTGCGTTCGGCACCCCCACCGCTGTTCGCAGTCCGCTCGACCACAACCTCGCCGTTCTGCGTGAGGCGCCGGACATCGCCCAGCCGGTGGATGCGCTGTGCCGTTGGGTGGATCAGACCTTTCAGCAACTGGAGCCCACCTTCCGTCAACGCCTCGAGCAGGGCCGGATCCGGGAGGGCCATGGCGACCTCCACCTCGGCAACATGCTGCTGGAGAACGGCCGGATCCGCGTCTTCGATTGCCTGGAGTTCAACCCATCCCTCCGCTGGATTGATGGGATCAGTGAGCTCGCCTTTCTGGTGATGGATCTGGTCGGCGCGGGCTGTGGCCCCCTGGCCATCAGGCTGCTCAACCGCTGGCTGGAGACCAACGGTGACTTTGAAGGTCTGTGCACCTGGCGCTGGTACAGCGTCTACCGCGCCCTGGTTCGCGCCAAGGTGGCCGAGCTGCGTGCCCGCCAAAGCCAGCAGGAGGGGGACCGCCAAGAGCGGGATCGCTACCTGTCCCTGGCTGCCAGCTGGAGTGATCGCCGCTCGCCTGGGCTGATCCTGATGCACGGGGTTTCCGGCAGTGGCAAGTCGTGGCTGAGTGCCCAGCTGGCTGAGGCGCTGGGCGCGATCCGCCTGCGCGCTGATGTGGAGCGCAAGCGGTTGTTTGGCCTCTGGGGGGAGCCGGCGACGTTCCGGCTCAGCGGCGATCCCTACAGCCGCGAGGTGTCAGATCAGCTGTTCCAGGTCCGTCTGCCGGCCTTGGCCACGGCCGCTGCGGCCGGTGGTTTCCCCGTGCTGATCGACGCCACGGGCCTCAGACGGGCCGACCGCCGTCCCTTTCATGCTCTGGCCCGCCAGTGGGGCGTGCCCGTGGTGACCGTGGCCTGCACGGCTCCTCTGGAGCTGCTCCGTGAGCGGATTCGCCTGCGGCAGCAGGCGGGGAGCGATCCCTCCGATGCCGGCCTGGAGGTGCTCGAGCGGCAGCTTGCCGCCATTGAACCGCTCACACCGGCCGAGCAGGGCGGCAGCGTGGGGTACGAACCGGCCACAAGCGTGCCGGCACTGATCCACACCCTGCGGCAACGTCTGGGCGGCCAGGACGCCGGGATTGCCTGAGGCTCTGGGTGGTGGAGCGGATGGCTGCTTCAGCGCCCCTGGTGAGCCGGGAGAGCTGGTTTCAGATCCAGGGCGAAGGGCGCTCCGCAGGCCCGCACCCCCGCCACCGTGAAGTGATACTTGTGATGGCACCACCTCACCTCGGCGGCATCGCCAGGGCCGGGAGGGGAGTCTGCGCCGCTGGCGGGGCAGATGCCGATCGTCATGCCCGGGTTGAGATCGATGGCCGGACGGAACAGCAGGCGCAGGCCCGTGCTGTTGAAATCGATCACCTCGGCGCGGGCGCTGAAGCCATCGGCCCGCGCTGCCAGGACGAACAGCTCGGCTGCCGGCTCCAGCCGGGCCAGCACCCGGCGTTCGGCGCCTCCCTGCTCAGCAGGGCTGTCGATGAAAGCTGCCATCGTGCGTTCCCGACCGGGCCCCAACGCTAGGCAGGGTTGGTGACCCCAACATGATCAGCAGCCCAGAGACCAAAAGCCTGGTCTACTGAACTGCCACCCCCGTTCCGACCACGCATGGGCAGCCAACCGATTCGTCTTGCGATCCTCGACATCGATGGGGTCCTCACCAACGGCAAAAAGCTCTACGGCATCGATGGCTCCGTGATGGGGAAGGAATTCTGTGACCGCGATTTCTCAGCCATCAAGGAACTCAAGGCCAGCGGGATCCAGGTGGTGTTCCTTTCGGGTGATCGGGTGGTCAATGCGCGCATGGCCGAACACCGCAAGATTCCTTTTTACAGTTCGCGCCTGGCCAGTGGCGAACTCTGCAAACGGAAGGCCGCCGAGCAGATTTTCCGCGATACCGGCATCGGCCCCGACCAAACCCTGTTCGTTGGCGATGACCTCTTTGATGTGGGTCTGGCGGAACATGTGGCCTTCTCCACCTGCCCCAGCGATGCCCACCTCAGCCTGAGGACCATCTGTTCGTTTGTGTTGCCCACGGCCAGTGGCCAGGGCTGCCTGCAGAGCCTGCTGGAGGTGCTCAACAGCCGGGGCCTGTTCCATTACCCCGCCATTGCCGATGTGGTGGCGCTGGATTCCCAGGAGCTCGTGTCCTATGGCTGAACCTTGGTTTTGATTGGGGGCCGAAGCCCCCAGCACTGCCAGGATCCATCCCATGAAACGCACCCTCCTTGCGGTCGCCGCCGCAGCCCTGGCCAGCACCACCTCCGGGTTGCCCGCCGTCGCTCAGCCCATGGGCCCGGTTGACACCGTCACCACGGCGCTGAATTCCATCCCAGACATCATCTTTTTCAAAGACACGCAGGGCGTGTACCGCGGCGGCAACACCGCCTGGGCGGCCCTGCTGGGCAAGCCGCTCGCCCAACTGATCGGCAAAACCGACCTGGATCTCTTCCCGGAAGAGATGGCCAAATCCTTCCAGGCCTATGACAAAGCCATGCTGGCCGGGGGCAAAGCCACCCGAAACAAGGAATGGCTGGTTTACCCCGATGGGAAGCGGGTGTATGTCGAGACGCTGAAAACACCCTGGCTCGGTCAGGACGGTCAAGTGCTGGGCGTGATCGGGATCTGTCACCCGATCCAGGCCGATTCCGCCGCCAAGCCCTGAGCCTCACTGAGTGCTGTCGTGCTCCTGCAGGAAGCGCTCCAGGCAGGCCCCGTACAGCTCGGGCCTCTCCAGCAGGGCATGGTGAGCCGCCCCGGGGATCACCTCCAGCCGTTGCTGGGCCAGCTGCTGCCAACCCTCCATCGCGCGGGGGGTGACGAAGTCGTGTTCGGCCGCCAGCCGCAACACCGGCAGGGTGAGGGAGTCCAGGTTCGCTTCCGTGGCGCACCAATCCGCAATCACGTCCACACCGCGCCAATGGCTGCCGGGGTGCCCTGGGGCGTAGGCCGCCACCAGCTCCGGGGGGCGTGGCGTCGCCCTGCAGCCGTGGGCTGCCTCAAAGCGGGCGGCGTCGCCATCGAGCTGGGCCAGCAGGGCTGCCACCTCCTCCAGCAACACCGGCACCGAGCTCGGCACATTGGAGAGGGTGAGCGAGCGGGGCAGCGGCAGGCCAGCGTTGGAGCTGACGGCCTCAAAGGCCAGGATGCCGCCGAAGGACTGGCCGTAGAGGTGATAGGCCGGAAGGCCCTGCCGCATCGGGATCAGCCCCTTGGCCACCAAGGCCTCCACCACCTCCACCAGGTCGCGCACCGAGGTGGCGATGGAGTACTCCTCAACCTCGGGGCTGGGCCGGTCACTGCGCCCACAGCCCAGTTGGTCGAAGAACAGCACCGGGCGTGGCAGTCGCGCGCTGAGGGGGAATAAATAGTCGCTGGGAACCCCGGGGCCGCCGTGGCACACCACCAGGGGCAGGCCATCCGCTGGGCTGGCAGGGCGTTGGTGCCCAGCCCAGAGGCGACAGCGACCGGCCCGCACCGGCAGCAGCATCGAGGTCCAGCCCGGTGGCATGGCTGGTGCGTCCGCTGCAGGCATGGTGGTGGCGTCGCTGGGGGTTTGAGTCTCGTCTGGGCTCCGGTTCCATGCTGGGGCCGTTGGACTGCTGCGATGGCTGCCGCCCTGGATCCCCACCCGGCCTTCACCGCCCTGGAGCTGGCCGTTGTCGGCCATGTGGAGTGGGTGAGTTTTCTGGCGCTCGAGCAGCTCCCAGCCGCTGGCACCATCAGCCACGCCAGCGCCTTCCGGGAGGAACCGGCCGGTGCGGCCGCCGTAGCGGCGGTGCAGCTGGCCCGTCTCACCGGCCGCCCCGTGCGGCTCTACACAGCCCTGGGCTCGGACCGCATTGGCCAGCAGGCCGCCGAGCGGCTGAGCGCCCTCGGTCTCGATCTGCAGGTGGTGTGGCGGGATGCCCCCACCCGCCGGGGGGTGAGCGTGGTGGATGCCGCTGGCGAGCGCACGATCACCGTGATCGGCGAGCGCTTGGCGCCGGCCGCCGGGGATCCCTTGCCCTGGGATGACCTGGCCCGTTGCGATGGCGTGTTTGTGACCGCCGCTGATGCGGAGGCCCTGGTCCGTTGCCGGCGGGCGCGGGTGCTCACGGCAACGCCGCGGCTGCGCCTGCCCGTGCTCGAGGCCAGCGGCGTGACCTGTGATGCCCTGATCGGTAGCGCCCTTGATCCAGCTGAAGAGGTGCCGGATGGCGCCCTGCGTCACCCACCCCTGCTGCGGATCGCCACCGAGGGGGCGGCCGGGGGGTGGAGCCAGCCCGGTGGTCGTTTTGCCGCCGTTCCCCTGGCCGCACCGCCGCTGGACAGCTATGGCTGCGGCGACAGCTTTGCGGCCGGAGTGACGGCGGGCTTGGCGGCGGGTTGGCCCCCTGCGGACGCCATTGCCCTGGGAGCGCGCTGCGGTGCCGC
The DNA here is from genome assembly GCF_014697415.1 of Cyanobium sp. FACHB-13342. Taxonomy (GTDB): domain Bacteria; phylum Cyanobacteriota; class Cyanobacteriia; order PCC-6307; family Cyanobiaceae; genus Cyanobium_A. The sequence continues at coordinate 1,677 of NZ_JACJRT010000001.1, read as the reverse complement.
GTGCGCCGCGGTGTTCGGCCCCTACGCCGCCCCTTGCGGCTGACGCTGGCCCCTAGGGTCGCGCCTGGCACCAAGACCTTGACGCCGCGCCCATGGCTTTGATCCAGCTGATCAGTGTGGGGTCGCGCGGCGATCTGGAGCCCTACCTGGCCTTGCTGCTGGAGCTCCAGCGCCGGGGCCATACCGTGAAGCTGATCGGCAGCCCCAATTTCGCAGACGCGGCCAGGAATGCCGCGATTGCGTTTGATCCCCTGCCCGGTGATTTCCGCGATTTGTTGGGCTCCCCCACCGGATTGGAGCTCCTGCAGGGCAAGCCAGTGCGGCTGGTGACCGATGCCCTGCTGTTGCAGTGGCTTACCACGGCCCGCGAGGCCATCCGGGGCTGTGATCTGCTGCTGGTGCCGCCCCTGGCGTTGTGGGCCTATCACCTGGCAGAAGCGGAGGGCTGTCGTTTTGCCGTGCTCAGCCCGATCCCGGTGGTGGCCACCGCGGCCTTCCCCTTCCTGAAGTTCCCTGCTGGCCAGCCGGCCCCCGGCAGGGTGCAGCGCCGTTTAAACCGCCTCAGCTACCTGGCCTTCCGCCTGCTCAAGTGGCGCCAGGAATCCCGGCTCATCCAGGCCTTCCGCAGCCAGCAGTTGGGTCTGCCGCGGTTGCCCTGGAGCGGTGCCGCAGCGCGCCGCGATCCCCCGCCCCTGTTGACCACGCCGCCGATTCTCCATCTGTTCAGCCGCCACGTGCTGGAGCGGCCGGCGGATTGGCCCGACCATGCCCTGGTCACGGGCTATTGCTTCAACCCCAGGTCGCCAGCGGAGAGCTACAGCCCGCCGCCGGATCTGCAGCGCTTTCTCGAAGCCGGCCCGTCTCCTTTTTATGCTGGTTTCGGCAGCATGATTCCTCGCGATCCCGTGGGGCTGGCCGCGGTGCTCGTCGAGGCCGCCCGCCTCGCAGGACAGCGTCTGATTCTCTCGCCTGGCTGGGGCCGGGTGGTGCCCTCTGGCGACCTTCCCTCCACGGTGTATGTGCTGGAGGAGTGCCCCCACGACTGGCTGTTTCCCCGCCTGCGGGGCGCCGTGCATCACGGCGGAGCGGGCACCACGGCCGCAACCCTGCGCAGCGGGATTCCCTCCACGGTGGTGGCGTTCTTCGCCGACCAGCCGGCCTGGGGCCGAACTCTGGAGCAGCTCGGGGTCAGTCCGGGCACCCATCACCACAGCACGCTCAAGGCCCCAGCCCTGGCGGAGTGCCTGCGAACCATGGCCGAGATCCCCAGCTACCGCCTCAGGGCAGAGCAGCTGCGCGATCAGCTGGCTGCCGAGAACGGCCTCGCCACGGCGGTGGCTGCCCTTGAGGCGTTGCTTGTTGCAGCCCCTTGCCCAGACCCTGGCCGTGATCAGCAGGGCTGATCGGTGCCATCAGGCCTGCTGTGGTCCCAAGGCGGGCCCGCGGTCACCGGCAACTGTGAATGGGTGTTACGTTTGCATGAGCGAGCGGAATTCCGCCCCGCATCTACCTACTGCTCACCGACCAAGCCTTCGGGCCCAGGTTCGACGAGCCCCTCTCCAACCGTTCTCATGACAACCACTATTCAGCAGCGCCAAGGCGCTTCTGCGTGGAACCAGTTCTGCGAGTGGGTCACCTCCACCAACAACCGCCTGTACGTGGGCTGGTTCGGTGTGC